>JBCBIY010000039.1:0-1574 GCA_038523925.1 Pseudomonadota bacterium | reverse complement strand
GCGCGAGAAGACCTTCGTCGATGTCTACCGCGAGGATTTCATCACCGCCGAGTGGGAGACGGTCACCCAGATCCGCAAGCCGGTGATCGCGGCGGTGCAGGGCTATGCGCTGGGCGGAGGCTGCGAGCTTGCGATGATGTGCGACTTCATTGTCGCCGCGGACAACGCGAAGTTCGGCCAGCCCGAGATAAATCTCGGGGTGATGCCGGGCGCGGGCGGCTCGCAGCGGCTGACGCGCTTCGTGGGCAAGTCCAAAGCGATGGACATGAACCTGACGGGCCGCTTCATGGATGCCGAGGAAGCCGAGCGCTCGGGCCTGGTCAGCCGGCTGTTCCCGGCGGACAAGCTGGTCGACGAGGCGATGGCGATCGCGGGCAAGATCGCCGCCAAGGCGCCGCTCGCGGTCCTGGCGACCAAGGAGGCCGTGGACCGCGCTTATGAGACGACCCTGTCCGAGGGCGTGCGCTTTGAGCGGCGCCTTTTCCACGCGCTCTTCGCCACCGAGGACCGAGTCGAGGGCATGGATGCTTTCGCCGAAAAGCGCACCCCGAATTTCCGCGGCCGTTAGGGCGCTCAGCGAGTTGACGCCTCGCGGCGGATCGGGTAGGTCCCGCGCCTCTAATCACATTGGAACGGTTCGGAAGTCATGGCCAACTCGCCGCAGGCGCGCAAACGCGTCCGTCAGATCGCAAAGCGGACTGCTGTCAACACGATGCGCCGCTCGCGCGTGCGCACCTTCATCCGCAGGGTCGAGGAGGCGATTGCCGCCGGCGATCAGACGCAGGCGCTCGAAGCGCTAAAGGCGGCGCAGCCCGAGATCATGCGCGGCGCGTCCAACGGCATTCTGCACAAGAATACAGCAAGCCGTAAGGTTTCGCGCCTGCACCAGCGCATCGCTAAGCTGGCCAACTGACCACTGCAATTTTGTGAGCCGTGCAGCACTCCGGGGAGCGACCCTCGGGGTGATTGTTTCGTTTTAATGAAATTTATATATCCGACACAAAATCGAGATGTTCGCTAAACGTGCCCGTTGATGCGGCGCAGGGCGCTCTCTTAGACTGCCGTCATCGTAGTGAATCGAGAAGAGTGCGCCGATTATAGTGGCGCAACTTTGTCATGCGAAAGAACTTCCACAAGCATCGAATCGAATAGGAGCGGACTGCATCAGCACTTCGTCTTCAGCAACTTAAATTTCTACTAACACCGGGTCGAAAATCCTTTGCGGCGAATCCGCCCCCCAGCTTAAGCCCTTCGATCACGGACGGGAGGGAACAGCGACCATGATGCCGGCGCGGGCGCGGATCGACGAGATGAATCCGGATGCAGCGTACACGCTGCTCTGCGCGGACGACTCGGTTCGGCTGGTCGATGTCCGCACCCGGGCGGAATGGAGCTTCGTCGGTCTGCCCGACCTGATCGATGCCTCCAAGCGAGTTTGGCCGGTGGAGTGGGTGGTGTTTCCGACGATGATGCCCAACCCCGACTTCATGGCCCAGCTCACCGAATGCGCCGCCGCTGACGGCGGGATGCCGCGGCAGCTCCTGTTCATCTGCCGCTCCGGTGCGCGGTCGATG
>JBCBIY010000038.1:0-2733 GCA_038523925.1 Pseudomonadota bacterium | reverse complement strand
GCGCGCTCTCTTTTTTGGTCCAACCGCGCTGCCGCGCGTTGGCACACGAGTCCGACCGCCATCCGCTGCGGCGCGCTACTCTGGCAGAGCCAGATCCGTGCGCCTCGCTCTGTTCTTCGTGGGTTGGCGGGTGGCTGCCGCTTCCAGAGCGCCAGCAGCGCGCAAGGAGCAGGCCGCAAGGCCTGCGGATCGCGCGCTGCGGTTAGTCGCGGATTCTAAGCGCCGTCTAGCGGCAGCGTAGACGGGCCAAAAAAGACCACGCGCGGCGCCACCCACTGACGGCAAAGGCAGCCGCTACCAATTCCAGAGCGCCAGCACCGCGCTAGGAGCAGGCCGACAGGCCTGCGGATCGCGCGCTGCGTTTAGTCGCGGATTCTAAGCGCCGTCGAGCGGCAGCGTAGACGGGCCAAAAAAGACTCGCGGCAGCGTAGACGGGCAAAGAACTCAACCCCCGGCCCGTTTGCGCGGGCCGGGGGCGGTGTTCCCTAGCGCTCTTCCGTTTGGAGCGCGCGGTAGACGGTGAAGCACATCGCGAGGACGACGAGCGTGAACGGGATGCCCGTTGACACCGCGGCCCCCTGCAGCGCGGCAAGCCCGCCGCCGAGCAGAAGCGCGATCGCGACGAGGCCTTCGAGCGTGCACCAGAACACGCGCTGGACGACCGGTGCATCCATCTTGCCGCCTGCCGTGATCGTGTCGATGACGAGCGAACCGCTATCGGATGACGTCACGAAGAAGATCACGATCAGGACGAGCGCGATCGGCGCGACGATGCTGTAGAGCGGCAACTCCTTCAGGAAGCCGAACAGCGCACCCTCTGGCTTGTAGGCATCGATGACCGTCGCCTTGACGCCCTCGGCGCCGCCAGCGTTCAGCATATCGATCGCAGCGCCACCGAACGTTGACATCCAGAGCGCGCAGACGGCCGTCGGTGCGATCAGCGCACAGAGCACGAACTCGCGCACCGTGCGGCCCTTCGAGATGCGCGCGATAAACATGCCGACGAACGGGCTCCACGCGATCCACCACGCCCAATAGAAGGTCGTCCAGCCGTGGAAGTAGCTCGTGTCTTCGCGGCCAAACGGATTGGAGAGCGCCGGCAGCAGCGTGATGTACTGCCCCATGACGCTCACATACCGCGTCGCCGCGTCGACAACGCCGGTCATCGCGATCACAAACAGGAACAGCGCGACCGCCATCACCATGTTGATCTCGGATAGCCTCTTCACGCCCTTGTCCATGCCAAGCAGCACAGAGCAGAGCGCGATCGCGGTGATGCCGATAATCAGCAGCACCGTTACCGTGGGCGTCGGCGCAATCCCGAACACTTCGTTCAAGCCGGCCGCCACCTGCTGCGCGCCAAGGCCAAGCGATGTCGTCAGGCCGAACAGCGTCGCGAACACCGCAAGCGTATCGATCACGTGGCCCGGCCAGCCCCAGACCTTCTCGCCGAGGATCGGATAGAACGCAGACCGCAACGTGAGCGGCAGGCCCTTGTTGTAGCAGAAGATCGCGAGTGTCAGGCCCACAACGGCATAGACCGCCCAGCCCTCAAGGCCCCAATGGTGGATCGTCCCGACAATGCCGACGTACTCGTTGCCGGGCTGCGTGATGTCGATGCCCAGCGGCCGCGCGGCGCCGTTCTCAGCGAAGTTGTAATAGACGGGCTCAAGAACGCCGAAGAACAGAAGCCCGATACCGATGCCGGCTGCGAACATCATCGCGATCCAACCGGCATAGGAATAGTCAGGCTTCGCGTCCTTGCCACCGATCCGGACAGACCCGACGGGCAGGACGATCAGCGCAAGACAGAAGAGCGTCATGATGTTGACGGCTGAGACGAGAAACCAGTCGAACTGCTTCGTCAGCATCGGCCGGAGCCAGCCGAAGAACTCAGCCGACTGCTGCTGAAACGACAGGGACAAAACAACGAAAACAATGATGACGCCGGCCGAAACCAAAAAGACCGGATTGTGAATGTCCAAACCAAAGGGGCGAATGTTGTCGCTCCCAGCCTCGTAGTCGGTTGCCGGCTCTGGCGCGGCGCTCTCGTCGACGACTGCCATGCTGTCCTCCACATGCTTTTCTTCTTCGCCGGCCCGCGGCGTGGTGCCCGCATGCGGACCGTCCGCAGCACGCCCGACTGCGACAGCCTGCTGCATGCCGAAAGTCTGAGCAACCCTGCGATAGGCGTGGTTTGCCCGTGGGCGGCGACGAAAAGCAGAGATTTTGCGGGGAGTTAGCGTATCGCAAAATTATCATGCGGTCCGTGGGCTTCGCAGTTTTGTTTTTGGTCCAACAGGGCAACAGCCCTGTTGGCACACGAGTCCGACCGCCATTCGCTGCGGCGCGCTGCGCGGGCTGATGGCCCGCTTCGTGCGCCTCGCTCTGGTCTTTGTGGGGTTACTAAATGGCTGCCGTAGGTGCGGTGGGCGTGGTGGCGGGCTCTCTCTTTTTTGGTCCAACAGGGCAACAGCCCTGTTGGCACACGAGTCCGCCAAGCCATTCGCTGCGGCGCGCTACGCTGGCCGAAGGCCAGCTTCGTGCGCCTCGCTCTGGTCTTTGTGGGGTTGGCGGGTGGCTGCCTCTCTTTTTGGTCCAACCTGCGCAAGCTTGGTTGGCACACGAGTCCGCCCGGCCATCCGCTGCGGCGCGCTACGCGGGCCGATGGCCCGCTTCGTGCGCCTCGCTCTGGTCTTTGTGGGGTTGGCGGGTGGCTGCCTCTCTTTTTGG
>JBCBIY010000037.1:0-4070 GCA_038523925.1 Pseudomonadota bacterium | reverse complement strand
CGAGCGCGCGAAAAGCGCAACAATCTGCGCCAACCAAGCTTGCGCAGGTTGGACCAAAAAAGAGCGCGCGCCGCCACACCCACCGCGCCCACGGCGGCCTCCCGCCAACCCCGCAAAGATCAGAGCGAGGCGCACGGAGCTGGCATCGCCAGCGCAGCGCGCCGCAGCGAATGGCTTGGCGGACTCGTGTGCCAACCAAGCCTGCGCAGGTTGGACCAAAAAAGAGCGCGCGCGGCCACACCCACCGCCCTCGCGGCAGCCACCCGCCAACCCCCACGAAGACCACAGCGAGGCGCACGAAGCTGGCCTTCGGCCAGCGTAGCGCGCCGCAGCGGATGGCGGTCGGACTCGTGTGCCAACAGGGCTCTTGCCCTGTTGGACCAAAAGAAACCCACCAACCTCAGTTCGGGAACCTGATCAGGATTTCCATTTGGACGAGGGCGGGGAAGAACAACTTGAGGAGTTGGCCGGCGCCGTAGAGTATCGCGCCAAGCAGGATCAAAGCCGGGATCGCGGCGAGCACGACTTTGATGCCGAAGCCCATAAGGTGGAAGAACGGCACATCGAATCGGCGAACGGTGACTTCGTCGTCGTAGCCATCCGCATCGTAGGTGTCGGCCGATCCGTACGTGGAACCGGAGGTGCCAGGGGAGCCGGGCGACCCGAGGCTGCTTGGCGAGGCAGCCCCCGCCGCTGGCCGGCTGCCGGCATCTGCCGCACCGGTCGCCTGCGCACGTTCCGCCTTCGCGCGGCGCAGCGTCCGCGGCAGGTCTTCGTCGCCCGGATCGGCGAACTTTGGCTCGCTCATGGGTCCCGCTCCGTCTGATGTGACGCGACGCAACAAATGCACAGGACTGAGACACTACCGTGCCCGGCGCTTCATTGCTATGCACGGGCGGCATCGAGACTTGGAGTACCCGCGTGGAGCACTTGAAAAACCTCATTCGCACGATTCCTGACTATCCGAAGCCGGGCATCATGTTCCGCGACGTGACGACGCTTTTTCGCGACCCTGAGGGGTTTGAGCTGGCGATTGTCGCGATGGCCCGGCCGTTCCGGACTGCGCATATCGATGCGGTGGCCGGTATCGAAGCGCGCGGGTTCATCCTCGGCGGCGCGATCGCGGACCGGCTTGGCTGCGGTTTCATACCCATGCGCAAGAAGGGCAAGTTGCCGTGGAAAACGATCGGGCAGGAATACACGCTCGAATACGGCGTCGACGCGATCGAGATCCACGAGGATGCGATCGGCAAGGGCGACCGCATTCTGATTGTCGATGATCTCGTTGCGACCGGCGGGACTGCGGAAGCGGCGATCAAGCTTGTTCAGGCAAGCGGCGGTCAGGTCGCCGGCGCAACGTTCGTGATCGATCTGCCCGAGATCGGCGGCATGGCGAAAGTGAAGGCGCATGATGTCGAGGCGCACGCGCTGATGACCTTCGAGGGCCATTAGGCCGGGACGCAACCGGGCCAAAGCTGGCACGTCTCTTGTGAGGCAAGTGGCAACCCCATCTGGAGTGCCCGATGCAGCGTGTCAGCCTAGCCGCCTACGTCCCGTTCTGGTCACCGGCGCCTGAGGGCGACGCCATCTCAAAGGCATTTGCGGCACGGCGGCTTGCGTTTTGGCGCCGGCGTGGCGTTGGCAAAGCGGCCGCGTCAGGCAGGGCAAACGCTGACCTTGCGACACCGCTCGCGCGCCGGGCTCTGCACGTCGCACTTTCTGCCGTTGGCGCACTCGTCCTTGTTGCCATCGCGGCCGCCCTGCTCGCGGGGCTCTATTGGGTCAAGAGTGCGGTCGGGATTGACCTGTTGGCGGGCCACAGCGTCCTGCACGACGCGCTTTACGCGCAGCCGTAGCCGGCGACGCGCTTCAAGCCGTTTAACGCGAGCCGGCTGACGAAAGCGTTCTGCGCACAGCGTCCTGCCAGCCGGCCAACTTCCGCTCGCGGATCTCCGCATCCATCTGCGGTTCGAACCGGCGCTCACGCGCCCAAAGATCGGCAAAGCCCGCGCGGTCCGGATAAAGGCCCACATGGAAGCCCGCGAGGTAAGCTGCGCCAAGCGCCGTCGTCTCCAGCACCGTCGGCCGGTCAACAGGCGCGTCCAACAAGTCCGCGAGCCGCTGCATCGTCCAGTCCGATGCGACCATGCCCCCGTCAACGCGCAAGACGGTGTCCGAACCCGCGCCCGCGCGCCAGTCGCCGCGCATGGCGTCGAGCAGATCGCGCGTCTGATAACAAACCGCCTCGAGCGCGGCGCGCGCAAACTCAGCCGGTCCCGTCGCCCGTGTCAGACCGAAGATCGCACCGCGCGCCTCCGCATCCCAATGCGGCGCCCCAAGACCGGTGAATGCTGGCACCAGAAATACGTCCTGGTTCGCATCCGCAGTATCGGCGAGGTCACCCGACTGGCTCGCATCATCGATGACTTTGATGCCATCGCGCAGCCATTGCACGGCGGCGCCTGCAATGAAGATTGAGCCTTCGAGAGCGTACGTCGGTGTGCCGTCAAACTGATAGGCGATGGTCGTTAGCAGCCGGTTGTTCGACGGCACGAGCTCCGCCCCGGTGTTGAGGAGCGCGAAGCAACCGGTGCCATAGGTCGACTTGAACATGCCGGGCTCGAAACACGCCTGACCGACGGTCGCCGCCTGCTGATCGCCGGCGACGCCTGCAATGGGGAGAGCCGCGCCAAACACATCAGGGTCCGTGGTGCCAAAGTCGGCCGCGCTATCGCGCACCTCCGGCAGCATCGCCATCGGCACACCGAGCAGGCTGCACATCTCGTCAGACCAACGGCCGTGGCGGATGTCGTAGAGCAGCGTGCGGGCCGCGTTCGTAGCGTCGGTGACGTGCTCGCGCCCGCCCGTGAGTTTCCAGATGAGGAAGCTGTCGACCGTCCCGAACGCAAGCTTGCCTGCCTCCGCCTTCGCGCGCGCGCCCTCAACTGCATCGAGGATCCAGGCAGCTTTGGTGCCCGAGAAGTACGGGTCGAGGAGGAGCCCGGTCGCGGCAGTGACCGCCGCCTCGTGGCCCGCCTCTTTAAGTTCGGCGCAACGCGCGGCTGTGCGCCGGTCCTGCCAAACAATTGCGCGATGGATCGGTTCGCCGGTCTCGCGGTCCCAGACGAGCGTCGTCTCGCGCTGATTGGTGATGCCGATCGCGGCGACATCGCCGAGCGCAGCGCCAGCGCCTTGCAGCGCTGCCTTGCACGTCTCAAGCGTCGTCTCCCACAGGTCGGCCGGTTCATGCTCGACCCAGCCCGATTGCGGAAAGTGCTGCGGAAACTCCTGCTGACCGACACCGCGGATCTTCAGCGCATCGTCGAACACGATCGCCCGGCTCGACGTCGTGCCCTGGTCAATCGCAAGAATAAACTTCGACATCGCGTCCTCCCGCAAAGCTCTCGCCAGCAAGTTACGCCGGTGTGTTTTTTTCGTCCAACCTGCGCTGCCGCGTGTTGGCACACGAGTCCGGCCGCCATTCGCTGCGGCGCGCTGCGCGTGCCGATGGCCCGCTTCGTGCGCCTCGCTCTGGTCTCTTTGGTCCAACTGCGCTGCCGCGCGTTGGCACATGAGTCCGACCGCCATTCGCTGCGGCGCGCTACGCTGGCGATACCAGCTTCGTGCGCCTCGCTCTGGTCTTCGCGGGGCTAGCGGGTGGCTGCCGCTAGAGCGGTAGCAGTGGCGGCGGGCCTCTCTCCACCGCCTTCCTCGGGCTTGTCCCGAGGATCCATCTCTCGGCTTGCCAAGGCTATCGCAAGACCCAGTGCGGGCGCGGCTCCCACCGAACGCACAACGCGAACCGTAGCCTGCGGCAACCATGGGCCCTCGGGACAAGCCCAAGGGAAGCGAGTGGTGGGTTGGGCTTTTGTTTTTTGGTCCAACAGGGCAACAGCCCTGTTGGCACGAGAGTCCGGCCGCCACCCGCTGCGGCGCGCTACGCTGGCGATGCCAGCTCCGTGCGCCTCGCTCTGTTCGTCGTGGGGCTGGCGGGTGGCTGCCGTGGGCGCGGTGGCAGTGGCGCCGGGCCTCTCTCCACGGCCTTCCTCGGGCTTGTCCCGAGGATCCAT
>JBCBIY010000036.1:0-4843 GCA_038523925.1 Pseudomonadota bacterium | reverse complement strand
GGCGCACGTAGCTGGCCCCGGGCCAGCTCCGGTCGCGCGATGGAGTCTCGTACTCACACGTGTGATACCAGGGCATCTCCCGTGTTTGTCCATACATGTCAGCGCGCCGCCACACCCACCGGCCTCGCGGCTGCCACCTGCCAACCCCGCGAAGACCAGAGCGAGGCGCACGAAGCTGGCCATCGGCCAGCGTAGCGCGCCGCAGCAAGTGGCGGTCGGACTCGTGTGCCAACAGGGCTGCTGCCCTGTTGGAGCAAAAGAGAAAAGCGAGGCGCACGAAGCTGGCCTGCGGCCAGCGTAGCCCGCCGCAGCGAATGGCTTGGCGGACTCGTCTACCAACCAAGCTTGCGCAGGTTGGACTAAAAAATCTCCACCAACCTAAAACCCGACGGATGCGACTGTGCTGCGGACCATTTTTCGGAGGGCGAGGGGGACGCGGGGGGCGATTTTTTTCAGCCAAGGGCGCAGGTGCTTGAGGTAGAGCGCGGCGAAGGCGCGGCCCTTCGACGTGGCGGCGTAGGTGTAGTCTGCGACCGGGATTGCGCCGGTTGCCCAATCGCGCTTGTAGTCGGCTGTTGGAGCGAGCAGGTCGATCGCTTGAACGCCGTCTTCGAAGGCTTTGGTGATTCCTGCGCGCAGGTGCGCCAGGCCCGGGGCTGCGCGCTGGAACTGCAGATCGTAGACGATCACGTGCAGCGATAACCGCCGCTTGTAGGGAAAGCCGATCTGGGCGGCTGCGAGCGCGCCATCCGACGTCAGTGCGCCGACATGCGTTGCGATCGTGTTGGTCTCGTCGGCCGCGACGCCGCGCATAAACGCGAGCGAGCGCTCGTCCGTCAGCGCCTTCGACGCGAGCGACTTGGCGGCAAGCCAATCGCGCTTCAGGCGGATGGCATCGGCGGCAACGTCGCCCGCTTGCGCGCCCGTCAGGTCATGCGCGATGTGCACGGTGCCGGTCTCATCGAGGCGGCGGCGGAGCCGCTTGTGCTCGCGCTGCTTTCGCCGCGAAAACCGGCTGTCGATAAAGGCGTCGAAATCGGCGAACTGCGTGAGGTCAAGAAACGGCGCTTCGTTTGGATCGCTCACTGACGCGCCGAGGTGGTCCAAGAATGGCGCGATCTGGCTGTCGCTGCGCACGCGTTGCAGGAAGCAGACGTCGGCCCGCGCCTCGCTAATGACGGCATCAAAAACAGATGAGATCAGCCGCATCGGATCGGCCGTTTCGCCAACGACGATGTCACCATACTGCGTGACCGGATCGCCGGCCCATTTGAGGCAGCGAACGCCGGCGATACGTTGAATGAACAGTGGCATGACGAGGACGAGTTGGCCGTCGCGTTCCGCTGTACCGATCGCGAGATCGCCATCACGGCAACTGTCGCTATAGTAGCGGAGCCATTGATCGATCCAGCCGAACTGCTGGAACACGTGCGTCGGCAGGGCATGCGCGTCGGTCAGCGCGATCCAACGCTGCTTGAGTGCGCGGAAGGCACCGACGGTTGTCGCAACCGCGATCTGCTCGGTTGGCACCATGGGCGGCCAGGCCGGCGCGGATGGGCCGGTGCGGGCCGCATCCTGGGGCGCGACCGCGCTTGCGGGCGGTCCAGCGTCAAGATCCTGCATCGTGCGTGTTATCCGGTCGCGAAAATCCGTCGCCATCGGCGAGCAACACGCATGCCAGCCAGGTTAACGATACGGGACGCTTACGGCTGATCGAGTTGCGCGATCTGCAGGACGCTGAGGCCAAATGCGCCGATCGTCAGGAACCAGAGCAGCGCCGTGCCGCGCTTGGTGCCGGCGCCCTGCGCGACCGTGAACGTCAGCAGGACGAGCATCGTTGCGATGTTAATGCCGATGAGGCCGGTCAGCCCAAGGCCGTTCATCTGGTTGTCGTGCTCTATGTAGACGGCAAGCGCGATGCCGAGCAGTTGCGCGCCGAGCAGCCGCGCCCAGAGCCCAACCTGACCGTGCGGCAGGCCAAACACGCGTGCCGTGGTGATCGGAAAGAGCAGCAGCAGGCCGCCGATGACCGCCTTGCTGACGAGGTCGAGAAACAGGATTTGGGCGAGCATACGCGATTTACTGCCGCCCGAGTGTCGCGAGGGCTCAAGCGTGTGAGCCCCAAGCGCCGGTCAGCCGGCTATTCCTCCACCGTCTTCGTCTTCTTGCGGGCCCTGGGATCGAAGACCGCTTCGGGGTCCAACACCTCGCGGCCCTCGGGCGCATCACTCTCGAGCCAGCCGAACATCGATTCTTTCTCGGTCGGCTTGATGACCGCCTCGAAGTCGCCGGACAAGTACCGGCTGAGACTGGTCTTAATGGTCTTGGTGCGCGCGGGCGAGCAGTAAGCCTGGTTGCCCGCGATCGCCTTGGCGACCTTCACCGCCGTGAAGTCGTAACTGTTGGTGACGTTCGCCATTTGCGCGACCGGTGTGCCACGGGCTGTCTCGGCCTGAAGGTAGGCGGCGCGGAGTTGCGCTGGATCAAAGAAGTAGCCGCACTTCTGCGCCCGTGCAGACGTGGCTGCGACCTGAAGCGCGCGATCAACGGGCGTTGCGACCTTAGGGGTTGCTGCGGCCTGCTGCGGCTGACTGCCGGTGATCGAACCTGTCGAGAGCAAGTTGGTTGCCGTGTTCGAGCAGGCACCGAGCATAACGGCCACAGCAATGGTGACCGCCCCGATTGCCGTCTGTTTCAAGCCTGTCATTTGCGAATCCCCCCGGCCGTCCCGTCGCGAGGACAATGCTGAATGCCCCGCCGAGGTCAACAATTTGGCAGGCGCGGATGTTGATCATTTGCGGCCACCGCGGTGTGGCCGGTTTACCGCATCAGGCTGCGGGTGGCACGGTCGATCCCGTCAAGCGTCAGCGGATACATCCGATCCGAGAACAAGCGCCGGATCATGGTCGTCGACGCCGTCCAGTCCCAGTTGGCTTCGGCGACCGGGTTCAGCCACACGGCGTGCTCGAAAATGTCGAGGACGCGGCGGAGCCAGATCTCGCCGGGTTCAGGGTTCATGTGCTCGACCGAGCCACCGGCCATGGCGATCTCGTATGGGCTCATCGCGGCATCGCCGACGAAGATGACCTTGTAGTCCGAAGGGTAGGTGTGGAGGACGTCCCAGGTCGGCGTTCGCTCGGTCCAGCGCCGCGCGTTGTCCTGCCAGACGAACTCATACAGGCAGTTGTGAAAGTAGTAGTACTCGAGGTGCTTGAACTCGGCGCGCGCGGCCGAAAAGAGATCTTCGGCCGCCTGGATGTGCCAGTCCATCGACCCGCCGACATCAAAGAACATCAGGACCTTTACGGCGTTGCGCCGCTCCGGCCGCATCTGCAGATCAAAGTAGCCTTTCTCGGCCGTGCCGCGGATCGTGCCGTTGAGGTCGAGTTCGTCGGCGGCGCCCGTACGCGCAAACTGCCGGAGCTTGCGCAGCGCCATCTTGATGGTGCGCGTGCCAATTTCGCGATCGTCAGCGAAGTCTTTGAACGCGCGCTTGTCCCAGACTTTGACCGCGCGCTGGTGCCGGCTCTCCCTCTGGCCGATGCGGATCCCTTCGGGATTGTAGCCGTCAGCGCCGAACGGTGAGGTGCCGCGCGTGCCGATCCACTTCGAGCCGCCCTCGTGCCGGCCCTTCTGCTGCTCGAGGCGCTGCTTGAGCGTCTCCATGAGCTTGTCCCACCCGCCGAGCGCTTCGATCTTCGCCTTGTCTTCATCTGAGAGGTAGCGAGCGCCAAGCGACCGGAGCCAATCCTCCGGGATCTCGGTTTCAATTGCCTCGGCCATCAGTTCGAGGCCGCCGAAGACCTGGCCGAACACCTGATCGTAGCGATCGAAAAAGCGCTCATCTTTGACCAGCGCCGTACGCGCAAGGACGTAAAAGTCGTCCACGCGCCGGCCCGCAAGGTCCGCTTCAAGTGCCTGCATCAGTGTCAGATACTCACGAACCGACACGGGCACCTTGGCAGCCCTGAGCTCATGGAAAAACGTGATCAGCATGGCCCCGTCGTAGCGCCCAGGCCGCCATGTGGAAAGCAGGGTGGTGGACTGGGATTATTGTTTGGCCCGGCTGGCGGGTGTTTTTGTTTGCCCGACCGCGCTGCCGCGCGTTTTTTTTTTTTGCCCGTCTACGCTGCCGCTCGACGGCGCTTAGAATCCGCAACTAACCGCACCGCGCGATCCGCAGGCCTATCGGCCTGCTCCTTGCGCGCTGCTCGCGCTCTGGAATTGGTAGCGGCTGCCTGTGCCGGCAGCGGGTTACGCCGCGCGTTGTTTTTTGGCCCGTCCACGCTGCCGCTCGACGGCGCTTAAAGTCCGCGACTAACCGCATCGCGCGATCCGCAGGCCTATCGGCCTGCTCCTTGCGCGCTGCTCGCGCCCTGGGATTGGTAGCGGCTGCCGTTGCCGGCAGTGGGTCACACCGCGCGTGGTTTTTGTTGGCCCGTCTACGCTGCCGCTCGACGGCGCTTAGAATTCGCAACTAACCGCACCGCGCGATCCGCAGGCCTATCGGCCTGCTCCTTGCGCGCTGCTCACGCCCTGGAAATGGTAGCGGCTGCCTTTGCTGGCAGCGTGCGACGCCGCGTGTTTTTTGTTTGCCCGTCTACGCTGCCGCTAGACGGCGCTTAGAATCCGCGACTAAGTGCACCGCGCGATCCGCAGGCCTTAGGGCCTGCTCATTGCGCTTTTTTTTGCCCGTCCACGCTGCCGCTCGACGGCGCTTAGAGTCCGCACCCAACCGCATCGCGCGATCCGCAGGCCTATCGGCCGGCTCCTTGCGCGATGCTTGCGCTCTGGAATCGGTTGCGGTGGCCGCTGGGATCGGGTCGACATTGCACACAGCTCG
>JBCBIY010000035.1:0-5140 GCA_038523925.1 Pseudomonadota bacterium | reverse complement strand
TCGCTCTGTTCTTTTGGTCCAACCTGCGCAAGCTTGGTTGGCACACGAATCCGACTGCTACTCGCTGCGGCGCGCTACGCTGGCCATAGGCCAGCTTCGTGCGCCTCGCTCTGGTTTTTGTGGGGCTGGCAGGTGGCTGCCGCTTGGGCGACGGGAGCGGTGTGCGGCTGCATGAAACGAAGAGTCTGCCTGGTCGCCGCGCACTCTCTTTTTTAGGTCCAACAGGGCGACAGCCCTGTTGGCACACGAGTCCGACCGCCGCCCGCTGCGGCGCGCTACGCTGGCCGGAGGCCAGCTTCGTGCGCCTCGCTCATTTCTTTTGGTCCAACCTGCGCAAGCTTGGTTGGCACACGAATCCGACCGGCACTCGCTGCGGCGCGCTACGCTGGCCGGAGGCGAGCTTCGTGCGCCTCGCTCTGGTCTTTTGGTCCAACAGGGCAACAGCCCTGTTGGCACACGAAACCGCCAAGCCACTCGCTGCGGCGCGCTACGCTGGCCCGAGGCCAGCTTCGTGCGCCTCGCTCTGGTTTTTGTGGGGCTGGCAGGTGGCTGCCGCGGGTGCGGTGGGTGTGGCGGCGGGACTCCCTCCACCGCCTTCCTCGGGTTTGTCCCGAGGATCCATCGCTCGACTGCCTGTGTCCGCTGCGTGACGCAGGAAGTTCCGGCGACCACCCAGCCGATCAAAGCGCACCAAAGCCTGAGGCTACCATGGACCCTCGGGACAAGCCCGAGGGAAGCGGATGTTGGTTGTGACCAATGACATTACCTCGCCCAAAGCCGTCATCTCGATGGTCGCCAAATGACGGTTCGGCTGGCGCTTAAGGCAGCCGGCACCGCTTCCAGAGCGTGAGCATCGCGCAAGGAGCAGGCCGTCAGGCCTGCGGATCGTGCGATGCGCTTAGTCACGGATTCTAAGCGCCGTCGAGCGGCAGCGTGGACGGGCCGAAGAAACAACGAGCGGCAGCGTGGACGGGCCGAAGAAACAACGAGCGGCAGCGTAGACGGGCCAAAAAAATCAAGCCACGTCGACGAAGCTGTCGACGACGCGTTTGCGGCCGGCGGTGTCGAACTCGACGGTGAGTTTGTTGCCGTCGACTTCGACGACGGAGCCTTCGCCGAACTTTGCGTGGAGGACACGGGCGCCGACTGCGTAGCCGCCGGGCCGTGCGATTGATGAGGCGACCAGCTCGCCCTCGCCGAGGGACGATGCGCGGCGGGGTTTTGGCGCTACAATCGGCTCAAGCGTGGTTGCTTCCGCGCGGGCCTTTGCGCGCTGCCAGCCTGGCGTTTCGTAGGTCCGCCCGGCCGGCTCAATGTCTTCGACTGGAGCATCGAACCGGCTTCGCCCAAACGGGTTGCGGCCGGCGCTTGCGAAGTTCTGATAGGCTCCGCCGAACGGGCTGATCGGCTCCAATACATCGACGTGCTGATCAGGCAGCTCATCGACAAATCGCGATGGTGTTGCCGCCTGATAGAGCCCCCGCGTGCGCCGGTTCTGCGCGAATGACACCTTGGCGCGGCGCTTGGCGCGCGTGATGCCGACGTAGGCGAGCCGCCGCTCTTCCTCGAGGCCGGCGAGCCCGCTTTCGTCCATCGTGCGCTGGCTTGGAAACAGCCCCTCTTCCCAACCCGTGAGGAACACCGTCTCAAACTCGAGGCCCTTGGCAGCATGCAGCGTCATCAGTGTGACGCGGTCGCCGTCGCTACCCTGATCGGCATCCATGACGAGGCCGACGTGTTCCAGGAATCCGCCGAGCGATTCAAACTCGTGCATGAAGCGCACGAGCTCTTTGAGGTTGTCGAGCCGGCTCTGCGCCTGCGGGCTCTTATCGGCCTGCCACATGGCCGTGTAGCCGGACTCATCGAGGATGATCTCTGCAAGCTCCGTGTGGCGCATGGAGCCGGCTTCGGTGCGCCAGCGCTCGAACTGTGCCATCAGCGTCGTCAGCGACTTGCGCGCTTTGCCAGCTAACAGGTCCGTCTGGACGACCTCATGCGAGGCATCATAAAGCGACATCCCGCGCGCACGTGCAAAGTCACGCACCTTCCGCAGCGACGTGTCGCCAAACCCGCGCTTCGGTGTATTGACGATGCGCTCAAACTTCAGGTCGTTCGCCGGATTGTTGACGACTTCGAGGTACGCGATTGCGTCCTTGATCTCGGCGCGCTCGTAAAACTTCGGCCCGCCAATGACGCGGTACGGCATGCCGATCGTCACGAACCGGTCTTCCAGCGCGCGCATCTGATAGGAGGCGCGGACGAGGATCGCGACTTCGTTGAGCGCATGACCGGACTTCTGCAACGCCTCGATTTCGTCGCAGATCGTGCGCGCCTCTTCCTCGTCGTCCCAAACGCTTTGGACCGTGATCTTGTCGCCGAGATCGCCATCGGTGAAGAGCGTCTTGCCGAGCCGGCTTTCGTTGTGCGCGATGACGCCTGACGCGGCTGCCAGAATGTGTCCCGTCGAACGGTAGTTGCGTTCAAGCCGGATGACGATCGCGCCCGGGAAGTCGGTCTCGAAACGCAGGATGTTGTCGACCTCGGCGCCGCGCCAGCCGTAGATCGACTGATCGTCATCGCCAACGCAGCAGAGGTTGGCCGTGCCCTGCGCCAGCAGCCGCAGCCACAAATACTGGACGACGTTGGTGTCCTGATACTCGTCGACGAGCATGTAGCGGAACTTGCCCTGATACTCCGCCAGCACATCGGGATGGTTTTGAAACATCGCGACGCACTCGAGCAACAAGTCGCCGAAGTCGACGGCGTTAAGATCCTTCAGCCGCGCCTGATACGCCTTATAGAGGTCGGCGCCCTTACCGTTCGCAAACGCAAAAGCCTCGCCCTTCGGCACCTTGTCGGGCACGAGCCCGCGGTTCTTCCAACTGTCAATCAGGCTTGCGAGCTGCCGCGCCGGCCAACGATCTTTGTCGATGCCGCCGGCCTCGATGACCTGCTTGATGAGACGCAACTGATCGTCGGGATCGACGATCGTAAAGCCTGGCTTGAGGCCCGCAAGTTCGGCATGGCGCCGGAGAATGCGCACACAAATCGAATGGAAGGTGCCGAGCCACGGCATGCCCTCAACAGCACCGCCCACGAGCCCGGCGATGCGCTCCTTCATCTCGCGCGCCGCTTTGTTGGTAAAGGTGACCGCGAGGATCTGCGACGGGTAGGCACTGCGCGTTGCAAGGATGTGCGCGATGCGGGTCGTGAGCACGCGCGTCTTGCCGGTCCCAGCGCCCGCAAGCACGAGCACGGGGCCGTCGAGCGTCTCGACCGCGCGCCGCTGTTCGGGGTTCAGGCCCGCGAAGTAATCGGGCGGAGCGGCGGTGCCGAGCGCGCGCTCGGAGATGCTCCGGCCGGAGAGACCATCGGCTGGCGTCAGGGTGTCTGCGCGTTCTGATTCCATGCGGCTAACGTACCATGCGCGGCGGGGCTGGATCACGGCAACTGCGGCTATTCAATTCGCGTGTTCACAGACGAATTGGTTGCCGGGCGTGAGGGCGGCGCCTAAGTTGTGGCGGATCAATAAGAAAAACGGGTTGGAGGACAAAATGGTTCGCGTGAAGGCATGGCTCGGAGCATTGGCGGCCGTCGGATTGGCGGCAGCAGCGGCGAGCGCGGCACCGGCTCTGGCGGATGATCACCGCACGAAGGCGCCGGCTGGGGCCGAGCTCTATTTCATCGGCGTTGAGGACGGCGCGTCGCTCTCGAATCCAGTCACCATCAGGTTCGGCCTGAAAGGCATGGGCGTCGCCCCGGCCGGCATCGAAAAAGAGAAGACGGGTCACCATCACCTGCTGATCAACCAAAAACTCGAGACCTACGCCGACCCGATCCCGAACGACGAAACGCATCGCCACTTCGGCGGCGGCCAGACGGAAGTCACGCTCGACCTGCCGGCCGGCACGCACACGCTGCAGCTCGTCCTCGGCGACCAAAACCACATCCCCCACGACCCGCCGATCGAATCGAAAGTGATCACGGTCACGGTGAAGTAGCGGGATTGTTTTTTGTTGGCCCTTCTACGCTGGCGCTAGTGGTTTTTTTGGCCCGTCCACGCTGCAGCTCGACGGCGCTCAGAATCCGCAACTAAGCGCATCGCGCGATCCGCAAGCCTAAAGGCCTGCTCCTTGCGCGATGCTCACGCTCTGGAAGTTGGTAGTGGCTGCCGCTGCCAACCCCACACGTGGAAAAGGAACTGCGTCAAACGTGACCGCCGGCGGGTGGCGCCGCGCGGTGTTTTTTTGGCCCGTCTACGCTGGCGCTAGACGGCGCTCAGAATCCGCAACTAAGCGCATCGCGCGATCCGCAGGCCCTACGGCCTGCTCCTTGCGCGATGCTCGCGCTCTGGAAGTTGGTAGTGGCTGCCGCTGCCAACCCCACACGTGGAAAAGGAACTGCGTCAAACGTGACCGCCGGCGGGTGGCGCCGCGCGGTTTCTTTTTTGGCCCGTCTACGCTGGCGCTAGACGGCGCTTCGAATCCGCACCTAACCGCATCGCGCGATCCGCAGGCCTGACGGCCTGCTCCTTGCGCGATGCTGGCGCTCTGGAATCGGTTGCGAGGTGCGCTGCCTTAAGCGCCAGTCTGACCGTCATTTGGCGACCATCGAGATGCCAGCCTTGGGCGGGGCCGTGTCATTGGTCACACCCACCAGTCGCCTCCCGCGGGCTCGTCCCGAGGGTCCATGGTTGCCGGTGGCTTCGGTGCGCTTTGATCAGCTGGGTGGTCGCCGGAACTTCCTGCGCCACGCAGCCTGCGCAGGCAGTCGAGAGATGGATCCTCGGGACAAGCCCGAGGAAAGCGGTGGAGGGAGTCCCTCCGTTCGTGCCACCGCGCCTGCGGCTGCCACCTGTTAGCCCGGCGAAGAACAGAGCGAGGCGCAAGGAGGTGAAGCATCAGCCTCACCGGATCGCGCCGCAGCGAGCGGCGGTCGGACTCGTGTGCCAACGGGCGGCAGCGCGGTTGGACTTAGAAAGAGAGCGCGCGGCCACACCCACCGCGTCTGCGGCTGCCACCTGTTAGCCCGGTGAAGAACAGAGCGAGGCGCAAGGAGGTGAGGCATCAGCCTCACCGGATCGCGCCACAGCGAGCGGCGGTCGGACTCGTGTGCCAACAGGGCTGTTGCCCTGTTGGAC
>JBCBIY010000034.1:0-6092 GCA_038523925.1 Pseudomonadota bacterium | reverse complement strand
GCCTCTCGCTGCAGCGCGCTACGAGCTCCGCCCTTCGTGCGCCTCGCTCTTGCGGTGCAGGTGGTCACCATTCCAGAGCGCCAGCATCGCGCAAGGAGCGTCAGCGAATCGCGCGATGCGCTTAGTTGCGGGCTCCCGGCACCAACGCGCGGCAGCGCGGTTGGGCCAACAAAAAACACACGCGGCGTCACCCGCCGCTGGCACAGGCAGCCGCCACCGCTTCCAGAGCGTGAGCAGCGCGCAAGGAGCAGGCCGCTAGGCCTGCGGATCGCGCGGTGCGGTTAGTCACGGACTCTGAGCGCCAACGCGCGGCAGCGCGGTTGGGCAAACAAAAAACACGTGGCGTCACCCGCTGCCCGCAGAGGCAGCCGCTACCAATTCCAGAGCGTGAGCAGCGCGCAAGGAGCAGGCCGTCAGGCCTGCGGATCGCGCGGTGCGGTTAGTCTCGGACTCTAAGCACCAACGCGCGGCAGCGCGGTTGGGCCAAAAATGACTAGCGGCAGCGCGGTTGGGCAAACAAACCAACAGCAGCGTAGACGGGCAAAAAGAGAGGGCGCCGCAAGCGGCGCCCTCTGATCAGGTCAAAAGCGGTGGCGACGGCTTACATCATGCCGCCCATGCCACCCATGCCACCCATGTCAGGCATTGCAGGCGCGCCCTTGTCGTCCTTCGGGGCCTCGGCGACGCCGGCTTCCGTCGTGATCAGCAGGCCTGCGATTGAGGCTGCGTCCTGAAGCGCGGTGCGCACGACCTTGGCCGGGTCGATGATGCCCTTGGCGACCATGTCGACATACTCGTCGTTCTGAGCGTCGTAGCCGAAGTTTGCATCCGACGACTCAAGCACCTTGCCGGCGACGATCGAGCCTTCAACGCCTGCGTTCGAGGCGATCTGGCGGATCGGTGCCTGCAGCGCGCGCTTGACGATCTGAATACCAGCTTCCTGGTCATCGTTGTCGCCCTTGACGGCGTCGAGCGACTTGATCGCTTTGAGCAGCATGACGCCGCCACCTGGGACCACACCCTCTTCGACAGCAGCCCGCGTTGCGTTCAGCGCGTCGTCAACGCGATCCTTGCGCTCTTTCACTTCGACTTCCGTCGCGCCGCCAACCTTGATCACGGCGACACCGCCGGCGAGCTTCGCCAGGCGTTCCTGCAGTTTCTCGCGGTCGTAGTCGGACGTGGTCTCTTCGATCTGCGCCTTGATCTGGCCAATGCGCGCTTCGATGCCGGACTTTTCGCCCGTGCCGTCGACGATCGTCGTGTCGTCCTTCGTGATGTTGACGCGCTTGGCGCGGCCGAGCATCTCGATGGTGACGTTCTCGAGCTTGATGCCGAGATCTTCCGAAACGGTCTGACCGTTCGTCAGGACGGCAATGTCCTCGAGCATGGCCTTTCGGCGATCGCCGAAGCCAGGCGCTTTGACGGCTGCCACCTTCAGGCCACCGCGCAGCTTGTTGACGACGAGCGTTGCGAGCGCTTCGCCTTCAACGTCTTCCGCGATGATGAGCAGCGGCTTGCCCGTCTGCACGACAGCTTCAAGCACCGGCAGCATGGCCTGCAGGTTCGAAAGCTTCTTTTCGTGGATCAGGATGTAGGGGTCATCCAGTTCGGCGATCATCTTGTCGGCGTTCGTGATGAAGTACGGCGACAGGTAACCGCGGTCGAACTGCATGCCTTCGACGACGTCGAGTTCGGTCTCGAGCGATTTGGCTTCCTCGACCGTGATGACGCCCTCGTTGCCGACCTTTTGCATAGCCTCAGCGATCTGTGCGCCGATTTCCTTCTCGCCGTTCGCCGAGATGGTGCCAACCTGTTCGATCTCGTTTGAGTCCTTCACTTCGACGGACGTCGACTTGATCTGCTGGACAACGGCCGTCGTCGCTTTGTCGATGCCGCGCTTCAGGTCCATCGGGTTCATGCCGGCTGCAACCGACTTCAGACCTTCGCGAACGATCGCTTGAGCCAGGACCGTTGCGGTCGTCGTGCCGTCGCCGGCAACATCGTTCGTCTTCGACGCGACTTCGCGCACCATCTGTGCGCCCATATTCTCGAACTTGTCTTCAAGCTCGATTTCCTTAGCGACGGTGACACCATCCTTGGTCGTGCGCGGTGCGCCAAACGACTTTTCGATGATGACGTTGCGGCCTTTCGGGCCGAGCGTCACTTTGACGGCGTTGGCCAGCGTGTCGACGCCGCGCAGCATTTTATCGCGCGCGTCGGACGCAAATTTCACGTCTTTTGCAGACATGGATGTCTCCTGTTTGGGGGAATCTCAGATCGCGTTCGGGTTTGAAATGACCCGGGGTGTTCAGGCGGCCTTTGCGGCAGCGGCACCTTCGATCACGCCCATAATGTCGCTTTCCTTCATGATGAGAAGGTCTTCGCCATCGATCTTGACTTCGGTGCCGGACCACTTGCCGAACAGCACCCGGTCGCCGGCTTTGACGTCGAGGGGAATAAGCTCGTTGTCATCGCCACGGGCGCCGGGGCCAACGGCGACGATTTCGCCCTGCTGCGGCTTCTCGGCGGCGGTATCGGGGATGATGATCCCGCCGGCGGACTTGGTTTCGCTTTCGACGCGGCGAACGACCACGCGGTCGTGCAACGGACGGAAGTTCATGGAGGGGGTCTCCTGAATTTTTGTGTGAACTTCGATGGGATAAGTGGGCGTTAGCAGTCTCGAATGAAGAGTGCCAAGCGCCGCGCCGTGGACATATGGCGCCAGGACTCGCCCGTCAATGGGCGCGGCCGCGATTTTTTCGTTAATGGTTTGACTGCGGAAGGTGACAGACGGGCTTTGGCGCACGCTGGGGCGCAGACAGAGCCGGGAGATCGTGCTGACGCTCGGAATTCACCAATCGCTGGCGAAACTCATCATCGGCGCGCTCGTGATGGTGGCCGCCGGGGCGCTCTGTCTTTCAGTCGCCGTTCCGCTGTTCGACCACGCGGCCCTGCTCGAAAGACTTCGAGCCTATCACCACAACGCGACGGAAGCGGCCACGGCGGAGTCGCCGCCAGTGGCGGCACCCACTTAAATGGAGCATCAAGCAAGCCGGCCGGGCTTGTTAAATGAGCTTCGCCATCGCGACGGCGGTGTCGGACATGCGGTTCGAGAAGCCCCATTCGTTGTCGTACCACGAAAGGACGCGCACGAGCTTGCCGTCGACGATCTGCGTTTGCGTCAGGTCGAAGTTCGATGAGGCGGGCGAGTGGTTGAAGTCGATTGAGACCAGCGGCGCATCGTGCACCGTGAGCACGCCTTCGAGCGCGCCGGATGCGGCCTGCTTCATGGCGGCGTTGACCTCATCAACCGTGGTTGACTTGCCCGGGATGAACTTGAGGTCGACGACCGAAACGTTCGGCGTCGGCACGCGAATGGCGGTGCCGTCGAGCTTGCCATTGAGTTCCGGCATCACGAGGCCAACGGCTTTTGCAGCGCCCGTCGACGTCGGAATCATGCTGAGCGCGGCAGCGCGCGCCCGGCGCATGTCGCGGTGGGCCTGATCCTGCAACCGCTGATCCGATGTGTAAGCATGGATCGTCGTCATGAATCCGGATTCGATTCCGACGAGGTCGTGCAAGACCTTCGCAACGGGCGCGAGACAGTTCGTTGTGCACGAGGCGTTCGAGACGACCGTGTGCTCGCCTTTGAGCTGATCGTGATTGACGCCATAGACAACGGTCAGGTCAGCGCCCTTCGATGGCGCCGACACAAGCACGCGTTTCGCGCCGGCTTCCAGATGGGCTGCTGCCTTGTCGCGATCGGTGAAGATGCCCGTGCACTCCATCACGATATCGACGCCCATCTCCCCCCACGGCAGCTTCGCCGGATCGCGCTCGGCGAGCACCTTCACCGGCTGGCCGTGGCCGACATCCATCATGTCGCCATCGACGGAGACGTTGCCTGGGTAGGTGCCGTGCACCGAGTCGTACTTGAACAGGTGCGCATTGTCGGTTGCCGATCCGAGATCGTTGACCGCCACGACCTCAACGTCCGTTCGCTTCGCTTCGGCGATTGCGCGCAACACGTTACGGCCGATCCGACCAAATCCAGAGATTGCGACTTTCACGGCCATTGGTGGAACTCCTCGTCGGCGGCGCATGCTGCGGTGCATTAAGGTGTGCCCGGTGTGCGTGAGTGCGGGCAGCCTGTCAAACGCCGGCCGCATCGCGACGAACGCCGCCTGGCGGCCGGTCGCGCGCGGGCCGCGTTGCGCACTGGCGAAGGTGAATAATGTTACAGAACGCCGCGCATGGCAGGCCGCAATGTGGCCCTCGTTCAGCGCGACGCGACAGGCTGCAGGACAGAGATGATTGCGCGTTGACCCCTTCGCGACCGGCCGCCATGCTCGCGGGAGTTCCGGGGCGCATGAGGGTGTGGACCGGAGCGTGGCGGGGCAGCCATGGCGAAGCGGACGACAGCAAAGAAGGCAGCGGCCAAGACGGCGCGCAAGAAAAAACCTGCGGCTGCGCGCGCGAAAGAAACCTCCGTCACGCGCGCGCCACCGGCGAAAAAGGCGCCTGCAAAGCCTGCCGCCAAGACCAAGGCACCGGCAAAGGCGAAGTCAGCAAAGCGCATCGGCGGGCGCAAGACGCGCACTGGCGAAACGCAGCAAACTGTCAAAGCGCTCGAAGCCGAACTTGCAGTCGCGAAGGCGCGCATCTCTGACCTCGAGCAGCGCCACGCAGATGTTCTGAACCGCATCGAATGGGTGCTCGATTCGCTGAAGACCTCACTTGAGGCGCAGCCGCGGCGGAAGTCCCGATGACCGCCAACGGTGCCGGCGGCGCGGACACACCGCAAACGGACACCGCCGCAACTGGCGCCAAACCCGTACACGTCTCAGTCACTGTCAACGGTCGGCGCTATCGCCTCGCGTGCGATCCGGCCGATCATGACCGCGTCACCGCCCTTGCCGAGCACGTCTCCGATCGCGTGGCGCAACTGATCGAAGCGCACGGCAACGCGAGCGACGACCGCTTGCTGCTCATGACCGCACTGCTGCTCGCAGATGAACTCTGGGACAGCGAAAGCCGGCTCAAAGCGGCACTTCAGCCGTCAGAAGATCCAGCCGACGAAACCTGAGCCCTGCGCGCGCCGTCAGCCACGATTCGTCCGTCGCGAGACATCGCGGGCAAAGCACTCTACATTGAGAGGGCTGCGGGGCGCGTTAGGGCAAACTTCCCCTGGGCCGATAAGCACTGCCAAGGGCGCTGTCCCTGCCCCGGACCGTGGTCTGGGGCACATGGTGCCCACCTACGTTCTTGTAGGGACCTGGCGGGTAGGACACGCCCGACGGCCTCCGCGGCTCTTTATTTGGTCCAACCTGCGCAAGCTTGGTTGGCACACGAGTCCGACCGCCATCCGCTGCGGCGCGCTGCGCTGGCCGAAGGCCAGCTTCGTGCGCCTCGCTCTATTCTTGGTACGGCTAGTAGGAGGCTGCCGCGGAGGCGGTGGGTGTGGCGGCGCGCGCTCTCTTTTTTGGTCCAACCGCGCTGCCGCGCGTTGGCACACGAGTCCGACCGCCATCCGCTGCGGCGCGCTACGCTGGCCGGTGGCCAGCTCCGTGCGCCTCGCTCTGTTCTTCGCGGGGGTTGGCAGGTGGCTGCCGCGAGGGCAGTGGGTGTGGCCGCGCGCTATCTCTTTTTTGGTCCAACCTGCGCAAGCTTGGTTGGCACACGCGTCCGCCAAGCCATCCGCTGCGGCGCGCTCCGCTGGCCGAAGGCCAGCTTCGTGCGCCTCGCTCTGTTCTTCGCGGGGTTGGCGGGTGGCTGTCGTGAGTGTGGCGGCGGGACTCCCTCCACCGCCTTCCTCGGGCTCGTCCCGAGGATCCATCCCACGTCTAGCTGCAGTGCCCGCGCAAATCGCAGAGCGCGCGGCAACTGGCGATCACAACAGCGCGCACCAAAGCATGCGGCCACCATGGACCCTTGGGACAAGCCCGAGGGAGGCGAATTGGGGGGTGTGACCACACTGCCCCGCCCAAGGCAGCCATCGCGACGATCGCAGATATGCCGGTCCGGCTGGCGCTGAAGGCAGCGCACCTCGCGACCTCTTCCAGAGCGCCAGCAGCTGGCCGTCAGGCCTGCGG
>JBCBIY010000033.1:0-8756 GCA_038523925.1 Pseudomonadota bacterium | reverse complement strand
GTGTTGAAGACCCGCCGGTGTTCCGGATCGTGGTGCCGTGTGCGCTTCGCCGATCAACGCGGCTGGGCGCATACGAAGTATCTGCGCTATTACCGCGGCCCGTGACCTGACGGACGCCGTAAAGATGGCCTCGTCGCAGCTCCGGCCGACCTATCGATTTGGCTCAGATAATGAAAGGGATGGTGCGGCCGAGAAGATTCGAACTTCCACGGGTCTCCCCACTACGACCTCAACGTAGCGCGTCTACCAATTCCGCCACGGCCGCACACCATCGGCGCGCGCAATGCGCCCGCCAAGGCGCGTCTCGTAACAATGGCGCGGGGCAATTGCAACCGGATTGGCAGGGCTGATCGCATCAGCGTCGCGGCGGGCGGTTCCATCGGCGATCTGGCGCGATATATCAAAGGGATGGACGACCAAACCCAACCACCGACCGAGGCGCAAGCTGCGGCTGTTGCATGGATCCGCACGCCGGGGCTGACAGCCTATCCGGACGCGGTTGCGCAGATGGAAGCGCGGGTGGCGGCGATTGCCGACGGGTCAGCGCGCGAGGCGGTTTGGCTGGTTGAGCACCCGCCACTCTATACGGCTGGCACGAGCGCGCAGCCGGCAGATTTGCTGGCGCCGGGGCGCTTTCCTGTGTTTGAGACCGGCCGCGGCGGGCAGTTCACGTATCACGGCCCCGGCCAGCAGGTTGCTTACGTGATGCTTGATCTCAAAAGGCGCGGGCGGGATGTCCGCGCGTTTGTCCGGTCGCTCGAGACATGGCTGATCGCGGCGCTGCGGGATGGGTTCGGCGTTGCGGGGGGCGTTCGCGACGGGCGCATCGGGGTCTGGGTTGCGCGCGATGGCGAGGCCGCGGCCGCGCAGACGGCGTGCGATGAAAAGATCGCAGCGATCGGCATCCGCGTGCGTCATTGGGTGAGCTTTCACGGCGTCAGCCTGAACGTCGCGCCAGACCTCAGCCACTTCGACGGCATCGTGCCGTGTGGCATCGCAGATCACGGCGTCACTAGTCTCGCAGCGCTTGGGCACGACACGTCTGCAGCGCACGTTGATGACGCGCTTAGGCGCGCGTTCGAGGCGACATTCGCGTTAACGACAGTTGTGGAAAACGACGTCGCAGGCGCGCCGGCCCATCCGGACGCGCGCGAAACAGCACCTGCCGAGGCCGTGTTGCCGGCTACCTGAGTCGCGGCGCAGGCTGCCTTTCGGTGGCATCATCTTCGCCGCCGACCGGGCCGTCGTAGTAGACGAGGCCATCTTCAATCGAGACGCGCTCATTGCCTTCAAGGACGTAGTCGGCCTGCGGATCGCCGTTGAGGCGGATCGTGCAGCGGGCCTTGCAAACATCTTCGAGGAGTGCCGCGGCTGCGAGGCTTACGACGCGCACGTCGGTGCCTTCGGTGATGCGAAGTTGATGCGTCGTGCGATCCGCGTTTGTGATCGTACTGGCATTGAGAGGTGTGGTGCCGGCCGCGAAAGCGAGGCCTGCGCCGACGGCCAAAGCCGTCAGGCCGCGCACGCGAAAGGCGGAGTTTGTGAGGCCCGCAGAACGGCGGGTGGTGTGACGGACAGATCCTGGCATTGCTGACATCGCTCGCTATTGGTTGCTCTCGATATCGCTCGAATGGCCTGGAAACCCCCGTTCTGCGGGCCTCGTCAGGTCAAGCGGCGGTTGCCGCTACTTCCTGGCTGTCTTCTTTGCCGTCTTTTTGGCAGGGGCCTTCTTGGCGGCCTTCTTCTTCGCCGGCGCCTTCTTCTTAACGGCCTTCTTCTTCAGCGCCTTCTTCGCCGGCGACTTCTTGACCGCTGTCTTCTTCGTGGCGGCCTTCTTCGCAGCGGTCTTCTTTGCTGCCTTCTTCTTCGTCGGCGCCTTCTTCTTCACCGCCGCCTTCTTAATCGCTTTCTTCTTGGCTGGCGCTTTCTTCGCCGCCTTCTTCTTAGCCGGAGCTCTCATCGTTCAAGTTCCCTTTGTGTCGCTTTGGACTTCGATGCTGCACAGCGCGCCTATCGCTTCACGTGGTGACTGTGTGGTCTTCGACGCCAACCAACGGCGCGCTATTTATGCATCCAACATGGTCGTGCGCGTTGAGGTTCGAGGGCCGCACACGCGAAACCGATTCGAACATGAGAACTTTCCTGACAAACGACAAACGGATTTTTCCGGTAAGGGCTATCGAAGATTCCGATAGATAGGTTTCGCTGCATCCGTTACGTCTCCCTGCATTGGATCGAACGCGCACGTGATCGCGGAGTTGAGAGCATGGACATTGCGCTCGCGAAAACGTTTCTGACTGTTGCAGAGACGGGCAGCTTCATCGACGCGGGCCGCCGCATGAACCTCACGCAATCCACCGTGAGTTCCCGCATCAAGAACCTCGAAGACGCTCTCGGTCAGGCGCTATTTCAGCGCTCGAAGCTTGGCGCGGAGCTGACGACCGCAGGCGAACAGTTCCGGCGTCATGCATTGACGCTCGTGCGCGTCTGGCAGCATGCGCAGTTCGAGGTTGGGCTTTCGAGCTATCACCGCGATCACCTGGCCGTCGGCGCGCCAGAGGCCCTCTGGGGCGGGTTTCTGCTGCCCTGGGTGTCCTGGATGCGTGCTCATATCCCTGACATCGCAGTGACCGCGCGCGCTGAGACGTCATCAGACCTCACCATGAGAATGCTCGAGGGCACGCTTGATCTCGCGGTGACGTACCGCCCGATCCAGCAGTCTGGGGTCGTGAGTGAGCACCTGTTCGACGATGTGTTTGTGCTGGTGACAAGCGCGAAGCCCGGCACACGGCGCAATGCCATCGAACACGTGACGCTCGACTGGGGGCCTGACGTGCAGGAGAGCGAAGCCGGCGGCGACCCATCGTTTACGAACACCGGCCTTAGCCTTGAGCTCGGCGCGAACGGGCTCACCTACATGCTCGACAATCCGTGCGTCGGTTACGTTCCGATGCGGCTTGCCCGCGCGCATATGAAGCGGCGGCGGCTTAGAAAGGCGCCCCGCGCCCGCGCGATCGCGCATCCGGTGTTCATGTCGTACCCAGAGGTGCGCGACGAGGATGCGTATGACCCGATCCTCGATGCGTTGCGATCAGCGGCCGACGACGCGGGGCGGTAGCCCCTGCCCTCTGGCGCACGCGATCAGAAGCCCATCGCAAGCCCATCCTTGCGCGGATCTGACGCGCCGATGCGCACGCCTGTATGCGGGTCAATGCAAATGATCTGCCCGCCGCCCCACGGTTCCGCGCGCACACCGACCGTGTGACCAAGCGCAGCCAACCCATCGCGCACCACCTGCGGGACGCCCTCTTCAACCTCGACCCGGTCGCCGTCGAAGAAGACGCGCGGGAAGTCGAGCGCCTCCTGCGGGTCCATGCCGTAGTCGCCCATGTTGGTGACAACATAGACGTGGCCGGCCGGCTGAAATGCAGCCCCCATGACGCCGAAGCTCATGACCGGCTTGCCATCGCGCGTCGCCATTGCGGGCACGAGTGTGTGCATCGGCCGCTTCCCGGGCGCGATGACGTTCGGGTGCGCCGGATCGAGCGAAAAGCCCTGCGCGCGGTTGTGCAGCCAGATGCCGGACGCCTCGGTGACGATGCCAGACCCGAAGCCCGAATAGACCGAGTTGATGAATGAGACGGCGAGACCGCTTTCGTCGACGACACTGAGATACACCGTATCAGAACCCGCCGGCTGCGGCGGCGGCCCGAGCGTGTCCGTCCGCCGCGTGCGGTCAATGCGCGCCACAAGCGTGTCGATGGTCTCGTCGCTCAGCATGTGATCGACCGGCACATCCGCCATGTCCGGGTCCGCGACGAACCGGTCGCGCATCGCGTAGGCAAGCCGCGCCGCCTCAATCATGACGTGATAGCGCTCAGGCGACATCGGATCGTCGCTCAGCCGGCCGAGCCGATCGAGCATGCGCAGCATGATGAGGGCAACGATGCCGTGATTACTCGGCGGCAGCTCGTGGATCGTGAGGTCACCGTAGTCGACGGAAATCGGCGTCACGTAGCTGGAAGCCTGCGCCGCGAAGTCCGCCTGCGTATGCCCGCCGCCGAGGGCCTGAAGTGTCGTGACCATGTCGTCAGCGAGCGCGCCGGTGTAGAACGCATCGCGGCCGCCGTCTGCAATCGCCTGCAGCGTGTCGGCGAGCGCGGGAAACCGCACGATCTGGCCGACTTCCGGCGCCTTGCCGTCGAACAGGAGGTGCTGGCGCGCGCCCTGGTGGATTGAAAGTTTCTCGACGAGCGTCGCCCAATCTGACGCGACCCGCGGCGCGACGACGAAGCCATCGCGCGCATACCCGACTGCCGCTTGGAGGCACCGCGCCATTGACCACGTGCCGTGATCGGTGAGCAGGCGCGCCCAGCCATCGATCGCACCCGGGATGGTCACGGCGTGCGGGCTTGATATCTCAATTTCCGCCACACCGGCTGCCGCGAGCGCGTCGGGTGTTGCATACGCGGCCGCCCTGCCCGCGGCGTTGAGTGCGACGAGCTCGCCATCCGGCTTGGCGAGCATCGCGAAACAGTCACCGCCGATGCCGGTCATGTGTGGCTCCACGACTGCGAGCACGGCAGACGCTGCGATCGCTGCGTCCACCGCATTGCCGCCCTGAGCGAGGACGCCCACCGCCATGTCGGTTGCGAGCGGATGTGATGTCGCGGCCATCACGCGGCGGGCATAGACGGGCGACCGGCCGGGCAGGTGGAAATTGCGCATTGCGGCGTTCCTTAGTGTTGCGCGCGGGCCGCGCGGTCAGGAGCCGCGGACGAGCCTGCGAGGTCTGCGGACGGGGATGCGTGGCGAGCGCCGGCCGCGATAGATGGTCGATACCGGCCCGATGGGGCGCGCGGCAAGCCAGCTTGAGAGGTCTTCGCGGTAGTCGGCCGGCAGATCGAACGTGATCGCGCCCGGCAGGATCGCGGTGAGGATATAGTTGGGACGCGCCTTTGCCGGCCATCGCCGATCACCGATATAGGCAACCGCCGGGTGGGCGCGACCGTTCGCGATCACCGGCACCCAAGCGCGCCGGTAGACACCCTCGCGCGTGCCCTCCCACC
The DNA here is from genome assembly GCA_038523925.1 of Pseudomonadota bacterium. Lineage (GTDB taxonomy): Bacteria > Pseudomonadota > Alphaproteobacteria > Rhizobiales > Hyphomicrobiaceae > JBCBWG01. The sequence goes on along the minus strand of JBCBIY010000033.1, from coordinate 3,687 downwards.
GATCGAGCAGCTTGAGATGCCGCGGCGAGACCCGCCACAGCACGCCATGCACGTCTGCGTCAGGATCGCGAACGATGTTGGCGCCGCCCCGCGTCGTGATGAGAAACCGCCAGCCGGACAGGCGGCCGCGCCCAAACGGCTGCGCGCCCGGGCATCGCTGCTGCATCTGGCGCTGCGACATGTTCGAGCCGTAGGCGAAGTAAAGCGGCATGGATGCCAACCGCCGCGCTAGGCAAAGTCCATGATAACAGCATCAACCGCGAGACTGTCGCCAGCCGCGGCGCGCACTTTTGCGACTGTTCCGTCACGCTCAGCGCGCAGCACATTCTCCATCTTCATAGCCTCAACCACAGCAAGCGGGTCGCCGGCCTGCACGGTGTCGCCTTCCGAGACGTGGATGGCTTTGACAAGCCCCGGCATCGGGCAGAGCAGGAACTTCGACATGTCGGGGGCCTGCTTGACCGGCATGAGCGCTGAAAGTTCCGCTTCGCGCAGCGTGTAGACATGGGCGCTGGTGTCGGCCCCGCGCCGCGATAGCTGATAGCCGTTCAAAATCGGGCGCACCTGGACCGCAACGACGTCGCCGTCGATCGTCCCGGACCACACGGGCTTGCCCGGCCACCAGTCGGAGCGCACCATCAAGGTCTGGCGTGGGATCTCGATGTCGCCGCCATCGGCCGCATCGGTCCAAAGCGTCACGTTCGTGAACCCGCCTTCCCCCGTTTCGACGTGCGCGCGCACGTGTTGTGCACCAAGCTGCACGACGCGGTCCGTCGCAAACCGGACCTCCGGCCCGCCGATCTGATGCGAAATCTGGCGGCGGCGCGCATTTCCGAGGTGGTCGATCGCAGCCGCTACGGCCGACAGCTTGGTCAGGTCATCCAGCTCGAGCGGGCGGGCTGCAAACCCATCCGGGTACTCATCGGCAATAAAGCTCGTCGACAGATTGCCGGAGCGCCAGCGCGGATGCTGCATGAGCGCGGTCAGGAACGGAATGTTGTGCTGAATGCCGTCGATATAGAACGCATCGAGCGCTTGGGCTTGCAGGTCGATGGCAACGTCTCGCGTCGGCGCGTGCGTGACGAGCTTTGCGATCATCGGATCGTAAAACATCGAGATCTCGCCACCGTCCACCACGCCCGTATCGTTGCGCACGACGGCTGTCTCGGTGCGGACCTCCTCGGGCGGCTGATAGCGCGTGAGCCGGCCAATCGATGGCAGGAAGTTGCGGAACGGGTCTTCGGCGTAAATGCGGCTCTCGACAGCCCAGCCGTTGAGTTTGACGTCGTCCTGCTTAAGCGCGAGCGGCTCACCGGCGGCCACGCGGATCATCTGCTCGACGAGATCAACCCCGGTGATCTCCTCCGTCACCGGATGCTCGACCTGCAGCCGCGTGTTCATCTCGAGGAAGTAGAAGCTTTTGTCCTGGCCGACGACGAACTCGACGGTGCCCGCGGAATCGTAATCGACAGCGGCGGCCAGCGCGACAGCCTCAGCCCCCATCTTCGCGCGCGTCGCCTCGTCAAGCAGCGGCGATGGCGCCTCCTCGATGACCTTCTGATTCCGCCGCTGGATCGAACACTCGCGCTCGCCCAGGTGAATGACGTTGCCGTGTTTGTCGCCAAGCACCTGAATTTCGATATGGCGCGGTTCGACGATGAACTTCTCGATGAACACGCGATCGTCGCCGAAACTTGAGGCGGCCTCGGAGCGCGCGAGGGCAAAACCCTCTTCGACCTCGCCGGCGCTCGCGGCAATGCGCATGCCCTTGCCCCCGCCGCCGGCGGACGCCTTGATGATGACCGGATAGCCGATCTCGTTTGCGATGCGGACGGCATCTTTGGGCGTGGCGATCTCGCCGACGTAACCCGGCACGGTCGAGACGCCGGCATCGGCTGCCATGCGCTTCGATTCAATCTTGTCGCCCATCGCAGCAATTGCGTGCGGGTTTGGCCCGATAAACGTGATCCCTGCCTCGGCCAGCGCCCGGGGAAACGCCTCGCGCTCAGAGAGAAACCCGTAGCCGGGGTGCACGGCATCGGCGCCGGTTGCCTTGCAGGCCGCGATGATCTTCTCGATGACGAGATACGACTCCGCCGCTGGTGCCGGCCCAACGGGCACCGCTTCATCGGCCATCGAGACGTGCAACGCATCGCGATCAGCGTCAGAGAAGACGGCGACAGTTGCGATGCCTAAGCGCCGCGCTGTCCTGAACACCCGGCAAGCGATCTCACCGCGGTTGGCGACAAGGATTTTCTTGAACATCGACGGCCCTGTTTCCGGCATGCCTCGCCGGGCACGCGGGTGCCCTTGTCGCGGGCAAAGCGGCAGTCGGAGAGGTGGGCCTTCGTTCTAGGATAAGGCGGCCGCCGCGGGCAACCGGAGCTTCGGGGCTTGGGCTTCCCGCACGCCGCGACCCGCACCCGGTGTCAGGCGACCGCGCTTCCAGCCTCGGAGACATGGTCTGCGCCGCCGGGGCCAAGCGAGACATCAAAGCCGGCTTCCGCGAGCGAGCGCCCGATCGTCCGCAATTGCCGTGACCGCGTGCTGCAATGCGCGACGGCTGCTGCGAGATCGTCAGGCCCCGCCGCCCGCAGCTCATCGTCAGTGATAATGTCGACGCGCTGGATTTCGAGGCGATGGATCGCCCGCTCCTCGCGGCCGAGCCGCCGGTGCGCGCCGATCACCGGTTCGAGGACATCGCTCACCCACGCATCAGAACCGATGCCCGCATCACCGCCCTCAGGCTCCGGCAGCTCAATCGGACAGGCGAGCATCTGCCAGCGCGAACTCGCAGCGTAGCCGTTCTGATAGAGCAGCACTGACGACAGCACGCGGAGCATCAGAATTTCCCATTCCGTCGGCTGCGATTCCGCATTTGACTGGGCATCGATCTGCGCAATCGCCGCGAGTTCCGTGGCCGTGACGGGCAGAAAGCCGTCTGAGGCGAAATGCGTCAGCGCAAAACCAATGAGCGTCAGGTCGCCGTTGGCGATCGTCTGCGGCTCGAGCCCGCTCGCCGTGCGCAGCGGCCCCCTGCCCTCGACGATGGCAAGCCGGATTTGGTCGAGAATGAACCCGCAAAAGTCTTCCGGCACCCAGCGCGCGCGCTCAAGCACGGCAAGCAGGATGTCGAGCTCGTTGAGCGTTTTGACGGCACCGTCAGGCGCAATCAGATCGACCAGCCAAGCAGCGTTGGAGCGCGACAGATATCCGCGCGGCTCAAGCTCGGCGACGACGAAGTCAACGACGGCCTCAATGAGAAACGGTGCCCAAGCCTCGCCTTGCACCGGGCAGGCCGTGTTCATGCGGACAAGCGCGGTCACATCGTCCGGTGCCGCAATCGCATCTGCAAAAAACAACGCCCGAAGCTTGGTCACATCACTGTCGCGGATATTCCGACGCTGACAGACCTCATCAAACACAATCGACCGAAGAATGCTCATCCACCACCACCCGCGCCCAAACCGCGTGCAGACTAAGGAGCCGACCGTTACCAACCCACTAACCAATGTCCCATCGGCGACCGCAGTTGTTTTCGGGTTGCTCCTTTGGTGGCCCGTCCACGCTGCCGCTCGACGGCGCTTAGAATCCGCGACTAACCGCACCGCGCGATCTGCAGGCCTGACGGCCTGTCCCTTGCGCGCCGCTCACGCTCTGGAATCGGTAGCGGCTGCCTTTGCCGTC
>JBCBIY010000032.1:0-9862 GCA_038523925.1 Pseudomonadota bacterium | reverse complement strand
CGCCGCAGCGAGTGGCGGTCGGACTCGTGTGCCAACAGGGCTGTTGCCCAGTTGGACCAGAAAAGAGAGCGCCACCCACCATTCGCTTCCCTCGGGCTTGTCCCGAGGGTCCATGATCACCGCGGAGTTCGGTGCGCTTTGATTTGATGAGTGCTTGTCGGAACTGACGTGCGTCACGCGGCCGGTGAGGGCAGCCGCGCGATGGATCCTCGGGACAGGCCCGAGGAAGGCGGTGAAGCGAGTCACCCGCGTCATGCCCCCGCCCTCGCGGCAGCCACCTGCCAGCCCCACGAAGACCAGAGCGAGGCGCACGAAGCGGGCCTTCAGGCCAGCGTAGCGCGCCGCAGCGAGCGGCGGTCGGACTCGTGTGCCAACAGGGCTGTTGCCCTGTTGGACCCAAAAAGAGAGCCCTGTTGGACCAAAAAATCCTTCCTCACCCCAACCCCACCCGCTTACGATTCTCTTCGTCGCGGAGTTTGAAGTCGTCGCCGAGGAACGGGTCGGCGTCGGGGCCGGCGTTGGCGAGCCAGACGATTGCGCGGCCGACCCACTCGGGTGGGATGTGGGCGCTCGGGTCGAGCTGGCTCACCGGGTTGATGCCGGATGCCTTGATCTGGACCTGCATCTCAGTGGCGACTGTGCCGGGGCTCAACCCGACGACGCGGACGCCGTGATCGCCAAGTTCCAGGTGCCCCGCTTTCGTGAGCGACAAGACGGCTGCCTTCGTCGCGCAATAATGGCTCCAACCTTCGAGCACGCTGGTCGCGGCACCCGAGGAGATGTTGACGATGGTCCCGCCGCCGGCCGCAATCATGTGCGGGGCTGCGGCCCGCATGCCGTAATAGACGCCCTTGAGATTGATATCGACGGCCTGGGCCCAGCCGGCCGGATCGCTGTCGGCGAGGCGCGCGATGGGCTCGATCACGCCGGCGTTGTTGACGAGCAGGTCAATACCCCCGAACGCCTCGCGGCAGCGCGCGACGGCTGATTCGACGGCGGAGAAGTCCGACACGTCACAGGCAATCGCGATGGCCTTGCCGCCCGCCGCGGTGATGTCGGCTGCGACCGCTTCGATCTCGCCAGGTGATCGCGCGGCACACCCAACGGCCATGCCAGCTTTCGCGAGTTCGCGGGCGGCGGCCGCGCCGATGCCGCGGCTTGCGCCGGTGATAAGTGCGACTTTGCCTGATTGTTCGCTCATGTGTCCGCTCCCGCTTTCTCGCGCAATTGTGGCGCCGACCTTGGCCCAAGTCGCCCAGCCGCGAAAGCAAGCGATCCATTAAGATCCGCGCTCCGGTCCCTGTGCTCCGCGCTCACTTCACGGCCGGGCCCGTGTAGGTCCAGCGGTAGCCGGGCGGTGTCGGGCCCTTGTTGCGGCCGCCTTGGTCGATCTGCTCGCAGGCGTGCGCGGCAATGCCGACGGCGCGCGACAGACAGAACGCAGCCCGCGCCCGGGTGGCATCGAGGCCCAGCTCCGCGAAGATGACAGCCGTTGCGCCATCGATATTCATCGGGACAGGTTTGCCGCGTTCGGCGGCGAGTTGCGTCTCGATGGCGCGCGCAATGCTCGCAAACTGGCCGCCGACGTCGCCCGCGCGTGCGGCCTCGTCGACGAGCGCAAGCAGGCGCGGGGCGCGGGGATCGCGCGGCTTATGAAACCGGTGGCCGAAGCCGGGCACGAACCGGCCGTGTTCCGTGCGCCAGGCGTCTACGCCGTCGCATACGGCCGCGGTGACGTTTCCGGCCGCGCCGCGACGCGCGCTGATGTCCTGATAGAGCAGTAGCGCCTGCTGTCCGGCGCCGCCGTGGACGTCGCCGAGCAAGCCAACGCCGGTCGCGATCGCCGAGTTCACACCGACGCCGCACGTCGCGGCCATGCGCGCAGCCGCGATCGACGGCGCCTGTGGCCCGTGGTCGACAGCGGCGACGAGCGCTGCTTCGAACAATGAAAGTGCGCCATCGCTCATGGGCCGCCCGTCGAGCAGGCGCCAGATCATCGCGGCAAACGTCTGGTTGCCAATGAGCGTCTCGATCGGCGCGCCGCGGATCGCGATCCGGCCGGGCGCCATGTCGATGAGTGCCGTCTGCCACCAGTCAGCGACGTCGCCCTCGCAGGTCGTGAGATCGGTCAAATCACGCCATCCTTTTTGAGCTTTGCCAACGCATCCGCGTCGATGCCGATTTCGCCAAGGACGCGGGCGGTGTCGGCGCCGAGCACCGGCGGGGCTCTCACCACGCTCGGTGCCTGCGCGTCAAACTTAGCCGCAAGCCCGACGGTGCGGATGGGCCGGCCTTGGCGATCGACGCCCGGCACGTCGTCGAATGTTGCGATCAGTCCGCGATCGGCGACCTGCGGATGCGCGAGCGCGTCCGGCACGCTTAAGACTTGACCGGCCGGCACACCCGCCGTGTTCAGCTCTGCGACCCAGTCGGCGGCGTCTCGCGTGGTCAGTACGGTCTCGATCTCGGCCTTCAGCCGGTAGCGGTTCGCCTTGCGATCCTCGCGCGTCTTGAAGTCGGGATGCGTTTGGAGGTCTGCGCGTCCGATGAGGCCGCACAGCACATCAAACTGTTCCTGCTTGTTAGCGGCGATATTGATGATCGCGTCGCGGGTCTGGAACGTGCCGGAGGGTGCAGACGTGATGTTCTCGTTGCCGTTCGGTGTCGGGGCGATGCCCGCGATCAAGAAGTTCGAGACGACCCAGCCCATCGTCGCAAGCGTTGCCTCAAGCATCGAAACGTCGATGACCGTGCCGGCATCGGTCCGGCGGCGACCGGCAAGCGCGGCCGTGATTGCCATGGCGGCCGTCAGCCCGCCCACCGTGTCGCAAAGCGGATAGCCAACCCTAAGTGGCGCGCTTTGCTCATCGCCCGTGATGCTCATGACGCCGGACAACCCTTGCACGATCTGATCGTACGCCGGCGACGCCGCAAGCGGTCCATCTTGGCCGAAACCAGAGATGGCGCAGATTATCAGGCGCGGGTTGCGTGCGTGCAGCGCATCCGGTGCGAGGCCCAGCCGGGCCATGACACCCGGCCGGAAGTTCTCGACAATGACGTCGGCCGTATCAACAAGGCGCAGGAACACGTCGCGGCCGCGCTCGGTCTTGAGGTTGAGCGTGACGGACGCTTTGCCTGCGTTCTGCGCGAGGAACGAGACGCCCATGCCGGCCGCATTCAACGCCGGGTCTGCGCCAAGCTGTCGGGCGAGGTCGCCGCGGCCGGGCGCTTCAATTTTTATGACCTCGGCACCAAGGTGCGCGAGCTGATGACAACAGAACGGGCCCGCGAGCACGTTGGTGAGATCGAGCACCCGGATGCCATCAAGCGGTTTGGTTGTGTCTGTCACAGATTGCTGAACGCCTCGTCGGCCGGAGCGTGAGGGTTAGCGCAAAATTAACACGCGTCCCATAGCGTAAGGTCCGCAGTATTCTATGCGGTCCGCCGCCTGAGAGAGACGCGACGATGGCAAGCTCCCCAGACCAGATCCTCGAACTCATCCGCGCGTCCGGCAGCGTCACTGACGCCGACATCTTCGCGGTCCGCCAGATTGTCTATCCAGACGGCGTCGCGAGCGCGGACGAAGTTGATCTGGTCTTTAAGATCGAGGCCGCTGCAAAGACGTTCGTGCCGGCGTGGTCGGACTTCTTCCGCGAAGTTCTCGTCGACTTCACGGTCTTTCAGACGACACCCAGGGGCTACGTCTCGCAGGAGAATGCCTACTGGCTGATCGCGGCGATTACGGCAGACGCGCATACCCGGACAGCGACAGAACTTGAAGCGCTGATCGGGATCATTACCGAGGCCCGCTGGGTGCCGGAATGCCTGACGGCGTTTGTCTTGCGCGAACTGAAAACGTCGATCGTCGAGGGGACGACACCGCTTGCTGATGGCAGCACGGCGACAAAAGGGGCCGTCGACCCCGGTGAGGTCGAGCTGATCCGCCGCGTTCTATTCGCAGCCGGCGGCGCTGGCCACATCGGCGTCTCGCAAGCCGAAGCCGAGCTACTGTTCGACATCAACGACGCGACCGATCATGACCGCAATGCGCCTGCATGGTCTGAGCTGTTCGTCAAAGCCATCCTCAATCACGTCATGGCCTACTCAGGCTACACGGCACCCCCGCGCGACGAGGCCCTGCGGCTTGAAAACTGGTCGAAGCAAACAGACGTCAATGTAGGCGGTTTTCTCGGGCGCATGGTGGAAGGCGGCATCGCCGGCATCATGGAGGCTTACCGTCAGCCGTCCGCTGAGGACCGCGCGATCGCCCGGCTTGAAGAGCAGCATCGGCGCATTCTGCTCGACGAGGAAGTCACGCCGTTCGAGGCCGACTGGGTCGCCCGCCGCATCAACCGCGATGGCAAGATCTCGCCAAACGAGACGCAGCTCATCAAGCTATTGACCGATAGTGGTGCGCCTTCGATCAATCCGTGGCTCGATGCCGCGCGTGCTGCGTCCTGATCAGGGCTTCGCGCGCGACACGGGCCGCTTGGAATGCTCCGCAGGGTTCCGCCGGGCGACAATTCTATCGAGGCCGATCAGGATAAGGCCCGCGAGTAGGCCCCAGAACGCAGCTCCGACACCAATTGCCGTTATGCCCGACGCCGTCACGAAGAACGTGACGACCGCCGGGAAGCGATGGGTCGTGTCAGCGAACGCCTCTGAAAGCGCGCCCGATAACGGCGTGATCAGCGCGAGGCCGGCGATGGTTGCGACAACCGCCTGCGGCATCGCAAGGATGATCGCGATGAGGACTGGCCCGGCAAACGCGAGGACGATCCAGAACGCGGCATAGGCCAGCCCGACGCGCCACCGCTTCGTGCGGTTTGCGTGGACGTCGTCGCTGAGGCAGATCGCAGCCGTAATCGCCGCCATGTTGAATGTGTGTGCGCCGGCGAGCGCCGCGAGGCTCGACCCAAGCCCGGTCACCGCGAGCGTGCGTTCGACCGGCGGCGCGTATCCGTGCGCGCGCAGCACCGCAAAGCCCGGCAGGTTCTGCGATGCCATGGTCACAAGAAACAGCGGGACGCCAAGGCCAAGCAACACGCCTGGGTCAAACGTGGGCGCGATGAAGGCAAGCGGCTGCAAGGTGAAGGCGCTGAGGTCAGCCGCAAGGCCCTGGTCGGCTGCGACGAGGCCAACACCGACCACGAGCGCTGCAATGACGGCGTAGAGTGGGCTTGCGATCCGGACGGCAACAAAGGCCGCGATGATTGGCCAAACCAATGCGGCCTGATTGGATGCCGACTTTGCGACTTCCAGTGCAAATGGGAGGAGGACGCCGGCTAGCATTGCGGCGGCGATACCGGCGGGGATGGCTGCGATGAGGCGGCCCAGCAACGGAATGGCCGCGGTCGCAAAAATGAGGGCGCCTGCGAGGACGAATGCACCGACGGCTTCGGGCATCGCAATGCCGCTCGTGCCTGCGATGAGAGCCGCCCCCGGAGTGGACCAGGCGAGCACGACCGGAACGCGCGTCCACGTGCTTAGCAGAGCGGAGCCGATGGCCTTGGCAAGGCACACCGCGGCCACCCAAGACGCTGTCTCCGCCGCCGTCGCCTGAAGCGCCTGCGCCGCCGCAAGCACGAGCGCGATCGTCGACCCATACCCGACGATCGCTGCAACAAAGGCAGACGCAATCAGCGAAAGCGGCATCAACCGTGTCCTCTTGGAGCCGGCGAGGTTACGCGGTCACCGACCGCCTGCCCGCCTCGACGTCTCGCGAGGAAGCCTTTGCCGATGTCCCGCGCTGGTTGACCTCTTTGGGTCCAACAGGGCAACAGCCGTGTTGGATCAAAGAGAGATCCAACCTAAGCCGCGCCGGAGAGCCGCGCGCGTTCTTGTTTTTTGCGTTCGTTGGGGTCGAGGTAGCGTTTGCGCAGGCGGATCGACTTTGGCGTGACTTCGACGAGCTCGTCGTCCTGAATGTAGGAGAGCGCGCGCTCAAGCGGCAGCTTCATCGGCGGCGTCAGGATGATGCTTTCATCCTTGCCCGATGCCCGCACGTTCGTGAGCTTCTTGCCCTTCAGCACGTTCACTTCGAGATCGTTCTCGCGCGTGTGCTGGCCAACGATCATGCCCTGATAGACCTTGGTTTGCGGGTCGATCATCAGAGGGCCGCGGTCTTCGAGATTGAACAGCGCATAGGCGACCGCGTCGCCATCGCCGTTCGAAATCAGCACGCCGTTGCGGCGGCCGACGATGTCGCCTTTGAAGGGGGCGTATGAGTGAAACAGCCGGTTCATGACCGCTGTCCCGCGCGTGTCGGTCAGCAACTCGTTCTGATAGCCGATCAAGCCGCGCGTCGGCACGAGGAAGACGAGGCGTTGCCGGCCACCGCCAGATGGCCGCATCTCTAGGAGCTCGCCCCGCCGCTCCGACAGCTTCTGTACGACGGCACCCGAGTGCTCCTCGTCAACGTCGATAATCACCTCTTCGATCGGCTCTTGGCGCTGGCCGGTCTCGGGATCAGTGCGCATGACCACCTGCGGTCGCGACACGGTCAACTCGAACCCTTCGCGCCGCATGGTCTCAATCAGGATGCCGAGCTGCAACTCACCGCGGCCGGCGACTTCGAACGAATCTTTGTCGCCGGTGTCGCTCACGCGAATGGCAACGTTGCGCTCGATCTCCTTGAACAATCGCTCGCGGATCACCCGGCTCTGCACCTTGTCGCCATCGCGGCCGGCCAGAGGCCCGTCGTTGATGCGGAAGATCATCGCAAGCGTTGGCGGATCGATCGGCTGCGCCGGGATCGGCTCGGTCACTTGCGGATCGGCAAGCGTGTCGGCGACCGTTGCCTCGCTCATGCCGGAAAGCGCGACGATGTCGCCTGCGCGGCCCATCTCGATCGGCTGGCGCTCAAGCCCGCGGAACGCAAGCACCTTCGAGACGCGGAAGCTCTCGACCGTCTTGCCATCGCGGTTGAGCGCACGCACCTGTTGGCCGGCCTTCACATTGCCTGAGATAACGCGGCCCGTGAGCAGTCGGCCGAGGAACGGGTCAGCTTCGAGCGTTGTGGCGATCAGGCGGAACGGGCCCTCTTCGATGTGCGGGGCGGGCACATGGCGCACGATCAGGTCGAACAGCGGGGCCATCTTGTCATCGCGGCTACCGTCCGGCTCATCCGCCATCCACCCGTCGCGGCCCGAGCCGTAGAGGACGGGAAAGTCGAGCTGCTCGTCCGTCGCGTCGAGGTTCGCAAACAGGTCGAACATTTCATTAAGCACGTCCTGATGACGCTCATCCGGCCGGTCGATCTTGTTGATTGCAACGATGGGGCGCAGGCCGCGCGCGAGCGCCTTTGAGACGACGAACTTGGTCTGCGGAAGCGGGCCCTCAGACGCATCAACGAGGACGACGACGCCATCGACCATGTTGAGGATGCGTTCGACCTCGCCGCCGAAGTCTGCGTGCCCCGGCGTGTCGACGATGTTGATGCGCGTGTCGTCCCAGACAACTGACGTACACTTGGCGAGGATGGTAATGCCCCGCTCGCGCTCCAGGTCGTTTGAATCCATGGCGCGCTCGTCGACCGCCTGGTTCTCGCGAAAGGCCCCCGATTGGCGCAAAAGCTCATCGATCAGCGTCGTCTTTCCGTGATCGACGTGCGCGATGATTGCGATGTTGCGGAGGTCCATCGTGGGGTCCAGTTCGACATTTTGCGGTGCAGCATGGCGCGCCTAACACAGAACGCGTCGCGGGTCTAACGGTGCCTCGGTCCGGATCGCGGGCCCGGTTCCGGTGTTTGTACGTACCCGCACGAAACGCCGATCTGGGTGCGCCCGCGCTAGCACGCCACTTGCGATGATACGGCCAAGGAATGAACGCGCGTCCCGGATTGGGACGGGAGGCTTGGATATGTTCGAGCGCAACCGCATCGACAACAACCGCGATGTTGTCGCCGTCGGCGCCCAGGTTGAGTTGAGCGATGGCGTGCAGCTCACGGGCAAAATGATCGTGACGCGGGCCCGCGATGTCCAGGAGACGCTGAACGGGTCCGATCCGTTTATCGCATTCGAGCCCTACGGCGAAGACCGGATGCTGATTGCCAAGGCGCAGATCCGCTCGGTCCGACCGATTGAACCGGCCGCCGTCCCAAGTCTCTCAGCCCGCATTCGCGACCGCGATGGCTTCGATCCGCATACGGTTCTCGGCGTCGCAAAGCGCGCTGACTGGGACGAAATCCGCTCAGCCTTCCACAAGCTGTCGCTGGCCTATCATCCTGACCGGTATGCGAACGCCAGTCTGCCGGCTGACGTGACCGACTACCTCGCGGCCACCGCGCGTCAGATCAACGCCGCCTACAGCGCGCTTGAAGCGGCGCACTATCGCCCCGCTGGTGCAGACCGCGCGGCGCCATCGACACCGATCTACGAGAAGTCGGCCAGCCGCTAGCGCTGGTTCGCAATCGCGTTGATCCCATCTGGCGTGGCGGATATCGCCGCATCACGCGTGCTCGCATGCGATCGACGCGATAGCGCGATCGATTGGACGCTGTCGCTTCGTCCGGCATCGGATCGACCTTCGGCGAAGCGTCACCCCGCACCCTTGCCATCGCCGCAGCCACATGATCCCGTCGCGGCGACCATTTGATACTGCCATTTCGGATGGTCACTCCGGCCAAGCGCGCGCGGTCCACCCGCGCGCGCTTGGTTTCTCAATCCAGTGCAAGCGTGGCTAGCCGGGCGTCCGTAGGCTTCGGCCGGACCGGTTACGCGGCAGCTACCGCATCCAGAACCGGCGCGCTTACTGCGCGGCTTTGACAGCAAGCTTCGCGGTTTTCGCCTGCGCTTGGAGCTGCGCAGCGGTGGCTTTCGTGCTGGCGACCTTGGCAGCGGCGGCGCGCGCGTCGGCGGCCGTCGGCACCAGCGCGGGCTGAGCGGCACGTGCGGCGGCCGGCGTGATGCCAGGCGCGCTGCACTTTGCGCGATATTCGGAGTTCAAGCGGTTCAGTTCCGCGACCTTTTTGAGCGACGCGCGCTTGATGTTGACCATCCGCGTCTTACCGTCGGCCACCTGTTCAACGCGGCCCACCGTGCCTTCGCGACGGAGGTCTGCGATCTGCGCTGAGAGCTGCGTGCAAGCTGGATCAACCGCAGGCTTTGCAACCTTCGGCAGCGACTGCGTCGTCAACAGGCCGGGCTCTGTCGCGCAACCGCCGAGCGTCAGCGCCGCGGCCGTCACTGCGACGGGGAGAGAGAAGGCGAACGTCGCCGTGTGTCGTGTCAGGCGCATGGAATCCTCATGAATCGAATCGATACGCCGCACTCACCTGCGCACGCGTCTAGATTTCCATTGCCGCATCAGCAACATGCTAGCTGCAATCACCGGTGGATATCGACCGGTGCGCGAACCAGCGGCCCAAAATCGCCGCCACATGACGCATCCGGGTGACTCTTTGTTGGGTCCAACTGCGCTGCCGCGCGTTGGCACGCGAGTCCGCCAGGTCATTCGCTGCGGCGCGCTGCGCTGGCCATTGGCCAGCTTCGTGCGCCTCGCTCTTTTCTTCGTTGGGTTCACAGGTGGTTGCCGCGTCTGCGGTGGGTGTGGCCGCGCTGTCTTTATTGGTCCAACAGGGCAACAGCCCTGTTGGCACACGAGTCCGACTGCCATTCGCTGCGGCGCGCTGCGCTGGCGTTGCCAGCTTCGTGCGCCTCGCTCTTTTCTTCGTTGGGTTCACAGGTGGCTGCCGTGTGTGCGGTGGGTGTGGCCGCGCTGTCTTTGTTGGTCCAACAGGGCAACAGCCCTGTTGGCACGCGAGTCCGACCGCCATTCGCTGCGGCGCGCTGCGCTGGCGTTGCCAGCTTCGTGCGCCTCGCTCTTTTCTTCGTTGGGTTCACAGGTGGCTGCCGTGTGTGCG
>JBCBIY010000031.1:0-10296 GCA_038523925.1 Pseudomonadota bacterium | reverse complement strand
GGTCCAACCTGCGCAAGCTTGGTTGGCACACGAGTCCGACCGCCGCTCGCTGCGGCGCGCTGCGCTGGCCTGTGGCCAGCTTCGTGCGCCTCGCTCTGGTCTTCGCGGGGTTGGCAGCGGCGGCGGGCTTCCCTCAACCGCCTTCCTCGGGCTTGTCCCGAGGATCCATCCCACGTCTAGCTGCAGTGCCCGCGTGAACCGTAAAGCGTGCGGCACCTATCATTGACAACAATGCGCACCCAAGCTTGCCGCAACCATGGACCCTCGGGACAGGCCCGAGGGCGGCGGGTGGTGAGGGTTGGGAGTCACGCCGCCAACTTCCAGAGCGCGAGCAGCGCGCAAGGAGCAGGCCGATAGGCCTGCGGATCGCGCGGTGCGCTTAGTCGCGGATTCTCCGCGCCGTCTAGCGCCAGCGTAGACGGGCCACAAAAAACCCCGCGCGGCCGCACCCGCTGACGGTCGTGTCTTGCCGCGGCCCTTCTCCCTGACACGCCCCCCCCCGATCCAAACTGGACGCGTGGGGTTTAGCGTGCTCCTTCTGCGGCCATGGCGGATGACACGGAACAATCGGGGTTGGATCTCGGCGGCGGAGACGCGGGCGCGGGTTATGTTGTGCTTGCGCGGAAGTACCGGCCGGAGACGTTTGACGACTTGATCGGCCAGGACGCGATGGTGACGACGCTGCGCAATGCGTTTGCGTCGGACCGGATTGCGCAAGGATACATGCTGACCGGCGTGCGCGGTGTCGGAAAGACGACGACGGCGCGTATTCTCGCCCGCGCGCTCAATTTCGAGCCGGTCGAAGACGGCCAGCCCGAGGGCCCGACCGTCAACCTCAAGGGCTACGGCGCGCACTGCAAACCAATCATCCAATCGAACCATCCGGACGTGATGGAGATGGACGCGGCGTCGAATACCGGCGTCGACAACATTCGCGAGATCATCGAGAGCGCGCGCTACCGGCCGCTTAACGCACGCTACAAAGTCTTCATCATCGACGAAGTCCACATGCTCTCGAAGGGCGCGTTCAACGCGCTCCTCAAGACGCTCGAAGAGCCGCCGCCGCACGTGAAGTTCATTTTCGCGACGACGGAAATCCGCAAGGTGCCGGTGACGGTGCTGTCGCGGTGTCAGCGGTTCGATCTGCGCCGTGTGGACGTGTCGGTGCTCGTCGCACACTTCAAAAAGATTGCCGAGGCGGAAGGCGCGACAGCCGACGACGACGCGCTGGCTCTGATCGCTCGTGCGGCGGAGGGCTCTGTCCGCGACGGGCTGTCGATCCTCGATCAGGCGATCGCGATGGGGCAAGGCGCGGTGACGGCCGACGGGGTGCGTGCGATGATCGGGCTCGCCGACCGCGGGCGTATCTTCGACCTGCTTGAAGCGCTGCTCGGCGGCCAGGCGGCCGACGCGCTCTCGCTGTTTGACGGGCTGCATCGCGACGGTGGCGATCCGCTGCAGATGATGGGGGACCTAGCTGACACCGTGCACGCGATCACGCGCGCGAAGGTCTCTGGCGCTGATGCGGCCGGCGATGGCTTGTCGGCTGCAGAACGGGCCCGCGCCGGCGATTTCGCAGAGCGCCTCAACATGGCTGTGCTGGCGCGCGCGTGGCAGTTGCTGGCCCGCGGGCTTGAAGATGTGGCCCGCGCGCCGGATGCCAAAGCCGGTGCTGATATGGTGCTCGTGCGGCTCGCGTACACCGCCGATCTGCCGACTCCGGGCGAGCTGATCAAGGCCATGGGCGGTGAGGCCGCTGTCATGACGGGCCACGGCGCGGCATCGTCAGGTGGCGGCAATGGCGCGACCGCACGTGGTGGCACACCCCCAATGCGCGCAATTGCCGGCGGAGGTCGGAGCGCGCCGGCGCCGCAACCGGCCGCACGCGAGGCTGCGCCAGACACACGTCCGGCCAACGCTGCGGCGCCCGCGCGGGCCGGGCCGCAGTCGTTCTTCGACGTCATCGCGCTTGCGTCTCAAAAGCGTGACGCCAAGCTAAAGATGCACCTTGAAGACCATGTGCGGCTGGTCGCCTTCGACCAAGGCCGGATCGAGATCAGCACGCTGCCCGAGGCGCCAGCCAACCTCGCCAACACGCTCGGCGAGAAGCTCAGCAAATGGACAGGGCAACGCTGGATCGTATCTGTCTCATCAGAAGATGGGGCCGAGCCGGTCGGAGATGGCCTTCGCCGCGAGGCCGCGGCCAGGCTCGCTGACGTCAGCCAGCATCCAGCCGTCCGAGCGGTGCTCGATGGCCTGCCGGGCGTCGAAATCACTGGCATCACGCCACTTGCGACGGGCGCCGCCGAAAGCGCGGAGACCGCGCCGGCCGATGGCGGCCCGGTTGACGGCGTTGCCGGCGGCGACGATGTGGAACCGGACGACGAGTGAACACAGCCAGGCGCGCGGCCTGGCGCAAACAACAGGAGCTTCGAACAGCATGCGCGACATCATGGGCATGATGGGCAAAGTCAAAGAAATGCAGGAGCGCATGCAGGCCATGCAGGAAGAGCTTGCGGCGGCCGAGATCGAGGGCGCAGCGGGCGGCGGGATGGTCTCGGTGACGACCACCGGCAAGGGCGACATGAAGTCGGTGCGCATCGATCCGTCCCTGTTGAAGCCGGACGAAGCGGAAATCGTCGAAGACTTGGTGGTCGCCGCGGTGAATGACGCTAAGTCGAAGGCTGAAGCGCAGATGCAGGAGCGGATGGCGGAGATCACGGGCGGCCTGCCGCTGCCGCCGGGAATGAAACTCTTCTAGTTCGAGCGACGAGGACCGACAAACACGATGCCCGCAGACGTTGAAGGCACCCCGCCGCGCGCGCTCTGGCACCGGTACGGCTGGATCGCTTACACAGCCGTTTTCATTGCTGTCATCGGCCACGCGTCATCCGAGTTCGTCGCCAAGCTCATCTCAAACAACTCCGGCATTAACGGCCCTGAAGTGTCGGTTTGGCGGTTTCTGCTGGGCGGTGTTGGGCTTGTCATCGTCGCGCTGCTGGTACCGGGCAGCCGCGATTTGCGCACGCCATTGGCCGAGGATGGCGGCAAGCTTGTTGCGTTCTCAATCGGTGGCGTGGCGCTTGCCTACTTCTTCTTTCACTGGGCGCTCGATTTCGCGAGCGTGCCGCAGGTGGCGACCGTCGTGACGACCGCGCCGATCTTCGTCGGCCTGCTCAACATGGCCGTGAACAAGATCCCGATCGGCGCCGCCAAGATCGTCTCCGGCGTTGGCGCTGTCGCAGCCGTCGCCATTCTCGTAACAGACGGCGCGCTCACCGCGCTCACAGGCAGCGCCTCAAGCCTGATTGGCGTTGTGTTTGCGATCCTCTGCGCCGCCTTCATGTCGGTCTACCTCGTCCTCGCGAAGCCTTACGTCGCGAAGTACGGTGCGCTGCGCTTTACCGCGATCACGCTCTTCCTTGGCGGCATCTTCCTCTGGGGCGGCGTCGGCCTCGGCTTCGGCCGCTGGGTGGACCCAACCGACATCGGGCGGATCGATGTCGTGGCGGCAACCGCCATCATCGTGCTCGCGCTCTACAACACCACGCTGACGCAATGGCTTTGGATCGGCGGGCTTGCAGCCGCCCCTGATATGACGCGCGCGATGTATCTCTTCTTCCTGAAGCCGGTGATCGCCGCGGCACTCGCAGTCGCGTTCCTGGGCACAGTGCTGTCGGCTTGGCAGGTGCTCGCGATCATCGTGATCTGTGTCGCTGTGATTGCGGAAGCCAACTGGGATCGGATCGCAGGCGCGCGGCCCGCCGCGGCAGACCAGCCGCGTGCCTGACCTTAGCTTGCTCGCGCTGGCGCTTGCCGCCTTTCTCGCAGCCGGGATCGTCAAAGGTATTGTCGGCTTCGGCCTGCCAACCGTCGCGCTGAGCGTGCTCGCGGCGACCGCGGGTTTTAAGACGGCCGTCGCGCTGGTTGTCCTGCCGGCGTTGCTGACCAACGTTTGGCAGGCCGTCTCGGGCGGCCATCTGCGCCCGCTCTTGAAACGGCTAGGGCCAATGCTCGTGACGATCGCGATCGGCGTGCTTGCCGGCACGACGCTGCTCGCCATTGTTCCCGGACCACCGCTCGCGGTGCTTCTTGGCGCGCTCTTGATCCTCTACGCAGCCCTTGGCCTGTTTGAAGTCTCGCCGCCGCCGATTGGCCGGCACGAGGTTTGGTTCGGCCCGGTGCTCGGCGGCTTTAACGGTGTCATCACGGGCCTCACCGGGACCTTTATCATGCCGGGGCTCATCTACCTGGAAGCGCTGCGGCTCAGCCGCCCCGAATTGCGCCAGGCCATGGGCATTCTGTTTGCGTTTTCGACCCTCGTGCTTGGGCTCGGGCTAACGCGCGTCGCACTCCTCGATCAGCCGCTCGCCATTGTCTCGGCCGCCGCCGTAGTGCCAGCCTTTGCCGGCATGGCGATCGGCCGGCGGATTTCAGACCGGCTCTCCAACGCCGCGTTCCGGAAGGCGTTCTTCGTTGGGCTCATCGCGGTTGCGCTCGTGCTCGTCGTGCGGAACGGGGCCATGGTCTTCGCGGGTGACTGAACGCCGCCCGCGGGCGCCATATCCGAATCCGGCGGCCGGTGCTAAGAGCGGGGCATGGCACGTTCCACGTCAGGTCCGGAAATTGACCGCGTCGTCCAGTTGATGGGGCGCCTGCCCGGGCTTGGGCATCGGTCTGCGCGCAAGGCCGCGCTCGCACTCGTCAAGCGGCGCAACGATCTGCTCCTGCCGCTGGCCGAAGCGCTGCGCGAAGCCGCCGACAAGCTGGTCAGCTGCCCGACGTGCGGCAATATCGATACGCTTGACCCGTGCAGCATCTGCCAGGACCAGAGCCGCGACCCGGCGCTGATTGTCGTCGTTGAAGACGTCGGCGATCTCTGGGCGCTCGAACGCGCGAGCGTGATCAGCGCGCGCTATCACGTCATCGGCGGGCATATCTCGCCGCTCGATGGCATCGGCCCCGATGATCTGAACGTCGCCGGGCTGATCGCGCGGGCGGGCGCCGACGACGTCAAAGAGGTGCTGCTGGCGCTCAACATGACGGTCGAAGGCCAGTCGACCGCGCACTATCTGGTCGACGCGCTCGCCGACTGCGGTGTCTCCGTCTCGCATATCGCGCAGGGCGTGCCGGTGGGCGGCGAACTCGACTACCTCGACGAGGGCACGCTTGCCGCTGCGATCAAGTCGCGCCGCAGCGTCTAATCGGCGGGACCCGTCATGACTGCTGCTGAGCCTACAAAGCCTGCACAAGGCAAACCGACACACGGCCGCTTCGTCACCGGACCGCTTCGCCAGCACATCCTGTCGATGACGGCCGCGGGCGCTGTCGGCCTGGTCGCGATCTTCATCGGTGATCTCGCCAACATCTTGTTTCTGTCGCGGTTGGATGACGTCGCGCTTATTGCAGCCGTCGGCTACGCGAGTTCGCTGCTGTTCATCATGATCTCGATCAGCATCGGGTTATCGATCGGCGCGTCAGCGGCAATCGCGCCGGAACTCGGCCGCGGCGACCGCGATGAGGCGCGGCGTTTGGCCGTCCACGCAATCGTACTCGCGGTGCTGGTCAGTTGTGCCGTTGCGATCTGCGCATATCCATTTGTGCCGCCGCTTCTCCGCGTGCTCGGGGCCGACGGCCGCGCACTTGATCTCGCGAGCGACTACACGCGCATCTTGCTGGCTTCAATGCCCATGCTGGCGCTTGCAATCATGACGGGCGCGATCCTGAGAAGCGTCGGCGATGCGCAGCGCGCGATGTACGTCACGCTTTCGGTTGCGTTCGTGAACGTCCTGCTCGACCCGATCCTGATCCTCTATCTGGAGTACGGCATCTACGGTGCCGCCATCGCGACATCGATCTCGAGATCGGTCGGCATGGGCGTCGGCCTCTACGGCGCAATTGCAATCCACGACCTGATCGGGCGGCCACAAGCCGAACAGTTTCCGCGCGATGCGCTCCGCCTTGGCCGCGTTGGCCTTCCAGCCGTCGCAACGAATCTCGCGACACCGTTTGCGAACGCTTACGTAACGGCTGCCATTGCTGCCTACGGAGACGCGGCGGTCGCTGGCTGGGCGTTCGTCGGCCGGCTGCTGCCTGTCGCCTTTGGCGCGATCTATGCGTTGACAGGCGCCGTCGGCCCTATCATCGGGCAGAACTACGGCGTCGCCGACCGCGGCCGCATGCGCGAAGCGGTGATCGAGGCGTTGAAGGTCACCGCCGCATTCACGCTCGCTGCCTGGGCGATCCTTGCTGTGTTTTCGATGCCGATTGTCATGCTCTTTCGCGCGGACGGCGATACGGCGGCGCTGATCTATGCGTTCTGCCTGTGGATCGCGCCGCTGTTCGTGTTCCTCGGCGCGATGTTCATTTCAAACGCTTGCTTCAATGCGCTCGGCCGGCCGCAGGTCTCGACGGCCTTCAACTGGACGCGCGCGACGTTCGGCACGATCCCATTCGTCATGGCCTTCGGCGCGTGGTTCGGCGCCGAAGGCGTCCTTGCGGGGCAGTTCATCGGCGGCGTTCCAGTTGGCATTCTCGCGGTGTGGTTTGCGCTGCGCACTGTCGATTCGCTCGACCTCAAGGCCGGCGGCCGCGTGTGATCGCCACATCGACGATGCTTTCATGACCGGTTCATGAACCGTCTTGTCCAATCGCCTCGTAACGCAATCACACCGGCGCCCGATGCTATGAAGGAAGAGCTGACCATGCGTAAAACCGCGCGGATCGTCTGCATTATCCCGGCGCTCAACGAAGCCGACGCAATTTCACGCGTCATTAGCGAGGTTCCGGACTGGGTTGATCGCGTCATCGTAGCCGACAACGGCTCGACGGATGCGACGGCGGATGTTGCAGGCTCTGCCGGTGCGCTCGTCGTCAGCGAGCCGCAACGCGGATATGGCGCGGCCTGCCTCGCCGGTATCGCCGCCGCTGATGACGCCGATGTGATCGTCTTTCTCGATGGCGACTACAGTGATCGGCCGGGCGAGATGGTTCGCCTCGTCGCCCCCATCCTCGAAGACCGGGCCGACATGGTCATCGGATCGCGCGTCCTTGGCACGCGTGAACATGGCGCACTGACCCCGCAGCAGGTGTTCGGCAATTGGCTGGCGACGCGCCTCATCCGCTCGTTCTGGGGCGTCCACTACACAGACCTCGGCCCGTTCCGCGCGATCCGCAAAAGTTCGCTCGACGCGCTCGGCATGGCGGACCGGAATTTCGGCTGGACAGTGGAGATGCAAATCAAAGCGGCGCGCAAAAATCTGCGGACCCGAGAGGTCCCGGTGAGCTACCGCCGGCGGATCGGTGTCTCGAAGATTTCAGGCACCATCGTTGGCAGCGTCAAAGCCGGCACCATCATCCTTCAGACGATTGCCGCCTCCGCCCTTGCAGATGCCCGCGCCCGGCGGTCGCGCCGCGCCGGAACCGTGGTCTCCGCCTAGGCGGTTCTGTCCGCCCATCGGCTAGGCCTGACAACGCGCCGTGGCGCCGACTGACCGATTGAACCCTCACGCCGAGCGCAGTATCTGATCGGTTATGGCTCTTCTCCCGATCGTCACCGTCCCGGACCCCATGCTTCGCGAAACGTCTGCTCCAATCGAGCAGGTGGATGATCAGGTGCGTGCGCTGATCGATGACATGCTCGAGACGATGTATGACGCGCCGGGCATCGGGCTCGCGGCCGTGCAGGTCGGTGTCTTGCGACGTCTCATCGTTGTCGACATCGGCGAGCGGGAAGATGCCCCGCCCGACCCGATCGCGATGATCAATCCTGAAATCGTGCAGCTTGGCGATACGACCCGCGTCTACGAGGAGGGCTGCCTGTCGCTGCCGGATGTCCTGGTCGATGTTGAGCGGCCCGAGACGGCCGTCGTGCGCTATGTTGATCGCGAGGGTGTCCAGCAGGAACGCGAACTGGGCGGCCTCTTAGCAACCGTTGTGCTGCACGAGGTGGACCATCTCGACGGCCGGTTGATCATCGATTCCTTGTCGCGCCTGAAGCGTGAGATGGTCGTGCGCAAACTCAAGAAGCTCGCGCGCGCTTGACGCGGCAGGAGAGCCAGCCATGCTGCGCGTCATCTTCATGGGAACACCGGACTTCTCGGTGCCGACGCTTTCCGAGATCCTGTCGGCCGGGCACGAGGTGGCGGCCGTTTATTCGCAACCCCCGCGGCCGGCGGGGCGAGGTCAGGCAGAGCGGCCGTCTCCGGTCCACGCCTTTGCCGAACACGCAGGCCTGACGGTGCGGACACCTACGTCTCTGAAAACCGCAGACGCGCAGGCGGACTTCGCAGCGCTTGAAGCCGACGTCGCTGTCGTTGTCGCCTACGGCCTGATCCTGCCGCAGCCGATCCTCGATGCGCCGCGCGACGGCTGCTTCAACCTCCACGCGTCCGCCCTGCCGCGATGGCGCGGCGCAGCCCCGATCCAGCGCGCGATCATGGCGGGCGACCAGACGACGGCTGTAATGGTGATGCGCATGGACGCGGGCCTCGACACCGGACCCGTCTGCCTTGGCGAGCACGTCGCGATTGGGCCCAACGAGACAGCGGGCGGACTGCATGACGCGCTCATGACCCGCGGCGCTGATCTGATGGGCCGCGCGCTCGCAGCCCTCGAACGCGGCAGCCTCGATTGCAAGCCGCAAGCGGACGCGGGCGTCACGTACGCGGCCAAAATCGACAAGGCTGAAGCGGCGATCGATTTCACGCGCGCGGCAGGTGATGTCCACAACCACATTCGCGGGCTAAGTCCGTTTCCAGGCGCCTGGTTTCCGAACCCCGAGAAGCCTGCTGAACGCATCAAAGTGCTGGCAAGCGCGCTGGCCGATGGCGATGGGGATGGCGCGCCGGGCGAGGTTCTGGCGGCCGACGGGCTCGTGGTCGCAACCGGCGACGGCGCAATCCGCCTGAAGACGCTGCAGCGGGCCGGCAAGTCGGCAATGCCGGCCGAAGCCTTCCTGCGCGGCACAGCGCTCATGCCGGGCACGGTGCTGCCAAGCGCCGCCCGCGATTAATCATGGTTATCAAATCCTGAACGCCGGCCCGGCCCGGCCGTTAACGTGAGCCCAAGCCGAACTGCAATTCAGGACCCACTCGCCATGATCCGCCCGCTTCTCCTTGGCCTCGCAGCGCTCTCACTGATCGCAGCCCTGCCGCTTGCCGCCGCCGCTGAACACGCGACGCTCACGCGCGTCGAGCCGCGCCCGTTCTACGGCGCAACGATCACGCTCGAAGCCGGCGTCCGCGTCTTCCGCACGCTGCCGTCGACGCGGCGCGTCATCATCAACCCCGGCCACAAAACGCAGCTCAATCTGTCCGACACGACCATCCGCGAAACGCGGACGATCAATCAGACGATCAACGACAACCGCACCGGTGATGCGCGCCCGTTCATCAGCTACGGCGGCAGCGGCGTCGTCCCGCTCGCCTTTGGCAAGCGCGGCAAGTTCCGTCGCGGCAAACGCCGCGCGCGCGGCAATGGCGTCATCGGCCACCCCGTCCGCCGCGTCCGCCGAGCCCCTCGCCGGCATCACTAGCTTTGGACGCTCGTTCTTTTGTTGCCCAACCGCGCTGCCGCTAGTCTTTCTGTGGCCCGTCCACGCTACTGCTCGACGGCGCAAAGAATCCGCGACTAAGCGCACCGCGCGATCCGCAGGCCTTAAGGCCTGCTCCTTGCGCGACGCTCGCGCTCTGGGATCGGTGGCGGCTACCTTTGCCGGCAGCGGGTGGCGCCGCGCGTGTTTTTTGTTGGCCCGTCTACGCTGCCGCGCGTTGGCGCGGAGAATCCGCGACTAAGCGCATCGCGCGATCCGCAGGCCTATCGGCCTGCTCCTTGCGCGTTGCTTGCGCTCTGGAAGGTGATGGTGGCGTGACTCCCAACCCTCACCACCGTTCGCCCCCCTCGGGCCTGTCCCGAGGGTCCATGGTTGCGGCAAGCTTGGGTGCGCATTGTTGTCAATGGTAGGTGCCGCACGCTTTGCGGTTCACGCGGGCACTGCAGCTAGACGTGGGATGGATCCTCGGGACAAGCCCGAGGAAGGCGGTTGAGGGAAGCCCGCCGCCGCTGCCAACCCCACAAAGAACAGAGCGAGGCGCACGGAGCTGGCCACGGGCCAGCGCAGCGCGCCGCAGCGAGTGGCGGTCGGACTCGTGTGCCAACAGGGCTGCTGCCCTGTTGGACCAAAAAAGAGAGCGCGCCGCGACACCCACCGAGCCCACGGCAGCCACCTGCCAACCCCACAAAGACCAGAGCGAGGCGCACGAAGCTGGCCATCGGCCAGCGTAGCGCGCCGCAGCG
>JBCBIY010000030.1:0-11354 GCA_038523925.1 Pseudomonadota bacterium | reverse complement strand
CCCCCAACGCTTCCAGAGCGCCAGCAGCGCGCAAGGAGCAGGCCGTTGGGCCTGCGGATCGCGCGGTGCGGTTAGTCGCGGACTCTAAGCGCCGTCAAGCGGCAGCGCAGACGGGCCAACAAAAGACCCGAGCGGCAGCGTGGACGGGCCAACAAAAGACACGCGACGCCACCCGCTGCCGGCAAAGGCACCCCCAACGCTTCCAGAGCGCCAGCAGCGCGCAAGGAGCAGGCCGTTGGGCCTGCGGATCGCGCGGTGCGGTTAGTCGCGGACTCTAAGCGCCGTCAAGCGGCAGCGCAGACGGGCCAAAAAATCAACTAGCGGCAGCGTGGACGGGCCAACGAAAATCCATTCGCGGCGCTGGCCTTGGGCCCGCTTCGTTCGCCTTGCTCTTTTCTTGATGGGGCTCGAGCGGTTCCGTCGAGCCGACGGCTGCGACCTCTTCAGCGAGGCACAGCGTAGTGGCGCAGGGCTGCGACTGCGGCGCGGTAGACGTCACGTTTGAACGGGACGATGTGGGTCGCGAGATCATCGACCGGGACCCACTTCCAGTCGTCAAACTCTTGAGAGTGCGCGCTCCCTTCGGGTGGGATGAGCTGAATGTCGGCATCGCGGCCGAGATAGCGCATCGCAAACCACTTCTGCTTCTGCCCGCGGAAACGGCCCTTCCAGGCAACGCCGATCAGATCGTCCGGAAGGTCATACGTCAGCCAATCATCCGTCGCGCCGAGCACCTCGACGTTCGTAACGCCGGTCTCTTCCTCAAGTTCGCGCAGAGCTGCCGCCTCGACGTCTTCATCCGCGTCGATACCGCCCTGTGGCATCTGCCACCACGAGCCTTTGCCCTCGGCATCACCTGGCATGTCGAGCCGCCGCCCGACCCATGCTTCGCCCTTCGCATTGAGCAACATGATGCCCACGCATGGCCGATAAGCCGTCGGTTCCGGCGTGTCGTGTTGGTTGTCGGCTTTCATGCTTCAGCCTCGCCTTCAGTTACCAAAAGACCCTTCAGTGCGCGCAATGGCAGGAACGGCAGCCGCGCAGGCTCGTTGGTCTCGGGCACGCTCATACCAGAGCGGGGAAGACCAAACGAGGAGAACCTCATGAGCATTCGAAACATTAGGCGCGCGGCGGCGATCGCTGGCGCGCTTGCATTGACTGGCGCGTCGACCACGGCCATGGCCGCGAGCGTCAACAAGCTGCCGCCGATGGGCGCGGCCATATCGGCGCCGCTGACGACACCGGCCGGCCCGGCACTTCCGGTCGGCACGCCGACATCTGATGGGCGGGTCCAACTCGCCCAGCGCCGCCTCCGTCGCGGGCGACGGGGCCGGGCGTTCCGGCGCGGTTATCGCCGTGGTCTACGCCGCGGCCGCCGCAATCGCGGCCGTCGGATTGGCCGGGGTGCTGCTATCGGCCTGGGTGCGCTGATTACCGGGGCGATCATTGCGAACAGCGCCCGTGGCACGCGCGGCCGCGCTTATCGTGGCGACTGGGAACGCTGTGATGACCGGTTCCGCTCGTTCCGTCGGAGCGACGGCACGTATCAGCCGTACGGCGGTGGACCACGCCGGCTGTGTCCGTACCTGCGCTGACGCGGGCTGCGGTAAGGTCTGATCATCCGCCTGCGATCTGCGGGAGAATCTGGACCTCGCTTTCAGGTGCAATCGGCTCCAGCCAAGCGTCCTGATAAATCTGGCCGTCGATCGCGACGGCCAGACCGTCTTCAAGGTGCGGCGCAAGGTCCGGATACGTCTCACCAAGCGCCTTGAACAACTTCCGGACGTTGGCGGCGTCGAGTTCCAAATGCGCGACGCCGCCCGTGTACTGGCTGAGGTTGCCGATCAGCGTGACCTTTGCCATTGCGCCCTCATCTCATTCAGCGCACGAGCCGTCAGACCCGAAGCTCCGCATCGCCCGATGCGCGCGCCGCGTTGATTGCGGCCAGTACACGCGGTGGTGACATCGGCAGCGCCTGGAACCGCAGCCCCGTTGACGCCTTGACCGCATTTGCGATGGCAGCCATCGGCGGCACGATCGGTGTCTCGCCGATACCGCGCACGCCGTAAGGGTGGCGCGGGTTCGGCACTTCAACAATGATCGTGTCGATCATCGGCAGGTCGGAGGCGACCGGCACGCGATAGTCGAGGAAGCCCGCATTCTGCAGCTTGCCGTCCTCGCCGTAGATGTACTCTTCGTTGAGTGCCCAGCCGATGCCCTGGACGGCGCCGCCTTGATATTGACCCTCAACATAGGACGGGTGGATCGCGCGGCCGGCATCCTGGATGACGGTATACCGCACGATCTTTACACGGCCGGTCTCGGCGTCGGTCTCAACGTCGACAACGTGGACGCCGAACGACGGCGCCGCGCCCTGCGCGTTGATTTTTGAGATGCCAGAGATCGGACCACCGGTCTTGCCGGCCGACTTCGCGACCTCTGCAAGCGACATCGGCGGATGATCGCCGGCGTTGTCTCCGGCAGGTTTGACGCAGCCGTCTTCGAAGGTCACCGCGTCCGGGTCGATGTCCCAGAGCGCCGCGGCGCGCTTGCAGGCTTCACGAATGATGTCACGGGCCGCCTCGACCGTTGCCATACCGCTCGAAAACGTCGAGCGCGAGCCGCCGGTCAGAAAGTTGTACCCAAGCGAATCCGTGTCCGCGATCATCGGGCGGATCGACTCGTACGGCACGCCGAGCTCTTCCGCCGCCATCATGCAGAGCGAGGCGCGAAGGCCACCGATGTCGGGTGTGCCGGCGAGAAGCGCGAGGGTGCCGTCGTCGTTGAGGTTGAGCGTGACGCTCGTCTCACCGCCGATGTTGAACCAGAAACCGGCAGCAACGCCGCGGCCCTGGCCTGGTTCGAGGGGCGCCTTGTAGTGCTCGCTGTCACGGGCAGCTTCGAGGCATTCGACAAGACCGACGGGGCCGAACTTCGGACCGTAGGCTGCCTGCGTGCCTTCCTTTGCCGCGTTCTTCAACCGGAACGCGATCGGATCCATGCCGATCTCGGTTGCGAGATCGTCGATGACGCTCTCGACGGCGTACCCGGAAATCGGGCCGCCCGGCGCGCGGTAAGCGGCAACCTTCGGCCGGTTGCTGACGACATCAAAGCCCGTGACGTTGACGTGTTCGAGGTCGTAGCAGGCGAACGCGCACATCGCGCCGGGGCCCACTGGCGAGCCCTGGAAGGCGCCCGCCTGATAGTAGAGTTCCGCTTCGCCGGCGGTGATGCGGCCATCGCGGGTCGCGCCGATCTTAATGCGCATGTGCGCGCCCGACGTCGGCCCCGTCGCGCGGAACACGTCCTCGCGGCTCATGACCATCTTCACGGGCCGCGCCGCCTTCTTCGACAGCAGCAGCGCGACTGGCTCGAGATAAACTACGGTCTTGCCGCCAAAGCCGCCGCCGATCTCGGCTGCGTGCACTTTGATCTGCGACGTGTTCCAACCGAGCAGGCGCGCGCAATGCGTGCGCACAATGTAGTGGCCCTGCGTCGAGACCCAGAGTTCCGACGAGCCGTCTGCGGAGACGTCTGCGAGACACGCATGCGGCTCGATGTAGCCCTGGTGGACGGGCGCGGTATCGAATTCCTTCTCGATCACGACGTCGGCGTCACCGAACCCTTTCGTGACATCGCCGAGCGTGAACGCGACCTTTTTTGCGATGTTCGACGGCGTGTCCGCCTTCGGCGTCATGCCTTCCGTGATCATGTCGTCGTGGAGCAGCGGCGCATCGTCTTTGACCGCGTCCATCACGTCGACAACGTGCGGCAGGACTTCATATTCGACGTCGATGAGCTTCAGTGCCGCCTTCGCGACCGAGACGCTGGTTGCGGCGACAGCGGCAACTGCGTGCCCCTCATACAGCGCCTTCTCGCGCGCCATCACGTTGCGCACGACGTCTTTGTAGTTCACCAGCATCTCACCAGCGGGCACGAACTCGCTGCCCTGATCGGCAAAGTCATCGCGCGTGACGATGGCTTTGACGCCCGGGAGCGCTTCGGCCTTTGAGGTGTCGATCGAGACGATCCGCGCATGCGGGTGCGGCGAGCGCAGGACGCGGCCGACAAGCTGGCCCGCCTTGTTGAAGTCTGCGCCGAACTGCGCCTTGCCGGTGACCTTGTCGACGCCGTCGGGGCGGACCGGGCGCGTGCCGATGTAGGTATAGTCTTCACCGCCGACGGGCGGGTTTCCGATCTTTTCCTGCATGGTCTCCGTCTCCTACTCGGCCGCTTGCGGCATGCGCGCGCTGGTGTCCTGGCGAAGTTCGGCGGCTGCATCCATCACAGCGCGCACGATCTTGTCGTAGCCGGTGCAGCGGCAGAGATTGCCCGCGAGCCAGTATCGGACCTCGGTTTCGGTTGGGTTCGGGTTGCGGTCGAGCAAGGCTTTGGCGGCGACCAGGAAGCCCGGCGTACAGATCCCGCATTGGAGTGCGGCGTGCTCGAGGAAGTGGCGCTGCAGCGGATGCAGTTCGTCGCCGTCGGCGAGGCCTTCGATGGTCGCGACGTCCTGCCCGTTCGCTTCCGCGCCGAGGACGAGGCACGAGCAGACAAGCTTGTCGCCGAGCATGACCGTGCACGCACCGCAGTCCCCGGTGCCGCAACCTTCCTTGGTGCCTGTCAGCTCAAGTTCGTCGCGCAGAACATCGAGCAATGTCTGCGAAGGATCGACGAGCGCCTCGATGGGGTCGCCGTTCACGTTGAATGCAATATGCGATCTCATGGCGTCTCACGCTCCTGCGCGTTCGTAGGCGACTTCGGCTGTCCGGCGCGCGATGACGCCTGCAACCTCGGTTCGGAATTCAACTGTGCCGCGCTTATCCGCGATCGGCCGGGCGGCAGCCTGGACGGCTTTGTCGAGTGTATCGAGGGCTGCGTCATCACACGTCGTGCCAACCAGTGCCTCGCCGGCCTCGGTCACCAGCAAGGGTTTCTCGGCGACCGCGCCAAGCCCGACGCGCGCAGCCGTGATCTTGCCGCTGGCGTCGCGCGTGATCGATACGCCGCAGCCGACAACGGCAATGTCCATTTCCGTGCGGGGGATGAACCGGAGATAGGCATCCGCCGACCGTTCCGGCCGCTTTGGCAGCAGGAACGAGACGATGAACTCGTTTGGCGCAAGTGACAGCTTGCGCGGCCCGACGACGACCTCCTCGACCGGCACGTCGCGGCGCCCATCAGGTCCTGCGACCGATGCAACGGCACCGGCTGCAATCATGGCTGGCACGCTGTCAGCCGCCGGCGATCCGTTGCAGAGGTTGCCGCCCATCGTTGCGCGCCACTGGATCTGCGTTGAGCCGATGAGGTTTGCGGCTTCGACGACGCCGGGCCAGACCGACGGCAAGGTGGCGTGATCCTGCATTTCCATGCCGCTGACGGCCGCGCCAATGCGGAACCCTTCGGCCGTGTCTTCGATTGCCCGCGTCTCGTCGATCTTCTTGATGTCGACGACCACGTCCGGCGCGATCATGTCTCCGCGCAACTGGACCAGCAGGTCTGTGCCGCCGGCCAGGATTTTCGCGCTGTCGCCGTGGTCGCGCAGAAGCGCAACAGCAGCATCGAGCGACTGAGGTGCCTCATACCGCATGATGGCTCTCCAGAATGTCAGGGTTTCGATGTCTAGATTTCAACATAGCAAACCACAGAGGGCGGGGTTTTCACAAGCGGTGTGCGCCGAAAATGCCTCGTGACGCCGGTTTCGGGTCGCATTGCAGACCGGCGGCGCTAGTCTCGGCTGACCGGTCATTCAATGGATTCGAAGATATGATGCAGACCGCCGAGATCGAAATGATCGCCCCCCGCGCGGGAACCGTGACCGACGACTATGCCACGATCCGCAAGGCGATCCGGTTCCTGTCTGAGACTTGGACCGAACAGCCTGAGCTCGACGCGCTCGCGGCGCACCTTGGCCAGAGCCCGACGCGGTGCCAGCGGCTGTTCAAGCGGTGGTGCGGCCTGTCGCCGAAAGAGTTTGTCCAGGCAATCACGATCGACCATGCGCGCCAATTGCTTGATGGCTCGGCCAGCGTGCTCGAAGCAGCCCACGAAGTTGGCCTGTCAGGATCCGGCCGGCTCCACGATCTGTTTATCGACCACGAAGCGATGACGCCCGGCGAATACAAGAAGCGCGGCGCAGGCCTAACGCTGTCGTACGGGTTCCACGCCTCCCCGTTTGGCACTGCGCTTCTGGTTGCCACACCGCGCGGCCTCGCAGGGCTTGCGTTTATCAACGAAGACGTCGGCCAGACGCGCGCCGGCGCGCTTGATGATCTCCGCCAGCGATGGCCCGCAGCAACCTACGAGGAAGCGCCGGCCGAGACCGCGGCTCTCGCAGCGCAGATCTTCGACCCCTCACAGTGGTCGCCAGAGCAGCCGATCCGCCTTGTCATGATCGGCACAGACTTCGAAGTGCGCGTGTGGGAAGCGCTGCTGAAGATCCCGCTCGGCCACGCGGTCAGCTATGCCGATGTCGCCCGTCATATCGGCAAACCATCGGCAGCGCGCGCCGTCGGTTCAGCCGTCGGACGCAACCCGATCTCGTTCGTGGTGCCCTGTCATCGCGTCATGCGCGGCGACGGCGCGATTGGCGGGTATCATTGGGGTCTTACACGCAAACGCGCGCTCATCGGCTGGGAAGCCGGCCAGCTCGCCCGGCTGACGGTTGCGGCGTGAAACGGCAACGCGCCGGGGGCCGCGCCCCGCGCACCTCTCCTGCCGTCGTTTCGGTCGTGGCCCGGCCAGGCGCAGCCGTCAGTGCGTCCAGCTTCCGACGCGGCCGAACTTGAAGTTGTCGGCGTAGGACTTGCGCACGTGGCGGCGCTTGGTCGGCTCGATCAGTGTGAATGGAATGCCGTTGCTCTCGGCGTAGGCGATCGCGGCATCCCGCGTTGCAAACGTGAGTTTCACCTGGCTGTTGGTGTCGGTCGAGCTCGTGTAGCCCATCAGCGGATCAACCGAGCGCGGGGCCGCAGGCGCGTACTCGAGCACCCACTCGTCCGTGTTGCCGAGGCCGGACTGCATTGCGCTTTTTGAAGGCTGGTAAATGCGCGCCAGCATGGGCGGTCTCCGCTTGGGTCACGTGCCACAGGACTGAAACGTCAATACCGCGGCAAAGGCTCCGTCATGCGACCGGAAAGTGATGGTCGGGGCAGGGGGATTCGAACTCCCGACATCCTGCTCCCAAAGCAGGCGCTCTACCAGGCTGAGCTATGCCCCGACGGTGCGGCGGATGTGCCGTAGGCGAACCCGCGCGTCAAGATCGACATGCGGCTGTCGTAACCGGTTTCTACTGGCGCCGATCGTTATTGCGACTTGAAGGTGCGGAAGTTGACCCGGTCGCCAGGCTTGATGCCGAGCCGCTTGGCCTCTCCGGCCCCTAACTCAAGCACGGCAGAAACAGCACCCTCGGACGCGATGATGTCTTCCGACATCGGCTCGGTGTTGGCCGCAATCCGATGGATCGTGCCGTCCGCCCGAATGAACAGCATGTCGAGCGACACGTAGGTATTGCGCATCCACATGGTGAGCTCACGCTCGCCATCGTGGGGGAACAACATGCCGGTTCCCTTCGGCACACTGGTGCGGAACATCAGACCGCGCGCTTTCTGCGCTTCCGTTTCTGCGACCTCGACCTCGAAGGTGTGGCGCGCACTGCCCGAGACCACGACGAGTGTTTCCGTCGGAGCCTTCGCGACGGACGACTGCGCCAGGACGAAGGCGGTGTTCAGCATCACCATTCCGAGCAACGACAAACGGGCCAGCATTTTCATGCTGACCCGTAAGATAGCATCCGGGCACAAAGCGCCGGGATTGAACTTAGTGCTGCGACGGAAGCTGCGTCGTCCCGTCTGGCCGAAGCTCAGCCGCCATGCAGCCTTTGCTGCCATAGCCCCACCGGACCTGGACGATCTGTCCTGGCCGAAGCTCGGTGAAACCGAAGCGGCGGAGGCTTTCCATGTGAACAAAGATGTCCTCCGTGCCTTCACCGCGCGTCAGGAAGCCGAACCCGCGAACTCGGTTGAACCACTTGACCATGGCCCGTTCCCAGTCGCTTTCCGGCTCGACGACGACGTGCGTGCGCTGCGGAAGCTGCGATGGATGAATCGCGGTGCTTTCATCCATGCTCAAGATCTGAAAGGCCTGCAAGCCTTTCGGACGCTTGAGCACCTGACAGTGAATGCGTGCGCCCTCATAGGCCGTCTGATAGCCGCCGGCCCGCAGGCTCGTCACGTGCAGGAGCACGTCCTCAAGCCCGTTATCGGGTACAATAAATCCGTACCCCTTGCTTGCATCAAACCACTTAATTGTGCCTGCGATCTCGAACACTTCGAGACCTGCTGCATCCAGCAGTCGCTCGTGCTCACTCTTGGAAAGTTCACCGTCTGGGCCCCCGATGCCCGTGCCGGCAGCCTCTCCGAATCCCTCCATCAAGCCAGAACCTTCGGTTCCGACTGGATATTTGGAGTCCCCCATACCTTTTACCCCGCTGGTGCGTTACCCTTCACGATTTCACGGATACGCTGTGAGACAGTGTCGTTGTCTTCGAACTCAAAGCTGCGGCGTAAGCCCTCAACGCCTAACTAGCTCTGCCCCTTGAATTCGAATCACCGGACACGATCGACCGTAACAAAATGGCTGACTCGGTCCACCAGCCACCGCGGCCGTGCGTGCACTGGCCGCCAACAATTCTGACAAATCACATGATGATTCGCGTCTAGCTCGCTGATATGCCGATCTTTTTAGGACTATCCACACAACGTGGGGGTTTCTCGTCAGACGCCGGCATAACCACGCCATTTCCGCATTTCGTCCACCGGAACTGCTAGGCTCAAATCGAGATCATTGCGCGCGCTGCTTTAGAATTTTGCCGCAGTTAGAAGCGCTTGCGCCGAGGCGCGAAAGCATCCGCCGGCGGGCTGCATGATTTCCACATGAGCTGACGACGGATACTCAGGCGACGGCGCGCGCGCGCCGCGGCGCTCATGATCGTTGACGCGCCCGTCCGCCAGCGCTCCGCCCTTGTATTGCGGGCGTTGGCCGCGTACTTCCGCGGCTCACCCCGGAAGGTCACCGTCCGCCAACTCAGGAGAGCGCTTTGAGATACCTTCACACCATGGTGCGCATCAGCAACATCGATGAGAGCCTCGATTTTTACTGCAACACGTTCGGCATGACGGAAGTCCGGCGCATGGAAAGCGAGCAAGGCCGGTTCACCCTGATCTTTCTGGCCGCGCGCGAAGACGAGCAGAGCGGGCGCGAAATCAAGGCGCCGCTGCTTGAGCTCACGTACAATTGGGACCCGGAAGAGTATGACGGTGGCCGCAATTTCGGGCATCTCGCGTTCGAGGTCGACGATATCTATGCGACGTGCAAATCGCTGCAAGACGCCGGTGTGACGATCAACCGTCCGCCACGTGATGGCCGCATGGCCTTCATTCGGTCACCGGACAACATCTCTATCGAGCTTCTGCAGAAGGGCGAGGCGCAGCCAAAGCAGGAACCGTGGGCGTCGATGGAAAACACCGGCAACTGGTAGGGCGTGGCGCCGCCTGTCGCCGCCTACACCGATGCTGTGTCTAGGAGTAACGCGAAATGGCTGGCTTCGATATCGATCCAGACGACATGGCGCGCGCGTCAGCGATTGGGGCCGCGGCCTCCGACCGGCGGCGGCGCCGCCGGTCTGGCGATGAAGATGACGACTACGATCACGCGGACGGCAAGCCAAGCTCATCAAAGAGCCTTTGGCTGACCGCGGTCGCCGTCTTCGGGACCCTCGGCGCGATGCTCGCGCTGCTGCTGACGTTTGCCACATGACATCACACGTTGCGGTGGTCGGTGCCGGCCCCGCAGGACTGATGGCCGCCGAAACCGTGCTAGCCGGCGGCGCGCGATGCACCGTCTTCGAACGCATGCCCTCGCCGGCTCGCAAATTTCTGATGGCGGGCCGCGGCGGCTTGAACCTCACGCACACCCGTCCCCTGCCCGGCTTCCTCGACGCGTATGGCGATCGCGCGCTCTGGATGGCGCCCTACGTCGACGCGTTTCCGCCCGGCACATTGCGCGCCTGGTGCGAGGAGCTTGGCATCGAGACCTTCGTCGGCTCAAGCAATCGCATCTTCCCGACGGATATGAAGGCGTCCCCTTTGTTGCGCGCGTGGCTCCGCCGGCTTGAGAGCCAGGGGCTGGCGCTCGAACGCCGCCACACCTGGACGGGCTTCGGCGATGGGTCGCCGGACCACCAAGTGCTCCTGTTCGACACGCCCGATGGCGCAAAGTCCGTCACAGCAGACGCAGTCGTCCTCGCACTCGGCGGTGCAAGCTGGCCCCGGCTCGGCGGCGACGGATCGTGGCAGCAGATCTTGGAGCGAGCCGGCGTCGACATCGCCCCATTGACGGCGTCGAATGCGGGCGTCCGGCTTGATTGGTCGGAGACCTTCCGCACGCGGTTTGCAGGCGAACCCTTAAAGACCATCGAAGGACGCGTTGCAGGCCGCACGGTGCGCGGCGACGCCGTCATCACACGCGACGGCCTCGAAGGCGGCCTGGTCTATGCGTTGTCGGCTGACCTTCGCGCTGGCCTGAAGACCGCCGCTGGCACACCACGCCTGGTCCTCGATCTCAGGCCAGACCAGTCCATCGAACGCCTCATCCAGCGCCTGTCCGGCGCGCCAGCCCGCCAGTCCGCCGCCAACACGCTGCGCAAAGCCGCCGGCCTGTCACCCGCCGCAATCGGCCTGCTCCGTGAAGCCACGGCAAACGACCTGCCGAAGGATGCTGAAACGCTCGCACGCATCATCAAGAGCCTCGCTCTGCCGATCGTCGCCATGCAGGGCCTCGACCGCGCGATCTCGTCAGCCGGCGGCATCACCCGCGACGCGGTCACCGATGCGCTGATGCTGAAGGCGCTCCCGGGCGTGTTCGTCGCCGGCGAAATGCTCGACTGGGATGCCCCGACCGGCGGCTACCTGCTGCAAGCCTCCTTCGCCACCGGCCGCGCCGCCGCCAACGGCGCCGCTGAGTTTTTGGCCCAACCGCGCTGCCGTTAGTGGATTTTTTGGCCCGTCCGCGCTGCCGCGGGTTGGCGCTTAGAATCCGCGACTAAGCGCATCGCGCGATCCGCAGGCCTTAGGGCCTGCTCTTTGCGCGCTGCTCGCGCTCTGGAATTGGTAGCGGCTGCCTTTGCCGGCAGCGGGTGGGGCCGCGCGTGTCTTTTGTTGGCCCGTCCACGCTGCCGCTCGACGGCGCTCAGAATCCGAGACTAACCGCATCACGCGATCCGCAGGCCTGTCGGCCTGCTCCTTGCGCGCTGCTGGCGCTCTGGGATCGGTAGGGGCTGCCTGTACCGGCAGTGG
>JBCBIY010000029.1:0-14874 GCA_038523925.1 Pseudomonadota bacterium | reverse complement strand
CGTGAGCAGCGCGCAAGGAGCAGGCCGAAAGGCCTGCGGATCGCGCGGTGCGGTTAGTCGCGGAGTGTGAGCGCCGACTCGCGGCAGCGGGGAGGGGCCAACAAAAGACACGCGCGGCGCCACCCGCCGCCGGCAACGGCAGCCGCTACCGCTTCCAGGGCGTGAGCAGCGCGCAAGGAGCCGGCCGACAGGCCGGCGGATCGCGCGGTGCGGTTAGTCGCGGATTCTAAGCGCCGTCTAGCGGCAGCGTAGACGGGCCAACAAAGACCACGCGCGGCCTCACCAACTGACGACAAAGGCAGCCGCAACCAATTCCAGAGCGTAAGCATCGCGCAAGGAGCAGGCCGTCAGGCCTGCGGATCGCGCGGTGCGGTTAGTCGCGGATTCTAAGCGCCAACGCGCGGCAGCGCGGTTGGGCAAAAAAAGCGACAGCGCACACACTCGCACAAAAAAACCGCGGGCTGGTGAGCCCGCGGTTGGTCGTAAGTCTGCGCCTGCGTCAGGCGCATCTCATCCGATGCCTTAGTTGGTCGGCTTCGGCTCGGAGAAGGTCTCGAGGTAGGCGACGACGTCTTTGCGCTCGTCTTCCTTCTTGAGCTTGTAGACCATCTTCGAGCGGCCCTTCGCCTTGTCGGCTGCGCCATTCTCTTTGAGGAATGTTTTCAGGTAAGCGCTCGGGTCCGGCAGATACGCGATGATGTTCTCTGCGGTCCAAACGAGACCGGCTTCACCAGCGGCGAGATTGAGCTTTGAGTAGCGATAGCCTTCTGCCGTGCCGGCCGCGCGACCGACAATCCCATTCAGGACCGGGCCAACGCGGTTCTTCGCCTTGTCGCCGACCATGTGGCAGGCGGTGCACTTCTTGAAGACACGTTCGCCCTTCTTCGCGTCGCCGCCGGACTGCGCCATAGCCGCGCCGCTCATGAGGGTGACTGCGATCAGCCCAGTCGCAAGTTTCAGAAACGTTTTCAAACCTTACCTCCCAGTTTGGATGGCCAATTGCCTGGTGGCACACCGCCGTCCAGCTTCAACCCATATCGCTCTGAAATCGTTCCAAAACGAGGTCCTGCGCGGGTTGCGCGCAGCTTGCGGGTTCACGTTACAGTTACGCGGTTTAAGACCGCTTCGGTTTCCCAATCCGCACGCTGATGCGACGTTCGTCTAAGGGTTTCTTGACCGGATGCCAAGTGCAAACCGCGGCTTGGGTTTCCAGCACCGGCGACGGTGGCTGGCGTGCGGCGCAACGGTGGCGGCACGGCCATAAAGTCGAGCCGGCAGGTCAGAACCCACCGGCTCAAATGCGCGTGACGTTTGCGCCTAGAAGTCCGGTTCCCACTGACCTTCCGGTGCGAAGTCGTGCTTGACCGCCCAGTCGTACCAGTTGTCGACAACGGTGCCGGTCAACAGGATGCCGATGCCGCCGGTCAGTGTCGTCAGGACCGCGAACCACCAAGCCCAACGGTGGATGGATTCCATCGACGCGTTGAAGCCCATCGTCCAGCGCCAGAACAGGGCCGCACGCTCACTTGCCGTACCGCGGTCAACGATCTGGTCAATCTCACGGTCACCGCCATAGCGGCTGACTGCGAGGATCGTTGCGCCATGCATGGCAAACAGCAGTGCTGAGCCATAGAGGAACACGATCGAGAGCGCGTGGAACGGGTTGTAGAAGAGGTTGCCGTACTGGATCGAGAAGTTGTTGGTCCAGTTGAGGTGCTCGAAGATCCCGAACGGGACCGCCTCTGACCAATCGCCCATCAAGATCGGCCGAAAGAAGCCGAGCACGAGGTACAGCCAGATGGCCGAGGCGAAGGCCCAGGCGACATGCGTGCCCATGCCCAGTTCGATCGCGCGGGAGTAGGTCCGCGCCCACCAGAACAGGATTGAGGCGGTTAGAAACGCGCC
Source organism: Pseudomonadota bacterium (assembly GCA_038523925.1). Classification (GTDB taxonomy): domain Bacteria; phylum Pseudomonadota; class Alphaproteobacteria; order Rhizobiales; family Hyphomicrobiaceae; genus JBCBWG01. The sequence goes on along the minus strand of JBCBIY010000029.1, from coordinate 12,969 downwards.
GGCCATCAGCCACCATCCGCCTTCATTCAGCGGTGGAATGGACAGGCCGTACTCCGCAGCCGGCGGGCTGAGGGCCAGATAGTTGAACTGCCGGACGAACTGGATCGGGTCCCAGTTCACCTGCGCCATCATGTTGAGACCGATGATCTCAATTGCGATGAAGCCGCACAGCAGCGAGGCGACGCCGTAGACCCCGAGATAAACGGGACCGAGCTGTGCGTTGCCGATCTTGCCAAGCAGGGTTGAGAACCCGCCACCGGTGCCGCGCTCCCAGTAATCGCCTTCGGCGACCACGCCACGCTCAACCGGCCCGCGGATCTGAACCTTCGTGAAGAGATTTTGATATTCAGACATTGGTTTCCTCCGCCCCTAGAACGACCACCAGGGGGTGCCCAGCCAGTTGAAGTCCCACCATTCGATCCAGCTCGACGTCCAAATCGGACCGCTGATCACGATGCAGATCGCGCTCCAGAGCCCGGCGTTCAGCGCCAGGAACAGACCCAGCCGGTGAATACCGAGCGTGCCGATCGAGTAGCCGATGGTGTCGCGGAAGTAGGTGTCTTCGTGCTCCGGCGTTTTGACTTCCTTGCCGTCACTTGGGTTCACCGCCGAGAGGACAAGCGAACCGTGCAGTGCAAGTGCGAGCGTCGTGGTGAAGAAGAACGTGATCGCCACCATGTGCGCCGGATTGTAATGGAAGTTGCCGTACTGGTAGCCGACGTAAGAGACCCAATCGAGGTGGGTGAAGATGCCGTACGGGAACCCGTGCGTCCAAGCGCCCATAAGAACGGGCCGGACGATGACGAGCGACACGTAGGCAAACACGGCGACCGAGTAGGCAATCGGCACGTGATAGCCCATGCCAAGCTTACGGCTGATCTCGACCTGGCGCAGACCCCACGAGCCGAACGCGCCAACCGCGCAGATCGTGATGAGCTGCCAGAGCCCGCCTTCTGCCAGCGGCGCAAGGCCGAGGCCATACTTCGCGGGCGGCGGATTAATCGAAATCTTCCAGATGTTCCAGGTGTCGCCCAACGCCGCGCCCCAGATAATGAGGAGCGTGCCGAGCAGCGCGAAGAAGGCGGTCGTGACGCCAAAAAAGCCGATGTAGAACGGTCCGATCCAAAAATCGAACAGGTCGCCGCCGACCAGGGTGCCACCGCGGATACGGTATTTCTTTTCAAAGTTGAGCAAGGCCATGGATCGTTCCTCTCTGCCGCGACGGCAATGCGAAACACCTTGAGCCAGACCGCCCTATGGGCGGCGGCATGCGGGGATTGGACCCGCGTCATGCTGGTTCAAGGACGGCTGTCAGCGCTGCGTGCTGATCTGCAATTCTTTGGCTTCGACAGTGCATCGGATGCGCGGTGCAAAGCGGCAAGGATCGCGAGGGTCAGCGTGAGCGGCGACACGGGAAGCGAGAGCCCCCGCGCCGACCGCTCGAGCAGATCCGATCAGCCAAGCTTGTGCGTCGGAGCCGGGATGACACGCTCGATGGACGAGCTTTCAGCCGGCGCTGATGCGCCGCCGAGCCAGTTGTAACGCTCGGTCGATAGCAGGATGAAGTGGATCAGAAGCGCGAGCACACCGAGGAAGGTGTACAGCGCAATCAGGAAGCGACGCGGATCGTAAAGCATCCACATCTTGTAGGTCATTGGATACATGGTGTTCCTATCCTTCTAGTCTTCTCACGCCGCGGGAGTTGGCCAGAGCCGCACCCGCGGAGCCGGTCAAGATTGCGCGCTCTTACGAGAACCAAGGCCGCCAGGCCCAGGTCAGCACGTGCGCAACAATCGCGATGGCGGTGAACGTGATCAGATACGTCGTGAAGTAGGAGTGGAACTCCTGCGCTTCCGAATCTGTCAGTCCCGACAGGGACTTCCAGCTCTGGTTGTTGTCTGCCATTTCAGTTTTCACTCCGAAGTGTGCCCTTGCGGGCCGTTACCGCGTGGGTCCCCCGCGGCCGGGTTTGCAACAGCAGCGCATCTGGCGACGCACCGCGTTTGCGAGGGCCGATCCGGTAGCCCGGATGCCGGCCGTCTTCGTTCAGCGCATGAACGCGAACGCAACCGTCAGATGCGCCGCAGCGCGGGCATCTGAAATGAAAGACCTGTTGGGCTCAGCGGCCGATGCGAACGGGCGCCAGCGAGCTGGCAGCAATCGCGCGATCGCCGCGAGCGGCAGGAAGATCGCAAATGCGAGCCACGTCATGCGCTGGAATGCGCGCGCGTCGCTGCGCCGGCGTGTCGAAAGTCCGCTTTCCCGAGCGGGCGCGAACGCGATGTTCGATGCGACATCACTCATTAGGCAGTCCTCCTTGAGCGTCCGGTGTTCCGGGCGTGCGCCATGAGCGTCATGAGCGCCGCCGTTTCGCCGGTCCGGTTTCTAATGGGTTGGGTGTTGGTCATGCGGGCTCTGGCTCCCGCGGTTTGGCATCCACGCGCGGCTCTGCGGCGGATGCGGAAGATTTCACGGATTGCGGCGCGACGGCTGCAATGTGCGCGGCGGTCACCACGGCATCGCCGGCCGCGCGGGCAGCATGTTCGATGCGATCGCGCAGCGTCTTTGCAGCCGAGATCCGCGTCAGCACAGGCTCGCGCTCGACGATCTGATCAAGCAACGCCAGCGCATCATCGTCCCAAGCGAGCGCTGCCAGCTTGCGCGTCGGCGTGGCGGCGACTGCGTCCATGTCGGTCGACAGCGGCAGGATATGGAACAGCGCGTCGAACAGGCTGTTGCAAACTTCCTGGACGAGGTAGGTCGCGCCGGCGTAGCCCATGAAGGGCGTGCCGGCATGGCGGCGGATGATGGCGCCAGGGAACGAAGCCGGGATGTACGCGCCCGACATGCCGCCAGGGCCGCGGCCGGCTTCGGCCTGGTACATCCGCTCGTTGTAAGAGCCGAAGAGAACCAGCGGCCGTTTCTCGTGAATGTCGGCGCGAACGGCCTGGTTGTCTGGCTTGCGTCCGGCGACGCGGGCATACGCGAAGGCGCACGGCAGACCGAGGTCGTCCTCAAGGAAGTGCCGGACGCCGCGGGCATACGTCTCGCCGGCGTGAATGCCGAAGCTTGCGGTTGCAAAGAAGTCCTGCGTGACCGACCGCCAGAGGTCCCAGAGCGGCTTGATCGTTGTGTGCTTCTCGCGCGTGATGAACGGTTCGGGGTCAAGGCCTGTCAGTTCGCCGAGCGCGCGCAGGAACGATGTCGTACTTGTCAGCCCGATCGGCGCCTGCAGGTATGGCCGCTCCATGTGTTCGCAGAGTGCGCGGCCGAACTCGCGATACATGCAGATGTTGACGTCTGCGTTTGCGAGGCGGCCGATATCGGCGAGGTGACTGCCAAGCGGCAGGACCATGTTGATCTCGCAGCCGATGCCTTCGACGAGCCGGCGGATCTCAGCGAGATCGGACGGCATGTTGAAGCAGCCATACATCGGGCCGATGATGTTGACGCGCGGCGCCTCACCGTCCTTGCGCACTTTGGGCGGCGGAACTTTCTTCGGGCCGAACTCAGTCCAGAGCCACTTCAAGGCGCGGTCGGCGCACTGCCATTGGTCTTCGTCGATCGTCCGCGGCAGAAAGCGCTTGATCGTTGTGCCTTCCGGCGTCACGCCACCGCCGATCATCTCGGCGATCGACCCAGTGACCACGACGCTCGGCAGTTCCGGATCGAGCGTGCCCCAGGCGCGCTTCATCGCGCCCTCAGTGCCATCGCGGCCGAGCTCTTCTTCGCCAAGCCCGGTCGTCACGATTGGAAGCTCGTGCGGGGGCAGCGCGTCGGTGTAGTGCAGCACCGAAGTCACCGGCAGGTTCTCGCAGCCGACCGGGCCATCGATGACGACCTGTAGGCCTTTGATCGCCGTGAATGCATAGACGGCGCCCCAATAGCCGCCCGCGCGATCAAGATCGATGATCAGCGGTGACTTCGCAGCCGGCGTCTCGCTCAGCGGTGCGTGTGTCATGTGCCCACCGCCTCAGCCTGCTTGCGCGCTTTCTCAAGCTGGCGCGCGAACTTGGCTTTGAACTTCGGGCGGTCCTCCGGCACGGGCTCTTGCGTGCCCTGCCAGACGCCGGTTGCGTGGTCGGTGCCGACGCCCTCGAAAAACGCCCGCATGTCATCGAAGCGCGCTTGATTGGAAATCGCCGCGTTGACGACGGTCGCAAGCGAACCGGCACCGGCGGGACCCATCAGCGGACGCGCCGAGATGAGGTTGGTGAAGTAGAGCGACGGGATCGCGCGCTCTTTCGCCTTCTGCACGACCGGCGTTGTGCCGATGGCGAGGTCGGGCGCAAGCGCTTCGAAGGCCTGGACATCCTCTTCGAGCGAGGCGCGGAAGTTGACGTGAACGCCGCGCGCTTCGAGCCACGCGAGATCCGGTGCCGACCATGGCGTCTTCGGACAGGCCGTGCCGACGTAGGGCACTTCGGCGCCGCTTTCGATCAGCAGGCGCGCAACGAGCAGCTCCGAGCCCTCGTAGCCCGCAACCGTAATCCGGCCGTCGATCTTCGCGCCGGCAAGCGCGCCTGAGATCGCGGGCAGAATTGCGTTCTGGGCGTCGGCGACGGTGCCGGATGCAATACCGCAAGCCTCACCGATGGCCGCGAGCCAGTCCGCCGTCCCGTCACGGCCAACAGGTGCGGACCCGACAACTGAGCGACCTGCCCGTTCGAACTCACGAACGGAGGCTGTGTAGAATGGATGGATTGCAGCAACCGCTGCGCAATCGAGCGCCGCATAAAGCTCGCGCCATTCGCGCGTCGGCACAACGGGACCTGCGGCAAGGCCGAGTGGCTTTAAGAGCCCGTCGATCACCATGGGATCGGCCGGGAACATCTCACCGAGCAGCGTCACCGTGGGCCGGCCATCGCCGCCCGCGCCAGCCGCATGCGACGCCGGCGCCTGCACCGGCCCAGCCGAGACTTCTTCGCGCGCATAGGCGAGCATCGCGCCAGCCAACACATCTTTTGCTTCCGCGTGGGTTGGAACGCCAAAGCCCGGCACGTCGATCCCCACAATACGGACGCCGTTGATCTCATCCGGCAGCAGCTTGAGCGGCACGCCGGATGCGGTCGGCACGCAAAGGTTCGTGACGATAATCGTGTCGTACTGCTCGGGGTCGGCCAGTTCGTAGACGGCGTCGCGGATGTCTTCGAACAGCTTGCCCGAGACCAGCGATTCTGAGTTGAACGGCACGTAGCCGACGGGCCGGCGTGCGCCATAGAAGTGCGATGTGAAGGTGAGGCCGTAGACGCAGCAGGCGGAGCCTGAGAGCACCGTCGCCGTCCGCTTCATGCGCAGCCCGACACGCAGCGAACCGAACGCCGGGCACATGCTCTGCGGCTTATCGTGAGGGCCTTGCGGATAGTCTTCCGCATAGCGCGCGAGCACTTCGGAATTGGCGGAAACAGCCGCTGCCGCTTTCATCTGCTCTGCGCCCGCGTGACAGCCGCCGCCCGCGACGGCTTCCGGTGGCTCCGCACTCTTGCCCGCCGGCACCACCTCTTCCGGCAACGCAACATGGCCCACCTCGACCGGCGCATCGGTTGCGCCGTCGTAGATGAATTCCTGCGGGTTCCGATGGAGGGTGTCGTCAGACATGATCGTAGATCACCTCCAGCGACGGCTTCGTGAGATCTTGCTTGCCACACATGTCTTCGAGTGTGGCGGGCGTCAGCTCGAAGTTGCTGCCGGTCTCTTCCGGCGAGAACAACTCAAGCAGACCGTCCTGACTGAGCGGCTTTGGATGGCGCGGCTCAGCTTCGGCGACGTTGATCGCGAGCTCTTCGAACAGCGGGCCCCATTGCGTGTCCGGGATACCGACGATCTGATAGTTCGCCGACTTCCGCCGGATGTCTTCGTCAGCCGGGATCGCACAGAGCACCGGGACATCGACTGCGTCCGCGAAGGCCTGCGCCTCGCCGGTCCCGTCATCCTTGTTGATCATCAGTCCCGCGACGCCGACGTTGCCGCCGAGCTTGCGGAAATACTCGACAGCCGAGCAAACGTTGTTTGCAACATAGAGCGACTGCAGGTCGTTTGACCCGACGATGATCACCTTCTGGCACATGTCGCGGGCGATCGGCAGGCCGAAGCCGCCGCAGACAACGTCGCCCAGAAAGTCGAGCAGAACGTAGTCGAAATCCCAGTCGTGGAAGCCGAGCTTCTCGAGCAATTCAAAGCCGTGGATGATGCCGCGGCCGCCGCACCCGCGGCCGACCTCGGGCCCGCCGAGCTCCATTGCGTAGACACCGTCCCGCTTGAAACAAACGTCGCCGATCTGGACTTCTTCGCCGGCCGCTTTCTTCGCCGTCGAGGTCTCGAGGATCGTCGGGCAGGCCTTGCCGCCGAACAGAAGCGATGTCGTATCCGACTTCGGATCGCAGCCAATCAACAGGACCTTCTTGCCCTGCTGCGCCATCATGTACGAGAGGTTTGCGAGCGTGAACGACTTGCCGATCCCGCCCTTGCCGTAGATCGCGATGATCTGCGTTTCCTTCGTCACCTCGCCGGTGGCGATGGGATCAGGTTCGATCGCAGCCTCCTCGCGAAGGCGGTCGTGATGGTCTGGCTGACCCTCAGTCGGCGCGATGAAATCTTCGATGGACGAACTCATGATAGGCGTTCCCATTCGATGATCATTTTCAGGCACGACGGATCGCTGAAGGCCGTCGCATAGGCGGCTTCTGCGTCTTCGGCGTCGTAGCGATGAGAGACGAGACCGCTGACCAGTTCGGGGTCGGCGGCGATTGCAGATGTGGCAGCGTTGAGATCGGTGCGCTGCCATTCAGACGAGATCCGCACCTCAACCTCCTTCATGAAGGCTGGCGGGAACGCAAAGGCGACGCGCTCGGAGTAGAAGCCCGCGAGCACGAGTCGGCCGCCGCGCGCCATGCGGCTGATCATGGTGTCGATCACGGCGACATCGCCCGAGACATCGATGGCGGTCCGGTAGTCGGTCCGTGTGTCTTCGGCTTCCTGCGCAACGGCGTAGCCCCGCGCGCCGTCGGAGCGCAGCTCAGACCGCTCCCAGACCGTCACATCGGAACAGCCGGCGTGGATCGCGAGACGGGCCGTCAGCCGGCCAAGCGCGCCGTGACCGATGATCAGAAGCGGCGTTGATGGGTCATGGTCTGCGCGGGCAAGTGCGCGCGCGGCCGTTGCCGCCAACGCAAGCAACGTCGCATCGGAGCCGATCGCGTCAGGCACAAGCGCCACGCGGTCAGCGCGCGTGATGAGGCGCGACGCCGTCCCGCCGAAGAGGCAACGGGCATCCGGGAAACACGTGGCGCCGGGCACGAAGACCATGCTGCCCTCGGCAACGCCGCTATCGGCGCCCGCTGCCGTCACGCGGCCAACCGACTCGTAGCCGGGCACAAGCGGATACCCCATGCCGGGGAACTGCGGCATGCGCCCGGACCAAAGCAGGCGCTCGGTTCCGGCGCTAATGCCGCTCCAAGCAACGTCGACTGCGATGTCTTCAGGACCAGGTTTGCAAAGGGAAAGGCTGCGCAGCTCGATGCGCTCAGGCTCGACGAATGTGACAGCTTTCGCGTCCATCCGTTGGCTTTCCCTCAGGTTTTGGGCCCGTCATCCGATGCAACAGCGCATCGGGACCTGGCCCGTACAGGCATCTGTCAATCTAGATTGACGGAAATGACTGTCAAGCAATCAATGCACTTACTCTGATGGCGTTCGTCTAGGCAGCCTTACGCGCGACGAGGAGACCGGTGAGCATCGGACGATTGGTGCGCTGCTGGCGCACGGCATCGAAACCGGCCTCGCGGACAAGTTGCTGTAACCGCTCTGAAGTTCTCGGCCGGCCTTTGCCCATCGCGAAGAGATAGAAGCCGAAGTAGGCGTCACCCATCGCCTCTGCGCCGCGGGTCTCCGCCATCTGTTCTGCGATCAGAAGCGTGCCACCGGGCGGTAATGCCGCATGGCAGGCTTGCAGGATGCGAAGAGCGTGGGCGTCGTCGTGGTCGAGCAAAATGCGCACGAGCGAAATCGCATCGGCGTCGCGCGGCAGCGGGTCATCAAAGAAGCTGCCGCCAAGCGCCCGTGCGCGGTGGCCAAGACCTGCAGCTTTGAGCTTGTCACGCGCCTGCGCCGCGACGCTCGGAAGATCGAAAACGAGGAGCTGCAGGTCGGGCGCAGCGCCCGCGGCGGCGCGAACAAACGCGCCGTTGCCGCCGCCGACATCCATCAGGCACGCATGCTGGGTGAGGTCGTAGGCGGCGATGACTTCTTCAGCCACCATCGGCTGCGTATCCGCCATCAACTCGGTGTAGCCGGCGGTCTGGTCAGGGCTCAGCTTCGCAGCCTCATCATTCGCCGCATAACCCCAGTATGTCGCGAGCCGCGTCGCCTGCGATTCGCCTGACAGCAGCGCGAGCGGATCACGCAGGTCATCGTAGAGAAGCGCGTGATGGCGGACCATTGCGAGCGCCGCGGCGTTGCACGAAAGCGCGGCCCCGCGCGCGCCAAGCGTAAACCGGTCGCCCGGGAGCCGCTCCAGCAGCTTGATCGCAACGCCGCCGTTCAAGAGGCAGCGCGCGGCCTCATCGTCGAGCCCGGTCAGCGCCGCAAGCTCATCGAACGTGCGCGCGTCGTCCGCCAGCACATCAAGCAAACCGAGCGAGACGTGCGCGGAGAGGATCTGCGAATAGACGAAGCCCGCGCAGAGATCGAAAACCTCCTGCGCACGGGCCGTCGCGACCGGCCGGGTCAGCGGGAACGCGCTCGCAAACCGCTGAAAGCGCGCCGACCGCAACAGCCGGTTGCGGAGGAAAACCCAGCGCTCAGAGAGAGACGGCCTTGGCGCCGGGCGCTGCGGTGTGGCCCGGCTCTCGGCCGTCGGGTTCGCGGCAAGCCTTGGCTGGGCTGCTGTGACGTCTTGCATGGGCGTGGCCTTCGGCTGAGGGGGCCGTTTCAGATGTGATCGGCAGCATCTCGCGCGGCATCACCTTGGCGGCGAGCGCTTGGACGAGGGCGACAAGCGGCTTGCCCGGCTCGTCGCGGCCGGCGAGCGCAATGGCGTCTGCGAGGATGGTCTTCAAACGGATCTGCGCGCCCTCAATGCCAAAGTCGGCAACGGCGTTCGGGCGGTCATGACGCGCATCCTGGCCGGCATCCTTGCCGAGCGCTGCGGCGTCTAGGAGCCGGTCTTTGAGGTCATCTGCGACCTGATAGGCCTCGCCCAACCGCGCGCCGAACTTGGCCCAGCGCGGATCATCACTGCCAGCCGCGATCGCGCCCGCCTCTGCGGCCGCCACGAACAGCGCACCTGTCTTCGCCCGGTGGTAGGCGGCGAGATCAACGTCGACCTCGCTCTCCCAGGCCTGACCGGCGACGATCCCATGCGGCGGCGCGACGGCGCCCGAGACCACGTCAAACACGCGCGCACCATCAGGCCCGCACTGGAATGCGACGCGCGCAAGACTTTGCAGCGCAAGTACAATGAGGCCGTCGCCCGCTAGCACGGCCAGCGGCTCGCCATGCACCACGTGGCACGTCGGCTTTCCGCGGCGCAGATCCGCATCGTCGAAACACGGCAGATCGTCGTGGACCAGGGACGCGCAATGCAACAGCTCAAGCGCCGTTGCAGCCGCGCGTGCCAAGTCGCCATCGCCGGTATGGGTTGCAGCCGCCTGGAACACACCGAGACAGACGAGCGGGCGCACGCGCGATCCGCCGCCAAGCACTGCATGACGCGTCGCATCCGCCAGACGCGGCGGGCACGGCGCCTGCAGCGGCCCCGCCAGGGCCAGCTCAAGATCGCGCTCGATCTCTGCCTTCAGATCTCGCTTCAACCGCGCGTCCTCATTTGTTGACGCCATTGACTGTCAGACATTATTGACATTCTGTGGCCGGGTAATCAATTCCCCGCATGGCTGCGCGCCGGGGAGTGTGAAGGATCGCCGGGGTTGGCTGCGAAGCGCATCATCGTTATCGGCTCTGGTATTGCCGGCCTCGCATCGGCCATTCGGCTTGCGGCCGAAGGGTTTTCCGTCACGGTTCTCGAAGCCGCCGACGGGCCTGGCGGCAAGCTCCGCACACAATCCGTCGAGGGCCGGCACATCGACTGCGGGCCGACCGTGCTCACGATGCGGTGGGTCTTCGATGCGCTGTTTGCCGACACCGGCGGCAACTTCGGCTCAGCCGTCGCGCTCGAGCGCGCAGAAGTCCTCGCCCGCCATGCCTGGGATGCGGGCGCAGACGGCAAGCCGCGCGATCCGCGCGCCCACCTCGATCTTTTTGCCGACCAGCAGCGCAGCATTGACGCGATCGGCCGCTTCGCTGGCGCCGCAAACGCCAAAGGCTTCGAACGCTTCCTGAAGCGCGCGGAAGCCATCTACGACACGCTTGCGCCCACTTTCATGGAGGCCGAACGTCCATCCCTGCCGGGCCTTGTCGCGCGGGTCGCAGCCCGCAATCCGATGGGGCTCAGCCGCATCCAGCCCTTCGCCACGCTTTGGGGCGACCTCGGCCGCTACTTCCCCGACCCGCGCCTGCGCCAGCTGTTTGCGCGTTACGCCACGTACTGCGGATCATCGCCGTTCTCAGCGCCCGCAACGCTCATGCTGGTCGCGCACGTCGAACAGTGCGGCGTCTGGTTGGTCCCTGGCGGCCTGAAACAGATCGCGGCCGCCCTTGCTGCGCACGCAAAATCCGTCGGCGTCGACATCCGCTACGACGCACGCGTCTCCCGCATCGACCATGCAAACGGCGCGGCCACTGCGGTTACGCTCGCAGACGGGCAACGCATTGGCGCGCAGGCCGTCGTCTACAATGGCGACGTCAGCGCGCTCGACGGCCTGATTGATCCGGGGGCCAGCCGGACGCCGCATGCCATCCCGCGCGCCCGCCGGTCGCTGTCGGCGCTTACGATTTCGACCATCGCGCACGCTGACGGCTTCCCGCTCAGCCACCACAACGTCTTCTTCTCAGACGCTTACCGCTCAGAGTTCAACCGGATCTTCAAAGCCGGCCGCCTGCCACTGTCGCCAACCGTCTACGTCTGCGCTCAGGACCGCGGCGGCGCCGAGACCGCGTCCGACGCCCGCGCCACGACGCCGGGCGATGAAGAACGCGAACGCCTTTTCCTTCTCATCAACGCGCCTGCCACCGGTGACCTGCCAGAAGGCCACCCGAATGCGCTGACTCAAGCGGAGATCGACCAATGCCTCGACGCAACCCACCGCCTGCTGGCGCGCTCCGGCCTGATGCTCGAAAGTCAGAGCGTGGAAACGCAAGTGACGACACCGCAGGCCTTCGCGGCGAAGTTCCCCGGCAGCGGCGGCGCGCTTTACGGAATGGCGTCGCACGGATGGCGGGCGTCGTTCCTGAGGCGCGGGGCGAAGAGCCGGTTGTCGAACGTGTACCTGGCGGGCGGCAGCGTCCACCCGGGACCCGGGATGCCTATGGCGGCGCTGTCTGGCCGATTGGCGGCAACGAGGCTCATGTCGGACCTCGCTTCGACATCGCGGTCACGGCGGGCGGCTATGCCTGGTGGTATTGCGACGCCATCAGCGACGACGGGAAGTACGGGCTGACAATCATTGCCTTCATCGGCTCGGTCTTCTCGCCGTACTACGCGTGGTCGGGCCGCAAGGACCCCGTTGATCACTCCGCAATCAACGTCGCGCTCTATGGCCCCGGCGGGCCGAAGCGCTGGTCAAGCAATCGCTGGTCGATGACCGAACGGCGCAAAGGCACCGTCGAAGTCGACGAACAAAACCTCCGCGTCGGCCCAAGCGCGCTTTCGTGGGACGGCAACGAACTCGTCATCGACATCAACGAGATCAGCGCGCCGGTACCATTGCCGATCAAGGGCAAGGTGCGCGTGGTGCCCGACGCCGTCACGCGCCAGATCTTTGCACTGGACGGCGATGGCCATCACCGCTGGTGGCCGATTGCGCCATCGGCGCGCGTTGAAGTCGCGCTCGACGCGCCGGCGCTCAATTGGTCGGGCAAAGGCTACTTCGACACCAACGACGGCGAGATCCCGCTCGAAGATTCGTTCGTCAAATGGGACTGGTCGCGCGCGTCTCTCAAGTCTGGAGCCGCCGTCCTCTATGACGTCACGCGGATGGACGGCGAGCGGATGTCGCTTGCGCTCAAGTTCGACGGCAAAGGCGATGTCGAAGCGTTCACGCCGCCGCCCGCTGTGCGTCTTCCGACGACGCTGTGGCAAGTCGAGCGGCAGACGCAGGCAGACAACCGCAACGCCCGCGTCGTGCGCACGATGGAGGACACACCCTTTTATGCGCGCACCGTGCTCGACACGCATGTGCTCGGCGAGCGCTGCGAGGCCGTCCACGAAAGCCTCTCGCTGCAGCGCTTCAAGTCCAACTGGGTCAAGGTTCTCCTCCCCTTCCGCATGCCCCGTGCCGTCTTCGGCCGAGCCGCCGCTTCGTAGTTAGGTTTGCCGGGGTTTTTGTTGGTCCAACCTGCGCAGGCTTGGCTGGCACACGAGTCCGACCGCCGCGCGCTGCGGCGCGCTCTCTTTTTTGGTCCAACAGGGCAACAGCCCTGTTGGCACACGGGTCCGGCCGACACTCGCTGCGGCGCGCTACGCTGGCCCGTGGCCAGCTCCGTGCGCCTCGCTCTGTTCTTCGGTCCAACCTGCGCAAGCTTGGTTGGCACACGAGTCCGCTAAAGCCATCCGCTGCGGCGCGCTACGCTGGCGATGCCAGCTTCGTGCGCCTCGCTCTGGTCTTCGTGGGGCTAGTACGTGGCTGCCGTGGGCTCGGTGGGTGTCGCCGCGCGCGCACTTTTTTGGTCCAACAAGGCAGCAGCCCTGTTGGCACACGAGTCCGACCGCCACTTGCTGTGGCGCGCTACGCTGGCCTGAAGGCCAGCTTCGTGCGCCTCGCTCTGTTCTTGGCGGGGCTACGAGGTGGCTGCCGTGGGCTCGGTGGGTGTGGCGGCGCGCGCTCTTTTTTGGTCCAACCTGCGCAAACTTGGTTG
>JBCBIY010000028.1:0-18014 GCA_038523925.1 Pseudomonadota bacterium | reverse complement strand
CGGTTTGTGGCGGGGCCAATCTCACATAACAGCCCGCTTCACTTCACGCGTGGGTTTGCGCTCCCGGGCCGTACCGGCCTGACGGCCTGGCCCTCCGCGGGGGCAGCGCTTGCGCTGGGGCGCGTTGCGCCCTTGGTGGCTGCGGTTCGCGGCGGGCACAATTTCACATAACAGTCCGCTTCACTTGATGCGTGGGTTTGCGCTCACGGGCCGTACCGGCCTGACGGCCTGGCCCTCCGCGGGGGCGGCGCTTGCGCCGGGCCGCGTTGTGCCCTTGGTGGCTGCGGTTTGTGGCGGGGCCAATCTCACATAACAGCCCGCTTCACTTGATGCGTGGGTTTGCGCTCGCGGGGCCGTACCGGCCTGACGGCCTGGCCCTCCGCGGGGGCGTCGCTTGCGCCGGGGCGCGTTGCGCCCTTGGTCGCTGCGGTTTGTGGCGGGGCCAATTTCACATGACAGCCCGCTTCACTTGACGCGCGGGTTTGCGCTCACGTGCCGTACCGGCCTGACGGCCTGGCCCTCCGCGGGGGCGGCGCTTGCGCCGGGGCGCGTTGCGCCCTTGGTCGCTGCGGTTTGAGGCGGGCGGCAGCTCAAGGGGTTCCTTAGTGTTTCGGTCGCTGAGAGCGTTGGTCGGCTATTGGCTTGGCAGCAATCACTAGTCGACGGCGATGGCTAGACACACGCCGCAACGCGTCCTCGGTAGGGATATTACCAGAGCGGGACCGGGCACAAAAAAGGCCGGCTGCAACCATGTTGCGCCGACCTTTCGCGTTCGTTTCAAAGCACCCGAGCAGGGAGGGTTCCGTCTTACGCGGCGGCTTCGACGGCGCGGGCGGCCATGACCGGGACCATTGCGGCGCGGTATTCTGCTGAGCCGTGCAGGTCGCCCATCATGTTGCCGGCATCGAGCTTCGCGCCCTTGGCTGCATCGGCGGTGAAGTTCGCCGACAGCGCCTGCTCCAACTCGGCTGAACGGAACACGCCATCGCTTCCAGTGCCGGTGACGGCGACGCGGACGTTGCCGCCGGTCTTTGCAACGAAGACGCCGACAAGGGCATAGCGTGACGCGCGCTGCTCATACTTCGCGTACGCCGCCTGATCTGGCACCGGAATGCCGATCGAGGTGATCAACTCGCCAGGCTCAAGCGCGGTCGAGAACATGCCGGTGAAAAACTCGTCAGCGCTGATCTGGCGCTTATTCGTCATAATGATTGCGCCGAGCGCCAGCATTGCGGCCGGATAGTCCGCAGCCGGGTCATTGTTGGCGATCGATCCGCCGATCGTGCCGCGGTTGCGGACCTGAGGGTCGCCGATGCCGCCTGCAAGTTTTGCGAGCGCGGGGACTGCCGACTGGACCTCAGATGAGTTTGCAACCTCGTCGTGCGTCGTCATCGCGCCGATGCCCACCGCGCCGTCCTGGACGTGAATGCCGCGCAGCTCGCTGACACCCGACAGGTCGAGGACGGTGCGCGGGCTCGCAAGGCGCTGCTTGAGCGTCGGGATCAGCGTCTGACCACCTGCGAGGAAGACGGCTTCGTCGTTAATGAGGGTGCCGACGTCGGTCAGCGAGCCGGGTTTTGCGTATTCGAAACCGTGCATGGGGTCTGTTTCCTCGGGCGTTCGTCTGATGCGCGCTTTGTTGGGGCGCCGGGAGCGGGGGTAGGCCGCGCTCCCGGCGATCGTACTTTGACTTACTCGGCAGCCATCGGCTTTTCGCCGGCGTTGATGGCCCGCCAGATCTTCTCTGGCGTCGCCGGCATGTCGATGTGGTCAACGCCGTACGCGCTGAGCGCATCGCAAATCGCGTTGATCACGGCTGGCGGCGCACCGATCGCACCGGCCTCGCCGCACCCTTTCACGCCAAGCGGATTGTGCGTGCAGGGCGTGACCGTCGTCGTGACGTCAAACGACGGCACATCGTCGGCGCGCGGCATCGTGTAGTCCATGAACGAGCCGGTCTGGAGCTGACCGTTCTCGTCATAGGCCGCGAATTCAAGCATGGCCTGGCCGATGCCCTGGACGAGGCCGCCGTGGACCTGGCCCTCGACGATCATTGGGTTCACCACGTTGCCGAAGTCATCGGCGGCCACGAACTTGTCGATCCGTGTCTGACCCGTCGCCGGATCGATTTCGACTTCGCAGATGTAGGTGCCGGCCGGGTAGGTAAAGTTCTTCGGGTCGTAGAAGGCCGTTTCTTCAAGACCGGGCTCGATCTGCTCGATCGGGTACTGGTGCGGCACGTAGGCCGTCAGTGCGATCTCGCCGAACGTTTTCTCTTTATCCGTGCCCTTCACCTTATAGGTGCCGTCGACGAACTCGATGTCGCCCTCTGACGCTTCCATCAGGTGAGCGGCGATCGTTTTGCCCTTATCGATGATTTTGTTGAGCGCGTTCACAAGCGCCGAGCCGCCGACGGCGAGCGAACGCGAGCCGTAGGTGCCCATGCCGAATGGGACCTTGTCGGTGTCGCCGTGGACGATTTCAACCTGATCCATCGGGATGCCGAGCTTGTCGGCGACGACCTGCGCGAATGTCGTCGCGTGGCCCTGACCATGGCTGTGTGAGCCGGTCATGACGGAGACTGACCCGGTTGGGTTCACGCGGACGGTCGCGGCTTCGTAGAGGCCTGCGCGGGCCCCGAGCGAACCCACCAGGCTCGACGGCGCAATGCCGCAGGCCTCAATGTAGCTTGCGAAACCGACGCCCCGCAGTTTGCCTTCAGCCGCCGACTTTGACTTGCGCGCACCGAAGCCGGCGTAGTCAGCAAGCTCAAGCGCCTTGTCCATCGAAGCGTCGTAGTCGCCCGTGTCGTACACGACGGCAACCGGCGTTTGGTAGGGGAACTGGTCCGGCTTGATGAAGTTACGGCGGCGGATTTCTTCCTGGCCGATGCCCATCTCGGCAGCCGCCTTCGACATGATCCGCTCAAGCAGATAGGTCGCTTCCGGACGGCCCGCGCCGCGATAGGCGTCGACCGGGGTCGTGTTCGTGAAGATTGCCTTCACGTTGCAGTGGATCGCAGGCGTCGTGTACTGGCCGGCGAGCAGCGTGCCGTGCAGCCAGGTCGGAATGCAGGGCGCGAAGGTCGAGAGGTACGCGCCCATGTTGGCAAGCGTGTCCGTCTTCAGCGCGAGCGCCTTGCCGTTTTCGTCAAACGCCATTTCGACGTGGCTAACGTGGTCGCGGCCGTGCGCGTCAGTGAGGAAGCTTTCAGAGCGTTCGGCAACCCATTTGATCGGACGGCCAATTTGTTTCGCGCCCCAGGTGACGAACGCTTCTTCGGCGTAGTGATAGATCTTCGAGCCGAAGCCGCCGCCGACGTCAGGGGCCCAGACGCGGAGCTTGTGCTCCGGAATGCCGAGCACGAACGCGCCCATGAGCAAGCGGATGACGTGTGGGTTCTGGCTTGTGGTGACGAGCGTGTAGTCCTCGGTCGCCATGTCGTAGACGCCGATGGCCGCGCGCGGCTCCATCGCGTTCGGGACGAGGCGGTTGTTGACGAGGTCAAGCTTCGTGACGTGGTGCGCCTTGGCGAAGGCCTCATCGACGGCGGCTTTGTCGCCGAGTTCCCAGTCAAAACACATGTTGTCGGCGGCTTCGTCGTGGACGGCGGTGCCGCCGCCTTCGAGCGCCTTCTTCATGTCGACGACGGCTGGCAGTTCGCCGTAGTCGATGTTGATCTTGTCGGCTGCGTCCTTCGCCTGCTGCAGGCTTTCTGCGATCACCGCGACGATCGGGTCGCCAACGTGGCGGACCTTTCCGTGCGCCAGGATCGGGTGGCGCGGCTCGACCATTGGTTTTTCGTCTTTGCCGGTGACCAGCCAACCGCACGGGATGCCGCCGACTTCGGTAAAGTGCTCGCCGGTGAAGACTGCAACCACACCTTCGGCGCGCTCAGCGGCGGACGTGTCGATGCTGTTGATTGTCGCGTGGGCCAGTGGCGAACGCAGGAAGTAGCAGTACGTCTGGTTCGGCTGGTTGATGTCGTCGGTGTATTTACCGATGCCCTTCAGAAACCGAAAATCCTCGCGCCGCTTCACGGCTGAGCCAATACCTGTATCGGACATGCGTCCCTCCCAATCCTATTGTCGTGACGTGTCGCGGTCGCGCGGCAGCCCTCGGGGCTGCCCGTCATGTTCAGCCTGCGACATTCGCCTACTCAGCGGCAGCCTTCTGTGACATTTCGTTCGCGGCCATCTGAATGGCTTTGACGATGTTGTGGTAGCCGGTGCAGCGGCAGATGTTGCCTTTGAGCCAGGACCGGATCTCGTCTTCGGTCGGACTTGGGTTGGTCGCGAGCAGATCAACGGCCGACATCACCATGCCGGGCGTGCAGAAGCCGCACTGAAGGCCGTGCGCCTCCTTGAACGCGGCCTGCACCGGATGCAGCTCGGTGCCGTCGGCGAGGCCCTCGATCGTGGTGACCTGTTGACCATCGGCCTGGGCGGCGAAAGCGGTGCACGCTTTCACCGAGCGGCCATTCATGTGGACGACGCAGGCGCCGCACTGACTGGTGTCGCAACCGACGTGCGTGCCGGTGAGCGCGAGGTCGTTCCTCAGGAAGTCGACCAACAGCGTGTTCGCATCGACGGTCTTCGTGACGGCCTTGCCGTTCACCGTGACAGTGATTTCAGGCACCGTTTCCTCCGGTTATGCGGGCGCACGCATCTTTGCCGGCGGGTGACCGGCCGTGCGCTTTAAGATCCCAACGACAATTGAACAATGAGCGTGGCGCCGAGCGCAAGTGCGATCGCACCCGCCATATACCAAAGCCAACGGGACGAATCGCCCGATGGTGGCGTGTGGACGGGCGCGGCCTGGTCCTTGCCGCCAGCGGCAGGCCCTGTCTCGCCGCTTAATTGCTGGGCGGCATCTGGTGCTTCGAACTCGGCGGCGAACGCGTCGAAGAACTTGTTTGCGAGTGATTTCGCAGTTGAGTCGATAAGTCTCTGGCCGAGCTGCGCTATTTTGCCCGAGACGTTTGCGTCAACGTCGTAGGTGAGTTTCGTGCCGAGACCGTCCTCGGCGAGCAGCACATTCGCGCCGCCGGTTGCGCGACCGACCGCACCGCCGGTGCCACTGCCCTCGATGCGATAGCTCTCCGGCGGGTTCAGATCCTTCAGCGTCACGTCACCGTTAAAGCGCGCGTTCATCGGGCCGATCTTAAGAGCGACCGTCGCTTTCAGATCGGTGGGCGAGGTCTGCTCAAGCGACTCGCAACCCGGGATGCAGCGCTTGAGGACCTCCGGGTCATTGAGTTTCGCCCAAACCTCGTCCCGGCCGCCATTGAGCAAACGTTCGCCTGCGAGCTTCATCGACTCTCGGTCCCTGCAACTTCTCTCTCTTGCCGCTCTTGCCGGTAGCGGCGTCCAGCCCTTGGCATACGGCAAGAGCGGTGTGCTTGTCTTCCGTCGGCTGTCGCGCGCATGACTGACGTGCGATTGGCAAGGTAAACGGGAAGGACAAGCGCCGTGGCTCAGAACCAGCGCGTTGGCTTCATTGGGCTCGGGACGATGGGCTGGCCGATGTTCGGCCACATCGCGGCGAAGGCGGACGCGGCTGGCGTGGCTGAGGCTGTTTGCTTTGATGTGAGCGATGCGACGCGTGCGCGGGCTGTGGCGGCAGGATGGAGCGTTGCTGAGTGCGTTGCTGATCTTGTCGCGGGCGTTGATGCCATCCACCTCTGCCTGCCGAGCGGCGAAGCGCTCGACACCGTCTGCCGCGGCGCAGGCGGCGTGCTCTCAGCGGTGCGTGAGGGCCAGGTCGTCGTCGATCATGGCACATCGCCCGTCGACCTCACCCGCCAACTTGCGATCGACTTCGCAGCGCGCAACGCCGCGTTCGTCGATGCGCCGATCACGCGAACGCGGGCGGCCGCCGAGGCCGGGACACTCGTCGTCCTATTCGGCGGACCTGAAGAGGTGCTGCGTCGTGTCGAGCAGCCGATCCTTTGCTTTGCCGAAGAGATCGCGCACTGCGGCGATGTAGGCGCGGGCCAGATCGTGAAGCAGCTCAACAACATGGTCTTGTTCCAGACGGTCGCCGCGCTCAGCGAAGCGCTGGCGACGGCTGAGGCGCACGGCCTTGCCGGCGAAGCCCTGTTCGACGCGCTCGAGAAAGGATCGGCCGACAGCTTCGCGTTGCGCAATCACGGCCGCAAGGCGATGCTCCGCAACGACTATCCAGAACGCGCGTTCTCGGTCGCCTACGCGAAGAAGGATCTCGCCTACGCGATCGACCTGGCCGAACAGGCGGGAATCGATCTCGGTCAGGCCCGCGGGGTCGCTGATCTGTTTGACCGCGCGATTTCAGCGGGTGATGGCGAGGCTTACTTCCCAGTCATCGCAAGGCGCTATCAGCCGAAGTAACAGGCCTGGCGGTCAGGTTTCGTTTAAGACGTCGCGCAAGGTCTCGCCGCTGTAAGCCGAGCGGAACCGGCCGCGCTCCTGCAGAAGCGGCACGACGCGATCGACGAACGCTTCGATCGCGCCCGGCAGCGTGATGGCCGACAGCATGAACCCATCGCCGCCGACTTCGTCCATGAACGCGCACATGCGATCGGCGATCGCCCGAGGTGTGCCGACGAACTGCGGCAGCGTCACACTTTCTCCGTGGCGCCGGGCGACCTCGCGGACGGTCATCGCCGTGCCGTCCTCGTGCACTGCGCGCGGCCGCATCCGGTCAAGCTTCGGCTCTTCGTAGTCGATCAACGGCTTGTCGAGGTCGAGTGTCCCAAGGTCGAAGTCGAGGTGGGCAGAAAGGATCGCGAGCCCGCCTTCTGCCGTCACGAGGCTGTTGTGGAACGCTTGGCGCTCGCGGGCTTCAGCATCGGTATCGCCGAGGATCGGCTGCATCCCGAACATCACCTTGCACGCATCAGGCGCGCGGCCGAAGCCTGCGACGCGCGCGCGAACATCGTCGCGGTAGGCCTTCGCGTGCTTTGGCACCGGCTGGATCGCGAAGATCGCATCGGCGTGGCGTGCTGCGAAATCGCGTCCGGCGGGAGAGACACCGGCTTGCAGGATGGCGGGCCCTTGCTGCGGCGAGGGGACAACATTGAGTGGCCCGCGGGACTTGAAGAAGTCGCCCTCATGCTCAACGCGGTGGACTTTGTCGGGATCGGCAAACATCGGCGCATCGCGGTCCATCACGAGTGCGTCGCCATCCCAGCTCGCCCAGAGCTTCTTGCAGACCTCCATGAATTCTTCGGCGCGCGCGTAGCGCGTTGTGCTGTCGGCGCGATCTTCGCCGTGGTTGGCCGCCTGGTTCGCGTTGAGCGATGAGACGACGTTCCAGCCGGCGCGGCCGTCGGTGAGGTGATCGAGCGTCGCCCAGAGGCGGGCTGCATAAAACGGATGATGATGGCTCACAGAAAACGTCGACGCGAGGCCGATGCGGTCGGTGGCTGCACCCATCCAGGAGAGCAACGGGATCGGATCGTGTTCCGGGGCCTGCGTCGCGTTCCGGAGCGAGGGGCCGAGCGAACCTGAGAAGGTGTCGGCGATGTAGTTGAGGTCGGCGAAAAAGACCATGTCGAACAGGCCGCGCTCGCAGGTCCGCGCGATGTCCTGATAAAGCTTTGGCCGCGCCCACTCGAGGCCACGGACTGTTGTCTCGGGATGGCGCCACATCGCGAGGCTGTGGTGCGTCGGCCCGTGCACGAGGAACTGCGCGAGGTGCATCTTGGTCATCGGTCTGTCCGCCAGAGTCTCCTGAACATCGCAGCTACCAGAGACCGCCAAAGAGACGCGGCGCAAAGCCGGGTCCGAGAAACGCGCCCGACCAGATGAGCGACGATACGAGGCTCGCTGGTGCAAACACCGTCCAAGGCATATGCAGGACGCCCGCTGCGACCGGAACAACCGGGCGGATCGCGCCCAGAAACTTGCTCGCGATGATCGACAGCGCGCCCCAGTTGCGGAACATCGCCTCGCTCTGTTCGAGCACCTGCGGGTTGGTGCGGAACGGCCAGATCTTTGGCAGGCTCTCCTTGAAGTAACGGCCGACGGCGAATGAGATCAGGTCGCCGAGCGTCGCCCCGATCGCGGCTGCGACCCAGATCGAAAGGAACGAGCCGCCCGCCGCGCTGTGCGCTGCACCAATGCCGAGGAACAGCACGGTCGACGGGATAAAAAACGAGACGAAGACAAGGCTTTCACCAAGCCCCATCAGGAAGACGGCAGGCGCGATAAGATGCGCGTTCTCTCGCGTCAACGCGATCAACCAGTCGAAGATCTCCCCCGGCGCGGCATCGAGCATTCTTGATGTTCCTCGTCGGCAGGGTTAAGTGCACGCGGTCAATCGATAACGGATCAGTGTCATCGTGTTGACAGCCCTTTGGCTGTCTGTCGATCAGATCGTGCGCGCCAAGCGGCCGCTTGTCTGCCCCGATCGCCGATGACGTCTCGGATGGGAGAACCATGGACGCGACCCCGGCTACGCTTTCGAGCGGCAACAGGAAACCGTCGCGCAAAGAGCGCCAGCAACGTCTTCGGAAAGCTGTCCACCGCCATAGCGCGACATCCGGCCGGGGCGTCCAGGAACGTCTCTTCACGCTGGCATTTTCTGGCCTCGTTTATCCGCAGATCTGGGAAGACCCGATCGTCGATCTCAAGGCGATGGACCTGAAAGACGGCGAGCATCTGATTGCGATCGCATCCGGCGGTTGCAACATCCTGAGTTACCTGACAGCCGCCGATATCAGGATCACCGCCGTCGATCTCAACCCCGCGCACATCGCGCTCAACAAACTCAAGCGCACCGCGGTCAAACATCTGCCCGACGACCACGCGTTCCACCGCTTCTTTGCAGAAGCCGACGCCGACAAGAATGTCGAGGCCTACTACAACTATCTGCAACCCCATCTCGATCCCGACACGCAGAGCTACTGGGAGAAGCGGAACTTCATCGGCCGCCGCCGCATCGGCTATTTCGGCAACAACCTCTACCGCCACGGCCTGCTCGGCACCTTCATTGGCGCAAGCCATCTGCTCGCCCGGGCCCACGGCCGCAACCCGCGCAAGATCCTGACGGCCCGCTCGCGGGCGGAACAGCGCGAAATCTTCGACCGCGAACTCGCACCTCTGTTCGACAAGCGCCACATCCGCTGGCTGCTCAACAAGCCCTCCGCGCTGTTTGGGCTCGGCATTCCGCCGTCGCAGTTCGAAGCGCTCAAGGGCGACGAAGAACACATGTCGAAGGTCTTGCGTGAGCGCCTTGAGCGGCTCGCCTGCGACTTCGACCTCAAGGACAATTACTTTGCGTGGCAGGCGTTTGGCCGGCGCTATGCGAGCGGCGGGTCGGGCCCGCTACCGCCCTACCTCCAGCGGCAGAACTTTGAGACGCTTCGGTCACGGATCGACAACCTCGAGATCGAGCACCGGTCGTTCACCGAGTACCTGAAGGCGCGCGATCCGCAGTCGCTCGATGCCTATGTCCTGCTCGATGCGCAGGACTGGATGACGGACGACGTCCTGACCGATCTGTGGACCGAGGTGGAGCGGACTGCGAAGCCAGGTGCGCGCGTCATTTTCCGCACCGCAGGCGAAGAGAGTATCCTGCCGGGCCGCGTCCCGCAGGCGATCCTCGACAAGTTCACTTACGACGTCGAGACCTGCCGCCAGTGGACGACGGAAGACCGTTCATCGATCTACGGTGGCTTCCACCTCTACATAAAGGCTGGTGCTGGCGCGTGAGTGAACGGGGAGAAGCCGCCGCCGCCCATATGGACGGCATCTACCGGTATCAGCGCTACATCTACAACGCGACGCGCAAGTATTACCTGCTCGGCCGCGACCGCATGATTTCTGGGCTGCAGGCGCCCGATGGCGGGACGATCCTGGAGATCGGTTGCGGCACAGGCCGCAACCTCATCCTGGCCGCGCGGCGCTATCCGACAGCCAACCTCTACGGCTTCGACATCTCGCGTGAGATGCTTGCAACGGCGAAAGCGTCGGTCGATCGCGCGGGGCTCGGCGATCGCATCACGCTAACGGAGGGCGACGCGACGGCGTTCGACACACAGGCGCTGTTCGGCCTGCCGCATGTCGACCGTGCGTTCTGCTCATACACGTTGTCGATGATTCCGCCCTGGCGCGAAGTCGTGCCGCGCGCACTCGATGCGGTGGGGCCAGGCGGCTCGGTCCATGTGGTCGATTTCGCCGACATGACGCGGCTTCCGTCGTGGTTCCGGAAGGCGACGTACAAGTGGCTCGCCTCGTTCACGGTCCATCCGCGCGAGGACCTCGAAGACGTGCTGCGTTCAAGCGCAGAGGCCGCCGGCGCCGAGATGCACTTCGAGCCGCTTTACCGGCGTTACGCGCAGCTTGCCGTTCTGACGAAACCCGCCTGACGCGCGCCTACTGCCAGCCCATCCAGTTCGAGACGTAGCCGAAGATCTCGCCGAGGCCGCCGCCGAACAGCAGCAGCACGCCCGCCCACAGGACGGCCGACAGCCAGTTCGCGATCTGAAACGGCACCCAGTGCATGCGCGTCGCGCCCGCAACGACCGGCACCGTTGCGCGCAGCGGGCCAGAGAAGCGGCCGAGCACGATCGCCCAGACGCCGTACTTCTGAAAGAACGCTTCACCGCGCGGCATCAGCGTTGGGTAGCGCGTAAACGGCCACATCATCTTGATGCGATCGGAGAAATGGTAGCCGAGCCAGTATGAGACCCAATCACCGAGCGCCGCGCCGACACTGGCGGCCGCCAGTGCGATCATGAATTCGTATCCGCCGGTGCCGACGAGTGCGCCAAGCGCAATGAGCATCCACCAGAACGGAAGCAGCAGCGAGACGAACGCGATCGATTCACCGAACGCGAGCAGCAGCAGGATCGGTGCGAGCCATTCCGGATTGGTGCGCGCGAACGTGACAATCGCGTCTGCGATTTCCTGAAATGACATCCAGGTCTAGCTCTTCGCGCGGCAGCGTCGCCGCATTTCGCGGGAGAGCTCGCGCGCGACTTCATCGCCGAGGATGACGCCGCGCGCGCGCTGGGCTGGCGTCAGCGATTGTCCGGCCGGGCTGCGCAACACACGGGCGGCATTCGACGCCTCGCGGCGGCCGGCGCCCAGTTCCCCGCACGAGAGCGAGCGTTTTTGCGTTTTAAAGGCAAACAGCCGGACGCCAGCGGCATACGCGTGCGCGGACGGCGCGCGCTTGATCCACGTCCGCTTGTTGTCATCCATGATCTGAGCAAGCGCTGTCCGCCGCGCCTTGAGGCAGCGGGGGCTATCGTCAACGCATGAGATCCCTGATGGTTTGAGCTTCGCGGCCGGTGGTGCCTGCGTGCAGGCGGCCGCCATCAATGCACCGGCGAGTGCCACCGCGACGCCGCCGACCCATTGGCGATGGAAATCTGAGCGCCCGCTTCGCACGTGTCTTCACTCTCCCACTGCCGATCCGGCGCGGCCGCAATCCTTGCCGATCCGCGTTCATCGCCATAGAAACCTGAGGTCTGTCCGCACTGTGGCGGATCATCGACGGCAACGGGATATCACCCGCTCGCGCGCGGGCAGAGCCCCGAAAGCCACGCGTAACAGAAATCGTCTCCGAGGATCGCTCATGCCCAACGCCATTCGCATTCACGAAACCGGCGGCCCTGAAAAAATGAAGTGGGAGCCCGTTGAGGTTGGCAAGCCGGGCGACGGGCAAATCCGGGTGAAGCACAAGGCGGTCGGCCTCAACTACATTGATACCTATCAGCGCTCGGGCCTCTATCCGGTGGAACTTCCCGCGGTGATGGGCATGGAGGGCGCCGGCGAGGTCGTCGAAGTCGGCAAGGGTGTGACGCACCTCAAACAGGGCGACCGCATCGCCTACGCCAACCCGATGGGCAGTTACGCAGAAGAGCGGCTGATGCCGGCCGCACGTGCCGTGAAGGTGCCTGACAAGATCGCGTTCGAGACGGCAGCCGCCATGATGCTGCAGGGCATGACGGTGCGCTATCTGCTGCGCCAGACCTATATCGTCGGGCCGAATACGACGTTGCTGTTCCATGCAGCCGCGGGCGGTGTCGGCCTGATCGCGTGTCAGTGGGCAAGGCACCTGGGCGCGACCGTCATCGGCACGGCCGGCTCTGACGAGAAGATCGCGCTCGCCAAGAAGAACGGCGCGACGCACATGATCAACTATCGCACCGAGAACTTCGTCGAGCGCGTGAAGGAGATCACCGGCGGCAAGGGGGTCGATGTCGTCTACGACTCGATTGGGCAGGACACCTATCCGAAGTCGCTTGATTGCCTGAAGCCGATGGGGCTGTTCGTGACGTTCGGCAACGCGTCGGGCCCGATCAAGAACTTTGATCCCGGCGTCCTTGCACAGAAGGGTTCGCTCTACGTGACGCGGCCGACGCTGTTCACCTACACAGCCACGCACGAAGACTTGAAGGCAAACGCCGACGACTTGTTTTCAGTCGTCAGCTCCGGCGCGGTTAAGATCAGCGTGAACCAGACCTACGCGCTCAAAGACGCAGCACAGGCGCACCGCGATCTGGAAGCGCGAAAGACGACCGGTTCGACGATCCTGAAACCATAACCCAGGCGGCGCATTGAGCCGCCGAATTGCGAGACCCGCATGAGCAAACCCATCGAGCTCTACTACTGGCCGACACCGAACGGTTTTAAAGTGACGCTGATGCTGGAGGCCTGCGGGCTTCCCTACGACGTGCACTACATCAATATCGGCAAGGGCGATCAGTTTGACCCAGAGTTTCTGAAATTCAGCCCGAATAACCGTATGCCGGCGATCATCGATCACGATGGTCCGGGCGGCGAGAAATTCTCGGTCTTTGAATCGGGCGCGATCCTTCAATATCTCGGCCGCAAGACCGGCAAGTTCTATCCAACCGATGAGCGGGCCCGCGTCGAAGTCGAAGAGTGGCTGATGTGGCAGATGGGCGGCGTCGGTCCGATGGCTGGCCAGTGCCACCACTTCCGCAACTACGCGCCTGAGCAGATCCAATACGGCATCGACCGCTACACGAACGAGGTGAACCGGCTCTACGGTGTGCTGGAGAAGCGGCTCAGTGACCGCGAGTTTGTGGCAGGCGCTTATTCAATCGCTGACATGGCGCTGTTTCCCTGGGTCCGCATCATGGACCGGCAGGGCCAGGACATTGCCGATTTCCCGAACATCAAGGGCTGGATCGACCGCATCGACGCGCGGCCCGAGACGGCGACGGCGCTCGCGGTTGGCAAGGACGAACGCGCCAAGTTCGACCTCGCCAAGGACAAGGACGCCCAAGCCGTTCTCTTTGGCCAAAGGTCTCGCTAAGGCTCTTCCGGGTCGGGCGGACGCGCGATCACGCCAGGCGAGCGAACGTCACCACGGCCTGATCGAGACCGCCCGCGCCCCCGCGCGACGACAACGTAAACGGCCTGATCTTGGACGCCCAGGCCGTTCGTTTTTTCTGGCGCACGTGTTTTCACGTGCCTAGCGCGCGTTCCGTTCTGATGCGTTATTCCAGTTTCGGCGCAGCGCATAAGACTTCGCAGACAATAAACTTATCGCATTAACGCGAAAAACGCGCGCACATTAACACATTTTCCGAAGCGCTTGGCGATGCTCGATCTCGTCAGGGGCGGCACACCAAAGCCGTCTCGTAAGCCGCAAACAAAAGCGGCGTCTATTGCGTGAGAGGTTTCGAATGGCACGTTTTGATGCCGCGATGGACCATGGTGTGTCCGCCGAGTTTGCATCCAGCGGCGATGCACTTTTCCAGTTGGGCTTGCGCTACAGCACCGGCCGTGAGGTCGAGCCCGATCTCGTCGTCGCCCACAAGTGGTTCAACCTCGCAGCCGTCCGCGGCAATGAGGCGGCGAAAGAGTATCGCTCAGAGATTGCCCGCGAGCTGTCGCGCGATGATGTGGCGAAAGCCCAGCGCCTCGCCCGCGAGTGGCTGCGCCAGCACTGATCGGAACGGACGCCCGGCTAAGCAGCTCAGCAGTCCTGGAATAGCGACGTCACGCACTTCCAGCTCTTCTCAGCCGCATCGCCGATCGCCTTGCCGGTCTTGCCAAGCTGATCGCCCGATTTTTCAACGGCGCGTTCGGCGGCTTCCTGCACCGTCTTTGGCGGGGTATCCGCGTCGGGCTTGGCTGCAGGCTCCGTTGCGCTTGGTTGCGCAGGCGTCTTGTCAATTTGAGGTGCTGCCGCCTGTGGATCGCCTGCGTTCGTTGATCCGGCCTTCGGAACAGTGCCAGGCTCGGGCTCAGTCCTGGGCGGCCGCGGCGCAAGCGACAGCGTGTAGATGTCGCCGGTACATGCGCCCTGGACGCCGCGCCGGACGCCACACCGCGCGTGCCCCTTCTCCTTGGCGATCCGCGAGAGGCACGTAAACCGCATGCCCTTCTGCACCAACCCCTTCTGCGCAATCGACGCCGGCACGTCGGCTGGCAGGACGCACTCATAAATCGCGGGCGGTTCGTTACAGACAACGCAGATGCCCGGCGCAGGCGCGGGCACCGGTTCAGACGCCGTCTGCGCCCGCAAACCGCCGCTTACCGCAACCGCAAACCCCACCGTGGCGACAGCCAGTTGGCCGCCGCACCATGCCGCATCATGGAAGCCCATTCGCCCCGTGCTCCAAGAACGCAGGTCGTCCCTTAAGCGTCGCGTAGTAGCGCTGAACATGGTCGAAATCAGGCCGCGCAATGTCCGGCATCAGCAACCATCGGTTGACGAAGAGCCCGACGGGGATGTCGGCTGCGGTAAATTCGTCTCCGAGCAAATAGGTCTGGCCAGACGACAAATGCGCATCGAGCGCTTGCATCTGCCGGGTCCAGGCCGCGAGCGCCGGCTCGAGAAATTTCGGATCATCGAAGTTCGGTAACTTGAACACCTTCGTCTGCGTCAGAATGCGGACCTCTTGCGCCAAATCGCTTGCCGACCAGTCCATCCAGGCCTCGATCCGGAACCGCGCCTCGGTGTCCTCGGGCAGCAGATCCCGCCGCCTGTGCTTCGCTGCCAGGTACCGCACGATGACGTTGCTCTCGCGAAGCACGTAGCCGTCGTCATCAATCACCGGCACGACGCCAAAGCCGCTCACCGCCCGGAACTCCGGCTCGTCGGTCCCGCGGAACCCGCGGCCCCAGTCCTCGCGCTGGTAGGGAACGCCGATCTCGGCGCAGGCCCAAAGCACCTTGCGCACATTGATCGAGTTCGCGCGGCCGTAGATCTTCAGCATGCCCTGTCCTTTGCTCCCTGCAGGTCGCGCTTAACCCCGAACGTCCGATTGACTTCGCATCTGGCCACATGTCAGATCGCGAGCAGAAACGTATCGCCTCGTGAGACGAATTCTCGCCGATGGCTGAACGCTTTGCGGCGGTTTGCAGCGTTTTGCTCGGCTCTCCGCCCGCTCCCTGCATCGCAGATTAGAGGAAACGCAACCCATGAAGATGACCACGGAAGAGGCCTTCGTCAAAGTGCTGCAGATGCACGGCATTGAGCACGCTTTTGGCATTATCGGCTCGGCCATGATGCCGATTTCAGACCTCTTTCCCGAGGCCGGCATCAAATTCTGGGACTGTGCACACGAGTGCAACGCGGGGATGTCAGCTGACGGCTACACGCGCGCCACCGGCAAGATGTCGATGATGATCGCGCAGAACGGTCCGGGCATCACAAACTTCGTCACCCCGGTGAAGACGGCCTATTGGAACCACACGCCGCTGCTTCTGGTCACGCCGCAGGCGGCCAACAAGACGATCGGGCAGGGCGGCTTCCAGGAAATCGAGCAGATGAAGCTGTTCGAAGACATGGTCTGTTATCAGGAAGAGGTGCGCGATCCGTCCCGCATGGCGGAAGTTCTCAACCGCGTCATCACGAACGCGCGGCGGCTGTCGGCGCCGGCGCAGATCAACGTGCCGCGCGATTTCTGGACCCAGGTCGTCGACATCAATCTCCCGCAGATCGTCAACCTCGAGCGGTCACCCGGCGGCCGCGATGCGATTGAAGATGCCGCAAAGCTGCTGACGGACGCGAAGTTTCCCGTGATCCTCAACGGCGCGGGCGTCGTCCTATCCGGCGGCATCCCGGCATCCGCGGCGCTTGCCGAAAAGCTCGCAGCGCCCGTCTGCTGCAATTATCAGCACAACGATGCCTTCCCGGGGTCGCATCCGCTCTCTGTCGGCCCGCTTGGCTATAATGGCTCCAAGGCTGCGATGGAGCTGATCTCCAAGGCCGACGTCGTCCTCGCGCTCGGCACGCGGCTCAACCCGTTCTCGACTCTGCCCGGCTACGGCATCGATTATTGGCCGACCGACGCGAAGCTCATTCAGGTCGAAATCAACGCCGACCGCATCGGCCTTACCAAGCCTGTCACCGTCGGAATTCAGGGCGACGCAAAGCTCGTTGCCGAACAAATCCTGGCGCAGCTTGGGCCCTCTGCCGGTCAGGCCAACCGCGATGAGCGCGAGGCCGTGATCCACCAGACCAAGTCGGCATGGCTGCAGACGCTGTCATCGATGGACCACGAGGACGACGATCCGGGCACCAACTGGAACGAGCGCGCGCGTGACCGCGAACCGGACCGAATGAGCCCGCGGATGGCGTGGCGCGCCATTCAGGCCGCGCTGCCGAAAGAGGCGATCATCTCATCGGATATCGGCAACAACTGCGCGATCGGTAACGCCTACCCGACGTTTGAAGTCGGGCGCAAATACCTGGCGCCGGGCCTGTTTGGGCCTTGCGGTTACGGCTTCCCGGCGATCCTCGGCGCCAAGATCGGCTGTCCGGATGTCCCCGTTGTCGGCTTTGCCGGTGACGGCGCGTTCGGCATTTCCATGAACGAGATGACGGCGTGCGGCCGCAACGACTGGCCGCCGATCACCATGGTGATCTTCCGCAACTACCAGTGGGGCGCGGAAAAGCGGAACACGACGCTTTGGTTTGACGATAACTTCGTTGGCACCGAGCTCAATCTCGGTGTCGAGTACGCGAAGATCGCAGATGCCTGCGCGCTGAAGGGCGTCCAGGTTCGCTCGATGGACCAGCTCACCGAGGCGCTGCGCACAGCCATCGACGAGCAGATGAATGGCAACGTCACGACGTTTATTGAGTGCGTGCTCAACCAGGAACTCGGCGAGCCCTTCCGCCGCGACGCCATGAAGAAGCCGGTCCGCGTGGCCGGCATCTCGAAAGACGACATGCGACCGCAGCAGACGGCGGCTTAAGCGCAGAAGTTACGTATCGGAAAAGTTCGGGACGAGACTAACGCCTGGTGGACTTAGCCGTCTGCCGGGCGTTTTGCGTTCCAGGGCGTCATCTTGTCCGGCACCGCGAAGCTTCGCGTCGCCCGTATCGCCAACGCGCGCGCAAAAGCGGCGCTCCGACGCGTGATCGTCGTCCTCGATTTCGGCTTCGAGCGCTGCGGCCAGTGCACCGACCCGCGAAGCTGCTCCACCCATATCCGGCCCCCAAGCCTTGATCCGTCCCCGGCACTCCGTCTGCAACGTTACGCGCGAACCCGCCCGAAAAGCGACCGGGGTGAGGTGGTTATGGACAGGTGAGCCGCCGGGCAGACGGATCTGGCGAAGTCTTCGGCCGCCAGCTGCGACATCGCTTGAGCCGCGCCCCCAAGCCGTGTAGGCAAGTGCGCTACCGCGGGTAGACCCGCGTCCGGAGACATGGCCGAGTGGCTGAAGGCGCTCCCCTGCTAAGGGAGTATACGTTAACAGCGTATCGAGGGTTCGAATCCCTCTGTCTCCGCCAGTTTCCTTCGCCGTGCGCGTCGCGGCGTTTCAGTTTGATTGCTGCAAGCTCCGAACCCTCGAGTCTTTGTTTGCCGGCACTGCGCAAGCTTGTGCCGGGCGGGTTCGAATCCCTCTGTCTCCGCCAGTTTTCTTCGCCGTGCGCGTCGCGGCGTCTCAGTTTGGTTGGTGCAAGCTCCGAACCCTCGTGTCTTTGTTTACCGGCACTGCGCAAGCTTGTGCCGGGCGGGTTCGAATCCCTCTGTCTCCGCCAGTTTCCTTCGCCGTGCGCGTCGCGGCGTTTCAGTTTGATTGCTGCAAGCT
>JBCBIY010000027.1:0-18608 GCA_038523925.1 Pseudomonadota bacterium | reverse complement strand
CGGCAGCGCGGTTGGACGAAAAAAGAGAGCGCGCGGCAGCCTACTGTGTCCCCCTCGAAGAACAGAGCGAGGCGCACGATGCTGGCATCGCCAGCGATGCGCGCCGCAGCGAGTGGCTTGGCGGACTCGCGTGCCAACCAAGCCTGCGCAGGTTGGACGAAAAAAGAGAGCGCGCGGCAGCCACCTGTGAACCCGACGACCAACAGAGCGAGGCGCACGAAGCTGGCCTTCGGCCAGCGTAGCGCGCCGCAGCGAGTGGCTTGGCGGACTCGCGTGCCAACGCGCGGCAGCGCGGTTGGACGAAAAAAGAGAGCCCACGGCATCCGCCTGCCAGACCCACGAAGAACAGAGCGAGGCGCACGAAGCTGGCTTCGCCAGCGCAGCGCGCCGCAGCGAATGGCTTGGCGGACTCCTGTGCCAACGCGCGGCAGCGCGGTTGGACCAAAAAAAGAGAGCGCGCCGCAGCGCGCAAACAGCGCCAACCAAGCTTGCGCAGGTTGGACCAGCAGAAACACTTCCCTTAGCGGTCGCTGACCGTGCTGACGATGCCGTCGCGGCGGAAGGCTGCGTTGAACCAATCGAAGTTGAAGGTGCCCCAGGGCACGATGGCGCGGGACTTCATGAACTCGGCGCGGGCGACGAGGCGGGGGCGGGCCGGGTTGCGCAGCGGCAGCGGAGCCGCGCTTTGCTGTTCGTGATCGGGTGACCGATTGCGCGGGAGGCTTCGCTTCCAGGCGCGATCAAGCGGCGGGCGCGGTTCGGTGACGCCGAACATCATTTCGGATTCAGAGAGGTCCCATGGCTCCACTTGCTGACGTGGGCTCGCCGCGGCGAGGCGGACCGCAAGCTGCGGTTTGGGCGGGACGATGCCATCAAGCGCACGCGCGCTCGTTGTTGCAAAGACGAGCGCGACGAACGCGCTAAGACCGACCGTCGTGAAAAGTGCAGGCCAGCGGATGTGCGCATGCAGTTTCATGAGCCTCGTCCCTCGACGCGGCGCCGGGTCCGAAGATACGCCGCATCGCCAGATTGCACCATGAGGGCCAAACGCTGCCTTTCCAAAACGCTTGCAATCGCGCCTTTGCGCCTCTTTGCAAACGCGAGGCTTAGCGGCCGGTTAGGCGTTGTGCCGATCCGGAGCAGTTTTGTTTGGACGCGGGCATGGCCGACTGGGCTCATGCGTTCGCGTGCGACCTGCGTGATCGATTCCTTGGTCGGGAATGCGGCGGCACTTTCACCGCCAACCTGAAGGCCCTCGCGTTTATCGCACCCACGCGAACGCGGGATCGCGCGTCAGTCGCCGAGTAGGCCGTCTTCTTCGTCGAGCGTGAGAGGACGCCTGCGTGTGCCCACATGTTTCGGCAGCGTCACCAGCACGATGAGTACGGGCGGGAAGATGATTGTCCACGCGACCCATGACGAGATCGGCCGGTTTTTGGCATTCGCAAGGAAGCCCGCGAGCACGCCGAGGACGATCACTGCGAGCCCGTAAATCGTTATGAATGCGACCACGCGAACCTCCCTCGTTACGTTTGCCTGATCTTGATATGGGGGCTGAGCACCTGGATCGGAAGGCCCGACGCGCGGTCTTCAGATGGTGATGTCGAGGCCGATATCGAGGACGGACGCGGAATGCGTCAGGGCGCCAACTGAAATCAGGTCGACGCCGGCCTCAGCGATCGCGCGCACGGTCTCGAGCGTGACACCGCCGGAGGCCTCGGCGAGACAGCGGCCGTCGATAAGGCGGACGGATTCGCGCAACGTGTCTGGCGGCATGTTGTCGAGCAGCACGGCGTCGATGTTGTGGGCAAGCGCGTCGCGCAACTGAGCGAGCGTGTCGACCTCGACCTCGATCTTGACCATGTGGCCGGCATGGGCCCGCGCGGCGAGTACGGCCGGCCCAATGCCGCCGGCAACGGCGATGTGGTTGTCCTTGATCAGCACGGCATCGAACAAGCCGACGCGATGGTTGGTGCCACCGCCGCAGCGCACGGCGTACTTCTCAAATGCGCGCAGTCCCGGCGTGGTCTTCCGCGTGTCGATAATGCGTGCGCGTGTTCCTGCGATGGCACCCGCATATTCGGCGGTCAGTGATGCGATGCCGCTCATGCGGCCCATGAAGTTGAGTGCAACGCGCTCGCCGGTCAACACGGCCCGCGCCGGGCCGCCGACAGATGCGATTCGGTCGCCAGGTTCGACGCGCGCGCCGTCAGCGACGTCGGCTGCGAACGTCACGTCCGGGTCGACGGCTGCAAACGTGGCGCGCGCAACATTAAGACCTGAAATGACGCCGGCTTCGCGCACGACGAAGTCGGCTTGCGCTTCCGCGGTGGCAGGGATGGTCGCGTTCGTCGTGATGTCGCCTGCGAGGCCGAGGTCTTCTGCAAGCGCCAACGCGACGGCTGTTTCAATCGTGATGCGCGGGATCGGCGCGAGGGCCGCGCTTGGTTTTGAAGCGGTCATGCTCAGGTCCCCCGCTCGGGGTTGGCGGCCACAGTCAGTGCTGCGCGCGCGGCGGTGCCGGTTCTGAGGTCGAGGCCTGCGAGCGTCACTGTCTTGCGGGCGGCGAGCGCTGGATCGGGCTTCGGGTAGTCGCTGCGGAAATGGCCGCCGCGGCTCTCTTTCCGGCGCAGTGCAGACTCCGCGATGAACCGCGCCGTCAACGCCATGTTGGCAAGTGCACGGTCTGGGCCGGCTGCCTCCTGAAGCTCACCAAGCGCGCGAACAGCGTCGCGCAGGCCGTCACCATCGCGCACGACGCCGACATCAGATTGCATGATGTCGCGGATGGTCGTCTGGCCGATCTCACGCGTCTCCAAGCCGACGGTCGGCGCCGGCTCTGCGGGCTTCAGTTCGGCATGGGCGTGCGGCTGCGCATCGCTGGCGATGGCTTGTGCCGCGCGTGCGGCGAACACGACCGCTTCGAGCAGCGAGTTGGACGCAAGCCTGTTAGCGCCGTGCAGGCCGGTGCAGGCGACCTCGCCGATGGCGAACAGGTTTGGTACGCGCGTGCGGCCATCTTCGTCCGTAACGACGCCGCCCATGTGGTAGTGCTCCGCCGGGATCACCGGGATGGGTTCGTGGACGGGATCAATGCCGTTGTCGACGC
The DNA here is from genome assembly GCA_038523925.1 of Pseudomonadota bacterium. Taxonomy (GTDB): domain Bacteria; phylum Pseudomonadota; class Alphaproteobacteria; order Rhizobiales; family Hyphomicrobiaceae; genus JBCBWG01. Next base: position 15,499 of record JBCBIY010000027.1, on the reverse strand, counting down.
ACATGCCGTAGACGGTCGGGAAGTGTTCGGCGAACGCTGCGCCGATGGACTGGCGTGTGTCGAGATAGGCCCCGCGCTCGCTTTGCGCTTCGGTGAATACGGCGCGGGCAACGACGTCTCGTGGGGCGAGTTCCGCGTCGGTGTGGATCTCGGCCATAAAGCGGCGGCCGTCGCGGTTGATCAGAGTCGCGCCTTCGCCGCGCAGCGCTTCGCTTGCGAGTGGCGCCGGGTCGGCGTCGGACTGGATCGCGGTTGGGTGGAATTGCACGAACTCAGCGTCGCCGATCAACGCGCCTGCGCGGGCCGCCATTGCGATGCCGGCGCCGACTGCGGTTCGCGGATTCGTGGTCGTCGCGTAAAGCCCGCCGATGCCGCCGGTCGCGAGGATGACCGTGTCGACGCCCGTTAGCGTGAACCGCTTGGTCGGGTCGTCGACGGCTTCAAGCGCGATGCCTGAGACGCGGCCATCGGTGACAATCAAGTCGTCCGCGGCATAGCCTTCGAGCACAGTGATCGTGTCGGAGGCTTCGACGGCTGCTGTGATCGTCTGCATGATCGCCTGGCCCGCGCGATCGCCGGTGACCCGGGCAACCCGCTTGGCAGAGTGTGCCGCTTCCTTTGATTGGACAAACGCGCCCGCGGCGTCGCGATCGAAGGGAACGCCGTGGTGCACGAGGTCGGAGACACGCGCGCCGGCTTCATCGGCGACCATGCGGGCGATGCCGGCATCGACGAGGCCTGCGCCGGCCGCGATCGTATCGGCTGCGTGCGCTTCGGCCGTGTCACCTTCCGAGAGGGCGGCCGCAATGCCGCCCTGCGCCCAAGCGCTTGAGGCGGCCTGTCCGAGTGGCGCAGGCGCGATCACGGTGACGGGCCGAGGGGCGAGCTTCAGGGCCGCGAACAGACCGGCTAGGCCGGCGCCGATCACAACCGTCGGCGCCCGCGCCTGTGCAGTGTCTTCGGTCATCTCCACCTACGGCTTGATCGATTGCGCTGCCGGACCGCGCTAGGCGGTCAGCTCGACCATCCGGGCAACGGCTTGGCGCGCCCGGTCGGCGATCTCTGGATCAACCTCGACTTCGTGGCGCATGTGCTTCAGCGCGTCGTAGATGTTCTCAAGCGTAATGCGCTTCATGTGCGGGCAGAGGTTGCACGGCCGGACAAACTCGACATCCGGCACTTCGGCCGCGACGTTCGAAGACATCGAACACTCGGTGACGAGTACGACCTTTGGCGGGCGCTTGTCTTTGACGTAGCCGATCATGCCCGACGTCGAGCCGGTGAAGTCAGCGGCCGCGATAACGTCCGGCGGGCACTCGGGGTGCGCGATGATTTTCAGGCTCGGGTCAGCCGCCCGCATCTCCTCAAGCTCTTCGCCCGTGAAGCGCTCGTGCACTTCACAACGGCCCTTCCAAGAGATGATCTCGACGTCCGTCTGCGTCTGCACGTACTTGGCGAGATACTCGTCCGGGATCAGCAGGACGCGGTCGACGCCGAGGCTCTCGACGATCTGGACGGCGTTGGCCGACGTGCAGCAGATGTCGGTTTCCGCTTTCACGTCAGCCGATGTGTTGACGTACGTGACGACCGGCACGCCGGGATAGGCGTCCTTGAGCGCGCGCACGTCGGCGCCGGTGATGGATGAGGCAAGCGAACAGCCGGCTTCGAGGTCCGGGATCAGCACGGTCTTGTCCGGGCTCATCAACTTTGACGTCTCCGCCATGAAGTGCACGCCGGCCTGGACGATCACCTCGGCATCGGTTTCGGCGGCTTCTTTTGCAAGCTGCAGGCTGTCGCCCTGGAAGTCGCCGACACAGTGGAAGATCTCCGGCGTCATATAGTTGTGTGCGAGGATGACGGCGTTGCGCCGGGCTTTAAGCTCGTTGATCGCCTTAATCAGCGGCGCATAAGCCGGCCACTCAAGCGGCGTCACGACGTCTTTCACGCGCGTATAAAGTGGCGCCATTTCCCGCGCGAGGTCTGGCGTGAACTCGGGCAGCTCATGCGAAATGTGCCCGTGCGCTGCTGTACGCATGGCAACAGTTGGGTTCTGAGACGTCTTGGTGCGATCCAATAGCGTGACCGACATGGTGCACCTCCTTTGCATTTCGATGCTCGATATACTCAATTCGAGCATTATTCAGGTACGAAGCCGGGCCTCAAAGTCTGCTTCCCGTCTTATATGCTCGAAATGAGCATTCAATCGTGAATATAGCGCTTCAAACCCTGCGTTACTAGCGTTTGCAAAGGTTTTTTGACGCAGAGCTGGTGGGCACACGACGCGCAACCTGGGAGTCGGACATCGAAGAGACCGCAAAAGAAAGGCCGCGAGATCGTAATCCGCGGCCTCTCGAAACTTCGGCTCTGCGCCTTTAGCGTCAGGCGCGCCCGGGCTTTACGCGGACGCCGGGTGCTGGACGCTCGATGAGTACATCACGGCGGAAGCGATAGAGCTTCGCAGGCCGCCCGCCGGTTTTCGCGCGGACATCACCTGTCGGCTCGACCAGGCCGGCACTTTCAACGAGCCGCCGGAAGTTCTGCTTATGCAGGTGCGGGCCGAGGATCGCTTCGACGGTCTTTTGCAACTCAAACAGCGTGAACTCATCACGCATCATCTCAAAGATGACAGGGCGATACTTGAGCTTGCCACGGAGCCGTCCGATCGCCGTCGCAAAGATGCGGCGATGATCGAACAACATGGGCGTGCCGAACTTCGGCAGTGCACCCCACGTGAGCGACACCTCACGGCCATCGCGCCGCGCTTCGTGCACGAGGCCCGCGTCGTAGAGCAGCTCATAGCGATCGAGCACTCGCTCTTCGTCCCAGGCACCTCCATCAAAACCGAACGCCATGCGCACCCGCTCAAGCCGGCTGACCGTGCGGAACGCTTTCGGTTCGGTATCGACGCGTGAGGCCCACTCGATCAACCGCGGCTCGATTTCGTCTGTGAGCAGCGACGGCTTTCCCTGGCGCCAGTCTTCCCAGGGGAAGAAGTCGTACCAGCTCCTCCAGACAGCGCCTTCGCTTGCGCTGTCGTCAGCGTCGACCGGCTTGCGCGTCAGCGCGAGATAACCGATCGAGACGGTGTGCGGGGTTTGATCAAACGGCTGCGCATGGCGGCCGCGATCGCCGAACGTATAGAGCTGTTCGACGTAGCCGAGGTCGAGATCCGTTTGATCGGCGACCCATGCGCGCAGACCGGCATCAAGCGTCCGATGCTCAAGCGGGGAAAAAGGTCCGGACGGCAAAGCGTCGACAGTCTCTCCATCGGCATCAGTGGGAACGCACATGATCAACGGTTCGTCGCGTGAGACCGACACGATCGCTGCGCTCAGACCAATTTCGACCCGTGCCGGCCCCTTCGGCATCACGGTCTGGCCAATATGCACAGAGCTCATGTCGTTCACGTCCTCGCGCCGTAAAGGCACATTCATGGTCATCGCGTCTCTCCAATCGCGTTCTGACTGGAGCGGACACTAAGTGAGATCGTGGCCAAATTCCGATCAGCACGCGGGAATTGGAACCAGTGTTTCGCCTCTTCTTATGCTCGCGCTGATGGCATGCAAGGCATTGATCCCGCTACGGATAATGCGTTCGACCTGCAAGTGAATGTCTGTGCACGCGGTGCGTTGCATTGACCGTTCCGGCGCTTAAGCGGCCGATGCCGGTGCGCCCCGCATGAACGCTTCGATGAGGGCTGCCTGCGCTCTTTTGGTCGGCATCGGCGCAATGTCGCGTGCGCGGTCGAGGACGTTCGCGGGCAAAGCGCGATGGTCTCCAAAGAACGCACGCGCCTCGTCCTGCGCGAAGCCCGCAAGCTCAGTCGCCTCAAAGTAAGCAGCAATGCGATCGGCTTGTTTAATGGACGCGGCGATGTCCGATGGGAGATCGCGTGGCAACTCAAAACGTGCGTGGACGGCTGCAAGCAAGCGCAACTCGATCTGCTTATAGTCCGCGCCGATCGCGGCTTTGAACGGACTGATGAGATCGCCGACGACATACTCCGGTGCATCGTGCAGGAGGGCTGCGCGATACCAGATCTCGTCCCACTCGCCGCCGAGCGCAAATGCAATGTCAGCCACGAGCACCGAATGCTGTGCGACCGAGAACGCGTGAACGCCATGCGTCTGACCGTTCCATCGCGCGACGCGGGCGAGGCCGTGTGCGATGTCGGCAAGCTCGATGTCTGCCGGGTCCGGCGCAAGAAGATCGAGCCGGCGTCCGGAAAGCATGCGCTGCCAGGCGCGGGGTGTGTCGGCGGTCGTCATCGCTGCGACTTGGCGAAGTCTTTGAGCAGCTTCGCGCACGGCTTATGGCGGTGACAGTCGCGGGTGTGATCGTTGACCATGCCGACCGACTGCATGAACGCGTACACCGTGGTCGGCCCGACAAATCGGAAGCCTTCTTTCTTCAGCGCCTTCGAGATGGCTTTCGACGTCTCCGTCTGCGCCGGGACCTCTTTCATCGTCGCAAACGTGTTCGACTGCGGCGCGTGATCGACAAACCGCCAGATGAAGTCCGCGAACGGTATGCGCTTTTCGAGGGCGAGGTAGGCTTGCGCGTTGCTGATCGCGGCCTCGATCTTTGCGCGGTTGCGGACGATGCCAGCGTTCGCCATCAGCCGCGCGACGTCCTTGTCCGTGTAGCGCGCCACCGTCCTCGGCTCGAACCCGTCGAACGCCTCGCGGAACGTCTCGCGCTTCCTCAGGATCGTGATCCACGACAGGCCGGCCTGAAACCCTTCGAGCGAGATCTTCTCGAACAGGCCGACGCTATCGTACTTCGGCACGCCCCACTCGGTGTCGTGGTAGGCTGCGTAAAGCGCATCATTGCCGACCCAACTGCAGCGCGTCTTGCCATCGTCGGGCGCAGTCATGCAGCCGCTGCCTTCCGATAGGCATCGGTTGCGGCCGGATCGATCTCGATCTCAGCGGCGCCGGCCGTCAGGGTCTGGCCCTTATCGAGCGCACTGATCACGCGATCGATGCGGACGATCGCAAGCGCAAGACGGCCGTTGCTGTGGATCGTGCCGAGGGTGCCAAGTTCGGCTTCGCCGACGGTGACCGATGCGTCGGGCTCGAGGTCTTGTTCCGGCGCAAAGAGCTGGACGAGCCGCCGCCGCGGGACGGCCTTGTGCCGCGTTCGGCTGACGACCTCTTGCCCGATGAAGCAGCCCTTATCGAACGCGACCGTCTTCGTGACATCCCAATTCACATCATGCGGAAAACGGTCCGACGGGTCGTAATCAGAAATCAGTTCGCCGATGCCGATCTCAACGCGGTGGTCGTGATAGTCGTCGTGCGAGATGATCTCGGCACCCTCAAGCATGGCTGGTGCGTCGCCGGTCGCAGTCGGCACCACGATCCGCTGGCCCGCGTGGGCTGCGAGGAATGCCTGTTGATCTTCAGCGCTCCAGAGCGTGCCGAAGTCGTCAGGTGCGCGCCAAATCACCCACGTCATGTGCGGCTCATCCGTTCGCGCAATCTCGACGGCGGCGCGCAAGCGGTACATCTGCAGGCGCTTGATGAGGTCGTCACAGAGCGGCTCGGCGATGTCGATCAGAAGCGTCGTCTCGTCCGGCCGCACAACATGCATCTCGGCGAGAATCTTGCCCTGCGGCGTCAACAAGCCAGCGTGGTGCGAGGGCGCGCCAGGCGTCAGGCCGCCGAGATCCGCCGTCACCAGCCGGTCGAGCAGGTCATGCGCCTCCGCGCCCGCAACGCGAACATGCGCGCGGTCCTCGAGTTTCGCCGCAAGTCTCGTTTCGCCGTCACTCACAACCGCTTTCCCTGCGTTCGCGCATTGTCTCAGCCAACTCCGCCACGTAAGCCCTCATGCGAACGCCCCGCAAGTGCACTTACGGAGACCGCTATGTCTGAGCCGGCTGAACGTTTCGATACGCTCTTTAACGGCGGCACCATCGTCACGCCCGCGGGTATCTCAGTTGGCGACATCGGCGTGCGCGATGGCCGGATCGCCGCGATCGGCGATCTCGACCCGGGCGCGGCCGGCGAGATCGTCTCATGCGCGGGGCTCCATCTGCTGCCCGGCGTCATCGATAGCCAGGTGCACTTTCGCGAGCCGGGCCTCACGCACAAGGAAGACCTTGAGACCGGTTCACGCGCGGCTGTCATGGGCGGCGTCACGGCCGTCTTCGAGATGCCGAACACCAACCCGCTGACGACGACACCGGAGCGGCTCGCCGATAAGGTTGGCGCGGCGCGCAACCGGATGTTCTGCGACTTTGCGTTCTACGTCGGCGGCACGCGCGAGAACATCGACGACATACCAATGCTTGAGCGCTTGGAGGCCTCGGCCGGCATCAAGGTCTTCATGGGATCATCCACCGGCGACTTGCTCGTCGAAGACGACGCCTCACTCGACAAGATCATCGCGCACCTCGGCCGGCGCGCCGCATTCCATTCCGAAGACGAGGCGCGGCTGATCGCGCGTGAAGGCGAGCGCGTGCCGGGCGATCCATCCTCGCATCCGGTCTGGCGGGATGTGGACGCGGCTTTGATCGCCACGCACCGGCTTGTTGGTCTCGCTGAAAAGCACAAACGGCGCGTCCACGTTCTTCATATCTCGACCGGCGATGAGATCGCCTACCTGCGCGCGCACAAGACGTGGGCGACGGTTGAAGTCACGCCGCATCACCTGACGCTGGTGGCGCCCGAGTGTTATGAGCGCCTTGGGGCGCGCGCGCAGATGAACCCGCCCGTCCGGGACGACAGCCACCGCGCGCGCATCTGGGCCGGCATCGCCGATGGCACCGTTGACGTGCTCGGCTCCGACCATGCGCCACACACAATTGAAGAGAAGAGCCACGCGTATCCGAAGTCGCATTCCGGGATGACTGGTGTGCAGACGCTCGTCCCGATCATGCTGGATCATGTCAACGCCGGCCGGCTGACGCTTGAGCGGTTTGTCGACCTGACCGCGCATGGGCCGGCACGCATTTTCGGCATCGCGAACAAGGGCCGGATTGCCGTCGGCAACGATTGCGACCTGACAGTTGTCGACCTGAAGCGCACCGAGATGATCACCAACGACTGGATTGAAAGCCGCTGCGGCTGGACGCCTCACGACGGCCAGACTGTGACAGGCTGGCCGGTGGGCACCGTCATCCGGGGCCGTCGCGTCGTCTGGGACGGCGCCTTCACCGACGCCCCCGCCGCCGGCCAACCCGTCCACTTCTGGGAAGCCGGCGTTTGAGGGTTGGCTTTCTAATAGCCCCGCGAAGATCAGAGCGAGGCGCACGAAGCTGGCCATGAGCCAGCGTAGCGCGCCGCAGCGGTTGTCGCGGCGCAAGGTCGCTCGAGCCGCGAGCCTGCGAGCGCGCGAACAGCGCAAAAGAGCGTGCCAACGCGCGGCAGCGCAGTTGGACTAAAAAGACTCTCCTTTACTCTCCGACGTCTTGGCGAGATCGCCGATCATGTCGGCGACGCCGCGTGCATCGTAGTCGGAGCTACGGACAACCTCGTCGAAGTGGTGGGTCATGGCGCGGACCTGGCGGGCTTCTCGGAAGACGAGGTAGTGCGTGCCGACATAGACAGCGGCCAACAGCGGCCCGAAGATCGTGACGGGCGCTGAGAAGATCTGCTTTTCGTCGTAGAGGTAGAAGCGCAGCGACGGGTAGAGTTCGCCGCAGAGGCTCGCCATGTGGCGCAATTGCGCGACGCGCGCATCGCGATCGAGGCCGCGCCAGTACCCTTCCCCCCGCGCGAGCGAGTAGAGCATTTCGACCGACGCGCAGATTTCGTAGTCGGACCCTGGTGCGCGGAGCCAACTGATCTGTTCGTGCAACGTGCCGCGCGCCTGCTCCGGCGTCTTCTCGAGAAAGCGCGCGTACTCGAACTCGATCACGGCCTCGGTTTTGAGGAGGTCCGGCAACGTGGCGGGCACGTGACGGATCTTGTAGCCGGCCGCTTCGCGATGCCACTCGAGGATCTGCCGGTCGGACGGTGTCCGCTCGGCCTCGCTGATGCGCATCGCAGTCGATAGAAGCTCAGCGGCTGTCTCCGGCCGTTCGGTTAGCCCAAGCAGCCAATCGGCACTGACACCCAGCGCTTCTGCGCAGGCCGCTGCCAGATGGGCGTTCGGTAGCCGCGCTTCCCCGTCGCCGAGAATCTGCGCGATCGTTGATCTGTCGACGCTGCATGCGCGGGCGAGCGCAGACCGGCTCATATTCGCGGACTGGAGTCGTGCCTCGAGACGTTCACGAAAAAGCACAGCGCGTTCTATTTTCTGCATGGCGGCAAAAGACCAGCAATGGTTATTTAAGTCAACAGTAGAGAATAATGTTTCTAATGTTCATTATTCCCGAGTCGGGAGCGTCGGACTAACTTGGTCGGCGTCAGAGGGCGCATGCACCGTGGCACGGCGCCTCACCTGAAATTGCTTCGAAAACAGATGGTTTGAGAGCGGCGTTGATGGAAACGCGAACCCGGCTCATGATGCGCGCGACGACCTGGCAGTTGCTCGGTCTGGTTGTGATGACCGGTATTAGCTATCCGCAGGTTGGCTCTTTCTACGCGGCGCTGACGATCGCAGCGAGCGGTGCCGCAAGCGGTTTCCTGTTTTATGCCGTGCACGAACATCTTTGGATGCGGGTGCGGTGGGGGCGGCTCCAGTCGCCCTCAGATCACGCCGGCACCGGGACAGGAGAGGTCGGCTCCAAGCCCGACTGATGGTGCCGTCGCAGCGCGGTTGATGCACCGATCAGCGCATTTGTCAGATCAGGTATGCGCTGAAATTCGGGTCGGCTGACGATTGGATGAGCTGCCGGCAGAGTTGCACGCAAGCCGAGCCTAATTGTCGGGGGCTGCTACTCGGCTGCGGCCAGCGGCGCTTCAATCAGCGTCTCGCCAGGGCGCACCCGCGTGAAGCGCACCGGCTCATTGTCGACAGCGACGCCGCCAACAGCATGGTCTTGCGTCGCAACCGTGTAGGTCGACGTCTCAAGCGCGCCCGGCTCGGGAAAGTCTTCGCGGAAGTGCGCGCCGCGGCTGTTCTCGCGGGCAAGCGCCGACGCGGTGATGACCTGCGACATGGCGATCTGGCTCTTGAGATTAAGCCAGTCGTGCCACGTGAGGTTGAACGCGAGGTCGGCGTCCGCGACACCGCACCCATCGAGCACGGCGTCTAGGTCGCGGAGGGCGCCGGTTGCGCGTTCCAGTCCCGCCCGGTCGCGCAAGACGCCAACGTCGTCCCACATTAGGTTGAGCAAGCGGTCGCGCACCGCATTGATGTCGCCCTGCGGCGCGTCGAGCGGCTTTTGCGCGGCCGTCACCGCATCGTCCACTGCAGTCAAGTCGGGTGCAACGCCGAACGGATTGGCGGTGACGAAGCGCGCCATCGCAGCGCCCGCAATGCCTCCGAACACGGTCGAGTTCGCGACGCCGTTTCCGCCGAGACGGTTTGCGCCATGCACGCCGCCGGCATCTTCGCCGGCAACATAGAGACCGGCAATTGTCGTTGACGTGTCGACGCCGCAGACGACGCCGCCCATGTGGTAGTGCGCCGTCGGCACGACCTCGACCTGACCTTCGGCAAGATCGAAGCCGGAGTCGGCGCAACGCTCGACCATGCCTTTGAACTGCGCGCGGACGGTGTCGGGTCCGAGGTGCGACATCTGAATGTAGACGCCGCCGTTGGGCGACGTTCGCCCGGCGCGCATTTCGGCGGTGATCGCGCGGCTGACGATGTCGCGGGTCGCCCGCTCGGCCTTGGGATCGTAGCGCTCCATAAAGCGGTCGCCGTCGCCATTGATGAGCCAGCCGCCCGCACCGCGCAGGCCCTCCTCAAGAACGGTCCCGGTCATCCGCGTATGCGGCCCGGCGAGCATGCCGGTCGGGTGGAACTGGACCATCTCCATATCGCGGAGACCAAGGCCTGCATCGAACGCCATCTTCAGGCCGTCCATCGCCTTGTCGCCTGAGGGCGTGTGGTAGCGGAACATCGTCGGCCCGCCGCCGGTTGCGAGCAGCACAGCCTTGGCGGTCACCAGCCGGAAGCGGCCGGTGCGGATGTCAATAAAGAGCACGCCCGCGATCTGCGTACCGTCGCCGGAGCGGACAAGCGCGATTGCGCGGTGCTCTTCCAGCCGGCCGATAGGCCGCGCCCACACCTGCTCCATCAACCGGTTGATGATCTCGATGCCGGTGAGGTCCCCCTTATGGACCGTCCGGTCGAACGTCTGGCCGGCGAATGCCTTGCCGTGAAGCGTGCCGTCGGCGTTGCGGTCAAAGAAGCAGCCGATCTCGTTTTCGAGTTCGCGCACACGCTCAACGGCAGTCTCAACCAGCGTCCAGGCGAGGTCCTGATCGGGCAGCCACTTGCCGCCCTCGATCGTATCCATGAAGTGCCGCTCGACGGAATCGCCCGGCTGCAAGGCCACGTTATAGCCGCCCTGGACCATGCGCGTGCACCCGCACTTCCCGATCAGGCCCTTGGTGGCGACAGTGACGGCAAGGTGCGGCGCGGCTTGATGGGCGTGAAGCGCTGCGAACAAGCCAGCCCCGCCTGAGCCGAGGATCAGGATGTCGGTGTCGTCGCGGTCGATGTCGGGTCGGCCCATGCGCGTGGCGCTCCGGTATCTCGGTTAAATGACGCGGATCAGGAAGAGCCCGCCGCTGATGGCGGCAACGGCGAGGCCTGCCGTCGCGAGCGCCTTCTGCCCTGGACGCCAGGCGAACGTCTCGATGACCATCACGCGGAGCCCACCGACGAGATGGGCGACCAGCAGGAAGACGAGGCCGGCTTCGGCGACCTTGACGGCAGGCGTATCCGACCAGCGGATGAAGGTCTCAAGGGCGGCTTCCCCTTCGATCGCGAGGCCCAACGCCAGGAAGTGCAGCGGCAGGAAGAGCGCGAGCGCCAAGCCAGAGATCCGATGGACAAGGGCTGCCCACCAAAGTGCATTGCGCCGGTAGCCGGTGTCGCGTCTGATCTCGCCTCCGGTCGCCATGCGTCAGAGCGCTCCGGGGAAGACGACGGCTGCAACGGCGCGGAGACCGAGCAGCGCAAGCACAGAGCCGCTGATCAGCATCAGCCCGTCAGCGGCCTGCTCTGAGGCGCCCGCCCACTCGATTGAGATCGCACGGAGACCAATTGCGGCATGCACCGCGACCGCGACTGCGAACACGCCGTAAAACAGCGCCCAGCCAACGCTGCCGCTTGTGCGCCCAAGGATGTCTGCGGCCGACAGTCCGTTGCTGGTCGCATAAAACATCACGGCCAGATGTCCGATCACGAGCGGTGCCATGAGCGCCGCTGTCAGGCGCTGGGCGACGTAAAGGCGGGCGGCCTTCATCGGCTGATCTCTCCCTTGAGATACGCCGCCATCGTGCGCCGCTTCAGGCCCGCGATCGAGCGCGTCGGGTTGAGGCCCTTCGGGCAGTGCTCGGCACACGACTGATGCGAGTGACAGGCTGTGCATCCCCCGTGCGCCGCGAGCGCTTGCAGACGACCGGCCTGGCCGCCATCGCGCGTGTCGTTGACGAGCGTCCATGATCGGTTGAGGGCGGCGGGCCCGAGGTAGTCTTCATTCCAGCGAACGGTGTCACACGCTGCAAAGCAGACGCCGCAATTGATGCACTCGACGGCGGCATCGGCGCTGACGCGCGCCGGCTCGCTCGGCCGCAGCATCGCGATCTCATCGTGACGCGACTTGGTTGGCACGAACGTCCCGCCGGCCGCCTGCCACTTCTCAAAGAAGCGCGTCATGTCGACGACGAGGTCTTTGATCAGCGGCAGGTTCGCAAGCGGACCGATCTGCAATTGATTGTCATCTGCGACCGTTGAGACATGCGTGCGGCACGTCCAGCGCGGGCGCCCGTTAACCGTCATCCCGCACGACCCGCACATGCCGACCCGGCACGCGAATCGGTATGACACCGTTGGATCGCACTCGCGCTGAATGAACGTGACGACGTCCAGTACGGTCTGGTTGTCGCGACGTGGGACTTCAAACCGCTGGTAGCGGCCGTCGGATTTGCCGCGCCAAACAAGCACCTCGAGTGGGTCTGTTCCGCTTGAGGCGGTCACGCGTATCATCCCTGGGTCGGTGAGCGGGACGGCTCGAAAGCCCCCCGGAAGAGCTTCAACCATGCCTCAGCACACGCCCCGCCGCAACGCGCGCCGCCTGGTGCGCCACCTTGTCCGATCGCGCACGGTCTTTGCATTGCCGGCGGGAGCGAGTCTGAAATGATGCCGTTGCACGTGATCCGCATGATCAGGTTGCGGCGATCAATTCCGGCTCCTGAGGGTTTCGAAACGCAAGATTCTGTTTACGTTGACGGGGTGGACACCTGCCGCGTGACTGCAACTGGAGGCAATCAACCGATGCGACACACGATGACGGTCCTCAGCGCTGCGCTTGCGATGGCGGCCAGTACGCCTCTCGCCGCGGAGGCGAAAGTCAAGTCGACCCGTTATGCCAAGGCCGGCAATTGGACCATCAACTCGGTCATCGGCAGCAACGGCGCCTTTAACCATTGCTCTGCCCGCGCGGTCTATCGCAGCGGCATGGAAGTCTTCTTGATTGCCTACAACTCAGGCGCGTGGTCGATCCAGTTTTACCGCAAGGACTGGCCGAACCGGAAAGACACCAAGTTTCCTGCGACGCTTCTGGTCGACGGGCGTGAGATTATGCGCACACAAGGCCGGTTTCGCGGCCGCAGCGCGTTTCTCGATCTCGGCCGGTCAGCGCGCAATCGGCGCGCAATCATGCGCGGCAATATCATGACGGTCCGGTCCGCGAGCGGTGAGTCGCGCTACAAGTTGACCGGCACCAATCGCGCCGCGGGTGTCGTCGCGCGCTGCCTGCAACGCTACCAGGGCACGATCGTCGCTAACCGCAACGAGGGCGCGTTCGGCGGCGGTGCGCGACAGGGCAATCCTGGCGGCAACGAAGGTGCGTTTGGCGGTGGCAATACCAACAAGGCGGCGCCAAGGCGCAACCCGGCAATCGTGTCGCGCGCGCAGACGCTGGAGTTCGCCGCGCGCTATCTGTCCAAAGCCAAAATGCGATACGAGATCCTGCAGAAGGAAAAGAACGTCTTCCGCTACTTCCCCGTGAACTGGCGGTATGCGGACGGGCGGATTGGCGGGATGCTTGTGATGCAGACCCGCAAGCTAAACGCAGAGACCGGTCTGACGTCACTGCTTCGCGATCAGGCGAAGTGGTGCAAAGGGCGAAGCGCGACGGATCGCAGGCCGCTCACCGGGCAGCCCGGCCGCCGGTTGGCGCGCGCGCGGGGCATTTGTGAAGCCAATGGCCGCGTCACCGAGGTTGAGTATTCTGTCGCCGAGCTTGGCAACAACCGCATCATGCTGATTGCCGAAGGATTGAATGCATCGCGCCCGGGCGCTGCGGCTCCGAAAAAAGGTGCGCCGCTGAACCTGCCGTTGCCGCCATCTGCGCGCGAGCCGCAACAGCCTGCATCGCGTCCGCAACAGCGCCGGCCAAGTCCCAACGAGCTGTAGACGTCTGGCAGCTGCGCGCCGTCTCAAGCATGACCCTGGCAACCTTGCCGGGGTCATTTTCGTTTGGGTGTGTGTGTTTCATTTCCAACAACATGCGCTGTACCCTGCAAACCGCGCGCCAACCGAGACGATTTCGATGACGTCTTTCCCGACCCGCTACCTCGTTTGGATTGCCTGCATCGGGCTTGCCGTTGCCGGCGTGGCCGCGTGGGCCCTGCTTGACGATGCCGGGCGCTGGCCCGTCTGGCTGACGGGTATCGCAACGGCGTTCAGTCTGCTGGGTCTGAGGGACTTTACGCAGCACAAGCATGCCGTCCTGCGGAACTATCCGGTCATCGGGCACATGCGCTACCTGCTCGAAAAGATCCGGCCCGAAATCCGCCAGTACTTTTTTGAGAGCGACAAGGACGGGACACCGTTCTCGCGCGATCAGCGGGCGATCGTCTATCAACGCGCAAAGCAGCAGAAGGACAGCCGACCCTTCGGCACGCAGTTCGACGTTTATGAGGACGGCTTCGAGTGGATACATCATTCGATTGCTGCGCGGTCCGTGCGCAACGACCCGATCGGGCTCACCATCGGCGGGCCGGATTGCGTGCAACCCTACCGGGCATCGATCCTGAACATTTCGGCCATGAGTTACGGCTCGATTTCGCCAACTGCGATCCGCGCCCTCAATCGCGGTGCGGCCATCGGCGGCTTCGCGCACGATACCGGCGAGGGCGGTGTCAGTGATCATCATCGCCGCCATGGGGGCGATCTCATCTGGGAGATCGGCACGGGCTACTTCGGGTGCCGGACGCCGGACGGCAAATTCGACGCCGAGCTCTTCCGCGACGGTGCACGCGATGACCAGATCAAGATGGTCGAGTTGAAGCTCAGCCAGGGCGCCAAGCCGGGGCGGGGCGGTCTGTTGCCGGAGGCCAAGATCACCGACGAGATCGCGAAGGTGCGCGGCGTGCCCCAGGGCGCGGACTGCGTGTCGCCGCCCTCGCATTCGACGTTCACCACACCGATCGAGATGATGGAGTTTATCGCGCGCATGCGGGAGCTGAGCGGCGGCAAGCCGACCGGCTTCAAGCTCTGCATCGGTCATCCTTGGGAGTTTCTCGCGCTCTGCAAGGCGATGATCGAGACCGGCATCACGCCGGACTTTATCGTGATTGATGGATCGGAAGGCGGGACGGGCGCGGCGCCGCTTGAGTTTCTTGACAATGTCGGGATGCCGCTTCGCGAAGGGCTATTGTTTGCCGTCAATGCGCTTGTCGGCGCCGGCTTGCGCGATCGCATCAAGGTTGGCGCGTCGGGGAAGGTCACGACCGGTTTCGATATCGCCCGCGCCATGGCGCTGGGGGCCGACTGGTGCAACGCGGCTCGCGGTTTCATGTTCGCCGTCGGCTGCATTCAGGCGCAGACGTGCCACACGGGCAAGTGCCCGACCGGGGTCACGTCGACGGACCCAACGCGGTATCGCGCCATCAAGGTGGTCGACAAAGCCGAACGCGTCGCGAACTTCCATGCAGCCACGGTGGCGTCACTCGCCGAGTTGGTCGCGGCAGCCGGCCTTGATGATCCAAACGAACTGCGGCCGGAACACTTCCGCCGCCGCACCTCGCCTGATGATATCGTCTCGTTCGCCGCTCACTTCCGCGCGCTGCAACCGGGCGAACTCCTCGGCGGCACCGACCACCCCCTGTTCCAAACCCCCTGGGACATGGCCGACGCCAAAACCTTTAAACGCGCCGAACCCTTCAAAAAGCCCGCCGTCAAAGAAGTGCTTTAGTGAAGCTTTTTTTGGTCCAACCGCGCTGCGCTCTCTCTCTTTTGGTCCAACCGCGCTGCCGCGCGTTGGCACACGAGTCCGACCGCCGCCCGCTGCGGCGCGCTCCGCTGGCCGATGGCCAGCTCCGTGCGCCTCGCTCTGTTCATCGTGGAGCTGGCAAGTTGGACGCCGCTTGCAGAGCATGAGCATCGCGCAAGAAGCGCAGCGGATCGCGCGGTGCGGTTTGTT
>JBCBIY010000026.1:0-18658 GCA_038523925.1 Pseudomonadota bacterium | reverse complement strand
GCCCCGCGAAGACCAGAGCGAGGCGCACGAAGCTGGCCATCGGCCAGCGCAGCGCGCCGCAGCGTATGGCTTTAGCGGACTCATGTGCCAACAGGGCTGTTGCCCTGTTGGACCAAGAAAAAATTGCGCGCCATCACACCCACCGCTCATGCGGCAGCCACCTGCTAGCCCCGCGAAGACCAGAGCGAGGCGCACGAAGCTGGCCACCGGCCAGCGTAGCGCGCCGCAGCGTATGGCTTTAGCGGACTCGTGTGCCAACAGGGCTGTTGCCCTATTGGACCAAGAAAAACTCAAACAAAATCCTTGCGGGTCAGGAGGGGCGTGAACGTCAAACCTGCGTTGGCGAAGGTTTCGGCGGCGCCTTCTTCGCGGTCGACGATGGTCATAACGGCTTTGATGTCGGCGCCAGCGGCTTTGAGGACGTCGACGGCTTTGAGGGCTGACCCGCCGGTGGTGGTGACGTCCTCGACGACTACGACGGTGCGGCCGGCGATCGTTTCGCCTTTCACAAGACCTTCGACGTCGGCTTGGGTGCCGTGCTCTTTCGCCTGCTTGCGGATGAAGAAGGCCGGCAGCGGCTGGCCGAGGCCGTGGCTTGCGGCGGCGATTGCCGTGGCGACCGGGACGGCGCCCATCTCGAGGCCGCCGACGTAGTTTGCGCCCGCAGCCTTCACTCGCGGCGCCATCAGCTTGCCGATCAGCGCTGCGCCTTCGGGGTGCAGCATCGTCGGCTTGAGGTTGAAGTAGAAGTCTGATGTCCGGCCGGATGCGAGCTTGATCTGCACGCCGGTGCCGTACGAGCGCTCCGCAATCAGCGCGATCAGGCGCGCGCGCATGTCAGCTTCGGTTTCGCTCATTATCGCTCCTTACTTCTGCAACTCTGCCCCGGCGGTCAGATGCGTGGGCCGAAGCGGCCCGTCAAGCGGCGCCACGCACGCGGCGATTGCACTACCGGTGTTCGTCGCGTGACCGCGCGATCAGCGCACGGTTGAGCGCGGAGACGGCTGCGACCTGATCCGCCCAGGCGATGACCTTGGTCGCATCGACGGCTGAGACCACCGGTATGCGCGTCTCGCCGATCCGGTCGAACGTCCGAAGCGCGCGCTCAATGCTGTCGCCGGGTTTGAGCGTGTCGGTCTCCGCGGCGTCCCCTTCGGGCAGCTCGGGCTGGGGTTCTTCGGCCCCGAGCGGCACCATGAAGGTTGCGACCGTCATCCGCTGCATGATTTCGCGGTGCGGCCCGTCAGCCAGCGAGAGGCCGCGCCGCGTGAGCTGCCAATGGAAGATCGAATGGCCGAGAGCTGCCTGTGTCACGCCGTTGGAGATCGAGACGGTCAGCAACAACGCAATGGTCATCTCGTAGCCGCCGGTCAGTTCAAACACCATGACGGTGGTCGAGATCGGCGCGCCGAGTACGGCGGCTGCGACGCCGCCCATGCCAAGGAGAACGTAGAGCCCGCCTGATGACGCAAACTCGGGGAACGCACTCGTCGCCAAGATGCCAAAGGCGCCGCCGGTCATCGCGCCGAGGTAGAGGGCTGGCGAGAAGATGCCGCCACCGAACCGCGACGCGAGCGTGATCGCCGTCAGGATCGTCTTGGCGAAGATCAGCGTAAACAGCAGCGCAAGGGGGAGCTTCTGCTGAAGCGCCAGGTCGGTTGCGCCATACCCGACGCCGAGGATCTCGGGCAGGAAGATGCCGGTTGCACCAATCACCAGGCCGCCGAGCGCCGGGCGCAGCCAAAGCGGCATCGTCAGCTCGCTCGCCCGGCGCTCGGTCGCCATGATGGTGACCTCGAACAGGATTGCGACGGCCGCACACGTGAGGCCGAGTAGCGCAAACGCTGGGAACTCAAAGAACGACGTGATGCCGTAGTCCGGCACGAAGAACGTGGGCGCGTTGCCAAGGTGCAGGCGGACGATGACGCCGCCGACGACGCTTGCGATGACCACCGGCACGAAAGCGCGCAACGAGTAATGCGCAAGGATGACTTCGTGCGCGAACAGGACCCCGGCAATTGGCGCATTGAAGGAGGCGGAGACCGCCGCCGCGCCACCGCAGGCGAGCAGCGTCGACCGGCAGAACCCATCGAGTTTGAAGCGCGACTGGATAAACGAGGCGATCGTCGCGCCAAGGTGGACGACCGGGCCTTCACGGCCGGCCGAGGCACCGGAGCCGAGCGAGATCGCGGCGATGAGCGCGCTCCAAAGCCCGGTTTGCGTGTCCACCTTGCTGTCGCTGATGGCGCGGGCCTCAATGACGTCGGCGACGCCGTGCACGCGCTTCGTCGGTACGAACCGGTCGAGCAGCACGCCGACGACCAGCCCGCCAATGACGGGTGCGAGCAGAATGACGAACCAGGGCGTCTGCGCGACCGCTTCCAGGATCGCCTCTTCCCGCGTGCCGAGCCAGAGCCATTGCACCCAGCCTAGCACCAGACGGAACGCGAGCGCCGCATAGCCGACGCCAAGGCCGATCAGGATCGACAGCCCCCAGACGACAATCAGCCGCTCGTCGGCGAAGCGGCTCATGTTGGTGATCAGGCGCTCGCGGACATCCTGAAAAATGTCGTCGGCCAGCAGAACGCGGACGAGCCGACGGATGCCGAAAGCCTGTTGCTTTCCTGCATCATCGTCCTCGTCGGGAGCGCGTGTGGCGTCGGTCATCTCTAGAGCCGGGCCGGAGGCTGGTCCGTCCGAATGTTGGTCAGCGGTCGAACGGAGTTAGTCCGGCACGCGCGAAATTAGGTCATCAAGGCATACTCCCGCGGGGTCAACTGTGCCATAGAACCGATGGTGGACTTAGCGGGGATTGCGGTCGATGCTGCAACGCGGCGCGCGAGTCGCGAACCTTGGCAGCGCGCCGCGCGGTGATTGCGCGATCGTTGATTGGGCGCGGGTCCGTCGTCAGGATTGAGACAGCAGAGCACCTGGGCTGCGATGAATGCCTTTCTACTGACAATTGGCGCGCTTCTGACGGCCGTGCTCGTCGCGCTGTTCGCAATCCCGCCGTTCATCGACTGGAACACGTACCGCGGCGTCTTCGAGGTCGAGGCCTCGCGAATCATTGGTCGCGACGTGCGCGTGAGCGGTGATGTGGCGCTGCGCCTGCTGCCGCAGCCCTACGTCAGCTTCGAAGACATCGTGATCGCAAACCCGCCGGGGGTGCTCGGCGAGCCGTTCGTTCGCGCGAAGACGTTTACAATGCGGCTCTCGGTGCCGCCGCTTTTGAGCGGCGCGATCGAAGCGCGCGAGATGGTGCTTGAGGCGCCGCAAGTGCGGCTGCGGCTTGATGAGAACGGCCGGGGCAATTGGCAGGATGTGGGCCGTGGCGGCGCGGGGGGCGTTTCGGCCGATCGGATTGCGCTGAAGAGTGTGGCGGTCACGGACGGCGCGATCAGCCTTGAGAATGCGGGCGGCGAGCGTTTAGCCGAGATTGGCAACGTCACCGGCGATTTTGCAGCCGACGCGCTGTCAGGGCCGTTCCGGTTCGATGGGTCAGCAAACGTTGGCGGCGAGCGGCGCGTCATTCAGCTTTCAAGCGGCGCTGTGACGGCCGACGGCAAGATGGACGTGAAGGTGTCTGCCAAGCGCAGCGGCAGCCAGGGCGGCCTGACGGTCGATGGCGCGCTTGCGACGGGCCGTGATGCACCACCGGAGTTTGCAGGCCGCATGATGCTTAAGCTGCCGGGTCTCCCGGGGTTTAGCAGGGGCAGTACGGAGACGGCGCTGCCTGTCGAAGTCGAGGGCGATCTGACGGTCAACCCCGAACGCGTTGCGATCACGGGGTTGAGCGCGCTGTTCGATCAGGACAGGCGCGCGCAGGAGCTGCGTGGTGACGCTGAAATCGCGCTCACCGGCAACAGTGCCGGCACAATGCGGCTGACGTCCCGCTGGTTGGATTTGGACCGCGCAATGGGCGCCGGCGGTCAGCCGCGCTCGGCCGAGGCCATTGGCGTGCGGCTGGTCGAAGCGCTGGGCGCGCTCAAGGGCATTGGGACGCGCAATCTCAAACTCGCGTTGAACGTCGAGCAGGCAACCGTCGGCGGCAGCGAGATTAGCGGCTTGACGCTCAACGCCGACGTCCGCGCGTCGACCGTCGTGATCCAGCGGCTCGGTATGCGCGCGCCGGGTGGGTCCTTCATCAACGTTGACGGCACTGGTTTGCTGACCGACGAGGGCCGGCTTCGCTTGTTCCGCGGTGCGATGCTCGCCGAGGGCGGCAACTCGGTGCGCTTCCTCAAGTGGGCCGCGCCCGCGCTTCAACTCGCCGAGCGGATCGCGCCACGGCCCTTCAAGGCACGCGTGCGGCTCAACCGCGAAGGCAACCTCGCGACATTCGATGCAACGTCGATCACGCTGGGGGATGCACGGATGCGCGCCACGTATTCCGTCTCGCGGGGGGCCTCGCCTGCGGCAACGCTCGACATCTCAGGGCCGGCGTTGGATCTGGCGGCAATCGCGCCCGGCCTGCTCACGCCGACGCGGCTCGCTGCGGCCAGCCGGTATGATACGGCCAAGAGCGGTGATCTGACGCTCAAGCTGCGCACCGATCGGCTGCGCGATGGCGCCCGCGTGTACCGCGATGTCGACGTCCATCTGGCGCGCATCGGCAAGGTACTCAACCTGCGCAAGCTGGCGCTCGCCGATCCGCAAGGGTTCGCGCTGTCGCTCACGGGCACAATTGCAGATGTGGTTGCTGGCGGTCGGGCGAGTCTCGACGGGCGGGCCACCGCCGATAGCGAAACCGCGGGACGGGCGCTGCTCAAAAAGGTCGCGGAGCTGACCGGCCGCGACCTCTCTGACGTGCTGCCGCTCGTGCGCGCCCCGGCTGACGTCGCATTCCAGATTGAAGAACGGCCGAACGGGCGTGAGCGGTTTCGCGTCGTCGTCGATGGAAAGGTGAGCGGCGACACGCTGCGGGTCGATGTGGCGTCAAGTGCGCCGATGGCGGAATGGCGCAAGGGCACGGCGCGCATCACCGTCGACCTCACGGGCGCGCAGACGGATCGGACGCTTGCGTGGCTGCGCGGCGTTGGCGGGGTCGGCCCGAGCGGCCTGGACCAAGGCGGCGAGCCGCAACCCATGACGGCGACGCTGCGTGCAACCGGCCCTGTTGCGGAGGGGCTCAAGACGGTCGCGCGGATGAACAGCGGCGGTGATAACCGGGCAGCGTTCGAAGGCAGCCTCGCACTGCAAGCCGGCGGCGGCGTCGCCTTCGACGGTCGCGTTGATTTCACCGGCCGCGATGCGCGTGTGCTCGCCGGGCGGCTCGGGCTTGCGACGCCATCGTTTCTCGCCGGCCGCCAGGCGACCGCTTCAGCGCGTGTGAAGGGCACAGACAAAATGTTCGACCTCGCGCTGGAGGACGTGCAGATCGGCACGGCCACGGTCGCCGGCGCGCTCAAAGTCGCCCAGGCCGGCGCTGGCGACCGACGCACGATCAGCGGCACGCTTCAGGCCAATGACATCGACTTTAACGAGGCCCAACAGCTCGTCCTGACCGACGCGCCGCCAAGCGCCGAGGCGGGCCAGGACCTGCGGTGGTCGCCACGTCGCTTCTCCCTGGCGGGGCTCGGCGGCGTCGATCTTTCGCTCGCACTGACCGTTGACCGGCTTCGGTTTGGCGCGCTCGCGGCGCTCGACACTGCACGGCTGCGGCTCGCCAGCACGAACGGCGAGTTGACGGTTGCGCTGCTCGGCGGCACGGGGCCCTTCTCCGGCGCGCTCAGCGGTAAGCTCGCCCTCAAACCCGCCGCTGTCGGCGCCGCGTTGAGCGCCACGTTGCAAGGGCGCAGATTTGCGTTCGATGCCGTGGGTGGCGCGGGCGCGAAAGGCTTCGGCGACTTCGACCTGACGCTCGAAGGGCGGGGGCTCAGCCCGCAGGCGCTCATCGGGTTGATGGAGGGCAAAGGTTCCGTGCGCTTCAGTGGCGCGTCGCTTGCAGCGCTTGACCCAGCCGCGATCCTCACCGCGGCGGAGGCCCTGCCAGACGAGGCCGACATCGACAGCGACGCCTTCAACACCTCGCTGCGCACAGCGCTGCAGTCACTGGTCTTGCCACTCGGCACGCGCCGGCTTGGGCTGACAGTGAAAGACGGCATCCTGAACGTCGCGCGGCTTGAACACGACGCGGCAGGCGGCAAGGTCGGGAACAGCACGACGCTCGATCTAGGCCGGCTGCAGTTTGAGAGCCTCTGGACCTTGCAGCCTGCGGCGAAGGGCGAGGAGAAGCTCCTCCCACCTGTCATCGCCCGCTACACAGGCGCGCTTGAGAGCGTGGCAACGGTCATGCCGGTCTACCGGACCGATGAGCTGATCCGCGAGTTGATCGTGCGGCGGCTCGAGGGCAACGTCGCCGAGCTCGAGCGCTTGCGGCAGGCGGATCAGGGGGAGGGCGCCGCCGAACGCAGCGAGAGCGAGCAGCGTGAGTTGGAGCAGCGGCTGTTGCAACAGCGCGAGTTGATCCGGCGGCTGCCCCAAGTCGAAGAGCGCACGCGCGATCAGTCGTTCCGTCTGCCGGGCCGCGAACCGGCGATTCGTGGATTTGCGCGGCGGACGCGGATCCCGCGAACCACTCCCCGTACCGCCCAGCGCCCGCGCCAGTACAGATCCTTTAGTCGTCTCGGCGGTGCCCGACCGAACGGAAGGCCGGCAGTGCGCAACGGGACGGCGCAGGTGCCGCGACGAGCTGTCACAGATGACTGGCGGACCCGCGCATTCGCGACGGACTGATCGCCGCTAATCGCGTTCGCGGCCGGCAATCTCGTCCTGCAATCGCTTCAGCACGTAGACCCGCACAGCGCTTGAAAGACCGGCATCGCCGCGGTCGCGATCGATCCGCTCAATCATCCGCGCGACGGCGCAGCCATCCGTCGCAGCAAACGCCTTCAGCGCGTCCCAGAACTCAGTTTCGAGCGATAGGGACGTGCTGTGGCCAGCAATGGAGAACGAGCGCTTAACGGGCCGCGCGCCCGCGATCTTGGCGTTCGGCTCGGTTGTCACTGCGGCCCGATCATCTTGGCGGGTACGACGGCTTCGTCGAATTCCGCGTCCGTGACGTAGCCACCGCCGACGGCCTCTTCGCGAAGCGTCGTGCCGTTCGTGTGCGCTGTCTTCGCGATCTTGGCTGCGTTGTCGTAGCCGATCTTCGGGGCAAGCGCGGTAACCAGCATGAGCGAGCGCTCAAGGCCCGACTGGATGTTGTCGCGGCGCGGCTCAATGCCGACGACGCAGTTGTCCGTAAAGGAGACCGCAGCGTCAGCCATGAGCCGAACCGACTGCAGGAAGTTGTAGGCCATGACCGGGTTGAACACGTTGAGTTCAAAATGCCCCTGGCTGCCGGCAAACGTCAGCGCGGAGTGATTGCCGAAGATCTGCACGCACACCTGCGTCAGTGCTTCGCACTGCGTCGGGTTCACCTTGCCCGGCATGATCGAAGAGCCGGGCTCATTCTCAGGCAGCGCAAGCTCGCCGAGGCCGGCGCGGGGGCCTGACCCCAGGAAGCGGATGTCGTTTGCAATCTTGAACAACGCCGCCGCCGCCGTGTTGATCGCGCCGTGGCTCATCACCATCGCATCGTGCGCGGCGAGCGCTTCGAACTTGTTGGGTGCCGTTTTGAACTCGAGGCCGGTGATGCCGGCAATCCGTTCAGCGACACCCTCAGCAAAGCCGACGGGCGCATTGAGCCCGGTGCCGACTGCGGTGCCGCCCTGTGCAAGTTCCATGAGCTTCGGCAGCGTCTGTTCGATCCGCGCGATGCCGTTTTCGACCTGCGTGGTATAGCCGGAGAACTCCTGACCAAGCGTCAGCGGTGTCGCATCCTGCGTGTGCGTCCGCCCGATCTTGATGATGTCGGACCAGCTCTGCGCCTTGTCGTTCAGCGCATTGCGCAGCTTCTGCAGGGCCGGCAGCAGCCGATGGTGGATCTCTTCGGCGCAAGCGATGTGCATGGCCGTCGGATAAGTGTCGTTCGACGACTGGCTCATATTGCAGTGGTCGTTTGGATGGACCGGCGACTTCGTGCCCATCGTACCGCCAAGGATCTCGATCGCGCGGTTTGAGATGACTTCGTTGGCATTCATGTTCGATTGGGTGCCCGAGCCCGTTTGCCAGACGACGAGCGGGAAGTGATCGTCGAGTTTACCTTCGAGCACGTCGTTGGCGGCCGTGACGATGGCATTGCCGATCTCGGGTTCAAGCCGGCCGAGCGCCATGTTGGTTTCTGCGGCCGCCCGTTTGACGATGCCGAGGGCGCGCACGATCGGCGCCGGCTGCGTTTCCCAGCCGATCTTGAAGTTGCCAAGCGAGCGCTGCGCCTGCGCACCCCAATAGCGGTCCGCAGGGACTTCGATCTCGCCGAATGTGTCGGTTTCGATGCGGGTGGCTGCCATGGTGGTCCTCGTGCGCTCGGGGCTCGGCTACGGCCGCGCGATGCGGGCCGGGATCGCGCAACGGCGTACCACCGGCTGAAGCGTCGCTCCAGGGGGCAGGCTCGGAGGCGGGCGCTACTTCTTGCGGAAGGCGTCGAGGCTCACGACGACAGACGCGGGGCGTTCGGCGTCGTCATCTTGCGCCTCGCCGTCGTCGTCAGTCTTGGCGGCTGCGGCTGCGGCGTCATCGACTTCGATCTCTGACGGCTGAGCGGTGTCAGGCTCGCCCGCCGCATCGGCTGCGTCCGCCGTTTGCTCGTCCTGATCCTCGCCCTCGGTGTCATCGCCGTCGCCGTCAGTCGTCGACGTCACCGGCGTCAGCTCCGGGCGAATGCGCGGTGTCGCCCCTGGCGATGTGCCGGACTTGCCGTTGCCGGGGCGCGGCAGAAACGCGACCGGTGCGCCAGCCCCGACCGGGCCGGGCGTCGGGCCGGCATCGTTTTGCTGCGACGAGGTATCCGATGACCCGAGCGTCGGATCGCCCAGATCGTCGAGCTCTTCGTCGAAGTTTGCATCGAAGTGCAGCGCGTAACGGACCGATGGGTCGAAAAAGACCTTGATCGTCGCGTACGGCACAACAAGGCGCTCAGGAATTCCGTCGAACGTAAGCTTCACTTCGAACCGCTCGTCCGTGACGATCAGATCCCAGAAGCGATGCTGCAGAACGATCGTCATGTCCTTTGGGTACTGCTCGCGCAGGCGCTTCGACAGGATGACGCCGTCAGCCTGCGTATCGAACGAAACATAGAAGTGATGATCGCCTGGCAGACCTTCGCGCTCGGTCCGCTTCAGGATCTTGCGGATGACGCTGCGCATGGCTTCCTGCGCGAGGCCATCATAGTCAATCGTTCCAGAAGCACTCATGCGGGGGTCCGGCGGAATCAGGCACGTCGAGGTTACTTAGCGCGATGCTCGTTGCGGTGACAATTCCCGCTTTGCCGCGCCGCTCAAACGATCATCGGCCGGTGCCCGATGTCGCATCGCGCCGGCGCAAGAATTTTGTGGAGGGCTTCTGTTGCCCGGTGCCCTCCGAACCGCGCCTGACCGTGCTACCGATCAGGGCTTGAATTGAGACTTAGGCGCTGCTTACGCGGCGACTGCGGTCTCAGCATAGTTGTCGTTTGCAACTATAGGTTTGACCCGATAACGGCGGTATCATGCCGGGCAAAAGCACGCTCTTTACACCCTCGTCGATCCTATTTCGCCCCCATCAGCAGCGCGCGGCGGCAAGCTCAGCGCGGGCTGGTGGTGGAGGCGCCGGGTACTGCCCCCGGGTCCGATGGGCTTATTACAACGACCATTTATCGCCATAGTCGGATTGCTCCGACGCCACGAATATAGTGGCGGAAGGGGTTAAAAAAAAGACGTGTCTGCCAGGCACCGTGGATCAGGCATCCCGGCCCTCGTTAGGGATGTTGAGGACGCGGCCGCAGTGTTTGCAGTGGACGGCGTCGGCGTCGTGGCGCTGGAGACCGCAATCGGGGCAAGCGTGGCGGACCTGCGTCGGCCGGAAGATCGTTTGGACGAGGCGCAAGAACAGCGCGACGCCCAGGATCATGATCAGGACCGCAAGGATCTTTCCCGACGTGCCGATCAGCGTGATATCGCCGAAGCCAGTCGTCGTCAGGGCGGCAATCGTGAAATAGAGCGCGTCGATGTAAGTTTCGATCTTCGGGTTGATCGGGTGCTGCACGACGTAGACCAGCGCCGTCATGATGAAGACGAAGACGCCGAGATTGACCGCGCTCTGGATCACCTCTTCGTTGCGGCGGAAGAAGCCGATCTCCTGCCTGAGTTCACGCAGGACATGATACGAGCGCAGCAGCCGAAGCGCGCGCAGGACCCGCAGGAACAACAGGTTTGTCAGCAGCGTCGGCAGTAGGAGCGACAGGATGACGACGACGTCGATCCAGGTCGCGGTCTGGCGCAGCTGCGTCATGGGGGATTCGCTGATCCAGATGCGCAGGCCGAGATCGATCGCGATCAAGATGCCGATGACGAGGTCAACCGCAATCACCCACGGCTGCAGCTCCAGCACGGATGTGACGACGAAAAAGGCGATCGTGACGAGGTCGAAGGCGAGGAGCCCAAACCGGAACCGGCGCGACCGCTCAGATGTCCCCATGTAAAGCGTGCGGACGGTATCGCGCATGCGAGGGTTGGTCCTCTCGTGCTAACGGAGTTGAGATGCAACATCTGAGCGTGCGCCCAGGCAACGCTGCGCGCGCCCATGCGCCGTCATTAGTCGGATGAATACGGCTCAGGACTGATCCCATGCCAGACACAGGCGCACAACCCGCGGTGCCGGAACCTGTTCCGCCGCCGGGCCCGGACAATCCGCGCACATCGGGTCTTGATGCGCGCAGCGCGCTCAGCGTGCTCGGACTGACGGTCCTGATCGTGGTCGCATCGTTGGTCGTCATCATCTCGGTAATGAGTGTTCTGCAAGACCCGAGCGTCGGCGTAAGCGGTCAGGGGATCGAGATTGCGCTGATTGCATTCCAGGCGAGTTTGGTCGGGCTGACGCTCTGGGCGTCGCGGCTGTTTGGACCTTACCCACAGACCCTTGGCTTACACGGGCGTATCGAATCTGTAGGCTGGCTCGTAGTCGTGGTCGGCGTGATGTGCGTGGCCTGGGCGGCATCGCTGTGGCTCTCGCTCAACGTCTTTCGCGAGCAGATGCTGCAGGATATCGCAACCTACAAGGATGCGTTCTTCGGCGAAGCGCAGACGCGGGTTGTGGCGATCGTGTCGACGGTGATTGGCGCGCCGGTGTCAGAAGAGCTTCTGTTTCGCGGCTTTCTGCTTGGCGGCCTGATCCGGTTTGGGGTTGGCGTTTGGCTCGCGGTCCTGATTTCGAATGGGCTGTGGACGGGGATGCATGCCGGGTACTCGGCGCTGGGCCTCATTGAAGTTTTTGTTGCCGGCCTATTTCTCTCGGCGGCGTTTCTCGTCAGTCGCAGCATCTGGCCGCCGATCGTGCTGCACGTTCTGTTCAATGTCGCAGCGCTCGTCGTCATGGTGGCGGTGGTCGGCGCGTGAACGGGCGGGCGCGAAGCGCAATGTGGAAGGGCTGAACGATGGAGCAGTACCACGATCTCCTGCGGCGGGTCCTGGATACAGGCATCGACCGCGGCGACCGGACCGGCACGGGCACGCGCAGCGTCTTTGGCCATCAGATGCGGTTTGACCTCGCCAAAGGCTTCCCGTTGGTCACCACCAAGAAGCTGCACCTGCGGTCCATCATCCACGAGACGCTGTGGTTCCTGCGCGGCGAAACAAACATCGCGTATCTGAAGGAAAACGGAGTTTCGATCTGGGACGAATGGGCCGATGCGAACGGCGATCTTGGACCCGTCTACGGCAAGCAGTGGCGGTCCTGGGCGGCACCCGACGGGCGCACCATCGACCAGATCGCGGATACCGTACGGCTGATCAAGACGGATCCGAATTCGCGCCGCATTATCGTCAACTCCTGGAACCCGGCTGACCTGCCGGATATGGCGCTGACGCCCTGCCACTGCCTGTTCCAGTTCTACGTCGCGGATGGCCGGCTCTCCTGCCAGCTCTATCAGCGTTCAGCCGACATCTTCCTTGGCGTGCCGTTCAACATCGCGAGCTATGCGCTGCTCACCGAACTGATGGCACGCGTCACGGGCCTTAAGGCGGGCGACTTCGTCCACACGTTTGGCGACGCGCATCTTTATCACAACCACTTTGAGCAAGCCCGCGAGCAGCTTTCGCGCGCGCACCGCCCGCTCCCGAAGCTCGAGATGACGCGCACGCCGGCGTCACTTGAAGACGCACAGTTCGAAGATTTCGTGATCGATGGCTACGATCCACACCCGCACATTAAGGCGCCTGTGGCGGTTTAAGCTTTGCACACACAATTTTCAGTGCGCCTCGTCTCGGCGGGTTGTGCTCAATTTCGACATCTCTCCACTGTGAGCACAGAGTGTGCGCGCGTCCGTTGCGGTGGGGGACACGATGAAGCTTATTCGATCGATGATAGTGGCCGGGCTGGCGCTCGCGCTCGCAGGATGCGCATCAAGCGCGAACCAGATCCGCGCGGCGTATGTTTCGCCGGTGCAGTATCAAAACTACACATGTCCTCAGCTCGGCGAAGAGGCGTCCCGCATCTCGTCGCGCGTCGCTGTGATGTCGGGCGTCCAGGATCAGAAGGCGACCAGTGACGCTGTCGCGACGGGCGTTGCTTTGGTGGTGTTCTGGCCGGCCGCATTTTTCATCAAGGGAGATGGCGCTGATGCCGCGGAGCTTGGCCGCCTTAAGGGACAGTTCGAAGCGGTCGAGAAAATCGCGCTGCAAAAGAACTGTGGCTTCGAGTTCCGGCGGCAGGGCTCGGCCTAAGCCGGCTAGCAGGCCGACACCGTCTTACCGTGCGGTGGCGCCATGAGCGTTCGCATCACCATGGTCGTCGCCGCCGCGCGCAACGGGATCATCGGCCGCGATGGTAAGCTGCCCTGGCACGTGCCAAGCGACCTGAAGACCTTTCGCCGGCTTACCGTCGGCAAGCCGGTCATCATGGGCCGCAAGACGTTTGAAGCCATCGGGCGGCCGTTGCCCAAGCGGCCGAACATCGTCGTGACGCGCGATGGCCGCTTCACAGCGAATGGCGCAGAGGTGGCCGGGTCGCTGGAGGCGGCGCTCGATCGGGGCCGGGTGCTGGCGGCTGAACTGGGCGTCGATGAGGTGGCCGTGATCGGTGGCGGCGAGATCTACAAGGCGGCGCGCGCGGTTGCCGATCGGATCTACCTGACACGGATTGATGCCGCGCCAGACGGTGATGCCGCGTTCACCGATCCAGACGACCGGAATTGGACGTTAACGTCTCGGGAAGCCATTCAGCCGGATCCTGCGGACGACCATGCAGCCGAACTCCTCATTTATGACCGAACGTCCACCTAATCAGCCGCACCGTCTGCTGACTTGAAGGGCATTTCACGGCGCCACATGTAAGTGGCCAAGGAATTGCGTGGACCCGGGGCGTGGGATAGAACGCGCAAATCATCTTCCGAAAAGCCCCGTTTCTGTAGCAAGCGCTCATCTCAAGAAAGCGGCGCCGGCTCGGGTGCATGCCCCAATCTGAACGAAAGCAAAGGGCGATTGAATGCCTTGGAATAACAACTCGAATGGCGGTGGCTGGAAAAGCGGCGGCAGCGGATCGGGCGGAGGCGGACCGTGGGGCCAGAAGCCAGGCGGCGGCGGCAATGGCGGCGGTCCCTGGGGACAAGGCGGCCCTACCGGTGGCGGCGGCGGTGGCCAGCAGCAGCCTGACCTCGAAGAAATTCTGAAGCGCGGACAAGACCGCTTCAAACAGGTCGCAGGCGGTGGCGTGCCGGGCCCGCTTCTGTTTTTGGCACTCGTCGTCGGCGCAGCCGTCCTCGGCTTTTACGCATTTACCTTCCGCGTAAACCCAAACCAGCTCGGTGTCGTCCTGCAGTTCGGCAAGTATGAGCGCCAGGAAGGCCCCGGGCTTCATTTCCGCTGGCCATACCCGGTTGAGCAGGTGCTGCTGCCGGACGTGACGGCGCGGAACACCGAGACGATCGGTTTTCGCGGTGAGTCGAGTTCCGGCTTCTCAACGATCTCCCGTCGCGACGTGCCGGCCGAGAGCCTGATGCTGACGGGTGATGAGAACATCGTTGACATCGACTTCGAAGTGCTCTGGCAGATCGACCCGACCAAGAGGGATGAAGAGACCGGGCAGACCGGTGCCGAGATGTTCTTGTTCAACCTGCAAAACCCGCGCACGACGGTGAAAGAGGTGGCCGAGAGCGCGATGCGCGAGGTGGTTGGCAAACGCGAGATTCAGCCGATCCTGACGGGTGCCCGCGAAGCAACCGAGCGCGCGGTGCAGGCGCTGATGCAGCAAACGCTCGACAGCTATCGCTCTGGCGTTCTGATCACGCAGGTGCAGCTCAAGCAGGTCGACCCGCCAACGAATGTGATCGACTCGTTCCGTGATGTGCAGGCGGCCCGCGCCGACCAGGAGCGACTGCAGAACGAGGCGAGCGCGTACGCAAACCGGATCGTCCCGGAAGCGCGCGGTGAAGCCGAGCGGATTCTCCAGGCCGCAGAAGCTTATAAAGAGCAGACGGTTGCGGAAGCGACCGGTCAGGCTGACCGCTTCAAGAAGGTCTACGAGGAGTATCGCAAGGCACCGGACGTGACGCGCCAACGCCTCTTCTACGAGACGATGGAGCGCGTGTTTGGCGAGACCGATAAGGTCATCATCGATACCGGGCAGAACGGTTCCGGCGTCGTGCCGTACCTGCCGCTCGATCAGCTTCAAGGCCGCTCTGGCCGGAGCGCTGGCAATACACAGCCGACAGCGCCTCAGTCGCGCGCGAACACATTTGGAGGCGCACAATGATCCGCGGTCTCTTCGCTTTCCTTTTCGTACTGGCCGTGCTCGCCGGGATTGGCGTGTTCCTGTCAGCCTTCATCGTGCATCAGACCGAGCAGGCGATCGTCCTCCGGTTCGGTAAAATCGAGCGCGAAATCAGTGACCAGCCGGGCCTCTATTGGCGCGTGCCGGTCATGGATGAGGTCGTCTACTTCGACAATCGCATCCTCGACCTCGACATCGAGCCGCAGGAGGTCATCACCAGTGACCAGAAGCGCCTTGTCGTCGACGCGTTTGCCCGCTTCCGGATTACAAACCCGCTGACCTTCTATCAGCGCGTCCGGACTGAGGATCGTGCACGAAACCGCCTTGGCACGTTCCTCGAAGCCGCGCTCCGCCGTGTGCTTGGCGGCTCGAGCTTCCAGGACCTCGTTCGCGATGAGCGGGAAGGGCTGATGACGGCGATCAATGCGCAGGTCAACACCGAAGCCGAGGACCTCGGCGTCCGGGTTGTCGATGTGCGTATCAGACGCGCAGACCTTCCTGAGGCGAACTCAGAAGCGATCTATAAGCGTATGCAGACGGAGCGTCAGCAGGAAGCGGCTGAGTTCCGCGCCGAAGGTGCGGCGGCAGCGAACCGCATTCGCGCAACGGCCGATCGTGAAGCAACGATCATCAAAGCTGAGGCGACGAAGAAGGGTCAGCAGTTGCGCGGTGATGGCGATGCCGAGCGCAACCAGATCTTTAATGAAGCGTTTGGCCGCGACCCAGAGTTCTTCAATTTCTACCGGCGCATGCAGGCCTGGGAGAAAGGGCTTTCGTCAAAGAATGGCGGCAGCTCGCGGATGGTCCTGTCGCCAAACTCAGGGCCGTTCAAAGAGTTCTTCCAGGCCCTGACCCCGACCCCACCGGCAGACGGCAACAACTAAGCTCGCATCAGTGCCACGCGCACACGCGTGCTCATCGCAAATTGACACGGGGTGCAACGGCTGTTGCGCCCCGTTTTGCGTTACCGAAGCTTAATCCCCTCACGCGCCGCCCGGCTTTACATGTAAAGGCCAACACCGCAGCATTCGGCCAGCGCTACCACGGACCGCCCGACCGCATACGAGGACACCATGACCGACAGCCAAGCCCCCGCCAAAGCGAACGTTCCGGTGCGGCCGCGGATGCTGGCCACGGCCCTTGTTGCGGCGGCCATGTCATTTGCGATCGCGCTGGCAGGCGTGTCCGCCGTCACACCCGCCGTGGCCCAGGGCCCGCAATCGGTTGCCCCGCTCGCCGACCGTCTGATTGGCGCGGTCGTCAACATCTCGACGCGGCAGAAATCAAAGACCGCGCGTCGCCGCGGCGCGCTGCCGAAGGTGCCGAAGGGTTCGCCGTTCGAAGACCTGTTCGAGGACTTCTTCCAGAAAGATCAGGGCTCCGGCAGCCAGAAGATCGCCTCGCTCGGGTCCGGGTTCGTCATCAACGGGCGCGAAGGCCTGATTGTCACGAACAACCACGTGATCGAGGGCGCAGACGAGATCACGATCAATTTCTATGACGGCCGCAAGCTGAAGGTCGACAAGGTCCTCGGCGTCGACAAGAAGACCGACCTTGCGTTGCTGAAGGTGACGCCGCCTTCGCCGTTGAAGGACGTGCCCTTCGGCTCCTCGCAGGACATCCAGGTCGGTGATTGGGTGCTCGCCATCGGCAACCCGTTCGGTCTCGGCGGCTCGGTCTCGGTCGGGATCATTTCGGCCAAGGAACGCGACATCCGCTCCGGCCCCTACGACGACTACCTGCAGACTGACGCCGCAATCAACAAAGGCAACTCGGGTGGGCCGCTGTTCAACATGCGCGGCGAAGTCGTCGGCGTGAACACGGCGATCATCTCGCCGACGGGCGGGTCGATCGGCATTGGGTTCTCAGTCCCGTCGGATACCGCAACCCTCGTGATCGATCAGTTGCGCCGCTATGGCGAAACCCGCCGCGGCTGGCTCGGCGTCAACATTCAGACTGTCACGGAAGAGCTCGCACTCGCCTTGAAGATCCCGGCCAACAAAGGCGCTCTCATCTCGAGCGTCGCAGAAGGCGGTCCGGCAGCGGAAGCTGGCATCAAACCGGGCGACGTCGTCCTCACCTTCGATGGGCGTAACGTGAAGTCCATGCGCGCGCTGCCGCGGCTGGTGGCCCGCACGGGCGAGGGCAAGACCGTTGACGTTGGCGTCCTGCGCAAAGACGAGCGGCTGACGCTCAAGGTCACGATCGGCCGGCTCGATGAGAAGCCGAAGCAAGCCTCCTTCAGCCCGGCCAAGCCCGGTCAGACGCCCGGCGCCCAGCCGCAGTCTCCGCAGCCGGCGCCCGCGCCAGACGTCATCCTCGGCATGACGCTCACCCCACTCACCGACGCGCTCGCCAAGCAGTACAAGCTCAAGCCGTCGCTGAAAGGTCTGGTCGTCACCAAGGTCGATGCCAAAAGCAAAGCGTCGGAGAAGGGCATCAAGGTCGGCGACCTCATCGCCGAAGCCTCAGGCACGCTCGTGCCCTCAAAGCGCGTGTTCCAGGCCCAGGTCGAGAGCGTCAAGGCGCGCAACCGGCGCAGCATTCTGCTCCGCGTCGTCAGTGGCGACGGCAGCTTCCGGTTTGTGGCAGTCCCCGTGAGCTGATGGCGACGACGGGCCGCTAAAGCCCGTCTTCGCAGGCACGCACCGCACGCCCGCTCATGAGCTTTGCACAGGCGCGGCATCGCAGCCGCGTCTTGCCATTCCAACCGTCGCGCGCCCGCGCTAAGACGCATCCACCTGCCATCACTATCCGGAGGCGCGTCGGTGTTCGACACACTCGGGCGCTTGCTCGTTCCCATACATCGCGACGGCCACAAGTTCCTCGCAATCGCACTTGGCGTCACGCTCATCGGCTTCCTGTTCTGGTCGACGCTCGGCTGGATCGCAGGCGCGGTGACAGCGTTCATTGCGTTCTTCTTCCGCGACCCGCAGCGCGTCACGCCGATGCGCGACGGCCTCGTTGTGGCGGCCGCCGATGGTGAGATCGTCTCAGTCGAGCCGGCCGATCCGCCGTCCGAACTCGCGATGGAAGGTGGGCGCCGCGTGCGCGTGTCGGTCTACCTCTCACCGTTCGACGTGCACGTGAACCGCGCGCCGGTTGCCGGTCGCATCGTCCGCTCGGTCTACGTCCCGGGTGCGTTCGTCAACGCCGCGACCGACAAAGCGAGCGAGGAGAACGAACGCCGCGGCCTCGTCATCGAACCGCAATCCGGTCCTGAGATCGCCGTCGTCCAGATCGCCGGGTTGATCGCGCGCCGCATCGTCACCTTCGCCGGTGAAGGCGACACCGTCGGCATCGGCCAGCGCTTCGGCCTCATCCGTTTCGGCAGCCGCGTCGACGTCTACCTGCCGCCCGGCCAGTCTGCCCTCGTTGCCGTCGGCCAGCGCGCCATCGCCGGCGAAACCGTCCTCGCCGACTTGAAGAGCGAAGAACCCGAACGCGAAGCCCGCAAGAGCTGATTGGGTTGAGGGCGCTGCTGGGTGTTTTTTGTTTGCCCGTCCACGCTGCCGCTCGACGGCGCTTAGCGTCCGCGCCTAACCGCATCGCGCGATCCGCCGGCCTTAAGGCCTGCTCCTTGCGCGCTGCTGGCGCTCTGGAATCGGTGGCGGCTGCCTTCGCCGGCAGTGGGTAACGCCGCGCGTTTTTTGTTTGCCCGTCCACGCTGCCGCTCGACGGCGCTTAGAATCCGCGACTAACCGCATCGCGCGATCCGCAGGCCTGACGGCCTGCTCCTTGCGCGCTGCTCGCGCCCTGGAAGCGGTGGGGCTGCCTTTGCCGTCAGTGGGTGGCGCCGCGTGGTGTTTGTTTG
>JBCBIY010000025.1:0-21359 GCA_038523925.1 Pseudomonadota bacterium | reverse complement strand
TGCCCTGTTGGACCCAAAAAGACAGAGCCCGCCGCCACACCCACTGCGCCCGCGGCAGCCACCTGCGAACCCCACGAAGAACAGAGCGAGGCGCACGAAGCTGGCCTTCGGCCAGCGCAGCGCGCCGCAGCGAGTGGCGGTCGGACTCGTGTACCAACAGGGCTGTCGCCCTGTTGGACCCAAAAAACCCCTCTTCAATCAAGCTCGAAGGCGGACTTGTAGTCGACGGCGAGGGAGGGATCTTGATCGGCTTTGCGGAGGATGGCGTTGCCGACGACGAGGGTGTCCATCTCGGTGCCCATGAAGCAGCGGAACGCGTCTTCGGGTGTCGCGACGATGGGTTCGCCGCGGACGTTGAAGCTCGTGTTGACGAGCACGCCGCATCCGGTGCGCGCTTTGAAAGCTGAGATGAGGGCGTGGTACTTTGGGTTGGTGTCTTGGTGCACCGTTTGGATGCGCGCGGAATAGTCGACGTGCGTGACGGCCGGGATGTCGGAGCGCGGCACGTTGAGCTTTTCGATGCCGAACAATGCGCGTTCGTCTGAGCTCATCGCGCGGCGGCGATCGGCCTGCACGTCGGCGACCATCAGCATGTAGGGGCTCGCCGTGGTGTGCTCAAAGTACTCCCCGACGTCTTCTGCGAGCACAGATGGCGCGAATGGGCGGAAGCTCTCGCGATACTTGATCTTGAGGTTGAGCGTCTTCTGCATCTCGGCACTGCGAGGATCGCCGAGGATTGAGCGGCCGCCAAGTGCGCGGGGGCCGAACTCCATCCGGCCTTGAAACCAGCCGACGGCGTCACCGGCGTCGAGGCGGGCGGCCGTCTCATCGAGCAAAGCCGCCTCATCGAGCGTTTCGAACTGCGCGCCGATGGCGGTCAGCCGCGTCTCGATATCGGCCTGCGCAAACTCCGGCCCAAGGTAGGACCCCTGCATCCGGTCGGCGGACTTTTCAGGCGTGTTGGTCGGCCGCTCTGCAAGGCGTGGCGCGCTCAAGTGATCGTGGTAGGCGGCAAGGGCCGCACCAAGCGCGCCGCCCGCATCGCCGGCTGCTGGCTGCACCCAGACATTCTCGAAGGCGCCGTCCCGCAGCACCTTGCCATTGGCGACGCAATTGAGCGCGACGCCGCCTGCGAGGCAGAGGTTGGAAATGCCGGTCGTCGCTGCGAGGTCGCGCGTGATGCGGAGCACGATCTCTTCGGTCACGGCCTGGACGGACGCGGCGAGGTCCATGTGCGTTTGTGTGAGTGGTGCATCGCTCGCGCGCGGCGGCCCGCCAAACAGGTCGTGGAACTTCGCCGTCGTCATCGTCAGACCCGTTGCGTAATCGAAATACGACTGGTCGAGCCAGAAGCTGCCGTCGTCTTTGACGACCATCAGCTTGTCGATGATCAGGTCCTTGAAGCGCGGCTCGCCGTACGGCGCGAGGCCCATCACTTTGTACTCGCCGGAGTTCACCTTAAAGCCGGTGTAGTAGGTGAACGCGGAGTAGAGCAGGCCGAGCGAGTGCGGCCAGTTGATCTCGCGGATCGTCTCAAGCGTGTTGCCCCGGCCGATTGCGACGGATGTCGTTGCCCATTCGCCGACGCCGTCCATCGTCAGGACGACGGCCTCGTCGAACGGTGACGGATAGAATGCCGAAGCTGCGTGAGACTGATGGTGCTCGGCAAACAGCAGCTTGGTCTCGACCTCGCCCTTGGCTGCCGCGAATGGCTCAAGCGCTTTGATCAGGTTCGCTTTCTGGAACAGCTTGTCCTTGATCCAGATCGGGATCGCCGTCTTGAACGACGTAAAGCCGCGCGGTGCGTTGGCGAGATAGGTCTCGAGCAGGCGCTCGAACTTGATGAGTGGCTTCTCGAAGAACGCGACGTGATCGATGTCATCGAGCGTCACGCCCGCGGTCTCGAGGCAATAGCCGATCGCGTGCTTTGGAAAGCGCGCATCATGCTTCTTGCGTGTGAAGCGCTCTTCCTGCGCCGCTGCAATGATGCGGCCGTCTTCAATGAGCGCGGCCGCGCTATCGTGATAGAACGCCGAAATGCCTAGGATGCGCATGGAGTCAGCCCTTTGGCCCGCGGCCTAGAAGACGGTGTAGATGAACGGTGCGAGCGCTGAGCCTTGTGCGAGGACGAGCAGTCCGCCGACGAGCGTAAGGATCGCAATGACCGGAAACAGCCACCACTTTTTGCGCGCGCCCATGTAGGCGATCAGTTCCTGTGCGAGCGAGAGCATCGGGGTCTCCGTTTTGGCGGTCGCGGTCGCAGATCCACGGGTTCGCCTTTCGCACTGCAAGTCGCTTGCCGGACCGGTTAACCGCGCGGCAGCGGCGAGGGCCGAGACGACGCGTGTGACAGCCGTTTGCGAAGGCAACGGCCCGCAATCGTCAGAACTGATTGCGCATGGATGTCGGCGTCTCGGGCGTCTCGCGTGTGACCCAGCAGGTGTCGAGATCGTCTGGCCGCACTTTCCGAAGCGGATCGCGGACCACCTGCATTGCGAGCCCGAACGGTGTGATCAGCACTGCAAACAGCACGAACATGACGACCGGGCTGACGATCCGATTGAGGAGGAGGGCGAAACGGAACCAGAGCCGGTTCAATGGTTCGAGCAGTGCTGGCGCAAGCGTGGCGAGGCCGGCGAAGCCAGCCGCAATCGTGAGCGCCGGCAACCAGACCGAGCTGTTGCCGCGCCAGATGAGGGCGACGATCACCGCGACGCCGGTGAACACGTAGCCGGTCGACCGGGCCGACGGCATCGGCACGTCATGTTCGAGTGTCGGCTCGAGACTGGAGGCTGGTTTGGACATGCGGGCGCGCTCCTTCAGGACTACTGCCACCGAAGGAACGGCAAGAAGCGCGCCAGACCTTAGGCGCGCGACCCGGTGCTACGGAGCGCGTTCGCCTGCGCGGTCGCGCCGTTCATCATAAACGCGAGGTCGTTGCCGCTCAGGATGAAGCGCATGCCCATGTCGATGTACTTGCGCGCGAGCTCTGGCGCATAGACGCCGCCTATGCCGGGGGTTTTGCCGCTCGCCTTGCACGCCGCGATGACGGTCTCAAATGCTTCGGCAACCTTCGGGCTGTCGAACGCGCCGGGGATGCCCATTTCGAAACAGAGGTCGTTTGTCCCGACGAGCAACACATCGACGCCCGGGATGGCCGCGATTTCATGCGCGTTCGCGACGCCCTCAGGGCTCTCGATCATCATGACGGTGATGAGGGCTTTGTTGAGTGCTTTCGCCATCGGCCCGAGCGGGTGCTTGGCGAAGTCGAGCTGCGGCAGCACGCCGGTCATCGAGCGTTTGCCGGCGGGCGGATAGAGGCAGTAGGAGGCGAGCCGCGCGGCTGTCTCAGCATCATCGACGTGCGGGAAGACGACGCCTTGTGCGCCGCAATCGAGCGCGCGGGCAGCGTGATGATGCTCAAAGCCCGGCACGCGTATGAGCGGTGTGATGCCGGTATCCTGCGCCGCCACCGCGATCTGCGTCGCGATGTCGATGCCCATCGCGTTGTGTTCCATGTCGATGAACAGCCAGTCGAAGCCCGCCGTCTTCATCGCCTTTGCGATGTCGACCGTGCGCGCCTGGCGAAGGCCGGCCCCGAGTGCCAGTTCGCCGCGGGCAAGCTTGTCTTTGACCGAGTTCGTCAATTCAACCATGGCGCGAGTCCTCCTGCTATTTCGCCCGGATCTGGAACCCGTCCGGGTTTGTGTCTTTGGGAGGTTAGACCGATGATCGGCACGGGCAAACGGTGCACTTTGCGCATCTGCCGGGCGCAATGCGTGGATCGGCTGCCACACATCCACATCTGATCGCCGCACAATGCTGCAGTGCAAGAGTCTGGTGATCTCCAAAGTGTTAGAAGCGATTCGCCACAAGGAGGTCGTGCATGTTTGTGAAGGCCAGTCTCGCGAGTCTTGCTCTGCTCATGGCGAGCGCGCTGCCGGCTGTCGCAGACGGCCGGTACGTCCCAAACATCTGGTGGGCCTCGAGCGCTGAGGTGGGCCCGGTCTCTTGGACGGGGTTTATCATCAGTCCGGACGTTGGTTACACGAGCTTCGAGGCGACCGAAGGCGGCGGCGCACGCTTCAACGATGCTGAAGGCTGGTACGTCGGCGGCGAGATTGGCTACGATTATCAGGTCGGCAACATTGTGCTCGGTGTCGTCAGCACCGGCGCGTTTTCGTGGCTCGACGCTGACGCTGCCGGCGGCATTGACCTCGATATCGATGCTTTCGGAACCGTTCGCGCGCGGCTTGGCGTGGCCTTTGATCGGTTTCTCGTTTTCGGAACGGGCGGGGCGGCATTCGCGACCGTCGACGTGACGAATGCAGGCGTGTCCGAGGACGACGTGCTGTCCGGTTGGGCGGCTGGCGGGGGCATCGAATACAAATGGAACCGCGCGATCACGCTGCGGTTCGAATACCTGCACATCAACTTGGGCGACGAGAGTTTCTCGAACCTGCTCGCCGCGACCAACGACGTCGGCCTTGACTCCGATCAGTTCAACTTCGGTCTGGTGACGCGGTTCTAGCGCCCGTTTGCGTGCGCGCGCCATCCGGTCGGCGGACCGCTCCGGCAATCATATCGGTCAGCACATCCGCCACGATGCGATTGCCGCGCACGTTCCAGTGCCAGTCGAACGGAAACTCGAAGCGCTTGCCGTGCGTGGCAAAGTCCGTGGCGAAGACGGTCTGCAGGTCGGCGAACGCGAGCCCGAGGTCGGCTGTTACCTCCGCCGCGATCCGGTTGAGCTTGCCGACTTCATACTCGTCCGCTGAGCGTTTGTCGTAGATCGCCTCGCGCACGCCATCCATGACGAACACAAGCTTGAAGCCGTGCTCTTCGCCGAGCGCCTTCATCTCGCCAAGGACGTAG
Organism: Pseudomonadota bacterium; assembly: GCA_038523925.1. Taxonomy (GTDB): domain Bacteria; phylum Pseudomonadota; class Alphaproteobacteria; order Rhizobiales; family Hyphomicrobiaceae; genus JBCBWG01. The sequence goes on along the minus strand of JBCBIY010000025.1, from coordinate 16,484 downwards.
CGCGCGAAGAAGCGGTTGCTGCGATGATCTTTGATCTTGCGGATGTCGACGGCTGACGAGACGAACTTTGGGTCCCAGTCTTCGTTGCCGCCCCACCAGTAGCGGCTGATCCAGCGCTTGGCGTGCAAGTATAGGTTGGTCTCGTAGTAGAGGTAGCGGAACATCGCCGACGCGCGGAGGCGGGCTGCAAGGCCTGGCTTGAAATCGGCCGGCGGCAGCTCTCGCACGCCATCGGCGAAGTCGGCGCGCTTCAGCTTCATGAAGCTTGAGGCGTAGCGGGTCTTCACGCCGCGATACATCTCGTCGAAATCGTTGTGGATCAGCGGGACGACGACGACGTCCGGTTTGTAGGCGAGGACTTCGCGGCGCAGGACGTGCAGGTATTGGCTGAGCGGTGCGCCGTCCATGCCGAAGCGGTAGACGTCGGCTGCGATCCCGTCATCGCGGAGCTTGGTCTCCAGGACAGCTGCGAAGCTTTCGTGCGGCTCGACGAATTTTGCATGCACGTAGCTGTCGCCAATGACTGCGATGCGCGTGCGGTCGGCTGGCTTCTCGCGCGTGTAGCTCGGCTTCGTCGAGTTCCAGCCCTGCGCGTTGATGGTCGCCGTCGTTGTCGTGCCGTCAGGGTGTCGGAAGACGGCGCGGGTATTCGGCTTGTAGCGCACGACGTGGTTGATCGTGATGTTCTCAAGCACATCGTCGGGGACGAGGATCGTGCGGAAGACGACGAACTCAAGCGCGAGCAGGCAGACGAGCCCTGACGCTGCAGCGAGCGCGAGGTTTTGAGCAAGACGCTTAAGTCTGCGGAGCATGGGTGGGACCAGGTGCAGGCTTCGGGTGGGGTCGCCGCCGCAAGGGGCATGCCATCCGGGTTAAGCCCGCCGGTCAGCTTTCCGTGACCGCAAACAGGAAACGGCGTGGCAAGTCCGCCTGCCACGCCGTTTCAAACCGCAGATGTTCAGGACCCCGCCAACATCAGGTCGGGTTTACGTTCGCTCCCCCGGCCTGATTGAGCCTTCTTGCCAGGCGCTCGAACTCACGGGGCGGGCGATGCGGCCCAACCGGATGCGTTCTAGAACGGGATTTCGTCGTCGAGTGGCTTGTCGTAGCTGCCAGATCCACCGCCGGAACTCCGGCCGCCACCCCCGCCACCGCCTGAAGGCGGGCCGGAGTCATAGCCGCCACTGTAACCGTCGTTCATGCCGCCGCCCGCACCGGCGCCTGCGCCATTGCGGCCATCAAGCATCGTGAGCACGCCGCCGTAGCCCTGAAGCACGACCTCGGTCGAATACTTGTCCTGGCCGGATTGGTCCTGCCACTTGCGGGTCTGAAGCTGGCCCTCAAGGTAGACCTTCGCGCCTTTCTTCAGGTATTGCTCCGCGACCTTGCAGAGCCCGTCGTTGAAGATCACGACGCGATGCCACTCTGTCTTTTCCCGGCGCTCGCCGCTGTTCTTATCGCGCCAGCTTTCCGTGGTCGCGACGCTCAGGTTGGCGATCGGGCGGCCGTCCTGCGTCCGCCGGATTTCCGGGTCGCGGCCGAGATTGCCGATGAGGATCACCTTATTTACTGAACCGGCCATGCTGGCTCCTTTTCAACTTCGCTGACGCAGGCCACCGGTTGAGGCATCCGCGGCCCAAACCGATACGCTCGCGACTCAGATGTCTCTTCAACCCTAGCGCGCCAGGTCCCTGCGTGCGGGCCGCATTGGCGACTGCGCACATCTAATTCTGCTGTCTGTTCTTATTATGTTCTTTGCTGCGCAGAATTTCAAGTGCTACCCGCATGCCTGAACTCGGATCGCCGAAGCGCGCAGCGCTAGCCGCTGTCGCCATCCAAAACAGACGACCACTGTCGCATTACGTCCTTCGGGACTTGCTTCAGCACCGTCGTGCAGCCGGACGGCAAGAGCGATGACCGCAGCCCGCGCTTGTCGCCGCGGAACAGCCGATTGCTCGCGCGGCGCAGAACGCCTGTCGCGACCGACCCATCCGACCAGCGCTTGCTGCACGCAAGACCCGCGAGGTAGCTCGTCAGCTCCGGCGTGTAGCTTTCGAGGTCGCGCGACGTCCCGCGACGCAGGACGATGTCGCGCCACTCCTGATGGTCCTCAGTCTCGCGCCACTTCTCCGATCGCACGATATTCATCACCGGCTCGATCGCGCCTTCGACCTGCTGGCGCACGTCCTGGCGCGGGATCGTCCGCAACATCAGTTTGAGCTCGCGCAGCCGCGTCTCCGAGATCGGCCGGATCAGCATCTCGGACGTGTCGGCAAGCCGTGTTTGGTCGAGCTGCGGCGGCTCCGAAAGCCACGTCTCAGCCCACCGTAAATCCGCGGCGACGAGATTTGCGCGATCGAGGTTCGTCCCGTGCAGCTTTGCGCGGAGCAGGTTGGCGCCTTCGAGGTTGGCTTCTTGCAGCGATGCGCCTTCGAGCCGGGCGTGGGAGAGGTCGACGCCCTGCATCGAGGCCGAAAGGAAGCTCGAGCCCTGCAGCTTCGCGCCTTTGAGATCAGCGCCTTCTAGCTTGGCGAGGAGGAAGTCGGCCCCCTGCGCCTGGATGCCGCCTGACAGGTCCGCTTTCTGCAGCCGCGCATCATCGAACTTCGCGCCGATGAGCGAGGTGTAGGCCATGTTCGCCTCGGCGAGGTTTGCAGTCCCGAACTGCGCGCCTGCGAAGTTTGAGCCAGCGAGGTTTGCTTCGCGCAGGTCGGCGTTCGTGAAGTCTGCGCCTTCCGCATCGACGCACTGCCCGCGCTCGCGCTTGCCCTCAATGATGACGACGTCAAGGTCGATGCAATTGAGTTTGACGTTGCGCAGGTCGGTGCGCTTGAAGCTTGCAAATTGCAGCTTCGAGCGTGTCAGGTCGACCTGCCTGAGATCTGACCGGTCGAAGCGCGCATAGCGGAGATCCCGGTCGCGCAGTGAGAATGTCGCCTCACCCTCAGTGATGTCACGGTTGGAGACGAGGTCGAGGTCTGCGACGTCGAGGTTCCGGTAAAACAACCCAAACAGTGAACCGTCTTCGCTCACGAATAGCGATGGGAGCGCAAACCCAAGACCCGTCGATTGGGCTGTCTGCAACTGCCCATCAGGGCCCTGGCGGACCTTCGCGACGTATCGGTCAAGCGCTTCGCCCGGGATCGTCGCGACGAGGAACGAAAAAGCGCTGACGGCCATAAAGACGATCGTGGTGACGACGACGCCGATCGGATGCGACGTGATCGTCCGCGCTGTCGCACGGAAGAACGACGACTCCGGCCTGATCAAAAACACCCCGATCAGGAGCAGGATCACGATGTCGAGGATGAGCGCGCCACGGTGGATCCAGGTGACGTCCGCGCGGTGAAACGGCAGGAACGCGACCTGAATGAACAGCAGGATCAGCATCGGGATGACGACCAGCGTCAGCCAGCTCATTGCGTGCAGAAACGCGCTCATGATGAGGCTGCGGTCCGGGCCTGCGATCCCTTGTACAAAGAAGAAATTGTTGAGCTCAAGCCGCAGTGGATGCGTGCGCCTCACGGTCGGCTCGAGTTGCTGGACGGCGAGGTCGAACTCCAGCGTCTTGCGCGCAAGCAGGACAAGCTGTGATGTGATCCCGAGATGGAAGAGCACAAGCAGGATCGGTGCGAACTGAAAGAACTGGATCAGCGGCACATCGATCGAGAAGATCGGAAGCTGGACGGGTTCCTCCAGCAGCAGGTCCTTATGCGAGACACCGGCAACGGCGATCAGCAGATAGGCCATTACGACGAGGAAGATAAGCCAGCCCATGTGGGCCATGTCGCTGGAACGATTTACGGCCTCCAGAAGCGAATACGGGTTGACGGGTGTTTCGACATCCGCGTCGCCCGAACGGTACTCGGCCATGCCCCCTACGCCTCCGCAAACTTCACTTCCACTGTCGCGCCCTTGCCCCCGGGCTCGTGACCGGCGCGCGCGATGGGTCCGGGCACGTGCGTAGCCGGACCGACAACCCGGCACACTTAGCCGAACGCTGCCCGATCCGGTAGGAGCCCGATGGGTCGCCGAAGTCAGCGCGCTGTGCGAGTGTGGCGCGACGGCACCGCCGCGGCTTGCGCGCCCACCTGTACCGGCTAACCGGCCTGCACTGTGTAGCCGCCGTCAACGGGGATCGCAGTGCCGGTGACGAAGTCCGAAGCGGGGCTTGCGAGGAAGACCGCAATGCCCGCGAAGTCTTTCGGGTCGCCCCAGCGGCCGGCGGGTGTCCGCGCGACGACCCGGTCATGCAGTCCTTCAATGTCGTGGCGCGCCTTCCGGGTCAGCGCGGTGTCGATCCAGCCGGGCAAAATGCAGTTCGCCTGGATGTTGTCCTCGGCCCAGGCGCTGGCGAGCACGCGGGTCACCTGCACGATCCCGCCCTTTGATGCCGAATACGGGCTGAGTTTCGGGATGCCGAAGATCGACGCCATCGAGCCGATCGTGATGATCTTGCCGCCGCCGGCTTTCTTCATGTGCGGATAGACGGCCTGCGCGCAAAAGAACGGACCATTGAGATTGGTGTCGAGCACGCTCTGCCATTCATGCGCCTCATACTCTTCAGGCCGCTTGCGCAGATTGATGCCTGCGTTCGCGACGAGAATGTCGAGGCGTCCGAAGCGGCCTGCGATTTCGTCGGCCATGGCAAAGACGCGATCGCGATCGGACACGTCGCCTGCAAGCGTCATGACGTCTGCGCCACGGGCTTTCAGGTCCGCCGCCGCCGCTTCTAGCTTGCCAGCGTCGCGGCCCGATATCGCAACCGCCGCACCGGCATCAGCGAGCCCCGCAGCCATGCCAAGCCCGATCCCGCCGTTGCCGCCGGTCACGAACGCAACGCGGCCTTTCAAGTCGAATGCTGGCTGGCTCATTTGATGTCCTCCTCACGCTTACCGCGGATCATCTGTCGCGATCCTCATTCGCCTCTCAGTTGCCCGTGAGGCTAGACACCTGTCACCTGCGCCGCAAATGGCGGGAGTGGCGCTGCGCCCAGTAGGCAGCCGCGCGTGAACCGTCTAAGACGAAGCTGAACCGTACGCACTGGAGGGCTTTCGTGTACGACTGCAACAAATGTCCGGGCTACTGCTGCTCGTATCCCGTCATCACTGTCACGAAGCGGGACGTGAAGCGGCTCGCCAAGCACTTCGACCTGACGCCTGAAAAGGCTGAGAAGAAGTTCACGAAGGCGGACCACGGCTACAAGCGCATCATGAAGCGCAAGAAAGACGAGATCTACGGCCGGATCTGCAAGTACTTCGACACAGAAAAGCGCAACTGCTCAATCTACGAGGCGCGCCCCGAGACGTGCCGCGAGTTCCCCGGCGAGGGCCATTGCGGATACTATGACTTCTTGCAGTTCGAGCGTGAGACTCAGGAAGACCCGGAGCACGTGGCGCTGACCAACTCCGGCGAGTTCCGCTAGGCCCGGATCCAGATGGCGCCCGCGTCCCGGCCGCTGCAAAACCGCGTGCTTCCCGATGGCGAGATCGTCGCAATCGCGGATCGTGGCGCGATGTTCGGCAATCGCGGCGGACGCATTCACGATGCGGGCAAGCGGCTGACGCGCCGGCGCTGGGCCTCGAAACACTGGATATGCTGCGTGCTCTCGTTTCGCGGGCGCAAGCGGGAAGTGATGGCGCCCCGCAGCTATACAGAGCTGTTCTTTCTCGATGAGGCCACGGCATTTGCAGCCGGTCATCGCCCCTGCTTTGAGTGCCGCCGCGCGGACGCAAACCGCTTTGCTCGGTTGTTTGCGGAGACCGGGTCTGGCGGCGCGCCTTCGCGAGCGCGCGTCGCTGACATTGATGATGTGCTTCACGCAGAGCGGCTGCTGCCTGACGGCGGCAAGCGGCTCTATAGCGCACGGCTCGGCGATCTCCCCGGCGGTGTGATCGTCCGGCACGGCGATGGTGCAGCGCTTTATGATGGCAGCTCCGTCTTGCCTTGGGCAACTTCAGGCTATAGCGCACCGCAGGCGGCCAACCGCGCAACGGCGGTCGACGTGCTTACGCCGCAACGTGTCGTCGAGGTCATACGCGCGGGCTATGCGCCGGCCGTGCACGCATCAGCGCTTAATCTCTCATGATCCGCGCACTACAACTCTCAGCGGCGCTAAGTGCGCCTCAGGGGACCTGTTCCGCGTGACCTGCCGATGACCCGCAAGCGCCTCAACCGCACCCTGCGCCGCGTCTATGTGATCCTGGCGTTGCTGCTCGCGATCTCGATGATTGCGCGGTTCGCGGACCAAAGCCCGTTGATCGCCGGCGGCCCGCTCGAGCGCCCGCTGCTCGCGCTTTATGACTACCTGAAGGACATGTCGCTTGTGATCGTGACGGTGATCGCAGCCTACCTCGCAAACGTCTTTCAGAAGCGCGCGACATTTGTCGAAAGCCTGCGGCAGGAGTGGCGTGGGATCGTCCAGACCAAGTCCGCGCTCTTCTCGTTTTGCGAGAGCACCTATCCCTCAACGGACGACTACCTCCGCGCTTACTGCCGGATCTCCGAGACGCTGGATAATATGCGGATCGTCTATCGCAATGTCGGCGAGACGCGGAACCTGATCGGGCTCTATCCCTTCGCGCCGCTGCACGATATGCGCCGCGCGTTGGCGACGCTCGACCCGCGGGCCAGCACAAAAGTGTCGCCCGAACAACGTGAACTCGTCCGCGACGCGATCCTGCAGGGCTTCTACGCACTGCGCGAGAAATTCCTCGATGAGCTCGACCTTGAGGAGCCGTCGACGCCACTGACGGCGTCGGTCGCCCGCCGGTTGAAGCAGTCCGGCGCGACCAGCCGCGCGCGCCGCGTGCAAGCCCACCAGCAGCAGCGATTGGAAGGCGATCCGAAGACACCGCGACCCGATGTCGATGAGTTTCTTCGCGACCTTTATTACCGCGAACACGCGGCGACCCACGCTGACGCCCAAACCTCCCGGCTGCGGCCTTCGGCCTAAGCGCGATGCCCCTGCGCTAGCGGTTTGCAAACCCTAAATGGACGGGATGTCATTTGACTTGGCGCCCGTCGAAACGACATCTGCCCATTGAAATCTGGCGCGATCGATTTGCGCCGCCCCGCCGTATCTAGGGTCCAAAGATGCTCGTTCGTTCTACCGCTCTTCTCGCCATGGTGATGATGATGCTGACCACCGCTCAAGCGCCGCAGGCCGCTGCCGCCGACGACACGCCGCGGCGCGACGTCGCCCAGTTCAAGCTCGACAACGGCATGCAGGTTGTCGTCGTCCCGGACACCCGCGCGCCGGTCATCACGCACATGGTTTGGTATCGGGTCGGCGCGGCGGATGAGCCGCGCGGCGTATCGGGCATCGCCCACTTCCTTGAACACCTCATGTTCAAGTCGACTGAGAAGCTTGCGTCGGGCGAGTTTTCAAAAACGGTCTCGCGGCTTGGCGGGCAGGACAACGCTTTTACGAGCCAGGACGCCACAGCTTACTTCCAGCGCATTTCGCGCGAGCAGCTTGGCACGGTCATGCGCATGGAAGCTGACCGGATGGTGAACCTGCGGCTGACGGAAGAAGACGTGAAGACGGAGCGCGACGTGATCCTCGAAGAGCGTCGCTCGCGGGTCGAAAACAATCCGGCCGCGATCCTTGGCGAGCAGATGGAAGCGGCGCTCTACATGTCGCACACGTACGGCATTCCGGTGATCGGCTGGATGCACGAAATGAAAGAACTCGACCGCGAAGATGCGCTGAGTTTCTACAAGAAGCACTACGCGCCGAATAACGCGATCCTCATCGTCGCCGGCGATGTCACGCCGGATGAAGTGCGAAAACTCGCGGAAGGGACCTACGGGAAGATCGCCGCCAACGACAACATCAAGCCGCGCAACCGCGCATCCGAGCCCAAGGCCCGCGCGCCACGCCGGATTAAGATGGTTGATGCGCGGGCCGGCAAGCCGACGTTGCGGCGGAGCTACCTCGCGCCGAGCTATCAGACGGACGAGCCCGGCGATGCAGAAGCGCTCGATCTGTTGATGAAGGTCGTCGCGTCAGGCCCGACGAGCACAATGTACCGTGAACTCGTCGTCGAGAAGAAGCTCGCCGCCAGCGTATCGGGCTACTACGCCGGCCACGGGCTCGATTCCGGTAAGATTGCGATCGGCGCAGTCCCAGCCGATGGCGTCTCGCTCGAAAAGCTCGAAGCCGAGATCGACCGTATCCTTGCTGATGTGAAGCAGAACGGCGTTTCGGAAGCGGCGCTTGAGCGCGCCAAGAAGGTCTACATCGCCGAGTACATTTACGAGATCGACAACCAGTCGAGCCTCGCACGCCGCTACGGCTGGGGGCTCGTCGTCGGCGCGACGATTGACGAAATCGATGGATGGCCCGACGCGCTGCGCAAAGTGACGACTGCGGACGTAAAGCGCGTCGCGAACGAGTATCTCGACATCAACCAGTCGGTCACCGGCTACTTGAAGCCGAGCGAAAGCGATGTCGCAGGCGCCGGTGCGGCGGCCAAGGCCAAGCCCGAGCAGGGTTGAGACCGCTGATCGACATCACCCACCCATCAAGCAAGCCCGACAGGACTGACATGTTCGCCCGTTCGATGTCCGTATCCACATGCCTGCACCGCGCCGCGCTGGCGCTCACGGCGTTCGCCGCCGCAGCTTTCATCTCCCTTGCCGCACCCGAGGCCCGCGCCATGAAGATCCAGGTCGTCAAGAGCCCCGGTGGCATCGAAGCCTGGCTCGTTGAAGAGCGGTCCGTCCCGCTGATGGCGATGCGGTTCGCGTTCGAAGGGGGCAGCGCGCAGGACCCGACGGGCAAGGAAGGGGTCGCGAACTTTCTGACCGTGATGATGGATGAAGGCGCGGGCGATCTTGATGCCGCGAGGTTCCAGGAACTCGAAGAAGAGCTGTCGTTCCGGATGCGATTTTCGGATTCGCGCGACACCTTCAGCGGCAGTTTCCAAACGCTGACGTCGAACCGCGATGAGAGCCTCAGGCTTTTGAAGCTCGCGCTGACGAAGCCACGGTTCGATCAGGACGCCGTCGAGCGCATGCGCAAGCAGCTCCTGTCCGGTCTTGCATTCGCCGCGAAGGACCCAAACCGCGTCGCATCGAAGGTCTGGGCGGCGACAGCGTTCCCTGACCACCCCTACGGTCGGCCTTCGCGCGGTACGCTCGATTCAATCGCGGCGATCCAGCCCGCCGATCTTGAGGCCTACCGCAAGCGGATCTTCGCAAAAGACACGCTTAAGATTGCCGTCGTCGGCGACATCGATGCCGAGACGCTTGGCAAAGTGCTCGATGATGTCTTCGGCGATTTGCCGGCCAAGGCTGAGCTGACGAAGGTGCCGGACACAAAGCCTGTGACCGGCGGCGTGCAGCGAGTCGTGCAGATGCCGGTGCCGCAGTCAGTGGCTGTGTTCGGGACGCCCTCGATCGCGCGCGACGATCCGGACTTCATTGTAGCGTTCGTTATGAACCAGATCCTCGGCGGCGGCGGCTTTGCCTCGCGCCTGATGGAAGAGGTGCGCGAGAAGCGCGGCCTTGCCTACTCGGTCTATTCCTACCTCCAGCCCTACGACCATGCCGCGATCTTCGCCGGTGGTGTCGCAACGCAGAACGAAAAGATTGGCGAGAGCCTGAAGGTCATCCGTTCCGAGCTTGAGCGGATGGCCAAGGACGGCCCATCGGACGAGGAACTGGCGAACGCCAAGAGCTACCTGATTGGGTCGTACGCCCTGCGGTTTGATTCGAACGCGAAGATTGCGCAGCAATTGCTTGGCATTCAGCTCGACAAGCTCGGCATCGACTATCCGGACAAGCGCAACGAACTCATCCGGGCGGTCACCGTCGAGGACGTGAAGCGCATCGCAGAGCGCATCCTCAACGTCGACGATCTGATCGTCACAATCGTCGGTCAGCCCGTCGGCATCCCGGGCTGATCCGGGTTTGCCACCTGACGGCGCCAGACCCGGGGCGATTGAGGCAGGCGCTGTGCGCGTCCGCTTTGCCGGCGCGCCACTGCCCGGTGTCTCCGCCAACTCCGCGCGCGCCGCGATCGCCGACCTGTCGGCAAAGGTGTCAGCGAGCGACGCCCGCGCCGGCTCCGCCGAGCTGGCAGATTTAATCGCCAAACTCGACGCACGGGTCCGCCACATCGCCTTCTTCGGTGCGGGCCTTTCGATTGCCGCCAACATGGCGGCGGCGCAGTTTACCGGCTGGAACATTCCGGGCGTCGGCGAACCCGGACAACGCAAGCGGCCGCGCACCCGCATCTACGCGACCGATGACCCAAACACACTGAGCCAGGTCGCCGAGACCATCGATTACCGGAACACCGCCTTCGTCTTCGTCAGCGACGGCGGCGACAGAGACATCGTCCACGCGCAGTTTGACCGTATCTGGCCTGCCGTCCGCGATGCGCTTGGCGCTGACGCCCCGCACCATCTGGCGAGCATCAGCGCGATTGCCGGCGCGGCCGTTGACGCGACACTCATTGAAAAGACACACGCCGCCGGCGGCGAGGTCGCACGCGTTTCCGATACGTCAGGTCCGCTGTCGCCACACCAGGCGGTCGTCGGCCTGACCCGCGGGTTGTCGCTTGCAGACTTGCAGTCCGGCGCAGTTTCGTTCCTTGCCGCGGCAGATGAAGCTGCTGCGGGATCAGCCACGGTCCCGGTATTGACTGCGCCCGCCAGTGGTCCGCGTGCCGTGATCGCCGCGCGTGACCGGTTGGGGATGTTTGCGTCCTGGGTCGCAGCCAACGCCAACGATTCCGATTGCGCTCAACCCGCGTTCGCCCCGTCAATCCGCTCTGGCCTCGCACAATCGTTGCGAGTCCACGCCAACGCCCGTTCGGTCGATGTCATCGATGTCGAAGCCGGCGACCGTCCTGCAGCAGAATTGACGCGTGCCGACAGCGATGACGTGTCCGTGCGGTCCGTCCGCCTCGGTGGGTTCACATCGGCGGCGCTCGGTGCTGCTTACGCGCTGTTTTTGCTGGATGAACGGCTCGCGGCCGTCGGCGAGCGCGCATCCTCTGCCGGGTCGAGCTAAGCTGCGGGATCGCCCACGCGATTCGCATCCGCTCGAGAAAGCGCAATGCCTGTCCGCCAGCTACCGCCCGAAACCGTCAACCGGATCGCCGCCGGCGAAGTCGTCGAGCGTCCGGCAAGCGTCGTCAAAGAGCTCGTCGAGAACGCGATCGATGCCGGCGCGCATGCAATCGAGGTCGTCACCGTTGATGGCGGCCTGGCGCTCATCCGCGTTACTGACGATGGCTGCGGCATGTCCGAGGCCGATCTCGCGCTCTCCGTCGCGCGGCATGCAACTTCGAAGCTCGCTCATGAAGACCTGCTCGACATTCGCACGCTTGGCTTCCGCGGCGAGGCGCTGCCCTCGATCGGTGCCATTGGCAAGCTGACGATCGAGACGCGAACCCGCGACGCCGCAACAGGCCTCGCGCTCACGGTCGACTGCGGACGCCGGGGCGATATCCGGCCGGCCGCACTCAATCCGGGCACGCGCATTGCTGTCCGCGCGCTCTTCTCGGCAACGCCAGCGCGGCTCAAGTTCATGAAGTCCGAGCGCGCAGAAAACATGGCAACGGCAGAGGTTGTCCGCCGGCTTGCGATGGCGCACCCCGAGGTCGCGTTCACGCTCACGTCCGGGGAACGTGCGGGGCTGAAGCTGCCGCACGAAGCAGCCGGCGCTGACGGTCATCTCCAACGTCTCGGCCGCATCATGGGCCGTGATTTCCTCGACGATGCGCTGCCCGTTTACGGCTGCCATGCGGGCATTGCCGTGCGCGGGTTCGCGGGCCTCCCGACGCTCAACCGTGGCGATGCCGGCCAGCAATACCTGTTCGTCAACGGGCGCCCGGTGCGCGACAAACTGCTGATCGGCGCGATCCGGGCTGCGTACGGCGATCTCGTCCCAAAGGGCCGGCATCCCTATCTCGCGCTATTCGTCGATGTTCCGCCCGAGACCGTTGACGTTAACGTCCACCCGGCAAAGACCGAGGTCCGCTTTCGTGCGCCGGGGGAGGTGCGCAAAATGATCTCGACAGGTCTGAGGACGGCTCTTGAGGCCGCAGGCCACCGAGCGACGTCGACGGGAGGGACTGCGACGCTTGGCGTGCTCGCAGCGGCAGCGTCGCGGCCGCACCCCGCGCCATCATCGGCTGGCATGGGCTCGAGCGAAGCGCCGCCGGCTGGGCTGGGTTTCGGTGAGGCCGCGCAGGCAGCGTTCGATGGCGCTGTGCCATTGCCGAGCGCGTCCGCGTTCGCGTCGGATCCGATGGAGCCGGAACGCCCGCCTGCGGCCCCAACGGCCGAGGCGTTCCCGCTCGGTGCCGCCCGCGCGCAGGTCCACGAGACCTACATCATCGCACAGACCGCGCAGTCGATGATCATCGTCGACCAGCACGCAGCCCACGAACGCCTCGTCTACGAGCGCATGAAAGCCGCGGTCGACGCAGGCGGCGTCGCGAGCCAGCCGCTGCTGATCCCCGAAATCGTCAATCTGCCGGCGACGGATCGCGCCGCATTGCTCGCAGCCGCAGATGATCTCGCGCAGCTCGGGCTCGTCATCGAGGCTTTCGGCGGCGACGCCGTCCTTGTTCGCGAGCTGCCGGCCTTGCTCGGCGCGAAGTCGGCCAAGGGGCTTGTCGAAGATCTCGCAGGCGAACTGGCAGAGGGCGGCACGGGCAACCTGCTGACGCGCCGCCTTGAAAGCGTGTGTGCGACCATGGCCTGCCACGGTAGCGTGCGGGCCGGTCGCCGGCTGACACCCGATGAGATGAACGCTCTGCTCCGCGACATGGAGGCAACGCCCGGCTCCGGCCAGTGCAATCACGGCCGGCCGACGTACGTCGAGCTGCAGCTCACCGATATCGAAAAGCTGTTTGCGCGGCGCTGAGCAGGTTTAGTCGGCCGCGTCGAACACCAGGCCTGTCATGGACCGCCCCGCTTTCGAAGCAAGGTAGAGCGCGATGTCCGCGGCCGACTGCGGCGGCTCGGCGCCGGGTGCTGGCGGCGGCCCACCAAGCAGAACCGCGTTGACGCGCACGCCGTGATCGGCCGCGCGCTCTGCGACATCTTTCGTGCTTGCAGCGATCGCGTGGCGGACGAGGCCTGAAAAGACCTGGGCCGCGGGGCCAGTGATGGCCGGCATGCGCAACACCGTCAGCACCAGACCGTCTGACCACAAGAGGCCCATGCGGTTTGCTGCAACTTCAGCCGCGCGCAGGGCATCGCCAAGCGCATCGGCGATGCCGACCTCGAGGTCATCGAAGCTGGCGACATTATCGAACACGTCGTCCGCAAGCGTCACACAGTGGACCGCGACGTCGAGCGCGCCGAAGGCTTTCGCGGCCGCCGCTGTCGCGGTTGCCAGCGGCTCTGCATCAGCGCCATCAGTTGTCCGCGCACTGATGTCAGCGCCGGAAGCGGCCAAGACGCTCAGCAGGGCGTCGGTCTCCGGCGCGGTCTCGCTGACCGTCAGATCAAGCTTGGCGCCATGGTCGGCAAAGGCCAGTGCAACGTCTCCGCCGAGGTCGGGACTGACACCCGCAAGCGCCACGCGCGCCTCGGTGAGATCGCAATAGCGCCCGGAATGCGGGGCCTCGGCGGCCGTTCGATCGGCAACACGCATCAACATCTTGGAACTCCTCTCCGCCGCTTCCGACGGAGTCACTTGGTCTCGATTCGCCTAACGAGACCTAAATGGCAAGGCGATTCGGGTCGCCTCCGCGGCACGAATTGGGCAGCCCCCGCCGCAATTGCCAGCGGTTGACCCGGCCCGGAGCGGGCTTTTGGCGATGGCTCTTGCGCCCCGCGGAACAACTTCGGTCCGGGCTCGTTCCGGGGCCATAGTCATTCGATCAGGGAGCCAGACATGGCCGGACTTACTGGGAAGACGGTTGCGCTGCTCGCGACCAACGGTTTCGAAGAGTCAGAGCTGTTCGAGCCGCGTCGTCAGATTGCTAACGCGGGCGCCGATGTGGTCATCGTCTCGCTTGCGAAGGGCGAGATCAAAGGCTGGAACCAGGACAACTGGGGCAAGAGCATTCCCGTCGACAAGACGATCGACGAGGTCTCGCCTGCGGACTTTGACGCGCTCGTGTTGCCGGGCGGTCAGATCAACCCGGACCTTTTCCGGGTGGAAGATAAGGTCATCGCGTTTGTTCGCGACTTCTATCAGACGGGCAAACCGCTCGCCGCCATCTGCCATGCGCCATGGCTGCTGATTGAAGCTGGCATTATCGAGGGGCGCCGCGCGACGTCGTATCACTCGATCAAGACGGACATGCAGAACGCGGGCGCGGACTGGGTCGACGAACCCGTCGTCGCCGATGAGGGCCTGATCACGTCGCGCAAGCCGGACGACCTCGAAGCCTTTGGCGCGAAGATCATCGAAGAGATCCAGGAAGGCGTGCACCACCAGCGCGCGGCTTGAGTTCGCTACAGCCAAGTCAGCTCACCAGAACGCGACAAGCGCGGCCGGCCGCGTTAGGCTCCGCTTTACTCAAACGGACGATTGCGGAGGTGGGCTGATGCGGCGGGCGAAATTGACAGCGGGGCGAGGCGTCAGCAGTGCCCTGCTTGCAGCGGTTGCGATGTTTGCGCTTGCGGCGCCAGTGACCGCGGGCTGCGAACTCGCCAAGATCGAGACGTTCCTGCGCGACCGCGCTTTCGCGCTGCCAGCGGACGATAAGATCCGCCTCTATGGCCAGCGGGTGCTCCGCTATTACGACAAGAACGAATTGTCGAAGCAGCAGGTGCTGGAGGCGATGCGCGACTGGGAGCGGCGGTGGCCGGACCGGATCTACAAGTACATGCGCATTGAGGACTTTCAGGAGACGGACGCGCGCGATGCGTGCCGCGTGACGTTTGACTACAAGTTCATCGCCTATGATCCGGGCCGCGACAAAACCTCAGCGGGCATCGGCCGGACATCGCTAGTGATTGCCGAACGCGGTGCCAATGGCGTCCTCAAGATCGTCGGCGAGTGGGGCACGGTTCGATGCCGCGGCGTGTCCAAGTTTGTCCGCGGCCGGTGCTAAACCAGCCCCAATGGCCGGCCGGACCGATCGTTCAAACGTCGCCGTCGACCCACGCCTGAATGAGTGATCGCGCGATCGCTTGCTTGCCCGGCACCCACTGGCTCTGCGGATGCGTGCCGTCGAGCATGCCGCGCACTTCAGACCGCGAGAACCAGCGCGCTTCCTCGATTTCTTCGGGGTCGATCACGATCTCCGTCGTCTCGGCAAAGCCATGGCAGCCGAGCATTAACGAGTAGGGGAACGGCCACGGCTGGGCCGAATGAAAGCGCACTTCGCCGACGGTGACGCCGGCTTCTTCCAGTGTCTCCCGGCGCACCGCATGCTCGATGTCCTCGCCCGGCTCAACAAAGCCCGCGAGCGTCGACCACATGTTCTCCATAAACCGCTCTTCGTGGCCGAGCAGCAGCCGGTCTGCGCCACGATCGATAATCGCCATGATCACCACCGGATCGGTGCGCGGAAAATGTTCCCGCCCGCACGCCCAGCACTTGCGCTTCCAGCCGCCATCGCGCATCTCGGTCGACCCGCCGCAGGAGCCGCAACAGCGGGTTGAATCGTGCCAGTGCGCGAGCGCCTTCGCCTGACCCATCAGCGACAGGTCTTCGCTCGGCGCGATCCCCTGCATGGCCAGCGATCTGAGATCGACGATCGGGCGCAGGACTTCGAGCGCACCTGGCGCGTTGCGGACGCGGTGCTCTGTCGCTGCAAGCGCAAACCGGCCGGCCCCTGTCTGCCGGTCGACGCCCAGAAAGATCGAGTCGTCGATCGGGAAGCCGAACCCTGAAAGATCATCACGCGTAAACCAGCGCAGGCCCGCTTCCGTGCGCTCATCGTTTGACGTGATCACCGGCTTGTAATCGGCCAGGATCAGATACCGCGCGGCCGGGTCCTTACGCAGGCTGTCAATATAAGCCGTGTCTTTGCGTCGCTCGCTCTGCCGGTCGAGCAGCGTGGACGCGGCCAGATTTGGTTTGAACATGGGGGCTCCCTCCGCCGTCCTGAATGACATGGGCAGGCAGGCGGAGCAATCGGCGGCCAGGCGCGCGGCCGGGTTGTCTCGCAGCGGCGAAAGCGTCATATACGGCGCGGGAGGTTGGCGCGGACGGGTCCCTCGCCAACCGGGTCAGGTCCGGAAGGAAGCAGCCCTAACGAGTTCGACGCGGGTCGATGTCCAGCCTCCTTTAATTTTGGTCCAACCTGCGCTGCCGCGCGTTGGCACACGAGTCCGACCGCCGCTCGCTGCGGCGCGCTGCGCTGGCGATGCCAGCTTCGTGCGCCTCGCTCTGTTCTTTGCGGGGCTACGAGGTGGCTGCCGTGGGCTCGGTGGATGTGGCGGCGCGCTCTCTTTTTTGGTCCAACAGGGCAGCAGCCCTGTTGGCACACGAGTCCGACCGCCACTTGCTGCGGCGCGCTACGCTGGCCGATGGCCAGCTTCGTGCGCCTCGCTCTG
>JBCBIY010000024.1:0-36872 GCA_038523925.1 Pseudomonadota bacterium | reverse complement strand
TGCAAGACGAACGATGGATCCTCGGGACAAGCCCGAGGAAGGCGGTGGAGGGGGTCCCGCCGCCACGCTTTCCGATCTGGCGCCAGCCACCCACCAACCCCACAAAGAACAGAGCGAGGCGCACGGAGCGGGCCATCGGCCCGCGTAGCGCGCCGCAGCGAGTGGCGGTCGGACTCGTGTGCCAACAGGGCTGTTGCCCTGTTGGACCAAAAAAGAGAGAGCGCGTGGCAGTCGGACTCGTGTGCCAACCAAGCTTGCGCAGGTTGGAGCCGCAAAGAACCTCCCCTAACCGCGGAGGGCGCGGTCTTCGGGGCGGTTGTAGCCGGCGGTGGCGTCGGTGCCGTCGAGGCGGGCGGCGGCTTCGCGTTCTTCCGGTGAGCGCCAGCCGTCGGACCACCACTCTTCTGTACCGAACAGCCACATCAGGAAGCCGCTGCGCCGCTCTTCCTTGCGGACCATGGCCGCAGAAAGCTGATCCACGCGTTGGGCGAGGTCATCGAAGTTGGTCGTCGGCGCCGGCGCTGCGACGCGGGCTTCGACCTGTTCGAGACGCTGTGCAACGGCGCCGAGCGTGTCGGACACGTCGAGACGCCAGCGATCCATCGATTGCGCGAGTGTCTGCTGGTTTGCGTTGATCTTCAGCATCGCGTCGCTGACTTCGCCAAGGTTTTGACCCGAGCTGTCGCCGCCGGCCGCAACGGACTTCGCAAGATATTCAAACTGCGCCCGCTGCTCCTTGCGGTCGGCATCGACGATCGCGCGGATCTCGTTGATCGTGGTCGTGACCGGCTCGGACACCGCATCGCGAATGGCGCCCACATCGAGGTCGCCGCCGCTTGCGATGTTGGCCAGCTTTTCGTCCACGGTTTCGCGGACGCGATCACCAACGACCTTGGCGATCATGCCCTGGTCGATATCGATGGAGCCGCCGCCTGGGATCAGCCGCTCGTTGACGAGTGCGTGCAAGCGCTCGCCCGCTGAATGCTGCGCGCTGACCGCGCTCGCGATCGCCTTGATCTCGGTTTCCAGTCGCGACGACGTTTGCGCAAGGTGCGAACGGTATGTGTCGACGTTGCCTTCGAAGGCATCGATGCGGTCGCCGACGGCTTCCAGGACGAGGCCTGAATCAGCCAGGCGGCTTTCGACGTCCTTGAAGCGGTCCATCATCGGGCCGAAGTCGACGCCTGACGCCGAACGCTCGAGGATGGTCTTCTCAAGAGCTTCGAGTTTGTCGCGAACCGGATCGAGGTCGAAGTCGCCGTCGACGCGGGTGTCGAGTTTGTTCTCAAGCCCGTCGAGGCGGGTGAGGACGCGCTCAAACGTCCCTTCGACGGCGGTCAGCTTCTTCTCGAGCTGGTCGATGACGTCAGCGCGATCGAGGCGCTCGAGCTTCTCGACGACCTTGTCGATCGTATCCAGCCGGTCGAACTTGCGTGCGAGGCCTTCGACGCGCTCAAGCCGCGCCGGCAACGTCTCAAGCGTGCGCAGGCGCTCGACGTTCTCGGACAGGCGGCGGAGTTCCGGTGTCGACGTGATAGCCGCGCCGTCGCCGTCGAACAGCATGTCCTCCATCGTCTGCAACCGGTCGCCGAGCACGTTCCAGGTGCGCGCGAGTTCGCGGAAGCGGCGGTCGACGCCGGATTCAATGCCGGACACCATCTCGCGCAGCTCGCCAAGGTCGACGCGGGCCTGCGGCGTGGGCTCGGGCCGCGGTTCCGGTTTGGGCGCCGGGTCTTCGACTTGCGGCAGCTCCGCTCGCGTAAACTTGGCGAGAAGGTCGGTAAGGTGGCCGACGGTGCGCTCAAGCTCGTCGATGCGCGTATTCTGGGCCGTGTCGGTGCGCGACGGTGGCTCGAGCATGGTCTCCGGCGCCTCGCTGACACTTGCCCGCTGCGGCATGCGGATCCGGTCGCGCGGTGCTTCGTGGAAGCGGCGCGGCTCGCCGGGATCGCGGATTGTCCAATCGGCGCGGTGGCGGGAAATGAGATTGCGTGTGGGGATGTCGCGGGTCATGTCGAACAGGGTCTGCAGAATGTCGTCGATGGTAACGGGTGACCGCATTTGATAGGCGCGGCCGGCGGCATGGCGGAGGGTATCCTCCATCTCTTCTGAGGTCTCAGGCGCGAACTTGCCGTTCGCGCTGACGCTCGGAATATCGTGAGCGATGATGATCCCGCTCTCGCGCCGCAGCGTGGCGTCGCTCACGCCTTCGCTGCGCAGGATTTCGACCGCTGTCGGCACCAGCGTCATTGCGTGCACCAGGTGCTCAAGCCGCACTTCAGGTGCGCGATGCGCAACCGCCAATTCATAAGCTTGATTGCAGCACTTCAGGACGGTGCTGTCGACCCAGATCTGCTGACCGTGGCTTTCGGCTTCGCCGAGCGCATGGCCAAGCCAACCCGGTCCGTTGACCGGGACGGCGCCGTTGCGCTCCATCGGAAATCCATTGGGGGTTTGTAGCGTAAGATCGCCCCCCCGATACGCCTGAACCATAACTCGAACGCCCCATATGCGTTTTGCCGAAACGGGCCCCCGGATCACCGCTCACGGGGCTATCACACTCAAACGAGGCAACCTGTTGACAATTAAAAAGGTTCGTAAATGCCGGACGTTACTGGTTTTGCGGGCTGCGGCAAGGGGTGGTGTGTGCGCGTGACGGTTCACAGAAGCGTCGTTCGCACGGGCTCGTGCAGCTCCGGACCCTCGGCGCGCGGGTTATTCATTCGCCGGTCGACTTCGAAGACTTCGAGGAGATCGTCGGGCGCGGGTTCCAGGAGCGCGGCCGCTTCGTCGGCTGGCGTCGCCTTGCAGTCGAGCCAGGCATCGAAGTGCTCGGGCGCAAGGATGACGGGCATGCGGTCGTGGATCGGCGCGACGGTCGCGTTGGCAGATGTCGTCAGGATCGCAGCGGAATCGATCTCGCTTCCGTCTGCGCCAAGCCAGTCTTCGTAGAGGCCTGCAAACGCGAACAGCGCCTGATCCGTCCGCCGGAAAAGCTGCGGCCGCTTTGCGCCCTTCGGCCCGACCCACTCGTAGAAGCCTGTCACCGGGAAAAGGCAGCGCTTGTGCCGGATGGCGCCGCGGAACGACGGCTTTTCGGTGACGGTCTCGGCGCGCGCGTTGATGAGCGTGGAGAACTGGGCGGGGTCCTTGACCCAGCCCGGGATCAGCCCCCATCGGACAAGCACGAGTTCGCGTTCACCGGCGGCGGACGTGCGGACGATATGGACCGGTTCCGTCGGCGCGATGTTGTAGCGCGGCGGGTAGGGCTCGGCCGGCTGGTGCTTAAAATAGGCGCGCACGGCTTCCGGCGGCGATGTCAGGCTGAAGCGAGAGCACATGGGCCGCCTCCGGTGTCGTGGTCATGGTATGCAGGGGTCATGTCGAATGTAATCCGTCAGACAGTCGTTCCAAAGCCGGCTGCGAGTATTGCCGTCTTCCGCGAAGGCGCCGTCCTGCTGGTCAAGCGTGCGAAACCGCCGGTTGCCGGGCTTTGGAGCCTGCCGGGCGGCCATGTCGAGCTTGGAGAGACGGCTGCGGCTGCCGCGATCCGGGAGCTCGCCGAGGAGACCGGCGTCATCGCGGCCGGCTTGCAGCTTGTCACGATCAACGATGTCATCATCCGGGGCGAAGGTGGCGCCGTGACCGCACACTACATGATCGCCGTCCATGCAGGCACGTGGGCGTCAGGCGAGCCGTCGGCCGCGACGGACGTGAGCGATGCGCGGTTCGTGGCGATCGATGCCCTCGACACCGTCGAGACGACCGAGGGCGCAGCAGACATCATCGCAGCTGCCTACCAGACCATCACACGCGAGTGTCATGGGTCGTGATTGGCGAGGGGAATTGTGGCTTGCGAGCATGCTCACCCCGATCACAGACCGACGATAAGCCAATGCAAATGACCCGACTCGTAGAGATCCAAGCCGGCGCATGTCGCGTGCTTGCAGCCGCCGTCGCGTTGGTCTTTTTGGCGGCCACAAGCCCGCTTCCGGTGAAGGCCAACCCAGATACCTGGAAACGGCAGGGCTGGGCCAAAACCAACTTCGACAAAGCAAACGTCGCGTTCAGCGAAATCCTGTCGGGCGGCCCGCCGAAGGACGGCATTCCGTCCATCGACAAGCCGGTCTTTGCGCCCGTGCCGAAGGTCAACAACATCGCCGATACAGAACCGGTCATCGGCCTTGGGATCGGTGGCGACGCGCGGGCCTATCCGCTGCAGGTCCTCATGTGGCACGAGATCGTCAACGACACTGTCGGCGGCAAGCCCGTCACGGTGACGTACTGCCCGCTCTGCAATGCAGCGATCGTGTTTGATCGTGTGGTTGACGGGCGAACGCTCGACTTCGGCACGACAGGCAAACTGCGGAAGTCGGATCTCGTGATGTACGATCGCCAGACGGAGAGCTGGTGGCAGCAGTTCACAGGCGATGCGATTATCGGCGACATGCTGGGTAAGACGCTCGCGATCCTGCCATCGCGGCTCGAGAGTTTCGCCGCTTTCAAAGCCCGCCATCCGAACGGCAAGGTGCTGGTCCCGAACAACCCTGAGATGCGCGGCTATGGCCGCAATCCGTATTTCAAGTACGACAGCCAGAAGGTGCCGTTCCTGTATTCAGGCCCGTTTCCAGAAAACATCCCGGCGATGGCGCGCGTGGTCGTCGTGCGCGGCGGCAAAGGCCCGTCGGCCGTCAGCCTCGCACATCTGCGCGAGACGAAGACGTTCAAGCTAGACGGGGTCAAGCTCGCCTGGACGCCCGGCCAGACATCGGCCCTTGATCAGGCTGAGATTGCGAAGGGCCGGGATGTCGGCACGGTGACGGCGACCAATGCCGATGGGAAGCCGGCCGCTTACGACGTGACGTTCGCGTTCGTGTTCCATGCGTTCCACCCGGACCGGACAATCCTCACGGGCGGCTAGTGGCCATCGGGGTCGGGTAAAAACATCTGCTCGGAAAGATGCAGCCTCAAAACCGACACCAGAGGGCATCAGGTGGGCGAAAGTGACCCTGAGCTGATCGCGTCGCGAGTGTGCCGCGCGTGCTCGCGTGATAATTGGATTGCTATGAGCCGCAGCCGCACATTCATCGCCGCCATCGTCGCCGCAGCCTTCGTCTTCGGTGCGAGCGCTGCCAGCGCGCGGCCGTACGACGCCAAGCTGTTCCGGCTGTCGGAAATACTCGGTGCTGTGCATTACCTGCGCGAGCTGTGCGTTGGCGAAGACGGGCAAGCGTGGCGATCACACATGTCGGCGATCCTCGCCTCAGAAGGCACGTCCGCGCGGCGGCGCGCCTTGCTCGCGCGCCGGTTCAATCGTGGTTACCAGAACTACAGCCGCACCTACCGCACCTGTACGGTCACCGCGAAGGCAGCCCTCGACCGGTTCCTGCGCGATGCCGCTGAGACAACCGATGGCATGTTGCGCAAGCGCAAGACGGGAACAGGCGGGCCAGAAGGCGCGATCGGGTCGGACGAGGCGAATTAGATCCCATCTAGCTCAGACGAGATCGCGAGCCCGTCAGCCAAATTCGTCCGCGCACACCGATTTACTGTGAATTTGGAGACCGCACGCCCGGTGCGCGTGACGTGGTACGCCGCTTGCGGGGTGGCATAGATGGAATTTGCAATGACAACGGGGCTCGACGAACTCGTGGACAACGATGACGAGACGCTAAAAGCGCTCGGTGTCGTGCTGAACGCCTGGGAAGAGGCCTGCGACCACGGCATTGCGCCCGAGCGCATTGCGTACGCCGCGCTCTTCACCGCGCTGACCGACCTCGTTGCGTCCTATGGCGAAGAGGCGGTCGTCGACCTCATCAAGCGCCTCGCCCCGCGCGTCCAGAACGGCGAGTTCACGTTAGCCGCCACGCTGCACTAGTGCTTGGCGTTACGGCACGAGCTTGTAGCCGCCCGTCTCGGTCACCAACAGTTCGGCGTTAGAGGGGTCGCGCTCGATCTTCTGGCGGAGCCGGTAGATGTGCGTCTCGAGCGTGTGTGTCGTCACGCCGGCGTTGTAGCCCCAGACCTCATGCAACAGCACATCGCGCGTCACGACTTTCTCGCCGGCGCGATAGAGGAACTTCAGGATCGACGTCTCTTTCTCAGTAAGGCGGATCTTGCCGCCCTTCTCATCTGAAAGAAGCTTCGATGCCGGCTTGAACGTGTAGGGCCCGAGCTGGAAGACAGCGTCTTCGCTCTGCTCGTGCTGGCGCAATTGCGCGCGGATGCGGGCGAGCAGGACTGCAAACTTGAACGGCTTGGTGACGTAGTCGTTGGCGCCGGCGTCAAGCCCGAGGATCATGTCGGCATCGCTGTCGTTGCCGGTGAGCATGATGATCGGCGCTTTGAAGCCGGTCTTGCGCAGCATCTTGCAGGCCTCGCGGCCGTCCATGTCCGGCAGGCCGACGTCCATGATCACCAGGTCAAAGTGGTCGCCTTTCGCAGCTTCAATGCCAGCTGCGGCCGTATCCCGGATCTCGACTTCGAACTCGTCATGCAGCGCAAGCTGCTCCCTCAATGGCTCGCGCAGATCAGCGTCATCATCGACGATCAAGAGCTTGCGGGATGTGCTCATTCTCATGCTCCACGTCTGAGCCTGCGTGAGGGCCGGGCGTTGCTTGATGCTCCACCCGAGGGGGCAAGACATCCGGGCACGTCAGCGCACGGCCGGATGGCTCACAAGCGTGTGTCTAACATTCTGCAATTCCGAGCTAAAGTGAGCCGTGATCAAACTGCAATCACGGATTAGGGCGGCTTACGTGAATTTCATGTGCGGCAACCGAAGTTCCGGCATGGTCCGGAAGCGTTCCAGGCGCGATGTGCAGGTACACACCATCAATGCGAGCGCCGTGCGCGGCTTCGTCCGCCTCGGCTCGATGACCCTGGAATGTGCGATCGGCCGCTCAGGACAGCGCTGGCGCAAGCGTGAGGGCGATGGCGCGAGCCCGGCTGGCGCCTGGAAAACTGAGGGCGTGCTCTATCGCGCCGATCGCGTGCGCCGGCCGGTCACGCGGCTGCCCGTTCGCCAGATCCGACCGGCCGATGGCTGGTGCGACGCGCCTGCAGATCGAAACTACAACCGGCGCATCCAGTTCCCCTATCCGGCATCGCACGAGCGGCTGTGGCGCAAGGATGGGCTCTACGACATTGTCGTCGTTCTGGCGCACAACCGGCGGCCGCGCGTGCGCAGGGCCGGCAGCGCAATCTTCGTACACTTGGCGCGGCCTGGCTTTACGCCGACCGAAGGTTGCCTCGCAGTTTCGCCTTCCGCGCTTCGAAAACTGTTGGCTTTGCTTTCACCCGGGGATCGCGTGGTTTGGCCGGGACCGGCTGGCGGACGGTTCGCCCCGGTGCTGGGGCGCTGACGACGCGCGCGCTGCGCCGCGA
Source organism: Pseudomonadota bacterium (assembly GCA_038523925.1). Lineage (GTDB taxonomy): Bacteria > Pseudomonadota > Alphaproteobacteria > Rhizobiales > Hyphomicrobiaceae > JBCBWG01. Next base: position 29,486 of record JBCBIY010000024.1, on the reverse strand, counting down.
AAACATATCCGTCTCCCACCCGGGCAGTCGGATCGATGGCCGGAACCGGGGCAGCCGGAACGGCAGGGCGATCGACTTGGCGATCGATACACTTGCAGCGGCCGGCTGAAGGCGTCGGCGACCATCGACGAGGCCCATCAATATGGCCTGCCACAGAAACGCATGGCGCCAATGGTCGGTGTCGATGATGAGCCCTTCGACAATGAGCCCGGCCATGGCAGCGGCCGCGATCATGATCGGCACTTGCAGCGGCCCGCCACGCAGCGCCGCCGCGGTCCCGCCAATCAACAGCGCAAGCGAGAGCGCGATGTAGGCGAAGCCGCCCACCCAGCCGGCGTTCATGAATTGCGACAGGTACACGTTGTGCGCTTCTTCGTGGTGGTGGCGCTCCCGGAACGTGAAGGCGCCGATGCCAAATGGGTTCTCGAGGACGAGGTCGGCGGCTTTTGCCTGCCCGCCGAAGCGGCCGTCCGGGCCATAGTCGTAGCTCTGGTCCAGCGAGACGCGGACGTCGATTAGGTCTCGGACACTTTCGAACTGAAGGACGGTCGCGCCGCCGATGAGGACGAGGCCGGCGAGGCCCACAACGGCGCCGCCGACGCGCAGCCGCCGCTCTGGACGCGAGCACCAGGCAAAGAGGAATGGTGCGATAAACAGAGCGGCAATGACGCCTGATAGCCACGCTCCGCGCGAGAACGACAGAAGCAGCGCGACACCAATCAGGCTGGCGCAGGTCGCAGACCACATCGCAGCGCGCGGTGGCGCCGTCATCGCGCGCCAGGCAAACCAGATGAGACCCGGCACGAGCGCTGCGCCGAACACGTTCGGATCTTTAAAGGGGCCACGCGCGCGGCCGAAGTTGGTGAAGAGCTCATACGCGCCCGGCACGAGGTCAAAGAACCCGACGAGCGCAAGCACGGCTGCGGCGAGACAGGCGACGCCATACGCGTTGATGACAATGCGGAACCGCGGCGCGGGGTCGTCTGCGATGTATCCGGCCAGCACGAAGGATGCGCCGGCGAGGTAGAGCGTGATGATGAGATGCTTGAGGCCGCCGCCAAAGTCTGGCGACATGGGGAGGACTGCGAAGCTCAGCCCGATCGTGACGAGCCAGAGCGATGAGACCAGAAACGTCAGCCGGCCGGGCCGGAATGTGCCGAGCAGCGGCAGGGCGACGATCATCCCCATTAGCAGCGCATCGACAGGCGCCGGCTCAGAGAAGACGATGCAGCTCAGCGCGATTGCCAGCCAGACGAGGACTGCTGCGGCGTGAGCGCGCTTCAGTCGGGTCGGGCGCGGGATGCGCAGCGTTTCGATGCGGGGCATGGAGGGGTCCAGCCTTCCCGGGGCCGGACGCGACCAGCCCAGGTTTCATGAATGAAACCTTGTGGGCGCAAAGCGCGTGCCAAGTTCTCAGGGTGAGATTTACTTTGATGCGGGCGGCGGCGTCTTGTCTTTGAACTTGCAGATGTCGGCGATCACACAGCGGTAGCACCCCGGCTTGCGCGCCTTGCAGACATAGCGGCCGTGCAGGATCAGCCAGTGATGTGCGTGGAGGCCGAAGTGCTCCGGGATGACCCGTAACAGGCCTTCCTCAACCTGCAGCGGGTCTTTGCCGGGCGCCAGGCCCGTCCGGTTTGCGACGCGAAAGACGTGCGTGTCGACGGCCATGGTGTGATGGCCGAAGGCCATGTTCATGACGACGTTGGCGGTCTTCCGGCCGACGCCGGGCAGCGCTTCGAGCGCGTCGCGATCCTCAGGCACGACGCCGCCGTGCTCGGCGATCAGCTTGTCGCAAAGCGCGACGACGTTTTTTGCTTTGTTGCGGTATAGCCCGATCGTCTTGACGTACTCGCGAACGGTGTCCTCGCCGAGTGCGCGCATCTTTTCCGGCGTATCGGCGGCGGCAAACAACGCGCGGGTCGCCCGGTTAACGCCCGCGTCGGTTGCCTGCGCCGAAAGCAAAACGGCGACCACCAGCGTGAACGGGTTGACGTGCTCAAGCTCGCCCTTCGGTTCCGGTTCGGCTGCGGCAAACAGCGCAAACATCCGCTCGATCTCGTCGGATTTCAGCTTCGATCGCGGACGGCGGGGCTTTTTGCGGGGCGCAGCCCTTTTCGTCGCAACGACTGTCCCTGCCGCTCGTTGGGTTTTTACAACTGCTGGTTTTGCAGGCATCCCGCGAACGTCTCCCTTGCCGTGGTCCGGTCACGGACATTAGACCGGTTGAGGCGCACATCCGCTCACCTCGCCCGCTCTCGCGCCTGTATTCGGCACAGCATCTTTCGGGTCAGGCGGTACCGCCCAACTCAATTGGAGTTTTAGCTTCTCGCAATGACTGACGCGACCCGATACCAGACCGTCCGCCTGCCATTCCGCGCAACGCTGATGCCGCACCGGTCCCTGTCTCAGAACGGATTTCTGATCGTGATGGCGGTGCTGGGCGGCGTCAGCTTCATTGCGGGCTGCGTGTTCTGGGCGCTCGGCGCATGGCCGGTCATGGTGTTCTTCGGGCTTGACGTCGCGCTTGTCTATTTCGCGTTCCGCTGGAACTACCGCGACGGCGGCCAGAGTGAGCGCATCGAGGTGACGCGCAGTGCTGTGACGCTGACGCGGGAAGACGGATTCGGGCGGCGGCGCACGCAGGCGTTTGATCCATCGCTGACGTACGTGTCGCTTGTCGAGCGGGAAGACGACGCGAGCCTGCTCGCGCTTGTCGAGCGTGGGCGGAGCGCGATGATCGGAGCGTTCCTGACGAATGATGAGCGCTCCGAGGTCGCCGATGCCGTCCAGGCCGCGCTGCGCACCGCGCGTGCCGCCTAGGTTTCCAACCGGCATCAATGCGGCGCTTCCGGCCCGCGTTTGCCTCTGTTCCAGGTCTGATCGCGGGCGAGGAATTCGCGCAGCGTGCGGCCGGGTTCAGCCTTGAAGGTGCGCTCGTGGATGATGAGATCGCGCACGCGATCGAGGCGGAATACGCGGAAGTCTTCGCGGAGTTCGCACCAGGCAGCGAGGCACCAGACCGGCCCGAAGTAGGCAAGCGACAGCGGGCGGACGCAGCGCTCGCTCGCCTCGCCAATCCCATCCGTGTAGCAGAACTGGATGACGCGCTGCGAACGCAGCGCCAGTCTGATCTCTGAAAGATCGAACGTCAGCGGCGCTGCGATATGGTGTGCGGGTGCGAGCAGCGCGGTGCGCGCCATGTACGCGCGCATTGCATCAGGCACGACCGCTTCAACCTTCGCGATGACACCGGTTGCCGCCTCCGACAGCTCGCAGTCGCCCCAGCTCTCGACGATCCGCGCACCGAGCATAAGCGCTTCGATCTCGTCTTCACTGAACATGATTGGTGGCAGGTCGAACCCCGCGCGCAGCACATAGCCAACGCCCGCTTCGCCTTCGATCGGAACGCCACTTGCGATCAAATCCTGGATGTCGCGGTAGATTGTGCGCTCTGACACTTCCAGCCGCTCGGCGAGGTCGTGCGCGCGCGCCATGCGTCGTCTACGCAGGATCTCGATGATCTCAAACAGCCTGTCTGCACGCCGCATCGACGTTCCTCACTCGGCCTGGAAGTTTGGTCCCGCATCACTCCTGACAGAAGGGTGTCAGCAGCGCCAGACGCGCTCCGTCCGCTCCTGACACAACGGTGTCAGCACGCCTTTGAGAGAGTGCGTCATCGGCCGGCGCAAAGCGATGCTGCCGGCGCACACAGCGATGGAGTGACGATGATGACGCGAACAATCACGTCGACTTTTCACGGCGCACTCGGCTTGCTTGCAGATGGCGCCGGACGGACTGCTGGCGGTGTCGCGCGGGTGGCCAAGTTGATCCGCCGCCGCCGCGGTGTCGATGACCTGTCGCGGCTCGACCAGCGGATGTTGGAGGATATTGGTCTGACGCAGGCGGACGTTTACCGGGCGAGTCTGACGCCTTGGTACGCCGACCCGACGCCGGACCTGAAAGACGCCCGCCGGCGCAATTGCAGCCGGCGCTGGCGGGCGACGACGTCGCATCTGTAATGCGGCGTCAGTTGCGGTCCTCGGGTAGCGTTGGAAGCGGCATGAACGGGATCTCTTCTTCGAGAAGTTCGGCCGCTTCCTCCGCCGTCGCCTCGCCGTAGATCGCGCGCTGTTCTGTTTCTCCGTAGTGGATCTTGCGGGCTTCCTCGGCGAACTTTCCTCCGACGTCGTCGGCGTTGGCCGTCGCAGCAGCGCGAACCGCGCGCATAAAGGCGACCACCTTCTCCGCTTCGCTCGGCGCCCCGGTGTTCGAGACTTTCATCGCAGGTGAAGGCGCTGCCACTGGGACAAGGGATGTGCCGGGCGCAGCGTCAGGCGTTGGTGCCGGCGCTGCCTGCTGGGAGGCGGCCCCCTTCTGGCGCGTCCGCGGCGACACGTTAGGCGCCATGATGGCTTTGCGTACCTTCGTCGACTGGCACACCGGGCATTCGATCAGCCCCGCGCCCGCCTGACGATCGTAAGCAGCGCTGTTGGCGAACCAGCTTTCGAAGCGATGGCGGTCGCTACACTCCAGTTGATAGCGGATCACGTGGCGTCGCCGGTGGCAGGTGTCTGGCCGATGTCAAAGGGCACGTGGTGTGCGTGCGAAGGAACGCGGCTGCGGGCGGTCTCGATTGCGGACATGTCGATCTCTGCTGAGACGATGCAAGGCGATGACCCGTTGCCTTCGGCGAGGACCTCGCCCCAAGGCGACACGATCATGCTGTGCCCATAGGTCTTGCGTCCGCTTTCATGGTGCCCGGCTTGCGCCGCGGCCAGCACGAAGGTTTGCGTTTCGATCGCGCGCGCGCGGATCAGCGTTTCCCAATGCGCTTTTCCGGTCGGCACCGTGAACGCTGACGGGATCGCGATGAGCGTCGCGCCGGCCTGTGCGAGGCCTGCATAGAGCGCTGGGAAGCGCAGGTCGTAGCAGATCGTGAGGCCGAGCCGGGCCCAGGGTAGGTCAGCGACGACGCCTGAGCGCCCCGGCTGGTACCGCTTCGACTCGCGATAGGTCTCTCCGTCGGGAAGCTCCACATCGAACATGTGGATCTTGTCGTAGGTCGCGACGGTCTCGCCGCGCGGCGAGAAGAGGAACGCGCGGTTGGCGACCTTCTCGTCGGAGACCTTCACGACCATCGATCCGATGTGCAGCCAGATGCCAAGCTTGGCCGCAAGACTTGCAAAGGCACGGACACCGCGGTTGTCGCCTGGCGGCTCCGCGTTCTCAAACAGCGGGCCCGAGCGCATCTCGATAAGGTTCGTTACCTCTGGCGTCTGCACGTAGTGCGCTCCGCTCGTCGCGGCTTCGCGGATCAATTCGCTCGCGGTTTCGATATTCTGGTCGACATCGCGGCTCGAACACATCTGAACCAGCGCCGCGGTAAACCGATGAGGCCCCGCCTCAGGCATCCGCTTGTCCCGCGAGCAAGTCATCGAGCTTGCCTGCGCGTTCGAGGTCCTGGAGGTCGTCGCAGCCGCCGACATGCGTCTCGCCGATGAAGATCTGCGGGACTGTGTGCCGGCCGTTCGCGCGCGCGATCATCTTTTCGCGGTCGGACCGGCGGCTGACGTTAATCTCGGTGTAGCCGACGCCCTTTTGCTTCAAAAGGCGCTTCGCCATCCGGCAGTAGGGGCAAAGCATCGTCGTGTAGATCGTCACAGGCTGCATGAGAGGTCCCAGGGTCTTCGGGGCGGCGGAAAGGATCCGCTAAGCTCCGAATATAGGCAGCCAGGGGCGTTGCGCAAAACGGTGGGCGTTAGCGGACCTGGAATTCGACAAAGTAAGTCGTCGCATCACCGGTGTCTTGTTTGTCGAGGATCGCTTTTGTCATGTCGGCCCAGGTCATCTCGAACGCGACCGTGTTCGGGCCGACCGTTTTCATGTTCGTCTCGATGATCTTCGGCGCAGTCAGCCTAAGCGATAGGACCCGGCCGCGGGCGGAAAGCCGGTTGAGCGCGACGAGCGCCGGCCCGACGGTCTCGATGAACCGTTCGACATCGTCCGGCGCGGGCTGCGGCATGCCCCGTTGCCGCGGCGGGAAGCGGCCGCTGCGCACCTCTTCGCGCATATAAGCTTTGAGGTTCGTGATCTTGCCCGGCACGAGCGACACCCGCAGCCGGTCTGGTGCGGGTGACGTGACCTCGAAGAACGCGCGAAGCTCAGATGGGATCGGCCGCTGTGTTGCGCGCGCGATGAGGTCGGCACTTGAGCCAATGTCAGCGGTAAACTTGCAGGCCCACTGTTCACCCCTGCGGGTCTCCATCACACCCTCTTCAACCGAGAGGTTCGCGCCGGCGTTAGCGCCGGCGCCCGACATGGCCGCGCCGATTTCGGCGCCCTTGCAAAGGCCGTCAGCCGTGAGCGGTTTGGCCTGCGGATAGAGCTGCGCGACGAGGCGCGCAAAGTTGGCGACCTCCTTGGCCTCCTTATCGAAGGCGATCGTCAGTTGGGTACCCGCCGTCCCATCCGGCTTGAACGTCATGTCGACGTCGACATCATAGCAGCCGGCGAGCGCCAGACAGGCAGCAGCCGCAACTGCAAATCCGCGGAGCCGTTTGAAGAGCGATAATGGCATCATTGGTTTCTCTCCCGGCTCAGTATTCGAGGATTGCGTAGTAAGACAGGCCGGGGTCCATTGTGGGTGCCGCGTTCGAGAACTTTGTGTACTGGGCCCAGGTCGCCGAGACGTAGATGTCGTCCCCGTCGCGCGGCATGTTTGTTTCGATGATCTTAGGCGCCGAAATGCGGAAGCTGATGCGCTTGCCGCGCGCGACGATCTCGTTCAGCGCGACTGTCGCAGGCCCATACGCATTGAGGACGGCTTGGAGCGCCTGCGGATCGGGCGCGCCGCTGCCGGTCCTGACGAGCAGGAGGCCGAGCACGAGCTGGATTGACTGCTTCGGGTCCGGCACGAGCGATGGCTTGAACGCGACACGCACGCGGCGATCGCCTTGCTTTTCGATGCTGAGGAAGGGTGTGCTCAGCGCAACCAGCGGATTGCTGCTGATCAGACCGACGACGTCGTCAACCTGGCCGGCCTCGGCGTTAAATCGGCAGGCGAACCGTTTGCCGTCCGGCGTGTCCTCAAGGCCCTGTTGAGCTGTCAGCTTGAGCGGTAAAGCCGGGTTGAGCGCGGCTGCGAACTCGGCGGCTTTGCAAACGCCGTTGCTTGCGAAGATGGCCGTCTGCGGCTGCAAGGCCATCGCGGCCTCGATCATCTTGGCGACGTCGACGGCCTCTTCTTCGAGGAAGACTGCGGCGCCAATGCTGGTCTGGCCGTCGGGCTTCAGCTCGAGCTTCATATCAAGGTCGAGGCAGCCGGCAAGGGCCAGAGAGGCCGCGCCAACGAGTGCAAACCTGAGTGCCGCTGCGGCAGCACCAAACGAATTGCGTCGCGCCATCTGTCGCTCCCGAAGAACCCGGACCGTTCCGTGCTACCCGGGATTTGTATCAACTCGGCAACCAAACGTGGTGACCAAGCGCCATCCTAACTAAAGCGTTGCAGCAAAGGGACAAGCGCCGGCGTCGATCGGTACCCTGGCGCCCGCACAGCGCGGCACCCACCAATTTCAGCCAATAACATTGACGTTTGCGGATCGCAGGCTCACGAAGGGCCGTCCGCGCGGCGTCCGCCGTTAGGGCTCACAAAAACAATCAACCAGGGAGGCAGAGCTTGGCTGCGCCACACTTCCTCGTCCACAGCCCGAAGGACAACGTCGGCGTCATCGTCGTCGAGGGCGTCAGCGCCGGCACCAACATGCTGGGCGTCATCACCGAGACCGACGAAACGCTGAAGGTCAAAGTGAAGGCCGACATCCCAATCGGCCACAAGGTGGCACTGGGCGCGCTCAAGGAAGGCGCGACCGTCATCAAGTACGGCGAGGACATCGGCAAGATGGTCGGCTCCGCCGGCAAGGGCGACCACGTCCACACGCACAATCTCAAAACAAAGCGCTGGTAGTCCCGATGGCACGCAAGGCAACTGCAAAAAAGAAGAGCAAGTATTCCAACCTGACGTTCAAGGGCTATCGCCGCGAGAACGGCCGGGTCGGTGTCCGCAATCACGTCGTCATTCTGCCGGTCGATGACATCTCGAACGCCGCCTGCGAGGCGGTTGCGAACAACATCAAGGGCACGATGGCGCTGCCGCACGCCTACGGGCGGCTGCAATTTGGCGAAGACCTCGACCTGCACTTCCGTACGATGATCGGCACAGGCGCGAACCCGAACGTGGCAGCCGTTGTCGTGATTGGCATTGAGCCCGGCTGGACCGGACGTATCGTCGACGGCATCGCAAAGACCGGCAAGCCGGTCACCGGCTTTTCGATCGAGCAGAACGGTGATCTTGAAACGATCCGCGCGGCAAGCTGGAAGGCGAAGGAGTATGTCCACTTCGCAAGCGAGCTTCAGCGCGAAGAGTGCTCGATCTCCGAACTTTGGGTCTCGACCAAGTGCGGCGAGAGCGACACGACGACCGGTCTTGGCTCGTGCCCGACCGTCGGCAACATGTACGACAAGCTGCTGCCGGAGGGCATCTACGGCTGCTTCGGCGAGACGTCTGAAATCACTGGCGCAGAACACATCTGCAAGGAGCGCGCGGTCTCAGACGAGGTCGGCGAGCGCTGGTACAAGATGTGGCAGGCCTACCAGGACGACGTCATCGAAGCCAACAAGGTCGATGACCTCTCCGAGAGCCAGCCGACCAAGGGCAACATCGAAGGCGGCCTGACGACGATCGAGGAAAAGGCGCTCGGCAATCTCGAAAAGATCGGCCGGACGTCGCGCTACATCGATATCCTCGATCCGGCCGAAGCGCCCGGCGCGGGCAATGGTCTGTACTTCATGGACACGTCGTCGGCCGCGGCTGAGTGCGTGACGTTGATGGCGGCCGGTGGCTACGTCGTCCACACCTTCCCGACCGGGCAGGGCAACGTCGTCGGCAACCCGATTGTGCCCGTCGTCAAGATCACGGCGAACCCGCGCACGGTGCGGACCATGAGCGAGCACGTCGATGTCGACGTCTCCGGCATTCTGCGCCGCGAGATGACGATTGGTGACGCGGGTGATGCGCTGATCGATATGATTGTGCGCACCGCCAACGGCCGCAACACAGCCGCTGAAGCGCTGGGCCACCGCGAGTTCGTGATGACGAAGCTTTATCGCAGCGCATGATCGCGCTGGCGGCGCCCGGGCCGCGGTGCGCCTGGCCCGGGCTCTTTATTGCGCGGCGGGCAACCCGAGCGAACGCGTCGCTTGAGCGGCGACGTCCGGATGATTGTCGGCGGTGTCGGCGCCTGTCGGCGCGCTGAACGCCGGCTAACGCGGTGGCTCAGTCGGGGTTCAACACGCGCCCTCCATGGTGATTGCAAGCGGGAAGCAACAACCAAGGAGACGACGATGACCATGACGACGACCACGGCTTTGGCGGCAGCGATTGCCATCTCAGGGCTGCTCGCGGCAGCGCCAGCCCTGGCGCACACCAGCAGCCACAAGCACTTTGGAAATCAGCGTCTCGCGGAGCGGGTCGTAGCGGAGGCCACCACCCGGCATGCAGCGCTACATCCTGGCCGCGTGTCGACGCCCGGCATCGATCGTAGGATCCGCCGCCAGACACGGCGCGTCCTCACAGGGTTCTTCAATGGGCGGCTCAACGAACGCCAGGTCCGCCGCCTGATGCACCGGCTGACCGACATTCGGCTGCAGCGGACGTTTGCCGCGCGCGACGGACGGGCAACGCGGACCGAACGTCGCCAGCTCCACCGGATGCTCGATCGCAACAACCGCCGCATCCGCCGGATGTCACAGCGGCACACGCCGGTCGACTATCGGTTCTAGGGTGCCATCGGGGTCAGGCGGAAGTGCCTGCCTGACCCAAAAGATGCAGCGTCAGAAACGTGCGCGAACGCGAACCCCGGCTGAACGAGATGAAGGGGATCAAACGGTTGGCGCAGGTGATGTGCCAACCGTTTTCGCGCCGCCGCTAAAAGCAGACGCGGTAGAGGCGGCGACAGGCGAACCGGTAACCGGAGTCGCATGCGTATTCGAGGCGGGCGCAACGGCGGTAGAACCGGCTACGAGCGGCGCGGCGGCGTTCGCGTTGCAGGCTCGCACGACGCCTCCGCTCGACGCGGACGACGCGGCGCGAGGGTTCCGGCCGTGCTGTTCGGCGCGGCTTAGGCCGGGCAACGCGCGGCGCAGGCTCGCGCTCTGGCTTGGCGGCAATTGGCGGCAGGCCCGACCGGTCGACCTTTTTCGGGATCGGTGGCGGCACAAGTGCGAGCTGTGAGACGCCCTCGCGTTCAGCGCCTTCCGGCTTGGCAGGCGCGGGCACACGCTTGGCGACGTCTTTCGTCTTTACGTCGGGCGGTGGCGGAGCTGCCGGCTTAGCAACGGCCTTCGGAACCGGGACGGGCGAAGGCTTGGGCACGGCGACTTTTCGCGGCGGCTTCTTCTCTGACTTCGGCTCGGACGTTTTGGGCGCGGCCGTGATTGTTCGCACGCCCGGCGTTGCCGTCTCATTGGGTTTTGCCGGTTTCGTTTTGGCCTCAGCGGCCGGCGGCTTGGCCTTCTCGTCGGCCTTGTCTTCGGGCTTCAGCGGGACCGGCGCACCGGTCGGCGCGTAAGGGTCCTTGATGCCCTTTTTATTCAGGATCTTGAGTTCGCCCGACGGGCCGGACGCCTTCGACTGCGCAGCCGCTGGCCCCGCAATCAGCGCCGCCATCACAGCCGCCGCCGCAACAGCGCCAGTCCCGCAAAAAAGGCCAGTGGTGAGTTTCGTCTCAAGCCGACGCATGACCGTCTCCTCACAGCGTGTTTGGCCCGCACCATTCAACGCTAACGTAACAACCCGTTATGATCCGCCTGCAGCAATCGCTGCTTTCACGAGCCGCTGCGCATCCTCGCCGTCCCACTTGGCCGGCCCGACAAGCCGCCCGACAATCCGGCCCTCCCGATCAAGGAGGATGGTCGCGGGCAACCCGATGATCTTCAGTTTCGTGCCAAGCCGCGCTGACGGGTCGTGATAAAACGCAAGCGCATCGGCACCGATCTCTTTCAGGAACGCTTTCGGCTTCGCATCCGATCCACGGTCCAGACTGACAGCCACCACCTCGAAGTCGTCGCCGCCGAGCATCTTCTGCAGCGCGTTCAAGTCAGGCATTTCTTTACGGCATGGGGCGCACCAGGTCGCCCAAAGGTTCATCAGCGTCACCTTGCCTTTGAGGTCAGCAGGTTTCACGAGGCTGCCGTCAGGCCCCTTGAAGCTCACCTCCGGCATCGCTTCCGGCGCGCGGAAGACAAACATCGTCATATCGCCGACGCTTAGGTCATTGCGGCCCGGGCCTGTCGGCAAGGGTGCGGACGTTTTGATAACCCGGGCGCCCGCTGCCGCCGCCGGTTCACTTCGGCCGAGTTTGGCCGTCGCCTGCAGCGCTGATGCATCGATGCGGCTGTTTGCCGTTGACGTTCCCGTCCAGTATACGGCGCCGAAGCCGATGACGCCGAACACCGTCGCGATACCAAGATGATAGGGCCACCGCAGCCGCCGCCGCTGTTCCGCGGGACACACGTCGTCGATCTTGTCCGGATCAGTCATTCAGCGTCCCTATTTCTCAGCCCGCGCGATAGTTCCGCGCCTCAACAGCTTACCCGAAGTGAAGGAGAGATGAATGGCGCCGAAGTCCGCAAATAAGATGTGGGGCGGCCGCTTCAAAGTCTCTCCATCGGATGTCATGGAGGAGATCAACGCCTCCGTCGCGTATGATCAACGCTTCGCCAGTCACGATCTCGCGGGTTCGACGGCGCACGCTGAGATGCTGGCGGCCCAAGGCATTATCACCGACGCCGACGCGCGTAAGATCGTGAAGGGACTTGCGACGGTCGGCCGCGAAATCGAGGCGGGTGACTTTGGGTGGTCGCGCGCGCTCGAAGATGTGCACATGAACGTCGAAAGCCGACTGACCGAGCTTGTCGGGCCGGCGGCTGGGCGTCTGCATACGGCGCGTTCGCGCAATGACCAGGTTGCGACCGACTTCCGGCTCTATATCCGCGATCGGATCGACGCCTTTGATGCAGCCCTTGCCGGCATGCAGCTCACGCTCGCGCGGAAAGCGGAGGCGCACGCCGCAGTCGTAATGCCGGGTTTTACGCACCTGCAGCCGGCGCAGCCCGTCACGTTCGGACATCATCTGCTCGCGTATGTTGAAATGCTCGGGCGCGATCGCGGCCGGCTCGCGGACGCGCGCTCCCGGTTGAACGAATGCCCGCTCGGTGCCGCAGCGCTTGCTGGCACGTCTTTCCCGATCGACCGCAAAGCGACCGCGGCCGCGCTTGGCTTTGACCGGCCAACGGCAAACTCGCTCGATAGCGTGTCGGATCGGGACTTTGTGCTGGAGGTGCTGTCGGCGATCTCGATTGCGGCTATGCACCTTTCGCGCTTTGCCGAAGAGATCGTTGTTTGGATGACACCGCAGTTCGGGTTCGTCACCTTGTCGGACGGTTGGACGACCGGCTCCTCGATCATGCCGCAAAAGCGCAATCCGGATGCAGCGGAACTGGTGCGCGCCAAGGTCGGCCGGATCGCTGGGGCGTTCCAAAGCCTGCTCATTGTCATGAAGGGGCTGCCGCTCGCCTATTCGAAGGATATGCAGGAAGACAAAGAGGTCACCTTCGACGCGCTCGACAGCTTTGCCATTGCTGTTGCGGCCATGTCCGGCATGGTCGCGGATCTGGAGCCCGTGCCCGAGCGCATGTCAGCGGCGGCGGGCGCCGGCTTCTCGACCGCCACTGACCTCGCAGACTGGTTGGTGCGCGAGCTGAAGATGCCGTTCCGCGAGGCGCATCACGTAACAGGTTCGCTTGTGGCGCTGGCCGAGAACAAGCGTTGCGGCCTCGAAGAGCTCTCGCTTTCCGACATGCAATCGGTGGAGAAGCGGATTAGCGAGGCTGTCTTTGCCGTCCTCGGCGTGGAAAACTCGGTGCGGAGCAGAAAGAGCTATGGGGGAACCGCGCCACAGCTCGTCGCCAAATCCGCGAAGGCGTGGCAGCGGAAGCTGGAAAAAGCCACGATGCCGGCTTAGGCAATGCAAATCATCGACGACCGCAAAGTCAGGTTTCGCATGAGCGCATCGCGCCACAATCTGGGCTGGACTGCCAGAGCTGCCACGGTCGTGTGTGCCGCTGCTGTGGCCGGTTGTGGCGTGCGCGGCGGGCTCGAGACGCCGCGCAGCGCGAACGAGCAGCCGCAGCCAACCGCCACCGCTGAGGCGGGTCAGGGCAAGCCGGAAGGCGCGACGCGGAAGCCGCATCAGGGTTTCATCCTCGACGGGCTGCTGCGATAAGGGCTTAAACGCCGGGACACTAAGCCGGCTGAGCACAACCGAGCCGACGCCCGCGACCCGCAGCCCACATGCATCATTTCGACTATCGCAACGGCGTGCTGCACGCTGAAGACGTGGCCCTTGCCGATATCGCGGCGGAGGTCGGAACGCCGTTCTACTGCTATGCGACGGCGACGCTCACCCGGCACGTCGATGTCCTGCGCGCGGCATTTGAGGCGCAAGGCCACGACCCGCTCATTTGTTACGCGGTCAAGGCCAACAGCAACCAGGCGATCTTGAAGACGCTCGTCGCCCGCGGGCTTGGGATGGACATCGTCTCGGCCGGCGAGATGCAGCGCGCGCTTGCCGCCGGCTGCCCGCCCGACAAGATCATCTTCGCCGGCGTCGGCAAGACGCGGTCTGAAATGGCCGAAGCGCTTGGCTCTGGCGTCGTCAACTTCAATGTGGAAAGTGCAGCCGAACTCGACGCGCTGAGCGAAGTTGCCGCCGCAGGTGGCCAGACCGCCAAGATCTCGATCCGCGTCAACCCGGACGTCGACGCCAAGACGCACGCAAAGATTTCGACCGGCAAATCCGAGAACAAGTTCGGCGTCCCCTATGCCGACGCGCCGGCGCTCTATGCCCACGCGGCCGAGCTTCCGGGCATCGCGATTGCCGGCATCCACATGCACATCGGCAGCCAGATTTATGAGCTGCAGCCGTTCGCCGATGCCTTCCAGCGGATGCGCGAACTGATCACAACGCTGCGCGCGGCGGGCCACAGTCTCTCGCACCTGGACCTCGGCGGCGGCCTCGGCGTGCCGGATCGTGTCGGGAATGCGCCGCCGCCGCGCCCTGAAGCCTACGCCGAAGTCGTACACGCGGCGCTCGGCGATCTCGGCCTGCCGTTCGTGCTCGAGCCAGGCCGGATGCTGGTCGCCAACGCCGGTGTGCTTGTGACCGAAGTCGTGCACGTGAAGCCCGGTCAGGAGAAGACATTTACGATCGTTGATGCCGCGATGAACGATCTCATCCGCCCGACGCTTTATGACGCCCATCACGATGTCTGGCCGGTCGATGAAGCCAAGCGCGATGAGCCACCCATTACGCAGGATATCGTCGGGCCAGTGTGCGAGAGCGGCGACTATCTGGCGCTCTCCCGCCCGCTGCCGCCGTTCGCGGCTGGCGATCTGATCGCGCTCATGACGGCCGGGGCCTATGGGGCGGTCATGGCGTCGACGTACAATTCAAGACCGCTCGTGGCGGAAGTGCTTGTGCGCGGCGCTCAGTATTCTGTGATCCGGCCGCGTCGTCGAATTGCGGAATTGATCGCACAAGATGCGATCCCGGAATGGCTAGAATAGCCCCGAGCCACGGGCGCAACGGCCCGGTTCGAACGCCAATGTTCATTAAGCGATAGTAATGCCTGCGGCGGGCCGGTTTGCTTTAACCTTCGCGCAAGCGTTGCGACACCTGTTCGTGACACATCGACAAGGCCTCTCTGCTAGGATCAGGCATGACCCGTCGACCGACTTCCAAGCATCGTTCGTCCGATCCCGCGCTCCGCGCACTCTCGCGCAAAGCGGGGCGGGCGCAATGGGCCTTGTTCGCCGAACGGCTCTGGCCTCGCGTCTGGCTGATCCTCGGCCCGGCGTTGATCTTTGCTGCGATCAGCTTCGCCGGGATCTGGGATCTTCTCGAGCCGCTGACCCACCGCATCTTGCTCGGTGGCTTCGCGCTCGTCGGCGTGATCGGCCTTGTCATGATTGCGCGCACGCCGATGCCGACGCGCGAAGAAGCGTTGCGCTCAGTCGAAGAGCATTCCGGCGTCGCGCACCGGCCGGCGACCACGCTTGAAGACACCGTCCATAACGCGGCCCCCGGCAGCACTGGCGAGACGCTGTGGAAAGCGCACCGTGCGCGGATGGCGGCCGCCATCGACAAACTCCGCGTCCGTCCTCCCGTCCCGCGCACAGACCGGCATGACCCGATCGCGCTCCGCTTCGTCGCGCTGCTGCTCGCAGTGCTTGGCCTCGGCCTCGCGGGCACGCAGGCACCAGGGCGGTTGATGGCCGCGTTCGACTTTAACGATAGCGCGGCGCTGGTTGCGCGCACGCGCGTCGATGCCTGGATTACGCCGCCGACTTATACGGCTCGGGCGCCGGTCATCCTCGCCAACGGAGCGGCCCGCGGCGCGACGCCGGCCGGCGGCCCCGGAGCAGCGGCAGCGCCGACCGTTATCGAAGTGCCGGAAGCAAGCGTCATCACCGTGCGCGCGAGCGGAGAGAGCCTCCCTGAACTCCACATCGAAGCGCACGATGCCGAAGGCAATGTTATTGCCTCGACGCGCAGGGATGAAGACGAAGACGACGCGGCCGGCGAAGTTGGCGCGAAGCCTGAGGCGGACACCGGCGACGCGAAAGCAACGGCTGCCAGTGCGCCCGCACAGGCCAAGCCCGACGTCGCGTCAGCCATCCGCGATGCGAAGCTGACGCTTGGCCGCGGCACAGTTCACGTGGTCGCGTTCGCAGGCTCGACAGAGCTTGAGCGCTGGCCGCTGAAGATCATTCCGGACAACGCGCCCACTATCGCGATGACGAAGGAGCTTGAGCGCACCCGCCGCGGGGGCATGAAGCTCTTCTATCAAGTCAAGGACGACTACGGCGTCGCGTCGGCTGAAGCCCGCTTCCGTCCGCTGCCGCCCGACGAAGAAGACCCGCGCACACAATGGGCCCGGCCTGATGTTCTCGTCGGACCGCGCCCGCCGCTCGAGCGTCCGCCAAAGGTGACGCTCCGTCTGCCGCCGCGCCAAAGCAAAGACGGCAAGACGTGGAGCTTTAACGAGATCGGCGAACACCCGTGGGCCGGCATGCGGGTGGAGATGACGCTCGTCGCCCGCGACCACGCAGGCAACATCGGCCAATCGAAACCGAAGGTGATGCGGCTGCCGGAGCGGCTGTTCCTGAATCCGCTTGCACGCGCGGTGATCGAACAGCGCCGGAAGCTGGTGATTGATCCGCGCTACCGCGATCTCGTGCGCAACGCGATCGCTGCGCTGACGCTCGAACCGGACGGCTACATCAACGACCTGGCGGTCTACACCGGCCTGCGCAGCGCCTATTACCGCTTGGAGACCGACAAAACCCGCGCCGGTCTGCGGCAGGTCATCGGCCAGCTTTGGAACATCGCGCTACGCATCGAAGACGGCAAAGGCCTCTCCGATGCCGAACGGCGCCTCCGCGAAATTCAGGACAAGCTCGCCAAGGCTCTTGAGAACGGCGCGACCGACAAAGAGCTGCAGGAGCTGATGAAGCAGCTTCGCCAGGCGATGGCGAACTTCCTCGAACAGCTCCAGCGGCAGGCCCAGAACATGCCGCCGCAGCAGATGCCGCAAGGCCAGAACCAGCGCAACCAGACGATCACGCAGCAAGATCTCGAGCAGATGATGCGCGATCTCGAGAACATGGCGCGACAGGGTTCGAAAGACATGGCCCAAGAGATGCTGAGCCAGATGCGCGACCTGCTCGATCGGCTGCAGTCGGGCCGTATGGCGCAGCAGGGTCAGCAAGGCCAGCAGAACCAGCAAGCCATGCAGATGATGGATCAGTTCTCGGATCTGATCGGACGTCAGCAGCGGCTGATGGATGACACCTACGGCGCGCAGCGCAATCAAGGTCAACAGGGTCAGCAGGGCCAACAAGGCCAGCAAGGGCAACAGGGTCAGCAAGGCCAGCGTGGTCAGCAGGGGCAGGGTCAACAAGGCCGTGGCCAGCAAGGGCAACAAGGCCAGGCCGGCCGCGGTCAACAGGGCCAGCAAGGTCAACAGGGCCAGGGCGGCCGCCAGCCGGGCAACGGCCAGGGTCAGGGCCAACGCCTCGGGCAGCTCGACCAACGCCAGGGCGGGCTAAGCCGCCGGCTTGATGAACTGCGCCGCGGCATGCAGGGCCTTGGCATGCAGACGCCGGGTCAGCTCGACGGCGCGCAGCGTTCGATGGAGCGGGCGCAGGAAGCCTTGCGCAATGGCGACCTCGATGCCGCAACGCGCGAGCAGACCCAAGCGCTCGAACAAATGCGGCAGGGCGCGCAACAGATGGCGCGGCAGATGTTGCAGCAAATGCCGTCGCGCTATGGCCGCGCCGGTGACGCGCCGCTCGACCCGCTCGGGCGTCCGCAGCGCAGCGAAGGCCCCGACCCTGGCTCAAGCGTGAAGGTGCCGGGCGAAATCGAGACGCAACGCGCCCGCGAGATCCTCGAAGAACTCCGCCGCCGCCTCGGCCAACCGCAACGCCCAACCATCGAACTCGACTACATCGAGCGCCTCCTGAGGCGCTTTTAGAAGAGTTTTTTTGGTCCAACCTGCGCAGGCTTGGATGGCACACGAGTCCGACCGCCACTCGCTGCGGCGCGCTACGCTGGCCGAAGGCCAGCTTCGTGCGCCTCGCTCTGGTCTTCGCGGGGTTGGCAGGTGGCTGCCGCGGGCGCGGTGGGAGTGGCGTGAGGGTGCATGACGCGAAGAGTTTGCCTGGTCGCCGCGCGCTCTCTTTTTTGGTCCAATAGGGCAACAGCCCTGTTGGCACACGAGTCCGACCGCCACGCGCTGCGGCGCGCTACGCTGGCCTGTGGCCAGCTTCGTGCGCCTCGCTCTGGTCTTTGTGGGGTTGGCAGCAGGCAGCCGCGGGCGCGGTGGGTGTGGCGGCGGGTTCACTCTTTTTTGGTCCAACAGGGCAACAGCCCTGTTGGCACACGAGTCCGACTGCCACGCGCTGCGGCGCGCTCTCTCTTTTTTGGTCCAACAGGGCAACAGCCCTGTTGGCACACGAGTCCGACCGCCACGCGCTGCGGCGCGCTACGCTGGCCGTTGGCCAGCTCGGTGCGCCTCGCTCTGGTCTTCCCGGGGCTGGCAGGTGGCTGCCGCGGGTGCGGTGGGTGTGGCGGCGGGCCTCTCTCCACCGCCTTCCTCGGGCTTGTCCCGAGGATCCATCTCTCGGCTTGCTAAGGCTATCGCGAGACCCAGTGCGGGCGCGGCTCCCACCGCTCGCACAACGCGCACCGACCTCCGCGGTGACCATGGACCCTCGGGACGAGTCCGAGGGAAGCGACTGGTGAGCGTTGGGAGTCACGCCGCCAATTCCAGAGCCCCGGCAGCGCGCAAGCAGCGGACCGCCACTCGCTGCGGCGCGCTACGCGGGCCGATGGCCCGCTCCGTGCGCCTCGCTCTGTTCGTCGTGGGGCTGGCGGGTGGCTGCCGTGGGCGCGGTGGCAGTGGCGCCGGGCCTCTCTCCACGGCCTTCCTCGGGCTTGTCCCGAGGATCCATCTCTCGGCTTGCTAAGGCTATCACGAGACCCAGTGCGGGCGCGGCTCCCACTAATCGCACAACGCGCACCGTAGCCTGCGGCAACCATGGGCCCTCGGGACAAGCCCGAGGGAAGCGAGTGGTGGGCGTCGGGAGTCACGCTACCGATTCCAGAGCCCCAGCAGCGCGCAAGGAGCGGGCCGTCAGGCCTGCGGATCGCGTGGTGCGGTTGGTTGCGGATTCTAAGCGCCGTTTAGCGGCAGCGTAAACGGGCAACAAAAGAGCCTGCGGCGCACTGCGCGTGCCGATGGCCCGCTTCGTGCGCCTCGCTCTCTTCATCGCGGGGTTGGCGGATGGGTGCGGTGTGCGGGTGCAAGACGCCACCCACCGCTAGCGGCAACACCATCACGCTGCGTCGGCGGAGTGGGGGTGGCGGCGGTGGTGTTGGAGCCAGGTGTCGATTGCGGCGACACTGTCGGCCGGAACTTTCAGGCCGAGCTTTGAGCGGCGCCAGAGAATGTCGTCGGCGGTGGTGGCCCATTCGTTGTCGGCGAGGTAGGCGACTTCGCGCGCGTAGAGGCCGGCACCGAAGTCCTGGCCGAGGTCGGCAACGGTCTTTGCACCGGCAAGGATACGGCGGGCCGATGTGCCGTAGGCGCGGGCGAGGCGGGCTGCGAGGCCGTCCGGCATGCCCGCCACCATGGCCTCTAATTCCGCGACTAGCGCGTCGTAGCCGTCGACCGGGAAGTCGCCACCGGGCAGCGGTTCGTTTGCCGTCCAGGCCGCGCCCTTGGCCCCGATCGCCTCTTCGATCTTCCCGAGCATTGACTCGGCGAGCTTTCGATAGGTCGTGATCTTGCCGCCGAAGATGTTGACGACGGGCGGGCGGCCATCGTCGCCACCGTCGGTGCGCAAGACGTAGTCGCGGGTCGCTTCCTGCGCCTCGGTCGCGCCGTCGTCGTAGAGCGGGCGGACGCCAGAGTATGTCCAGACAACGTCTTCGGGCGACACGGACTTCTTGAAGTACGCGCTCGCTGCATCGCAGAGATACGTGATCTCTTCGGGCGTCGCTGTCACATCCGCCGGGTCGCCGGTGTAGTCGCGGTCGGTCGTGCCGATCAGCGAGAAGTCACGCTCGTAGGGGATGACAAAGATGATCCGCTTGTCGGCGTTCTGGAAGATGTAGGCGCGGTCGTGGTCGTGCATGCGCGGCACGACGATGTGACTGCCCTGGACGAGCCGCACGTTCTTTGCCCGGTTCGAGCCGAGCGCCTGATTGAGGACGCCGTCGACCCAGGGGCCGGCCGCGTTGACGATGAGGCGGGCGCGCGTTTCTGACTGTTCGCCCGTTGCGGTATCTTCGCTGACGATCCGCCAGACGCCGTCTTCGGGCCGCGCTGAGACAACCTTCGTCCGGGTATGGATCTCTGCGCCACGGTTGGCCGCATCGCGCGCATTGAGCGCGACGAGCCGCGCATCATCGACCCAGCAGTCCGAGTATTCAAAACCGGTGCGGAACTCGTCCTTCAGCGGCTTGCCGACATCGGCCCTCGTCAGGTCGACCTGCGTGGTGCCGGGCAGGAGCTTCCGGCGCCCGATGTGGTCATAGAGAAAGAGGCCGAGCCGCAGGAGCCAGGCCGGCCGCATGTCTTTGTGGTGCGGAAGCACAAACCGCATCGGCCAGATGATGTGTGGCGCGGCCGTCAAGAGGACCTCGCGTTCCGTCAGCGCTTCGCGGACAAGCCGGAACTCGTAGTATTCAAGATAGCGGAAGCCGCCATGAATGAGTTTCGAGCTCCAAGACGACGTGCCGCTCGCAAGGTCATTCATCTCGAACAGCGAGACCGAGTATCCGCGGCCGACTGCGTCGCGTGCGATGCCGCATCCGTTGATGCCGCCGCCAATGACGGCGATGTCGCGAACTGCGCTGGGCTCTGCCACGAGCATCCTCCGCCTTTGACCGCACCCGCTTTCGTCTGAAACGAGACGCGGTGTGACGCGTTCCAACAGGAAACGAAACCAAAACGAAGATTATCGCGCAGCGTGTGGATTTCAAGCGGGTGGCGCGATCTCGACGCTGATTTCATGTTCGCTGCAGATTGCAGCAATTGTGTCGGGCGGTTCTTGGTCCGTGACGAAGGAGTCTAGTTCGGACAGATGACCGATGCGGACCGGCGCATTGCGCTCGTATTTCATGGCATCGGCGACGAGGATTGAGGTGCGCGCGCAGGAGATGATCGCTTTTGCGACTTTGACCTCGCGGTAGTCGTAGTCGAGCAGCGCACCATCCGCGTCGATCGCCGACGCGCCGATGATCGCGTAGTCGACCTTGAATTGATGGATAAAGTCGACGGCCGCTTCGCCGACGATTCCGCCATCTGCGTGGCGCAGGACACCGCAGGCGAGCACGATCTCAATCGCGTCGTGACCCTTCAAGATATTGGCAACGTTGATATTATTCGTAATCACCATCAGCCCGGAGTGGCCGCGGAGCGCCATCGCGACCTGCTCGGTCGTCGTGCCGATGTTGATCAGGATCGATGCCCCGTCCGGGATCATGCGGGCAGCATGTGCGCCAATCGCGCGCTTGGCTTCCGGGCAGAGGAGCCGGCGTGCCTGATAGTCGAAGTTGACGACACCGGACGACGGGACGGCACCGCCGTGGTAGCGCTGCAGGATACCGCGATCGCACAGATCGTTGAGGTCTTTGCGGATGGTCTGCGGCGTGACCGCGAAGCGTTCGGCCAGATCGTCGACGGTGACGCGGCCCTCTGACCGCGCAAGCGCGACGATTTCGGCGTGTCTCGGGATCAGTATGTCCATGCCCCGCGCGTAACCGGCAGGGCCGTGACTGGCAAGCAGCTGCGCGCGGCAAACCCTGTGTTCGGTCGCAAAAAGAAACCGCGAAGGCGCGTTCGCTTTCGATTGACATTCGTTTTATCCGAACGCTAGCTTCCCGACGTGTTCTCTATTGGGAGGAAACATCAATGAGAAGACGGCTCCTGACGGCCGCCTCCATCCTCGCGCTTGCACTGGCATCGGGCCATGCGTTCGCAGGGACGGAAGAGGCGAAGAAGTGGATCGACAGCGAATTCCAGCCCTCCGCGCTCTCTAAAGACGAGCAGATGAAGGAGATGGAATGGTTCATCAAAGCGGCTGAACCATTCAAAGGCATGGAAATCAACGTGTTGTCGGAAACCATTCCGACCCACGAATATGAATCGAAAACGCTGACCAAGGCGTTCGAAGAAATTACAGGCATCAAGGTCAACCATCAGCTGCTCGGCGAGGGCGAAGTCGTCCAGGCCGTGCAAACGCAGATGCAGACCAAGCGGAACCTGTATGACGCCTACATCAACGACAGCGACCTGATCGGCACGCACTCGCGCCTGCAGCTCGCCGTCAACCTCACAGACTTCATGGCCGGCGACGGCAAGGACGTCACCAACCCGGGCCTCGACCTCGATGACTTTATTGGAAGGTCATTCACGACGGGCCCTGACGGCAAGCTCTATCAGCTCCCGGACCAGCAGTTCGCGAACCTTTACTGGTTCCGCAAGGACTGGTTCGACCGCCAAGACCTGAAGGACAAGTTCAAGGCCAAGTACGGCTATGAGCTTGGTGTTCCAGTCAACTGGTCGGCTTACGAAGACATCGCCGAGTTCTTCACCAACGACGTGAAGGAAATCGACGGCGTCCGCGTCTACGGCCACATGGACTATGGCAAGCGCGCGCCGGACCTTGGCTGGCGCATGACGGATGCATGGCTCTCGATGGCAGGTGCCGGTTCCCCGGGTGAACCGAACGGCGTGCCGATCGATGAGTGGGGCATCCGTATGGAGAAGGGCTCGTGCAACCCGGCTGGCGCATCCGTCGCCCGCGGCGGTGGCACCAATGGGCCGGCAGCCGTTTACGCGATCCGCAAGTGGGACGAGTGGCTGCGGAAGTATGCGCCGCCAGGTGCAGCCGACTATGACTTTTATCAGTCGCTGCCAGCGCTCAGCCAGGGCAACGTCGCCCAGCAGATCTTCTGGTACACGGCGTTTACCGCTTCGATGGTTGCGCCGAAGTCGGACGGCAACAACACCGTTGATGCCGACGGCAACCCGCTGTGGCGGATGGCACCATCGCCGCACGGCCCATACTGGGAAGAAGGCCAGAAGGTCGGCTACCAGGACGCAGGCTCGTGGACGATCCTGAAGTCGACGCCGGCGAAGCGTGCGAAGGCTGCGTGGCTCTATGCACAGTTCGTCGTCTCGAAGACGGTTGACGTGAAGAAAAGCCAGGTTGGCCTGACCTTCATCCGCAACTCCACCGTCAACCACGAGAGCTTCACGAAACGTGCGCCGAAGCTCGGCGGCCTTGTTGAGTTCTACCGCTCGCCGGACCGCGTGCGCTGGTCGCCGACAGGCGTCAACGTGCCGGACTATCCAAAGCTCGCGCAGCTTTGGTGGCAGCAGATCGGTGACGTGAACTCAGGTGCGTTCACGCCGCAGCAGGCCATGGACCGTCTCGCAAACGAGATGGACACGATCATGGGCCGCATGCAGGCAGCCGATGAGAAGGCCAAGGTCTACGGCGGTTGCGGCCCGCGTCTCAACGAGGCGAAGGACCCGTCTGAGTGGCTCGGCAAGGGCGGTGCGAAAGCAAAGCTCGATAACGAGAAGCCGAAGGGCGAGACGGTCTCTTACGACGAGCTCATCAAGCGCTGGTCGAAGAGCTAACGCTTCAAAGCCTCTAAGCCGCTCGCAAATCTTTTGCGGGCGGCTGATCGCACTCACCCGGCGGCGGCAGGATCGGGCGCCGCCGGTGATCTCCTCTGGAAAGCTTCGCCCGCACACGTAAGCGCGCGGCGTGGCTCGCACACTTTCATCCTGACTCGGTTGGTCCGGCGCACGCGCGGCTGATCACACAGGGAGAGGTGCCTTGGCCCTCGAATTCAAATCCGTCACGTTTCGCGCTGGCGGTGAGACCCACATTTACGAGACGGACCTGACGCTCGAGCCCGGCGGCTTCAACACGCTGCTCGGGACGACGCTGGCCGGCAAGACGACGTTGATGCAGCTTATGGCGGGCATCCTGAAGCCGGCGTCAGGCGAGGTCTGGTTTGACGGCCGCAACGTGACCGGCGTCAGCGTTCAAAAGCGCAACGTCTCAATGGTCTACCAGCAGTTCATCAACTACCCGAACATGAGCGTGTTCGAGAACATCGCGTCGCCGTTGCGTGTCGCGCGGCTGCCGGCGGCTGAGATCAAGGAGCGCGTGCACCGCTTTGCAGACCTCATGCGGCTGACGCCCATGCTGCAGCGGCGGCCTTCGGAGTTGTCTGGCGGGCAGCAGCAGCGCACTGCAATGGCCCGCGCGCTTGTCAAAGACGCCGACCTTGTCTTGCTTGATGAGCCGCTTGCAAACCTCGACTTCAAGCTCCGCGAAGAGCTGCGAGACGAGCTGCCGAAGTTGTTTGCTGACCGGAATTGCACCGTCGTCTACGCGACCACTGAGCCGAGCGAAGCGCTGCTTCTCGGCGGGCATACAGCCGCGCTGCATGAGGGCCGGGTGATTGCCTTTGGGCCAACCGGGCAACTCTACCGCAAGCCCGATAATCTGAAGGCGGCCGAAGTGTTTTCAGAGCCGCCGATCAACGCGATCCGCGCGGTCAAAGCAGGCGACCGCTTTTCGATTGACGAGACGGCCGGGTGGACGGCGACGGAACGCAGCGCCGCCCTGCCTGACGGCACGTATCACCTCGGCGTGCGTCCGCACCATTTGACGCCCGTTGCTGATGAAGCCGACCGAATTGCGCTTGAGGGCCGCGTCATCATTACTGAGATCAGCGGTTCAGAGAGCGTCGTCCATTTCGACCACTTGGGCGCAACGCTCATCAGTCAAGCCCATGGCATTCATGCCCTCGAGATTGGCCAGACAGCCCGCTTTGGCTTTCGCGAGCGCGATTGCCTGTTCTTCACCGAGCAGGGCGATCGCATTGCGCTTGAGGGGGCGCACTGATGGCGCGGATCACGCTCGAACACTTGCGACATAGTTATATGCCGGCGCCGGCGGGCCCGGATGACTATGCGCTGAAGGAGATCGACGTCGCCTGGGAAGACGGCGGCGCTTACGCGCTTCTCGGGCCCTCTGGCTGCGGGAAGACGACGCTGCTCAATATCATCTCCGGGCTGCTCACGCCGAGCGAAGGCCGCGTTCTGTTCGATGATCGCGACGTCACCCACGAGCCCCCGGACGCGCGCAACATCGCGCAGGTGTTCCAGTTCCCAGTCGTCTACGACACCATGACCGTGTTCGATAACCTTGCGTTCCCGCTGCGCAATCGTGGCGTCGGCGAAAGTGAGGTGCGCGCCCGCGTCGATGCGATTGCCGAGATGACCGACCTGACCGCGATGCTGCAAAAGCGTGCGTCTGGGCTGACGGCCGACGGCAAGCAGAAGATCTCGCTCGGCCGCGGCCTGGTCCGCGAAGACGTCAACGTCATCATGTTCGATGAGCCGCTGACGGTGATCGATCCACACTTGAAGTGGCAGCTCCGCTCGAAGCTCAAGGAACTGCACCACCGCATCGAGACGACGATGATTTACGTCACGCACGACCAGACGGAAGCGCTCACGTTCGCAGACCGGGTCGTCGTCATGCAGGAGGGTGTCGTCGTCCAGATCGGCACGCCGACGGAACTCTTCGAGCGGCCGCAGCATACGTTCGTCGGCCACTTTATCGGTTCGCCCGGTATGAACGTGCTGCCGTGCGCGGTCGAGAACGGCCAGGCAATCTTCGCCGGCCAGCCCGTTGCCATTGCGAATGCCGACGGCGCCGCCAAGGCATCCGCTGACGGCAAGGCAACGGAGATCGGCATCCGGCCCGAGTTCGTGACGCTCACCGACGACGGCATTCCAATGCAGGTGACCAAGGTCGCCGATGCCGGCCGCTTCCGCATTGTCGAAGGCGACATCGGTGGCGCGCGCATCAACGCACTTATCGATGACGGCGATCCGATCCCGTCAGGCACCGCGCACGTCACGTTCGCGCCGGATCAGACCCGCCTCTACGCCGACGGGTGGCTCGCATGAAGCGCCACCGCGGGCCCGGAACGCGTGACGCCGAGGAGAGGGCTGCATGACGAAGGTTGAGAACCAAAAGGGCTGGCTGTTCGTCCTGCCGGTCGTCGTGCTCGTCGCGTTCAACGCCGTGATCCCGCTGATGACGGTGGTCAACTACTCCTTCCAGGAAACGTTTGGCGACAATGTCTTCTTCTTCGAAGGCGTGAAGTGGTTCGAGCAGGTGCTTGCCTCGGAACGGTTCCACGCAGCGCTTGGCCGGCAGCTCTTCTTTACGTTCACGATCCTTGCGATCGAGATCCCACTCGGCGTTGCAATCGCGCTTGCGATGCCGCGCAAAGGCATCTGGGTCTCGGTCTGCCTCGTCCTCATGGCGCTGCCGCTACTGATCCCGTGGAACGTTGTCGGTGCGATGTGGAACATCTTCGCGCTGCCCGACATCGGGTTGCTCGGCCGGACGCTCAACGAGCTTGGCATCAATTACAACTTTACGCGCCAGCCCGTGTCGGCCTGGGCGACGCTCATTGCGATGGACGTCTGGCATTGGACGTCGCTGGTCGTCCTGCTTGCGTACGCCGGCCTCTCGTCGATCCCCGATGCTTACTATCAAGCCGCCAAGATCGACGGCGCCTCATCGTGGGCGGTGTTCCGCTACATTCAATTGCCGAAGATGAAGCGCGTGCTCACGATCGCCGTGCTGCTGCGCTTCATGGATTCGTTCAACATCTACACCGAGCCCTTCGTCCTGACCGGCGGCGGGCCCGGCAACGCGACGACGCTTCTCTCGATCGATCTTGTGAAGACAGCGCTCGGTCAGTTCGACCTTGGACCGGCCGCCGCCATGTCGATCATCTACTTCCTGATCATCCTGGCGATGTCCTGGATCTTCTACACGCTGATGACGCGCGGGGAGGAGAACTGATGCGCCGCTTCGTCTGGCTGATCCCGACCGTCTACATCATCTTCCTGATGTTGCCGATCTACTGGCTCATCAACATGAGCTTCAAGACGACCAACGAGATCCTTGGCACGTTCTCGCTCTGGCCGAACGAGTTCACGCTCGAGAACTACCAGACGATCTTCACCGACCCGACCTGGTACAACGGCTACATCAACTCGCTTCTCTATGTGTCGATCAACACGGTGATCTCTGTCGCCGTCGCGCTGCCGGCCGCTTACGCGTTTTCGCGCTACCGCTTCATCGGCGACAAACATCTCTTCTTCTGGCTGCTCACGAACCGCATGGCGCCGGCCGCTGTTTTCGCGCTGCCATTCTTCCAGCTCTATTCCGCCATCGGCCTGTTCGACACACACATCGCCGTCGCGCTCGCCCATTGCCTGTTCAACATCCCGCTCGCGGTCTGGATCCTCGAAGGGTTCATGTCGGGCGTGCCTAAAGAACTCGATGAAACGGCTTACGTCGACGGCCACTCGTTCCCGTCGTTCTTCATCAAGATCTTCCTGCCGACGATCGCATCCGGCATCGGCGTGGCAGCCTTCTTCTGCTTCATGTTCTCGTGGGTCGAGTTGCTGCTCGCGAAAACGCTGACGGCGGTTGCGGCCAAACCGATCGCGGCGACGATGACCAAGACGGCGAGTTCGTCGGGCTACGAGTTGGGTCTCCTCGCAGCCGCCGGCACGCTCACCATCATTCCCGGCGCGATCGTCATCTATTTCGTGCGCAACTACATCGCGAAGGGCTTCGCGCTCGGCCGCGTTTAGCTGGCGCTCGCGCCGCGATAAGGAGACTGCGACATGGACTTGAGCTGGATGGCCTGGACCTGGCAGACGGCGACGTTCTTCGGCGTCATCGCAGCGCTTCTGATCATCATGACGGTCTGGGAACTGGCGCGGCCCGGCGGCGCGCCGCGCCGCGGCATCCTCGCGCTCGATACCACGCGCGGGGACCGGCTGTTTATCTCGCTCCTTGGGGCTGCGTTCATCAACCTTGCGTGGCTTGCAGCCTTCGGCTCCCCGCTCTGGGGCGCGCTTGCGGTTTCGTTTGTCTACGCCGTGCTCGTCTTCGTGTTCGTCTGACGCTGTTACGCTTCTGCGCACTCTGAGCCGCGGACTTGCGACTGCGGCCAGGGCCTGCGAGGCTTCCGCATAACAGACCACGCTCCACTAGCAATGGAGGTTTGGATGTCGAAGACACACGGCCACTTCAACTGGAACGAACTCGTCACCGACAACCCTGCCGCCGCGCGGGCGTTCTATGAGACGACGCTCGGCTGGACGTTTGAAGCCGAGCAGGGTGATGCGATGACCTACTGGGTCGCCCATGCTGACGGCGTGCCGGTTGGCGGCCTCATGGGCTTTACGGGCGAGCGGCCTGCGGACATGCCATCGCACTGGGTAGGCTACATCGCGGTCGACGATGTTGACGCGCGCGTTGCAGCCGCCAGGTCGGCCGGCGGCCTCGTCCTTCGCGCACCATTTGATGTGCCGTTCGTTGGCCGCGTCGCGCTGCTAAAGGACCCGACCGGTGGCTACATTGGCTGGGTGACACCCGCCGATCCGCCGGCACAGACTTGAATGCGACGGCCGTGGCATCGCAAATGCGCTCATGAGGAACAACCCCCAAGGAGGTTCGCATGTCGAACAAGCATGGTCACTTTCACTGGAACGAACTGATCTCGCATGACCCGGAGGCAGCGCGCGCGTTCTACGCCAAAGCCATCGGCTGGACCTTCGATGAGATGGACATGGGCTCGATGACCTACTGGGTCGCCAACGAGGGCGGACAGCCGGTCGCCGGCGTGATGGGCTTCACCGACGACATGCCGAAAGAGATGCCATCGCACTGGATGAGCTATCTCGCAGTCGACGACATCGACAAGCGCGTGGCGGAGGCCGAAGCCGCCGGCGCGACGATCGTGACGAAGCCGTTCGACGTCCCAAACGTCGGCCGCATCGCGATGCTCAAAGACCCAAGCGGCGGCTTCATCGGCTGGATGACACCGGCTGACGCGTAGATCGTCCGGTTTGCTGAAGCGGCACTGACGTCACTTGCGGGGCTGGCGTTCGTGCGGGCCAAGCGGCCGCGCGCGTTCCGGCCGCGCCTCAGGCTGCGAATGCATGACCTGCGGCGGGCTTAACCGTCTGTTCGCCACGATGCGGTAGGTTGCCAAAGCGTTAAGGCAGTCGTCCGCGTTCGGGTCCCGCTAGTATGGCGTTTGTCGTCCAAGTCTCAGGCTTTGTCCTCGCCGGTGTCTTCATCGGCCTCATCGGCTCGCTGTTCGATCCAGCCGCACTGGGCTTCCGCGCCATCAGCGTCGACGCCGTCCGCGCGTTTCCTTACGCAGCGTTCGTCCCCGGTCTCATGCTCGGCATGGTCTTCGGCGCCGCGATGACACTCAACTGGGACCTCATCCGCAAGCGCCTCTGGTTCTGGCTCACCCAGTTCGGCCGCCTCACCGACCTCGCCGTCATCGCCGGCATCGCAGTCGTGGTGTTGTTCTTTGTTTAATCTGGCCGGCCGCGCTGAATTTTTTTTGGCCCGTCTACGCTGCCGCTTTTTTTTGTTTGCCCGTCCACGCTTCCGCTCGACGGCGCTTAGAATCCGCGACTAACCGCACCGCGCGATCCGCAGGCCTAAGGGCCTGCTCCTTGCGCGCTGCTGGCGCCCTGGAATCGGTTGCGGCTGCCTGTACCGGCGGCGGGTTACGCCGCGCGTGTTTTTTGTTTGCCCGTCCACGCTTCCGCTCGACGGCGCTTAGAATCCGCGACTAACCGCACCGCGCGATCCGCAGGCCTAAGGGCCTGCTCCTTGCGCGCTGCTGGCGCCCTGGAATCGGTTGCGG
>JBCBIY010000023.1:0-40838 GCA_038523925.1 Pseudomonadota bacterium | reverse complement strand
GACCAAGAGAGAGCGAGGCGCACGAAGCGGGCCTTCAGCCCGCGTAGCGCGCCGCAGCGGATGGCTTTAGCGGACTCGTGTGCCAACAGGGCTGTTGCCCTGTTGGACCAAAAGAGAAAAGCGCGCCGCCACACCCACCGCCTTCGCGGCTGCCACCTGCCAACCCCACAAAGAACACAGCGAGGCGCACGAAGCGGGCCTTCAGGCCAGCGTAGCGCGCCGCAGCGAATGGCGGTCGGACTCGTGTGCCAACCAAGCCTGCGCAGGTTGGACCAAGAGAGAGCGAGGCGCACGAAGCGGGCCTTCAGCCCGCGTAGCGCGCCGCAGCGGATGGCTTTAGCGGACTCGTGTGCCAACAGGGCTGTTGCCCTGTTGGACCAAAAGAGAAATGGCTGGGGTGGGAGGATTCGAACCTCCGCATGGCGGTACCAAAAACCGCTGCCTTACCGCTTGGCTACACCCCAACGTGCACGTCTCGTGCGGATCGGCGTTATATGGGGCCGACGCCTGCACCGCAATCCCGCCGCGCGTGGTTGCGCACGTCCACGACATCCGCCGCCCTGGCCTCGTTTTGGCCCGATTACCGACTGAGACGCACGATCGATGACGGAACACCCCCAAATCTGCCTACAACTGCCGCAAGAGGCACCTGGCGTGACCGCGCTGCGCGACGTACTGGACGCGGTCGCGATCGCAAGTGCGCGGATGCCGGCAGGCGCGACGGCGGCTCAGTTGATCGCGGTTTTGCAGGACGCGGGCGCGGCAGCCCTGATCGAGGACGACGCGCGGGCCGCGCTCGAACTTGGCGCTGACGGCGTGCACGTGGCGCGCGGTGATCTGGACGCACCGGATACGCTCGCCCGGTTTGCCGCCGCCCGCGATGTCCTTGGCGCAGACAGGATCGCCGGCGCCGAGAGTGGCGCGACGCGTCATGCCGCGATGGAGCTTGGCGAGGCCGGCGCGGACTACGTTGGGTTCGCGCTGCCGAATGAGGCAGGTGACGCAATGGACGCGTGGCGCGCGCAGGTCCGTTGGTGGGCTGACGTGTTCGAAGTGCCGTGTGTCGCGCTCGGTTGCCGCTCGGAAGATCATGTGTGTGCGGCGGTCGCAGCGGGTGCCGACTTCGTGGAGCTTGTCTGGCCGGAGCGGTCAAGCGAAACCGAAGCCGGGCGTCATGTTCGCCAACTCGCCCAGCTTGTCGTCGAGATGCGGGATGGGGCAGGGGGAGACCGATGAAGGGTGTTCGACAGGTTGCGATCCTGCTCGCGCTTGGCGTGACGATGCCTGCGTTTGCTGAAACCAGCTCGTGGACGAAGCGTGCGCCCGAAGCGCCACCGCGATCGAAGGGCGCGACGGCCGGCACGACCGCAAAGCTGCGCGCAACGCAACCGGCCACGCGCCGCACGACACAATCACAGGCCGCGAAGCCCGGGGCGCGACCGGCGGCTGCAAAGCGGCCGAGCCTTGGCCGGCCGACCGCGGCACCGTCCGGCGATGAGGCCGCCTACATCGCGTTTGAACAGGGTCAGTATCTGACAGCGCTCAAACTCGCCGAGCGCGACGCGAAGGCTGGCAAGGCGCCCGCGTTTACGTTGCTTGGGAAGCTTTACGCGGACGGCCTTGGGGTCCCGCGCAATGTCGACAAGGCGCGGCAATCGTATGCAGCGGCGGCGGAGCGCGGCGATGCGGAAGGCGCGTTCGCGCTCGGCATGATGCATGCAACCGGTGCGGGCGCGAAGAAGGATCCGGACAAAGCCGCGGCACTCTTCGAGGCGGCGGCGCGCAAGGGTCACGCCTACGGGCACTACAATCTGGCGCTCGCGTTTCTGTCCGGCCGCGGCAAGCCAGAGAACCCGGGGCGGGCCGCGCTGCATTTGCAGTACGCAGCCGATCGCAACATTGCACGCGCAGCCTACGATCTTGCGACGCTTTATCAGACCGGGCATGGCGTCGACGCCGACGCCTACCAGGCGGCGTTCTGGTTGCGCACTGCCGCCGATGCCGGGCTCACTGAGGCGCAATATGAGTACGCCGTTGCGCTGCTGCAGGGTAAAGGGATCAACGCCGACAAACCTGATACGCTCAAGTATCTGAAGTCGGCGGCGCTGAAGGGCGTGCCGGGCGCGCAGAACCGGCTCGCGCATGTCTACCTGGAGGGCCGCCTGATCCGCGCCAATCCGGTGGAGGCTGCCAAGTGGCGGATGATTGCCCGCGGACGCGGCGTCAAGGATACGCGGCTCGATGCCCAAATCGCCGGCCTGACGCGCAAGCAGCGGGCGCAAGCCCAAGAGCGCGCAGACGCGTTTCTCGCCCAAGCAGCCCTCGGTGCCACGAGCCCTTGAATCGCGGGCTCACCGGGACCGGCGACAAGCGGACGACGGACTGGTGAAGCCAGAGCCTCTGCCGGCGCACGCATTCTTTTTTGCATCGCGCCAAGCCTGCCTCTAAGTCACGCAGACCCAACCCGCGGGCTGCCCGCAACACCCGATTGGATGCCCCCATGCCCGCCTCCGCCCTCATGACCGTGATGTTGAACGCCGCCCGCAAAGCGGCCCGGTCCTTGACGCGCGACTTCGGCGAGGTCGAGCAGCTGCAGGTCTCGATCAAGGGGCCCGCCAACTTCGTCTCAGCCGCTGACCATCGCGCAGAAGATCTGCTCTACCGCGAACTCGACAAAGCGCGGCCTGGCTACAGCTTTCTGATGGAAGAGAGCGGCACGGTTGCAGGCCCGGACAAGACGCACCGCTGGATCATCGATCCGCTCGACGGGACGACGAACTTCCTGCACGGCGTGCCGCTATTTGCGATCTCGATTGCGCTTGAGCGCGAAGGCGAGATTGTCGCCGGGCTCGTCATGAACCCAATCACGGACGAGACTTTTACGGCAGAGAAGGGCAAGGGCGCGTTCATGAATGACCGGCGCCTGCGCGTTTCTGCCCGCCGGAAGTTGGACGAGGCACTCGTCTCAACCGGTATCCCGCACCGCGGCCGGACCGGGCATAACCGGTTCCTCGCCGAGGCTGCGATGGCGATGAAGGAGACGGCCGGGATGCGCCGGACGGGCGCCGCGGCACTTGATCTCGCGTGGACGGCGGCGGGGCGGTTTGATGCGTATTGGGAGCGCGGCATCCAGCCCTGGGACATCGCCGCCGGGCTGCTTCTCGTGCGCGAGGCCGGCGGTATTGCGACGGATCTAGATGGTCGGGCCGAGATGCTTGAGCGCGGTGAGATCATTGCCGGTTCGCCGCTGATCCAGCGCGCACTATTGAAGCGGCTCGCTGACGCCCGCTAAGCCCCTGCGATGGCGTGCTAAGTCGGGCGGCGCCGAATTCGTCCACGTTTTTGTTGGCGTGTTGCCCGATAGTTTCAAGCGAGCCTGCGAAACGTGTCACACCATGTTCCTGTTGTCGCCGGTTTTCCCTGCCATACGCATTCGGTAACCTCGGCAGCATCTTGCCCACCGGCCGCCGGAGATCTCGACTAGATGGCCCGATCGCGCAGTTCCGCTCAGGGAGGCCCTGCAGCCCACCGGACCCTGTCCATGCCAGGCGTCTACCTGATGCGAATGCTGATTTTTCTGGCGCTCGTCGGCCTCATCGCAGCGATCCTCGCGCCGCAGTTTATCAGCGCATTTTACGCCAACCCAGGGCTGAACGGCTTGATCCTTGCCGTGCTCGGGTTCGGCATCATGTTCAGTTTCCTGCAGGTCTTCCGGCTTTACCCGGAGATCAAATGGGTCAACGCGTTCCGCATCGCTGACCCAGGCCTCGCCATCAATCACCAGCCGCGATTGCTGACGCCGATGGCGACGATGCTGCGGGATCGCCGCGGCACGCTCTCGCTGTCGACGGTTTCGATGCGGTCGATCATGGATTCGATCAGTTCGCGGCTCGATGAAGCGCGCGACACCGGGCGGTATCTTGTCGGCCTGCTCGTGTTCCTCGGACTGCTCGGCACGTTCTGGGGGCTGCTTGGTACGATCCAGGCCGTCGGTGGCACGATCTCCGCGCTCGATACGTCCTCGAACGACAGCGTGCTCATCTTCCAAGAATTGAAGTCCGGCCTTGCCGCGCCGCTTGGCGGCATGGGCACTGCGTTTGCATCGTCGCTGTTCGGGCTTTCCGGATCGCTCGTGCTCGGATTCCTCGAACTGCAGGCGAGCCAGGCCCATAACCGGTTCTACAACGAGCTAGAAGAGTGGCTCTCCGGGATCACCGAACTCACGCCCGGCAGCGATGTTTCGGGCGAGCAGCTCAACCGTCAGCTTTATGCCGCGCTCTTTGAAATGCAGCGCTCGCTCGGCGAGCTTGCCGACCGCATCAACGGAGAAGATGACGCCGGACATGGCGGCCTTCGCGAAGTGACCGAGGGCGTCAACCAACTGCTGGCGCAAATGCGCAAGGAGCAGGATATCGTGCGCCAGTGGGCTGACGAGCAGTCGACCCAGCAGGCCGAGATCGTCAACGCGCTGCGCGACGTGATCGAACACGCGCGGCGGAGCGCCTGAGACCATGGCCCGAGGCAAGGTACGGCGCGCTGAGTACGGCGAGTTCTGGCCCGGCTACGTTGATGTCCTGTCGACTCTGCTTCTGGTTTTCACGTTCCTGCTCTCAATCTTCATGCTCGCGCAGTACTTCGTCAGCCAGGAAGCGGGCTCGAAGGACAATGCACTCAAGCGTCTGACGCGGCAGATCAGCGAACTCACGACCCTGCTTTCGCTTGAAAAGGGCAAGTCGCAGAGCACGGTGGATGAACTTGCCGCCTTGCAGGCCTCGCTAAGCGATCTTCAGGCGCAGAACGCGCAGCTCAGCCAGGCGAGCACGGCCAGCGCGACGCGTGATGGCGAACGCCAGCAGCAGATCATCTCGCTGCAAGGTGACCTCGACAAAGAGAAGTCGATCACGGCGGAAGCGCTGTCGAAGGTTGATCTTCTCAACCAGCAGATCCTCGCGCTTCGCCGACAAATCGGCAGCCTCAACGCGGCGCTTGAAGCGTCGGAATCAAAGGACCGGCAATCGCAAGATCGCATCAAAGACCTTGGTCAGCGGCTCAACGCGGCGCTTGCGCGGCAGGTGCAGGAGCTGCAGCGCTATCGGTCGGACTTCTTTGGCCGGTTGCGCGATCTGTTGAAGAACCGCAAGGACATCCGCGTCGTCGGTGACCGCTTCGTGTTTCAGTCCGAAGTCTTGTTCTCATCGGGTGAGGCGCAGCTTTCGGACAACGGCCTTGGCGCGATCGATGGGCTTGCCCGCGCGATCCGCGATCTGTCGCGCTCGATCCCGAAGGAGATCGACTGGGCCATTCAGGTCGATGGCCACACTGATATTCGGCCGATCAACTCCACGCAGTTTCCGTCGAACTGGGAGCTGTCGACCGCGCGAGCCATCTCGGTTGTGCGCTACCTGATCGCGCAGGGCGTTCCAGCCGAACGGTTGGTCGCCGCCGGCTACGGTGAGTTCCGGCCGCTCGAATCCGGCAACGACGAGGAAACGCTGCGGCGCAACCGCCGCATCGAGCTCAAACTTACGAACCGATAGGCGCTGCGCCAACGATGTGCACAGGCACGTCGCGCTCGGCGCGCGGTGCCTTTGCCGTGCCGAGCGGTCACGGCCGGATGATGCCTTTGCCCATCTGCTGCTTGTCGAACTTCTTGTAAGCGGCGTCGATGTCGGCGAGGGGCCAGTCGTCGGTGATGAGCGCTGCGACATTGACGCCGTTGTCGGCCACGAAGCGGGTGCACTCGCCCTGGATGCCGGACGAGAATGTCCACGAACCGATCAGCGTCAATTGCCGGCGCAGGAGATCCGGGCTGACGTCGACGGTCACCTGCCCGCCTTCGCCGACGAAGGCGACCGTGCCCCAGACGCGCGTGCTGCGGATGGATGCAACGCGCGCCTGCTCGTTGGCGGAGGCTTCCAGCGCGTAGTGCGCGCCCTTGCCGCCCGTTAGCTTATTGACCTCTTCTATCGCATCGGCCTCCGCGACGTTGATCGTGTGGTCGGCGCCGCAGGTCCGCGCGAGGTCCAGGCGGTTTTCGGAGACATCGAGCGCGATCACCTCCATCCCCATCGCTTTGCCGAGCGCGACGCCCGACAGCCCGACCGGGCCCTGCCCGAACACGGTGAGCGTATGACCGCCGCGCATGTTCATCCGCTTGAGCGCGCCGTAGGCTGTCGTCGTCCCGCACGAGAGCGCGGCGCCCACATCGAAGGAGATCTCATCGGGCAGCGGCACGAGCGTGAAAGTCGGTGCCTTCATGTATTCGGCATGCGCGCCATGGCCGGTGACGCCGAGGACTTCCATCGGGCCGACCTTGCAGAGCTGTGACCAGCCGGACTTGCAGTCGGGGCAGGTTTCGCAGCCCGCGTAGTGGTGGATCGAGACGCGCTGGCCCGTCGGTGCGTGATGCTCTGCGACCCCGGGCCCGCGCGCGACGACTTCGCCGCACGGTTCGTGGCCGTTGATCTTCAATTCGCCATCGCCACCGAGGCCGAGCTTCTTGGCCATCTCCGGCGCGCCGCCGTCTGCGCGATAAAAGTGCAGGTCTGAGCCGCACATGCCGGACGCCTTGATCTTGACGATGACCTCGCCCGGACCCGGTGTCGGGTCGTCGAAGGACTGAAGCGTGACCGTCCGCTTGCCTGAGAATACTGCACCCTGCACTGTCGCTTCCCTTGCGTTCTGTTGGTTGCTTTTCAGATGAAGGTAGCTGGCGCGAGGGCGTGCGCAAAATCCAAACGTGAGGTTTGCTTGTCTGAGGAGATGCAAGGTAACGGGCGCGCGGCGGCCTGGGTCGCCGGCGGGCTCGCGTTTGCTGCGGTCGTGGCGCTCATCTTTTTCGCGGCCCGTTCAGCGCGCGATGCTCAGGCAGCGGCCTCTTTTGCAGCGCTGATGCCGGTTCTCCAAAGCCCGCGCTGCATGAATTGCCATCGCTCGGACCTGCCGCGCGTCCGCGATGATGCCCGCAAGCATGTGCCGAAGGTATTGCCGGCCGACGATGGCGCCGGCGCGGGCGGCATGCGGTGCGCCATCTGCCATCGCGCGACCAATAACGCGATCACGCGGATCCCGGGTGCGCCGGATTGGAAGATGCCGCCCTACGAAATGAGCCTCGACGGACTGACGGCCGCCGACATCTGCGACAATTGGAAGGATCCGGCGATGAACGGCGGGCGATCTGTTGGCGACGTGGTCAAACATCTCGAGCATGACCACCTGGTCGCGTGGTCCTGGACGCCGGGTGAGGGCCGCGCCAAACCGCCGCTTTCGTTCGATGCGTTTCTGGCGCACGCACGTCGGTGGGTGGAACACGGCGCGGCTTGTCCGTCTGACTGATGGGCGCAAGTGTGGCCGTCTTCGCAGTCTGATAGCCGCCGTTCCAGCTTTTGGAATTCGGCTCCAACCTTGCCGAAGTTTCATGCGCCAAATCGCGCAACCAGCGTGCGTCTCCCGGTCGGCTGCGACTAAGGTCGGAACAAGCCAATTGCGGGACCGCTGCCCGCAGTCGAGGAGACAACATGTTCGAAATCAAGGTGAACGGGGAAACCCGCCAAGTCGACGTGGACGAGGACACACCGGTGCTCTGGGTTGTCCGCGATGAACTCAAACTGATGGGCACGAAGTTTGGCTGCGGTGTTGCGGCCTGTGGCGCGTGCACCGTCCATGTCAATGGGTCACCGACGCGGTCGTGTCAGTTGCGCGTCGCCGATGCGGTCGGCCTCGAGATCACAACAATCGAAGGCCTTCAGTCCGCCGAGGCGAAAGCGGTGCAGGCGGCTTGGCAGAAGCACGACGTCGTCCAGTGCGGGTTCTGCCAGTCCGGCCAGATCATGCAGGCCATCGGCCTGTTGGCCGAGAACAAGAAGCCGACCGATGAGGACATCGACAGCGCGATGTACGGCAACGCCTGCCGCTGTGCGACCTACGTCCGCGTCCGCGAAGCGATCCACGAAGCAGCCAAGATGCTGGAGGCCTGATCCATGACCACCACGCACAAAGACCTCGACACGTCCCGCCGCAGCTTTCTCAAAGGCGCAGCCGCGCTCGCAGGCGGAGCTCTGGTCGTCGGCTTCGGTCCCGCAGGCCGCGTTGAAGCCGCCGCCAAAGCCGAGCTTGTCGCCAACCCGTTCGTCAAAATCACAGGCGACGGCCGCGTCGTCGCCATCGTCAAGCACGTCGAGATGGGTCAGGGCACGACCACTGGCCTCACGACGATGATCGCCGAAGAGCTGGATGCCGACTGGGGCCAGATGGACACCGAGTTCGCGCCCGCCGACCCGGCAACGTACGGCAACAAACTGATGGGCGGAGCCCAGGGCACCGGCGGCTCAACCGCGACACCCGCATCGTTCGAGCCCTATCGCAAGGCCGGCGCAACCGCGCGCGACCTGCTCGTCCGCGCAGCGGCTGAGGAATGGTCAGTGCCGGCCGGCGAAATCACGGTGAAAGACGGCGTCGTCTCGCACGCGTCGGGCAAGTCGGCTCAGTTCGGCGAACTCGTCGCGCG
This sequence comes from Pseudomonadota bacterium, assembly GCA_038523925.1. Taxonomy (GTDB): domain Bacteria; phylum Pseudomonadota; class Alphaproteobacteria; order Rhizobiales; family Hyphomicrobiaceae; genus JBCBWG01. The sequence goes on along the minus strand of JBCBIY010000023.1, from coordinate 32,332 downwards.
GGCGTCAACGCTGACGCCGACGGAAAACCCGCAGCTCAAGTCGCCTGACCAGTTCACCAAGATCGGAAGCGAAACGCTGCCGCGGCGCGATTCTGTCTCGAAGACGACGGGTACCGCAGTGTTCGCGCTCGATGTCCGCGTGCCTGATATGGTCGTCGCCGTCGTCGCGCGCCCGCCGCAGTTTGGCGCGACGCTCAAGTCCGTCGACGACAGCGAGACGCGAAAGGTGAAGGGCGTCTTGGACGTCAAAGAGACCCCGGTCGGTGTTATCGTCTACGGCAAAAACACGTGGGCTGCGATTAAGGGCCGGGCGGCGCTGACGGTTGAGTGGGACGCCTCCAAGGCGGACCTTCGATCGACTGACCAGATGGTGGCTGAATACACGGCCGAACTCGACAAGCCCGGCAACGTTGCCCGCAACGACGGTGACGCTGCAGGCACCATGAAGCAGGCGGCGAAGACGGTGAAAGCCGACTTTGTCTTCCCGTATCTCGCGCACGCGCCGATGGAGACGCTCAACTGCGTCATCAAGTTCGACGGCACGACTGCCGAGCTGTGGGACGGATGTCAGTTCCCATCCCTCGTACAGCCCTCAGTCGCGCGTATCCTTGGCCTGAAGCCCGAGCAGGTGAAAATCAACACGGTCTGGGCCGGCGGCTCATTCGGCCGTCGCGCAACGCCAACGGCCGACTATCAGAGTGAGGCAGCCCACGCGGTCAAAGCGATCGACGGCAAGTGGCCGGTGCAGCTTGTGTGGACGCGTGAAGATGACCTGCAGAGCGGGTACTACCGCCCGCTGTTCGTCCACCGCGTCGAGGCTGGCATCGATGGCGACGGCAAGCCCTTGGCCTATCATCACAAGCTCGCCGGCAAATCGATCCTGATCGGCACGTTCTTCGAGCAGATGCTTGTCAAGGACGGCATCGACACGTCGTCCGTCGAAGGCGCGACGACGCTGCCGTATCAGATCCCGAACCTGCGCGTTGATGTCCGCAACATGACGGGCGGTCCGCCGGCGCTCTGGTGGCGTTCGGTTGGGCACACCCACACCGCCTACTCGACCGAGATCATCATGGACATGATGGCCGAGGCAGCCGGCAAGGACCCGGTTGCCTACCGCGAGGCGTTGCTGACGGAGCATCCGCGCCATTTGGGTGTGCTTAAGCTCGCGGCTGAGAAAGCAGGTTGGGGCGAGCCGCTCCAGGACGGATGGGGACGCGGCGTCGCGGTGCACGAGAGCTTCTCAAGCTTCGTGGCGCTGGTGGCGGAAGTGTCGAAAACCGAGGGTGGCGACATCAAGCTCGAGCGCATTGTGTGTGCGGTTGACTGCGGGATTGCGATCAACCCGGACGTCATCCGCGCGCAAATGGAAGGCGGCATCGGCTACGGTCTCGGGGCGGTCATGCGCAACAAGATCACGCTCGCAGATGGCGTGGTCGAGCAGCAGAACTTCCCCGACTACGAGCCGCTGCGCATCACCGATATGCCAAAGATCGAAGTCCACATCGTGCCGTCGACGACGTCGCCGACGGGTGTTGGCGAGCCGGGAACACCGCCGGCTGGTCCGGCGCTGGCGAACGCGATCTATGCGGCGACCGGCAATCGGGTCACGACGCTGCCGATGACGGACAGCGGGATCTCGTTCGTCTAGCTCAAGCAGCTAGATCGAGCAGCCACGGAGGCAGAGCGGGACTTGGGTTCTGCTCTGCCTCGGCTCAGGTCGGGACCTTTGTGCCCGGGCCCGGCCGGGCCGAACTTATATTCGCTCTTCCTGCACCATCCGGCCGAACACCGCGTCGAGTGAAACAAAGCCCGGGCCGCGGATGACGAGATAGAGCAGCGGGAAGATCCAGAGCAGCCGCTGGTCTGCGATGGCTGAGTTCTGGATACGGTCGAAGACGGTCCCGATCGTCTCCGCATCGACATTGTGCTGGGTGATGTCGACGTAGGTCATGACGCCAATAAACGCGATCATGCCGAGGCTCGCTGCCCGCGTGAACAGGCCGACCAGGATGAGCGCCGGCAGCAGCAATTCTGCGTAGGTGCCAGCGTAGACCATCAGGCCGTACGGCATGAATGGGAGTTGGCTTGCGTCGTAGTTGGCCGCCTCCATCGCCTTCGGTGCGATCTGCGCGTAGGCGTTCATGGTCGGCACAAAGATGCCCGGAAAGCCGCTCTCGACCTTCGTGAAGGCCGAGTTGATGAAGTAGAAGAACAAGACACTGCCGAAGACGAGGCGCGCCGAGAGGCCGAGGAACCAGTCACCCAGCAGGTTCTGGATCGCGCCGAACACGCCTGAGTAAAGCGCTTCGAGCGCGCGAAACAGTCCCATCTTGGTCCTCCCGAGGCCGCGTTCCGTCTGGCGGCAAAGCCCGTCGCACGCAGGTTGATCCAGCGCAAATTTTACGCGTCAGCGTGGTTTGTGGCGGACGTTAACTTCAGTTCCGTGACAACTCCAGCCGCGAACACGAAACCGAGCAATCCGCCGAAGTCTTCGGGCGCAACGCCATCGGTTTCTGCGAAGGCGTCGTCGAAGGTCGCGCCGTCGCCAAACGCTGCAATCAACGCGAACGCAGGCGGCGCAAGCGCGCGGACGTCGACTTCGAGCCCCGGCCGGATGGTCATGCCCGCCTCAGGGGCCTGCGCAATGCGCGCAAGCGCGGCCGCCGGATCGTCGGTCTGGTGCGCGGCCCAGATCGAGAAGACGGGCCACTGAGACCGGATGAGCCGGAGCGACGGGTGGACCGCGACGCGAGCAGCCCCGGCCTGCTCCGGCGGGATGTTGCCGAGCGCTTCAACGCCTAGCGGGTCGGCGTCGGCTGCGTGATAGCTCTCGCCGATCGCCCACTCGAGGCGCGCAAGATCGGCAAGGAACGGCAAGTCATCGGCCGGTGCAAAGCGCGCGATGTGGTCTGCGAGCCCGGCGCCGTAGTGCATCAAGATTGGTGAGGCGGGCGGCGCCTCGTGGATGTGCTCGCGCGCCAGGCTGCGGAAAAAGTCGTCGCCGACGAGCTGGCGCGTGACGTCGAAGCGCGCGGCAAGCGCATCGATCAGGCTCGACATATGGTTGTTGCGGTAGACGTCAAACCGGCGGTCGGCGCGGTTGCCGGCGCGCGTCGGCGCGACGCTGGACGGCGTATCGGCGCCCGGTATCCGAACGGCATTGCCGAACTCAGTTTGCGTCTGCTGCCACGAGGTCATCGACACGAGCGCCGCACGTCAGGCAAACGCCGGTGTAGGCTTGCGCGGTGAGGCAACGCGGTTTGGCGCGGCCGCAAACATTAGCCGCTCGGCCTTCTGCGCTTCGGCGAACAGGACGGGCCAGTCCGGCACGTTCTCGTCCCACTCAACGAGCGTCGGCCGTTTCCCGAAGCGCGCGATGACGTGGGCGTAGAGATCCCACACATCGTTGATGATGTGGCGGTCATGGCTATCGATCAACAGCGGCGCGCCGTCGTCGTCGATATCCTCGGCATGGCCCGCCAAATGGATCTCGCCAACCGCATCGATCGGAAACGCATCGACGTAGGCGTAAGGGTCGGCATGCCGGTTCGTGCACGACACGTAGACGTTGTTGATGTCGAGCAGCAGGCCACAGCCTGTCCGGCGTACGATCTCGCGCAGAAACGCGAGCTCATCAAAGTCGCCGTCTGAAAAGGACACGTACGTTGACGGGTTCTCGAGCAGCATGCGCCGCCCGACGGTGTCCTGCACCTCGCTGATGTGGTCGCACACGTGGGCGAGCGTCTCGTGCGTGTAGGGCAGCGGCAGCAGGTCGTTCATGTAGCCCGTCTCGTGCGTCGACCAGGCGAGATGTTCTGAAAAGCTCTGCGGCTCATATCGGTCGACCAGCGCCTTCAATCGCGCGAGATGATCTGCGGACAGGGGCATCGCGCCGCCGATCGACAAGCCGACACCATGCAGCGACAGCGGATACTGCTCGCGGATGCGCGTGAGGTAGTGATGCGGTGGCCCGCCGTCGCCCATGTAGTTTTCCGGGTGAACTTCGAACCAGCCGATGTTCGGCGCCTCGGCGAGGACGGTTTCGTAATGCTCAGGCTTCAGCCCGAGGCCGCTGCGATCCGGGAGATGGCCGCTGCGCGATGCTGCGGCTGTGTCAGCTTTGGCCATATGAAATGTCCTCCCAACAGCGTCACTGGAAGAGTGGGGTCTGGTCGAACGCCATGAGCGAAACCAGACCCGATTGAGCCGGCCGGGACATAAGAGCCGCCGGCCGGCGCATAATCAGGCGGGCTACGCCTTCGGCAGGTCGCGATCGATTTCGCTCAGGCTGCCCTTGCGGTCTTTGGGAAGGATCTTTGCCCACGCAAGGGACTCGCAAGTGCCCTTCGGGACCAGCGTCCACGCGTTGCCCTGATAGTCGATGGTGGAAGTGCCGGCGCACGTTGTGCCTTTGCCAGCCTTGCAGTCGTTCTTACCAGCCAGCGAGATGCCGTAGCACTTTTCCATTTCGGCAGCTTGCGCGCTGGTTGAACCCGCCGTCGAAACGCCGGCTGCTGCAACTGCAAGCGCGCCTGCGACGACGGCCGCTGTTGAGATCGATTTACTCATTGTTGATTTCCTCCAAAGCAAGGGTGGGCCAAGCTTGGCCCGTGCACGCATGTTGCCGGTTGCGACGCGCGCCGATCAAACCAACTCGCCTCACATTCGAGTGACACTCTGTGAGCGCAATTGTGGTAAGCGGCGCAAATGGCAGGCTGATCCGGGCTGCGGATGGCACGCGACGGACAAAGCTTTCGGAGGATGCGGTGACGTCTCAGGAACGTGCGCAGTTGCCGCCGGATGTGAGTGAGGCTGTCGGCCGGTTGCCGCGGGCGACGCTGGTGTCGGGGCCAACTCCGCTTGAAGCGATGCCGCGGCTCGGCGCGCATTTGGGCCTCGACCTGCACGTCAAGCGCGATGACTTGACCGGTCTTGGCCTCGGCGGCAACAAGGTCCGCAAGCTCGAGTTTTACTTCGGCAAGGCGATCTCAGAGGGCGCCGATGTCGTGCTGATTACGGGCGCGGTGCAGTCGAACTACGTGCGCCTCGCCGCCGCCGCTGCCGCCCGGCTTGGCCTGCGCTGTCACGTCCAGCTTGAAGAACGTGTCGCCCGCGCCGATCCGGCGTACCGAACCAACGGCAACGTGCTTCTCGACGATTTGTTTGGCGCGACCCGCACGACATTCCCGGTCGGCGAGGACGAGGGCGCAGCCGACGCCGAGATCGAGGCGCACGCCGCACACTATCGCAGCAGCGGCTTCAAGACGTTTGTCATACCGCTTGCCGCCGACAAGCCACCGCTCGGTGCGGCAGGTTACGTGCTTGGCGCGGAAGAGCTGTTGCGCCAGATGCCGAACGCGGGCGCGGTCGTGGTCGCATCCGGCAGCGGGCTTACGCACGCGGGCTTGCTGTTTGGCTTGCGCGCCTGCGGCTGGCGCGGGCCGGTGCACGGGATTTGTGTGCGCCGGTCGCGTGAGCTTCAGACGCCGCGCATTCAGGGCCACTGCGCGCGGCTTGCGACGCTTCTGGGTGTCGCGCCGCGCGTCGCCGATGATGACATCATCACAGACGACCGAATGCTTGCCCCCGGCTACGGGCAACTGAACGATGCGACAACGGCGGCTGTGCTCGATGCGGCGCGGCTTGAAGGGCTCGTGCTGGACCCTGTCTACACCGGCCGCGTCTTTGCCGGCGCCCGCCAGCTCGCCTCAGATGGTGCGTTGCCGACTGACCGGCCGACGATCGTCATCCACACCGGCGGCGTGCCCGCGCTGTTCTCGTACGAAGCCGGCATGCGAACCGCGATCGACGCGCGCGCGGACGCCTAACCGGTCGCGACCATCACTCTGCCGCTTCCGCGCCGACGTTGCTGACAGCGTGTGCCGCAGCGCTCTCGCCTGCAAGCTTGCCGAACACGGCACCGTTCATGAGGCCCGTGCCGCCGGGGTAGTTATGGTAGAAGACGCCGCCCACCATTTCGCCTGCTGCCATCAATCCCGGGATCGGCTTGTAGTCAGTTGAGAGGACGCGGCCCTGCGGGTCGATGCGGACGCCACCGAAGGTGAAGGTCACGCCGCAGGTGACGGCGTAGGCTTCAAACGGTCCGTCGTCGATTGTGTTCGCCCAATTGCTTTTGGGGACTTGGAGCCCCTGCGTGGCGCGGCCGTCCTTGATGTTCGGGTTGAAGTCCACGTCGGTCATGACGGCTGCGTTGTAGGCTTTGACTTCGGCAAGGAAGCGCGCGGCGTCGACGCCTTCGAGCTTGCCGGCCAGCTCTTCAAGCGTGTTGCCGGTGACCTTCGTGACCTGCCGGATGCGGTATTCGTCGCGGAGCAGATGCAGCGTCTTCTGGTCAAACACCTGCCAGGCGAAACTGCCCGGCTGTTCCAGGATGACGCGTCCGTATTTGGCATAAGTGTAGTTGCGGAAGTCGGCCCCCTCGTCGAGGAAGCGCTCGCCGCGCGCGTTGACCATGATGCCGAACGGGTAGGAGTGTTTCTGGAAGTTGTCGCCGACGGCGAGGTCGCCGAACTCCGGCGCGTTGCGTTCCCAGCCAACCGCGTGACAGCCTGACCAGTTGCCAGCCGTCGATGCGCCGAGATCAAGCGCCATGCGGATACCGTCGCCGGTGTTGTAGCGAGAGCCGCGCACCTTGGCGATGTCCCATCCGGGGCCGAGGTAGCGTGTGCGCATCTCGGAGTTGGCCTGGAACCCGCCGGCTGCGAGCACGACCGAGCGCGCACCGATGTTGAGCATGCGATCCGGCATGCGGACCTTGACGCCCGTGATCGCGAAGCCGTCGCTGATGAGTTCGAGCGCGCGCGCTTCATAGCGGACCTCGATGCCCTGCTCGTCGGCGATGCGCGACCAGGCTTCAACAAGGCCTGGGCCACCGCCCCAGGCTTCAAGCGTCAACCCGCCCCAGAACTTAAACTTGCCGTCGACTTTGAAAGCCTGGCGCCCGTAGATCGGCACGAACCGGACGCCCTTGTCGCGCATCCACTTCATCGTATCGAAACTCTTGGTGACCAGCGCTTCCGTCAGCTCAGGGTCCGTCCGGTACTGCGTGACGCGGAACATGTCGTCGAAAAACTGGTCCTGGCTGTAGCTGCCAAAATCCGTCGTCTCGCGCTCCTCGTCGGTGAGGTCTGGGACGAGTTCGACGATGTCATCGACGCCATCGTATGCGAAGCGGATCGCGCCGGCCGTAAAGCGCGAGTTGCCGCCGGCTTCATCTTCCGGCGCGCATTCCAGGACGAGGACGCTTGCGCCTTTCTCCCGCGCGGCGACGGCGGCTGAAAACGCGGCATTGCCGCCGCCGACAACGACGACGTCGAAGGATTCGTCCATGGCTGACATCGGCATCCTCAGAAATTGTATTCAATTGCATACAATCAGCGCTTTTGGGCGCTGAAAGTCAACCGGGCGCGCCGTTTATGCTAGCCCTTGGGGCGCAAGGACACGCCGCCACGACCCACATGCCAGACCGCCTCGACATCTTCGATATCCTGCAGACTGAAATTCTGGAGGGCGCGCTGGCGCCGGGCGACCGGCTGAAGGAGGCCGACGTCGCTGAGCGGTTTGGGCTGAGCCGGACACCTGTCCGCGAGGCGCTCCGCCGGCTTGAGACGCGCGGGCTGCTCATTCACGAGCCGCACCGCGGGATGGTGGTGGCCGGCCTCGATCCGGGCGCGGTCTCTGAACTCTATGCCATGCGCGAGATCCTTGATTGCGCCGCAGCGCGCCTTGCCGCCCGCCACGCAAGCGAGATGGAGATCGCTGAAATGCGCAGGCTCGTTGAGCGCGACCGCTCGCTGACGGGAGACGCGCGGAAGCTGGCGGCTGCCAACCGCGCGTTCCACCTCGTGATCCTGCGCGCGGCTCACAACAGGTTTCTCGCGAAGGCCTCCGACACGCTCGCCGAAGCGCTGGCGCTGCTGGGCCCGACGACGCTTGCAGCACCGGGTCGCGCTGCGAAGTCCGTCGATGAGCATGCAGCCATCGTCGATGCCATCGCAGACCGCGACGGTGACCGCGCAGAGGCAGCCGCGCGCGTCCATATTCAGGCAGCCTTCGCGCAGCGCCTTGCGCAGATGGACGACGCGATCCTAGAAGCTGGCGCAGACGATGCGGCCCACTCGGAGGCTTGAAGCATGCCGGACGGCGGACCGGGTTCAGAGATGGCCGCAGGCGCGGTTGGCTTCGATGTGCCCGCGCACGTCGGCCAGAGAGTCGACGAGATCGCAACGCCGGCTTTGATCGTCGACCTCGATGCGTTCGACGCAAACGTCGCTGCGATGGGTCGCTTTGTCGAAGACGCAGGCGTCCGGCTGCGGGCGCATGCAAAGACGCACAAGTCCGCCGACATCGCGCGCATCCAGATGGCACGTGGCGGCGCAGTGGGCGTCTGCTGTCAGAAAGTGAGTGAAGCCGAAGCGCTCGTCCGCGCGGGCATCGATGATGTGCTGGTGACCAATCAGGTGACCGCGCCCGCGATGATGCAGCGGCTGGCGGGCATCGCGCGCGGAGCTAAAATCGGCGTTTGTATCGATGACGCTTCAACGGTTGGACCGCTCTCGGAAGCGGCCGTCGCAGGCGGCGTGACACTCGACTGCCTCGTCGAAATCGACGTTGGTGCCGGCAGGTGCGGCGTGCCGCCGGGCGCAGGCGCAGTGCCACTTGCCAAGGCCATCGATAGCGCGCCGGGGCTCCGGTTCGCGGGGCTGCAGGCCTACAACGGCCGCGCCCAACACATCCGCGCATTCACCGATCGCAGCGCAGTCCTCGACCGCGTCGTCTCTGAGACGCACGCGACGGTCGCAGCGTTGGCTAAAGCGGGCCTTGCCTGCGAAACGGTGGGCGGTGCCGGCACGGGCTCGTTCGGCTTCGAAGCCGCAAGCGGCGTCTTTAACGAGCTGCAGTGCGGCTCCTACGTTTTTATGGACGTCGACTACGGCCGCATCGAAGACGAGCACGGCGCGCCCGTCTCGATGTTTCGCAACGCGCTGTTCATTCTGACGGGCATCATGTCGGTCGCGAAGCCGGGGCAGGCGGTCTGCGATGCTGGCTTAAAAGTGCAAAGCGTCGACAGCGGTCTGCCGGTCATCTTCGGGCGCGACGACATCACCTATGCTAAGTGTTCCGACGAGCACGGCGTCATTGCAGATCCGAATGACACGCTGAGGCTCAACGACCGCTTGCTGCTCGTCCCCGGCCACTGCGACCCGACGTGCAACAGTCACGACTGGTATGTCGGCGTCCGCGGCGACCGCGTCGAATGCCTCTGGCCGGTAACCGCGCGCGGCAAACACTACTAGCCGCGCGCGCTCGCTCAGGGCCGATCAGCCACGCGCTGAGGCGGCTGTCGTGGACCCAGCACTTGTGCGACATTTGCGCGACGATGCGCGTCGCCAAGCGTGCATCAAGAGGAGATGAGCGGTCGATGACAGTGATGGCGCGGCAGTTGGAAGAGGTCCGCGCGCGCTGGGGGACTTTGCCGGGCAACGTGCGCGGCGGACTGTTCATCCTGCTCTCGACGCTGTTCTTCTCCGGCATGCTGGTGTTGATCAAGGTCGCAGGCGAACGCTTGCACGTGACCGAGATCCTGTTCTTCCGGCAATCGACCATGCTTCTGCTCGCGCTGCCGGTCATCTTGAAGGACACACCCGGCGCAATCACGTCCGCGCGGCCGATGCTTCAGCTTGGCCGCGTCGCGTGCGCGTTCTGTGCGATGCTGCTTGGCTTTACGGCCTTCATCAATCTGCCGCTGGCCGACGCGACGACGCTCTCGTTTGCCAAGACGTTCTTCATGACCATCCTCGCGATCGTGTTCTTGCGCGAGGTCGTCGGCCCGCGCCGGTGGGCGGCTGTCGCTGTTGGCTTTGTCGGCGTTGTCATCGTCGCCTGGCCGACCGGTGGGAGCGGGCTCAATATCTACACTGCGATGGCGGTCGCCAGCGCATTCTTCGTCGCCGTGGTCGTCATCCTCATTCGCAAGCTCTCGCAAGTGGACCGGCCAGTGACGATCCTCACCTATCAGGCCGTCGGTGTCGGTATCCTGATGTTTCCGCCGATGATCTACTTCTGGAAAACGCCGACGTTCGAAGAAGCACTGATCCTCATCGCCATTGGCGTGCTGAGCGCGATTGGTCAGACGCTCAACATCTTCGGGCTCAGGGCCGGCGAGGCGTCTGCGGTTGCGCCACTCGACTACACGCGTTTGTTGTTTGCAGTGCTGTTCGGCTGGCTTGTGTTCAGCGACTGGCCTGAGCCGCGTGTGTTTATCGGTGCGGGCCTCATCGTTGCCGCCGCCGTCTACACGCTGCACCGCGAACGCAAAAAAGGACTTGAGGAGCGGGCGCGGGCAAAAATCCAAACCGCTGGTATTCGCTGACGTGCGATCTAGATTTGAAATTGGACGCGCCGGTCCCCATCTCCCCGGCTGATCGAGATCACAGCACCGCGCGACTCTAAGCGCCCATTGATCCGATCCGCGCCAAAGCGCGTTCCTTATGCGGCTGGCAGCAATAGCCGCTTATCGTCCCCCGAAAGCAAAGGCTCGAACTCGATGTCCGCAAATTCTGCGTCCGACACGATCGTTAAGTCCACCCTCACGCACGAGGACACAGCGAACACGGAATTGGAAAAACTCCGCCGGTTGACGGCGCTTGGCGAGGGGCAGGCCGAAGCGCTCGGGCTTGCCGAAACCGACGCTGCCCCTGCGGCCGCGGAGGCGCCTCAGCTCAATCGCGAATACCCGTCAGACTTCCAGCCGGACGCGGCCTACAAGGCCTCGATGCCCGATCTGCAAAACGGTCCGCAGTCGCTGATCAAAGGCGCGAAGCGCGGGATCCAGCACGTCGGCATCTCGAACTTCCGGCTGCCGCTTGCCATCCGCACGCGTGACGGTGATGCGATTACACTCGAGACGTCGGTGACGGGATCGGTGTCGCTTGGTGCCACCAAGAAGGGCATCAACATGAGCCGCATCATGCGGTCATTCTACCGCCATGCGGGCGAGCCGTTTGACTTCGAGCGCATCAGCTCGGTGCTTGAGAGCTATCTCAACGACCTCGAAAGCTTCGACGCGCGCATCCAGCTTCGCTTCCGCTATCCAATGCTGAAGTCATCGCTGCGCAGCGGGCTTGAAGGCTATCAGTACTACGACGTCTCGTTTGAGATGCTGAAGGTTGGTGGCGCGACGACGCGGGTCATCCATCTCGACTACGTCTATTCATCGACGTGCCCGTGCTCGCTCGAACTCTCCGAGCATGCGCGCGACGTGCGCGGCCAGATAGCGACGCCGCACTCGCAGCGCTCGGTCGCGCGGGTGTCGGTGGAACTTGTCGGCTCAGACACGCTCTGGATCGAAGACCTTGTCGATTTGTGTGTCGCGGCGATCGTTACCGAGACGCAGGTGATGGTGAAGCGTGAGGATGAGCAGGCTTTCGCGGAGCTCAACGGCGCGAACCCGATCTTCGTTGAGGATGCGGTTCGCCTGCTTTGCGAAGAACTCGAATCTGACGGCCGCATTGGCGACTTCCGGGTCGTCGCAAGCCATCAGGAATCGCTGCACAGCCATGATGCTGTCTCGATCCTGACGAGCGGTCCGCTGTTTGAACAAACAAGCTACGACCCCCGCATGTTCGACACGCTCATTCACGCTGGCTGAGCTGACACGCAGTTACCGAACGCAAACAAAATGAGCGCGGCGCCATCCCGGCAGCCGCGCTCTTCGTTTGTCAGGACCGAAGTCGCTAATCGCGGCGGTAGGGGTAGCAGACGGACGGGTCGAGCGGTTCGCCGATGTGGCTGCTGAGCGCATCGATGGCGTCAGAAAACATCACATAAGGATCGGAGTTTTTGCGCGCGACGATGATCGGCGCCATTGCGCGCGACTGCTCGTTATCGGGCGGCAGCATAGCCGTCACGCAGGGCGTGCCTTCGTTGTCGCGCAGAGTTAGAAACTTTGGCATCGCACGCGCGATGTGTCCCTTGAGCCCGATGTTTTGCTCGATCCTTGAGAGGCCCACCGGCGGAACGTAGCTGTCGAGCGCGTCTTGATAGGCTGACTTGAAGTAGCGGTCGACGGCGTGGTCCATGGCCTGACCTTCCGCTTCCGCCTCAGCAGGCGAGATCAGCCGGAACCACGTCATTTCGCCTGCTTCACAGAAATAATCCATGCTCGAAGGTCCTCCCACACGCGACCGCCTTGCCCTCATGGTCGCGCGGCACGCTCAGCGACGCAACCGGCGAAAATCGGGCAGGAGACGCGCGCGCGACGAAGCTGCGCATTGGGCGGCAGGCGATGAGGAGGCGATCAGGCGTCGGGGAAGATCTTACCCGGGTTCATGATGCCGTTCGGATCAAACAACCGCTTGATGTCGCGCATCACATCGTAGGCGACTGGGTCTTTCGTGCGCTTGAACGCATCGCGCTTGGCGCGACCGACGCCGTGTTCGGCGGAAACCGAGCCGCCAAGCTCGGTGACGACATCGTACACGATCGCCGAAATCTCCGGGATACGCATGATGTAGTCAGCTTTGTTCATGCCGACCGGTTGAATAACGTTGTAATGCACGTTGCCATCGCCGAAGTGGCCAAGCGGGATTGGCCGCGCGTCGGGCATCAGCTCAAGGATGCGTTTGTCGGCGCGGCGGACGAACTCCGGGATCATCCGGATCGGCACGGAGATGTCGTGCTTCGCGTTGCCGCCTTCGGGCTTCTGCGCTTCGGAAATCCCCTCACGCAACATCCAAAGGTCTTTCGACTGCGCGACGGATCCGGCGATCACGCCGTCGACGATCAGTTCGCGTTCAGCCGCGTCGGCGAGGATCGCCTCCATCAGTTCCGCCGTTGCGCCATCTGCTTTCGCGCCTGAGATCTCAAGCAATAGATACCACGGATACTGCTCGCCGAGCGGATCGCGCGCGCCGTCGAGATGCTTGCAGACGAGGTCGATCATCAGCCGCGGAATGAACTCGAACGCTGTCAGGTTACCGCCGGCCTGCCCCTGCGCCAGGTCGAGCAGCGCGATCGCGTGATCAAGTTCGGTGAGGCCGACGAGCGCCGTCGTTTTCTCAGCCGGCAGCGGGAACAGCTTGAGTACAGCGCCGGTCACGATCCCGAGCGTGCCTTCAGAACCGATGAAGAGGTTCTTCAGGTCGTAGCCGGTGTTGTTCTTCTTGAGCGTGTTGAGGTCGCTCATGATGCGGCCATCCGGCAGCACAACCTCAAGCCCCATTATGAGCTGGCGCGTGTTGCCGTACGCGAGCACGCCGACACCGCCTGCGTTCGTTGCGATGTTGCCGCCGATCCGACACGAGCCCTCCGATGGCAGGCTGAGCGGGAAGAGACGGCCTTCGGCCTCCGCCGCCTGCTGGCATTCCGCGAGCGTCACACCGGCGTCGACGATCAGCGTGTTGCCGTCGGGATCGACTGAGCGGATGGTGCGAAGCCGCTCGATCGAGACGACCACTTCCGTGTTTGTTGTGTGCGGTGTCTGGCCGCCGACGAGTCCGGTGTTGCCTGCCTGCGGGACGACGGCGATGCCGTGCGCGTTCGCGATCTTCAGGATTTCCGCAACGGCCTCAACCGAGCCTGGCCGCAGCACCAGCGGCGACATACCGGTAAACGTGCCGCGCCACTCTTCTAGGTACGGCGTCTGTGTCGTCGGGTCTGTGAGCGCGTGTTCGGCGCCCACCACTTTGATGAAGGCCTCAACCGCCGATTGCGGCAGCGCTTCTGGTGCGTGAATGTCCTGCATCGTCGTCGTCGCATGCCGAAGCTGCGACCCTCGTTGTCCGTTATGCGCCCTGAGACTGGCCCGCGACGGCAGATCAATGCAAGTGAGCCACCCGTCGCGCGCGGGTAGCGTAGCGCAAAGACCTTAAGTCTGGGTGTGTTCGTCGTCTTCGGGCGCGGTGAGCTGGCCTTCGGCGACGAGCCCGGCAAACAGGCCGTTTTCTGCGACTAGCGAATCAAACGTCCCGCGTTCGACGATGCGGCCGTCGTCGAAAACCAGGATCTGGTCGGCGTTGGCGACGGTCGACAGCCTGTGGGCGATGATAATGGTCGTACGGTCGCGCCGGAGGTCATCGAGGCCCCGCTTGATCGCAGCCTCGGTCCCGGTGTCGAGCGCGCTGGTCGCTTCGTCCAGCACGAGGATCGGCGCATCCTTGAGGACCGCGCGGGCAATCGCAATGCGTTGGCGCTCGCCGCCTGACAGCGCACCGCCGCGTTCACCGGCAATGAACGACAGCCCGCCCGGTTTCGCCTCAATAAAGTTAAGCGCCTGCGCACGTGCAGCCGCATCGCGCAGCTCTTCGTCGGTCGCTTGCGGTGAGCCGATCCTGAGGTTCTCAGCAATCGAGCGATTAAAAAGCCCCGCATCCTGAAACACGACCGCGAGTGATTGGCGCAGCGAAGCAAGTGTGACGTCGCGGATCGGTTGGCCGTCGATTGTGATCGTCCCGGCATCGGGCTCGCGCAGCCGCTGCAGCAGTGCAAGCGTCGTCGTCTTGCCAGACCCGGTCGGCCCGACGAGCGCAGTGGTCGTGCCGGCCGGCACCGTAAAGCTCAGGTCGAACACGCCATCGGTGCCTGCGCCGTAGCGGAAGCTGACGTTGTCGTAGTGAACCGCGCCCTCGGTGATCCGGATCGGTTTCGCGCCCGGCGCATCGACGATCGGCGACGACGCGTCAACGAGCTCAAAGAACGAGCGCATGGTCGGCGCCTGCATGAAGACGCGCGTGATAAACCCGCTCAGGACGTCGAGCTTGGCGATCAGGAGCCCGGCGAACCCGACGAAGCTGACGATCTCGCCAACGGTGATCTCGTCGACGGAGATGAGATACGTGCCGACTGCAAACACGGCGACCATTGTGATGGTCGATGCAGCCCGCGTCAGCACCGTCAAGATGCCCCACCAAGTGAGCACCGGATATTGCGCGCGGAGTAGGTTCTCCATCAGGCCCTTGAGGTCGCGCGCCTCCGCCTGCAATCGCGAATAGCTCTGGACGATCGGCACGTTTGTCAGCGTGTCCCCGACGCGGCCGGAGACCGCCATGTGAAACTGCTCGACCTCTGACTGCCCACCGCTCGTCTTTGCGATCACCATCATGTTGAACGCGCAGTAGATGCATGCGAGCACCAGCAGAAGCGCCGCAAGCCGCCACTCCATCCAGAAGGCGACGGGGATCATGAAGCCTATCGCGATCACCGCTGTGCACTGCTCGCGGAGAAACGACAGCCAGGTCGCAAACAGCGCGCTCGTGCCCTCAACGATCGTGCGGATGACGGAGCCCGTGCCGCGCTCGGCGTGATAGCTGATGGGCAGGGTAATGGCGCGCTCGAAGGCAGACGACATGGCGCCCAGGCGCTGGCGGTGTGCGAGCCGGTCGGCGGAGACGGCGACGACGACGCTACCGAGGATGCCAAGGAAACCGATCAGTGCCCACAGCCCGATGGCGCCCCAGGGGCTGCCGCCCTTTGAGAGCGCGTCGACGATCGCACCGAACAGGATCGGTTCGGCGAGCTGGACAAGCCCGATTGCCGCGTTGGCAGCCGCAAGCGCAATGGCCAGGCCGCGCTCCTGCGCGAGCAGCAGCACGGCGCGCAAGTACACCTGCGGCAACGACATGGCGGCCCGCGGTTCGGCCGGGTGCGCTTCATTGGAAGCGTCCGCCTCAAGGATGTCGTCACGTGGCGTCATGGTGCGCCCCTCGTCGTAAGCTGCCGCCAGGCGCCGGCGAGTGGCCGAAAGGAAAACCGTACGCGATGGTTTCCGGCCGGCACGCGGACTGCGCGGAAGATGACATTGGCGCGCAGCAGCTCTGCCGGTTTGCCATTGATGCTGACCGACCACCACGGATGCCAAACGTCATGGAGAACGACCCACCCGGCGGCGGTCGCTGCGACGTCGACATCAACGGTGGTGTTTGTCTCTGAGACGATTTGAGCTCGGCCGTTATCTGCGAGCGCGGCCGCGGTTGGCGATGCCGTTGCAGCGGTTGGGCCTTGGAGCAGGACAGTGCGGGTAAGGTCAACGTCGGGCAGCGCGCCCGATGCGAGTGCGCGTTCGAAGTCTGCGGGTGCGGCGCGCGGCGCGAAGACCACGCGCGGGATGGACGCGGCCTGCCGTTCGAATATGACGTTGCCACCAGCGTCCGCGGCCTCCGTGAACCCCGCAAGCTTGCCTGATTGCGCGGCGCTTTTGGGCGTGACGACATACTTGAGGCCGAGCAGGGCTGCGAAGCGCGCGTCATAGCTTGGCATCAGGGGGGTGAACTGCCGCCCTTTAAGGTCGGGGACGTAATCGCGGGCGCCAGTGGCTTCAACGTACCAGTTGAGCCGGACGGGGTTGGACCCGAGCGTATTTGGCAGCCGGTGCGTGATGCTGGCGTTTGCCCAATGATAGCCGAGCCCAAGCATCTCAACGCGCGGATGCACGCCGGTCGCGCGGTCTTGCGCGAGCAGGCGATCGAGTGCCGCGACGGTCGGATGCGGTGCGCCGGGCTGCAACATGTTGATGGCGTCGGTTGGCAGAGCGGTCGCGCCGTTTGGGCCGTTGTGCCAGCCAATGTCAGCCGCGACCAGTCCAGTGAGCAGCAGGCCCGCAAGGCCGGGCCTGATCGGCCGCAAGAAATGCGCGACTGCCAGCGCGCCAGCGGTGAGGGCGGATGCGGCGGCGGCGGAGAGCAGCGGCAGCATCGCCTGGTCAAGCCGGTCCATCGACAGAGCAACGCCCACGGCTGCGCTCGCCAGCAAGCCAAGTGCGCCTGTCACGAGCAAAACCACCCGCCAATCAACGTCAGCCTGCCATCGCCGCGCAAGCGTGTCGGCGCTGTGTGCAATCACGAAGGCTGCAAAGCCGCCGATCAGAAACGTCGCGTCTGCCGGCCGGCGGAACTTGTCGACGCCCGGCACCAGCGCGTAGGCAGCCGAGAAGAACGGCGTAAACCAGCCAAGCGCGTAGAGCAGCATCGCGAAGAACGCGGCTGTAAAGAACAGCGCGTCACGCTTGAGGGCCGCGCCGGTCGCAAACGCTGCGACAAGGATCATGAGCGGTAAGATGCCAATGTAGACCACGCCCATGTTCTGTGCGGTGAAGAGGCCGGTGCCCTCCCACGCGAAACTTGGTGGTCCCCAAAAATTCTCCATCTCGCCCGCCGAGCCGTAGAGGTCGGGCGCAAGCGATGTGATGAGCAGGGCCGGGTGGAGCGATCCGGCGCTTGCACCGGCGAGGTCGATCGTTGGCCGGTTGGACTGGTCGGCCAGGAGCAGCGTGAGGACGAGCGGGATCGCCACAAGCGCCAATCCGGCAAGCGCGCCGAGACCAAGCGGCAGCACGGCGCGGCGGACCTTCTCGCGCCGCGTATCGAACTCGGCGACCGGTGGCCGGAAAAGGAGGTAGATCGCGTAAGCTGCCAGCGTGTAGATCGCGAGCAGCCCGACCTGGTCGCGGCCAAGCAACACGGCGGCGCCGAGCCCACCTGCCGCAAGGCCGGCCCAGATGCGCCCTTCCAGGATTGCGAGCCGCAGGCAGACAAGTGCGAACGGGACGTAAGCAAGGCTCATCACCTGTCCGAAGTGCTGCAGCCGCCAGGCCATCGACCCGCCAAACATGAAAACGAGCGCGCCGATCAGCGCCGCGGTCCAGCCGAGACCCGCGTGTCGGGCGTAGGCAACAAAGCCGACGCCGCCGAACAGCACAGTCGCCAATACGGCTGCATCGATCGCTTGCAGGCTTGGCGCTGCGTTCAACACGGACAGCAGAAGCATTGGCGGCGAAAAGATCATCGATTGCGGATCGGCAATCTGCGGGTGGCCTGCGAAGACAAAGGGGTTCCACCAGGGCGCTTCGCCGCGGCCGAGGCTTGCGGCCAGGAACTGAACTTGGGGCGCGAAATGCGCCTTGCCGTCCCATGGGATCGTGACGTGCCCGGAGAGCCAGGGCCAGCTCAGTGCAGCCCATATCCCCGCAAGCAACAGGCTTGAGGCCGCAAGTGGCCACTGGGCTGTCGCGCGCGCTGCGTTCAGATTAAAAGTCGCGTCAGACATGCGTCGACATCCGATCAGCCGTCAGGCACCGGTTAGGGCGCAGCGGCCGGCGCGGCAAGACCAGCGCCAGATGGCGTTAATGAGGCCCGGCTTGGCTGATGCAACCGATGATCTCGTCCCGAAGCGTGGCGGTTGGCCCTATCGGGGCGCTGCGCGCGATCCCTGCGCGGCAATCCGCGATTGGGCGGGAGACGGCGCGCTCGTCGTCGCACAGCTCGGCCAGTCGCTTGATGGGCGCATCGCAACCTCGACAGGGGATAGCCGCTGGATCAATCAGGCCGCCGCGCTGACGCATCTGCATCGCCTGCGCGCAGCCGTCGACGTCGTCGTGGTCGGTGCTGGCACCGTCAGGGCTGATAACCCGCGGCTCAACCTGCGCCGTGCGGCGGGCGACACCCCGGCCCGCGCCGTCATCGATACCCGCGCGCGGCTGCCGGATGAGGGCAACTGGCTCCATGACGACGGCGCGCGGCGCATTGTCATCATGGCCGATGGTGTGTCGCCGGCTCCCGACTCTGCCGCTGCATCTGCACGCACCGAGAGGCTCGTGCTCCACGGTGATGACAAAGGCCGCATTGCCCCAGGCGACATTGTCGACGGTCTGGCCAAGCTCGGCTTCCGCCGCATCCTCGTTGAGGGCGGAGCCTGGACCGTGTCGCACTTCCTCGACGCCGATGCGCTCGATCGCCTTCATCTGCTTGTCGGCCCCGTCATCATCGGCTCTGGAAAGACCGGACTTGAACTGGCACCGATCAAGCAACTGAGCGCCGCCCGCCGTCCACTTGCCGATGTGATCCAGCTCGCGGACGGTGATGTCCTGTTCGATTGCAATTTGCGCGAGACGACCGAAGCTCTCGATCCCGCAGGAGGTTAAACATGCCAACGGATACGCCCGCACGCGAAGATCAAGGCGCAGAGCCTGCGCCGCAGATCTACTCCGCTACCGCCCGCTTCTTTCATTGGACGACGGTGGTCCTCATCATCTTTATGATCGTGACCGGGCAGGTCATGACCTATCGCGGCAAGGACCTGAACATCTGGGACAGCCTGACGAACGGGCTCTATTCGAGCCACAAGCTCGTCGGCTTCATCGTGCTCTGGTTCATCGTCGCGCGGCTTCTCTACCGGGTGTTCGCCGGGGCGCCGGCGCATGCGGCCTCCCTGTCGCCTGCGCAGAAGACGGCTTCAAGCGTCGTCCACTGGGCGCTCTATGCACTTTTGATCGCGATGCCGCTTGCAGGCTGGGCGGGCGTTTCGATGTTCCCCGCACGCGACATCTTCGGGCTGTTCAGCCTGCCGGCGCTAACCGGAGTCGACAAAGAAGGCGCGAGCTTGGCTTTTCTCGTGCACTTCTATCTCGGAGCGGCGATCGCCGTGTTCGTGACCATTCACGTGACGGCCGCGATCTATCATGCAGCGATTGCCCGAGACGGCGTATTCCAGCGAATGTGGCCTCGCAAGAGTTGATCGTCGCTCAAGCCGGCGGCAGTGCGAGCAAGTCTTCGTGGCCGACGACGCTGACGGCGTCGGGCACGTGCCGCGCCTCGATCCAGGCGTCGGCATCTGCGCGCGTCACGTAGCTCGACTCAACGGCTGCCTGTGCCCAGCCCGTATCGAGCGCGCGCTGAAGCGCCTGATGTTCGGGCCGGATCACCCACGGGCTCGGGCCGCGATGCACCGTGTAGCCACGCGCTGCGAAGGCGTCGGCCAGCGCTTGCGTCGCGCGGGGGCCGAGGGCGGTGCCCATGCCTTTGTCGGTTTCCTGATGCGCGTTGAAGGCTGACCGCATCTCGCTGTTGAGCGGATGCTCCGGAAACCACGCGGCCAAACCGTCGTAAGTGAGGACCGTGTAGAACGCAGCCCCTGCGGCGGCAGTCGCGACGGCGATGCGCTCGACGACATCCTGCGACGCAACATCGAAGAACGCGGCCGCCGTGATGACATCGGCACCGGACGTCAGGCGGTCGAGGTCTTGGCCGTTAAAGTCTGCCTGTAGCGTCTCGATCGCTGTGCGCGGTAGCCGCTCCGTGCTCTCTGCAACGGCCAGCAAATCCGGCTCGATGTCGCACAACAGCCAATGCTGTTCCGTTGCCGGGAGCCAGGGTGCGAGCCCGCGATAGTTCGAGCCCGTGCCCGATCCAAGATCGACAATGCGCAGGCGATCACGGCTAGAGATCGCGCGCAGCAACTGGCGCCGAACCTCGGCGTTAATGCTTGCGTGATCCACCGGTTCCCTGAGGGCCAGCCAGTCCGCGCTGAAGCCTCCACCTTGCTCCGCCATTAGCTGACCTCCCTAAGCACGCGCGCAATCCGCGCCGCTGTTTCCGCCCAAGTCGGCAACGCCTGACCAGCCCGCCATGCGGCATCGGCGCACGCCCGTCTTTGCGCCTCATCACGGATCATCGTGCCGACGGCATCGCTGAGGGCGCGCGCGTCGGCGGGCGGAACTTTGAGCGCGGCAGCGTCGGGGACGGTTTCTGCCGCTGCTCCGCCTGTGGTGGTCACGATCGGCAGTCCGCGCGCGAGCGCTTCCGCCAGCACCATGCCGTAGCCTTCGTAGTGCGAGGCGAGCACGAAGACGTCGGCGCCGGCGTATGCGGCGTTTAGTGCGTCGTGATCAATCGCACCCGTCATCGTGACGCGATCGCCAAGGCAGGCCACTTCGATGCGCTGCCGCAAGGCTTGCACGGTCTCAGGCGCGCGCGTCGCATCGCCGACGATGGTCAGATGCCAATTAAGGTCAGTGAGGGCGACTGCGGCGTCGATCAGGACATCGTAGCCCTTGCGCGGCGTCAGCGTGCCGACGGCGAGGAGGGCAGTCGTTGCACTTTGCGAGCCGGTTGAACGGGGGGCGGGCTCGGTGCCCGGCAGCGCGACCGAAATGCGATCCGGCGGGACTTGGAACAGGTCTCGAAGCGCGCGGGCGGTCGTTGGGCTCGCAGCAATTGCGTGATCGGCATGGCGGAGCGCGGCGCGCTCGCTCGCCTTAAGCGCGTCAGCCGCGGCCGCGTCGATGCCGTTCTCCAGGCAAAGCGGATGGTGGACCAGCGCCGCAATTGGATTTGGAATGGCGGTTGCAAGCGCTCGTGGAAATGCGCCGTAAGCAAGCCCATCAATCAGCAACGGCACATCCGGCGGGATGGAGGCGATGAGGCGCTCGGTCTCGGCAATGTCGTCTGCGGTCGGCGAGGGAAACCCGCCGGGCAGCGCGATATGGCGGATCGCGAGGCCTTGGTCGGGCAAGTTGGCGAGCAGCGCGCGGGCGTAAGCATACCCGCCGGTCTGCGCCGCTAGATCGCCCGGAACCAGAAACGCGGCGTCAGCCACCGATCGGGCCTTCGAACCAGGCGCGCGCGAGATGCGTCTCGCCAAGGGTGACGCGCAGCTTCGTCAGTTTTTCCGCGCCGGGGCCAAGCCGGCCTTCTTTGATCGCGGCTGCCATAGCATCGAAGATGTGCCGCGCGAGGAACTCCGTCGTGGTCAGCGTGCCTTCAAACTCAGGCAGCGTGTCGAGGTCCTTGTAGGCGAGCGGCGCGAGGATCGCCTTCAGCTCGGTGCCGGCCTTGCCGATATCGACGACGACGTTCTGCGGCGTCAGCTCTTCGCGGAAGAAGGCAACATCAACGACAAACGTCGCGCCATGTTTGCCGGCGGCTGGCCCGAAGAACGGGTCAGGCAGGCTGTGGGCGATCATGATGCAATCGCGAACTTCGACGGCGAACATAGGGCTCTCCAGGTCTTGCGAAGGGGGGGCGCGCACCGGGCGAGCCCTGCGCTGGTATCAGTCGGCGGCGTCATAGGCGAACACCGGCGGCAATCCTGTGGCATCCGGCGACAGGATGTCTGCCATGCGGTCTGGTGCCTCGGTGAATGGCACTTCGCCTTCAACGAGCAGGTCAAGTTTTGGATCGGTGAGCAGGTCGAGCGCCTTTTCGATGCGGCGGCGGTGGGTCCAGCGCGTCCGCTGCGGTGTCGCGACCGCACCCACCTGGCTTGAGACCAGCCGCAGGCGCTTTGCGTGGAATGCGCCGCCAAGCTTAACCGCGACTTCACGACTCCCGTACCAACTGACCTCGACGACCGTCGCTTCCTGGGCGGCGCAGTCGATCGCGGTCTGCAGACCGGCGGCCGAGGCGCTTGTGTGGAAGACGACATCAGCCAGTGCGCGTTTACTAAGTTCGTCAGGTCTCGCCGACGTGATGCCAAGAGCGGCGGCGATGCGATGTATCTCTTCTGAGATATCGACGAGCACGACTTCGGACCCTGGAATGCGCTCTGCAACTGCTGCAATCAGCAACCCGACGATGCCCCCGCCGATCACATTTATGCGATCGCCCGGCCGGGTCCCGGCATCCCAGTGCGCGTTAAGCGCAGTTTCCATATTAGACGCGAGCGTCGCCCGCTTCGGCGGGACTTCGCCGCGTACGACAACCACGGAATTTGCTGATGCAACAAAGCGGTCCTGGTGCGGGTGAAGACAGAACACGATCTTGTCGCGAAGGAAATCGGGCCCAAATTCGACACGCCCGACCGCGCAATAGCCGTATTTGACGGGGAATGGGAACGCGCCCTGCTGGAGGGGCGCGCGCATGCGATCCCACTCCGTTTCAGGCACGCGGCCATGGAAAACCAAGCGCTCAGTCCCGCGGCTGATCGCTGAATACAAGGTGCGGATTTGAACGGTGTTGCCGTTCGTCAGTTTAGGAATTGGCTCTTCGCGGAGGGTCACCAGTTCGCGGTCAACGTACCAGAGAGCACGAGCGATCTGATCAGGTGATGTGAGCGTTTGCGTCATCGGGTTTCCAACGCGGCGAAATTCAAAGGTTCTCTTGTCATAACAAGAAGAAGAGATGCCATGAGCCAGACTTACACCACGGCCGCGACGTTTGAAGCGCGCGGCATGCGCAATCCTGCTGGCCGGTCCCGGCGGCAGTCGTTTGCAACGCTCGCGCGTCGACGCGCGGTTGTACTTGTTCTGAACCTGTCAACTTACGCCGCACTTGTCGGACTGGTTGCCTACATCCTGAGCTTCGGCGGCTGGACGGCGCTGGATGGCGTTATGCTCGTCGCATTCGCGATCGGGGCACCGTGGACGGTGCTTGGGTTTTGGAATGCCGTGATCGGCGTCTCGCTGCTGCACGGCTCGCGCGATCCGATCGAAGCCGTCGCACCGTTTGCGAAGTCTGGCGACATCCCATCGCCCGTGACGAGCGATACGGCCGTCCTGATGACGCTGCGGAACGAAGACCCGGCGCGGGCGATCGCCCGGTTCGAGGTCGTCAAGCGCAGCCTTGATGCGACCGGCTACGGCGAACGTTTCTCTTACTTCCTGCTAAGCGATAGCGATGACCCGGACGTTATCGCCGCCGAAGAAGCTGCCGCCGCGCATTGGAAAGCCAGCGTCGGTGAGGTAGACGCCGCGCGCATCACCTATCGCCGTCGTCCGCTGAACACCGGTTTTAAGGCCGGCAATGTGCGCGATTTCTGCGACCGTTGGGGCAGCAAGTTCGAATTCATGCTGCCGCTCGACGCCGACAGCCTGATGTCTGGCGATGCGATCCTGCGGCTCGTTCGCATCATGCAAACGCACCGCCGCATCGGCATCTTGCAGACGCTCGTCGTCGGCATGCCAACGAGCAGTGCGTTTGCGCGTGTCTTCCAGTTTGGCATGCGTCACGGCATGCGCGCCTACACGATGGGGCAGGCCTGGTGGACTGGCGACTGCGGTCCGTTCTGGGGCCACAACGCGCTCGTACGCATTCACCCTTTCATGCGCCATTGCCACCTGCCTGAGCTTGCCGGCAAAGGCCCACTTGGCGGCCAGATCCTGAGCCACGACCAAGTCGAGGCGACGCTGATGCGTAAGGGGGGCTACGAGGTGCGCGTGCTGCCGATCGAGGATGGTTCGTGGGAAGAAAACCCGCCGACCATCGTCGACTTCATGCAGCGGGATGTGCGCTGGTGTCAGGGCAACATGCAGTACCTCAAACTGCTTGATCATCCGGGCCTGAAGCCGCTCAGCCGGTTCCAGCTCGCCTGGGCGATCCTGATGTTCATTGGCATTCCGGCATGGACTGTAATGATCGTTGCGATGCCGTGGCTGGCTGCTGACGCGATGACGATCCGCGACTTCCCCGTGGAGCTTGCCGCGATCGCCTACATCACGTTCCTGACGATGTACCTCAGCCCGAAGATTGCAGGCTTCCTCGATGTCGCGCTGACGCGCGGCGGGGTTGCGCGGTATGGCGGCAGCATCCGGTTCGTCTTCGGCGCGCTGCTTGAGCTGCTGTTCTCGTTCCTTCAAGGCGCGATTTCTACGGTCCGCACGAGCATCTTCATGATCGGCTTGATGTTCGGTGCACGCGTCAACTGGGGCGGGCAAAGTCGTGACGCGCGGGGTCTAAGCCTCGTCGACGCGATCATCGCGCTTTGGCCGCAGACGCTGCTCGGCATCGTCGTTTGTACCGCGCTCTATCAGGTCAGCCCGACGCTGCTGCTCTGGAGCTTGCCGCTGACGGCCGGTTACATTCTGGCGATCCCGTTCGCGTGCTTTACGGCAAGCCCAGCATTCGGCGCGTTCCTCAAGGCAATCGGCATGTGCGCGATCCCGGAGGACCGCAATCCGCCGCGTGAAATCCAAGAGCTTGCGCTTGCGGCCTGATCCGGCGGCCGCTGAGGCCCAACACCACACCGACCGGCGCGACGCGCAGCTTGCTGCGTTCGAGCCGGTCCTCGCGACGGCGGAGGGCGATCCGGCGCTCGCCAGCCTCCGCCGCTCGATCGACGTCTATTACCGCGATGTCGAGCGCCATCGCCGCATGGACGCGCTCTACGCGGCATTTCTCAACGCTGGCGACTTGGCGTTCGACGTCGGCAGCCATGTGGGTGACCGCACTGCCTGTTTCAGACGGCTTGGCGCGCGCGTCGTCGCCTGCGAGCCACAGCTCACCTGCCGCACGCTTCTAGCAAGCCTGTTTTTCAACGATCCCGATGTTGCGATTGTTCCCGATGTCGTCGGTCCCAAGGCCGGCACCGCGACCTTCCACATCAACTCCGCGAACCCGACCGTCTCGACGGCGGCATCTGACTTTGTCGCAGCCGCCGATGGGGCTGATGGCTGGGCGGAGCAGACGTGGGACCGATCCGAAGAGGTCACAGTCACAACGCTCGATGCTCTGATCGCCGAGCATGGCGCGCCCCGCTTCATTAAGATCGACGTCGAAGGTTTCGAGGCTGACGTTCTCGCGGGCCTCTCACAAAAAGTGCCGGCGCTATCGTTTGAATTCACGACGATCCAGCGCGACGTCGCGCACCGCTGCCTTGAACAACTTGCGAGCCTCGCCCCCTACCGCTTCAATATGGCGATTGGCGAAACGCAGGTGTTAGCGGCGGAGGCGTGGATGACAGCGGACGGCATGGCAGCGGAAATCGACCGGCTCGATGACTCAATCAACAGTGGCGATATCTACGCGCGGTTGGACGACACGCAATGATCCGCAACACTCTGAAGGCGGCCGCAGCCGGCGTGCTGCTGCTCGGCGGTGCTGTGTCTGCACCTGTCTTGGCAGCCTCCCTTGAGGGCCGCGCTGTCACGGTCACCAACCAGTCAGAGCCGGTCCTCTGCGCGGAAAAAGATAACGTCTCGATTGCCCTGCAGGCGCCTGGCGTGCGCAGCTTCACTGTTGAGGCCGCGCACCCGTCGTACTTGCCGATGATGCGCGGCGACAGCTTCGCCGCCGACTGGACCGCGTGCTCGTTCAAGAACGATCCGGTGGTGCGGTCGAACGTCAAGGTCACTACGCGCAAGACGCTCTATGAAGAGCCGGCGATGTGGGTCGTTGGCTGGACGTTCCCGACGTTCTGGCGGCCGGCGGCGACGCCTGTGGTCATCGCGGGCAAGCGGTTCGAGGGTCTGCACCTGATCCAGGTCTGGATGATCCGCCCGATGGGTGGCGAGGAGGTGCTCGTCGTCTATCCGCAGGATGGCTATTGGCGCATCCGCCCGCGTGCGCCAAAGGATCGTGCGGCGACGGCGTTCGGCTCGTCGTTCCTGATCGGACCGGTGACCGATGCCGGACGGCCTGTCGTCGATCTGCAATCGCTGACGTTTGATCCGAAGGCGAAGACGTTTTCACTGCACTTCAAGACCGGCGGCTTTGCCGAGGTCGTGATGTCGGAGGTGTCCGAGACCCGGCACAAGCTGACGGTGTCGATGGAGAAGGCGGTCACCGACAAGCCGTTCGCGATGCTTCGCTCCATGTATGTCACGGACTACAACAATGACGCGGCGCAGATCGCGGTGCGGCCTGAAGACGGCAACGGCTGGACGGAAGCCGGCATCATGGACTTCAAATCAGCCCGCGCGACAGATGTCTGGATGGGCCGTACGGCGCCATCGCGTCACAACACCTCTTCGCCCGACATGATCCTGCGGGCCTTCAGCGATAAGGGGCTGGTGAAGTAGGGGGCCTTATGAAGTCGAGCCGTGCGCTCTAGCGAAGTGACGCCATGCCCGCGATTGGCAGGTGGCTGGCGTTTGCGAGCAGGCTGTCGAATGCGTCGCGGTCAAGGTCGCCGTCCGGCATGACAGCCTCGCGATGAATGCCTTGTCCGATGAAGAGCGCATCGACACCAAACGCAACGGCGCCGGCGATATCGGTGCGGATCGCATCGCCAATTGCGAGGATGCGATCTTTCGCGATTGGCACGCCGCGCAGCCGCTCAGCGTGGCGGCGCGCCATCTCATAGGCGGGCGCATGCGGCTTTCCAGCCCAGTAAACGGTGCCGCCGATGTCTTCGTATACCTCAGCGATTGCGCCCGCACAGGCGAGCAACGTGCCGCCGACATCGACCACCAGATCAGGGTTTGCGCAAATGAGCTCCAAGCCGCGCGCAACGGCCGGCTCGAGCTGCGCGCGGTAGTCTTCGCCCGTCTCGTCGCGGTCGTTGATGAGCCCGGTGGCGACAATGGCTTCGGCGTCCGCGAGCGGGACCCGGTCAACGCTCATGGGATCGAACAGGTCGAGGTCCCGATCCGGCCCGATGTGGTGCACGCGGTTGAGGCCGCGCGCTGCCACATGCGCAACGGTGACCTCGCCGGATGAGACAATCGCGTCATAACAATCGGGGGGCACGTGCTTCTCGCGTAGCACCGCGGCGACGGACTTGGCGGTTCGCGGCGCGTTCGTGACCAGGATCACGGTGCCGCCGTCGCGGCGAAACGCTGAAAGCCGCGCGCAGCCTTCGACATAAGCCGTCACGCCGTTATGTACGACGCCCCAGACATCGCAGAACGCGACATCATAGCGGCGCATCAGGTCGGATGCGTCGGTGAGGATCGGGACCGCGGATGTCTTTGTGCTCATTGGCGGTGCTTGCGGCAGCGCGATCGGCGCGTCAACGCTAAGATCGGCTGGTGCCGGCGGGCGTGGGCTTTCGGAACACACCGAAGCGGAAGCCGGCATAGGCGACCGCGACGGCCGGCCCGCAGCCGAGGATGACGGCGGCGGCTGGCGGCAAGCTCGGGAACGCCAGCAGGATCAACGCGAACGCCGAATAGTTCACCGCTTGTGCAACCCAGGACACGGCTGCGAACTTCGCGAACTCGGCGAGCGTTGGCGGTGTCTCGACGGCGAATGTGATCGTCCGATTGATCAGCCAGGACGCGACCATCGCAACCGCAATTGCGGGTAGGCGCGCAATGAATGGCGATAGGCTGAACCCACGCGTCAGGAGTTCGAGCACGGCGAGATCAACCAGCAGGGCTGCGACGCCGCCGAGAATAAATCCGCCAATGTGCCTGACACGTCCGCTCACGACGAAACGGTCTCGCGCGATTTGGTATCGGTGGGGGCCGCCGGCGCTTGGGGCGCGGGGTGCGCCGCTTCGCTGTCTTCAAGGCCGAAGTGATCGGCAACGATATAGAGCGGGCGGGCTTTCACCTCTTCGTAGACGCGTCCGAGGTATTCGCCGATCACGCCGAGCGACATGAGCTGAATGCCGGAGAAGAACATCACCGAGATGATGAGGCTCGGAAAGCCCGGCACATCGACGCCGAAGACGAGCGTCCGCGTGAGCACGATGATCGCGTAGACCATTGCGATGAGCGAGATTGCTGCGCCGACAAGCGACCAGACCCTGAGCGGCACTGTCGAAAACGATGTCAGCCCATCGAGCGCGAAGCTCGACAGCCGCCGAAAACTCCACTTCGACTGCCCGGTCTGGCGCTCCTCAACGGTGAACGGCACGCCGACCGACTTAAAGCCGATCCAGGAAAAGAGCCCCTTGTTGAACCGCGATGTCTCAGACAGCCGGTTCATGGCGTCGACGGCGCGGCGGTCCAGCAAGCGGAAGTCGCCGGCGCCCTTCGGGATGTCGGTTTCGACGAGCGCGTTATAGAGCCGGTAGAAGACCCGCGCGAAAAAGCGGTGTAGCGCCGCGTCCGTTTCGCGCGTCAGCCGTTGGCCATACACGATGTCGTGGCCCTCCCGCCAGCGGTCAAGAAAGGCTTCGAGCACTTCCGGGGGATGCTGCAGGTCGGCGTCCATAATGATGACCGCGTCGCCACTGGCATGGCGGAGGCCCGCCGCGATCGCGATCTCCTTGCCGAAGTTGCGGCTGAACGAAATGCCTGCAATCCGCGGGTCCGCATCCGCGAGCGTTTTCAGCCGCGCGAAGGTCTGATCCCGCGAGCCGTCGTCGACAAACAGAATGCGCCAGGAAATCTTGAGCCGGTCGAGGATCGGTTTGACCCGGATCAGTAGCGGGCTGAGCGCCTCGGCTTCGTTAAACACCGGTATTAGGATCGTGACATCGGGCACGCGCGGCCGCGCGCGGTGCGCTGGCAACGCCTCGCCAATCTCGCGTATGTCCCGAGCAAGTGTCACGCAGTCAGCCGTTCGTCCTCGTTGCCCATTTCCGCGCGTGCCTTCGCGCGACTTCTGGTTCAATTTACGTCATCATCGCGCAAACGGACGGCAAGACCCAAACCAGCGTTGACGGGGCCGGCCGGCGCGCCAAAGGAGTTGTTTGATGGCAGAGCATATGCGCGGCGCCGAGATTGTGATGGCGCGGCTCCGGGCGCACGGCGTTCCGCAGGTGTTTACCCTGTCCGGCAACCATATCATGTCGCTGTTCGATGCCGCGAAGGACGAGGGCCCGCGCCTCATTCACACGCGGCATGAGGCCGCCGCCGTGCATATGGCGGACGCATACGGCCGGCTGACCGGCAAGCCGGGGGTCGCGCTGGTGACCGGCGGCCCGGGGCATGCAAATGGCGCAGCGGCACTCTTTACTGCGCTCGGCGCTGACAGTCCGCTGGTGCTTTTGTCCGGTCACGCGCCGACGACCGAGATTGGCCGCGGCGCCTTCCAGGAGTTCGATCAGGCTGCCATGGCGCGGCCGGTCACCAAAGATGCCTGGATGGTTGAGAGCATCGAGACGCTCGAAGATGAGATCGATAGCGCGATGGCGCTTGCGGCAAGCGGCCGGCCGGGCCCAGTCGCGCTCTCGCTGCCAAGCGACATTATGGAAGCTGACGGCCCCGCGGCGAGCACGTCGCCGCCGAAGGTCCCGCGGACAGCTGCCGTCGACCTGAGCGATGATGCGTTCAGCGCGGCAATCGCATGGATCAAAGAGGCCAAGCGGCCGATCCTGATCGGCGGCCCGCGCTTCTGTCAGCCCGCGCTCAGGCCGGGCCTGTTTGCAGCCGCCGATGCGCTCGCCATTCCGGCGGTGATTCAGGAAAGCCCGCGCGGCATGAACGATCCGAGCCTCGGCGCCTTCGCCGAGGTTCTGTCGGAGGCCGATGTCATCATCCTCGCCGGCAAGGCGCTCGACTTCACGCTGAAGTTCGGCGCTGCGCCTCACGTGGCCGAGGACGCGCGCGTCGTTGCGTTCGATCCTGACGTCGCCCAGCGGACGCTCGCAACCAACGCCAAGGGCGATCTCGCGCTGACCTTTGATACCGATCCGGTCAAGGCCGTTGCGGCGATGGCTGAGACGCCGGACCTCGCCAAAGGTCGCGATCCAACGTGGGTCAAAGCTGTCAGCGATGCGGTCACCTACCGGCCGGATGCGTGGGCCGGGCCGCAAACGGCGGCGAGCGGCCGGCTCCATCCCCTCGACCTGACGCGTGCGGTGGCCCCCATTCTCGACCGGCATTCGGATGCCGTCTTGATCATGGACGGCGGCGAGATCGGGCAGTGGGCCCAGGCGACCCTGTCAGCCGGCCGGCGCATCACGAATAGCGTTTCAGGTTCGATCGGCGCGTCGCTGCCGTTCGCACTTGCCGCCCGCACCATCGACACCGATGCGCCGGTCATCGCGATCATGGGTGACGGCACGGTGGGCTTCCATCTCGCCGAATTCGAAACGGCTGTGCGCGAGCAAACACCGTTCGTCGTCATCGTCGGCAACGACGCGCAGTGGAACGCGGAAGTCCAGCTTCAGGTCCGCGCCTATGGCGAGGCGCGCGTCTTCGGATGCGACATGCTCCAAGGCGTCCGATACGACACCGTGATGGAAACGTTCGGCGGGTTCGGCGCGTACGTGACGGATGCTGCCGACTTGCCCGAGGCGCTCGATGCCGCTCTCGCGAGCGGCAAGCCTGCCTGCATCAACGTCGAACTCGATGGGCGCGCTGCACCGGTCGTGCGCCGCGGCTGAACGTGGCCGTGGGCCGATGGAGGATGCGATGAGCGAAGTGCCTTCGGACATGGCCGTCGTCGAAATGCGTGAAGCTGGCGGGCCGGATGTGCTGGTCGCCGCACGCCGCTCCGTTCCAGAGACAGCGTCGGATGAAGTCCTGATCAAGGTGGCGGCGGCCGGTGTGAACGGTCCTGACCTGATGCAGCGGCGCGGGCTGTATCCGCCGCCGAAGGGGGCATCGGACCTGCTGGGGCTGGAGGTCTCTGGCGAGATCGTTGCGACCGGCGCGGACGTCGAGGGTTTCGCGGTTGGTGATCAGGTGACGGCGCTCACCAACGGTGGCGGGTACGCTGAGTTTGTACCGGTCCATGCGGGCCACGTCCTGCCGCTGCCCGCGGGCGTGGCGCTCGTGGACGCAGGCGGGCTCTGCGAGACCTACTTCACCGTCTGGAGCAACATCTTCATGGGCGCTGGGCTCACCGCCGGCGAAACGCTCCTCGTCCACGGCGGCGCCGGCGGCATCGGCTCCACCGCGATCCAGCTCGGCAAGGCGTTCGGCGCCAAGGTCATTGCAACCGAGAGCCCGGCGGACCGCTGCGACTTCTGCCGCGCGCTTGGCGCTGACATCGTCGTCGACTACGCAACTGAGGATTTCGTCGAGGTCGTGCGCGAAGCTGGCGGCGCTGACGTCATCCTGGACATCGTCGGCGGCGAGACGATTGCAAAGAACATGAAGGCTGCCAGCCACGATGCGCGGATCGTGCAGCTTGCCTTCAATGCCGGATCAAAGGTCGACATCAACCTGATGCCGGTGATGCTGAAGCGGCTGACCTACACAGGATCGACGCTGCGCTCGCGGCCGGATGCCTTCAAGACCGAAGTCGCCCGCCAATTACGCGAGACCGTCTGGCCGCGCTTTGCAGACGGCCAACCGAAGCCGGTGACGTCCGCGACCTTCCCCCTCGCCGAAGCCGGTCAAGCGCACACCCTAATGGAAGCCGCCACCCACCAAGGCAAGATCCTGTTGAAGCCTTAGTTTTTTTTGGGTCCAACCTGCGCTCTCTTTTTTTGGTCCAACCTGCGCAAGCTTGGTTGGCACACGAGTCCGACCGCCGCTCGCTGCGGCGCGCTGTGCGGGCTGATGGCCCGCTTCGTGCGCCTCGCTCTGTTCTTCGTGGGGTTGGCGGGTGGCTGCCGTGGG
Source organism: Pseudomonadota bacterium (assembly GCA_038523925.1). Classification (GTDB taxonomy): domain Bacteria; phylum Pseudomonadota; class Alphaproteobacteria; order Rhizobiales; family Hyphomicrobiaceae; genus JBCBWG01. The sequence goes on along the minus strand of JBCBIY010000023.1, from coordinate 420 downwards.
CGCGATGGGTGTGGTGGCGCGCTCTCTCATTTTTGGTCCAACCGCGCTGCCGCGCGTTGGCACACGAGTCCGACCGCCGCTCGCTGCGGCGCGCTGCGCTGGCCCGTGGCCAGCTTCGTGCGCCTCGCTCTGGTCTTCGTGGGGCTGGCGGGTGGTTGCCGTGGGCACGTTGGGCGTGGCGGCGCGCGCTCTTTTTTGGTCCAACCTGCGCAAGCTTGGTTGGCACACGAATCCGACCGCCACTTGCTGCGGCGCGCTGCGCTGGCCCGTGGCCAGCTCCGTGCGCCTCGCTCTGTTCTTTGCGGGGCTACGAGGCGGCTGCCGTGGGCGCGGTGGGTGTCGCCGCGCGCGCACTTTTTTGGTCCAACAGGGCAGCAGCCCTGTTGGCACACGAGTCCGACCGCCACTCGCTGCGGCGCG
>JBCBIY010000022.1:0-46536 GCA_038523925.1 Pseudomonadota bacterium | reverse complement strand
CGCTTGCAGAGCATGAGCATCGCGCAAGAAGCGCAGCGGATCGCGCGGTGCGGTTTGTTGCGAACTCGAAGCGCCGGCTAGCGGCAGCGTAGACGGGCAAACAAAAAGAGGTGCGGCGCGCTCCGTTGGCCGATGGCCAGCTCCGTGCGCCTCGCTCTGTTCATCGTGGAGCTGGCAAGTTGGACGCCGCTTCCAGAGCATGAGCATCGCGCAAGGAGCGCGCCGGATCGCGCGGTGCGGTTTGTTGCGAACTCGAAGCGCCGGCTAGCGGCAGCGTAGACGGGCACGATTAACACTCTTCAAACCGTTGGACGGGCAACTTGCCTCTCAAGTCAGCTTTGAAGCGCGGCGCAAGAGCCCGTTAACGACGTTGTGCAACAACGGCAGACTGCGGACGGAGTGTGTCCGCGCGTGGGATTTCGAGCACGCGTATGGCAGTCAAAGTCAGACGGGAGCGGCCAGACCAGCGTCGCCACCATCGGGTGACCGCGCCACTTTTTGTGGACGTGGCCGGCTGGCGTATGCGGGCGGCCGATTGGTCGCTTGGCGGCGTGCGGCTCGAAGGCTTCCCCGATGCGCTGCCGGCGATTGGCGAAGAGCTCGACCTCCATCTCAATCTGCCGTTCCAGGGCTTTGACGTCGCGTTTGACGCCAAGGCCGAAGTCGTTCGCCACGAACCCGAGGCGCAGGCGTTCGCGCTGAAGTTCACCGAGCTTGGTGAGCGTGAGCGTGAGTTGATGTCTCACTTCATCGAAGAGCTCATTCGCGGCTCGATGGTGGACGTTGAAGACACGATCAACCGGATCGACGTGCCGGTCACGCCGGCGTCGCTGGAGCCGGATGCGAGCCCGGCCGAGCAGGTGCCGGTGCGCCGTTGGCCGGTCAAGACGTTCGCGATGACGGCGATATACATCCTGCTCGGCTTCGTCGTGTTCGCGTATACCGCGATGCTGATCTACGCGAACTTCTATCGGCTCGAAGTGCAAACGGCCGTGATCTCGTCGCCGGTGGACCTTGTGACCTCGCGCGTTGACGGCCGGCTCGTCTGGAAGGATGTCGCGGTCGGTAAGGCCGTCGATAAGGGGGAGGTCATTCTCGATGTGGTCGACACGCAGATCGACCGTGAAATCGAGATTGCGCAGATCGGCATCAACGAGACGAAGGCCAAGTTGGCCTACGTCGAGAAGCGCTACTTCGAGGAGCTGCAGCGCGTTAAAAGCTTTGCGACGGTCGAGACAAAGAACGTCGAGCAGACGAAGCTGAAGCTGGAGGCGCTGGAAGCGCAGCTCGCGACAGCTCAAATGCACCGCAACCGCATCCAGAGCCTGTTTGGACGCGGCTATGCGACGGGCGTCCAGCGCGAGAATGCCGAGAAGACCGTCATTACGCTCAAGAAGGCCGTCGACCAGTCCCGCGTTGAACTGAAATCGCGCGTGACGCTCGCCAACGATAACATTGGCCGGCGCATCTACACGGGCGACAACGTGGTCGGCGACCTCGGCAAGTTCGAGGCTGAGATTGACCTTGCCAAGCGCAACATCGATCTCGCGCGCCAGCGGCTCGCAGCCCTCCTCCGCCACCGTGAGCGGTTCCAGATCCGCGCGCCGTTCGACGGGCAGGTGATCAAGCTGCCGCTCGCAAACAACCTGCAGGTCCGCCGCCGCGATACAGTCGCGATCATTGAGCCGCCGCGCCAGCGCCAGGTGAAAGCCTTCCTGACGCAGGACGAGATCCTCTATGTCGGGATGGGCGATGAGGTCGACGTCGTGATCCCGTCGCTGACGCAGCGCGTCGAAGGGACGGTGACCCGGATCGACCGAACGACAGGGTTCGTGCGCGAGCAGGAGCTCCGCAAGCCGCCGGGTTACTCGTGGCGCGGTCCGTCCGATCGCTCCGCCGAAGTGACGATTACGATCAAGGATGTGAAGGGCTTTCAGACGGAGACCAAGTTCCGGCCGGGCACGCCGGTGATCGTGGTCTTCCCGCGGAACTCGATCAACGCGGCGTTCCGATCGGTGCAGGATCGCCTGCTCGGGGCGGAGTAGATCATGGCCCGCCGAAAGCCGGCGTTGGCCAGTGCAGCGGCAGCGCAGCGGACCCGTAAATGCCATCACAACCCCTACCGGATGGACGATCCGGCTGAGCGGCTCGGCTTCTGGGAGAAGTGGTCGCCGAGCGTCTTCGCGCAGCTCTTCATCTACTTCGGCTTCTGCGTAATGCTGATGACGACGGTGCCCAACCAGATCTGGGACGTCGAGAACCGTACCTTCATCTACATCATGGGGGTGCTTGGCGTCTGGCGGTACTCTTGGTGGTTCAACCACTGGATGCGGGCGCTCATCTACGAGCATGTCGCCTTCCCAAAGATCCGGGCGCGCGCCCAGGACTTCTGGGATTCCGGCTGGCGGCCAAAGCGCGTCCACGTGATGATGACGACGTTCCGCGAGGCGCGCTCGACCGCGGAAGCGGTCGTGCGGTCGATCTGCTCGGAAGTCCGCGATGCCGGCATTCCGGCGACGATCTGGATCGGGTCGAGCGAGCCTGAAGACGAGCGCATCCTGATCGAGCACTTCAAGACGGTCGGGTCTGATTGCGATATTGAGCTTCGGATCATCCGCCAGAACCAGCCAGGCAAGCGGATCGCAATTGCGCTGCTCTTGCGCGCCATGTCTCGCGAAGGGCTCGGCTCAGAAGACATCGTCGCCTTCATGGATGGCGACTTCGTCCTCGACCACGGCGCGCTCAACAAGTGCCTGCCGATGTTCGCGGCTGACCCCGAATTGCACGCGCTGACGACCGACGAGGATGTCGTCGTCGTCGGGCCGAAGTGGCTGCAATCGTGGCTGTCAATGCGGTTTGCGCAGCGGCGGATGGCGATGATGAGCCATGCGCTCTCGGCGCGCGTGCTGACGCTGACGGGCCGCTTTTCGGTGTTCCGCGCGACGCACATCGTCAGCCACGACTTCATTCGCCTGCAGGAAGCTGACTACCTGAACCACTGGCTGTGGGGCACGTTCCGCTTCCTCTCGGGCGACGACAAGTCGACGTGGTATGCGCTGCTGAAGCATCGCGTGAAGATGCTCTACGTGCCGGATTCGCGCGGCTACACGATTGAGATCATCGAAGGCAGTGCCAAGAAGCGGATGATCGAAAACCTGCGGCGCTGGTCCGGCAACATGCTCCGCAACGGCCAGCGCGCGATCCAGCTTGGCCCCAGAAAGATGCCGTTCTTCATATGGTGGTGCTGCGTCGACCAGCGGCTCGCCGTTTGGACGATGCTGTTCTCGCCTATGCTTGCGCTTGCGTTAACGCTCAAGATCGGCGTTGGGTTTTTATTAGCCTACCTTGCATATATCGGCGTGACCCGCGGACTTCTTTCGATGGTGCTTTTCACCTACGCCCGCCGGATCGACCTCAATTTTATCTGGACGCTTTATGTTAATCAGGTCGTAAACGCCTTGGTTAAGGTCTACATGCTCTCCCGCCTTGCGAAGCAGAAGTGGGCCAACCGAGGCAACCAGAAGCAAGGGTTTACGGGCAATTCCGCGGTTGAGCTCTACCGGACATGGATGGCCCGGTACCTCACAGTCTTTATGCTTTCGGCTTTATTTCTCGCCGTGATGTCCTATTCCAAAGCGCTTGTGGTTCCGAATTGGAGAACTGTTATCGCGATTTGGAGCTGAGGATACTTCGAATTTGAGCCATTCCTGAAAAGGACTGATGACATCTGCCTGTCAGTTTGCGGACTGCGTGAAAGGCAGTGCGCCTCGTGCCCGCAGTGCGGGTGCGGCTCAGCGCGTGCGCCGGGGAGGGACCGGCAAGCGAGCTGAGCGGCCAAGGCAGGCCATCGCCCGACACGCGTGAGATCAACGCCCCGAGGGGGGCAGAGCACTGCGTGTGGGAGTTTTAGGAATGACACTGACGCGTCCGCTAGGGGAAGAGCTGGATACGCGTGCACCGTTCACGGTCGTGGATGGCGCGCTGGCGGAGAAGCCGTCGATCAGCGTAATCGGGCTTGGGTATGTTGGCGCCGTCTCGATGGCCTGCCTCGCCCATCTCGGGTTCCGCATGGTCGGTGTCGACGTCGCGCGAGACAAGATCGACTCCATTAAAGCCGGCAAATCGCCGATCGTGGAAGAGCGCCTCGAAGAGCTGCTCACCGAAGGCGTTGGCAATGACCTGATCGACGCGACCGACAACCTCGTCGGGGCCGTGCTGGAGACCGACGTGACGTTCATGTCGGTCGGCACCCCGACGGCGCCTGACGGAAGCTGTGACCTGACGTATGTGCGCCAGGCCTCGCGCGCGATCGGCCAGGCGATTGCGATGAAGGACACGTTCCACGTCGTCGTCCTGCGCTGCTCGGTGCCGCCGGGCACGACGCTTGACGTCGTCGGTGATGAAGTCGCCAAGGCCTCTGGCAAGACACTCGGCGTCGACTTCGGCCTCTGCTTCAATCCGGAGTTTCTGCGCGAAGGCGTCGCCGTTGCGGACTTCTATGCGCCGCCGAAGACCGTCGTTGGGTCCTCGGATCAGCGCTCGGAGCGGATCGTCTCGCGGATCTACAACGAGATTGATCCGCACGTGCAGTTCATCTCGATCGAAGCTGCCGAAATGGTGAAGTACGCCGACAACGTCTGGCACGCCACCAAGGTCGCGTTCGGCAATGAGATCGGCCGCCTCTGCAAGTCGCTCGGCATCGACAGCCACGAAGTCATGAACGTGTTCGTCACGGACACGAAGCTCAACCTGTCGCCGTACTACCTGCGGCCAGGCTTTGCGTTCGGCGGCTCATGCCTGCCTAAGGAAGTCCGCGCGGTTGCTCATCTGGCCGAAGAGCGCGACCTCGACCTTCCGCTGGTCCAGTCGCTGATGCCGACCAACAACGCACACATCGCGCAGGCTGAAGCGCTGCTCGCGGACTTCGCCGGCAAGCGCATCGGCTTCCTCGGCGTCACCTTTAAGCCTGGTACCGATGACCTCCGCGAGAGCCCGACGCTCGAGCTGATGTCGCGTCTGCAGGCGAAAGGCGAGGCGTTGAAGGCCTACGACCCGAACCTCGAGTTCGGCCCGGGCCTGCAAAGCCAGATCAGCTACGTCCGTCACGCCTGCCCAACACAGGCAGCGCTGATGGACGAACTCGAAGGTCTTTGCGTCGACTCGATCGACGCACTGATGGCGGACAGCGACGTCGTCGTCGTCAGTCACGCAACCGAAGAATTCCGTGCAGCCGTCCGTGCGCGTGCCCCCCGCGTGCACATTCTGGATCTGGCACGGTTGTTCAAAGAGGTGCCGGACGATGCGTCCTACGCCGGCATCGCGTGGTGAAGACCACACAATAATTGGACGTGAACCCCCGGGGACTTAGAGCAGGAGACTAGAAATGGCAGAGAAGAAACCAGACAAGGGATGGGATGCCCTTGTCGAAGAGGTCAATGACCTCAAAACAGGCCTCAATGATTTCGTCGGCACCACTGGCGACGACAAGATCAAGGGCACAGTTGGCGACGACTTCATCGCAGGTGAAAGCGGTGTGGACCGTTTGCGCGGCGGCGAAGGCGACGACCTGATGCTCGGCGGCGGCGGCGATGACGTCATACTCGGCCAGGCCGGCGACGATGTCATGTTCGGTGCATCCAGCACCGGCGGCGCAGTTGATATGAGCAAGTTCCGCATTGCGGAAGACTACGAAGCGACCGTCACGTTCGACTATGAGAGCGCTGGCTACAAGAACATCCTCGGCATGTACAAGATCGGCGCCGACGGCTCGATCCGCGATGTCGAAGTGCTCTTCGAAAACGCCTCGCTCAAGGGCTCGGGCGGCGACCTCATCTCAGGCGAAAGCTCGGTAACGACCAAGCTTCAGGCGGGCGACACGCTCGGCTTCTTCGTTGTGCCGAACGGCTTCTCGCGGAACGGCGCAACCAGGGATTCCGACGGTATCCAGGGTGTCCTGAAGGACAGCGCGACGACCTATCGCTTTGTCGATCAGGACGGCAACCCGGCTTCAATGGACAGCACGTCAGAGCTGACGCTGGTTGCAACCGATGCAAACGGCGCCGAGTACGAAGTGCAGTCGCAGTACGGTGACAGCGTCTTCCACTCAGTGATGGGTGACAACAAAGCGTTCAACGTCGACGGCATGGACCACGTGAAGGCCTACGCCGACACGAAGGAAGGCACCGTCAAGATCGGGTTCGAGGACCTGAAGAATGGCGGCGACAAGGACTTCGACGATTCGGTCTTCACGATCGATCTGGGCGTCACGAACACAGCCCTTTTGCCGCGTCCGCAGACGTCTTCGGGCACAAGCACTGATGACGACCTGATGAAGGGCGGCATTGGCGACGATGTCATGTTCGGCATGCGCGGCGACGACGTCGTCAAAGGCGGCAAAGGCGACGACAAGCTCTGGGGCAACTCAGGCAACGACGAGCTGTATGGCGGTGCCGGCAACGATGAGCTGCGCGCTGGTTCGGGCGACGACTACGTCAAAGGCGGCGCTGGCGACGATGTGATCGACGGCAACTCAGGTGACGACGCAATCGTCGCTGGTTCCGGCAACGATGACGTCAAGGGATCGTCGGGCAACGACAAAATCTCTGACGGTGCCGGCAACGATAAAGTCTCGGGCGGCTCTGGCGACGACTACTTCCTCGCTGGGTCCGGCGACGACCTCTACGTCGGTGGCTCGGGCTTCGACACGCTCGACTACTCGAACGCGCGTGGCGGCATCACGGCTGACCTGTCGAAGCACACAGTCAGCGGCCGCGGCAAGGATGAAGTCTGGGGCGTCGAGAAGCTGATCGCGTCGCAGAAGGACGACACGGTCAAAGGCGACAAGCGTGACAACGTCATCGACGGCGCAGCCGGTGATGACGTCCTGCGCGGCCTCGGCGGCAAGGACACGCTGACCGGCGGCGAAGGCCAGGACACGTTCGTCTGGCTGTCGAAGGACCTCGTCTTTGAAGGCGAGCATCTCGGCGTCGACACCATCACGGACTTCTCGTTTGAAGATGGTGACGTGCTTGACCTTTCGCGCATCATCGACGGCAAGCCGGAGTCGATTGAAGACTTCGTCTCGCTCACGGAGAACGAGCGCGGCACGCTCGTGTCGGTCAAGCTCGGTGAGCGCATGGTCGATGTGGTCCAGCTCGAAGGCGTGTTCGACGCCGCCGCTGACCAGCTTCACGGCGAAGGTCTGATCCTCGCCTAACAGGCTTCGGCACCGGCGGCGACGCTGCCGGTGCCTCCCTGCAATCTTTGTCTCTTCGAACTGGCCCCCGCTTCGCGCGTGGGGCCTTTTTCGTGTTTGGGGCGGAGACAGCCGCGGCCGTCAGTCTCGTTCATCTCCACTTAACCGCTCCAAGCGATTGGCCTCAGAAACCCCGGGTTGCGCGCAATTTGAAACAAATCCTGCGGCGGCCTGGAAGGGTCAGGTAGCGCGCCGTGGGTAGTGTGCAGTCACGACAAATTAGAAGCGAATTCGGACCAGGGAAAAAACCGTGGCTGGAAACATCAACACAATTTACGGCACGGCCGCCGGGGAAGACCTTTACGGTACGGGCGACGTTGACCGGATCAAAGCGAAGTCTGGCGACGACAACGTCTACGGTCGCGACGCCGACGACTTCCTCTACGGGGGAGCCGGCCGCGACATGCTGAAGGGGGAAGACGGCGACGACTTCCTATCGGGCGGTAGTGGCAATGACCGGCTGCTCGGCGACCGCGGCAACGACATCTTCTACGGCGGCGACGGCAACGACTTGGCCGTCGGCGATGCGGGCAACGACTTGTTTCGAATGGGCAAGGGCAACGACGTCGTCTACGGCGGCGGCGGCATGGACCTGATCTACGGCCACAGCGGCAACGATTCCCTCATTGGCGACGGCGCGCAGGACCGCCTCTACGGCAACTCCGGTGATGACCGGCTGTTTGGCGGCTCGCACGACGACGAACTCGATGGCGGCTCAGGCGCTGACGAGATGCACGGCGGCACCGGCAACGATCAGATGTTCGGCCGGACGGGCGCCGACACGATGTTTGGCGACGCCGGCGACGACACCATGATCGGTGGCGACGGCAACGATCAGATGGACGGCGGCGCGGGTATCGACACCATGCGCGGTTATCGCGGCAACGATACGCTGAACGGCGGCGACGGCGACGACATCATGAACGGCGACACGGGCGCCGACACCGTGGCCGGCGGACTTGGCAACGACACGCTCAAGGGCGGCGACGGAGACGATACGGTCACGGGCGGCGAAGGCAACGACACGCTCGATGGCGGCAAGGGCCGCGATGTGCTCGACGGCGGCGCCGGGATTGATCTCGTCGACGGCAAGTCGGGCGATGACCGCGTGATCGTCAGTACCGGCGATGACAACCTGATCGGCGGCGCGGGCTTCGATACGCTCGACTTCTCGCAAGCCAGTGCCGGCGCAACAGTCGACCTCAACCAGCGTACTGCCTCAAGTGCGGTGACGGGCACTGACTATGTCGAGAGCTTCGAGAAGGTCATCGGCTCCGCATTCGCTGATGACATCCTAGGCTCAAGCCGCGTCGACACCCTCGAAGGCGGCGACGGCAACGACACGCTCCGCTCGCACAAGGGCGCTGACACGCTGACGGGCGGGGCCGGCGACGACACGTTCGTCTTTCTCGACTACGACGTTGTCCGCAGCGGTTCGCACCAGGGCGTCGACACGATCACGGACTTTGCAGCAGGCGATGTCCTCGATCTGTCTGACCTTCTGGCCGATGGCGCAGAAAACGACATCAACGCGCACGTTGAGCTGACGTCGACGACGGATGGCCTGATGCTGTCGGTCAACTTCAAGGGCGGCTTCCACGATGTGGCGCTGATCCAGACGAACCAGCAGCTCGACGTCGACACGATGCTGAGCGACGGACAGATCCTCGCCTGATCCAATTCAGGACGGCGCTTAACCGGCCGCGCACAACCTGCGCGGCCGTTCGCGTGTCTGCAGCCCTGATAGTGAACGGAAAATCAGGATGTTTCTGCTTTCCTGACACGCGAGGCGTGCCGTCCCGACTGGGCGGCTCGGACACCGCCAACAGCTCATGAGCACAAACACAATGGTCGTCAAAGTTCGCAAGAGCGGGATTCCTAAGCAGTACCTGTTCAACTTGGCAGGTGGTGCGTTCGTGCTCGCGACCGTTGTACTTGGCGTGCGCTATACGGTGTTTGCCGAGGCCGTTCCGGTCTGCGAGGACCGCTATGCGCGCACGACCTCGATCCCGCTCGCAAGCGCGTCGGGCGTGCCGTTGACCAAGGCGAACTTCCAGTCGCGGATTGGCGGCCGCGAGTGGGGCGTCTTTGAGCACGCATCGATCGCGAAGAAAGCTGGCGCATCCGACGGCGTCATGCTGACAGTTGACTTGCCGCGCCCGACGTCGACGGACCGCAAGGGCGGGACCGCGCGCTATCCGGGCTCAGGTCTCGGTTTCGACTGGCGGCCCGGCGTTATCGGCGCGGCGACCAGCGGATGCCTGAGCTACGAAATCTTCCTGCCAAAGACCTGGTCGTACAACGCCTCCGGCGTGCTACCGGGCCTCTATGGCGGACGCAAAGGCATGAATGCCCGGTCGCGCGAAGTCGGCAGCTTCGAAGCGCGCGTTGCGTGGTCCTATGGCCCGCGTCTCGGCATCAACCTCTACCGCGGCGGCCGCGAGCACAAAGTGCGCGTTGGCACCGAACCGCCGCGTTATCACGTGCCGGTTGGCCGCTGGGTGATGGTCGTCCAGGAGATCGCTCTCAACACGCCTGGGAAGGCTGATGGCGTCATGCGGCTCTGGGTCGATGGCGACCTGCGTCTCGACCTGGCCGGCGTCAAGATCTACGACGGCAAAGAGCGGCCGCGTCTGCTGGGCGTCACGGCTGACACCCACTATGGCGATCCAGGCGACAAGTGGCAGGGCGCGCCGCAGCCAACCAAGATCATGATGACGCCGTTCCGGCTGTACTGGAACTAGCCGAGCGCATTGCGCTTGCGGCGAGGCCCGCGCGCGCGTCCGCGCCCGCACGCCTATGCAAGCCCAAGCCGCTTCACGATCGCCTCGTCGACAGCGACGCCCTTGACGACGGCTTCATCGCGGAGCGCGGCCTTGCGGCTGCCCGGCAGGCGGGCCTCGCCATTGCCATCGAACCCGCTCGCAAGGTCTTCGATCCGCTCCAGGACAACGTCGCGACCGGCAAATGCGCTTGGATCAATCGCGATGATGAGTTGGCCGACGCCCGGCGGGTCGCCTTCGCCATCGAAGAAGGAGCCGGCCTCCGAGGCAAACCGCGCGCCGCCAACCGCCACCGCGAGCAATTCAACCATCAGCGCTAGCGCGGCACCCTTCGTCCCGCCAATCGGCAGAAGTGTGCCCGCCAACGCAGCCTTCGCGTCCGCCGTCGGTTTGCCGTCAGAATCGCGCGCCCATCCTTCCGGGATCGGGTCTCCGGCCTGAGCGGCCTGCAGGATTTTTCCACGCGCGACTTCGCTCAATGCCAGATCAACGATGATCGGGTCGTCAGCGACGCGCGGCGCGGCAAACGCGATCGGGTTTGTGCCGAACAGCGCGGTGCGGCCACCGGCGGGCGTCATCGCTTTGGGTGTGTTTGCAAACAGCATCCCGATCAAGCCCGAGCGGGCGAGCCGTTCGACATGGTGCCCGACGGCGCCTGCATGATGCGACCGGAAGATGGACGCGGCCGCGATACCTGCATCGAACGCGGCGTCCGGCAGGTGCTCGACCGCCAGATCGATGGCTGGATAGGCAAAGCCGTGGGCTGCATCGACCATGAGTGTGCCCGGACGCGTTCGCCGAATGTCGGGCTCCGCATGCCCATCGACCTTCCCGGACCGCGACTGCGCCGTGTAGCTTTCGATCCGCGACAGCCCATGCCCGCCAAGCCCGTCGATCTCTGCCGCGACGAGCGCGCGGGCAACCGACGTTGCATTCGCCGAACTCGTGTTGGCCTCTTCGAAAGCGCGCGCCACGGCTCGCATGACATCGTCTGCCGGAATACGGGTTTTTGCCAAGGCTGATGGACCTTCACTCGGTTGCGCGAACATTCGGGTCTGCGGCTTTTGCACCTTTCGATGCCGGGGCCGACATGCCAAAAACCCCCATGACAGATATTGCCGACCGGCACACCTATCATGAAAGCAAGCGCGGCGCGCTCGAGGCGGCCATCCGGAAGCGGATCGGCGCGGACGCTGTCTCGATTGCTGACGCTGAACGCATGTCGGGCGGTGCGGTTCAGGAGAATTGGCGCCTGGCTGTCACGGTCGATGGCGGCCCGTTTTCAGGGCGCAACGACTGGGTGTTGCGAACAGATGCCCGCGCGCGGCTCGCGGTCAGCCTTGACCGGTCGGGCGAGTACGCGGTCCTCGAAGCCGCCCACGCACACGGCATCCGCGTCGCGCAGCCGATCCTTGAGTATCCGGATGCAAGCATCATCGGCGCGCCGTTCATGATCCAGCGCGCGATGCCGGGCGTTGCGGCGGCCCGCGCGCTTGTCCGCGATCCGGCGCTCGGCGACTGGGGACCCGCGCTTGTCGAAGACCTCGGCCGCGAGCTGGCGCGCATTCACCAGATCCACCCGCAGTCGGATGCCGCCGCGCGCCTCGGATTTCTGCCGCGCCCGATGCTGCCGCCCGCGCGCGCAGAAGTGCACCGCCTCCGCGGCCTGCTCGATACCGCAAGCGAGCCGCGGCCGGCGCTCGAATACATCCTCAACTGGCTCGACACCCATGCGCCGGTCTCGCATCGCCACACCCTCGTTCACGGTGACTTCCGCACCGGCAACCTCCTGATAGAAGACGGCCAACTAAGCGCCGTGCTCGATTGGGAGTTTGCACACTGGGGCGACCCTGCCGAAGACCTGGGTTGGTTCTGCGCGCGCTGCTGGCGCTTTGGAAACGATCACAACGAAGCCGGTGGACTGGGGCCGCGTGAGGCGTTTGTGGCGGGGTATCGCGCGGTCGCCGGCGAGACGTACACCGCAAGCGATCTCATCTATTGGGAGATCATGGCGGCTGCAAAGTGGGCGGCCATCGCGGTTCTTCAGGGCGACCGCTACCGCCGCGGCGGCGAGGACTCGCTTGAACTGGTGTTGACCGGCTTGATGCCGCCTGAAATGGAGCTCGATGCGCTGATGCAAATCGAAACGATCGAGACCCGGCTGACCTCATGAGCCAATCGAACGCAAAGGGGACGCGCCGCATCGCGGCGGAGACGCTCATTCAGCTCGCCGTCGATACGTTGCAGGGCGAGATCAAGCCGGGCGTCGCGCCTGATCAACGCTATGCACTTGCGATGACCGTCAGCGCGCTTCAGGTCGCCCGCCGCGAGATCCTGACCGACGGCGAGGCGCCGCTGTGGGACCTGCTCGACACCGTTTACCCGGAAGGCGATGGCACGTCGGCGCAGCTCGCGCGCGATATCCGCACTGGAGATATCCCAACAGACCGCGTGCCCGACCTCTTAAGCCGCCTGAAGCGCGTTTTGGTCGCCGAACTAGACGTTCGAAATCCGCGCTTTCTAAAGTCGCGTGAGACGGGGTACTGACGTAGCGCGACGCTGTCCGCAAACGATCTGGGGCGCGGGATTGAGGCGATGGGAGGAGGTGCCTTTGGATTGGAACAGGCCGGAGCTGCGCAAGTGCGCCGCCAACTACGTGCCGCTGACGCCGGTCAGCTTTCTGGAGCGCGCGGCGTCGGTGTTCCGCGATCTTCCAGCCGTCGTGCATGGCGACCGCCGGTTTACCTATGGCGAGTTCTACGCACGCTGCCGCAGGTTTGCGGATGCGTTGACCAAGGCCGGCGTCGGCCGCGGAGACACCGTTGCGATTCTGGCCGCGAATTCGCCGGCACTGCTTGAAGCGCACTACGCCGTGCCGATGATCGGCGCCGTCTTGAACCCGATCAACATCCGGCTTGATTCAGCGACGATCGCTTTCTGCCTCGACCATGGTGAAGCCAAGCTGTTCCTATGCGACCGGGAGTTTCACGCAGCCATTGCGCCGGCCCTCGACCGGGCGGCCAAGCGGCCAATCGTCGTCGAGATCGCCGATGCTGAGACGCCCGACGCGCCGTCATTCGATGCAACCGAGTATGAGGACTTCCTGGCAAGCGGTCGCCCGGACTTTGCCTCCAGCGGCATCGAAGACGAGTGGGACCCGATCTGCCTGCTCTACACATCCGGCACGACGGGCAACCCGAAGGGCGCCGTCTACAGCCATCGCGGCGCGCACCTCAATGCGCTGGCAAATGCGCTGACGTTCGGCCTCGACCATACGTCCCGGTATCTTTGGACGCTGCCAATGTTCCACTGCTCGGGTTGGACCTATACGTGGGCGGTGACGGCTGCTGGCGGGACGCACATCTGCCTGCGCAAGGTCGAGCCGAAACGCATTTTCGAACTCATTGCCGAGCACCGCGTCTCTCATATGTGCGGCGCACCGATCGTGCTCAACATGATGGCGCACGCGCCGGACGACCAAAAAGTCCGGCCGCCTGTCCGCACCAAAGTCATGACGGGCGGTGCGGCTCCGCCCTCTCAAGTCATCGCGAATATGGAAGGGATGGGCTTCGAGGTCCTGCACGCCTACGGCACGACCGAGAGCTACGGCCCGTCGACGGCTTGCATGCCGCAAGACGCCTGGGCTCAAGAGGGCGACGAGGCGCGCTATGGCTTGATGGCGCGGCAGGGCATTCCGCATGCGCTTATCGAGAAGATGGTTGTTGCCGATCCCGATACGACCGATGTGCTTCCGCGCGACGGCGAGACGATCGGCGAGATCATGCTTTCCGGCAATACGCTGATGAAGGGCTACCTAAAAAACCCCGATGCGACAGCCGAAGCGTTCGCCGGTGGTCTCTACCGATCCGGCGACCTCGCGGTCTGGCACGACGACGGCTATATCGAGGTCAAGGACCGCTCGAAAGACATCATCATCTCGGGCGGCGAAAACATCTCGTCGCTCGAAGTCGAGGACGTGCTCTACAAACATCCCGACATCATGGAAGCCGCCGTCGTCGCAAAGCCGGATGCGAAGTGGGGCGAGACGCCATGTGCGTTTGTCACCCCGCGGCCCGGCGCGGAGGGGCTGGATGAAGGCGCTGTCGTCGCACACTGCCGCGCGAACATGGCAGCCTTCAAGGTGCCGCGCACCATCGTGTTCGGCGAACTGCCGAAGACGTCGACCGGCAAGATCCAGAAGTTCGTGCTGAGAGAGCGCGCGGAGCAACTCTAGTTGCGCCGGGCTGCCGCGATGCCTCCTGCGCCAGAAACAAACAACGCCCGATGTTGGGGACACCGGGCGCTGCTAATTGTGATTGCGCGGTCATCGCCGCGCGAGGCGACTTAAGCCGCCTTCTAATGCATTGATCGCTAGATGATTCGACGCGTGCCTGGCGTGATTCGGGCGCCACATGGGCGGGCCAATTTCACGATGGGATGTCGTCGACCTCGCCGCGCGCCGGATAGTCGTTTGCGAGGACGAATTTCAGCGCGCCCTCAATCTCGGCGAATTGCGGCCGCGCAAACGGCATCGTTTGCACGGACCCAAAGTAGAGCGTGCGATCCGGTTTGATGAGGAACAGGCCTGGCTCAACGAATAGGTCCGGCTCGACAACGCCAGTCGACGTCTTCCCGCGCGAACTTGAGATATAGAGGCCGAGGTCGCGGCCCTGCTGAAGCGACAGGCCGTATCCCATCTGCAGCTTGTCGAGGCCCCAGCTTTGCTTGGCCTCAACCGCGCGATCTCGCTGGTCGCTCGAGACGACAAATGGGGTCACGCCAAACTCGCCAAACGTGTGCAGACGCTTCTGCAGATCGTTCAGGTACCCCTTGCAGATGGGGCAGTGCAGCCCGCGGTACACGACGAGCATCGTGAAGTTCTCTGGCGATTGCTCAGACAACGTCCAGGTGCCGCCATCGACCAGCGGAACGGAGAAGTCCGGCACGGGCTGCCGCGGCATCAGAGGGTGTGGTCGGCTCATGAATGCGTCTCCTGGGTTGTGGTTCGATCGTCGTCCGGGCGCCGCGGCGCCCTCCGGGCCCAATGGGCTCGTCCATGGGGCCCCGGGCAGCCCCTTCATTTCTGTTGCAATGATGCGGCAATCACACGCGAATCACGAAGGGTTGACGCGCAACAAGCCTCAGAACGGGTTGGATTTTTTACCTTCTGGTAAGTCTCTATCCACAGAACGCTTGAAATCATCTGCATCCTGCAGTTATTTGATCGTGTCCGAACCGTAGCGCGCCCCCTTCCCCCAAGCGCTGCTACGATTTGAGCCCGCGGCCTCCCCCCCGGCCGCGGGCTTTTTTATTGGACATTGTCCTTCGCGCCCGCGGTGCCCGATCCGTTCAGGGTCGCTTTCGCACAACTGCCCTGTTTCACCTTAGCGTTCTGACGCTGAATCTGCCGGGTCAGGAGACTCCGCCAAACCAGCACGCGCTCTAGTCGCTGGAGGATGTCTTCATGACGAAGGGGTTGCCGGTGGATGGGGCATTGCAGATCCACACGCTCTTGGTGTGGAGGTACTCGTTGATCGCATCGGCGCCATTCTCGCGTCCGAGCCCTGAATGTTTGTAGCCGCCGAACGGCATCGTAAAACTGACGGCGCGGTAGGTGTTGACCCAGACGGTCCCGGCACGGATGCGCTTGGCCATGGTCGTCGCACGCTTGACCGATTGCGTCCAGACGCCGGAGCCGAGGCCATACATGACGTCGTTGCCGATGCGGACGGCGTCATCTTCGTCCTTGAACTTGATGACCGAGAGGACGGGGCCGAACACTTCTTCCTGCGCGATCCGCATGTCGTTCTGCACGTCCGCGAAGATGGTCGGCTGAACGAAGTACTTGCCGCCGCCCATGTCGGCGCCCGCCGGCCCGCCGCCCAGAACACAGTTCGCGCCTTCGCCCTTCGCGATGTCGATGTAGCCAAGGATCTTTTCGTATTGCGGCGGCGTCGTCACCGGGCCGACCTGGGTGTCGAAACTCTTCGGGTCGCCGAGCTTGGCCGTCTTTGCCGTAGCGATCAGCTTTTCGAGGAACTGATCGTGGATGGTCTCCTGGACGAGCAGGCGGGAGCCGGCAATGCATGTCTGGCCGGAGGCTGCGAAGATGCCGGAGATCGCGCCGTTGACCGCGGCATCCATATCGCAATCGTCGAACACGATGTTCGGCGACTTGCCGCCAAGTTCGAGCGAGACCTTCTTGAACGTTTGCGCGGCGAGCGATGACACGCGCGCGCCGGTTGCACTGCCGCCTGTAAACGCGATCTTGGCAACCTTCGGATGCGCGACGAGCGGTTCGCCTGCCTCCTGGCCGTAACCCGTCACAACGTTGACGACGCCCGGCGGCAGGTCGACCTCTTCGACGACCAGCCGAACGAACTCGAGCAGCGATGCGGATGTGTACTCCGACGGCTTGATGACGGCCGTGCATCCAGCCGCCAGCGCCGGCGCGAGCTTCCAGCCAACGAGCAGCAGTGGCGAGTTCCACGGGATGATCATCCCGCAAACGCCGACGGGCTCGCGCAGTGTGTAAGTAAAGTGGTCGGGCTTATCGACAGGCACGACGCTGCCGTGGATCTTATCGGCGAGGCCAGCGTAGTAGTAGTACCACTCGGGCAGGTACTTGAGCTGCGCGTTCATCTCGGAGATGAGCTTGCCGTTGTCCTGTACCTCGACTTCCGCAAGGTAGTCGCCGTGCTTCTCGATCCCCTGCGCGATCTTCCGGAGCACGCGCCCGCGCGCGGTCTGGGTCATGTCCGCCCAAGGGCCGCTGTCGAAAGCGCGATAGGCGGCGTTTACCGCGCGGTCGACGTCGTCAGCGCCGCACTGCGGGATCTCAGCCCACACGTCGCCGGTGTAGGGGTCTGATGTCTGGAAGCGTTTGCCCGATGCCGCGTCGACCCACTGGCCATCAATGTACGTCTGGAAGGTCTTAAGACCCGTTGCGGCATCCTGCATGGCGTTGCTCCCAATGTTTGGCTTGGTCTTGCGGGCGCATAAAGCCGCGCCCGGGGCATCTGCCGTCAAGCAAACGGGTCGGAAGCGGTCCCGTCAAGCGGTGGCGTTAGCCCGCGTCAGCCGGCTGCCAACCGGCGGCGATGGCCTGGTCCTCGCTGCAGAACCAGCGATCGCCACGCCGCTCGCGCACGCGGGTCCGCCGATATTGCGGCGACCACGGCAGGAGGTACACGCGCTTTGCTGCAAGTCGGCGGCCCTTGATCGGGCAACCATCAGGTGCGCGGCGCTTGGCCCGCGCCCAAAGGGTCTCGCGATATTGCTCAGGCCGGTCGGCTTCGCCGCGCCACAGGCCGCTCCGATCCGCCTTCGCAGTCTGCTCGGCCTGAGCCTGGGGGCGCGTTGCATCGCTGGAAGCGAATACCGCGCCGCGTGCGATCAGCGTTTCGGCGACGTCGCGCGCGCCAATGCGACACGTGCCGGTGCGTGGTCCAGCGTCCTGGTCTCGCGCGACGGGCACTTCGCAGACGACGGTTTCGCGGCGCACTAGTCTGGCAAGCACGCGTCGCGCGGTGCGCCCACAAAGCCAGCGGCGGCCGCGCGAGTTGCGGCAGACCTGGTTGCGCAGCGGCGCGGCGACGCCTGCAAGCTTCACCCGATGGCCATTGATGCGCAGTGTCTCGCCGTCAAGCGCCGACGCGCGTCCGGTGAGCGTTTCGGTCGACGGACCCAGCAGCCCGCCGGTTAGCGTGGCCACCGAGAACGACGGCAGCGATGGCAATGACGGCAGAGATGGCACGGAGAGGTGGCTTGCTGCGTAGCCAGCGCCACCAAGGGTCACGATCGCGACGGTCGCCGTCGCGGCACCACGTGCGAAGCCTGAGGACATCGGTATGCGCGGTACGTTTGGCAGGTTCGGCAGCCGGCGTTTCAGCCCCGAAAGGTCAAGCTTACGAAGCAAGGGCGCACGTGCCGTGAGCTTCGGCAGAGGCATCCGGCGTGCGGCGCTTGCAAGATACGCCGCCGCTGTCTTGATCCCAGCCCAGGCGTTGGCGGTTCCGCGCCCAAACGCCGGCCCGAGCGTGGATGCTGCAGCTCTCGCGCCGTGCCCGCTTGCCTTGCCGGCACTGCCAAGGCCCCGGCCCGACATCTTGACGCCGCGCACCAGAAGCGCGCCGGCATAGACCGCGCCATCTTTCACTGAGACGGCAGCAGACTTCGCGCGCCGCTTCCCGCCGGTCCAAACCTTGCGCGCGGCCGACTGCGCGCCGCTCTTGGCCGCCTTCTTCGCAGCGTCAACCTGCGCGATCCGGTTCTCGCGCTTCAGCTTGATCGTCGTGCGGACGTAGTGATGCCACTCAAAGCCGTCGCTGTTGCGTTTCCGGTTCCACACGCTCCGGTCCCCCCGCTGTTGAGAATGTCCCCACGCGTCACTGCGGCGATCTCTTGGCGAAATCGAGACGCGCCGCCCACATCGCGCGGATGATGCACAGCCTTTCGATTCGTCCCAAACAATGGCGGCTTGCGGCCTACCACGTCACGTGTCTTTGAGGCGGTGTCATTTCCGCATCGCCGACGCCGTGCTATTAGTCCGGGAAATGACGAGTTCCATCGCTGCACCGGTGACCCCATGAGCCATGTCTTCCATCCTTCGCTGAAATCCGTGTTGGGCGTTGCCGTTGCGGCCGCTCTGACGACGTTCACAGCCCCCGCTATTGTCGGCGGTGCCGCGTCCGCTATGGGCGATGCGCCAAAGCCGAAAATTGATTGCCGCAAGCGCAAGAACAAGGAGCGCGCGGAGTGCAAGAAGAAGTCGTCGAAGCTGACGGACGATGAGGTCTACCAGGCCGGTTACCTGCTTGCATCGAACGGCGACTACGCCAAAGCGAAGGCGATGCTTTTGACGGCTGAGAACCAAGACGACCCGCGCATCCTGAACTACCTCGGCTTCACGACGCGCAAGATGGGCGATCCGGAAGCGGCGCTCGCTTACTATAAGCGCGCTTTGGACCTGCGGCCGGACTATGCAGCAGCCCGGTCATATCGCGGCGAGGCGCTCGTTGAACTTGGCCGCCTGCCGGAGGCGTTTACAGAGCTCACCGAGATCGAGAAGATCTGCGGCAAAGCGTGCGACCCCTACGCGAAACTCATGAAGAAGCTGGAAGCTGCGACGGCTGCGCAGCGAACGCCAAAGTCGTAAGAGCCGCGCGCGCCGCTGTTACGACTTGAGTTGCGCGATGTTCCAGATGCGGACCCAGCCGTCGTCGGACGCGGTGACGACGCGGCTGGCGTCTTTATCGACGGACATCGAGACGACCTTCTGACCGTCAGATCCGAACGTCTGCGTTGAGCGCCCGCGACGCGCGTCCCAGATCCGTAGCCGGCCGTCGGTGCTGGTCGAGGCAATCCGGTCGCCGGCGCCCAGAAACGCGAGGCCGGTGATCTCACCCTCGTGACCGCGAAGCCGCGCAATCCGCTTCGCACTCCGTGTGGACCAGACGCGAATTTCGCCTGCGAGATCGCCGGAGACAAACCGCGTTCCATCGTCGGCGAATGCGACGGCTGTCACGAAGTCTTTGTGCCCGCGATAGGTCCGCTTCAGGCTCAAGCGGCGCTGGTCCCAGAGCTTGACCGTCTTGTCGGCGCTGGCCGAGACGAGTTGTGCGCGTGCGCGGTCAAATGCGACCGCGTGTGTGGCGCTGTCGTGCCCCGCGAAAAGGTGGATGGGCTCTGATGGCGCCGCGCGATCCCAAAGCGCAACCGTCCAGTCGTGACCGGCGGCCGCAACGGTCTTGCCGCGGTCAAGAAAGACGACCGACCAGATGCGCGCTTCGTTGCGCTGGAAGCGGGCGAGCCGCTCGCCGCTTTCGAGGTCCCAGAGCGCAACAGCGCCGTTGTCGTGACCCGTCACGGCGCGTTGGCCTTGCACGGAAAGCGCCGTTGCCTGTCCGTCATCCAGTTCGAGTGTGCGGATGTGATTGCCCCACCGCGCGCCCCACACCTTAAGTGTCTTGTCCGCGCCGGTTGTGACGAGCCACGTGCTGCCGTGGGCAAAACGAACGTGGTTCGTGCCGGCTGCATGCGGCTTGAACCGCTTTTGCAGGAATGACGGCGCCGTCGACGCGCTGGACGCAATGTTCTCGCCAGTGATCACGTACTCCGGCAGCGACTGCTGCAACGCGATGACGCCGGCTGCGACAGCCGCGCCCATGGCAAGGCGCGTGCCGGCCCGGCGCAGCAGCTTGCGCGGTTGACGCCGCGGCTTCGGCGGCTTGCGGATGGCGGGTAGGGCCGCTTTGCGCGCCGGTGGTGGCGCGGCCGGTTGCGGTTTCGGTTGAGCGGCCGTGCTGGCGTTGCCGCGCGAAAACAACCGCCGCCTTGGCGCCGCAGCCGTCGCTGCAGCATCCGCCGCCTCAGCAACCGGCGGCTTTGGGCCCGAACGCGATTTCGCGCCCGCCAACCGGTCGCGCAACGGCGTCGGCGCTTCGGCAAGGCGGGTTGCGAGCACGGTCTCCGGGTCTGCACCTTCGTGTTGGTCGACCGGAGACGATTGGTCCTGCGGCAGCTTCCGGGTGCCCCAACCGAACAAGCCGTTCGACGGCGCCGGTGCCATCAGCGTCTTTCGCCACTGGCCGATCGACTGCGGCCGCTTCTCCGCGTCGAGGACGAGCCCGGCATCGATTGCAGCGAGGAACCCCGGGCGGAACGAGCCGAGTGCAACGTCGCGCGCGGGCTTCACGTCATCCTGCGCGAGCCGCGCCGGAGCATCGTCCGGTCGCTTGCCGCTGACGGCATGAAAAAGCATTGCGGCGAAGGCGTAGACATCCGTCCATGCCCCTTGTCGCGCGGACGTCTCGCCGTACTGTTCAAACGGGCTGTAGCCCGGTTTCACCAGCGCGCTTAGTGCGCGTGAGCGATGGGCAATTTCGCCGCGCGCGGACCCAAAGTCGATCAGGACCGGTGAACCGTCCGGCCGGATGATGATGTTGTCGGGCGCGATGTCGCGATGCAGGAAGTCCGCGTCGTGAACGGTCTCAAGTGCGTCCAGAAGCGGCGCGACAATTGCGTCGAGCTCTTTCTGCCGCGGGGTTCGCCCAAGCGCCTTCAGCCAGTCGCGGAACGATCCGCCGGGCTCGTGCTGGAGGACGATGTAGGCTGTGTCGTTTGCTTCGAAGTAGCGGTAGACGCGGTTGATGTTCGGATGGTCGAAGCGGGCGAGCGCCTGGGCTTCATCGATGAAGCGCTTCAACCCCCACGCGAAGTCTTCGCTGCAATCTGACGACAGGGGCACAGCTCTGACGTCATCGGTCCGGACGCTATACTCGGTCGGAAAGTACTCTTTGATCGTCACCTGACGCGCGGGCGCGAGCTTAAGCTCTTCGGCGAGATAAGTGATGCCGAACCCGCCCGCGCCGAGCACGCTGACGATGCGGTATTCGTCCGCGAGGACGGTGCCGGCCGGCAAGGCCAGAGCGTGCGCACGCGCCGGCCCGTTTGATGTCCCCTGATCTGATGTCATGTCCGGCGTCGTGTCCCGCGTTGTCTGCCGCGCCGTTTGCTTCAGCGGTCGCGCTTGCCCATCGCGCAAACGCCATCTTCAGAACCGAAGTCCCCTGTCCTTCGGTTGTCGGAGAGTTTTGCAACCTCCGAAGCATTTGTGGTTTACGTCGCTTCCAATTGTGGCAAAGTCTCGAAGTCGGTCGCATTTCCCGGGCATTGAGGGTGCCAGCGGCGGCCGATGTGTCTGTTGGCGCACGGGTTGCGGGGCGTGCTCGTGGTGGCCGGATGTTGCATCCGGTGCGGGAGCGTTCAGGTGTTTGTCAGCGGTCACACGACACTATCCTTGGTCGGCAGCAACCATGCGCTGAGCGTCAGCGCGATGCCGTCCTTTGCGGCCGACCCCCTCCAGAACCAGCTTAGTTCACTGTTCGCCGACGCCATCACGTGGGGTGGTGAAATATGGACGGACACACCGGAGCTCGCGCTCGGCTTGGTCATTGCTGTCGCGTTGCCCGCACTTGCCGTGGTCGGATTGCTGCTGCCGACCAAGCGTGGCGCCTCTGCGCGAACGCGGGGTGTCAGCGCAGTCGCAGCGGCCGCGGCCGACGCGCAAGCCACGCCGCAAGCCGATACGCCAGAGGTCTGGCTTGAGGTGCGCGCTGGTGCAGACGGCGAAGCGGTCAGGGCATCCCCGAGCCGCGGCGCGGTCCTGATCGGCAGCGACGCGAATTGCGATCTGCACCTCGAAGGCCCCGGTATTGTCGGCGTTCATGCCGTGGCTCTGCCAACGCCAGACGGCGGCACCGAGCTGATGCGCATGGCGAACGATGAGGGCGTCGCGATCTACATCGACGGGCAGCTCCAGATGTCAGCGCCACTTTCCAGTGGGCAAACCGTCCGCATCGGCCCGCATCTCCTGGACGTGACGACGAGTTGCCACGGATTGGACCAAATGCCGGTGCAGGCCAGCGCCAATGGCGCGCGCGATGAGGCCGCGCCGGTGGCCCGGGGAGATCAAGTGTGGCGGGACTCGATGCAAAAAGAGACGGCGGACGCGGAGGTTCTCTCCTCGGTTCGCTGAGAGATGCGCTGGCCGCGGCAGGTCGCGACGACCCTCGGCGGGCGACGCCGGATGCCGCGGCGATGAAGGACGTGACGCCGATTGAGAGCGATCCGGTGCCGCCAACGCTTCCAGCACCGGTGGCGTTGCAGGACAAAACCACCGGCGACGAGCGCCCGACGGCCGCAGCAGCCGCAGCTCTGGCGCGCGCGCCGAAACAGCCAGCGCCACCGCAAGTTGTTGACCTCGACGATCAGCCGGCCGCGACCCGCAAAGCCGCGGCTGCAGACGTCGCCAAGCTTGCCAAGACGCAAGCGGTGGGAGACGGGCTTGCCGCGGCAGTGGCCGACGATGATGCGGGCCGTACCCAGATTGTGCGCGGTAAGCCAAAGCTCCAGCGCGGTGCGTTTGCGCAGGATCCGGTCGTCGGCTGGCTTGTGGTCGTCGGCGGTCCGGGCCTCGGCTCCTATCGGCCGATCTTCGAGGGCAACAATGCCGTTGGCCGCGACACCTCAAACCGCATCGCCATCGACTTTGGCGACGAGAGCATCTCTCAGGCCGAGCAAGCCTACATCCGCTACGACGGCGCCGACCGGTCGTTTCTGTTCGTGCCGAACATGGCGAAGACAAACGTGGTTGCGGTGAACGATGCGCGGCCGGCCCAGCCTGTCAAACTGAAGGCGATGGATCTCATCACGATGGGCCGGACGCAGCTCGTCTTTGTGCCGTTTTGCGGATCTGACTTCGACTGGGGCGACCTCGGAGATATCCGCTCGTGACACTCCTGGGCTTCGACGTTGCGCACCGCGCGATCCGAGGCGCCCGCGACACACAGGAAGACGACGTCCGGGTCCACCGGCCGTCGGGCGCTGACACGTTGCCGGTTATTGTCGCGCTCGCCGACGGCATGGGCGGTCATGCAGCAGGCGAGGTCGCGGCTGAGACCAGTTGCGAAACGTTTGTGTCGTCCATCGGAGACGCGAGCGGTGACTGGGCGCGCGATGCGCGCGCAGCGGTCGAAGCGGCCAACGCGAGCGTCGGCGAGATGGTCGCGGCAGACAAGAAGCTCGACGGCATGGGCGCGACACTAATCGGCGCGCTCTTCGATAAGCGAGGGTTGCAGTGGATCAGCGTCGGCGACAGCCCGCTGTTCCTCGTCCGCGACAAAGACATCGAGCGGGTCAATGCGGACCATTCGCTGGCGCCACTTCTCGATGAGATGGCGGCGCGCGGTGAGATGACGCCGGAGCGGGCGGCCTCTGATCCGCGCCGTCAGATGCTCCTATCCGCGGTCACCGGTGAAGACCTTGAAGAGGTCGACCTCAGTGCGCGGCCGCTGGAACTCGTGCCGGGCGACGTGGTCGTCGTTGCAAGCGATGGCATCGAGTCGCTTCCGCCGGACGAGATCACGCGCGTTGTTTCCGGCTATCGCGGCGATGGGTCTGCTGCTGCCGCCGACGCCCTGCTCCGCGCGGTCGACGCGATGCAGCATCCGCGTCAGGACAACGCCACCGTCGTCGTGGCCATCCCCCGGTTTGATTGATCGCGCCAGTGCCAGGCCGCACACTCTCAGTCCCCGCAACTGGCGAAGGACTGACAGGCCATGGCGACGACCGCACCGCAGAGCGCTCAAAGCGAAACCGACCCGCGCGTGAAGGCGGTGTTCGACGACATCCAGCAAACGCGCGGGAGCGACTTCATCAATAACTTCTGGCGGTATCTCGCGTTCGACCCCGCGCTGCTGGAAGAGACGTGGCGTGACGTGAAAGCGGTGATGGCGACGCCGTCCGCCCTCGATGCGAAGACGAAAGAGATGGTCTACGTCGCCGTGTCGATTGCCAACGCCTGTTCCTACTGCGTGCATTCGCATACCGCATCAGCGCGCGGGCAGGGCATGTCGGATGACGAGTACGCCGACTTGATGCGGGTCGTGAGCACAGCCGCGCGGACCAATCATCTCGCCAACGGTCTGCAGATCCCTGTCGATGCGGTCTTCGACGTAGACCGCCAGGAGCCACCCGCCGGCTGACATACAGAAAGGCCGCCAACCGGGGTGTCCGGCGGCGGCCGCTCATTAACCAGGACGTGGGTCGCAGATCAGTTCCAAATGCCGCGCGTCCAGCGCTTGCCGCTCGGCGCGCCGGAGGACGAGTAAGCCGTCTGCACCGACGTGCGCGCACGGTAGCGCTTCCAGGTCGCGGTCACGCGCGTGCCAACGCCAACGCGGCGGTAGAGGTCTTCGACGTGCGCGTTGTGCATCCGGACGCAGCCTTTCGACACGTTCCGTCCGATCGTCCAAGGCGCGTCTGTCCCGTGAATACGATAGAGCGTCGAGCCGAGGTACAGCGCGCGGCTGCCAAGCGGATTGTACTTCGAGCCGCCAGGCACGTGCGACGGCAGCTTCGGGTTCTCGCGGCGCATGCTGGCGGTTGGCGTCCAGCCGGGGTTCACCCGCTTTTGCGACACGCGGAGCACACCGGACCAGCGGCTCTGCGGCCGGGGGACGGCAATCGGGTAGCTCAACGCACGGCCGCGCTTTGTAATGTAGTACAGGCGCCGGTCGCCGAAGCTGACGATGATCTGGCCGCGGCTATAGCGCTTGGGAAAGCTGACGACGCTGCTGTCATAGACGCCGCTGCCGCCGCCCCAAGAAAACTGCGCCTGCGCGTCCGTTGCGAAGCCGGCGGTGCCGATTGCCAGTCCGAAAACGCCGAGCGCAAGCGCCGGAAGGCCGAGCCGTCCTGAAATCATCCTGTTGTCTCCCATGACACCGGCAGGGGGTGCCGGTTGGCGCAAGGCCGCATTGAGGTCGTCAGAAGTCACCGTGGTGGAGGTTGGTTAACGAAACCCTTCCCGAAGTGTCAGCGCACTGGATCGTTTGATTCGCCCTCCCGTTGGTATCGGACTGAGCACACTTGAGCGGTGTTTCAGCCCGCGGCGCCCGCCGGCGCGGACCTTGGCCTCGATCGTGCACGGAGCGACCCCAAAATAAGGCGTTTCGCAGACGGCGACGCTTTCGATGCCACGAAGTCACAAGGTTGCGAGAATGGCCAATCGCCCGCCGGCGCGCGCACCAGTCCTGCTGATTGCCGACACACCGATGGCGGCGATTGTGGCCAATCGGTTTCGCGCGCGGTTTCCCGCGGCCGCCGTCATCGTCGAGCCACCGGAACCGAAACGCGACGTCCTTGCGCGGCGGCGGAAGCTGTTGGGCGCGCGGGCGGCCGCGAGCCAGGCGCTTGCCGGACTGATCGTGCGCGCAGGCAAAAGGCGGTCGGCGGCGCGGGCCGATGAGATCTGCCGCATCCATGGCTTTGACCGGACGCGGCTTGAGCCGGACGCCCGCCACGACGTTGCGTCTGTCAACAGCCCGGACGCCATCGCGCTGCTTCAGCGGTATGCGCCGCCGGTGGTCGTCGTTTACGGCACGCGGCTTCTGCGGCCTGACACTTTGAGCTCAGTGCCGGCGCCGTTCGTCAACTACCACGCCGGTTTGACGCCACAGTATCGCGGCCAGCATCCGGGCTATTGGGCGCTTGCGGCGGGTGAGCCTGAGGCCGCCGGCGTCACCGTGCATCTGGTCGATCGCGGCGTTGATACCGGAGCTGTCATCGCGCAGTCCCGCGTTCCGCTGGCGAGGCGCCGCGACGGTCTTGCCACGTTTCAGCTCGTGCAGATGGCGCACGGTCTGCCGCTCTTGCTCGATGCAGCCGAAGCGGCGCTTAAGGGTGAGCTGGTGGCGGCGCGCGCACCAGCAGGCGCGGCGTCGCACAATCACTTCCCGCCGACACTCGGGCAGTATCTCGCGAACGGGCTCAGCGCAGGCGTTTGGTGAGCTGCGTGGCCGCGCGCAAGTCACCGCACCATTAGCTGCAGAACACGATGGATCGGAGCCGCTCGATTGCGCGGGACAGCGGCTCGTTGTTGTCCGTGCTGAGCGTGATGCCGAGGACAAGCTGGCGCGAGTTATCGCGATTGGCGAACGCAAGCGTCGAGCCGCCAAGATCCTGACCCTCGTGACCATAGATCGTGCGCTTGCACGTCAACTCGACGGCCATCACGCCGAGGCCGTACCGGTAAAAGCCATCGTGGTCGGAATGCAGGGTCCGGGTCAGGCGGCCGAGTGGCGCGCCGTCGCGCGCGTGGCGCTGGAAGACGCGGTCGAGCAAACGGGCGATTTCAGCAGCTGACGCGTAAAGCCCCCCATCGGCACCGCGGAAGAACGGATGTGTCGTTACATCCAGCAGCTTGTTGCGGGATGAAAACGGGCCGCCGACGCGCGTGTCGTCGCGGATGTATGAGTTGAGATGCAGCAGCGGGATACTGCCGTCGGCGCTCGTAAAGCCGACGCGCTTCAGGTCGAGCGGTTCAATAAGCCGGCCGCGCACAAGCGCTTCGAAGCTGACGCCGGCGGCCTGCTGGATGATGTGTTCGAGCAGCACATAATTCGTGTTGGCGTACTGGTGTTCGGCCATTGGGTCATCGACCAGCGGCCGCATCAAAGCCCGGTTGACCAGCGCATCGATATCCGGCCGCCGGCGCGCACTTGCCGCCATGCCACGCGCGGTGACGCCGAGCACGCGATGGTCAAGGTACTCCGCAATCCGACTGGTGTGATTGAGCAGGGCGCGCACCCTGATCCGCCCGAGCTTTTGCGGGAGATGGCCGTTGTAGGCTGAAAGTGGTGCGTCGAGGTCGAGGCGGCCTTCGTCGGCAAGCGCGAGGGCGAGATGTGCCGCGATCAACTTGGTGACGCTTGCGACGCGCCAGACGTCAGTCACGCGGGCGGTGCGTTTTGATTGGATGTCGGCGACGCCGGCGGCCGCCGTCCATCGGCGCGACCCATCGCGGACGTATGCGACTGCGGCCGGCGCACCGGCGGCGACGATCTGGTCGAGGGCTGCGCGGAGCCGGGCCGCGGACGCTTGCGATTGCAGGAGCTTCGGAATTGGCGATGCGTCTGGCGCGGCAGTGGGTGTGCCGGTACCGGCGGCGGTTGCGGACGATGCGGCTGCGAAAATGACGACGGCACAGCCGAAAGCGGCGGCGGGAATGAACCCGGCCCGGCGTCGTGAAGTCCTGTGCTCAAACCGCCGCATTGGCACCTCGGCCTATGCCGTGATGAGCAACGCAGAATTCACGCCATGCGCTGCAGCGTCAATTCGTTTCGGGGTGCGGCTTATCGTGTTCCCCAACAACCGCGATCCTCAGCACGTTTGTTGTGCCGGATTCGCCGAAAGGGACACCGGCGGTAATCACGATCCGATCACCGTTCTCGGCAAGGCCTTCGCGCCGGGCGATGCGGGTCGACTTGCCGACCATGTCAAAGAAGCCTGACACGTCATCGCGCGTTCGGACCGAGTGGACGCCCCACACCAACGCCAGATGCCGCGCGGTCTGTGCGAGCGGCGTCAGCCCAAGCAGCGGCACCATCGTCCGCGTGCGTGAGACGCGCATGGCGGTTGAGCCGGTCTTGGTAAAGCTTGAGATCGCCGCGATGCCGCGGCTGTCGGCGACGTCGCTGGCGGCAAACGCGATTGCGTCGCTGTCTTCCGGTTCGGTCTGCGGCACGAAGGCGTGCAGGATTTTTTCGTAGTCCGGATCGGTTTCTGTCGTTTTGATGATCCGGCTCATGACGGCGACGGCATCAATTGGATACGCGCCGGCCGCTGATTCAGCCGACAGCATGACGGCATCCGCGCCGCCGTAGATCGCAGTTGCGACGTCGGAGGCTTCCGCGCGGGTCGGCACCGGCTCGTGCACCATCGATTCCAGCATCTGCGTTGCGACGATGACCGGCTTTCCGCTCCGCCGGCAGGCCGCGATGATCTGCTTTTGGAGCTTGGGCACGAGTTCAGGCGGCATCTCAACGCCGAGGTCGCCG
This sequence comes from Pseudomonadota bacterium, assembly GCA_038523925.1. GTDB lineage: Bacteria > Pseudomonadota > Alphaproteobacteria > Rhizobiales > Hyphomicrobiaceae > JBCBWG01. The sequence goes on along the minus strand of JBCBIY010000022.1, from coordinate 18,097 downwards.
CGCGCAACCATCACCGCGTCCGACAGGTCGACGATCTCGTCGAGGTTGTCGATGGCCGACGGCTTCTCAAGCTTCGACATGACCTTCGCGCGGCCATTGACAAGCTTGCGGGCGTATTCGAGGTCGGACGGTTTTTGCACGAACGATAGCGCGATCCACTCGACGCCGAGGCCGAGCGCGTACTCCATGTCCGCGAGGTCTTTCTCGGTCAGGATGTCGATCGGCAGGACCGTGCCCGGAACATTGACGCCCTTGCGATCCGAGATCGTCCCGCCGGCCGCGACCAGCGTGTCGATGACGCGGCCGGTGTTGCCGGTGACCTTCAGCCGGATACGACCGTCGTTGACCAGCAGGTCTTCACCGGGGCTGAGCGCTGCGAAAATTTCAGGATGCTGGAGCGAGACCTGCGTCTCATCACCATCGACGTCGTCGAGCAGCAGGCGAAACGACTTGCCGATGATGAGTTCAGCGCTGCCGTTTTTGAACGTTCCGATACGCAGCTTCGGCCCTTGCATATCGGCCAGGATGCCGATCGGACGGCCGAACTCTTCCTCGAGCGTGCGGATCACGCGGTGGCGTTCGCGGTGATCGTCCTGCGTGCCATGGCTGAAATTCAGCCTGAACACGTCGACCCCGGCGACAAAGAGGTCGCGAATTCTTTCCGGCGTCGAACTTGAGGGACCGAGGGTCGCGACAATCTTCGCGTAGCGATTACGTTTCATGAGGCGCCGTGTTTGCAACTGTCGCTTCACCGGCGCGTACGACCGCATCCGGCTCGCTCTGAGTTAGACGACTTTCATGACGCTTTGGCTAGATCCGTTCAGGTTCACATTTGCTCGCGGCATCAATTGGCTGAGACCGCTCCGACGGCCACGATAACCTCTAGGCCGGTGCGGGCTGAGCTGCCGTGGTTGGTGCCTCACGTGTTTCAGACGCTGAAAGCAAGGCCGCGTTGCCGCCGGCGGCGGTCGTGTCGACGCAGAGATGGCGCTCGAGCATGAGCAGTGCGTGCGGGTCACGATCACCGACGAGCGGCACGATGGATCCGTCGCGGTCGGCGAGGGCCTGGCGGAGTGCACGGGCATCCTCACCGGTGGCCGATGAGATGCAGACGGCTGCAAACGGGCGCGCGACTTTGAGCGCTGCAATTGCGAGCGGGCCGGTCAGTTGAGCGGCAGCCGATGACGGCAGGTCCAAAGGCTGATCGGTTGCGGTGATGAGCAAGGCACGGTTTCCGGCGGCGATCGCGCGGGCGGCCTGGAAGCGGAGTGCGGCTTCCGTGGGCCCAAGGCACAGGATCGTCCCGCGTGGCGCGTGGCCGAGGCGGTTGGTCTCTCCCGTTGGGCCTGGCAGGACCCAGTGGCGCGCGAACGTGGCGGCAGCCTCTTCAACCGCGCTCGCAGCAGCGCTGTCCGCCCCGTCGCCGAGGATAGAACGCGCTAGCCCTAGGAGCTCGGTGGGCAGTGCCGGCGGCGCGCCTGCAAGCTGCGCAAGGGCAGACTGGAGCGCGTCAGCATCGGTTGCGCGCGCGGTCGCTGCAATCGGTAGCGCGGCGGCGCCCGCTGCACCTCGTGTGTCATCGGCCGCGCGGAAACGGTGCAGGTAATGCGGCCCACCGGCCTTGGGTCCGGTGCCGGACAGGCCCTCGCCGCCGAACGGTTGGACGCCGACGACGGCGCCAATCTGATTGCGGTTCACATAAACGTTGCCGACATTAATCTTGTCTACGACGGCATCGACCCGATCGTCGATCCGCGTGTGCAGGCCAAACGTGAGCCCGTAACCCTTCGCGTTGATCGCTGCGACGACATCGCTCAGCGCCTCGGGCTCGAACCGCGCGACGTGCAGGACGGGGCCGAACATTTCCGTATCGAGCGCTTCGATGCCGCTGACTTGAATGAGCGTGGGCGGCACGTAACGCCCGGCGTCGGCGACCGGCGCCCGGAAGATCACGCGGCCGTCAGCACGCGCGGCCTCGCAGTAGTCGGCGAGCGTCGCATGCGCGTCGTCATCGATGACCGGGCCGACATCGGTCGCAAGTGCGCGCGGATCGCCAACATCCAGTTCCGCCATCGCGCCGGTCAGCATCTCAAGCAGCCCGTCGGCGATGTCATCTTGGACATAGAGCATGCGGAGCGCCGAGCATCGCTGACCTGCTGATTGGAAGGCGGACGCGAGGATGTCGCGGACGGCCTGCTCCGGCAGGGCAGTTGAATCGACGATCATTGCGTTAAGCCCACCGGTCTCGGCAATCAGCACCGCATCGGGCGCGGCATGCGCGGCTTGCGCGCGGTTTATGATCTGCGCGGTCTCGGTGGAGCCTGTAAAACAGATGCCGGCCACGCGCGGGTCGGAGGTCAGAGCCGCGCCAACATCGCCGCCGTCTCCAGGCAGGAGGACCAGCGCTTGCCCCGGCACGCCGGCCTCATGGAGAAGCGCCACGCCGCGCGCGGCGATGAGCGGCGTTTGCTCGGCAGGCTTTGCGACAACAGCGTTGCCGGCCGCAAGTGCGGCTGCGATCTGGCCCGTAAAAATGGCAAGCGGGAAGTTCCACGGCGAGATGCAGACGAAGACGCCGCGGCCGCCGCGTGGGTCGACGCGATCGAGGCGTTCGATCTCGGCGGCGTAGTAGCGGAGGAAGTCGACGGCCTCGCGGATTTCACCCACGGCATCGTCGAGCGTCTTGCCAGCTTCGCGGGCGAGGATGGCGAGGAACGCACCGCTTTGTTCTTCATAGAGCTTGGCTGCACGACGAAGAACGTCTGCGCGTTCAGCAGCAGGTGTCGCCGACCAAGCGGCCGCTGCTTCGCGCGCCTCGGAAATTGCCGCATCAGCATCGGCGGCTGTGGCAAACGTCGCATCACCGACGACATCGCTTTGATCCGCCGGATTGCGGATCGTGACAGCGCGCCGCCCGTCGTCGGCGCGCGCGATCGTCGGGGCAGCGGTCCACGTCTCGCCAAGGTGAGGCGCGCGCATGGCCCGGAGCTCTTCGGCATCTTCAGGTGCCTGCACGTCATACCCACGCGCATTCCGGCGCCGGTCACCGTAAAGCTTTGCCGGATGGCGAATGTGCGGGTTCGGTGTCGGGCCGGCTGCGAGCGCTTCCGTGATCGGGTCTTCTGCCACAACGGCAGGTGGCAAGCTCTCGTCGACGATCTGATTGACGAACGAGCTATTGGCACCGTTCTCCAAGAGCCTGCGGACGAGGTAGGCGAGCAGGTCGCGATGCGCACCGACCGGTGCATAGATCCGGCATCGGGTTCCGTGTTGTTCGCGGACGGCTTCGTGCAGTGCCTCGCCCATGCCGTGCAAGCGTTGGAATTCGTAGCGTTCGGTGTCGCCTGCAATCGCGCGGACGGCGCAGACGGTGTGCGCGTTGTGCGTCGCGAACTGGCCGTAGATGCGGTCGCGCGCGGCCGTCAGGCGCTCTGTGCAGGCGAGGTAGTTGACGTCGGTGTGGGCCTTGCGGGTGAACACCGGAAACGTGTCGAGGCCGAGCACCTGAGCCGCTTTGACTTCAGTGTCCCAGTAAGCGCCCTTGACCAGGCGGATCATGATCCGTCGGCGGCGATCCCGCGCACGCTCATCAAGCCAGTCGATCACATCGCCCGCGCGTTTGGCGTAGGCCTGGACCACCACGCCGAAGCCCTCCCAGTCCGCAAACCTGTGGTCCGCGAAAACGGCGTCCGCCACTTCGAGCGAGAGTTCGAGCCGGTTGGCTTCTTCCGCATCGATGTTGAGACCGATCCCGGCGTCGGCTGCGCGGCGACAGAGGTGCAAGACCCGCGGCGTCAGTTCATCGAAAAGCTGCTCGCGCTTGCGGAACTCGTAGCGCGGGTGCAGTGCCGAAAGCTTGATGGAGATGCCGGGGCTCGATCGGATGTCGTCGGTCGCGCGCGCGGCAATGCTTGTGATGGCCTGATCGTAGGCCTCAAAGTACCGCTCGGCGTCGGCGGCCGTGCGCGCGGCTTCCCCAAGCATGTCGTAGGAATACGTGTACCCCTTCGCCTCGAGCGATCGCGCGTTCGCAAGCCCATCACTGATGGTCTCGCCGAGGACGAATTGCGCGCCGAGCACTTTCATCGCCTGCGCGACGGCGGCTCTCACCACCGGTTCGCCCACACGTCGGACCGCCCCGCGCAGAAGCCCGATGACGCCCGGATGGTCATCGTCGAGCACCTTGCCCGTCAGCATGAGCGCCCAGGTCGCGGTGTTGACCAGCCCGGAACTCGAGTGGCCGAGGTGCGCCATCCAGTTGCCGGGCTCGATCTTGTCGCTGATCAGCTCATCAATCGTCCCGGCATCGGGCACGCGGAGCAGCGCCTCGGCGAGACACATCAGACCGATGCCCTCCTCCGTCGAGAGGCCGTACTCGGCGAGAAAGCTTTCCATCATCGTCGGATGGGTTTCGGCGCGGACGTGCGCGACGAGCGCTGCGGCTTCGTTCGAAATCGCGGTACGGCTCGCGGGCGTCAGCGCCAGGGCCTCAATCGTCTCGCGGACAATGCGGGCTTCATCGCGTGGGACCGGCATCACCAGCGGCCGATCCGGCGCGGTCTCAAACTTGTCAATCAGCGGCTTCTGCATCAGGGCTCACCTATCGCGGGCCGGGGTCATGCAACTGATATAGCGTGCTTCGGTGCAATACACTGGGATGGCTGCGACACTTGACGCATCGCGGGCGACGCGGCTTTGTCGCGATCCCAGTCGGCCGGGTGGCCGCTCTGCTGGTCAGAGAGGAAAGTCCGGGCTCCACGGAGACACGGTGGCGGCTAACGGCCGCCGGGGGCAACCCCAGGGAAAGTGCCACAGAAAGCAAACCGCCGGCGGTGTTCGCACCATCGGTAAGGGTGAAAGGGTGCGGTAAGAGCGCACCGCGCGGCGGGCAACCGTCGCGGCCGCGGTAAACCCCACCGGGAGCAAGACCAAATAGGGGTGGCCGTGCGCGGGTTCGCCTGGCGCAAGATCAGTTTCCGGATTGCCGCCCGGGTTGGTTGCTCGAGGGGCTCAGCAATGGGCCTCCCAGATGAATGGTCACCCCGAAGCTTGCTTCGGACAGAACCCGGCTTACAGGCCGGCTGGGACTTCTTTTCCGCCGGAGCCGGTCCGACGTGCCGCGCGGTCAGTTCGCCATAAATACCGGCAGGTGCGTATTGCTGATGATCGTGCTGGTTGCGCCGCCAAACACCATCTGGCGCAGCCGGCTCTGGGTGTAGGCGGACTTAATCAGCAGGTCCGCGCCCTCGCGTTTGCAAAAATCGAGGATCGCCGCCCCGGGCTTTGCGCGCGTGCCCTGGTCGTCGGTGACGTCGCGGGCTTCGACACCGTGGACGGCGAGATAGTCTTTGAGCGCCGCAGCGTCCGGGCCCGATACCGTTCCCCCTGCAACGGTTAGGATGGTGACCTGCTCGGCAGCTTTCACGAGCGGCATCGCAGCCGTCATGGTCTCGGCTGCTTCGGTGCTCCGGTTCCAGGAGATGACGACGTGGCGGCCGATGTGCGGCGGTGGCGGCCCGGGTGGGACAATCAGGATCGGGCGGCCGCTGTCGAACAGGATCGTTTCGAGGCTCGACATGCGCGGGCCCTCGCCAGATGACACCGGCCGTCCGATAATCGTCATGTCGTAGACGCGGGCGAGTTCGGCGACGTCTGCGTCTTCCAGCGGGTCGCCGCCGCGCCAGCGGATGCGGTCGCTGTTGCCCTGCGCCCCCGTTGCTGCCTGCTCGAAGCGCTCGCGGATGCGGCGCGCGATTTCTGTCACGTTTTCGTCCGCGGCGGGCAGGCTGACGGCGACGATCGGTTCTGCGCCAACCGCCTGATAGGGCACGAGCCGCATGCCAACGGCATCAATCTTCGCGTCATGGGCGGCGGCGAACGTTCGCGCGGCGGCAAGGACCGCGCCGGCGCCATCGTGATCTTCGATCGGAACCAGAAGCGTCTTCATGGCCGGCCTCTCGCAAAGCCGAATCTTGCTCGGCCTCAGTATTTGAACAGCAGCGAGGCGCGTCCGTAAACGCCGTCATTATCTTCATCCCGGACGTAGCCAGCCGACACGTCGATGCGCGAGCCAAAGTAAAAGCCGAACGAGACGTGGCCGCCCGCCTCAAATGCGCGGTAGGGATCCTGTTCATGATAAGCCGCTTCCAGCCCGATGCGCAGATCGGGCGAGACCTCATACGCGAGCAGCGCATCGGCGCGGATGATGTTGACCTTGCGTGGCCGCTCAAAGAGTTGCCCACCCTCGACATCGAATTTGAATACGAAGTTCGCTGGCAGCCGCGTCCAGGTCTCAAGACGCACCTTGGCGCCGAGCGTACTTCGCGCGTGGTCGAAGTCCGGGTCGGGCGGCTTCACCGTTGTGCTTGCGAGCGTCGCGCCGGCGAACAGCTTCGCCGTCGTCGCGCCGAGCTGGAGGTGGTAGCCGACAAGTGCATCGCCAAAGGTCGTCCGCGCGCGATAGGTCTCGGCCACGCCGTTCCGGGTCCGCCCATATTCAAATTCGCCCATCCCGCCGCTGAGCCGGAGCCGCCAGCCGGGGTCTGCGAGGGAACCGGAGAGTGCGAACGTGGTTCCGGTGTAGGCTGCCCAGGAGTTGGTCCGGGCTGCGACGCCGGCCCAGATCTCAGACGACGGCGGTTTCGATACGCTGTCGGCGGACGCAAGTGAGCCGGACGCAGCCAGAGCCACGTAAGCAAACGCAGGCAGACCCATGCGACGCGTCCACGCCCCGTTCATGCCGCACACAACTCCGTACACATCCTGTGGACATTCAGAGGACAACTTGTCGGAGTTAGTCTGTCAACGAGAACAAGTCAGGACCTTTGCGGGTTTCTGGCCCTTTGACTGCGAGCGCGCCTGATGCCTGCGTCTCTCAATCCGGATGTGTTCGAGAGCTGGCTGCATCTGACGCCGGCCGGGCTCTACTGCGCGCCGGCTGACATCCACATCGACCCGCATCATGCAGTCGACCGCGCGATCATCACGCACGGTCACGCCGACCACGCGCGCCCCGGCCACGGCGCGGTCCTCGCGACGCCCGAGACGATCGCGATCATGAAGACGCGCATGGGCGAGGACTGCGCCGGGTCGTTTCAGTCGCTCAGCCTCGGTGAAGTCCAGCGCATCGGCGACGTTGACGTGCATCTGGCGCCTGCAGGGCACGTGCTCGGAAGCGCGCAGATCGTGCTTGAGTATCGCGGGCGGACGGCCGTCGTCAGCGGCGACTACAAGCGCCAGACTGATCCGACGTGTGCTGCCTTCGAAGTTGTGCCGTGCGACCTCTTTATTACTGAAGCGACGTTCGGCTTGCCGGTCTTCAAGCATGAAGATGCCGCCGGTGAGGTCCAAAAGCTGTTGCGCTCGCTCGCCGACTTCCCGGACCGGACACATCTTGTCGGCGTCTATGGCCTCGGCAAGTGCCAGCGGCTGATCCGCCACATTCGCGAGGCCGGCTACGACCGCACGATCTGGCTGCATGGCGCGATGGTCAACGTGACGAAGCTCTACCAGGAGCTCGGCATCGACCTTGGCGACTGCCAACACGTGAGCGAGGCAACTGACAAACTGCCGGGCGAGATCGTCATGTGCCCACCGTCGGCGCTGCAGGATCGCTGGTCGCGGCGGCTGACCGATCCGGTCACGATCTTTGCGTCCGGCTGGATGCGCGTGCGCGGCCGGGCCCGCCAGCGCGGCGTCGAGCTGCCGCTGATTGTCTCCGATCACGTGGACTGGCCGGACCTGTTGCAAACGATCCAGGAGACTGGCGCACACGAGGTGTGGGTAACGCACGGTCGCGAAGATGCGCTGGTCCATCAGCTCGGTCTCATGGGGCTGAAGGGTCGCGCGCTGCGCCTTGTCGGCCGCGATGAGGAGGAGGCGGCATGAGGGCCTTCGCGATGCTGCTCGACCGCCTCGTCTTCACGCCCGGCCGCAACGCAAAGATCAAGCTGCTCGGCGACTACTTCCGCGCGACGCCTGATCCGGATCGCGGCTGGGCGCTCGCAGCGCTGACGGACGGGCTGCCGTTTTCGTTTCCCGTACGGCGGACGCTCAGTGAACTAGTCGCGCCGCGCCTCGACCCCGAGCTGTTCCGGCTGTCGCGCGACTACGTGGGCGATACCGCGGAGACGGTTGCCCTCGTCTGGGAGACCGGCGTCGTCGACATTGGTGATCCGCCCGAGCCGCCGACGCTTGCTGAAATCGCCGACACGCTCGCGATCATCGATAGGTCCAGGCTCGGGCCCCAACTCGAGACATGGCTCGACGGTCTTGATGCAACCGGACGCTGGGCGCTCTTGAAGCTGTTGACCGGCGCGCTGCGCGTCGGCGTCTCAGCGCGGCTTGCAAAGACCGCGCTCGCAGCCGCGTTCGCGCGCAACGTCGACGACATCGAGGAGGTCTGGCACGGGCTGACACCGCCCTACGCGAACCTGTTTGCCTGGCTCGATGGCGACGCGCCGCCGCCCGACATTTCCGGCGCGCCCGTGTTCCGGCCGATGATGCTTGCCAATCCGCTTGAAGATCCTGACTGGGTCGGGCTCGACCTCTCTCAATTCGCAGCCGAGTGGAAGTGGGACGGCATTCGCGTACAGGTGGCCGGCGCGGGTGACGAGATCCGGCTCTACTCGCGCACGGGCGACGATATCGGCCAAAGCTTCCCGGACCTGCTGGAGGCGTTCAAGTTCGAAGCGGTGCTCGACGGTGAGCTGCTGGTCCTGCGCAATGGCGTCGTCGCACCGTTTAATGATTTGCAGCAGCGGCTCAATCGCAAGTCGATCGGCCCGAAGCTCCGCCGCGAATACCCGCCGCATATCCGCTTTTACGACGCGCTGATGCTGGAGGGTGAGGACCTGCGTGGGCTGTCATTTCTTGAACGCCGGGCAGCGCTTGAAGCGTGGCACCAGCGGATCGCGCCGCCGCGGACGGACCTTTCTGAGATGGTCGACGTGCGCGAGAAAAACGAGCTTTCCGAAATCCGCGACGGCACGCGCGCGATCGGCATCGAAGGCCTGATGCTCAAGCGGAAGGACAGCCCCTACCTCGCCGGCCGGCCGAAGGGCCACTGGTATAAGTGGAAGCGCGCGCCGCTCACGCTCGATTGCGTGATGATGTACGCGCAGCGCGGCTCCGGGAAGCGGTCGTCGTTTTATTCCGACTACACGTTCGGCACCTGGCGGGAGGACGCGGACGGCGGCGAGAGCCTCGTGCCCGTCGGCAAGGCCTATTCGGGCTTTACCGATGAAGAGCTGCGCAAGCTCGACCGCTGGGTGCGCAACAATACGATTGATCGGTTCGGGCCTGTGCGCTCGGTCACGCCGGGGCTCGTCCTCGAGGTCGCGTTCGACAGCGTGCACCAGTCGACGCGGCACAAGTCGGGCGTCGCCATGCGATTTCCGCGCATCCATCGGATCCGTTGGGACAAGCCGGCCGAGGAAGCCGACCGGCTCGAAACCGTGCTCGGAATGATTGAGACTGTCTCAGCAGATAAGAGCAGAAAGTCCGACGAGGGATCGCTGCTGTAGCATTATGTCCTAGCGACATAGGTTGGTCGCCTTTCGGCCTAGCCCAGGCTCCGACACTTACTTAAGTGTGCGTCAAGGCGCGGATGCCATTGAGGGACCGCCGCATCACGCGCCGCGGCAAAGCGGAGGTTTCGTTCCATGATTTTTGGTTATCATCAGTTTGCGTCCAGTGCGCTGCCGACGTTGGCGGCGAAGCCTGTGTTTAATGGTGTGGATCAGGCCGTGCGGGCCGGTCAGCCTACGGCGCGATCGGTTATGCGCGCCCACATCGAAGCCGGCGGCTTCGTCACCAAGCGTATGAAAGCAAATATGGATTTGCCGGCTCAGATGGCGCAGTGCCGCGATCCGAACGATCTGATGGCGCTGACGGCCAGCTATTGGCTGCAGGCGTTCGAGGACTACGCGACGACGGGCCAGCGGATGGCGCAGTGCTTCGGCTTCCCGGCCGAAAGCAGCGTGCCGACGATCGAGGATTGGTCAAGCGTCGAGCAGATCCTGCCGCGGGCGCCGGCAACAGTTGAGCGTGCCGCAGATGCGGCCCGGACGGCTCGCCCCGATGTGGCGCGGCCCAATGAGGTCGCGGCGCGAGCAGCGTAAGCGGCACGGCGGACGACAGATCAGAATGCGAAACGGCGGGAAGATCCCCGCCGTTTTTGTTTGTCCGATTGCTACAGTTGCGCGGGCGGCGCGCTTAGCGCCGGCCCATCATTGACAGCCCGAGTGGCACCGCGAGACCGGCAATTACCGCCGCGATCAGGTCCTTAGCAAGGAACGGCGCAATCCCCGCCGCGACGGCCTTAGAGAGCGCGTCTGTCGCGGCGACTTGCTTGATCATTGCGAGCCAGCCTGACAGCCAAACACCGCCGGCGGCATACATCACCGCGACGCCTGCGAACGCGGCAAGCGTTGCAAGCAGGAACGACCGGCTCCAGCCGCGGTCCGCCAGCCAGCCAATGGCGACAGCCGCCAGCAGGAAGCCTGCGAGAAACCCGCCCGTCGGCCCGAGCATGTAGGCAAGGCCCACGCCCTTCTCTGGCGTGCCAGCAAACACCGGCAGACCCATCGCGCCTTGCGCGAGATAGAGCGCGACCGCGCTTCCGGCGAGACGGGCGCCGAGCGCGAGGCCCATCAGGCAGATGAGCGGCGTTTGCAACGTCATCGGCACCGGCTCGAACGGCACCTTGAACTTCGCAGCGAGCGTCATGAGGATCGAACCGGCAACGGCGATCAGCGCAAACTGCATCAGCGATGCTGCGCGCGAATGGCCGGTGAGGTCAGGATGGAGCAGTGATTGGCGTTGGAAAGCCATGGAAGTCCCGTTGCTTGACTAGACAATGACCCGGCGCGGCAAGACCGCTTAGGCCCGGGTCGGCGAGCAGGCATGCCATGCGGCGCGGCGCCCGGCAAGCGGGGCCTCCGACAGGGTAATCGGCCGCGTTCAGACGATGCGCTGGTAGAACGTCACGTTGTTCCCGTCGGGATCGCGCACGGTGAATTCGCGCAGCCCATACGGCTTGTCTTCAAGCGAGCCTTGCGGATGCACGATACCGTGGCCTTCGCAAGCCGCATGCAGCGCATCGACGTCGTCTGTCTTGATGCGGCAGCTTGCTGTGCCCGCAAGGAAGGTCTCGGCGCCAGACTTGATCGGCTCGGCCGTCGCGCGCGCCTGCCAGTCGGTGTCGGTCGCGGGCCAAAGGTGCACTTCAATCCGGTCTCGGTCGAGGATCGCGTAATGATCGGCCTGGTAGCCGACGGCAAAGCCCAGCCGGTCCCGATAGAATGCACACGCCTTGCTGACATCGCTCACCGGCAGTGCGGGGACCGCCAATTCATACGTCGCCATCTGTCGCCTCCTGCAAGTTGCCGGTCGAGGCTAGACGCGGTCGCAATCGTCTTTAGAGCCTCCTAGCTCAGGTCCCGTTCGGGTGTGGTCAAAGGATCCGATTTCGGATGATCGCATTTGCCGATTGCGTCCGTCCGCTCCGCCGATACCGCCTCAAGTGGATGCGCCCTAAAAGACGACGACGCTGCGGATCGACTTGCCCTCGTGCATGAGGTCGAAGCCCTTGTTGATGTCTTCGAGCGGCAGGGTGTGGGTGATCATCGGGTCGATGTCGATCTTGCCGTCCATGTACCAGTCGACGATCTTTGGCACGTCGGTCCGACCCCTTGCGCCGCCGAACGCCGTACCGCGCCAAACGCGGCCGGTGACGAGCTGGAATGGGCGGGTCGCGATTTCCTTGCCGGCGCCAGCAACGCCGATGATGACGCTCTCGCCCCAGCCTTTGTGGCAGCTTTCAAGTGCAGCCCGCATGACCTCGACGTTTCCGATGCACTCGAATGTGTAGTCGGCCCCACCATCTGTCAGCTCGACGAGGTGTGCCACCAAATCGCCGTCGACCTCGCTCGGGTTGACGAAGTGCGTCATGCCGAACTTCTCGCCCCACGACTTCTTGTCGTTGTTCATGTCGACGCCGACGATCATGTTCGCGCCAACCATCCGTGCGCCCTGGAGCACGTTGAGGCCGATACCGCCGAGGCCAAACACGATTACGTTCGAGCCGGGCTCGACTTTGGCTGTGTTGATCACCGCGCCGATGCCCGTCGTCACGCCGCAGCCAATGTAGCAAATCTTATCGAACGGCGCGTCCTGGTTGACCTTCGCAAGCGCGATCTCCGGCAGCACGGTGTGGTTCGCGAATGTCGAAGTGCCCATGTAGTGCATCACGGGCTTGCCCTTGTAAGAGAAGCGGCTCGTCCCGTCGGGCATCAGGCCCTGCCCCTGCGTCGACCTGATCTTCTGGCAGAGGTTGGTTTTCGGGTTGAGGCAGTAGTCGCACTCGCGGCACTCGGGCGTGTAGAGCGGGATGACGTGATCGCCGGGCTTCAGGCTCGTGACGCCGGGGCCGACGTCTTGGACGATGCCTGCGCCCTCATGGCCGAGGATTGCCGGGAAGATGCCCTCGGGATCGGCGCCGGACAGCGTGAACTCGTCGGTGTGGCAGATGCCGGTCGCCTTGATCTCGACCAGGACCTCGCCCTCGCGCGGCCCATCAAGATCCACCTCGACGATCTCAAGTGGCTTCGCCTTTTCAAAGGCGACGGCTGCGCGCGTTTTCATGAATGTGCTCCCGGACTCTGTCGTTGACAGGAGTATGCCAACGGAAGCCCGGGAGCGAAAGCGTTCGTGCCGACGACCGTTTCTTAGCCGCCGTCGCAAGAGGCGGGCGCGTGATCAGTTGTCGCGCAGCAAGTCTCGGACGCCCCTGCGGATCGTGCGCTCAAGCTTCTTCAGCGGATCGCGGTTGCGGTCGCCACGCGCGCGCCGACCCCAGATCTCGACGATGCCTTCGCCGCGCAGACTGAACACACTGCGGTAGCGAAGCCGGACACGCTCGATGATGCGGCCTTTGCCTTTGAGGTCGATCGGGTCGGTGGTGACGTTGCGCTGGACCTTGCCGAAGAAGGGCAGCGATTCCGTCTCGCCGTTCGCGTACGTCACGGTCAGCCCGTAGAGACGGACCTTATTCTTGCGCACGGTTAAGCGAATGCGGTCGATGCGCCCGAACCGCCGGCCGACGGAAATGCTATCGGTGTCCTTCGTGATGAGCTGCGCGCGCTTTGCGCCAAGCTTCATCCAGCCGCCTTCGACGACCTCGATATCCGGGTCGCGCGCCGGCGGCCGCGGCCGGGGACGCGGCTGGCGGATCGGCCCGCTGCTCGCTTGCAGCACCTGCACCTCATACGTGCCACGCCGCTGGCGCGGCGCGACATAGACAAGCACGCGTGAGATGCGTCGTTCACCATCGCCAAGCCGGATGCGGCTTGAGGGTGTCCGGTTCTGCACGCGCTCGCCGAGGCGGTAGACCTTGCGGCCGCCGTTCCGGTACTCGACCGTGACGCGGCGCAACTCGATGTTGGCGCCGACCGGCCGGATGCGTAATGCGCCGCGGTCGCTGATACGCACCGGGACGCTGATGCTGTCGTCGCGGAGATCTGCACTGCGGTCGCCGACCTGGCGGAAGTCACGGCCGCCGCCACCGTTGCCGGGTAAGCGGTCGGCAGAGTCACGGTCCGGATCGCGGTAGGGCCCGTCGCGGCCGAGTACCTGCATACGTGCAAGCCGCGGCCGGTTCGTCTCGCGCATGCGCAATCGGATGCCGCGCATCGCGCGCGCACCGCGCCGGTTGGCGATGACGATGTCGCCGCTCGCGTTGCCCTGAGTGAGGCGCTGGTTGATGCGCACGCGCCGGTTCTTGCCGTTGCCGAAGACGATCTCTGCGCTTTCGACAAACGCGTTGCGGTCGAGCGGGCGCAATTGGATGACGGTGTAGCGGCCTTCTTCGCGGCCAATCGGAATGTCGAGCACGCCGCGCGCGGAATTGTATTCCGTCGTCTCAAGCACTTCGAAGCGACCTGGGCGGGTCTCGCCGACGCTGCGGCCCTGAAGGTCGAGGATGGCGTTGCGGCGCGAGTTGTTGCGGGTGCGCACGCTGAGTTCGATGCGGTCGATGAAGCGGCGGTTGCCCGGCAGGTCGAAGTCGCGCTGTTCGCCTGCTGAAAGGCGGACACGGCGCTCGTCCAACAGCTCCCGCGTGCGGCCGTTGCCGAAGCGGACCTTGATCCCGCGGATGACGAGATTGCCGCGGTCGGACTGGATGCGGAGGCGGCTGAACCGGCCGACCTCGCGGCCGAGGACGATTGTCTCGGTTATGAGCTGCTTCGGGATGATGCGGCGGCTGATCCGCTCCCAGTCGTTGCTTCGCGCAAGCGCGGTGCTAGCTGCCGATACTCCGGCAACCATGGCCAGCGCCGCTGCCAGGGCCTTGGTTTTCATGGTGTTGTCTTCCCGTTTGCGTCCGGTCTGTCGCCGGTCTGACGGAAGCTTAGGGCGAGGGGACGTCAAAATGAAGACAGTCGTGTGCGGACAATCCGATCGGCGCGCGGCGCGCTCACCGGTGTTCCGTCCTTCAGAAACAACCTCTTCCAAGGCCGCGACCGCGGCCCGGCGCGTTGCGCCGCGCCACGCAGCGCCGCGCGTGAGCGCGGAACAAGCGTGAGAGAAAAAACTTCTTCCAAAGCCGCGACCGCGGCCCGGCGCGTTGCGACGCGCCTCGCAGCGCCGCGCGTGAGCGCGGAACAAGGATGAGAAAAACAACCTCTTCCAAGGCCGCGACCGCGGCCCGGCGCGTTGCGCCGCGCCTCGCAGCGCCGCGCCTCGCAGCGCCGCGCGCCAGCGCGGAACAAGCGTGAGAAAAACAACCTCGTCCAAGGCCGCGACCGTGGCCCGGCGCATTGCGCCGCGCCACGCAGCGCCGCGCGCCAGCGCGGAACAAGCGTGAGGGAAAAAAAACCTCCAGCGCGGAACAAGCGCGAGAGAAACAACCAGCCTTAGTAACGGCCCCAGACTTCGACGATGGCGGCACCCTTGCCGACGGCATTGCGGTCAAAGAACCGGGACCGGTAGCGCGCGCGGATTTCCTTGATCGGCTTGCTCCGGCCCTCGAGGTCGATGGGCCCCCATGCTGACCCGGCATCAACCCGTGCTTTGATCGGCACCGTGTCCGAGCGGCCATCGGGATAGATGATGCGCATCTCGTTGAGCGTGATCGCACGGTCGCGCACGCGGATGCGGACCTGCCGGAAGCCGCCCTTATTGCGGCCGACCGGGACCACATCGTTGTCGAAGCCGACGAAGCCCGCCGTTTGCGCACCCAGCAGCACCCAGCCGTCATTGAAGTTGCGCCCTTTGCCTTCCGGCCCGAGCCACCCTTCGGCAAAGTCGCCAAAGATTTCGACGCGTGCGCGGCCTTTAAAGTTGGCCTTCGAGCGGTAATCGAGTTCGACGTTCGAGATGAAGCGCGCCTGTGCCAGATCAATCCAGCCGGTGACGCTGCCCTTTGCAACCTCTGCCTCGACGTCGTGCGCTTCCGATGTCCCGTCGCTGTAGTTGACCGTGATGCGGCGAAGGAAAATGTCGTTCTCGAGGACGCGCATGCGCACACGGCGGAAGCGGCCGATGTTCGGGCTAACGCGGATGACGTCGCGATCCAGGCCGAGGCCAACGCGTTGCGCGCCAAACAAGACTTCGCCACGGCCGGTCGTCTCGTCGACTTCCAGGACAGCCTCCGGTCGCGCGGTCGCAGCCGGCGTTGCCGTCTCGGTCTTCTCGGTCGCAGCCGCAGCCGTCTTCTGTTCCCGTGCCTCTGAGCTTGCAACCGGGGCCGGGTCCTGCGGGCGGCGTGCCCGGCGGCCGCGCCGCGTTTGATGGCCGAGCACCTGCATCGTGACGCGCCGCGGCGACGTTCGGTTGGCGAGCCAATCGGCATCAACGAACAGCGTCACCGTGTCGACGAAGCGATTGGTGCGGGTCACGTCCATCGGCCGCGTGCGCTCGCCGCTCAACAGGTCGATGTTGCGGGTCTCATCGTGGGCGCTGCCGTCGGCGTAGCTGACGCGAACATTCGACAGGCGGATCGCACCTCGCTTTGCGCGAACCCGGAGCGCGCGCACAGCACCGCGCGTATCGCGCATGTCGATCTCGATCTGGCGCTCGGCGGGATCGACCTGGACTTCTTTGAGGATGTAAAGGCGCTCGCCGCGCCGCTGTGCGTCTGCTGGTGCGGCTGCTGCAACAAGGGCAAGGGCCGCGGCGGCTAAGACGGAAAACCGTGTGCGAATTGAAAACAGCATGCGTGTCAGTCCCCTTCGGTAAATGTTACCGAATGCAAGACAGGCTCGCCGCAACAAAAGCCCGGAAATTGAGTGGTCGCGGCCGCCCCAGCCGCAGGTTCTCTGACCTAGCGTCCACGCGTGGAGTTGGGAATGAAAATCGTGCAACTTCGTGACCACGCGGGGCTGCGAGGCAATTTGGCAATGGTTAGGCGTGACGGGCGGGCGCGAACGGCGCTAAGCTCGGGGCGCATAAAGATAGCCGGTAGCAGCAGATCCGCACCCTAAGCGGGCATGAGGAAACACCATGGTACTGATGGAACCAGCGGGCGCGCTGCAACGCAACGCCGACGGCATCTCGACCGCAATCGACATCCTGAAGCAACGGTTTGGCGACCGGCTGCAAACCGGCGAAGCGATCCGCCGCCAGCACGGGCACACGCTCACCTGGCTGGAGAACCAGCCGCCCGACGCAGTGATCTGGCCGCACTCAACCGAGGACGTTGCAGACATTGTCACCGTCGCTCGCACGCACAACGTGCCGATCATTCCATTCGGCGCCGGCACCTCGCTTGAAGGCCACGTCAACGCGCCGATCGGCGGGCTCTCGCTCGACTTCACCGGCATGGACCAGGTCATCGCGGTCAACGAGCGCGACCTTGATTGCACCATTCAGCCCGGCATCTCACGCAAGGCGTTGAACGACTATCTGCGCGACATGGGGCTGTTCTTCCCCATCGACCCGGGCGCCGAAGAAGCGACGCTCGGCGGCATGGCAGCGACGCGCGCCTCCGGCACCAATGCAGTCCGCTATGGCACCATGCGCGAGAACGTCTTGAACGTAACGGCGGTCATGGCCGACGGGACGGTCGTCAAGACCGGCGGCCGTGCGCGCAAGTCCTCCGCCGGCTACGACCTGACGCGGCTGCTCGTCGGCTCCGAGGGCACGCTCGGCATCATCACGGAATTGAACGTCCGCCTGTACGGCGTGCCGGAAAAGGTCCTCGCAGCCGTCTGCCCGTTCAAGACGCTTGAAGGGGCATGCAACACCGTCATCCAGGCAATCCAGCTTGGGCTTGGCGTCGCGCGTATGGAAGTGCTGGATGAGATCCAGGTGCACGCCGTCAACGTGCATTCGAAGACGGATTTCGAAGAGCGCCCGACGTTGTTCCTGGAGTTTCACGGAACGGAGGTGTCGGCACCGGATCAGGTCAGGCTGTTCCAGGACATCGCCGAGAGCGAAGGCGCCATCCGCTACGACTGGGCCGAGCGTGAAGAACAGCGCCGCGCGCTCTGGAAAGCGCGTCACGATGCGTACTGGGCGGTTCGGTCGACCTGGCCGGGCAAGGATGTGCTCGCGACCGATGTCTGCGTGCCGATCTCGCGACTTGCCGAATGCTTGTTGGAGACGAAGGCCGACATCGTGGAGAACGGCCTGATCGCTCCAATCGTCGGCCACGTCGGCGATGGCAACTTCCACGCGTCTCCCGTGTTCGACATTTCAGATGCAGCGGAGAAAGCGAAGATCGAAGCGTTCCTCGGCCGTCTCGCCGATCGCGCCATCCGTATGGAAGGCACCTGCACGGGCGAGCACGGCATCGGCCAGGGCAAGACGAAATACCTCGAGCCCGAACTCGGCACGGGCGTCGGCGTCATGCGCCAGATCAAGCGCGCCCTCGACCCAACCAACATCCTCAACCCAGGCAAAATCATCCCGGGTTAAGCTTTTTTGTGGGCCCGTCCACGCTGCCGCTCGACGGCGCTTAGAGTCCGAGACTAACCGCATCGCGCGATCCGCAGGCCTATTGGCCTGCTCCTTGCGCGCTGCTGGCGCCCTGCAATCGGTTGCGGCTGCCTGTACCGGCGGCGGGTTACGCCGCGCGTATTTTTTGTTTGCCCGT
>JBCBIY010000021.1:0-46647 GCA_038523925.1 Pseudomonadota bacterium | reverse complement strand
GGCCACGGGCCAGCGTAGCGCGCCGCAGCGGATGGCGGTCGGACTCGTGTGCCAACAGCGCTGTTGCCCTGTTGGACCAAAAAGAGAGCCAGCCACCCGCCAACGTCGCGAAGACCAGAGCGAGGCGCACGAAGCTGGCCATCGGCCAGTGTAGCGCGCCGCAGCGGGTGGCGGTCGGATTCGCGTGCCAACCAAGCTTGCGCAGGTTGGACCAAAAAAACACAGCGCGCCGCAGCGGATGGCGGTCGGGCTCGTGTGCCAACGCGCGTCAGCGCGGTTGGACCTAAAAACCTCTACTGCGGGACGGGTTCGTCGATTGTGCCTTGGCCGCCGCCTGCGCGCCGGAAGACGCAGGTGTAGCGCGTGCCTTGAACGCGGACGTTAAGCAGCCGCGCGCCGAAGCGGTTTCGGCAGCGTCGGTTCGCGATCGCGCGAATCTGAGCCGGCGTTCGGCGGAAGACGCATTGGAACTGGCCGCCGCGAAGCTGCACGCGGATGAGCCGCTTTCCATGCCGCCGGCGACACTCACGACGGGCTTGGCTGCGCGTCTTTCTGAAGACACAGAAGAAGCGACCGCGACGCCGTTGGAGCCCGCGGAAGCGTTTGCCGTAGCGGCGACGGCAGGCACGCCGGGCCTGGGCGCGGGTTGCAACTTTGATGATGCGGGCGTCGCCAGCCTCGGCGGGGGCGCGAATGATCGGCAGGGGGCCGGGCGCTGTGATTGCCGGCTCGACCAACGGCTGCGGCTGAGGCATCTCAGTTGCGGCGGGCACGATTTGTCCAAGGCTGTGGCAACCGATACAGACCATTGCCACCGCAGCCGAACTCAAACTCAACATGACAGTCTCTCCAAATGCCTCTCGCGATACCTGCTGTAGCGTGGACCATCAGCGCGCGGAATTCCAGTCGTGTGGCCCCGCGGCCGAAGAGTTGCGTTAGGCTTGGCGCATGTCAGACACGATCACGATTTACGTCGACGCGGATGCCTGCCCGGTGAAGCAGGAAGTGATGCGCGTTGCCGAGAGACACAGCGTGCGCGTCGCGTTTGTATCCAACGCCTATATGCGGCTGCCGGAAGGGCCGCTCGTCCAGCGGGTCATCGTCGAAGAGGGCCCCGACGTCGCTGACGATTGGATCGCTGAGCGCGCAGGCGCGGCTGACATCGTGATCACGCAGGACATTCCGCTCGCGAGCCGCGCGTTGAAGGCGGGTGCGGCGGCGATCGGCCCGACCGGCAAGCCGTTTGACAAGGGCAGCATCGGCATGGCGCTCGCGATGCGCGAACTGAAGCAGCACATGCGCGAGACCGGCGAGGGCGGCAACTTCAACGCAGCCTTCACCGCCCGTGACCGATCGCAGTTTTTGCAGGCGCTTGAGAACGCAGTGCAAAACAAGAAGCGGGAGTTGTCCGCACGCCGATGAGCGCTGCCTGCGCGAATCTGAAACACTCGACGCCACAGCGCGGTGCGCGAAAGTGGGGGCGCGACAGATGGATCAGGCAACAATGACCGACCAACGGGCAGCAGTAGGCGCATCAAACGCGCAGCGGGGCATTTGGGCGTTTCTGTTTTACACGCTCGTCGGGCCGTTCTTCGGCGCCGTCGCCGCGGGCCTCCTGTTGCTGATTGCGGTTGCGGGCGGGTTTGCGCCGCAGCCGTTCTCCGGGATGGCGATCGGAGATGCCTTCCGGCAAATCGCGCCGGTCTCGGTGGCCGCGTTCGTGTGGTCGGCTGTGCCCGCAACGCTGACCGGCCTCGGCGTGCTCCCGATGATCTTGCTGACAGGGACAGTTGGGCCGATCACGGCGGCGGTTTGCGGCGTCCTCGCGTTTGCGATTGCGGTCTTTATGATCCCGATCGCCGATACCGGTCTCATGGCCTACATGGCGTTTGCCGCGGGCCTTGTTGCGATCCTCGTGCGTCAGGTCCTCATCGGCGGCGGGATCCTCCGGCGCGTCTGAAGTGGAGAGCGGAGTAGGTGCGCAACGCTACGCGCGGCGCGGGTGGCTTGCGTTCTTCGTGACGTTGATTGGCGGGCCGATTGCAGGCTCCGTTGCGGTCGGTCTGATGATCGGCCTCGCCGGGCTCGCAGACACGACGATCGCGTTTGATCAGCGCATCTCGAATGTATTCCTTGGTCTCGGCATCGGGCTGGCTGCTTCGATTTTCGGATTGATCCTGGGCTGCATCCCGGCACTGGCCGCAGCGACGATCATTGGTCTCCGCGTCTGGCGGCACGGAACGGTCACCTACCGGTTCGCGGCGCTGACAGCGCTTGCAACGGCCGGTGCATTCGCGGTTGGCTGGATGATCGCCTTTCGCAGTCCGGCGAACCGGGCCAGCGACGCGATCATGATGGTGGCGGGGTATACGGCAGCGGCGATCGCAGCCGCGATTATCTGCCGGTGGGCGCTTCAGCCCTGGCTGCGGGACGAGCATCAGTCGAAACGGCCCCTGCAACCTTGACCGTGGACGCAAACAGCCGCACGAGCTTGGTCCATGGAAGCGGAAGACCGCATCGTATCGGCGGAGCGCGGCGACGGAGAGCCAGCGGACGCAACCTTGCGCCCGCAGTCGCTCGACGATTTTACAGGTCAGGAACAGGCGCGCGCCAACCTCCGCGTATTTATCGAAGCGGCCAAGTCGCGCGGCGATGCGCTTGACCACGTGCTGTTTGCAGGCCCGCCCGGCCTCGGCAAGACGACGCTTGCGCAAATCATGGCGAAGGAACTGGGCGTCGGCTTCCGCGCCACGTCAGGGCCGGTCATTTCAAAGGCGGGCGATCTCGCAGCACTCCTGACAAACCTCGAAGATCGCGACGTCCTGTTTATCGACGAGATCCATCGGCTCAATCCGGCCGTCGAAGAAATCCTCTATCCGGCGATGGAGGACTTCCAGCTTGACCTCATTATTGGCGAAGGCCCGGCGGCGCGGTCGGTGCGCATTGATCTGGCGAAATTTACGCTCGTGGCGGCTACGACGCGCGCGGGGCTGCTGACGACGCCGCTGCGCGATCGCTTTGGAATTCCGATCCGGCTCAACTTCTACACGGTCGATGAATTGCAGCATGTCGTGAGCCGCGGCGCGCGCGTCCTCGGCGCGCCAATGCAGCCGGATGGTGCGCGTGAGATCGCAAAACGTGCGCGCGGGACGCCGCGGGTCGCCGGCCGTCTGTTGCGGCGTGTCAGAGACTTTGCCGCGGTCGAGAAGGCGGATGCGATCGACGCCGATGTCGCCGACCGCGCGCTCAAGATGCTGGAGGTCGACAGCGCCGGTCTCGACGCGCTCGACCATCGATATCTGACGTGCGTTGCGCGCGACTACGACGGCGGCCCCGTCGGCATTGAGACAATCTCAGCGGCGCTATCCGAGCCGCGCGACGCGATCGAGGAGATCGTCGAACCCTATCTATTGCAGCAGGGGTTCATCGGGCGGACACCGCGCGGCCGTATCACGACCATGAAGACCTACCGCCATCTCGGACTGGCCGGCGGCCCAAGCGACTCCTCAGCCGCAGCGGCGCAGGAAAACCTGTTTGCCGGCAATGACGACAAGACCGCTTGATCGCATCGGCCCCGCTCAGACGTTTTCACATTACCATTTTGCAGGACCAAATCCGTTGCCCGTGATCACTCGCCGTCGACTTCTGAAAGGTGCCGTTGCGCTGGCTGCGAGCGGGATCACGTTCGGCGGCTACGCGTTCGCGATCGAGCCCTACCGGTTAAAGCCCGTGCGGTATCGCATCACGCCGCCGGGCTGGCCGAAGACGCAGGCTCTGAGGATCGTCGCGCTTGCCGACATGCACACGTGTGAGCCGTGGATGCCGGCCTCGCGGGTCGCGGAGATCGTCGCGGCGGCCAACGCGCTTAAGCCCGATCTCGTCGTCCTGCTTGGCGACTTCATCGCGGGGCACCGTTTCGTGCGTAAGCAGGTTCCGAAGGCGGACTGGACGGCGGAACTTGCAAAGCTTGAAGCGCCGCTCGGCACATACGCGATCCTTGGCAATCACGACTGGTGGGAGAGCCTGGCGGTGCAGCGGGCGCGGTCGGGTCCGACACCGGTCGGCGCGGCGCTCGAAGCCGCTGGCATTCCGGTGTTGCACAACGATGCGATGAAGCTTGGCAAGGGCCGCGATGCGTTCTGGCTTCTCGGGCTCGGCGACCAATGGGCCTTCTGGATGGGGCGCAAGCGACGGCTCGAGAATGGCCGCTTCGGTTTCGGTGGCGCCGACGATCTGCCGGGCACGCTTGGAAAGGTGAAGGATGACGCGCCGGCGATCCTGCTCGCGCATGAACCCGACATCTTCCCCGACGTGCCGGGCCGCGTGTCGCTCACGCTGAGCGGTCACACGCACGGCGGGCAGGTGCAGCTCTTTGGCTGGGCGCCGCGGGTGCCGTCCCGGTTCGGTCAGCGATATCTGTACGGGCACAAGCGGGAGGCCGATAGCAAGGGCCGGCCGCGCGACATGATCATCTCAGGCGGGCTTGGGTGTTCGGGGCTGCCGGTCCGCTTCGGCCGCCCGCCAGAACTCACCGTCATCGAACTCGGCCCCGTCTCGGCCTAGACTATCGCCATGCCTGATGAGCCACAGAAAGAGCCAGCAGAGCGCGCCGGTTCGGAACCCTGGGTCCGGCTCTCCGTGGCGCACGCGCTTGATGCGCCGCGCGCCGTTATCTTTCGGCGCGGCCCTCACTATCACCACCAGATGATCGTCTGGCATACCGACACAGACACGTTTGAGGCCGGCCAGTGGATGACCGGCAAGGTCTGGCTTCACTCGGTCTCGCCGGATGGCCGCTACGTCCTCTACGGCGCGCGGCAAGTGAGCGAGAGAGCCCGCGCGAAGTGGACGGCCCAGTTGCCAACGGCCCGCGTGGCCGACATCGATGGCGGCGATCGCTACGAGCCGATGGCGGCGTCGAGGCCCGCGCCGCGTCGCAAGCGGCCGAAGCGCAAGGTGCCGAAGTATCTTCAGCCGAGCCGGAAGCCTGCGCCGCCAGACGGGGTCGACCCGTCGATCGGCGCTTGGACCGCAATCAGCCGCCCGCCAAACTTTACGGCCCTCGCCATTTGGCCCGTCTCCGGCCCCTACCAGGGTGGCGGCTACTTCTCGGGCGAAAGAGACATTGTGCTCAATTACCCAAGCGCCCAACTCGCGCCAAAGCTTCACGCGCCGCGCTGGCCGCACCGGCTCAGGCTGCGAGCGTTTGAGGACGTCGCTGGCGGCCGCCCGACGTTCTGGTCAGAGTATCTCGCGAGCGTGCGCCGACCTGAGACGTGGGGCGAAACAGTCGCTGATGTGCGCGGCAAGCTGCCAAAGCACGGGTACGTCGACTGGGTGGACACGTCTGACAGCGACCGCCTGACGTTTGCTGCCAACGGGTGCGTCTGGCGAATCCCGCGTCAGGCGGCAACGCAGTCAATAGATGTCCTCGGCGCCGCGACGCTCATCGCAGACTTCCGCGGCCACACGTTTGAACCCATACGGCCATCAGCGGATGCGCTCGAATGGTAAGCCCGACTGAGACACCAGAAGACTGGCCGGACATCGCAGGCCGGATCGTGCCGGCGGCCGATGGGTCGCCGGCGCATGTCCTGCCGGTCAGGGTTTACTTTGAGGACACGGATTTTTCGGGCGTTGTCTATCACGCGACGTATCTGAGGTGGTGTGAGCGCGGGCGGTCGGACTTCCTCCGCCTGCTCGGCAACGACCACGACGCACTGATCACCGGTGGCGACGGCCGTGCGCCCGCGGCCTTCATGGTCCGGCGGATGGAACTCGACTTTAAAGCGCCGGCCCGGATTGACGATGTGCTCACCGTCCACACGGCGCCCGCCAGCATCGGCGCCGCGACGATTGATCTTCAGCAGACGGTGAGCCGCGCCGGTCGCGCGTTGTTCACAGCCCGCGTGCAGGTCGTTCTCGTGAGCCTTGAGGGCAAGCCGATGCGCATAAACACCGGCCTGCGCACGGCATTCGCGCCGGGTGAATGATGCGGTGCAGCGACACCGCAAGGCAAAGCTGCTCAACTTGAGTACATCAAGTCGAAAATAAGCCGCAAAGCACCGCAACTAGCAGGCGGCGCTTCTGTCCAGGCCGAGCCATTGCGCCCGGCCCGTCGAAGCGCGTGCGGGAACGGGGGTTTTGACGCCGGATGGATGACTTGGTCTCGAACGCGCTGCCGCACGGAACTGCGGACAGCATGTTCTATGTGAAGCTCTTCATGGAAGCGCACATCGTCGTGCAGGCGGTGATGCTCGGGCTGGCGCTCGCCTCGGTTTTGTCGTGGGCGATTATTTTTGAAAAGCTGCTCGCGTTTCGCCGTGCGCGCGTCGAGGCGGATCGCTTTGAGCAGATGTTCTGGTCAGGCCAATCGCTGGAGGAGCTTTACGGGTCGATTTCGCGCGGGCGCTCGATCTCGATGGCCGCGCTGTTTGTGGCTGCGATGCGCGAGTGGAAACGTTCCGTCGAGGGCAGCATTCGCGCGCTTGGCGGCATTCAGTTGCGCGTCGAGAAGGTGATGGATGTCACGATCAGCCGCGAGATGGAGCGGCTGGAACGGCGGCTTCTGTTCCTTGCAACCGTCGGCTCGACAGCCCCATTCGTCGGCCTGTTCGGGACTGTCTGGGGCATCATGTCGAGCTTCCAGGCAATCGCGACGTCTAAGAACACGTCGCTTGCCGTCGTCGCACCGGGCATTGCCGAAGCGCTGTTTGCGACCGCCATCGGCCTTGTCGCGGCCATTCCGGCGGTGATTTTCTACAACAAGTTTTCAGCCGATGCCGCGCGGCTCAGCCAGCGTCTTGAGGCGTTCTCGGATGAGTTCTCCGCGATCGTCTCGCGCCAGATCGACGTCAGGAGTTAAGCGGCCATGGGCGCAAGTCTCAACGGTGGTGGCGGGGGCGCCGGGCGGCGGTCGAAACGGGCGGCGCGCGTGCCGATGAGCGAGATTAACGTGACGCCGTTCGTCGACGTTATGCTCGTCCTTCTCATCATCTTTATGGTGACCGCGCCGCTGCTGACCGCCGGCGTGCCCCTCGAATTGCCACAGGCGACTGGCAAGCAACTCGAGACGCAGAACCAGGAACCCGTTGTCGTTTCGGTAACGCGCAGCGGGCGGGTCTTTCTCGGCGAAGAGGAGAAAGACCCGATTGACTTGGACGCGCTCGGACCCAAGCTCCAAGCGGTAGCTCAGGCCCGCGGCGGGCTGGATGAGCCGATCTTCGTGCGCGGTGATCAGGCCGTGAACTACGGCGTCGTCGCGCAGGTGATGGCGCGGATCAAGGATGCGGGCTTTCGGAAGTTGTCGCTGGTGACGGAAGTCGAGAGCGGGGGGTAGCGAGCGCCGGTGTATTTCGGATTGGCAGCCTCGATTTGTCTGCACGCAGGGCTCCTCGCCTGGGCGGTGCTGAACTTCGCCTCCGCGCCGCCGCTGAAACAGCCCGAGATCCGCCCGGTCGAAGTTGCGATCATTTCGCCTGACGATCTCGTTCGCCTGAAGAAGGGCGACCGCGCGTCGAAGAAGCTTGAGACGCGCCGCGCGAAAGAAGCCGAAAAATCGAAGGCAAAGAAACCGCCGAAGCGGGTCATCAAGGCGGCGAAACCGCCGCCGGCAGCAGCCGAGCCTCCGGCCCCGCGCGTCGTCAACACAGCCAAGCCGCCACCGAAGCCCGCCGCCGATCCGATTGCCGACAAGCTCGCAAACCTGAGCCCGCCAAAGCCCGATCCGGCCGCGCTCGCGCTGAAGCGCAAGGCCGAGGCGGACGCGAAGGCCAAGGCCGAGGCCGCAGCCGAGAAAGCGAAGGCAAAGGCTTCCGAAGAGGCAAAGCGCAAAGCGGCGGCGGAAGCGAAGAAAAAGGCCGAGGCTGAAAAGCAGCGCAAGGCCAAGGAAGCCGCCCGCAAGAAGAAGCTCGCCGAGGCCAAGCGCAAGAAGGCTGCTGAGCAGAAGCGCAAACGAGAAGCGGCCCGCCGCAAGAAGCTCGCGGACGCCAAAAAGCGGCGTGAAGCCGAGCGCAAGAAGAAGCAGTTCGATGCGAGCCGCATTTCAGCGCTGCTCAACAAGCTGCCTGATGACCAGCGCGCGCCGTCAGGTTCGCAGGATGCGCCTGATGATAAGAACCTGCCGCGCGGAGCTGCGGCCGGTGCGCCGGAGGGCAAGGATGACCGCCTGACCGCAAGCGAAGTGTCCATGATCGGCGTGATGATGAAGCAGCAGACGACCCGCTGCTGGAACATCAACGCCGGGCTCGAAGGCGCGCAGGACCTCGTCGTCGATGTGATCGTGAAGCTGAAGCCGAATGGCGAACTCGACGGCCGGCCGCGCATCGACAACATGCGCGGCGGCCCGCAATTCCGCGACGCTGCCAACAGTGCGCTGCGCGCGCTCATTCAGTGCGCGCCCTATGATCTTCCGAAGCGGCTTTACAAGGGCGGATGGGACCACATGGTGGTCACGTTCGACCCGAATAAGATGTTCTGAGTATTCGTTCCTGCGCGGCTCTGCCATCGGGCTAGCGGCGCGCACATGGTGCAACTAGGACTGATATGCTCCGAGCACGCCGGCGGGCTGTGCTCCTAATCCGACCTGATGAGGTCTGCCTCGATGTCTTCGTCTTCCCCTTCGCGACGCACGCTCTTGAAGTCCGGCGCAGCCCTTGGGGCCGCCGCGCTCGCAGCGCCAGTCGCTGGCCTCTGGACGCCAGGCGCCGCGCAGACCCGCGTCCGCATCGACGAAGCAAACCTTCGCCCGCGGCCGATCGCGGTGCCTGTCTTCGTTGGCAATGACCCGCAACTCACCCGGCAGATCGCGGAAGTCGTCGCAGCCGACCTTGAACGCTCGGGCTTGTTCCGCCCGCTCGATAAGTCGGCGTTCATCGAGAAGATCGTCAGCATCAATGCGACGCCGCGCTTTAGCGACTGGCGGGCAATCGGCGCCGAGGCGCTCGTTGTCGGCCAGGTGCAGCGGTCAGGCGAGCGCGTGCAAGCGCAGTTCCGGCTGTGGGACGTCGTGCTCGGCAAGCCGCTTGCGGGCCAGGAACTGGGCACTGGGCTCCGGAGCTGGCGGCGCATCGCGCACATGATCGCGGACCAGGTCTACGAGAAGCTCACGCTGGAGCGCGGATACTTCGACACGCGCATCGTGTTCATCGATGAGACCGGATCAAAGCGGAAGCGGCTGAAGCGACTGGCAATTATGGATCAGGACGGCTTCAACGTCCGGCTGCTCTCCAACGGGAAGGAACTGGTGCTCACACCGCGCTTCAGCCCGACGCAGCAGCAGATCACCTACATGGCCTACACGCAGGGCCAGCCGAAGGTCATCCTGATGGACCTGCGGTCCGGCCAGCGGACGGTTGTCGGCAACTTCCCGAACATGACGTTTGCGCCGCGGTTCTCGCCCGACGGCCGGCGGATCGTCATGAGCCTGCAGAAGGGCGGCGCCGCAAGCCTTGCCGAAATGGAACTCGGCAGCCGTCAGTTGCGGCCGCTCACCCAGGGCGCCGGTATCGACACCGGGCCCTGCTATGCGCCGGACGGCCGCCAGCTCGTGTTTGAATCCGACCGGACGGGCAACCAGCAGCTCTTCGTTATGTCGACCTCTGGCGGGCAGCCACGCCGCATCAGCTATGGCGAGGGGCGGTACTCGACGCCCGTGTGGTCGCCGCGCGGCGACAACATCGCCTTCACCAAACAGTATGCCGGCCGCTTCCTGATCGGCGTCATGAAACCCGACGGCAGCGGCGAGCGCATCCTGACTGAGGGGTTTCACAACGAGGGCCCGACGTGGGCGCCCAACGGTCGCGTGCTCATGTTCTTTCGCGAAAGCCCGGGCGCAAAAGGTGGCCCGAAGATCTACACGGTCGACCTGACCGGCTATAACGAGCGCACCGTGCCGACGCCGTCGTTCGCGTCCGACCCCGCCTGGTCGCCGCTGCTGAGCTAACTCCGCATACGGCCAAGTTGTGTGGCGGCATCGCCACTTATCTGCACGTGTGTCGGCCGCAGTATTCGGTTTGTATTAACCGAATCAACGCCCATTGTGTGGGTGCGTTTGTCCTCCTGTGACCGCGTGGGAACGCGCGCAACCTCATGTCTGGAGGCGAGAACGGGCCATCCCATTTCGCGTTGTATTTTCGCACCTTCTGAGTGCCAAACCCGTTGCGGTTGGGGGACATTCCTTGATCCGGGTGAGGCCTGCCGATAGGCGAGAAGTTGGTAAATGCCGACGTGGGGATGTGGCCGTGTGGACCTTTCGGGGGCTCGGTTCGCCGCCAGGCTAAGCCATTGAATTGAAACAGGAGAGACTACGATGAAGAGCGCTGTCATCCTTGCGACGGTTGTCGCAGCTGTTGCTCTCGGCGCATGCCGTAAAGAAGTCCAGCACACGCCTATGAAGGTTGGTGCTCCGGTTCCGGCGCAGGTCGCCAACTAAATCGGACCAATGTGATCGATCCGGGCGTTGCCCGGGCCGATGTCATTGCCAGGCCGCTGCCTGTTCTGCAGGCGGCGGCCTTTGGCATTTCGGGCCCGTGCTTATCGCCGGTTTGAACCCAAGCAACTGAGCATTGGTTTGGGTGCGTCTCTCTCCACAGGTCTGGCTCAACGGTGGAGAACGAGAGCGTCGCGTTGGTGACAGGATCAGAGCCGTAATATCATTGCGCGAGCGTCACAATTCGGATCGATCCGTCCGATAGCCACGCAGCGAGCATGGCGACTCGCAGCTGAATTTTTGAGAGGGCGCGCCGCGACCGGACTTCAAACCGGCGGCGCAAAGCGGGCAAACGGGGTCCGCGGACATCTCCGTCCAGGAAGGACTGAACGATGAGCATGAGCATTCGCACGACACCGCTCCGCGCGGTACTCATCGCAGCCGCGCTGGCGGCCGGACTTGCCGGGTGCGCGCAGTCGTCGAAGGGGCCCGATGCCGCCAACCTCAGCGCCGGGCGTGGTGGAGCCGACGGTCGCGGACCGGCAACACCTGGCTCGCGCCGCGACTTTGCGCAAAACGTTGGCGACCTCGTCTACTTTACGACCGACAGCACGGATCTGACGCCGGAAGCTGAGCAAACGCTCCGCGGCCAAGCGCGTTGGCTCAATCAATACGCGCGCTTCACCATCACGGTTGAAGGCCACGCAGATGAACGCGGCACCCGCGAATACAACATCGCGCTCGGTGCGCGCCGTGCCGAATCCGTAAAACGCTTCCTCGCATCCAACGGTGTCGACGCCCGCCGCATTCGGACGATCTCGTTCGGTAAGGAGCGGCCCGTCGCTGTCTGCAACGACATCTCCTGTTGGTCGCAAAACCGCCGTGCGCAGACGGTCTTGAACAATCGGGCCGGCAGCAGCTAAGCCGCACACGCCCGACTCCGCGCGCCGATCAGCCATGCGATCGCTCAGCGACCGCGCGCTCAGCCTTAGTTTCGCTTTGATATCAACGCTGTGCGCACATTCATGCGGCGTTCAGCGGCGCCTCCCCTGAATGGGCAATGTGGATACTGTCCAGTCGTTTGATGACGGCTTCCACATTTCGACCTAAGTGTTGCCGGAATATCCTCTCGTGCCGAATGAGGGGATTCGTGCACAAGCCAGGGGGGCTTCCCATGCCAGCGATGCACCGCGCCATTCGGGCTGCAGGTCTGTTCGCCGTCGTGCTCAGTGCGCTCGTTTCGCCCGCTGTCGCAAAGCAGCCGGTGCTCAACGCCGAGGCTGAGCGGATGCTGGTCGACGCTGCGCGTTACGAAAGCATGCGCGAGCTGCGCGTTGCGCGGACCCTTTGGCGGAGTGTCATCGACCGTTTCCCGGGCTCCGTTGCGGCCGAGCGCGCGGCATCGAAACTCGCCAAGGCCGCGCCGCGGTCCTCGTTTGGCCAGCCGTCGCGGCTTGGCGGTCCTGATACGCGGGCGCTCAAGGACGGTGCTGGATGGGCCCGCCGCGGTGCGCAGAAACCGAGCCTGCCGACGTGGCGCAGCGCCGAGACCTGGACCACCCTCATTCGCCCGGCGCAAACGCTTCAGGACCATTTCCGCAGCGAGATTGGCGACCGGGTATTCTTCGCAGCCTACAGCTCCGACCTGGGCCAAAAGGGAAAAGCTGTGCTCGAGGCACAGATTGCCTGGCTCAAGCAGCGCCCTGACGTCATTGTGACGATCGAGGCCCATGCGGATGAACCGGGCGCGCGCGCTGATAATCAAAAGATGGCTGAGGATCGCGGTCACGCAATCCGATCCTATCTTGAAGCGCGCGGTGTCGAGAAACACCGGGTCCGCGTGGTGGCGCTTGGTAAGACCAAGCCAATCGCACTATGCGAAACACCGGCCTGCCGCGCTCAGAATCGCCGCGTCGTGATGAAGGTTGCGGACGCGGCACAATCCCCAGCGCGCTAGGCCGCGACGGGATATCGCTGCTCCCACTGACCGGGCCGGGATGTTAGCTTGACGGCGAACAGGGCCGCGTGTCCGCAGCGCGCGCGACCACAAGTCATTCAGCCGGCGCAAGTGATGTCCTCAAAGCAGCAACGCACGCTCAATTATTCGTTCGCGCCCCGCGCGCTCGTCGTAACGCTCGTCGCGCTCGCGTGCATGAGCTCGCCCGCGGTCGCGCAGGGCACCTCCGCGAGCGAGGTCGAGCAGTTACGCCAGCGCGTGCAACAGCTCGAAGGCCAGCTCGTCGACATGCAGGTGGTGATCGGCACACTGGAATCGCTCGCGCGCACGCCATCACGGGGCGGGGGAGGGGGCGGCGGCAGTTATGGCGGCGGCGCATCCGACGGCCGCATCGCCGCTTTGGAAACGCAGATCCGGGCGCTTGCCGCTGAGGTCCAGCAGTTGCGTGGCGGCGGTAGCGGCGGCGGCTATCAACAGCCCCGCGGCAGCAGCTTCGGCCAGGACCGCGGCCTCAACCAGCAGGCACCGACGTTCGGTCAGCCCCGCACGTTCGCGACAGAAGGGACGACGCGGCAGGGTCTTCCGCCGGTCACCTCGCGCCTTGAACAGGGCAGCGGCGGGTTCGGGTCCACGACCGTCAAGCCAAGCGGCGATCCGATCGGGTCCATCCTCTCCAACAACAACGCTGGCGGTGGTCAAAGCGGCAGCGAAACGCTTGCCGGCAATTACACGGGCGCCGGTGGTGGCTCACCTGAGTCTGACTACGAAGCGGCTTATGGCGCGCTGCTCCAACAGAACTATGCCAAGGCCGAGAACGCGTTCGCAGGTTTCGTGGATGCTTATCCGCGCCACAAGCTGGCGGGCAACGCGCAGTACTGGCTCGGCGAGGTCCACTACGTGCGCGGCGACTACAAATCTGCGGCGAGTGCGTTCCTCAAGGGCTATCAGTCTTATGCCGCCAGCCCTAAGGCGCCAGACAGTCTGCTCAAGCTCGCCATGTCGCTGGAGCGGCTTGGCCAGCGCCAGGCTGCCTGCTCGTCGTTCTCAGAGCTGTCGACGCGGTTCCCGCAGGCGCCTCGCCATGTCCGCAGCCGCGCCCAATCCGAGCGCCGCCGCCTGAAGTGCGGGTGATCGTGCAACGCGTTCGCGCGCGGCAGCCTTGACGGCGCAGCGGAACCCGGCTCGCCTGATGCCATGACCGGCAACGGCTCTCCACGCTCCGATTTGCAGGACCGCTTCGACGTCGCTTTCCGGCGCCTGGGCGGTGATGGGCGTTGCGTGCTTGCAGTTTCCGGCGGCAGCGACAGCCTCGCGCTAATGCATTTGGCGGCGTGCTCAGAGCTTCGGCATTGCGATGTGCTGGTCGCAACGGTCGATCATGGTCTCCGCGCCGGCAGCGCTGAAGATGCCGCGTTCGTCGCCGCGGCGGCGCACCGCTTGGGCCTCGCGCACCAGACGCTTGCCTGGCCCGGCGACAAACCCGCGACCGGCATGCAAGCCGCGGCGCGCGATGCGCGCTATCGCTTGCTTTTGGAGGCGGCCGAAACGCGTTGGCCCGGTGCATCGGTGACGATCCTGACCGGCCATACGCAGGACGATCAGGCCGAGACCGTGCTGATGCGCCTCGCGCGCGGTGCAGGCCCGGCTGGGCTCGCCGGTATGGCCGAGCTTCGCGGCCTCAACGCCCGTGGGCAGGTTCGGCTTGCGCGGCCACTGCTCGGTGTCTCGCGTCAGGACCTGCGCGATTGGCTACGGGCGGAAGATATCGCGTGGCGCGACGATCCATCGAATACAGATGATCGGTTTGAACGCGTGCGCGTGCGGGCAGCCTCTCCGCGGCTCGCCAAAATCGGACTGACCCCGGCCGCGCTTGCGCGCACGGCACTCCGTATGCGCCGCGCAGAAGAGGCATTGGCCAAAGCGGCGGCCGCAGCGCTTCGTGAGCTTGATCCTGAGGGCTACGCCTACGGCTATGCGAGACTTGGGACGGCGGAGTTTGCCCGTCTGCCAGCGGAACTGCGGATCCGCGCGCTCGCAACGCTGGTTGATCAGGTGGGCGGCGCAGCACCTCCGCCCGAGCTTGGCGGCATCGAAACCCTGGAACGCCGCATTGCCGATGTCGCCGCATCCGGCGGTTCGCTGGCCGAGACGATCGGCGGATGTCTCATCCGGACGTCTGCGACATCCAACACGATCACGCTGCTGCGCGAGCCGAACCGGGCGCGCTGGCCGGTCTTACAACTTGCTCCGGGCGAGCGGCAGATCTGGGACAACCGTTTCGAAATCGTCAACATCGCGGCGGTCCCGATCACGGTTTCTGCACTCGGTCCAATCGGTAAGGATGATCTTTTCCCGCCGCTTTCCGGCTGGCCCGTTGAGGCGCGGGCAACTTGGCCTGCCGAGCAGGACGCCGGCGCGCCGTTGCCGGCCCGGCCCGTGGGTTGCCGCATGATTGGCGATCGCGGAGAGCCTGAAGCCGGGCGGTGGGGCCGTCTGACGGCACGTTGGCTGCATACCGGGGGGCGTAAACAGCCAGATTGACCGGCCGGAGGGCGCGGAATTGACCGGGTTCTGCCAGTTGGCAAAGGCGGCCCGCAAACCTATCTTCACTCCAACGGCGTAGTCTTAACGTCTGCCTGTTCAGTTCAGGCGCTCCGGCTGGCCCCTCGCGCCGCCGAGCCACAAAGGAAGCAGGATGAACTCCAACTTTCGGTACCTTGCGATCTACGCGATCATCCTCGTGCTGCTGGTCGGCCTGTGGAACTTCTTCCGCGGACCGAACGCCGGGCGCGCCGGCCCTGAAATCTCGTACTCCGAGTTCCTTGGCGCGGTTGAGAACCGGACGGTCGATGAAGTCACGATCCGCGGGCGCCGCCTGACGGGCACGTATCGTTCGAACGGCAAGGCGTTTTCGACTTACGCACCCGACGACCCGAAGCTCGTCGAGAAGCTTCAGGGCAGCGGCATCCAGATTAAGGCGCGGCCGACCGAAGAAGAGGTCCCCTCGGTCCTGTCGTACTTGTTCTCGTGGTTCCCCATCATTCTGCTAGTTGCGCTGTGGTTCTACCTGATGCGCCAGATGCAGTCTGGCTCGGGACGCGCGATGGGCTTTGGTAAGTCCAAGGCAAAGCTCCTGACCGAGCGCCATGGGCGCGTGACGTTTGATGACGTCGCAGGCGTCGACGAAGCCAAGGGCGACCTGCAGGAGATCGTTGAATTCCTGCGCGACCCGCAAAAGTTCCAGCGGCTCGGCGGGCGCATTCCGCGCGGCGCGCTGCTGGTCGGCCCACCGGGAACCGGTAAGACGCTCATTGCGCGCGCCGTTGCCGGCGAAGCGAATGTGCCATTCTTCACGATCTCCGGTTCTGACTTCGTCGAGATGTTCGTTGGCGTTGGCGCAAGCCGCGTCCGTGACATGTTTGAGCAGGCCAAGAAAAACGCGCCGTGCATCATCTTCATCGACGAGATCGACGCGGTTGGCCGTCACCGTGGCGCTGGCCTTGGCGGTGGTAACGATGAGCGCGAGCAGACGCTGAACCAGCTCCTCGTCGAGATGGATGGCTTCGAAGCCAACGAAGGCATTATCATTATCGCAGCCACCAACCGTCCGGACGTACTGGACCCGGCGCTGCTCAGGCCCGGCCGATTCGACCGCCAGATCACGGTGCCGAACCCGGACGTGAGCGGCCGCGAAAAAATCCTGCGCGTGCACATGCGCAAGGTGCCGCTGGCACCGGACGTTGACCCTAAGGTCATCGCACGCGGCACGCCGGGCTTCTCGGGCGCGGACATCGCAAACCTCGTCAACGAGTCGGCCTTGCTTGCAGCCCGTCGCAACAAACGGCTGGTGACGCAAACCGAGTTCGAGGACGCCAAGGACAAGGTCATGATGGGTGCCGAGCGCCGGTCGATGGCCATGACCGAAGAAGAGAAACTGGCGACCGCCTATCACGAGGCCGGCCACGCGCTAGTGAATCAGCTCGTCGAAGGCAACGACCCGCTCCACAAGGTGACAATTATTCCGCGCGGGCGCGCGCTTGGCGTCACCATGAGTTTGCCCGAGCGTGACAAGCTCTCGTACTCGAAGGAGTGGTGTAAGGCGCGCCTTGCCATGACCTTCGGCGGCCGCGTCGCCGAGCAGGTGATCTACGGCAAGGAGCACCTGAATACGGGTGCTGCAAGCGACATCCAACAGGCAACCAATATCGCCAAGCGCATGGTCACCGAGTGGGGTATGAGCGAGAAGCTCGGCCCGCTGCTCTACTCTGAGAACCAGCAGGAAGTCTTCCTCGGCCACTCAGTGACGCAGCAGCAAAACATGAGTGAAGAGACGGCCAGGCTGATCGATGAAGAAGTCCGGCGTTTCGTGACTGAGGGCTATGACAGGGCGTGGGATGTGATTTCCAACAACCGCGACAAGCTCGAGGCCATCACGCAGGCGCTCATGGAATACGAGACCATCTCCGGCGCCGAGACAGATGCCGTCATGCGCGGGGACAGGATCGAACGGCCGGAAGACGACGAGACACCGTCGGGTCCGGTCGGGTCAGCTGTGCCGACGGCTGGTCAGGTCCGCCCCAACCGCGGCGGCGCGCCCGACACCGGCGGCATGGATCCGCAGCCGGCCTGACGGCTGGGCGAGCGCTGATTACAAACGTACGGGCCGCTGGGAAAACCAACGGCCCGTTTTTCGTTTGGCGGCCGGCGCGTGCGTTGTGTATGTCGCGCGGCGGGTCCTTCGCGGCCTCACGCGATCTCAGCGAGGACGCACTTCAGAAGGCCGTGAGGAAAGCGCTTGTCGAGTGCTGCGAACGCCGGGCCGACTTCGCCGCTCTCAAGCGTGCCGCAGCGTTCGAACGCGCCGTGGATCGCATCAAGATCAGCGAGGTCAATGTCGGCGATCTCGTCGAGCGTGACTTCGCCCTGTTCGATCAAGCTCGCGCAGTGGCCGTAGATCGTGCCTTCGGTCAGCCCGCGCGTCTCAGCGATCTGCGCGACGTCCTTGCCCGCACGCAGAAGTGCACATGTCGCATCGCGCGTGCTGCTGCCGGAGGCCGGCGCGTCTTGCGGCGCTGGCGCGTCGGCATCGGTGGAGGACGCTGATGTGCCGTCGTCTTTGCCGGCAAAGCCTTTAATCGTCGCGACCAACGCCTCGCCGTAGCGCTGGATCTTCGTCTTGCCGAGCCCGGTGATGCCGGAGAGCGCGTCCAGCGAGCGGGGCTGGGCCTCCGCCAACTCCGCCAGCGTCCGGTCATGGCAGATCACGTATGGCGGAACGCCGGCTTCGCGCGCGAGGTCGGTCCTGAGCGCCCGCAGCGCATCAAACAGCGGTCGGTGATCAGCCGCCACGGCGTCTGCAGATGACTTGTTCCGGCGTTGGGCTCTGGCTGCGCGCGACGACCGCTGATGCCGGCCGCGCCGGATGGTGAAACCCTCTTCGCCGCGCAACAGCTTCCGCGCCGACGACGTAAGCTGCAACGTCTGATGGCCGTCGTCATCCTGCTCGATGTAGCCGCGCGAGAGGAGCTGCCGGAAGACGCCGCGCCAGTCCTGCACGTCCGTGTCGGCGCCGACGCCGAAGACCGAGAGCTGGTCGTGACGGTTCTGCGTTATGCGCGCGTCGGCTTTGCCGAGGAGCACGTTCAGAAGATAGGTAACACCGAAGCGCTCCTCCGTGCGGAAGATCGCGGACAGCGCCTTTTGCGCGAGTACGGTGCCGTCAATCGTCTCCGGCGGCGCAATGCAGTTGTCGCAGTTGCCGCATGCCCCGTCGTGCTGCTCGTTGAAGTACGACAGCAGGATCTCGCGCCGGCAAGAGGCGGCTTCGCAAAGCCCGATCAGCGCATCGAGTTTCTGGCGTTGCACGCGCTGATGGGCTTCAGAGCCATCGGACTGCGCAATCCATTGGCGCTGCTGGATCAGGTCCTGGAAGCCGTAGATCATCCAAGCGTTGGCCGCGCCGCCATCACGGCCCGCGCGGCCGGTTTCCTGGTAGTAGGCTTCGACCGACTTCGGCAGGCTGAGGTGGGCGACGAACCGGACGTCGGGCTTGTCGATGCCCATGCCAAACGCAATGGTCGCGACGACGATGAGGCCGTCTTCGGCAAGGAACTTCGCTTGCGTTTGAGCGCGGACCTCGGCCGGCAACCCCGCGTGATAGGCAAGCGCCTTCCGGCCCTTTCGCGTCAGCCAGGCAGCCGTCTCCTCGGTCGCCTTCCGCGACAGGCAGTAGACGATGCCGGCGTCATTCGGATGTTCGGATGAGATGAACTGCCAGAGCTGATCGCGCGCGCCGACCTTGCCGGTCTCGGCGATCGTGTAGCGGATGTTCGGGCGGTCAAAGCTCGCGACGAATTGGCGGGCGTTGGCCAGGCCAAGCTCAGAGACGATCTCGGCGCGGGTCTTCTCATCGGCCGTTGCCGTCAGCGCAATGCGCGGCACGCCGGGGAACACGTCCTGCAGCAATCGGAGCTGGCGGTACTCAGGCCGGAAGTCGTGGCCCCACTGCGAAACGCAGTGCGCTTCATCGATCGCGAACAGGGCCACATCGATGTTGGCGAGCAGCGTAAGTGTGCGCTCCTGCACAAGACGTTCGGGCGCGACGTAGAGCAGATCGATCTCGCCCGCGCGCAGCTTGTCTTCGGTCGCGCTGCGCTCTTTGAAGTGCTGGCTCGAATTGAGGAAGGCCGCCGACACCCCGGCGGCTGCAAGCGCATCGACCTGATCCTGCATCAATGCGATGAGCGGGGAGACGACGACGCCGACACCGGGCCGGACGATGGAGGGGACCTGATAGCAGAGCGACTTGCCGCCGCCCGTTGGCATCAGGACAAGTGCGTCGCCGCCATTGACGACGGTGTCGACGATGTCGCGCTGATGCGAGCGGAACGCCTGAAACCCGAATGTCGTCGCGAGAACGCGCTCGGCGTCCGACATGAGATCGCCCGTCGGGCCATCCGGGTCGCCCGTCATCTGCGCCAGCAAGTCCGACATGTCAGATGACTTGGTCCCTTAAACGTCGCTGCACTTTCGCAGCCCGCACGAACACTCTGGCCGGCCCCACTCGTCTAGTCGATTCGACGGCGCAGCACCGGCCGACCGCGTGGCGGTTTGGCCACCATTTCGACCCGCCTGCGCAGGCCGGGCCCACGACCACGTTGCACGGCTTATCACGGCTTTGGTTTATTCAGCGGCAGTTCATTTACGTCCCGCTAGTTTGGCGACATCTTAAGTGGAACCCGGACGCGGCGCAGCCAGGCTTTGATGGCCGGCCGAGCGCGCGAGGAGACCACGGATTTCGGACACAGTCGGACCAAGGGGTGGATGCAAAATGATGGTTTCGAGCCGCGCAATCGTTTCAGGCCTGACGGCTTTGGCTCTCGCAACACTTGCGTTGGCACCTGCCGCGCAGGCGCAATCGAACTGCGCGACGTATGGCAAGCTGGCGCTGAAGCAGCAGCGCGAGAATGAGCGCAAGAATTGCGGCTTCAGCGGCCCGTCCTGGAGCCCAGACCTGCGCGCGCACATCTCGTGGTGCTCGACGGTTGGCCCTGACCAGTGGAAGACGGAGCTGCAGAAGCGCGCGCAGGCACTCGGCAAGTGTAAGAGCTGATACCACCCAGCGCCCTGCATTCCGGCACCGCGCAGGCAATGCTCTGGAAACCTAAGCCTCGGCTCTCCCAGCCGGGGCTTTTTGTCATCCGCCCCCGCCGATCCGCTGAATTCCGCCAATCGGTGTCGGATGGCGGCTTTTCTTGTCGTCCCGCGTGCTGATAGGCTTCGTCTCGTCAAACAACACAAGGGGCGGCCGCGGAGAGGTCCGGGCCGCGTAGGAGGTACTGAAATGGCGCCGCTGGATACATCTCCAAACGAATTGGAGAGCTACTGGCTGCCCTTTACGCCGAACCGGGCGTTTAAGAAAAACCCGCGAATGTTCGCGGGCGCGAAGGACATGCACTTCACGACGCCCGATGGCCGCAAGATCATCGACTCGTCGTCAGGTCTGTTCTGCGTCGGTGCCGGTCACTGCCGCGAGCCGATCGTCGAGGCGATCCAGCAGGCGGCCGCGAAGCTCGACTTCGCACCTCCATTTCAGTACGGCCACCCGCAGCTCTTTGAGCTGTCCTCACGCCTCGCGCTGATGGCGCCGGGTGATCTCGACCATGCGCTGTTTGCGTGTTCGGGCTCAGAAGCTGTTGAGACCGCGATGAAGGTCGCGCTCGCCTATCATAAGGCGCGCGGTGAGGGGGCGCGGACGCGCTTCATCGGCCGCGAGCGCGGCTATCATGGCGTCAACTTCGGTGGCATCTCCGTCGGCGGGATGGTCAACAACCGCAAAGCGTTCGGCAACATGCTGACCGGTGTCGACCACATGAAGACGACCTACAGCCACGAGCATCAGGCGTTTTCGGTTGGTGAGCCCGAGTGGGGCGCGCATTTGGCCGACGAACTCGAGCACCTGATCGCGCTGCATGATGCATCAACGATCGCAGCCGTTATCGTTGAGCCGATTGCAGGCTCGACAGGCTGCCTGCCGCCGCCGAAGGGCTATCTCGAGAAGCTGCGGGCAATCACCGAGAAGCATGGCATCCTGCTCATCTTTGATGAGGTCATCACCGCCTTCGGCCGGATCGGCTATGGCTTTGCAGCCGAGCGCTACGATGTCGTGCCGGATATGATTACGTTCGCAAAGGGCGTCACCAACGGTGCCGTTCCGATGTCGGGCGTCATGGTCCGCAACGGTGTTTATGACGCGCACATGCAGGGACCGGACTACCTGATTGAGCTGTTTCACGGGTACACCTACTCCGGTCACCCACTGGCGGTTGCCGCGGGTCTCGCAACACTCAACGTCTACCGCGACGAAGGCTTGTTCGAGCGTTGCCTCGAGCACGAGGCCTACTTCGCGGAGCTGATGATGAGCCTGAAGGACGCGCCAAACGTCACCGACATCCGGCCGATCGGTCTGATGGCCGGCATCGACATCGCGGCGAATGGCCGGAAGCCAGGCGAGCGCGGCTATCAGGCGATCGAGGCCATGTACCATGAGCACGATCTCTACTGCCGCGTGACGATGGATACGCTCATCGTTGCGCCGCCGCTGATTGCCACGAAGTCTGAGCTTGAGGAGATTCGCGACAAGATCTCGACGGTGCTGCACGCCGTCGCCTGATCTTCGCTGGACACCATTGCAACGATCGGCCCGCCGCGACCCAGACGTCGCGGCGGGCTTTTTGTTGCGTTGAGCCCTGATTCTTGTGGTTTTTCAGGCGCGCGCCGGGCCAGAGCGGCCGGGTTGTCCCCGATGACCTGAGGAAATCAGCCGAAGCGAATTGCGTGCGCGCGGACGAGGGCGGACTCTGAAGGCAACGATTCGCGCGCGAGGCATCGCCGCGCCGCATGCCTTCGGGGACCCAAATGGCCGACGTGACCGCACATGAGACTTTCGCCGCTGAGCGGCGCCGCAGGATGCGGCTGCCGGGCGGCCGCCTTGCCTGGCTGATCGACACCTTCGTCTTCACCGCCATCCTGCTGGTAACGGCGGCGATTGCGATCGGCTTGATGGACCATGGCGAGATGCCGGCGCACATTGCGTTTATTGCAGGCAGCGGGCTGCTTGCGACGCTGGTCGCTTTGCACCTTTTGATCCGCCGCGTGCAGGCGGTCGGCGCGATGCGGGCTGCGATCGACGCGGTCGAAGCTGACTTCCAGGCGAAGGCCGCCACGGCTGCGCCAATGCCGGCGGAAGCCGACCACGCCACGCATGCTGCTGCGCCGTCGCTGGCCGATGTGCGCCCAGAGGCCGCCGATGCGCCGCATTCGGTGTCACGCGCCGCCACCGCGCCACCTTCGCCGCCAGAGCCGCCAATGCTTGCAGCCCGCTCTGTCCCGGCGCCGCCCGTCGCCGACGCAACGCGTGAGCCTGTGCGCGCGGAACCGGCGGTTGCCGACCCGTCATGGTCGATGCGGCCTTCTGAACTCAAGATGGAGAGCAGCGTCCCGGACGCCGCTCAGCCAAAGACCGTGCCTGGCGCGCTCGTCGTGGATCGTACAAGTGGCGACGTGGCCGCGATCAACGCGCTTCTGAAACGCATGGCAGCCGACATCGCACCCGAACGCGCCCGCGCAACCTCAAGGGATGAGCACGCCCGCGACGCAGCGCCGCCACCGCCCGCAGAGACGATCGCGAGCGTCACAGCGGCGCCGCCGGCAGAGCACCCTACAACCGAGCCTGTACTAGAAGCTCCAGCGCCGCGGCCGAGCCTTGGCGCAGGCATCTTTGCGGGGCTCGCTGCCGGTGCGCGCGGCTCGTCGACTGCGCGTGTGAGCCACGAGCCGGCGCATGTGT
The DNA here is from genome assembly GCA_038523925.1 of Pseudomonadota bacterium. Taxonomy (GTDB): domain Bacteria; phylum Pseudomonadota; class Alphaproteobacteria; order Rhizobiales; family Hyphomicrobiaceae; genus JBCBWG01. Next base: position 23,913 of record JBCBIY010000021.1, on the reverse strand, counting down.
CGGTTGCCGCGACAGGCGCGGCCCGTGAGTTGCGCACGGATGTCGCGACGTCTGCCGTTGCCATGGAAGACGATGCCGCCGCACTCGCAACCGCGCTCGCGCGCGGCACAATGGAGCCGCCGCAGGCCGCGCCTGAGCGCGATCCGCAGGCTGTCATCGCAAGCATTGCCGCGGCCCTGGCCAATGAGCGCGTCGACGTCTTCCTCGAGCCGATCAAGAACCTCGAATCGCGCGCGGCGGCGGACTACGAAGTGACGCTGCGGTTGAAGCTTGATGACGCCGAAGCCGCCGAGCGCGCTGCTTATTCGGAGGCCGCATCGGGAACGCCTCTTCTACCGTTAATCGACACGATGGCGGTCGCGCACTCGCGTCGCGTCGTCTGGCGCCTCGTCGACAACTGCCACGATGGTCGCGTGATGACGACGATCTCGGGCGAGTCGCTTGTCTCCGATCAGTTCCACGCGGACTTCGGCGAGATCGCGCTCGATGGCGATCTGATCGCGAGCCGGCTGCTGCTCTCCTTCCCGCAGCACGATGTGCGCCTGTTCAGCCATCGCCAGGGTCTCGCGCTCGCGAAACTGCAGGCGCAAGGCTTCCGCTTCGTCCTCGACTATGTCGCCGATCTCGACATGGACTTTGAATCGCTGGTCGATGATGGCTTCGTGTTCGTGAAGATTGACGCGGACGTGTTCCTCAACGGCCTGCCGGTCGCGGGCGGCGTCATTTCAGCCGACGACATCTGCCGGCACTTCAGCGCCTTTGGCCTGACGCCGATCGTCGGCCACATCCGCGATCAAGAGCAGCTTCAACGGCTGCGGGCGTGCGGCGTGACGCTTGGGCAGGGGCTCGTGCTTGGTGGCGCACGTGCCGTGCTCGCCGAGTGGCTTGCGACGGATGCGGCTGCGTGAGCCGGTTGGCGCTCGCGCGGCGGCATCGGCTGGTGTAGGCGTCAGGCATGCCCCGACCGATCCCGATCTCCGACTCCATCGCAGACGTCGTGGGTGACCGCAAAGCGTGGCTCGTTGACGTCTGGGGCGTGATGCACAACGGCGTCGCAGCCTTCCGCGATGCGGTTGCCGCCTGCGCCCGCCATCGCGCCAGCGGTGGCTTTGTCATTCTGCTCACCAACGCCCCGCGTCCCGCACCGGCGGTCGTCGCCCAGCTCACCAAGCTCGGCGTGCTGCCGATGGCCTACGACGCGGTTCTGACATCCGGCGACGTGACGCGCGGGCTCATCTCGCAGTGGAAGCACCTAAAAATCTTCCATATCGGCCCTGAGCGAGACCTGCCGCTCTTTGCCGATCTCGTGCCGGAGTTTGCATCGGAAGACGAAGCCGAGGTCGTTGTCTGCACCGGGCTGTTCGACGACGAGACGGAAACACCAGCCAACTACGCCGACCGGTTCGCAGCATTCAAATCGCGGAATGCAGCGATGCTGTGTGCCAATCCGGATCTCAAGGTTGAGCGTGGTGACCGCATCATTCCGTGCGCTGGAGCGATGGCGGCTGCTTACGAAGAGATCGGTGGCGACGTGGTCTACGCCGGTAAACCGCACGGCCCGATCTACGAGATTGCGCGTGATTTGATTAAGCGCGGCCGCAGCGATGAGGTCGCCGACAGCGACATCGTCTGCATTGGCGATGGCGTGTTGACCGACATCAAGGGCGCGGCGGATGCCGGGCTCGACAGCGTCTATATCGCCTCTGCGATCCATCTCGCGCCCGGCGCTTTCACCGAGGCCGCCGTCGCCGAAATGTTTGCGGGGTCAAAGCGCCCGCCCATCGCGGCGCTGAAGGCGTTGGCTTGACGCTCGCGTCGCGGCGGCGAAACTGCCTGGCCGAACGGGACCAGGAGGAAACGCCATGGATGATGACCTCGACCGCGCGAAGCCGAAGACGCAGCCGATCACACTGGGCGAGCCACTCGACACGCTTTCCGTCGGCGAACTCGACGAACGCGTCGCCGCGCTGAGGTCTGAGATTGATCGCGTCGAAGCCGAAAAGGCGCGGAAGTCGGCGCATGCCGATGCTGTCGCCAGCGTGTTCAAGACCTGACGCGATCGTCCGCCGAGCGCACTAACGGTCTCAGAAAAACACCGTCAGGCGTCTCGGATCGCATCGCCCGGTAACGCTTCGTTAAGCCAGAGTTGGCAGCCTTCATGCATCCAATTCATTGGATCGTTCGAAGAGCTCATGCCCTTCGTCTGATGCTTCCCTGAACAAGACTTCAGAGCCGATCTTCGTGACCGGCTCTTTTTTTGTGCCTGCTGCCGGGGCGCAAAACGCAGGCGCTGCGAATTCATCCGGCCCCGGTTTTGCACACCTCCGCGCTGACGCCTCGAAATGCTCCGAATCGGAAGCGATCGTTAACCCTCGCCGGTTATCGCTTGGCCGGTGTAGGGTTTCGCGTACGTTAGAGTTAGTTCCGGTTTGGGTCGCGAGTGAGACGTGTTGTGAGTGAAAGAAGTCAGGCGGAAGCCGTATCGTTTATCGAGCGCTTTGCGCAGTCAGAGCAGTTCGAGACCCTCTTCCGCGAAGGGATGTCGCTCGTCGAGGAGACGGCCGATTACCTTGATGGCCAGGGACGCAAGGAAGCCCGCGGCCTGAAGCCTCCGATGTCGGTTATCTACGCGACGGAAAGCATGCGGCTGACGACGCGGCTGCTTGAGGTTGCCTCATGGCTTGTTGTGCAGCGGGCGTTGAAGGACGGCGACATCTCGCGCAATGAAGCTGACGAGAAACGCGCGCGCGTGAAGCTGCGTACGATGACGCGGCCGTCGCACATCCGCATGTTTGATGAGCTGCCTGAAGGCCTGAAGAGCCTGATCTCGCGCAGCTTCGCCGTCACCGATCGCCTGTCTCAGATCGATAAGGCGATGCAAGCCGACCAGGCTGAGGTCTCAGCGCTCAACCCAGTCGCTGACCAGATGAAGCGGCTTGCGAGCGCCTTCGGCATGGGCTCACGCGCCACGCATTAACGGTCTCTGCGAGCCTCCAGACACGAAAAAGGCCCCGATCTCCGGGGCCTTTTTGTTTGTCTGCATCGGGACCGTCGAACCTAGAACAGCCCGTCGAACTTCTTCTTAAAGCGGCTCAGCCGGCCGCCACGGTCCATCAGCCGCTGGTCGCCACCGGTCCATGCCGGATGCGTCCGCGGGTCGATGTCGAGGGTCAGCGTGTCGCCCTCTTTGCCGTAAGTCGAAAAGGTCATGTACTCAGAGCCATCGGTCATGACGACCTTGATCTGGTGATAGTCCGGATGGACGTCAGCGTCTTTTTTCATGGTCTTGAAGTCCGGCGTCAGTCGCACCGGCCGCCGTGTAGCGGCGCCGCGCGAGGTCAGGAAACGAATTGAAGGCCGCTGTCTAACCCAGAATTGCCGCGGCGCGCAATGGTCCTCATGCGGCGACCGGACACGTGATACAGGCCATCCGCATTGGCGTTGAAAGTGTCATAGTACGCCCGCGCCGGGTCGTCCTGCGTCGAACGTCACCTCCAATTGGTCAAAGTCTGATTTGTCGACTGCCTCGAATACCGATGTTGCCAACGCAGCCGGGCTGAGCGCGCCGGCCGTAGCGGCTGAAGCGCTGGCTGAAACCCAGGAGCAGTCGCGCAAGGTCAAGCTGAAGCCGCTGATTGCGCTGCTGCCTTACCTGAAGGCGCGCAAGTGGGCAGTGGCCGGCGGCGGCCTCGCGTTGTTGGCGTCTGCGGGCACGATGCTCGCCATCCCGCTCGCGGTGCGCCGCATCATCGACTACGGATTTTCCGGGACCGATCAGAGCCTCATCAACACGTACTTCCTGACGCTGATGGGCATGGGCGTGTTGCTGGCGCTTGCGAGTTCGGCGCGGGTGTTCTTCGTCAACTGGCTCGGTGAGCGCGTCGTCGCGGATTTGCGCGCCGATGTCTTCCGCCATCTGACGACGCTTGGTCCGGCGTTTTTCGCGACCACGCATTCGGGCGAGGTCATGAGCCGTCTGACGGCCGACACGACGCAAATAAAGTCGGCTGCCGGATCTGCGATCTCGCAGGCGCTGCGCAACACGATCATGCTCGTCGGCGCGCTGGCGTTCATGTTCATCACGAGCTTCAACCTGTCGGCGATGGTGCTGCTCGCCATCCCGGCGATCGTCCTGCCGCTGATGGCCTATGGCGCGATCGTCCGCAAACTCTCACGGCAGGCGCAGGATAGCTTGGCGGAAGCCTCCGCCTATGCGGCAGAAAACCTGGCGGCCGTCGACACGCTGCAATCGTTCACGAGCGAGCGGCAGGTCTCGAGCAAGTTTAAGGGCGCGGTCGAAGACGCGTTTCGCGCAGCCGTGCGTCGGCTGAAGGCACGGGCCGGGCTCACCGTGGTGGCGATGGCTATGACCACTGTCAGTATCGTCGGCGTGCTTTGGTACGGCTCAACGCTGGTCGCAAGTGGAGAGATGACGGCGGGGCGGCTCTCGCAGTTCGTGCTCTACGCCGTTTTCGCAGCCGGGGCGCTTGCGGAACTTGCTGAGGTCATGGGCGAGGTGCAGCAAGCATCCGGCGCGGCGGAGCGGCTGAGCGAGTTGTTGAATGTGCCGGCGCCAATCACCGAGGTCGCGGCACCGCTCGATCTGCCGTCGCCGCTGACGGACGCGGTCCGCTTTCAAGCCGTTTTATTTGCTTACCCCAATCGCCCGGAAACGAAGGCGCTTGCGAACGTCGACATTACCGTGCCGGCCGGCGGTACGGTCGCGCTTGTTGGACCGTCGGGTGCCGGCAAGACGACGATCATGGCCCTGCTCCAGCGGTTCTACGATCCCGATTCAGGCGTCATCACAATCGATGGCGTCGACATCTCGAAGGCGCGCATCGCAGACCTTCGCGGGCAAATGGCCATCGTCTCTCAGAACGTCGCGGTGTTCGCCGATACGGTCGCCGAGAACATCCGCTACGGCCGGCCGGACGCCACCGACGCGCAGGTGATGGATGCTGCCCGCGCAGCCCAGGCCGACGGGTTCATCCGCGCGCTCGACAACGGCTATGAGACGCAACTCGGCGAGCGGGGCGTCACGCTGTCGGGCGGGCAGCGCCAGCGCATTGCGATTGCGCGGGCAATCCTGCGCGATGCGCCGATCCTCCTCCTGGATGAGGCGACCAGCGCGCTTGACGCGGAAAACGAGGGTGCCGTCCAGGCAGCGCTCGAGACGGTGATGAAGGGGCGGACGACGCTCGTCATCGCGCATCGTCTGGCGACAATCCAACGGGCCGATCGCATCGTGGTCCTCGACGACGGCCGCGTCATCGAGCAGGGCACCCACGCCGACCTGCTGGCCGCCCGCGGCCTCTATGCCCGCCTCGCCGATCTGCAGTTCGTCGGCGCCTGATCTCATCACTCTGACACGCCTGCAGAGCGGCCCCGCTTTGCAACCCGACGCCAGCGGTGGCATCGTCTGGCGATCAGGCGCCCGCGAAGAGGCGCTGTTGGAGGACACGTCAGGCAGATGGCCAACCGGCTGCAAGGAAAAGTCGCGCTCGTTTTCGGCGTCGGGTCGGTCGGACCGGGCTTCGGCAACGGCCGCGCCTCGGCGATACAGTTCGCGCGCGAAGGCGCCCAACTCTACGGCACCGACATCGATGCGGCGGCGGCAGAAGAGACCGCACGTCTGGTGCGTGACGATGGCGGTGAGATCACCGTTTCCACCGCCGACATCACGCGCGAAGCCGACATCGCAGCCGCTGTTCAAGCCTGTCTCGCAGCTTATGGCCGTATCGACATTCTCTTAAACAACGTCGGCGGGTCGATGCCGGGCGGGCCGGTCGAGATGACGGCGGAGGTCTGGGACCGGCAATTCGCAACCAACATCGACTACGTGTTCCTCGCCTGCAAACACGTGATCCCGGTGATGGAGCGCCAGTTCGCAGAGACCGGCAATGGCGGATCGATCATAAACCTCGCGTCGATTGCAGGCCTACGCCACTTCGGGCCGAATGTGGCGGCCTACGCCGCCTCGAAAGCCGGCGTCATCAAGTTCAGCCAGGTCACCGGCGTGCAGTACGCGGCGAAGAACATCCGCGTGAACACGATCGTGCCCGGCCTTATGAACACGCCGCTGGTTGAATCCCGCCTCGCGGTGCGCCGCGCTGATGGCGACGTCGAAGCGCTCAAGCGTCAGCGCGACGCGCAGGTGCCGATGGGCCGGATGGGGGAGGCTTGGGACGTCGCGAACGCCGCTGTGTTCCTCGCCTCGGAGGAGGCCCGCTACATCACCGCAACCGAAATCATCGTCGACGGCGGCTTAAGCGCCGCGACGCGCCTGCCGCCCGAAACAGCTTGAGCGCCGCCAAGAGCGCCTCACCCGGAAGAGGAACACATGGCCCATCTGACAGACGCCGAAATCGCGAAGTACCAGCGGGACGGCTACGTGATCCCTGAGTTCCGGCTGCCGGACGATCGCGTGGCACACCTGCGCGGCACGCTTGATCGGCTGATCGAGGAGAACCCGGGCGTGCGGCCTGAGAAGCTCGTGTCAGCGCACATCGAAGGTCAGAACGATGAAGGCGTGAAGGGCAGTCGCGACTTCCTCGAACTCGCGCAGGACACGCAGATCGTCGATGCCGTGTCCGAGCTGATCGGCGACGATGTCATCCTCTGGGGCTGCCACATCTTCTGCAAGCCTGGCGGCACCGGCTACGAGACGCCGTGGCATCAGGACGGGCACTATTGGCCGATCCGCCCGCTGGCAACATGCACCGTCTGGGTCGCGCTCGACCGGTCAGACCGAGACAACGGCTGCCTCAAGGTGATCCCGGGCTCGCACGATCCGGCGGTGATGCATGACCATATGCAGGAAGACCGCGAAGATCTGGTTCTGTCACAGCGGACGGCGGATGGCGCCTTCAACGAAGACGATGCGGTCTTGATCGAACTCGAGCCCGGACAGATGTCGATGCACGACGTTTACATGATCCATGGTGCGGCGGCGAACACGTCTGACCGGCGCCGCGCCGGCGTGGCGCTGCGCTATATGCCGGGGTCGTCGGTGTTCGAGCGCGACCTTCGGCCGGCCGACGGCAAGAGCGGCATGCCGGTTGCGTTTGCGACGCGCCCGCTGTGGTTGGTCAAGGGGCAGGACCGGACGGGGCGAAACGATTTTCAGGTTGGCCACGCGGCTTGAAGGTCTCCGCCGGCTCGGGTGCCGCGGGTACGAATTCGAGCTCCTCTGGCAAGACCTTGCCGAAGACGTGCGCGTTGAAGACCGATGCGGCGAGATCCGGCGTCTGTAGCGGCCAGGCGTGATGCAGTCCTGGTAGAAGTGCTGCTTGCACCGACGACGCGCTTTTGAAGCTCGCTGCGAGGTGGGGCAGCGACGAGACGATCAGCTTGTCTTCCTTGCTGCCGGACAACAGCAGCATGCGAGCGGTGATCTCCCCAACGCCGGCTGCCGGATCGAGGTCGACGATCTCGGACAGGAACCTGCGGGCCGATGGACCATGCGTTGACTTCGCGTCCTCCATGAACGCGCGCTTAGCGTCATCCGGCAGCTCCATCATGCGCGCGGAAATGCCCGTCAGCAAACGCGAACTGGCAAACCCGCCGACCAAGAGCGTAAAGAGCTTCATCAGCCACGCGCGCGGCATCGGCTTGCCCGTCATACCGGTGAGTAGCGCGCTCTTGAAGTGCGTTGGGTTGCGCTTTAGGAGCCGCGTTGCCGTATAGGCGCCAAGCGACAGGCCGATCACGTGATCGGGCAGCCGCCCGAGTGTGGCGTGCATCGTCTCTTCAAGACGCAGGGCCGTGTCGTCGAGAGACGTCCACCGGATGTGGTTGCTGTGGCCGTGGCCCGGCATATCGACAAGGACAGATCGCACCTCCGGCATGCGTTCCGTGACACGCCGCCAAAGGTTCGATGTTGTTGCGCCGCCATGCAGGAACAGGACGGTGGGTCCATCGGCAGAACCAAATGTGTATGTGTGCAGCACGCCGGAGCCCCTCGCATGGTGGTCGTCTAGACGCGAGGTGGCGGAGCGGTTGGGGGGCTGCAATGTCCGTGCGTGACCGGACTTTAGCGGCGTTTTGTCAGGGCGCGGTTTGCCGGTCAGTCTTGCGAGGCAACGCCGCCGGACGCCCGGGTGCCGGCCGGAGCACGATCCGTAAACGCCATGGGTGCAACGTCGGCTGAGGCCGCCACGACGACAGGCCGCGCCCGCTTGCGCCCGACCGTGCCGCCGCCAAACGCGACGCGCTTTTGCTTCGGACGCTCAAGACCGGCCTTGCGCTTCATCCGACGGCTAAATTCTTCCGCCGAGGGTCGCGCGTCGATGATGGAGCGATGGGCAAGCAGCCGCGCCTCGTAGGTGGCAATGCACCCAGAGCAAGACAACTGAACGACGTCGCCGTTCAGCTTGATGATGCCTGACGTGGCAATGGACATTCCGCTCAGTCCTCTGCGTGACCCTGAAGGTCTGCCTTTCGCATCAAGAATTCGTAAGCCATGGCCACCTAAGGCCACCGAACCCTCAATTTGTAGTCACGAGCGACTGACCGGTTAGCTGACCGTGAATGTGTGCGCCGCCGCGAGACAGCGCGCACCGAATTCGGTGTTGCCCAACCCGCCAGCGGTTAACCGCCCGTCGTAATTGCCGCTGCGCCGCAAGCGCCATGCCGGGTCTTTGCACGCTCCGCGCGAACTTCATCCACAGTTGCCAAACCGTGAATGGTGGCCAATCGGGCAACTCATCCCGTGTTCAGATGAAAGAATGCAACACTCTGAAGGAAATCGATAAGGGTGGAGTGCCGCCCGCAGAAGCGCAGCCGTAAGACTGACCGCACTCACAGAGGGCCGCCGACCACCATCGGCAGAGCACGTGCGGTGATCGGCGAAGGGCCTGGCAATGGCCTTCGCGCTTGAACAGGGAAGGACGAGTTAGATGTTCCGTATCATTCCAATGGCAGTCGCCGCGGCGGTGGGCTGCCTGGCGTTGGCTGCCCCAACGACATCCGCGGTTGCGAAAGAGTGCAAAGCCGATCCGGTCGTACAGGAAAGCAATCCGTACGTGTCGCGTTCGCTTGGTGCGTTTCCGAGCTCGCTGATTATGTGGCGCAAGTCCGTTGTCGATCAGCACGGAGATGGCTGGCAGGCCTGGCGCCGCGCGGAAGACCGCAAGATTGACTGCCAGCAGGTCGACATTGAAGGCCGTGGCAAGCGCTGGGTCTGCACGCGTTCTGCGCGGCCATGCTCAGGGTCAATCGGGCCGGAGAATGCCAGCAACGATGGCGAGAAACTCGAAACAGGCTATCCGGGCCGGCTTGAGCGCTTCGATAAGGGCGATGACGTCACGCGCCTTCAGCAGTTCCTCAACGCCAATGGCTATGAGCTTGAAGTCGACGGCAACTTCGGCCGAGGGACCCGCGAAGCTGTTCGCGATTTCCAACGCAAGGAAGGCCTCAAGGTCGATGGCATCGTCGGCCGCCAGACGTGGGAGCGTCTGACCGCCTAAGCCGGTCGAGACGTCCTGAGATCAGAAAAGCCGCGGCCGGATGCGCCGCGGCTTTTTACGTATCCGGACCGTCAGAGGACCTGATGTTGCGGGGCCACGCAGCCCTTCCGTCCGGCGCGCTGACGCCATATTGTCGTCGGGTACAAAACGCATTTGTGCATTCGTGACGACGAGGCATTCGGCAGGGGGCCCATGCCTGACGGCGTCACGTCCACGGGAGAGTTCCATGTTCACGCGTTCCGCACCGCCGCAACCGCCTTCGCCGCCGGCCTCGCCAGGCCAAGTGCCGGCCGTTGCAGCGCCGCCCGCTCAAGCTGCCGCCGCCGAACCTGTTCCGTTTCCGCAGACCGCCGGGCGCAAGCCGGCCGACAGCGAGACCGTCTCGGTCATCGGCCGCGACCTGACGATTATGGGCACGGGCCTGCGCATCGTCACCAAGGGCACGCTGCGTGTCGACGGCAGCGTTCAAGGCGACGTGCTCGGCTCGACGGTTGTCATCACGCAGCACGGCAAGGTGACCGGCCGCGTCCACGCTGAGCGCGTCACCATCGAAGGCGCCGTCGAAGGCAGCGTCCGCGGCGTCGAAGTTTCGCTCGCCGCGAACAGCAAAGTCGAAGGCGACATTCACCACGCATCGCTTGGCATCGCACAGGGCGCATCGTTCGATGGCCGGTCGCGCCGCGAAGCTGATGCCGGCAAACTGAAGCCCGACCTTGATGTCGCCGCCGCCAGCGGTGCCGCGCCAGAGGCCGGAGCGACCAACGGGGCGGCCGCTGCGCCGTCATCGCTAACGCCTGCACCCGCGCCGTCGCCCGCAACGACCGGCTGACGACGCACCGGACGACCTTGAAGCGGGCGTGCATCCGGCCGGTGCGCGCCCCACTTTTGTTCAGGTGTGGCCCGGCGGACCCGTCCGCCATCTGAGCGCCCGCTACCGCGCGAGATTGCGGTTCATAAGCTGTGCAGCACCGCGCCGACCGCCTTCACTGTTCTTCAGAGTGGCCGCCAATGGCTCTCGCGTATCAAAGCGGGGGTTACATGACCAACATTCCAACGGGCGACGTTTTCGCTGAAGCCGTAGCGCGGACCCAGGCTGCGGATCAGACGCAGCAGCAGGAGAATCCGAAGCCGGCGCGGCTCACGGGCTTCCTCAAGCCAGGCAGCGCACCAAAGCCGGTCCCGCAGCCGCCGAAATTACCGTCGCGGACGATGGGGGCCGTACAGACGCTTGCTCAGGCCGATGGGCTGTCTGTTATCGGCACCGGTCTCGAAATCGGTGGCGACAATCTCTCCATCAAAACCGAAGGCACACTGCGGATCGACGGCACGTTCGGCGGCGCCGTCGTCTGCGATGAGGTGATCGTCGGTCGCGAGGGCGTTGTGCGCGGTGCGATCAAGGCGCGGCGTGTCATCGTTGAGGGCCGGGTCGAAGGCCCGATCGAAGGCGGCAACGTCGCGTTGAAACCTTCGGCGGTCGTCAAAGGCGACATCGCGCATGAAGCGCTCGCCATCGAGGGCGGTGCCGAGTTCGACGGCCTCGCGCGGCGCATCAAGGCGTCGGCGAACGTGTCGTCCGCGCCGCCGCTCAAACTCGTCGAAGTCGCGCCGTTCGGGCGGGGCTCATCCACCAAATAGGAAGAAGCGCTTGCGGCGCTCGTTGCGGAACGAGCTGCAGGCCTGACTGACGCGAATGTCGTGTCCGACAACGCGGCACACGCGCCGCTTCTCGCCGAGATCCCAGCGCACCGCGTTAAACGTGGTGCGCACGCCGAATTCGCGGGCAACCTTCACGAGCTGGCGGTCGCTGCAATAGGGCGTCCCGATCCACCGGCCGCCCGACCATTGAAACCCGTCCTTGCAACGGATCGCCGCCTCCGCCGACCCAGCGTTCAGCGGTGCGGTCAGCAGGCTACCTGCGATCGCCGCCAACGTGGCTGCTGCCAAACGCGTACGTCGCGAGGGTTTTGGATGCGTCATCACCAGCCTTCCTGTCCGGCCCAAAACGTCCATCCAAGATAGGCAATTGCCGCGCAATTTCACCCGCGCTCTCCAACAGGTGAAGTTAGCCCCACGATCGCGCCGCCCAGCAACAGCCTTCGATCCCGAGGCGTGCTCTACGAGCGTCGGCAACATAGCGAATGAGTTATAGATTTCGCTTGCCCCCGCCCAACGGCATTGGGACGCACAAACGCGAAAGGGGCCGCCTTAGGCAGCCCCCCGCGAAAAGTTTGGTCGACGGGTCGACCTATGGAAATCGATCGGCTGGCTAACCGAATACCGGAGGCTGCTCCGATACCAGTGTCACCTGCGAAAGCCCGTACGACCTCTGCTTCTCACTGATCATAGGACCACCTCCTTTCCGTTGTTGAACTCCTGCGGACGGTCTCACATTCGGTCTTGGCTGCCAAGCTTAATTATCTGTCAGCTTTAGCCAATCGTGACCAACTGATGCCAGGTCAGCGCCAAAGCCGCGGCCACGCCGAGCGTGGTGAAGACCCCGCGCCTGAGCACGAGAAGCAGCACGGCTGCGACGGCGAATAGGACGATAGCTTTTACGTCGGCACGGGCTGCGAGCTGCTCGGCAACGCCAGCATCGTCCGGCGCCGTCCCACCGAAGAGCACGTTGAGGCCAAACCAGACGGCGAGATTGGCAATGACGCCGACCACCGCAGCGGTCACCGCCGAGAGCGCGGCCTTGAGGCGCGGCTGTGCGTTGAGCCACTCGACATACGGCGCGCCGGCGAAGATCCAGAGGAAGCACGGCGCGAACGTCGCCCAAAGCGTCACAATCGCTGTCGCAAGCGCGAGGCCCCATCCGCCCGCCTTAAAGCCCGCAAGGAACCCGACAAACTCCGTGACGAGGATCAGCGGCCCGGGTGTCGTCTCCGCGAGGCCGAGCCCGTCGAGCATCTCGCCAGTCGTCAGCCATCCAAAGTTCTGGACGACCTCCTGCGTCATGTAGGCGAGCACGGCGTAGGCGCCGCCGAACGTGACGACCGCGAGCTTTGAGAAAAAGATGCCGGCTTCGGTGAGGACATGATCTGAACCGAATGCGAGCGCGATGACGACGAGCGGCGCTATCCAGATCGTAAGCCAGGTCGCAATCGTCTTGAGTGTTGTCGACAGAGGGACGAGTTCGGTGGCCGCCTCGGCGCTGGTCGTTGGCGCTGTAGCCCGCGCTGCCAGAAGCGCTGCGCCAATGGCGGCCGCTCCAAGGATGATCAGCGGGAAAGGGACCTGCAGGACGAAGATCGCGACAAAGGCAGCCGCCGCAAACGCGAGATCGAACGGCCCCTTAAGCGCACGCTTCGAGACCTTGATGAGCGCATCGAGCACGATTGCGAGAACAGCGGCTTTGATGCCTACAAAAACGGCGGCGACCAGCGGGACCTGACCGAATGCGGCGTAGATGGACGCGAGCGCGAGGACGACGGCTGCGCCCGGCAGGACGAACAGAAGCCCCGCCGCGAGCCCGCCCGCGACGCCGTGGAGCCGCCACCCGATGTAGGTTGCAAGCTGCATCGCCTCCGGGCCGGGCAGCAGCATGCAGAAATTGAGCGCGGGCAGGAACTGCTGCTCGCTCAGCCACTTCTTCTCGTCGACCACGACGCGGTGCATCAGCGCGATTTGACCCGCAGGCCCGCCGAACGACAGCACGCCGACCTTGGCCCATGCGCCAACGGCCTCCGCAAAGCTCGGCGCGGGCGCACAGTCCGACGGGTCGGCCGCGCGCGTGTTCTCGTCCGATGCGACGCTCATGCCGCGCTGCCTTCTCTTGCGGGCGCCACCTGATTGCAGGTCCTTGTGGCGCGCCTACCCCGCATAGAGAGCATCACGCGTGTGAAAGCTATATGCGCGCAACGCATTGCCATCGCTTCCGCCGCGCGCGGCGCCGCTCTCAATTCCGGCGTGCTGCCATCGACAGCCGGCACCGGGGCGCGATAGCGTCGCGGCAATCACAACGGACTTACGACGGGAGAAGAGACGATGGACCTCGGGATCAAGGGCCGGAAGGCGATTGTGTGCGCGGCCTCGAAGGGGCTTGGCAAAGGGTGTGCGCTCGCGCTGGCTCGGGAAGGCGTCGACGTTGTGATCTCAGCGCGCACCGCTGAAACGCTTGAGGCCACGGCTCGGGAGATCCGCGAGGCAGCCGGCGTCACGGTTACGGCCGTGCCGGGCGACGTGACGACAGAGGCAGGCCGCGCGGCGCTGCTGGAAGCCTGCCCCGCGCCAGACATCTTGATCAACAACGCGGGTGGGCCGCCACCGGGTGACTTCAAAGACTTCGAGATGGAGGACTGGCGCCGCGCGGTCGAGGGCAACATGATCACGCCGCTCGCGCTTATCAAGTCGACGGTCTACGGGATGATGGACCGCGGCTTCGGGCGCATCGTCAACATCACGTCCTTCTCGGTAAAGGCGCCGATCGCCCAGCTCGAGTTGTCAAACGGCGCACGTGCGGGGCTCACGGGTGCTGTCGCCGTGCTTGCGCGCAAGGCCGCGGCCAACAACGTCACGATCAACGGCCTGCTGCCCGGCCCGTTTGACACCGACCGTCTTCGCGGCACGTCGCAAAAACTCGCAGAGACGACCGGCATGAGTTTCGAGGATGCTCATGCTTCACGCATGAAAGACGTCCCCGCCGGCCGGTTTGGTACGACGGAAGAGTTCGGCGCGATGGCAGCGTTTCTCTGTTCCGAGCACGGCGGCTACATGACCGGCCAGAACATTGTCATGGACGGCGGCAGTTATCCGGGCACGCTTTAGCAGCGTCGTGGCATGCCGGTTCCAGCCGGCATCCGACCGGTGCTCGCGACACCCACAACCGGTCTGCCGGCGGCCAATCACGCCTCACCCAGCGATGACGACACTGGTGCCGACGAGGCCCAGGATGACGACCCAGCTTGCGTAGGCGAGGAGGGCTGCGAGCGTCGTCATGAGGCGGCGGAGGCGGCGCTCGGCTTCCGGCGGCGGCAGTTGCGTGCCGAGCTGTTGGCGCAGCGCGCGGTTCGTATAGCCGCGAAGCATCTCCGCGCTCTCGAGCCGCGCCTGCGGACACGGTGCGCGCATCAGCGCTTTCAACGGCAGCCAGGACAAGACGAGGGCTGCCGGCAAGAGGAGTGCGCCGAGCCAGACGTAGAATAGCGTGTGACCGTTTGTGAGGGTCGCGGGGTCCATCTCATGATCTCCGTCGGGTGCAGTTTGTTCTGCCGCGAACGGTGTCATGGGAGGGCGAGTGGGGCTGTTCCCGGCGGAACCAACCGGCGGACGACCGTCCGACGCGGGCGTTATAGACTTTCGTTTGGTGTATGCGGCGGCGCACAAACAATTGGCATGCGCATGGGTCGGAATTGGCGAGCGCGAATTGGCGCCGGATTACAGTCCACTGTGCAACTTATCGGCGATCACGTCTTAGTCGCGCAGGGTGCCGGCTTTGCCGCGCTGCAGTATGCCGATGGGCTCGTCGACGCCCGATCCGGTCTTTCACGCCTGAAGCGCGCTGCGCATACTGCGCGGAACAGGACGAAAAGATCCTGCGCTTTTTGACGACAAGCGTATCAGTGAGGAAACGATGAGATACCTGACGACGGGGTGCGTTGCCGCCCTGGCCGCGGCACTCGCGATGCCTGCCAACGCCGACAATCTTGAAAAGCTCAGCAAGTTTCAGACGACGGGGACGAAGAAGCACACCGTCATCGAGCAGAAGGGCGAGTACGCCGACGGCATCAAGAAGGTGCTGGAGAAGATCAAGCTTCCGCCGGGCTTCGAGATCAGCCTGTACGCGATTGTTCCAGACGCGCGTCACATCGCGGTCGGCCCGCAAGGTGTGGTGACGTTTGTCGGCACGAAGAAGACGAAGGTCTGGGCCGTCACGGACCGCAATAAAGATCGGATCGCAGACGAAGTGAAAGACTTCGCGCCGTCGCTGACCTTCACCGTGCCGAACGGCGTCTGCTTCTCGAAAGACGGCTTCCTCTACATTGCCGAGCAGAACCGTGTGCTGACGTTCCCGGCCGCAGAGTTCTTCTACGAAAGCCCTGATGTCGCCGCGTTCAATGTCGTCAAACAGGGCGAGCTCATTCCGAAGTCGGAAGAAAGCTACAACCACACCGCGCGTGTTTGTAAGATTGGCCCGGACGGCAAGATCTACATCTCGCTCGGCCAGCCCTACAACGTGGCGCCGGCTGAAAAGCTGGACCTCTACACCAAGACGGGCATCGGCGGCATGATCCGCATGAACACCGACGGTTCGGAGCGTGAGGTCTACACCTACGGGATCCGCAACTCCGTCGGCCATGCGTTTCACCCGACCACGGGCGAGCTTTGGTTCACCGATAATCAGGTGGATGGGATGGGCGACGACATTCCGCCGGGTGAGATCAACCGCCAGACCGCAAAGGGCCAGCACTTCGGCCATCCCTGGTACGGCGGCGGCGACACGCGCACGAACGAATACAAGGACAAGGAAGTCCCAGTGGAAGTCGTGATGCCGGTCTCGAACACGGTCGCGCACGCAGCTGACCTCGGCATGATGTTCTATACGGGCAAGCAGTTTCCGGCGTCGTACAAGAACGGCATCTTCTCAGCCCAGCACGGCTCGTGGAACCGCACGACGCCGGTTGGCGCGCGGGTGATGTTCACGCCGGTTGCCGAAGACGGCACGGCTGGCAAGACGATCCCGTTTGCTGAAGGCTGGATCGACGAGAACGGCGAGTACCTCGGCCGGCCGGTCGACGTGGCGCAGCTTCGGGACGGTTCGCTGCTGGTCTCCGACGACCTCGCAGGTGCGCTCTACCGGATCGCATATACCGGCAAGAAGTAAGCGTCCGCCAACGCGCGCAACTCAATCGGCGCGGCAGCCATCGCCGCGCCGGTTTCCATCGCGACTTACCTGATCAATGAGGACGGCCCGATGATCTATCGGCTCTGGGGCGTTGGTGGTGCTGTGGTGCTCTCGCTGCTTTTGGGCGGCGCCGCGGCGGCAACCGACCTGGCCGCGGGCAAGAAGGCTGCCCGGCAATGCAACGTCTGTCACGGAAAAGACGGTATCGCGAAGAACCCCGAAGCGCCAAACCTTGCAGGTGAGTCTGCGATCTACATCGAGAAGCAGCTCATGGCGTTTCGCAGGGGCGAGCGCAAACATCGCCAGATGACGATCGTCGCAAAGATGCTGAAGGACCAGGACATCCGCGCACTCGCAAACTGGTATGCGGCGATGAAGGTGACCGTCGAGTTGCCAGACGTGAACTAGCGCTCGAACCGGTGCCGGCGCCCGTGTGTCCGGCGCCCGCGACCTGATCAGAGCTAGCCGTTAGACGCGCGCTGCTTCAGCCAGGCGTGGACCTCAGTGTGGTCTGCGTCTGGCCGCAGTGCTTCTTTGCTCCGCTGCAACTGGTCCGAGATGTGGGCCAGCGTTTCAGCCGGCACATCAAGCGCGGCTGCCATCTCGCGGGCCATGCCGACATCTTTCTCAAGCAACGCGAGCGCGAAGCCGCTGTTGTATGTCTCGGGCAGGAAGTATGCGCCGACCTTGTTGCTAGTCGTGTTGGACTTGCCCGTCGCGTTGTCGAACACCGCGTTCATGGCCCCGCCATCGAGGCCGAACGCTTGACCGATCAGCAGGGCTTCGGCAGTCGCAATCAGGCTTGATGCTGACAGGTAGTTGTTGAGCGCCTTGGTCGCGTGGCCGGAACCGAGGGGGCCGGTGCAGAAGACAGATCCGAGCGGCGCGAAGATGCGCTCCGCGGCGTCGATGTCGCCACGCGCGCCGCCGGCCATGATCGAGAGCGTGCCCGAGACGGCGCGGACGACGCCGCCGGATACGGGCGCGTCGATGAGGCGATGTCCGGCCGCTTCGAGCCGGCGGCCAAGCGCTTGGGTCCGCGGCGGGAAAGATGAGCTCATATCGACGATGAGGCTGCCGGGCTGAAGGCGCGCCATCAGCTCGGCTGCGACCGCGTCAACCACATCGCTGTCGGGCAGCATCAACACGATCTGTCGGGCGGCCTGTGCAATGTCGCTGAGCGAGGCGGCAGCCGCAATTTGCGGATCGTCCCCCGCGAGGGCCGCGGCCCTGTCGGGCACCGCATCGTAGCCCACAACCGCGATGCCCGCCTGCGCGAGGTTTCGAACCATCGGCGCGCCCATGTTGCCGAGGCCGACGAAGCCAACTGCGCCATTTGTGTCTGCTGCCGTCACGTCGTTCTCGCTTTTCCGCTGCGCCGTTTTCCCGCTGCGCCGGCCAATGCTATCAGCATCATCGACCCACCTTCCAGCGGCGCCGCGCGGTGCCGCTCCCGCCTCGAAAGCAATTGACCTTGGACTACCTCTGGATCGGCATCAGCGTCTTTGGCGCGCTCATGCAGGCTGTGCGGACCGCCGCGCAGAAGACGCTCAATCAGACGATGTCGAACCTCGGGACAACTTATGTCCGCTCGTTGTTCGGCCTGCCGGTAATGGTCGTGTTTCTGGCGGTGGTCCTGCTCACCGTGAAGTCCGACATCCCGTCGTTCTCAGGCACGTTCCTCTTCTGCGCGTTTGCAGGTGCGGCAGCGCAGGTGCTGGCGACGATGCTGCTGATCTTCCTGTTCAAGCTCAAGAACTTCGCGATCGGCACGATGCTCATCAAGGTCGATGTCATCATGACCGCGGTGCTCGGCTCGCTGTTCTTTTCCGAGAGCCTATCGTTGTTTGGCGTGCTTGCGTTGTTCGTCGTGACCGGTGGCGTCATCTTGATGTCGATCGGCAAGATTGGCATCGGCAACATCGCCCCGGGCGACCAGACGCTCGCCGACGCGCTGACCGGGCGGGCGACGCAAGTGGCACTGGGCTGTGCGTTCCTGTTCACGCTCTCCTATTTGTTCCTGCGCGAGGCAACGCTCATCATCGGCGACGGCGACTTCCTTTGGCGCGCCGGCTGGACCGTCGTTGTCGCGACCGCGATGCAGACGATCGGCGTCGGACTCTACGTGGCCGCGCGCGAGCCGCAGGTCTTCAGCCAGATTTGGCCGAACCGGCAGATCATCGGGTTTATCGGCCTCACAAGCGCGCTTGGCTCGATTGCTTGGTTCACGGCCTTCGCGATCCAGAACGCATCGTATGTGCGTGCGGTCGGCCAGATCGAAGTCGTCTTCACGCTCCTCATTTCGTGGCTCTACTTTCGCGAGAAGCTGACGGCGATCGAACTTGCCGGCATCGGCGTCACCGTGGCCGGCGTCCTCATGTTCCGCATGGTCTATTGAGCGCCACACGAGCCGCGCCGCCTGCATCCTTCCACGTCGTGATTTGACAAACGCGCGCGCGTTCGGTTTCTCCGCAGCGGGCCACCTCGCCCCACCGCGAGGCATCTATCTGGAAGGATAGCCATGACACTTCCTGCCAAGCCGGACGTGCGTCCGGCCAATCCGCATTTCTCATCCGGCCCGTGCGCCAAGCGCCCCGGATGGTCCCTCGACAACCTGCAGAACGCTGTTCTCGGCCGCTCGCACCGCGCGAAGGTCGGCAAGGCGCGGCTGACGCACGCGATCGATCTAACGCGCAGCGTGCTGGAACTTCCGGACGACTATCTCTGCGGTATCGTCCCAGCCTCAGACACCGGCGCCTATGAAATGGCCATGTGGACGATGCTCGGCGCGCGCGGCGTCGAAGCCGTGGCGTGGGAGAGTTTCGGCGCCGGCTGGGTGAGCGATGCCGTCAAGCAGCTCAAGCTCGACGACTGCCGCGTGGTCGAGGCGCCTTACGGGAAGCTGCCGGACTTGAGCGCCATCGATTGCGATCGCGATGTGCTGTTCACATCAAACGGCACGACATCCGGCGTGCGGATCCCGAACTACGATTGGATCGCGGCCGACCGGAAAGGCCTGACATTCGCTGATGCGACGTCGGCTGCGTTCGCGCAGGACATCGACTGGCCAAAGGTCGATGTGTGCACGTTTTCCTGGCAGAAGGTGATGGGTGGCGAGGCCGGTTTCGGCATCCTCATTCTGTCGCCACGCGCCGTCGAGCGCTTGGAAAGCTTTACGCCCGACCGGCCGCTGCCAAAAATCTTCCGGCTGACCAAAGGCGGCAAACTCATCTCCGCCATCTTCGAGGGCGCGACCATCAACACGCCATCGATGCTCGCGGTCGAAGACTATGTTGATGCGTTGACGTGGGGCCGCGACATTGGCGGTCTGGCCGCGTTGAAGGCGCGCGCGGACGCGAACGCAGACGTTTTGCTCAGTTGGGTCGCGGACCGCGATTGGATCGCGAACCTCGCCGAAGCGCCGGAGACCGCATCAAACACGTCGATCTGCCTGAAGATCGTCGATGCGGATATTGCGGCGCGGTCTGATGCTGACCAAGCGGCCTTCGCGAAGTCACTTGCAGCCAGCCTCGAAGCTGAAGGTGTCGCCTACGACATTGGGTCGTATCGCGACGCGCCTGCCGGACTTCGCATCTGGACCGGCTCGACCGTTGAAGCCTCTGACGTGGCAGCCCTTCTGCCATGGCTCGATTGGGCCTTCGCGACCACCAAGGCTGAGCTGCCCGCCGCGGCCTGACGCCACCACGCCCCATCTACACCTGAAGCGCGCCGGACCCCGCGCGCCAACCTCTTTGTGAGGACCCAACCATGACCACTGAACGCACGCCGCGTGTCCTAATCTCTGATGCGCTCTCGGAACAAGCCGTCCAGATTTTCAAGGACAACGGCATCGACGTCACCTTCGAGCCGACGCTCGGCAAGGACAAGGACGCGCTGCTCGCGAAGATCAAAGATTACGACGGTCTTGCGATCCGCTCGGCGACCAAGGCGACGGAAAAGCTGATTGCGGCGGCTGACAACCTGCGCGTCATCGGCCGCGCCGGTATCGGCGTCGATAACGTCGACATCAAAGCGGCGACCGCGAAGGGCATCGTCGTCATGAACACGCCGCACGGCAACTCGGTGACGACGGCTGAGCACGCGATCGCGATGATGCTCGCGCTGGTCCGCCAGATCCCGGCAGCCGACACCTCAACGCAGGCCAGCAAGTGGGAGAAGAACCGCTTCCTCGGCACTGAGATCACGGGCAAGACGCTCGGCATCATCGGCTGCGGGAACATCGGCTCAATCGTCGCTGACCGCGCCATCGGGCTGCGCATGCGCGTCGTCGCATTCGACCCGTTCCTCACGGAAGACCGCGCGCTCGAAATCGGCGTCCAGAAGGTCGAGCTGGCCGAGCTTCTTTCGCGCGCAGACATCATCTCGCTGCACACACCGCTGACTGACAAGACGCGCAACATCCTAGGGCCCGCAGCGCTTGCGCGGACCAAGCCCGGCGTCCGCATCATAAATTGCGCGCGCGGCGGCCTGATCGATGAGCAAGCGCTCGCCGACGGCATCAAGGACGGGCACATCGCCGGCGCGGCGATTGACGTCTTCGCCGAGGAGCCCGCCAAGGAGAACCCGCTGTTTGGCCTGCCAAACGTGATCTGCACGCCGCATCTGGGGGCTGCGACATCCGAAGCGCAGGAGAACGTCGCGCTGCAGATCGCTGAGCAGATGTCGGCCTACCTTCTGAAGGGCGCCGTCAGCAACGCGATCAACTTCCCCAACATCACTGCGGAAGAAGCGCCGCGGCTGACGCCGTTTGTGAAGCTTGCGGAGAACCTTGGGCTGTTTGCCGGTCAGTTGAGCGGCGACACCATCCGCTCGGTCCGGCTCGAGTTTGCGGGCGACGTGGCCGAAATGAATACGAAGGCGCTGACGGCGGCCGCCATCTCCGGCGTGCTCAAGCCAGTCCTCGGCGATGGCGTCAACATGATCTCGGCGGGTACGGTCGCGCGCGACCGCGGCCTCGATATCGAAGAGGTCACGCGCGCGGGCCAGGGCGCATACCAGACTTACATCCGGCTCAGCATCGTCACCGACGACTTCGAGCGCTCGGTCGCGGGCACGGTGTTCTCAGATGGCAAGCCGCGCATCATTCAGGTCAAGGGCATCAACATGGAGGCCGAGTTCTCCAAGCACATGCTCTACGTCACCAACGAAGACAAACCGGGCTTCATCGGCCGCTTCGGCATGTTGATGGGCGAGGCGAGCCAGAACATCGCGCGGCTGAACCTTGGGCGCGATCGCGAAGGTGGCAATGCGATCCTGCTTGCCTCCGTCGATGACGTCATTCCAGACAACCGGCTAGCCGAAATCCGCGACCTGCCGCTGGTCACCGGAGCAGAACGCCTCGAATTCTGACACAGTCATCTGATGACCTCCCCGCCGGGGTGGCGCGCTTGGTGAGGAGACGTCAGATGAAGAGCCTGAGTGCTATGGCTGCTACGGCGATTGTTGCCGCGGCAGCGCTTGGTGTGAAGCCCGCACATGCCGATGAGATCGCAGTCACAGCCGAGCCGGCGGCCGTCACCGTCTATCGGCGCGGCGCGACCGTTGTGCGAACCGCGCAGGTCAAGGTACCGGCTGGCCGTCACGTCCTCGTCTTTGGCGATCTGCCGCTCGCAACGCGGCCCGGTACGATCCGGCTTGCTGCGACCGGTGACGCGCAGGTGCTGCTCGGTCCTGTCGACACCCGCCAGCAGTCGCTGACGCGCGACGAGGATGCATCAACCGCCGAGCGCAAGAGGCTTCAGGCGGAGCTTGACGACATAGACGCGAGCTTGCGGGGGCTCGACGCAGAAAAGCGCACGGTCGAGGCGCGGGAGCAGTTTGTGCGCAACCTGATTGCGCTGCCCTCGCGACCTGCCGGGGCCCGGACCGGCGGTGCCCAACCCGACTGGGCCGATCTCTACGACCTCGTCACCGACAAGATGGCGGACGTGCAGGCCGCGCTCGTTGACCTTGCGAAGCGCCGCACCGTCATCGAGGAGCGCCGCACCGACATCCAGACGCAGCTTGATCGGCTGTCGCCAAAGATCGAGCAAGTGACCGCGGCGCGCGCGGAAATCGTGGCCGAAGCTGCTTCAGAACTCGACCTCACATTGAGCTACGACGTCACCGCCGCCGGCTGGGTGCCCGAGTACGACGCGCGCCTCAACAGCGGGTCGGGCGAAGCGGGTGCAAGTTCGCTGACGTTGATCCGCCGCGCTGCGATCCGGCAGACCACCGGCGAAGATTGGGTGGACGTCACGCTCAAGCTGTCGACGTCTGCGCCATCGAACCGGACCGAGGCGCCGCGGCTGACAGCCTACGGGATCGACATTTACACGCCGCCAAAGCTTGCGCCGATGTCTGAAGCCCGCGAGCGCGCAGATGCGGACCGGCTTTCAGGCGGTCTGCGAGCACAGGCGCCGCGTCAGCCGCGCGCTGTCGCGAAAGCAAGGCGCACGCCGATCGTTGCAAAGCCACAGTCAGTTACAGTCGCCCGGTCGACCTTCGATGCGACCTATGCCCTGCCCGGGCGCGTGTCCGTGATGAGCGTGCCTCAGACCAAGCGGCTCGCCATTGACAGCCACGACCTCGCGCCCAAGCTCACGGTGCGAGCAGCCCCGCGGCAGCTCGCCCGCGCGTTCGTCACGGCCGCGTTCAAGGTGCCCGACGGCGCACCGCTGCTTCCGGGCAAGATCGCGCTCTTCCGTGATGGCACGTTCGTCGGTCGCGGCGGTCTGCCAGAACTCGCAGCCGGCGAGGACCACGCGCTTGGGTTCGGTGCGGACGACAGGGTGAAGGTCAAGTTCAACGTCGCCGACAAAGCGCGCGGCGAAACCGGCCTGATCTCGTCGACCAAGACAGACCGGCGCCGTTTTACAATCACGCTCGAAAATCTCCACGACCGCCCGATCGCTTATCACGTGCGCGACGTGCTTCCGGTCGCGCTTAATGGCGATATCACGATCAAGGCGACGCAAACGCCGAAGCCGACGATTGCAACCGTCGACAAGCGCCGCGGCGTCTACGCCTGGGAAGGCACCCTCGCCCCCGGCAAACCCCTCGAGATCGAAACCGGCTACACCGTCTCCTGGCCCGGCGACCAACAAGTCACCAACCGCCCGCTCAGGTGAGTCTGGGGGGAATGTTTCTTTTGGTTTAACCGCGCTGCGGCGCTGTTCTCTTTTTGGTCCAACCTGCGCAAGCTTGGTTGGCACACGAGTCCGGCCGCCGCTCGCTGCGGCGCGCTGCGCTGGCCGAAGGCCAGCTTCGTGCGCCTCGCTCTGTTCTTTGCGGGGTTGGCAGGTGGCTGCCGTGGGCGCTGTGGGTGTGGCGGCGCGCTCTCTTTTTTGGTCCAACCTGCGCAAGCTTGGTTAGCACGCGAGTCCGCCAAGCCATTCGCTGCGGCGCGCTGCGCTGGCCAATGGCCAGCTTCGTGCGCCTCGCTCTGTTCTTCGCGAGGCGGACAGGTGGCTGCCGTGGGCGCCATGGGTGTGGCGGCGCGCTCTATCTTTTTTGGCCCAAAAGGGCAGCAGCCCTGTTGGAACACGAGTCCGGCCGCCACGCGCTGCGGCGCGCTACGCTGGCCGAAGGCCAGCTTCG
>JBCBIY010000020.1:0-49776 GCA_038523925.1 Pseudomonadota bacterium | reverse complement strand
GGATTCCAGAGCGTGAGCAGCGCGCAAGGAGCAGGCCGATAGGCCTGCGGATCGCGCGTTGCGGTTAGTCGCGGAATCTAAGCGCCGTCTAGCGGCAGCGTAGACGGGCCAACGAAAAACCACGCGCGGCGTAACCCGCTGACGGCACAGGCAGCCCGCCGCTTCCAGAGCGTGAGCAGCGCGCAAGGAGCAGGCCGCTAGGCCTGCGTATCGCGCGATGCGCTTAGTCGCGGATTCCAAGCGCCGTCTAGCGGCAGCGTAGACGGGCCAACGAAAACCCCCGCGCGGCCCCACACGCTGACGGCAAAGGCAGCCGCTACCACTTCCAGGGCGTGAGCAGCGCGCAAGGAGCAGGCCGGAAGGCCTGCGGATCGCGCGGTGCGGTTAGTCGCGAATTCTAAGCGCCGTCTAGCGGCAGCGTAGACGGGCCAAAAAAAAACAGCGTTGACGGGCAAACAAAAAACAACCGGCCCACTTACCTGCTGGTGCCTAACACCCGGCCGGCGACGGCGTCGAGTTTGGCGACGAGGGCCGGGTCGCGGGCGTCGGGGGCGGTGATGAGGGCGACGTCGAGCGCGCGGTCAGAGCCGATCGGGCAGTCGATGTGCTCGCGCGGAAAAGCCTTGCCGAGTTCGGCGACGATTTTCTGCGCCTTCTCCGTGTTGCTCTTCATGACGGCGAGCACCGCTGCGACGTCGACATGGCTCTCTTCGGACCGCCAGCAGTCGTAGTCGGTCACCATCGCGACCGTGCAGTAACAAAGCTCGGCTTCGCGGGCGAGCTTGGCCTCGGGCATGTTGGTCATCCCGATCACATCGAAGCCCCAGCTCTTGTAGGTCAGGCTTTCAGCGCGGCTTGAGAACTGCGGGCCTTCCATCGCGAGGTAGGTGCCGCCCTTCTGATAGGCGACGCCCGCGGACTTGACCGCCTTCTCGACCTCGTCGACCAGCGCAGGGCTTACGGGATCGGCGACCGAGACGTGGGCCACGAGACCGTTGCCGAAGAAGCTTTTCTCGCGAGCGAACGTGCGGTCGAAGAACTGGTCGACAAGCACGAAGACGCCGGGCGCGAGTTCTTCCTTGAACGAGCCGCAGGCAGAAATGGAAACGAGATCGGTGACGCCCGCGCGCTTCATCGCGTCAATGTTGGCGCGGTAGTTGATGCCGGTTGGTGAGATGCGATGGCCGCGGCCGTGGCGTGGCAGAAAGCGGATCGGAAGCCCGTCGAGTTCGGCAAACAGGATCTCATCAGACGGCGCGCCCCAAGGGCTCTCGACCTTGCGCCACTCCGCGTTTGAGAGACCCGGCAGATCGTAGAGACCGCTGCCGCCGATGATGCCAAGAACCGCGTTTGCCATGTCGATCTCCTTGCTGCCGGATGGCTGGATCGGTTGAGGTTGGCGTGAGGCCCACCTGATCCGACCAAGCGTCAGCGGTTTAGCGCAGAACGCAGCCGGCTCACAGACCTTCGCCGTCGCGAATTGCACACAAACAAAAGGCCCGCCGGACGCTTTGTCAGGCGGGCCTCGAAATGTGTGAGCACAGCAGGTCTCAGGTGAGAGCCTAGTGCTTCACCTTCTTCCAGACAGCGCGCTTTGTGATGTAAAGCAGCGCGGCTGTAATCAGCAGGTAGATCAAAGCCAGCCAGCCCGTCTGCTTGCGTTGGTCATGCGAGGGATCGGCGGCCCATTGCAGGAAGGCTGCAACGTCGGTGGCGTACTGGTCGATCGTCTCGGGCACAGGCGGGTTTTCGCCGTAGAGGCCCAGGTCGTCATAGAGCGGCGCCGCCATTGCGATCCAGTTGCCGGGATAGGCCGCGTTGTAATAGAGGCCGTCTTTCTCTTCGACGCCCTCCGGCGGATCCTTGTATGACGTCAGCAGCGCTTTCAGATAATCGGCGCCGCCTTCCTGATAGCCGGTCAACACGTCACGGGCCATCGTGAGCGTGTGAGTGAGAACACCCTCTGGATGCGGGACGCCGCGCGCCTTTGCGATCAGCGACAGATCGGGCGGAAGCGCGCCACCGTTGGCGGCGCGGGCTGCCTTATCGTTCGGGTAAATCGTCGGGAACGTGTCCGACAGACGGGCCGGTCGCGTCACCGGTTCGCCATCGTCGTCGACGCCGCCGCTGACTTCGTATTCAGCGGCGAGCGCCTGGACTTGATCGCGCGGGAAGTTCGGCCCGCCGGGTTCAGCAAGGTTGCGGAACGCAACGCGCTTCATGCTGTGGCATGACGCGCAGACCTGCCGGTAGACCGCGAAACCGCGCTGAAGCTGCGCCTCGTCGAACTGGCCGGTGATGCCTGAAAAGGTCCACTGCGACCGTTCGATCTTCGGTGCGTCGCCCGCGGCCAAGGCCGCCGGGCTGCCACCAAGCGCAAGGGCGAGTGAGAGGCTGAGAAGGAGATGACGTTTCATTGTGGTGTTCAATCTCCTAGCGCTTCTCTGGCGCGGCGGGCACAGCACCGCCAATGAGGCCGCCTCCGCCGTTCTCTTTTCGCAAGACCGCGTCGTTGATCGACCCCGGCAGGTTCTTCGGTGTCTCGATGATCCCGACGATGGGCATCACGAGCACGAAGTGCGCGAAGTAGATGAACGTGAAGATGCGCGCCCAGAACACGTAGGCCCCTTCAGCCGGCATGGCGCCGAGGTAGCCGAGCGCAAGGCACGAGAACGCCCAGACCCAGAAGAACCACTTGTAGATCGGGCGGAACTTCGTCGAGCGCACGCGCGATGTGTCGAGCCACGGAATGAACAGCAGGATCGCGATCGCCGCGAACATGAGGATCACGCCGCCGAGCTTGTCCGGCACGGCGCGCAGGATCGCGTAGAACGGCAGGAAGTACCATTCGGGCACGATGTGCGCCGGCGTTACCAGCGGGTCAGCCGGGATGTAGTTGTCGGCATGGCCAAGGTAGTCCGGCACGAAGAAGACGAACCAAGCAAACAGGATCACGAAGAGCGCGAGCGCGAAGATGTCCTTCAAGAGCGCATACGGGCTCATCGGGACGGTTTCCGACGCGGTCTTCGGTTCAACGCCCGTTGGGTTGTTCTGACCCGCCACGTGCAGCGCCCAGACGTGCAGGATGACGAGGCCAAAGATCACAAACGGCAGCAGGTAGTGCAGCGAGAAGAACCGGTTCAGCGTGACACCGGTCACCGAGTAGCCGCCCCACAGCCATGTCACGATGGAATCGCCGACAAGCGGAATGGCCGAGAACAGGTTGGTGATGACCGTCACGCCCCAGAAGCTCATCTGGCCCCAGGGAAGCGTGTAGCCGAGGAACGCCGTCGCCATCATCGCGAGGAAGATGAAAACACCGAGGATCCACAAGACTTCGCGCGGGGCTTTATACGAGCCGTAATAAAGGCCGCGGAAGATGTGCAGGTAGACGGCAATGAAGAACATCGAAGCGCCGACCGCATGCATTGGCTGGATCAGCCAGCCGTAGTTCACGTTGCGCTTGATGTGCTGAACACTGTCGAATGCCGCCTGCTCCGAGGCGACGTAGTGCATCGCGAGCACGATGCCAGTTACGATCTGCACGACGAGGCAGAAGGTTAGGATGCCGCCGAAGGTCCACATGTAGTTGAGGTTCTTCGGCGTCGGGAAGTCCACGAACTGGTTGTGCATCATCCGCGCAATCGGAAGACGCTTGTCCATCCACTTCGAAAATGGGCCTACCGGCTGATAGGTATCGGCATGGTCGCTCATGAGTGTCGCCTCAATCGTATCGTTTTTCGCGGGGCCAGCTGCGCGCAGCGGCTAGCCAATTTTGATGCGCTCGTCCGAAAGGAACTGGTATTCCGGGATCGCCAAGTTCGTTGGCGCCGGACCCTTCCGGATGCGGCCTGATGTGTCGTAGTGCGAACCGTGACACGGGCAGAACCACCCGTTGTATTCGCCCTTCGCGTCGCCGAGCTTCTGGCCCTTCGGAATACACCCGAGGTGCGTACAGACGCCGACTGCGACGAGCCATTGCTCGTGGCCTTCTTTCGTCCGCTCCGTATCGGCCTGCGGGTCGGGTAGATTGCCGAGTTGCACGTCCTTGGCACTGGCAACTTCATCGGCCGTGCGATGGCGGATGAAAACGGGCTTACCGCGCCACATCACCGTGATCGCCTGACCTTCCGCGATCGGCGACAAATCGACTTCGGTCGACGCCAACGCCAGGGACGATGCGTCCGGGTTCATCTGGTCGATGAACGGCCACAGGGCCAACGCACCGCCGACCGCCAGAAAAATTGGACCTGCCATGGTTAGAAAGTCGCGGCGGTTGGTTTCGCCGTCGGCCCCGACCGTTGTATCGCTTGTCTCAGCCGCCAAAGGGGCCTCCCATTCCGTCAGATTTGCAATTGATCCCGCACCCGTCATCCGGCACGACGCGCGTGGTTCGTTGCATTAGATATGTCCGCGCCGCCACAACCGATCAAACGACGCATTGCCACACGTTTACGCAGCCTGACGGTGTGACCTCAACCCAGACGACGGTTGAAACGGCAAATCGTTCGCGCGGCGCTTTGACCCAATTTGCCCGATTGTGAGGCGCGCAATGCGGCTGGCGCTCTATCAACCCGACATTCCTCAGAACGCTGGAACCCTGATCCGGTTCGGCGCCTGCCTCGGCGTCGCCGTTGATCTGATCGGCCCGGCTGGTTTTAACACTTCTGAAAGGGCTTTCCGGCGGGCCGGCATGGACTACCTTGAGGCAGCAGACCTCGCCGCACACACATCGTTCGACGCGTTCGAGGCCTGGCGGAGATCCGGCCCCGAGCCACGCCGGCTCATCCTGCTGACGACGAAAGCCACGACCGCCTACACGGACTTCCAGTTCGCGCCATCCGACATCCTGATGGTTGGCCGCGAGAGCGCCGGCGTTCCGGACGATGTTCATGCCGCCGCCGATGCGCGGATCGCGATCCCGATGCAGGCCGGCGCACGATCGCTGAACGTCGCGGTCGCTGCTGCTATGGTGTTGGGCGAGGCGCTGCGGCAGATAGCGGCGTTCAACCGTCTCGGGGAAGATCGCTGATGCGCGCCTGCAGACCAGCCACCGGATTGGAGACTTGAATGTATGTCGTCCACGGCGATCCCAGAAACCGGACCCAGCGCGTCCTCTGGATGCTCGAAGAGCTTGAGCGCGACTACACCATCCGGCTGACGAAGGCACGATCGGACGAGGCCCGCGCCATCAACCCGTCCGGCAAGGTGCCTGTCCTGATGGATGGTGCCGCCGCGATCCCGGATTCGATCGCCGCGTGTCAGTATCTCGCCGACAAGCACAGCGCGCTCACCTTTGCCGCCGGCACGACCGAGCGCGGCTCGCAGGATGCGATGACGCAGTTTGTGTCCGCTGAGATCGACGCTGCGCTATGGGCGCTTGCCAAGCACAAGTTCGCGCTGCCGGCCGAACATCGGCTCGAAGGCATGCGGGAGACGTTTGGGTTCGAACTCGCACTCGGCCTTGAGCGCCTGACGGCCTACCTCGGCGACAAGACGTACCTGACCGGCGACACCTTCACGGTGCCCGACCTGATCCTCGGACACTGCCTGTCGTGGGCAACCGCGGTGAAGGCTGAGATCCCAGAGGGTCCGATGAGCGAATATGCCAAGCGTGTGCTGTCGCGCCCGGCCCTTGCGCGCGCCCGCGACAAAGGTGAGGCCGCAAAGGCGTCCGCGCCGGATGCGTAAGCGATCGCCAATCAGAGCTTAGGGCCAGTGCACCACCGGCGGCATTGACGAGAGGATCGAGGCGACGTTGCCGCCGGTCTTGAGCCCGAAGATCGTGCCGCGGTCATAGAGCAGGTTGAACTCGACGTATCGGCCGCGGCGAACGAGCTGCTCGTGGCGCTGCGCCTCGGTCCAGGGCTTGGCGAAGTTTGCGCGCACGAGATCAGGATAGACGTCACGGAACGCGCGCCCGACATCCTGCGTGAACGCAAATGCAGCATCCCACCCGCCGGCACCCGCGCCCGGCGTCAGGTAGTCGTAGAAGATGCCGCCAATGCCGCGCATCTCCTGTCGGTGTGGGAGATAGAAGTACTCGTCGCACCAGTCTTTGTAGCGGTCGTAGTCGGCGACCGCATGCGCGTCGCACGGCGCTTTCATCGCGGCGTGAAAAGCGGCCGTGTCGGGATCATCCTGCGTGCGCCGCGCATCGAGCACGGGCGTCAGGTCCGCGCCGCCGCCAAACCACCAGCGTGATGTGACCACCATGCGGGTATTCATGTGCACGGCGGGCACGTTCGGGTTCTGCAGATGCGCAATCAGCGAAACGCCGGATGCCCAGAAGCGCGGGTCCTCGTCGGCGCCTGGGATCTGCTTGCGGAACTCCGGCGCGAACTCACCGAACACCGTCGAGGTATGGACGCCGACCTTTTCAAACACCCGGCCCTTCATCAGGCTCATGACGCCGCCGCCGCCCTTGGCCCCAGAGTGGTCCGTCCGATCCCACGGCGTGCGCTCAAACCGGCCGGGTGCCTGATCCGCAAACGGCATGTCCGCCGGCAGCTCATCTTCCAGCGCTTCAAACGACGCGCAGATATCGTCGCGCAGTTCCGCAAACCATGCCGGCGCGCGCTCTTTCCACGCTGCGAGATCGGCCGCGCTCGGTTCTGCGTAATCGGTTGGTAAATCTTGTTTCTGCCGTGCGGACATTTGGCATGCCTTATCTGCGGGAATGGCTGTCGCTCACGCGACATCTTCCCTATATACCCGTCACCGCCCGCCTGCGAGCCGGCGGCAGCGCCTCAAGCTTTTTACCGGTGAACGTACTGGCGCTGGCGTGCGCCAGACAGACGGCGACGCGCCACATGTGCGCTCGTGCCGCTCGACGCGCACGCCGGATTTTTCGCGGCATCAAAACTGAGAGCACAGGTCGGTCATGGCGCCTTTTGCCAACAATCCGCTGTTCCGCTGGCTGGAGGGTCAGGTCGACCCCTTTCCGGCGCACGAGCCTGTCAAACCGCCGACCACGTTTTGGCCCTTTATCCGCCACTACGCGTGGCCGTTCCGGCGGCTGATCGGCGCCGCCGTCGTCTTGTCGACGGTTTCAGCGGCGCTCGACGTTCTGCTCTTTGCCGGCATTGGCGCGATCATCGACTGGCTTGCAGCCTCGGACCGCGAGAGCTTCTTTGCGACCTACGGCTGGCAACTCATCGGGTTGTCGGTGCTCGCACTTGTCGTCCTGCCGATCATCAAGCTCGTCGACGAGGCGGTCATCAATTGTGGCCTGCTCGGCAACTTCCCGATGCGCAACCGCTGGCAAGGGCACCGCTTCCTGCTCCGCCAATCGATGCAGTTCTTCCAGGATGACTTTGCTGGCCGCGTTGCAACCAAGGTCATGCAATCAGCGCTCGCCGTGCGCGAGGTCGTCGTCAAGCTCGCCGAAGTCATTTGCTATGTCGGCGTCTATTTCCTCGCAGCCGTCATCATGTTTGCGGCCGCCGACTGGCGGCTTGCACTTCCGATGGTCGGCTGGTTTGCGCTCTACGCCGGTGCGCTTTGGTACTTCGTGCCGCGGCTCGCGATCATTTCTGAGCGCCAGGCCGATGCGCGATCGATCGTCACCGGCCGCATTGTCGACAGCTACACCAACATCGCGACGGTGAAGATGTTTGCGCATGCCGCGCGCGAAGACGACTATGCGCGCGAAGGCATGGAGCCGTTCCTCGGCGTCGTGCACGACCAGATGCGCCTCGCGACGCTGCTCACAATCGTCCTCAACGCGCTCAACGCGCTTCTCATCTTCTCAGTTGCAGCGGTCGGCATCTGGCTTTGGTCCGTCTCCGCCATCACCGTTGGCGCGATCGCGTTTGCTGTCGGCCTCGTGTTTCGCCTGCAGGGCATGGCGCATTGGATCATGTGGGAAACAGCGAACCTGTTTGAGAACATCGGTGTCGTGAAGGACGGTATCGATACGATCGCGCGCGAACGCTCCGTCGTCGATGCGCCGGACGCGAAGCCGCTTCTCGTCGCCGATGCCGCAATCGACTATGACAACATCGCGTTCAACTACGGCCGCGTCACGGACGAGGCAAACGACGCTGAGACGACCGCAACTGCCGCGCAGACCGCCCGTGTGATCGATGGCCTGTCGCTCCGCATCCGCCCCGGCGAGAAAGTGGGCCTGGTCGGACGCTCCGGCGCCGGCAAGTCGACGCTCGTGAACCTGCTGTTGCGCTTCTATGATCTCGAGTCTGGCGCCATCCGCATCGACAGCCAGGACATCTCGCAGGTGACGCAGGAAAGCCTGCGCGCCAACATCGCGATGGTGACGCAGGACACATCGCTGCTGCATCGCTCCGTGCTCGACAACATTCTTTACGGCCGGCCGGATGCGACTCGCGACGAAGCGATCGCGGCTGCCAAGCAAGCCGCCGCCCATGAGTTCATTCAGGACCTCGCCGACGGCAAAGGCCGCACCGGGTACGACGCCCACGTCGGCGAGCGCGGCGTAAAGCTGTCGGGGGGCCAGCGCCAACGCATCGCAATTGCCCGCGTCCTCTTGAAGAACGCGCCCGTCCTGATTTTCGATGAGGCAACGAGCGCACTCGATTCAGAGGTGGAAGCGGCGATCCAGGAGCAGCTCTACAATCTGATGAAAGGCAAAACCGTCATCGCGATCGCCCACCGCCTATCGACGATTGCCGCGATGGACCGGCTTGTCGTGATGGATCGCGGAGCCATCATCGAAGACGGCACGCACGACCGCCTTATCGAGAAGGGGGGTCTTTACGCCGATCTCTGGACGCGGCAGTCAGGCGGGTTTCTGTCCCCTACAGAAGCCTCGGAGGCTGCTGAATGACGGATGAGCCCTCGCAACGAAGCGCGGGCCCCTCGATCGCCGAGGCGGCCCGCACCGGACTTCACCGCGCCGGACACACCGCCCAGCGCGGCTTCGGGCGTGCGCGCAAAGCCCTAAGCGCGCCGCCAACCTTTGACTGGATGTTCCGCCCGTTCGAGCGCTGGATCAATCCGTTCAAGCCAGAGCCGGACGCCGCGCCGCCGCGAAGTGCGCTTGCCTTCATCTGGTACTTCATGAAGCAGGCGCCCGGTCCATTCGCGCTGATCGTCGCCGCGAGCATGATCATCGCGGTCGTCGAAGTTGGCTTCTACGCGGGCGTCGGCGTCCTCGTCGACGTTCTGGCAAGCGCGAACCCAGAGACCGTCTGGTCAGACCAGGCCTGGCTGCTCGGCCTTATCGCGATTGCAATCCTGATCCGCACGATCGCCCCGGCGCTCAACGCGCTTGCAACAGACCTGACCGTGGTCCCGGCCGTCTTCTGCATGGTGCGCTGGCAGTTGCATCGCGGCGTGCTGCGCCAAAGCTACAGCTATTTCCAGGATGACTTCGCAGGCCGCATCGCGACGAAGGTCATGCAGTCAGGGCCCTCGGTCGGCGACTTCCTTCTAATCTTCATCCAGGGCTTCTGCACGTTCGTGATCTACGGCATCGCCGCGATCGGCCTATTCGCCGTGCTCGACTGGCGGCTTGCGCTGCTGCTGTGCATTTGGTTTGCGGCTTACTTCACGACGATCTTCGTCACCGTCGGGCCGATCCGCGAGCGCGCGCGCCAGCAGAGCAATGCCCGCGCCATCGTCAACGGCCGCATCGTTGATAGCTACACGAACATTCAGACGGTGAAGCTGTTCGCCGGCGCCCGGCAAGAGGACGCATTCGTCAAAGACGCGCTGCAACAACAGATCGCCCGCCTCTTTGCGCTTGGCCACTACGTTGCCGGTCTGCGCATCGTTCTCGCAATTTTGAGCGGGGTCCTGATCCTCGGCTCAGTCCTGGTGTGCATCGCACTCTGGCAGGCTGGCACCATGTCGGTCGGCGAGATGGCGATCGTGCTCGGCCTGATCCTGCGTCTCAATCACATGTCCGGCTTCATCTCGATGCAGATCAACAACCTTTACCGTGAAGTCGGCACCATTCAGGACACGATCGACACGGTCTGTCAGGACGTCACCCTGCGCGACAGCCCGGGCGCCACGGATCTGCGGCCGGGCAACGGCGGCGTCCAGTTCGACGACATCCGGTTCACCTACGGCGGGCGGGCAGCCGCAGTACACGGCGTGTCGCTCGACATCGCGCCGGGCGAAAAAATCGGTCTTGTCGGCCGGTCAGGTGCCGGCAAGACAACGCTCATCAACCTGCTGATCCGGCTTTATGACCTCGACGCCGGCCGTATTTTCATCGACGGCCAGGACATCGCGAATGTCACGCAGGACAGTCTTCGCCGCGCGGTGAGCGTCGTGACGCAAGACACCTCGCTGCTGCATCGTTCGATCCGGGACAACATCGCCTACGGCCGTGCCGCTGCGACGGAGGCGGAGATCATTGCCGCCGCCCGCCGCGCCAACGCGCACGACTTTATCGGCGGGCTCAGCGATGCGAAGGGCCGGACCGGCTACGACGCCCACGTCGGCGAGCGCGGCGTCAAACTCTCCGGCGGCCAGCGCCAGCGGATTGCGATCGCACGGGTGTTCCTTAAGGACGCGCCAGTTCTCGTGCTCGACGAGGCGACGAGCGCGCTCGATTCAGAGGTGGAAGCTGCGATCCAGGACAACCTGCTCGACCTGATGGATGGCAAGACGGTCATCGCGATCGCGCACCGACTGTCGACCATTGCGCACCTCGACCGCCTGATCGTGCTGGACGAAGGCCGCATCATCGAGGAAGGCACGCACGAGGCACTGATTGAATCGGGCGGGCTTTACGCCGACCTCTGGTCGCGCCAGTCCGGCGGCTTCCTCTCGCAGGAGCAGCAGGCCCCGGTTTAGGCTAGCGCCGCCGAACCCGTCAGGCTCTGTCGTGAAACGCCGCGCCTGACGTGGTTGGCGCAATCACACCTGCGCGCACGACAAAGTCGCCGAAGCGCTCGCCGCTCTCGCGTTCTTTCGCATAGCGGGCGAACAGCGGATCGAGCGCGTCGATGATCGCGGCCTCTTTCACGTCTTCCGCAAACAGCTTGTTGAGCCGCGAGCCATCGAACGCTGCGCCAAGGTACAGGTTGTAGGTCTTCGGCCCCTTACCCACGAGACCGATCTCTGCAAGGAACGGGCGCGCACAACCGTTTGGGCAGCCCGTCATACGGATCGTGATTTCATCTTCGCGGAGGCCAGCCGCATCGAGCCGATCCTCAAGCTTGCCAACGAGGTTCGGCAGGTAGCGTTCGCTTTCGGCAAGCGCGAGCCCGCATGTCGGCAGAGCCACGCAGGCCATCGCGTTGCTCCTGAGCCCTGACAGATCGCCCGGCGCGCAGCCGTGTTCAGCGAGGATCGTGTCGATCTCTTTCTTCGCCTTGGCCGTTGCTCGCGCGATCACAAGGTTCTGGTTGCCGGTCAGGATGAAGGTGACGTCCTGCGTTTCGGCGATCCTGCGCAGCGCGGACTTCAAGCGCCAGTCACCGCGATCGGCGATCCGGCCGTTCTCGATCGAGAGCGTCAGGTGCGATCGGCGGTCGCCGCCCCTGGCCCAGCCGAGCCGGTCGCCTGTGCGTTCAAAGCGGAACGGCCGCGGCGCACCGAGTACGTAACCGAGACGGGCCTCGACCTCAGCGCGGAAGGCTTCAAGCCCGCGATCTTCGATTGTGTACTTGAGCCGTGCGCGCTTCCGGTACTCGCGGTTGCCCCAGTCGCGCTGCACCGTGACGATCTTCTCGCCGACATCGACTGCCTGCTCCGGTGTGCAAAAGCCAAGCACGTCGGCTGTCCGCGGAAACGTTTCCGTGTCGCCGTGGGTCATGCCCATCCCGCCGCCGACGGTCACGTTCCAGCCGACCAGCTTGCCGTCCTCCTCGATTGCGATGTAGCCGAGGTCGTGGGCGTAGATGTCGACGTCGTTGTCGGGCGGGACGGCGACGACGGTCTTGAACTTCCGCGGCAGGTAATGCTGGCCGTAGATCGGCTCTTCTTCGGCCGCCACATTGGTAGACGCAGGGGTGCCATCCGGGTCCACCTTTTCGCCATCGAGCCAAATCTCGTGATAGGCGCCCGTTCGCGGACTCAGGTGTTCGCTTAGATCAGACGCGAGGACAGCGGCTGCCTTGTGTGTCGCCGTCAAGTGCGGGTTCGCCGTTGCCATGACGTTGCGGTTGACGTCGCCACACGCGGCCAGCGTGTCGAGCAGGCTTGCGTTAATGTCCTGCATCGTCCGCTTCAGGTTCGATTTGATGACACCGTGAAACTGGAACGCCTGCCGCGTTGTCAAACGGATGGTCCCGTTCGCAAACGTCGATGCGATGTCGTCCATCGCGATCCATTGCGCAGCCGTCGCGATGCCGGCCGGCACGCGCACGCGGATCATGAAGCTGTAGGCCTTCTCGAGCTTCTTCTTCATGCGTTCGGCCCGCACATCGCGGTCGTCCTGCATGTAGGTCCCGTGAAACTTCACGAGCTGCGTGTCATCGTCTGAGATTGCGCCTGTCGCAGCATCGGCAAGCCCCTGCGCGATTGTCCCGCGCAGTTGGTTGCTCTTCTCTTTAATGCGCTCGTTGGCGGCGCGCTTGTCCGTTTCGTCAGCCATGGCGGCGGCGTCCTTTGCTCGGAGTTGCGTTGCGGCGTGGGGCGGGGCCGAGCCCGCGCGTCAGTAGACGTCGCGCTGGTAGCGGCGGTCCTTCGATAGTGCCTTGAGCGCGGCTTCACCGGCCGCGATGTCGCCGCCAAGATCTTCCGCGAGGATTCGCGCCAGCGTCTCGTTGACGTCGCGTCCCATGCCGTGGTCGTCGCCGCAGACGTAGATATTGGCCCCATCGGCGAGCCACGACTTCAAGCGGTCGCGCTGTTCCCAAAGCCGCTGCTGTACGTAGATCTTCTCCGGCTGGTCCCGAGAAAACGCCACATCGAGATGCGCCAGCGCACCGCTCTCGAGGTGGTCCTGCCATTCAAGCTGGTAGAGAAAGTCGTTGGTGTAGTTGCGCTCGCCGAAGACCAGCCAGTTCTTTCCCGCAGCCCCCGTTTCGGCGCGCTCGGCAACAAAGCCCCGGTACGGCGCGACACCGGTCCCGGCACCGATCATGATGATCGGCCGCTCGGGCTCGGCCGGCAGCTTGAACTGCTTGTTGGCCTTCACGAACACCTTGAGCGTGTCGTCAGCCGTGCGGCGGTCCGCCAGATAGGTCGAGGCCACACCGCCCCGTTCATGGCCATGTGATGCCCAGCGCACGGCGCCGACGAGCAAGTGCGTTTCGCCCGCATGGGCCGTCGGACTTGAGGCGACGGAATAGAGCCGGGCCGGCAGCGGGCGCAGCAGGCCTTTAAGGTCATCGCCGCTCAGCGCCTCAGGGAACGCCTCGAAAAGATCAACGATCTGCCGGTCTGCAATAAAGCTGCGCGCCGCGTCGCGGTCGTCGGCAAGGCGCGTCACGTCTTCCCGGCCGGTGAGCGTTGCGTACTTGGCCATGAGCGGGACCGACAGCGTTGTGATGTCGGCCTTGGTCGTCAGGTGCGCGCGCAATTGAGCGTCGTCGGCGACGCCTGCAGCTTCCATCACTTGCGCGACGACGTCCGGATCGTTCTGGGGCACAACGCCGATCGAGTCGCCCGGCAGGTAGCGGAACCCGGGCACATCCGTCGCGAGCTCGACGTGCCAGGTCTCTCGCGTCGAGCCCGTTCCGTTCAGATTAACGCGCTCAATAATGCCGGCTTCGAGTGGGGCGTCTTCGGTGTAGCCGTCTTCAAACTCACCGATCTCGCCTGCCTGCGGGAACGCGACGTGCACCACGGTGCTCCCCTCCGCATCGGCCGGCTTCAACGCGTCGAGTGCGTCCGCCGTCCACGCCTTCGCAGCCTTCGCGAAATCGAGGTCGAGGTCGATGCGCGGGGACGCCCGCTTGGCGCCAAGCGCTTCGAGCCGCGCGTCGATGCGCTTTCCCGTTTCGCAGAAGTCGACGTAGGCGCTGTCGCCAAGGCCGAGGACGGCGAACTTGAGATGCTCCAGCCGCGGCGCCGCATCGCTCATGAGCGCGGCGTAGAAGTCCTGCGCGCGCTCCGGCGGGTCGCCCTCGCCCCACGTGGCGGCGTAAATGACGACGTTCTTTGCCGTCTCGAGCACGCTCAGATCAACGTCGGCCATATCAACAACGCGCGCGTCGAAGCCTTGCTTCGCGGCGACTTTCTTTGCAGCGGCCGCCAAGCCTTCAGCGTTGCCGGATTCGCTTGCGTAGAGCAGCGTCAGTTGCGTCTTCACCTGCGGCGCGGCCGCTGGCGCGATCGGCATCTGGGGCGCAGTGCCCGCGCCCACATCGACGCCTGCGAGGAAGCCTGCGAGCCACGTGCGCTGCTCGCGCGTCGCTGTTCCGAAGGCGGCGTTCAGCGACCGGATCTGGTCCGGCGAAAACGGCGCGGTTTCCGGGAGAAGTGCTGCGGTCGTGCTCATGTCAGTCGTCCCTCTTGCGGTCTTGTCAGGTTCGGTCAGCGGCGGTCGCGGCTCAGCCCGCGACCCACATCGTGGCGTTGGCGATGTCTTGAGGCGTCCAGTCATCGGGGTCCCGGGGGTCCGCAGGCTTCGGCTCCGCCAGGCGGGGCAGCCCGGTCGGCGCTGCGGTGGTGACCGGCACATCAATGCGGCCGGGCATGACAGGCGCGTATTGGATCACGCGTTCGGGCGGCGACAGGTGCGCCATCTCCCAGCCAAGACCGATAAAAACGACGGCCGGCCCCTTGATGTGATGCGCGGCGATCGCGTCCGGCAGCGCGCCAAGCGTCGTTGCGACGACGCACTCATCAGGCCGCGTGCCGTTCTCGACGATGACGACGGGAACCGCGCGGTCGGCACCAGCCGCAATCAGGTTCGCGCGGAATTGCGGCGCCGTCCGAACGCCCATGTAGACGGCAGCGGCAGCGCCCGGCTTCGCGAGTGCTTGCCAGTCGAGGTCCGGCACACCGTCCGCAGTCGTGCCCGTCACGAGCGAGAATTGGCGAACCGTCTCGCGCAGGGTCACTGGCAATTCGATCGACGCCGCGCACGCGTGGGCAGCCGTGATGCCCGGCACAATGTCGACATCGATCCCGGCTGCACGGACTGCACGCATCTCTTCGGCTGCGCGCCCGAACACGAACGGGTCGCCTGCCTTCAGCCGCACAACATGGCGGCCCTTGAGCGCTTCGCGGACGAGCACGCGATTGATTTCGGATTGCGGTGTTGCGCGGCCATAGCCGGTCTTGCCGACGTGAATACGTTCCGCATCGCGGCGGGCGAACTCGAGCACGGCTTCTGGGACGAGGCCGTCGACGACAAGAACATCAGCCGCCTGCAACCGCTGCTGCGCCCGCAAAGTCAGCAGGTCTGGATCACCCGGCCCGGCGCCGACAAGCGAGACCCGGCCGGCCTCCGGTTCGCCGCGCTGGCTCGCTGCAATCGCCTCATCGAAGATCGCCGCGGCTTTCGCGGTCTCACCATTGAGCGTTGCCGACGTCCACGGGCCAGCGAGCAGCGCTTCCCAGGCTCGGCGGCGGAGCAGTGGATCGCGGATGGCGCGGCCCATCGCAGTACGGAGCCCGGCGGCGGCGCGCGCAACCGACCCGAGCCGCGCCGGCAGCATCGCGTCGAGCTTCGACTTGATGTCGCGCGCGATGAGCGGCGCCGCGCCCTCGGTACCGATTGCGACAACAACCGGGTCGCGGTCCACAATCGCCGGCACGATGAAGCTCGACAGGTGCGGCCGGTCGACGACGTTGCGTGCGATGCCGCGCGCCGCAGCCGCCTCTGCAACGGCGATGTCGACGGCGACGCAGTCGTGCGCTGCGATGACGAGCCGAGCGCCATCGAGATGCGCCGGCGCGAAGCCGTCACGGATGATCGCAACACCGCTCGCCTGCGCGAAGGCAAGAAGGTCCTGCTCAGCCTCCGGGGCAACAAGCTTGATCTGCGCTTCGGTCTTGGCGAGCAGCCGCAGCTTCTGCAGCGCTTTCTCGCCGTCGCCGACGATGACAACGGCATGGCCGGCCACATCTACAAACGTCGGAAAGTACCGCATATCCGATCTCCGAGCCGCCCGCAGGCCCACTGCCCGCGCTCAACCAGATATGCATCGTTGCGAAATGAAATTCTACGAATTCAGACTCTGGCCCGCGAAATAGGAATTCGTTACCATAAGTGCGCGATATCGAAGGATGCCATACCCCATCTGCCGCCACGGCGAACCGTGCTGCTAGAGAGCGCCGTCTTGCCAGAACGTCGCGCGGCGGCGGCGTTCCGGCGCACGGAAACGTGAGTGCAAGCGAGGCGCAGTGGCGGCGCGCCGACTACTTGTACGTCGTGGTGTTCCAGCCGCCGTCGCGCGGGCCATGATGCCGGCCACGGTGGGACCATAGATCGACATGGTGCCGCCGGCCGTCGCGATCCGTGATCGAGATCGACCACCACTTCCGGCGCACCTCGTGATAGTGCACGTCCGGATCGTAGACGATCGTTGCGACGCCGTATGAGACGCCGTCCAGTTGCCCCATCGCTGACAGCAGCGTGTAGGCGTTGACGACAACATCCCGGCGCGTGGCAACGAGCGTCACGCGCGAATCCAATAGCGCCTGCTGCGCGTCGAGGACGTCAAGCAACGTCCGCTGGCCGACACGTTCTTCCGCGCGCACGCCGTCAAGCGCGATCTGGTTGGCGTCGACCTGCGCCTGGCCGGAGACAAGCTGCGCCCGCGCGGCGAGCAGCAGCGCCCAGGCAGACACGACCTGCTCGCGAACCACGGTGCGCGCCCGCTCGATCTCCTGGATGCGCGAGACGTGTGTGTGCTTGGCCTGACGCAACCGGGCGCGCGGCTCGCCGCCTTGGTAGAGCGGGATCGTCAGGCGACCGGTGACCGTCCCCTCCTCGGACTTCTCGACCGCCGGGTTCGGATCGCGCGTGCTCGAGTAACTGGCCTCAAGCTGCGCTTGCGGCAAGAGTTCGCCGAAGATGCGATCAACAGTGAAGCGGGCCGCCTGCTCCAGATACAGCGCCTGCACGACTGTCGGGTTCTCTTCGAGCCCGGCACTCAGCGCGGCCTTGAGCGAGCGGGGGAGTTTAGCGCGCGGTTCGCCGGGCGATTGCAACTGTGTCGGAACGCGGCCGACAACGCGCCGGTAGAGCGCGCGGCTTGCATCCAGGTTGGCGCGCGCCAGATCGATCGCGGACTGCGCAGCCGCACGGCGGGCCCGTGCCTGCGCCACGTCCGTTCGCGTGACCTCGCCGACGTTGAAACGCTCCTGCGTCGCGCGCAGCTCTTGGGCGAGGAACGTCAGGTTCGCACGCCGCAGCCGCAGGATCGCGCTATCGCGTACGACATTCATGTAAGCCGTCACCGCATCGAGCAGCACCGTCTGCTCAACCGATCGCAACGACTGCTGCCCCGCGCGGACATTGGCTTCGGCCTCGCTGACGGCGTTGCGTGTTTGGAAGCCGCGGAATAGTGGCTGCGTCAGCTCGAGGCTGAACGACCTTGGCCGCGAGCGGCCGTCGGTTGGGCTTGCAGGGTCCGTGTTTCCATTGCGCACGGACGTCGAAAGCGTGCTCGTGATCGTCGGCCGATATCCGGACATCGCGCGCGCCACGTCTTCGTCGGTCGCCCTGAGCCGCGCCCGTTCGGCCTCGATCTGCGGGTTGTTCTTGTAGGCCGCCGCAAGCGCGCTATTCAGGCTCTCGCCAGCCGCCGG
Organism: Pseudomonadota bacterium; assembly: GCA_038523925.1. GTDB lineage: Bacteria > Pseudomonadota > Alphaproteobacteria > Rhizobiales > Hyphomicrobiaceae > JBCBWG01. The sequence continues at coordinate 32,130 of JBCBIY010000020.1, read as the reverse complement.
GCCAGACGCGAGGCAAGCCACCGAGGCACAGAGCAGCAGGGCGCCGGCACTCGTGCGTGCAGGCCGCCATAACCCCGGTTTGTTGCGCTGTAAGCTCAAAGCTCGCGTCTCCCCCATGCCGCCATGCGCGATCAGAGGACGCCTGCCCATCCGATCACGCACAAAGACGTGGCGTCGGCGCTAGCTCGATTCGAATGTGGCCGAGGGGCCGTATCAACAGAGATGCGACAAGGCTGTGGGAAACGCGATTTCGGTTCGTCAGGCGGGCTTCATGCTGGCGACCCGCCTGAACCGTGGCCGAATTTGGGATCAGCGCTCGCGGAAGGCGCGGTTCATCTGTTCGACGATCGGGCGCGAGATGTAAGACGCAAATGTCCGCGCCTCCGTCGTGATGAAGATATCGGCCTGCATCCCGGCGACCAGCTTCACGCCCTTGATCTTCTCAAGGCTTTCGGGCGTCAGCGACAGGCGGACATTGTAGTAGCGCTGTCCGCTCTGCCGGTCTTCGACCGTGTCGGACGGGATGACCTTCACGCGCCCCTCGAGCTCCGGAAGCGTCCGGCGGTTTAACGCCTGCAGCTTCACTTCGGCCGTTTGCCCGACGTGGATCTGGTCGAAGTCCTGCGGCGCGATCGGCACCTGGATTTCGAGGTTCTCGTCAAGCGGGACGATCTCCATCAACGGCTCTGCCTCGCGAATGACGCCGCCGATCGTGTGCACGGCAAGCTGCATCACTTGCCCCGAGATCGGCGCGCGGATCGTGACGCGGCGCAACTCATCCTGTGCCGCCACCCGCTGCTCGTTCAGCCGCGAGATCTCGGCCTGGACTTCACGGAGTTCCTTGATCGCGGTCGAGCGGAACTCTTCGTCGAGCGATACCATCTGAATGCGAATTTCCGCGATGCGGCCGCGTGATTGCGCGATGCTCGTCCGGTTCTCTGCGATTTCGGCGCTGATGCGAGCCGCGTCGCGTTCCACCGATGTGAGCCGGTCAAGCTTCACAAGCTTCCGACGTTTCAGCGTGTTGAGGGCCGCCAGCTCGTTCTTGGTAATCTTGGCGTGCTGGCGCTTGGCCTTCAGAACGTCTTTGCGGCCTGAAATCTCTTCCTCGATCTGTCCGATACGCTCACGCATCTGGTCCTTGCGCTGGCCGTGCGCCTTCTGCCGCGACATGAACAATGCGTTCTCAGTCGCGATGGTCTCGGACACACCGTCTGCTTCGGCGCGCTCAGTCAGGAAGTCAGGAAACGAAAGCGACTTGGCGCCGTTTTGCTCGGCCGTCAGGCGGGATGCCCGGGCGTGCAACTCATCGAGCTTCTTCTCGACAACGGCAAGACGGGCCTGCGTCGCCGTCGCATCAAGCTCTGCGACCACCGTCCCCTGCTCAACGAACGAGCCTTCGCGCACGTGAAGCGCGCCGATCACACCCCCCGTCGGGTGTTGCACTTGCTTCCGGTTCTGCGGGACGACAAGCCGGCCCGACGAGACGACGGCGCCGGAGATCGGTGCGGTCGCCGACCACACTCCGATTGTGCCGCCGAGGATCATGATGGAGGCCATTCCTGCAACGGACAGCCGCGCCAGCGACCGCGAATGCGAGGACGACTTAGACTGAGGGGCTTGTGAGATTTGCATGTGTCGTCGCCCTTACATCTGGTCCTGAAGCCGATCGCGAAGCGAAATCGACGGTTTCGCAGCGGGCATCGGAACCGGAGCTGCAGCTGCCGCGGCGGCGGCTGGCGCTTCCTTACGCACCCGTGGCGCTTTCACCTTGGGCTTGCCGGTGGACTTCGCAGCCGGCCGCGCCTTCTCCGAACCGCCGCTGCCATCCGCGCCGCCTTTGATCACCTTCGGCATGATCTCGTCCTTGGCGCCGTACTTCTCAAAGCGGCCGTTCTGCATGACGGCGACCTGATCGACAACGGGCAGAACAGAGGCGCGATGCGTAATGACGACGACCACACCGCCGCGCTTGCGCACCGCATCGATTGCGCGGTTGAGGGCGGCCTCGCCCTCGCCGTCGAGATTGGAATTCGGCTCATCGAGCACGACCAGGAACGGGTTGCCGTAGAGCGCACGGGCGAGCGCAACACGTTGGCGCTGGCCGCCTGACAGGCGCACACCCCCCTCGCCGATCTTGGTGTCGTAGCTGTCTTGCAGTTGCAGAATGACGTCGTGCGCACCCGCCATCATGGCAGCGTCCACCACGTCCTTTGATGTAGCGGCGGGGTCGAACCGCGCGATGTTCTCGGCGACGGTGCCATCGAACAGCTCAACATCCTGCGGCAGGTACCCGACGTTGGCGCCAAGGGTATCGGGCGAATAGTGGCTAACCGACTGCCCATCGATCCGGATCATACCGAACTCGATCGGCCAGAGCCCGACCATCGCGCGGGCAAGCGTGGATTTGCCAGCCCCACTCTGCCCGAAGATCGCAAGCGCTGAACCCTTCTCGACCTTAAGTGAAACGCCTTTGACGGCGGGCAGGACCTGACCCGGCGGGATGACCACGAGGTGGGCTGCTTGCAGCTCGTTGGCTGGCGCTGGCAGTTCGGTGCGATCGGCTGGGTCGGCGTAGTCTGCGAAGTCGTCCTTCAGCCGGTCATACGACTCGCGGGCGTCCACGAACGACTTCCAGTGCGCGATCGCAGTTTCGATTGGCGCAAGCGCGCGCGACGTCATGATCGAGGCTGCGATGATCGCGCCTGGCGAGATCTCACCGAAGATCGCGAGATAGGCGCCGAGCCCGAGCACGGCGCTCTGCAGCACCTGGCGGAACGTTTTGACGACCGCGCCCATGTTGCCCGACATCTCGCCCTGACGCACGGTGCCAGCGCCATCCATCTCTTTCAGCTTGAGCCAGCGGTCGCGCATCGTCTTCCCGAAGCCCATGGCGACCATGGCCTCAGCGTTCCGGCGCGCTGACTCCGTGAGCGAGTGTCGGGCTGCGGCAACGCCGGCAGTCGCGCCGGAAATACGACGCGAGATCCGGTCGGTCAGCAGCGTCATCGCGATGATGACGACGCCGCCGGCGACGGCGAGCGTTCCGAGGTACGGGTGCAGGATGAAACAGCCGATCAGGAAGATCGGCATGAACGGCATATCGAAGATGGCCGTTGGCCCCGCGCCGGAGACAAACGACCGGACGCGTTCAAGGTCGCGGAAGGGACGGTCACCGCCCGATTGGTTTGTGAGCGAGCGCCGCGAGACGAGATCAAAGACGTGCGGCGAAAGCTGCTCGTCAAACCGCGCGCCGACCCGCACGAGCATGCGCGACCGCACAGCGTTCAAGAACCCTTGGAAGGCGAACGCGGCCAACGCCAAGGCGGAGAGCCCAAGCAGCGTTGCGATGCTCTTTGAGACGAGCACGCGATCGTAAAGCTGCAGCATGTAGATCGCGCCGGTCAGCATCAAAATATTGATGACAGCCGAGAAGACAGCGATCGATGTGAACCAGGGCTTGATCGACGAGAACGCCGTTTTTGCCGGGGACTGCTTGTCAGTCGGAGAAACGGGCGCTGTCATGTCTGCTTACTCGATACGCTACGAAGCACGTTTATGATGAATTAGAGCACTTCAGCGCGCTCTGCCACCGGACAATCGTTGTGCGGCAGCCTCAAACGACGAGGCTGTCGCTGTACTCGTTCTCGAATTTGGAACCGAAGTGGCCACACTCATCACAGCCATCGTCCAGCAAGGTGCGTGCCGTATCCTCGTCGGTCACGATCGTGCCTGCGATGTCCTGCGCCGTCACGGTCGCCGTGTTGTCGATCGTGCCGTCGCCAGTGAACTTGATGACGGAGCAGAGGAAGAAACCGCGCTGCTCGATCACCGTGATGGGCATCAGCGCATCATCGAACTCGTCTTGCGAGACGGTGTGCGTGAACTGGTAGACCCACGCTTCGCCAACATCGAGGACGCCGTCACTATCGACGTCGCCAAACGTCGGCGTGTCCGGCAGCGTGATGGGGTCGTTGTCCTCGACCGTGTCGGTGACTTCGACGTCAAAGAGGTCAACGTCGCCGGTGTTCACGACCGTGATCTGGTAGTCGATGTCCTCGCCAGCGTTGTCGAGAATACCGTTGCCGGCTTCGTCGGTCGCAACGACCGACTTAATGAGCGTGATGTCGGGATCGCCCTGCGGCGCCTGGCCAAAGTAGTTGCTCGGGTCTTCGTCGGTGACGGGTTCAAGGCCTGGCACGGCCGTCGTGCCATCGGCGTAGACCGGGTTAGCTGTTGCTGTGCCGACGTTGGTGTATTGCCCGGCTCCCGCGATGCTAGATGCTTCAAAGATCCAGGTCTCTTCCGTGCCAAGCAGGCCATCGCTATTCGTATCGCCTGAGACGAAGACCGGCGTCACGCCCTGGTCGTCGGTGACTGCGACATCTGCGAGCAGCGTGTTACCTGTGTTGGTGACTTCGTAGGTCCACGTGACCGCATCACCGACAGCGATCGTCGGTCCAGGGCCCGCGTCAGCGTCTTCGCCGTTGGTCGACTTTTCGATGTCGATCCCAGCCTCGAACGCAAGCGGCGTCGTGATCTCAAATGCGTCGGCGTCTTCGGTCAGGTTGTTGATCACCTGCCCTTCGTTCGTGAAATCGACAGTGCCGGGCTCGAGGTCCTCAAAATCCTTGATCGTCACGTCGAAGGTGTACGTGTGACGTTCGCCGGCGCCGAGTGTTTCCGCGTTGAGGATCGCCTCATCAAGCGGGAACGGTGTGCCGGACGCACTGTCTGCAATCGCAACCGGGCCGCTGCCGAAGTCCACGAACGTCGAACCGGCGACATAGTCCGTCGGGCCGTTTCCGTCGCCAGCAATCTCGTCAAAGATCGGCGCGCTAAAGTCGGTGAGCGTATAGCCGTTCACCGGCAGATCGATCCGGCCGAAATTGAGCACGGTGATCGTATAGGTGACGGTGTCGCCAGTGCTGAACGCGCCATCACCATCGGCGTCGTCTTTCAGGCTGATCGCCTTCGATGCGTCGAGCTCAGGTGCCGGCAATACGGTTGTGCCGAAATCGAGCGAGTTGGATTCAGCTGCTGGCGTCGCCGGATCCTGGCCGTAGGCGGCTGCGATCGTGACGGGTTCGCCATCGTCATCCGTCGCGAAGATAACGGCGCCGGTCATGTCTTGATCGTTCGGATCAGCGACCTTGATGGAATCAAGACCGTCCACGAACTGCGTTTGATCGACGACACCATCGCCATCGAAGTCGATGTTGATTGTCGCGTCTTCCGTCGGCGTCACCCAGACAACGCTACGGCTATCGCCGCTGTTGCCACCATCGATCTGATCGGTGTTGCCGAAGCCCAGACCCACGATAACCTGCGACGTCAGTTCGTCTGTGGGGATCAGCGTGTGACCCCAATCGTTGCGTGCGCCAACTCCGGTTGTGTCGGTCTGCGTGATGGCAAAAAACGCGCCGTCATCTGACGTCACACGCGTGCCCGAACCGTCAGGGATGATGCTCGTCAGCGCCGAACCGCCAGCCGGAACTGTAACCGTCTCGTCGTTGCCTACGCCTTCAAAGTCGACATCAACTTCGATGTCCGCATCGCCCGGATTGTAGAGCCAGATCTGTGTCGGGCCTTGGTTCGCGCCGTCGCTGTTGTTCGTGCTTTCGCCCGTGAATACCGGCGTGTGGTAGTCCGAGCTCCAGTTCTCGCGGGCCGGCAGCGAATACCAGCGCATCTCGAAGTGCGAGTTCTCGTCGCCCGTCACCAGCGTCGCTTGCACGTCGCTTGAGGCCGTAAACACGTCGCCTTGCTCGACATCCTCGGCGACGTACGTGTCGCCGGGCTGAGCGAGCGTTGCAACGAGCGTCCCGTCTTCGAAGATCTGCGTGTTGGGCGCCGTCGCCATGAGATGCAGCGCCGTGTGCTCGAACGCGTTCGTGCTGCTCGCGGTATCCTCGCCGAACGGCACGACATACTCGGAACCGAGGCTTTCGGTGTCGCTGACTTCGACGGCACCGGCGAGCACAGAGCCCGTCTCCGTTGGGAACGCGGCGCGCGTGACGGCAACCGGGAAACTCGCCGATATCTGGTCAGCGCCGTCGAAGAGGATGTCATCGGTCGTGCGGTCGGGCGCGACTTCATCAATAAGCGTGAAAGCTTCGCCGCCTTCGAACACGTCGTCGGGTTCATCAGGTGCGACGCCGTTCGTCAGGTCGCCGTCACCCCAGATCTCTGTCGTTGCTTGTGTTGGCGCGGTGACGTCCGTTTCGAAGCCATCTTCCCAGTGGTCGTAGTAGATGACGGTGCCGGGTGCGGCGACGGACACTGAAATCAGCGATGTGACGGGCGAGTCATCGGTGCTTGCTTCGTCGCTGATGGTCTCGAAGTCGCCGTCGCCCAGCCCGTTGATGATGAGATCGCTCTCGCGCAGGGGCACGATGTAGGTGGCGACCGGGGCCGGAAGCGCTCCATCGGTAAAGGTCGTGGAAGCCGCAGCGTCATCTTCGGTGCCGAAGGTCTCATCGGCGCCGGCATCGACAACGACGGCTTCGACAGTTGCATCGAGCGCATCGGGGATCGGCGTATTGTCTGGCACGTCCCACACAACACTGACGGCACCATCAGCTTCGCCATCGAGATCACCGTCGCCACCGTCAACGGCGACGATCGGTTCGTAGACATCGACCTCGCCGTCGACGCCGGGCGCCTCGGCGCTGTCTTTAAGCCCAAAGACAACCTGGCCGCCCACGGTCACACCGCTGACCGTCAGGATCGCTGTGTCGCCGGGCTTGTAGTCGGCTTTGTCGGCGACGAGGACCAGGCCGTTAGTGCCGGCGGCACTCCCCGACGCTGGATCTGAGGCGGCATCAGTGCCGTCGCCAGCCGGTGTTGCCGCGGTGGTCTCAGCCGCCGCGCCAAACGCAGTGTGGTCCGCGTCGTTAACAGTTGCTGAGGCTGCCTCCGCGTCGGCCGCATCGCTCTCGAGCGTCGGCCAGACGTCCTGCAGTGCATCTGCAAAGACTGGTGTGAAGCCGTAGAAAAACTCAACCGTCTCGAACTGCTTCAAACGCACGGTACGCTCCGCATCTCAACTGACCCGTTTCAACTGCGGCGACTTCACGCCACAGATCATTCGCACATGAACGACCGGCCGATGCCAGAAGGCCACGCCGCTCCGCCCCACATGCCAAAACCATGCTGCTGTACGACGTCATTCGCTCAGCCAGCGAAATAAGTAATCAAATGATTAAGTTGAACTGTCAAAGGCCGTCAATCGTGATTGTAAATGGCACAACTATGGTCGTCATGCTGAAAAAGCGATTTCGAAGAATTCTAAATAGCGATCGATCAGCTTCCGCCGGCCAGCCGGATTATCCGAAAGGCGTAGATCGACGCGGACGCCAAAACGGCAGCATCCTGATCACTCACCGAACTGAAGATTGAAGAGCAACAATCGGGGGCAGCTCCGCCACGGAGTTAACCGTGCGGTGAAGCGAACTGCTCATTCATCGAACGAACCAGTTGTTGTTTGGTCGGATTCCGTGAATAGTCCCGGCGACTATCCGTCGCTCGTGAATTTTTCTCGCTCAAACCGCGAGGCATGAGTCGAGTGAGCCGGTGGGTGGATCGAGGGATTAAGCACCGTCCGTTCGTCGGATCGGTGCCTTTAGAATTCACACTGACCAGTCGATTATTAATGTTTGTGCTTGCGTATCCGTGCCCGGACTTTAGGCCGCCCAAAGCGGCTTTTAGGCATTTTCCGGATCGCAAACCTCGCCACTGGCATGCGCCCTCTGGTGGAGCACGCGGGGACGGCCTCGCGGGCGCCTGCCTCTCCTGTCAGCCAGTGCTGCCTGAAGCCACGCCGCTCAGATGCCCGCTCGGACCGACCCGATTAATCGCGTCCAGCTCTATTTATTCGCCTGCTGAAGAGCGCGGCACGGATTTCGCTCTTGCAGGCTGGCTCATCCCGCCGGCCTGCGCCGCCCAACACCACACGACGACCTAACCAAGGTAATGCGTCATGCCCGTCACCAATAACTTCTCGTCGAGCTCACTGGACCTCAACGGCCAGGTGAACCTGTTCCAGCCGACGGCGCTGGTGTGGGGCCCCGATGGGAAGCTGTACGTCACGGAGAACGGGGGGACGGTGAACGTCCTCACGGTCGCGTTCGGCGATCCGAACCCGGGCGATGGCGACGGCACGCTCCAGTTCTTCGTGACCGACGCGGTGCAGATGTCACTTGCCGACCAAGGCGGCATTCAAAACCACAACGATGACGGCTCGGAAGACGGCAAGTCGGACCGCCAGGTCACCGGCATCGATGTTACAAAACAATACGACGCCAACGGCAACCAGCTCTTCGTCCAGGCGGACGGCTCGATCTCGACCAACCCGACGGACGAGCCGGCGGTCACGATCTACGTCACGTCGAGCGACAAGGACGTCGGCGCGGGCGGCGGCGGTGGCGATATCAACCTCGACACCAACTCAGGCGTCATCACGATGTTTGAGCACAAAGGTTCGGATAGTTGGTCTCAGACCGACATCGTCCGCGGCCTTCCGCGCTCCGAAGAAAACCACGCAACGAACGGCCTCGAGGTTATCCAGGAACTCGACAGCGCGGGCAATCTTGTCTCGGAACGCATGATCGTCGCCTCGGGGGGCAATGCGAATACCGGCGCGCCGTCCAACAACTTTGCAGGCCAGCAGGAACAGCCGCTGAGCGCTGCGATCCTCGAAGTCGACATCACAGGCCTCAAGGCCGCGCCGGTCCTTGACGATGACGGCCGCGCCTACGTGTACGACCTGCCGACACTTGACGACCCAACGCGCCCAGGCACGAACGACAACAACGATCCGAACGGCGGCAACGACGGTCTCAACAGCGCCGTCTACGATCACGAAGATCCGTTCGTTACGATCTATTCGCCCGGATATCGCAACGCTTACGACGTCGAAGTCACCGAAGACGGCCGCGTCTGGACCTACGACAACGGCGCCAACAACCAATGGGGCGGACGCCCGGTCGGCGAGAACAGCCCTGGCAATGGCACGACCGATCCGGATCAGGTCGACGGCTACATCTCGACCAACCTCAACAACGGTGACGGCAAAGCCGAAGACACCATCAACACGCACGGCAACTGGGCACCGTCCAACAACGACAACTTCCATGAGGTCACGCGCTCCGACGACCTCGACGGGCGTTCGCTGTCAGAAGGTGCGTTCGGTGCGCCCGCGACATTCACCGATGCCGACGGCAACGTGCAGGTCTACGGCGGCCACCCGAACCCCACACGCGCGGAAGGCGCGCTTGCCGGGCTGCTGTTTTCGCCGGACAACGGCGTCCAGAACGCGTTCTTGCTGGTCTCGAGCGAAGACAGCTACGGCAATGGCAGCTCGGACTACGCCCAGGTAATAGAATTCCTCGAAAGCGAAGAAGCCGCCAACCCCCTCCTGAGCGATGGCGAGCTGACGAGCCGCGTCCTCGAAGTCGAGCCGGGTGTCGCCTACGACATCTACTCGATTGGCGATGGCGGCGTCGCCGTTCCCGCCGGAGGTTCAGCCCCCTCGGGTGGCGAACTTCAGGGAACGGCCGGCCTGCCCGCTGACATCGCTGACATCGTCAGCGTGACCAACAAAATTGAAGGCAACTACCTCGAAGGCGGCCGCGCAGACGGCGCACTCGACAGCGGCAAAGGCTCAATCAACGGCCTTGCGGAATACACCTCAGAGATCTTCGACGACGGCACGATCAAGATGTCGGGCGCGATCCTCGCCACCAGCTTCGGCGGCTCGATCGTGATCATGGGCCGCAACGAAGACGGCACGATTACGAGCGTCCAGCAGGGCGAAAACGCCAAGGCTGCAGACCGCTCGACCTATGACGCCGTTGGCCAGCCGCTCGGCATCTCGGTTGTCGGCGACGACTTTGGCGATCGCGGCCTCTCACAGGCCTTCCAGGGCTCCGTCTGGACGGCCGTCTACAAAGACGACTTCTCCGGCGTGACGATCGAAGTGCTGCAGCCCGACAACGGCAAGGTGCCGCTTGCAGGCTCGATCCCTGTCGATCCTGATGACGCTGACTTCGATGGCGTCGACAAATTCAACGACCCCTTCGAGTTCAGCGCAGACAACGGCTACGCGCTTGCCGCCGGCCAGACGATCACGCTCGACTTCGACGCCAATAACGCGAACTTCGGCGGCTCGATCAGCGGCACCGGCCTCCTCGGCGCGGCGCTTGACGGGCCCAACTCCGCGGCCGGCCCGCTTGCCTCGGCCTCCGGCACCGACAACATCCAGGAAGCTGGCGCGACCGCCAACCAGGACGCCCGCACCGGCTCTTACCTGCAAAACGCTGGCGACACCGAAGACCCATCGCTCCAGCGCGACGGCCTGTTCGACCTCGAAGGCAACATCATTCCGGGCGGCAACGCCCCGATCCTGCAGATCAAGGAAGTCGTGCCCGGCACGATGGTCGGCACCGAAAACACCGCCCGCGACGCGCTCCACACCGGCATCAATCCGGACGCGGACGTGAAGCGCATCTCTGCAACCATGCGGATCGACAATTGGATTGCGAGTGCTGGCGCCGTCGCCGCCGGCCAGTTGACCGGCATGACGTACGGCGACGGCACCCAGTCGAACTTCCTGCGGTTCGTGTTTGGCGAAGTGGACGGGCAGGCCGGCATCGAGGTCGGCTACGAAATCGACGACGCGAACTACACCAAGCTCGCTGAGATCCCGGTCGCGGCCCTGAGCAACTCGGCGAACACAAAGGTCGATCTGCGTCTTGAGATCAGCGACATCGGCGGCAGCTACACGGTCAGCGCACAATACCGCGTTGGTACGGCCGAGACGATTGCGGAGGCCGCGTTCATCGACGTCGCGCTTGGCAGCGGCTTCAGCCTGCCGGAAGGCGTCCTGCGCAACGTCCTCGACGGTACGCACACGATCTCGGACGGCGACACGACGCTTGCCTCTGGCGCCGCCATCGGCGTGGTCGCAGAGACGAGCGAAGGCAATCCGCTGAACGCGATCGACGTGCCGCAGATCGATATCGAAGCATTCGGCAACGAGATCTTCGCGACAAACGAAGCCGAGGCGGAGGTCGAGGGCACGTCCGGTTTCGACACGGTCATCTACACGGGTGGGACAGCCGATATCGAGCTTGCCGACACAGTCGAGAACTTCGACGGCAGCGGGTCGGCCGCTGACTACACCATCACGGGCAACGCGCTCGACAACCGCATCGACGTTGGCGAAGGCGAAAACGTCATCAAGACCGGCGACGGCGCCGATACGGTGCGCGGGACGCTTAGCGAGCTCGACGGCGACGAGATCACGGATTTCTCGGAAGACGATCAGGTCGTCATCGAGGGTGTCACGCTCGCCAACCTCGACGTCAGCTATACGGCAGGCACAGCTGTCGTGAACCTCGGCGGTGATCGCGAGCTGATCTTCTCAGGCCCGGACTTCGAAGGCTTCGACCCCGTCGACGGCCCGGAAACCTTTGACTTCAAGCAGATCTCAGGCGGCGTCGTGCTGACGCGCGTGCCCCTCGAACAACTGGTCGTTGCCATCAATGCCGGCACGCAAAGCTACACGTTTGACGTCAACGGTGAGCAAGTCACGTTCCTTGCAGACCAGGGCGGCGGCGCCCCGGCAGCAGGCTTCCTGACGGACGGCTCCGAAGGCGGCGGCGGCTCTAAGATCTACAACGGCGGCGGGTCAGCCGGCACGGTCCAAGCGCAGGACTTCGGGCCCGGCGCACTCACTGAGTTGCACTGGGACGAACGGTCATCGAACGAGAAGTACTACGGTTACGAAATCCCAGTCGCCGAAAACGGCACCTACCGCGTCGACATCTATTCCGCCGAGATTTTCCACGGAGTCGTCGGCGGCACTTGGGAAGATAACAAACGCGTTTTCGACGTTGTGATCGAAGGCGAAACCGTCGCCGACAACTTCGACCATTACGACATCGACCCATCTGCGCCAGCCACGGAGATCATCCACTCCTACGAGTTCGAAATCACCGACGGTGCCTTCACGCTCGACATTGACGCGCGCGGTTCCGCCGGCGGCATCGACCAGCCGAAGCTATCTGCGTTCGCGCTCTACAAGATCGGCGCGGGCACCGCGGTGACCGATACGCAAGCGCCGATCATCGCATCAATCACGGTCGGCAATCCGCAAGGCGTGCAGGACGACGCGCGCGATGCGATCATCACGCTGACCGACAACACAGGCTTCGACGCAGCCGACTTCGCAGGCCTCAACGGGTCTGAGCTGGGCGTGTCAGGCATTGTTCCGGCAGGCGTCAGCGCGCCGGACGTCACGATTTCATCGGACGGCAAGACCGCCACGCTCGTCTACACGCTTACGCCGCCGGCCGATGGCTGGGACAAAGGCGTCGGCGAGATCGCGATCGCAGCAGACGCTTACGTGGACGCCGCCGGGAATGGCAACGCGGCTACGACGGGTGCGTTCGTCTTCGAACCAAACCTCGGCAACCAGGACCGCGGCGCAGTCGTCTTCGCCGTCAACGTTGGCACGACGGATACGTCGGCTGCGACCAACCTCGCGCCCGATCCGCTTAATGGCGATGCCATCGACAACAACCGCTACGCAGGCGCGATCGCCGCGGACAGCGTGATCACCGATGCGTTTGGCAACCCGATCGCGTTCGAAGCTGACAACGCCGCCTACTACACGTCGCCAAAGGGCAATGGCGGGCTCAACAACAACGTCGACGGCCAGCTCGGCTCGACCGGCTCCAACGCCGGCGGCATCGATCTCGACGGGTCCGCGCTGCACACCTATCGCGATTCAAATGCGGCGACCTGGACTGCGACCTACGACGGCTTCGATGCCGGGACTTACGTCGTTGAGTTGCACTTCGCCGAGCTATTCCACGCAACGGCTGGAAGCCGCGTCGGCACCTTCACGGTCAACGGCATTCCTGTCGCCGAGAACTACGACGCGTTTGCAGCCGCCGGTGGCGCCGACGCACCGAGCGTCGTCCGCCAGGCGGTGACGGTCACCGATGGCACCATCACGGTCGAGGTCGCGAGCTCGGTCGGCCAGGCCGGCTATAGCGCAATCGTCGTCTACGAGGCCGTCGACTCAACGGCCGCTCCGGTCATTTCCGTTGCCGACACGACCGCCGAGGAAGGCGAAGACGCGTCTGTGCTCTTCACCCGCGCGGGCAGCCTCACCGATGCGATCACGGTGGACTACGCAGTTTCGCCCGATACCGCCGACACATCCGACTTTGTGACGGCGGCAACGGGCCAAATTATCATCCCGGCAGGCCAGCTCACGGCTGAACTTCTGATCCCGATCACCGACGATGCCGACGCCGAGGCAGCGGAAGGCTTCACGGTCACGATCACCGGCGTCTCGAACGCAGCCAGCGACGCCGTCACGGGCGACGGGGAGGCGACCGTCACGATTGCGCCAAGCGACAATCCGCTGGCCTCCGCCGTGCCTGACGGCGGCGCCGTCTTCGCGCTCGACTTTGAGACGGACACGAACGACCCAATCGCCGACGGCGTGTTCGATACAGTCCTCGGGCCCGAAGCAACCGCATACATCGCGGCTGATGCGGCCATCGCGGACGGAAAGCTGAAGATCCAGACCGCAGACGGTGACCTCTCGCAAGCCCCGGATGACGCGAGCAAGAACGATCTCGTCAAGGCGGTTGATCTGTCGAGCAGCGACATCAACGAGATTTACATTCGCACCGTCGTCGACAACCCGTTCGACGCAGCCTTCTTTGCCTCTCTCATCGAAGACGCGGGCGGGCAGAACATCACGCCGGGTGTGGTCGCCAACTACGCGCAGCTCGGCATCGTCATTGGTGTTGACGATCCGACGCTCAACCAGGATGGCACGCAGTTCATCAAGCTGATCTTCGGTGGCAATAGCGGCAACGCCACTCAGATGTGGACGCCGGACGAAGGCGGCGTCACAGGCCTCAACCAGGTCGTGAAGCTGCCAGCCGTCGGCACGGCGGCGGGCCAGACGATCGCGCTTGAAGACATCGCAAAGGTCGAACTTGCGCTCGTGATCGACAAGGCTGCCGGCACCATCGGCCAGATCGTCACTTACTACGATGACGCCGGCAATGTGCTTGGCGGGGTCCGCCCGGCGCCCGAGGCCGGATTCGCAACGGCGGCACCACTGCCAATGACCGCGGCCGTCGCCAACGCAATTGCTTCAGGCGAGACCGTTGTCGGCGTGACGACGAGCGACTTCCAGCAAGCCGGCGTCAGCATCCCGAGCTTCGAAGCGGCGTTCGATCTGCTTGAGGTGACCTCGCCTCAGATCTCGACGAGCGCGGACCTGCTCGTCTCGATTGCAGACGCTGCCAACCCGGTCACCGAGTCCGGCGACCTGGAGAATGACCTCGTCATCTTCGAGTTGGCGACAGGCGACGGGTTCACCGGCGATCTTGATGTGACCTTCAGCCTCGACGGCGGCGATCCGATCAGCACGATCGTCGCCTTTGTCAATGGCGTCGGCGCGCTCGAAGTCGATGTTCCGCACGACTCGCGCTGGAACGGCGAAACAGCCGAAGTCACGCTCGTCTCAATCGATACGGACGGCTTTGCCGTCGACGCCGCCAATGCGGTCGCGACGGCGACTGTCCTTGAAGACGACCCGGCAGATACCGCGCTTGGCACGGTCTACGGCGACCTATCGGACGACCGGTTCGCGCCGACCGACATCGGCACGCTGGCGCTCGGCGACAACGAAGTGTCCGCGAGCCAGCAGGGCGACGGCGCACCAGGTGGCCGCGACCGCGACTACTTTACGTTTACGGTTGCCGAGGGCCAGGCGCTCTCAGGCCTCGTGCTCACGGGCTACATCACATCGGAAGAATCGCCTGCGCAGGGCTTCATGGGCATCCAGGAAGGCTCAGCGATCACGGTCGATCCGATCACCGGTGCGCCCGACGACGGCGCAGACCCGCTCCTCTCAGGCCTGATCTTCGGCGATGGCCAGCAGGGCACCGACCTCCTGCCAAGCCTCGCCGAAGGCGGCGAAATCCAAACCGGCGCTCCAATCTTCGCGGGCTTCGACACGCCGCTTGGGCCGGGCACCTACACGCTCTGGCTCAACCAGGGCGGTCCTTCGACATCCGTCTCGCTTAACCTCGTCACTTCAGATCCCTCAGTGCTTGAGCTTGAACTGTCTATCGCCAACGCACCGACCGTCCTTGAGGCCGGAGACACCGGCAGCACTGCGCTGACATTCGCCGTGACCGCAAACGATCCGGCGTTTTCAGGCGACGTCACGGTTGATTACACCGTCGATGGGTTGGCCACTCAGAGCGTCGTCACATTCACAGACGGCGCCGGCGCAATCAGCGTTGACGTCGCAAATGACGGCACGTTCTCAGGCGACGCGACTGTCGATGTCGTGCTGACCGCCGCCGACAACGGCAGCGACACGTTCACAGTCAGTGCGACAGCCGCAGCCGCATCGGGCATCGTCCGCGACGATGATGTCGGCACGTACGAGCGCGGCGACATCGTCCTCGCAATCAACGCGGGCGGGCCTCAGCTCACGCAGGACGGCATCTTATTCGCAGCCTCGGCCGGCAATGCCGCGCCGTTCTCAGACGGCACAAACTTCGCCGATAACAACGGTGGCAACGGCCCACAGCCGGCCTTCGACACCACCGTCTTTGAGACGGAGGTCAACGATAACGGGACTGCGGGCGGCGGCGCGGGCCAAGGCTTCTCATTCTCCGCGCCCGTAGACCCGAACAAGTCCTACTTTGTCGATCTCTACTTTGCCGAGATCTATGCGAGCGCTGTCGGCGCACGTCAGTTCGACGTGGAAGCCGAGGGCACGCTGATCCTCGACGACTTTGATGTGCTCGACGAAACCGGCGGTGACATCAACAAGCCCGTTGTGTTCGCGCTGACCGATCCGATCCAGCCGGGCGCAAACGGCGCCATTGACCTGTCGTTCATTGCCGAGGCCGACCGCGCCAAAGTGAGCGCCATCGTCATCCGCGAGGCGAAGCTTGCGAAGGGCGATCTCGTCTTCGCGATCAACGCCGGTGGCGAAGAATTCACCGACGAGGACGGCGTTGTCTTTGCAGCCGCCGATGCCAGCGAGTGGTCCGGCGAAACCGTCTTCGGCAACGGCGGCCCTGCGACGGTTGACTACGACGGCGATGGCGACATCGATGGGAGCGATGCGCTCTATAAGACCGAGTTTTACGGCGGCAAGGGCGTCATGCCCGACCTGACGTTCACGCGTGGCGGCCTCGAAGCCGGCGACTACGTGCTGACGCTGAAGTTCGCCGAAATCTTCGCAACCGAAGACAACAAGCGTGTCTTTGACGTTGCAGTGAACGGCCAGACAGAGGTCATCAACGATCTCGACATCCACGCGCTCGCAGGCGGCAAGGACAAAGCCTACGACGTCGCGTTGCCGGTCACGATTGGCGCGGATGGCACGCTGACCGTTGCCCTCGACCCAAGCATCGACAACGCCAAGATCAGCGCGCTGACGCTGCACCGCGCACCGACGCTCGATGGCGTTATCGCGATTGGCGACGCGCCAACTGTGCTTGAGACCGGCGACACCGGCGCGACGACGCTCGAGTTCCCGTTCACGATCACCGGCCCGGACGAGACGGTTGATATCACCTTCACGGTCAACGGCGGGCCTGAGCAGTCGGCGACGCTTGAGTTTGATGGCGGCGTGAGCCAGCTCGCCCTCAATTTCCTCAACGATGACCTGCCGAACGGACCTGACGCGGTCGATGTCGTGATCACAGGCACGACCACACCCGGCATCCTCGTCGGCCAGAGCACCGCGACCGGCGTCATCACGGACGATGAGACTATCGTCGGCACGGCGCCGGACGAAGACCTCGACGGCGACCTGATTGCCAACGCCGACGACCCGGATGTCGACGGCGACGGCGCCCTGAATGGCGACGAGACGTTTTCCTACGACGCAACGAACGAAGGCATCTCGCTCGCCAACCGCGAGATGGTGTTGCTCGACTTCGAGACCGACGGGACACCGTTCCAGAACGGCTTTACCGGCGCCCTCGACAGCCCGAAGGCGAGCGTCACCGAAGTCAATCTCGACAACGCTGACGTCTCGGGCGGCGCACTAAACATCACGGTCACCGGCGGCGATGCGTTCCAGGGCAACAACACGCAGCAAAACGCGTTCGTTGCCGGCTATCGCGCAAGCGAGGGGCTCGTCATTGAGACGAAGTTCGCAGCCCCGGACTTCGATGCCGCAACTGCCGGCGTCCAGACACCAGTCAACTTCCAGTCAGCCGGCCTCGTGATCGGTCTCGACCAAAACAACCTGACGAAGGTCGTGTTCGGTCGGACGAAGCAAGAGTTTGAGTTCGGCACCGAGATCGCCGGGACGGCCAGTAACACGGCCACCGACCCGTTAGCGACGAACGACTACGCGGCGATTTCCGATGTCCTGCTGACGCTCGAAGTCTTCATCGATACGTCGGGCGCGGCGCCCGCCGCCGTCGCCAAGGCGACGGCCACGCTGCTCGACGCAGACGGTGCCCCGCTTGTCGGTGCCGACACAATCGACCTTGGCACGAAGCCACTGACGGGCGCGCTCGGCGATGCGGTCCTTAATGGCGACATCATCGGCGTTGGTGTCATTCACACAGCCAACGGCAACAAGCCCGCATTCGACGTCTCCTATGAGTACCTGAAGGTCCAGGCGCTCGGTGACGCTGAACTCTCGATTGGTGACGCGGCCGAGGTGGTTGAGGGCGGCGACACGGGCACGACGACGCTCGAGTTCCCGGTGACGGCAAGCGCACCTGTGACTGAAGATGTTGACGTTGCAATCACGGTCACCGGCGTTGCGGATGGCCCGACAGCCGCCACCGTTTCGTTTGTCGATGGCGCGGCCGTGATCACGATCGAAGTCGCCAACGATGACCTCGAAAACGGGACTGAAGCGGTCTCAGTCACCATCGACGACATCGTGTCCGAGGGCTTCGTGCTTGCGGCTGACGCAGGCGCAGGCAGTGTCACCGAAGACGACGCAGCACCGGTCGCAGTCGAAGACGCGGTCAGCACGTTTGCTGCCACGCCGATCACGTTTGATCCGGCTGCCAACGATACGGACGCCGACCTCGAGGGCGGCGCGCTCAAGGTCACTGCAATCGATGGTGTCGATACCGCCGATTACACGTTCAGCCTGGATCCGGACACGGGCGAGGTCACGGTCACACCGCTTGGCGCTTTCACCGGCGACATCGCGTTTGGCTACACGGTCGAAGATCCCGCTGGCAACGCGACCCAGGGCACGGCAACCGTCACGGTGAGCGCGGCGACGCCGGTTACGCTCGGCAATGCCATCGACGTTCTCGAAACAGGCGATGACGGCGTGACCACGCTGCAGTTCGCAGTCACTGCGGCTGATGCAGCGAACGCCTCGATCGACATGACTGTCGGCATTGGCGGCGGTGAGCTGGTTGAAGCGACCGTTGTCCTCGTCGAAGGCGCAGGCACGCTCTCGATCGATGTCGCAAACGACGATCTTGCAAACGGTCCCGATGAGATCAGCCCATTCATTGTGGACATCGCAACGCCGGGCTTTGCACCGGCGGGCGACGCTCAAGCGATCGGCGTCGTCATCGAAGACGATGCGGCGCCCGTCGCATTAGCTGACGCTTTTGAAACCGAAACCGGCAAGTCGATCACGTTTGATCCGGCGGCCAATGACACGGACGCCGACCTCGACGGCGGCGCGCTCAAGGTCACCGCGATCGATGGCGTCGACACCGCCGACTACACGTTCAGCCTCGACCCGGGCACCGGCGAAGTGACCGTCACGCCGGTCAATGGCTTCATCGGCGACATCGCGTTTGGCTACACGGTCGAGGATTCCGCTGGCAACGCCGCCACCGGGACTGCGACCGTCACGGTGACGGAGCCATCTGGCCCGACCCGAATTGAGGCAGAAGACGCGACATCGACCGCAGGCTTCTTCCTCGAAGATCAGACAACCGCCTCTGAGGGCCAGGTTATTCGCCTCGCGCCAAACGGGACCGGTCAGGCAACGTTCGACCTCTCGGACTTCGAACCCGGCACCTACAATATCGTCATCGGCCACTACGATGAGAACGACGGCGAAAGCGACGTGTCGCTGTCGCTCGGCGATCAGTCGTACGCCTGGACGCTTGATGATCCCAATGGCGGGAACGCTGCGCAGTCGCAAAGCTTCCGCACGGAGACCTGGGCGGGGGTGACCATCGGCGAAGGCGCAACGACGCTGACGCTCGACGGCGCGGCCAAGGGCAATGCGAACGGCAACGAGTTTGTCCGCATCGACTACATCGAGCTGATTAAGGTCGACGGCGATACCGATCCCGACAACCAGGCACCGTTCGCGCCGATTGACGTGCCCGTGCCGCCGGTCGCGGAAGACGAAACGGCGACGTTCGACCTCACGGGCTTCTTCTTTGACCCCGACGAAGACCCGCTGACCTTCTCGCTCGACCCCGCCGTCCACGCCGACGACACTTGGGTTAGCGTGTCACCAGAAGGCGTCCTCTCACTCGCGCCCACAGCGACCGAGTCGGACATCGGCGACCTCACGGTGACCGTGATCGCAGAAGACGGACGCGGCGGATCGGTTTCGAAGGACATCGCGATCACGGTGACGCCGGTCGATGATGCGCCGGTCTCATCGGGCATCGAACCGCAAGCGCTTGAGTCAGGCGCCGCCTTCGATCTCGACGTGACGGCGTTCTTCACCGACGAAGACAGCGCGACGCTTACGTACGACTACACCGGCACGTTGCCGACGGGCGTGACGTTCAACGGCGACCCGCTTGCAGGCCCGATCGGGTTCATCGGCACACCGGAAGCGATCGGTTCGTTCGGCGGCCAGCTCTCGGTGAGCGATGGCACGAGCACGATCTTCGAGACGATCGTGTTCAACGTCACCGGCACTGACGATCGCGAAGGTCTGAAGATCGAAGCCGAAGATGCGACCACGCAATCACCGGGGCTGTTCGACATCAGCGCACCGGCGGCCTCGAACGGCGAGGTGATCGGCTTCCCGGCGCCAGGCGGATCGGGCGAAGCAACGTTCGTCCTGCCTGATGAGTTCGTCGCCGGCAGCTATGAAATCAAAGTCGTCTACTTCGACGAGAGCGACGGCGAATCCACCGTCACCCTGTCGGTCGGCGACACCGACATCGGCACCTGGACCTTCGACGACGATGGCGGCGGCAATGCCGCGCAGGCCGCCAACATCCGCGAGCGCAAGTTCACGCCGGACGAGGACCTTGAAGCCGGCTCAGTCATCAAGCTGACGGCTGCGCGAGACGCCGGCGAGTGGGTCCGCATCGACTACATCGAGCTGATCCCGACGTCTGCCGATGCGAACTTCGCACCGACCGTCCTGTTCCCGCTCGGCACCGTCGACTACGACGGGACGGCAGCACTTGCGATCGACCTCAACGCGGTCGGCGAGTTCAATCTGCCGGTCTTCACCGACCAGGAAGAGGACGCGCTGACGTTCTCAAAGATTGCCGGTCCTGACTGGCTGCAGGTCTCGCCGGAGGGCATCATCAGCGGCACGCCGGATAAGATCGGCGACTACACGGTCACGGTTGGCGCGACCGACGTGGACGGCTCGAACGTGACGGTCGCCGAGACCTTCACGCTGGCCGTCACCGGTCTGCCGCCTGAAAACCTGCCGCCGACGGTCACCGTCACGCAGGTCGTCACCGAACTCGCTGAAAACGCCGATACGTCCGCTTCAACAAAGATCGCCGACATCGTCGTGAGCGATGGCGATGACATCGGCACCAACGAGGTGTCGCTCTCGGGCGCGGATGCTGGTGCGTTCGAGATTGTCGACAACGCAGGCGCGCTTGAGTTGCACCTGAAGTCCGGCACGGCGCTGGATTTCGAGACGAAGACCGCCTTCGACGTGACCGTCGAAGTGGACGACGCATCGATCGGCGCTGGCCCGGAAGACACGTCCGACCTCACGCTTGCGATCACAGACGTGCTCGACGAGCCGGTGCCAGATGAAGTCATCGTCCGCATCAACGCATTCGGTGACGCCGTCGCAGCAACCGATGGCGGGCCTGATTGGCAAGCCGACGGAAACGGCAATCCCGACAACGCGTTTCTTGTCGCAACCGACAGCCGCGGCGATACGCAGGGCTACTCAGGCGACACCGGCGTCATCCCGACAACCGTGCCACCGTCGGTCCTCGATACGGCCCGCTCGAGCGACGCACCCTTCTCCTATGCGATCCCGGTCGCGAACGGGACCTACATTGTCAACCTGTTCATCGCCGAACTCTTCACCGGCGGCCAGACCGGCGACTTCCGCATCTTCGACGGATTGCTCGAAGGTGTGGTGCCGGTCGCCTACGACAACATCGACCCGGGTGCCGACTTCGGCGGCGGCAACGTTGGCGTCTTGACGGCCGAGGCCGTCGTTACCGATGGTGTGCTCAACATCGGCTTTGCCCAGGATGCGGTTGACGGTAAGCAGAACCCGATCGTCAACGCGATCGAGGTCGTCAAGAAGGGCTTCGCGCCAGACCTTGACGGACCAGATGCGGCCATCGCGATCGTCAACCCGGCAACCGATGCCGACCCGCTCGTCATCAACGTCACGCTGACTGACGAGACTGGTGTCGATGAAACGTCGCTTGACGCAACGGACCTCAGCGTCTCGGTCGGCGGCACTGCGGTCGCCGCAACTGACATCACGTTTACGGGCTTCGCAGACGGCATCGCAACCTACGCGGTTGCAGCGCCGGCCGGCGGCTGGGTTGATGCCTCGACCGTCGACGTGACGGTCAATGCGGGCGCGATCTCCGACAGCGCGGATGCTGGCAACGCAAATGCCGCGGCGACCGCGCAAGCGACGCTGGATGTTGGCGCAACGACCGGCGACGACACGGTGATCCTGCGCATCAACGCCTTCGGCCCAACGGTCGCGGCAACGGATGGCGGCCCGGCCTGGCAGTCCGATTTAAAGGACGATCCGGGGACTGCGGAGAACGAGAACAGCCCGTATCTGAACCTCGTCAGCACCGATCCGGCGCAGGACCGCGGCGACCCATTCGGCTTTGCGGGAACACCGCCAGCCGGCGTGCCGAACTCGGTGATGGGGACAGCGCGCTCGAGCAACGAGCCGTTCTCCTATGACATCCCGGTCGCTGACCTGGACGGCAACGGCAACTACACCATCACGCTCCACTTCGCAGAGCTCTTCACCGGCAATCAGGTGGCGGGCGAACGCAGCTTCGATGTCGCAATCGAAGGCCAATCGATCGGCGAGCTGCAGGACGTTGATCCAGCAGCGCTCGGCGGCGGGGCTGGCGCGTCATCGATCAGCTACAACGTCGCGGTGACCGACGGCGAACTCAACATCGCGTTCAACCACGACCAGGCCGACAACCCGATCATCAACGCGATCGAGGTTTCGACCTATTCGGGCGAGATCGAGGATCCGGGCAGCAGCGACCCGACGGAAGCCCTGCCGATCCTCCAGGCTCTGAGCGATGTCGACGACAATGGCAACTACGGCGCCGGCGATGTCGGCTCGGCCAAGCTCGAGATCATGACCGGCAACAACAATGTCGCGTCGTCAAACTTCAGCCCGAACTCATTCGAGCTGACGAACACGGGCGATAAACAGATCGCAGCCGTGGTCATTGACTTCCGCAACGCGCTCTACGGCGACAGCGTGGTCGATCCGGACGGCCAGGGCGGCGACAGTGCTGCCAAGCCGTTTGCCGTGAACTCAGACGGCAACACCGGCGGGTTCTTTGGCAGCGATGCGTATCAGTTTGCTGGCGAAGATCCGCTCGCGAACACCACGGGCACGGGCAACGCGTCAAACGGCGGCTTCCGCGGGTTGCTCCTGAAGTTCGACGGATCTGATGGCGGCTTCTCTGGCAGCGAGACCGTCGGCTTCTCCGGCGACATGGACCCGAACTCTGTCGCGGGCCTCGTCAAAGGTGACATCGACGACAACACCTTCGGCGGTTGGGACGTCGGAGGTATCTCCGGCGCCGAACTGATCGGCTCGTCGTTCACGGTCCTCTTCGACGACGGGACCACGGCAACAGGCTACCTCGGTTCCGATGGCAGCCAGGCCGGCAGCCAGGGTGAGGCTGTCGAAGGGCGCACTGAGAAGTCGGCATCCGTGACCGTCAATGGCGCGTCGACGATCGGCACCTATGGCGTGACCGAACCGGAAATCATCGTCAGCGGTACGCCTGGCGACACCGTGCTGGTCACCATGTCCAAGGGCTTCAATGCCGTCACGAACGACGATGACGGCATTGCCGATCTCGTCGCCGACCGTTTGGCCGACGCCAACCCTGCGTTCCAGGTGAACAACGCGGCAAACTTCCAGACCGTCGAAGTCACCATTGGCGCAGACGGGACGGCGACCGTTCCGCCGGGCGCCTTCAGCTACAACAACGCGACAGGCGGTGGCGAAAACGTCGACGGCTTTGCAACAGCGCCGATGGTGATTGCTGCAAGCGTCATCGACGGCGACGACGCACCGCTTGGGCCCGTCGACCGCGTCTACCTGACGAACTCGGGCGGCCCGGTCGAAGGCGAGGGCGAAGCAACGTCCGGCGTCTACGAGGTTGGCTCCGACGGGTTCATCGCGATCGAGTTTGAATCGCTCGGCCTTAATCCGCCTTCGAACTGGGAGTTCGCCAACGACGATCCGGGCTTCACCGGCGACGGCTTCTACCGCTGGGCCGATCCCGATATCGGACCCGAGGGCGTGACGCCGAAAGCCGAAGGCATCCTCAACTACGTCATCAACGTCACCGAAGCCGGCGTCTATGACCTCAACTTGTTCGTCAGCCGCGGCGACAACACCGGCGGGTTTGCCGGCGACAGCCGCAACGACGTTTGGGTTGCCGTTGATGGCGTCGCACCGACCGATGGCAACCGGCTTGATGAAGCCTGGAGCGCCGATGATGCGACGTCGGTCGCCGGCACAACGGACTGGCAGAAGCTCTTCGGCGGCCCGTTCAACACTTGGGGCTGGGCCGAGACGTTTGATGACCAGGCACCGAACCCGGACGTCAAATGGGAGGCCGAGGTCTACCTGACGGAGGGCCAGCACACGATCTCGTTTGCCGGCCGTTCGAATGGCTATCAGCTCGACCGGTTCCACCTGACGCTCAACGGCGACAACAAGACCTCAAGTGCACCAGCAACAGACCCGATTGCTGAAAATCAGCCACCGACGGTCGCCAACGCGATCGCCGATCAGGTCATCGAGCAGGCCGACGGCTACAGCTTCGAGATCCCGGCGAACACGTTCTCCGAATTCGACGGCGATGACGTCACGATCGAGATTGTTGCGCCTGCCGGCTTCACGGTGGACGGGACCACGATCACGGCGGACGCATCGATTGCGCTCGGCACCTACACGATCGTGGTGACGGCGACGGACAAAGATGGGTCCGCGACCGATACCTTCGAGGTCGAGATCGTCGAAGAGATCACGAGCACGCCGGCCGACTTCCAGGCTGTCGTGGAAGTGGCCGTCGACGACATCGAGATCGGCTCGTCGCCGACCAGCTCCGACCTCGAAACCGACAAGGTCGTCCAGCTCCGGTTCACCGTGCAGGACGGCGTCGCCAACGTCACGAGTGTCGACGAAGCCTTGGTGAGCTGGGTCTCCGATCGCGGCCAGGGCGGCAGCTCGACGCTGACGTTCCAAGTCGAAAACAGCCTTGATGCAGAAGGCTTCGGCACCGGCAAGTCGTTTGTCGGCGGCGCAGAGTCTGCTGCGGTGAACGGCGGCTGGGCCGACGGCGCGACGATCACGAACGTGGTCGACCTTGCCGATCAGCTCAACGCCCTGATCGCGGCGCAAGGCCCGCTCAATGCTGGCGATACGATCAACGTGCAGATCACTGGCGCCGGTGCGACCCGCTACATCGAGCAGGCCTCAGCCGTCATCGACATTAGCGGTCAATCCAACGGCACGGGCGACCCGATCGATCCGCCGCCACCGACCGGCGATGACATCCTGACGTTCGCGCTCAGTTCTGGCGGTGTGCCTGTCGACGCGGACCTGGAAGCCGGTGACACGGTGACCCTCACGGACCTCGATGCACCGCTGCTGATCTCAGGCGTCGCCGACAGTGAAGGCAACCCGGGCTCGGTCGCACTCACGCTGTCGGGCCCGAGCGGCCAAATCGCGTCGCAGGTCGAGAACGTCGCGCCATTCGACATCTCGTTCGATGGCGCGCCGCTGTCGCCGGGCAGCTACACGCTCGAAGCGGTGGCTTACGCCGGCGCCGGCCAGACCGGCGACGAACTTGGAACACAGACGATCGCCTTCACGATCGCTGACGGTTCCGATCCGGGCGGCCCGGTTGATCCTCCAGGCCCGACGGACGGCAGCGTGACCTGGGCCATCGCCAGCCAAGCGGACGACAAAGAATCCTCCGGCAGTGTGAACTCGAACGACCTCGAGTTCCGCGACGGGGACAGCATTGCGCTGCGCTTTACCGGCGGCGACCTGCCGGACGGTGCGGAAGTCACCCGGGCGCAGATCCAGTTCACGGCCGAGAACGATTCCGACGCAGAGGCGCAGCTCCAAATCTTGCTCGCGGATACCGAGAGCGGACTTGGCAACGCGCAGGATGTGTTCGACTTCGTCTCGAAAGTCTCGACGACGCAGGCGTGGGATGAGGCCCTGAACGATGGCGACACCGTCACGATCGACGTGCTGCCACTGCTGGAGCAGGTCTACGGTGACGGCCTCGCGAGCCTCGACGGCGGCGACACCATCGGGCTCGAGCTCGCGATGTCAGGCCTCGATGGCGAAGAGGTCCACACATTCTCAGGTCCGGGCGGCAATGGTCCGAAGCTGATCCTCGACTACGCGTCCGGCAACGACGACGTCGCGTAGAGCGCATCCCGGTAAGGCGAATGCGCCTTACCGGCACGATGTGGCGCAAGACAACGAGGCTGGATAAGATCAGGCAAGCAGACGCAGGCCTGAATGGATCCAGCCTTGTTTTTCAACAGGCGGCGCCCGGACCAGAGCAGCGCCGCCAGCCCCAACCGGGACCCATCCGCACCAATCCGGCGCTGTATGACGGCATCGCTTGCCGTCTCGTCGACGAGGCGCGGCGAATCACTCCTCAGTCTCATAAACCGCGCGATGACGCGCACGAGGTTATGGCGATTGCGCTTGCGAACTGACGCGCGCATCGCGGAGGGGAAAGCATGTCGTTTCATCAGACGGCCTACGCCGTTGTCGCAGCAGTGGGTGTGGTCATCGCTGGCTCAGGTGGCGCACTTGCCGACGGGCATGGATCGATCAAGGACGGCCCGGTCGCCTCATCCTGCGGCCACGGCCACTTCCAGGGCTCCTACATTGGGCTGCATGGCGGCTACGGCCGGCATTCGACAGACGTCGACGGGGCAGGAACCGCCGACGGCGACGACGACGACAACGGTTGGCTGGGCGGCTTTCATTCCGGCTACGATTATCAGTGTGGCCGCTGGGTGATCGGCTATCAGTCCGACACCAGCTTCGGCCGCATGGAGACGTCAGTCACGACACCTGCGAGCGCAACGCAGACGCTGCATAGCGAGATCTCGACGCTCTCGACGCTGCGCGGCCGCATCGGCGTGACGCTCAACCCGCACACGCTGTTTTACGCAACCGCCGGACTCGCATTCGCGAACATCGACTACGAGATCGTCGACACCTCCGCGACCGGACTGAGCGACAGTACCGATGACTTTGTCTTTGGCTTCGCGGTTGGCGGCGGCGTGGAGTTCAAACGCGACCGCTGGCGGATCCGGGCTGACCTGCTTTACATCGACCTGCGGGAAGAAGATCAGCGGTTCACTGGATCTGCGGCCTGTACGGGCACCTGCGTCGCCGACGTCGACATCGACGACGACTTTTTCGTCGGCCGCATTGGCGTCTCGTACGACTTCAATCTGTTCGACATGTTCCGCCGGTCACCATCGCCGGAACCGCTCGGCTAAGTCGCCGGTCAACACTCCAATCGCAAAGGCCCGCGAACTGATCGCGGGCCTTTTTGCTATTCCGACGCGGCACTTAGACTAGCCAGCCGACTGCGCAAACGGCTTGAGCGCTTGATAGAGCCCGCGCCAACGGGCGAGCTGGTCCCGGTGGCGGTCAAAGTCTGCGGCGCACGGCTCGAAGACGCAATCGAGCGCTGGCTTTACCGCCGCGTCTTGGAGCCTCACATCGCCGGATGCGACCATTGCGAGCCGTGCCGCGCCGAGCGCCGGCCCGACATCTGCGCCAGCATAAGTCGAGACCGACACGTCCAGAACGTCCGCAAGCGTCTGCAGCACTGAAGCGCCTTTGGTGCCGCCACCGATCGCCGCCGGTTGGCGAAGCGGTGTCCCGGCGGCTGCAAGCGCGGCTGCGCTATCGGCGAAGCAGTACGCAATCGCATCGACCACCGCGCGCATCATTTGGCCCCGCGTTGTCGACGGCGTCAGCCCATAGAACGCGCCGCGGATGCGGGCGTCGTTATGCGGTGTCCGTTCACCCGTGAGATACGGCAGGAACAGCAGGCCGTCGTCCGGCGGCGCCGCATCTGCCTCGGCCAGCAGCGTCGCGATCTTTGCGTCCACCGCGCCGGCAAACCACTGCATGGGGCTCGCCCCGTTTAGCATCGCCGCCATCTGAAACCATCGGCCGGGCACGCAGTGTGCGTAGGCGTGCAGCGCGGCCTCAGGCTTCGGGCGGTAGTCGGCCGTCGTGACGAACAACTGCCCTGAGGTGCCAAGCGAGATGAACGCATCGCCGTCATCGATTGCGCCGATCCCCATGGCACCCGCCGCCGCATCGCCACCACCGGCTGCGACCGGAATGCCGGGTGGCAAGCCAAGGGTATCCGAAGCGTTGCGCGAGAGCGTACCCGTCGCCGCCGTCCCCTCGTAAAGCTCTGGCAGCCAGGCCGGATCTGTCCGCGACGCAGCACATACAGTCTCCGACCAGCGGCGCGATGCCTGATCGAGCCACATCGTCCCGGCGGCATCCGCCATATCCGTTGCAAGATCACCGGTGAGCTTCAGGCGCACGAAGTCCTTTGGCAAGAGGATGTGCGCGATGCGGGCGTGAACGTCCGGCTCTGCCTCCGCAAGCCAGAGAACTTTCGGCGCTGTAAAACCCGGCATGGCGGGCGCGCCGGAAATGTCGCCGATCGCCGGCAACGCTTCAGTGAGGTCCTTGCAGACGGCCGCGCTTCGCCCATCATTCCACAGGATCGCGGGGCGCAGAGGCCGATGATCGCCGCCCAGCACAACAGCGCCGTGCATCTGGCCTGAGAGCCCGATGCCGCGGACCGCGCCGAGCGCGCCCGGATGATGCTCTTTTAGCTCGGCGACCGCGGCGATGGTCGCCTTCCACCAGGCTTCGGGCGCCTGTTCGCTCCACCCGGGATGCGGACTTGAAACCGTGAGCGGCGCCGTCGCCGTCGCGGCCACGCGCTCCGGCCCGTCCGCGATGACCGCCTTTACGGCCGAGGTCCCAATATCGATCCCGAGATACAAGCGCCCTGCCCTTCAACCGCTCAGCCGACACGCCACGCCGGACCGCCCGACCCTAAACGGATCAGAGCAGCCTTGGTAGCAACAGGGTCAGCGCCGGCACGCTGAGCAACAACGCGATGCGCACGATCTCGACGCCGAGAAACGGGACGACGCCTGCGAACACCGTGGACATGGGCACGCCCTTCGCGAGCGCGGCGATGATGAACACGTTGAGGCCGACCGGTGGCGTGATGAGGCCAAGCTCGACGACGACAAGTGCGATAATGCCGAACCAGATCTTGAGCTCATCGGTCGTCATGCCGAACGCCGCGGTCGATGCTGTCGCGTAATCGCCGCCGTTCAGCTCGACGAGGGCCGGCCAAAAGAACGGCACGACCACCAGGATCATCGCGAGCGATTCCATAAAGCAGCCGAGCACGATCAAGACGACCAGTAACAGGACGAGCAGCAGCATCGGGTCCAGGCCCGTTTCCGTCGTCCAGGCTGCCATGGCCGCCGGCAGCCCCGCGCGTGCGAAGAAGCCTTTAAGCACCTCGGCGCCAAACAGGATCAGGTAGATCATGCCGCTGGTGACAGCAGTATCGAGGATCGAACTGCGGACCTCCGACCAGCCGAGGCCCGCTGTGCGATCAAACAGACGGAGTGCCAGCCCGTAGACGAGAATAAGCGTTGCGCCGACAGCTGCCGCGGGTGTCGGCGTGAAGAGGCCAAACCCGAGGCCGAGGATAATCGCGCCAAAAATCAAGAGGACGGGGATCAGGCGGCGGAGTGCGAGACGGCGATCAGCCCCGCTTAGCGTCGCGGTCTGCGGCGCAAGTTCGGGGTTCAAACGCACGAGCAGCGCAATCGTGGCGATGAAAAACGCAACGGCGATCACGCCCGGGATGACGGCTGCCTGGAACATATCGATGATCGAGGCTTCAACGATGATCGCGTAGATCACGAGCGCCACCGACGGCGGGATCAGGATGCCGAGCGTGCCACCGGCCGCCAGCGTTCCAGTCGCGAGTTTCGGCGCGTAGTTGAGCCGCGCGAGCTCGGGCAGTGCCACGCGTCCCATCGTCGAGGCGGTCGCGAGCGACGACCCGCACACCGCGCCAAACCCAGCGCAGGCCGCGACCGCCGCCATCGCCACCCCGCCGCGGAACCTGCCAACGAGCGCGTTAAATCCCTGGAACAGATCGCGGCTGAGCTTTGCGTGGCTCGCGAGAAAGCCCATCAGGATGAAGAGCGGCACGACCGAAAGATCGTAGTTGGCAACCGTGCCCCACAGCAGTGTCTTGAACTGTTTGAGGTACGGCTCGAAGCGCAGGAACGGAACAGCGAGCGACAGCGCGAAGTTGCCGCCAATGCCAACCGCGATCATCGCGATGCCGACGGGCACGCGGATCACGAGCAGGCCGAACAGCGCTGCAAGGCCAATGAGGCCGATCACCTCGCGCTCAAGCATCGTGCGCGCGGTCCTTCAACTGGGTCGCCGCGACCGCCGCCCAAAGCGCAAGCGAAACGATGCCCGGCAGATAGAACGGCCAGACCGGCCAGCCGAGCACCGGCGACAGCGCGTTGTCGGACCGCGTCTCGATCATGCCGATCGTCATCCAATAGCCGAGGAAGATGCAGAGCAGCACAATGCCGCCGAGCCAAAGGCGATCGAGCGCAGCGCGCACGCGGCCCGGCATTGCGCGGCCGAAGAGATCGACCGTGACGTGCCCGCGCTGCGCCTGGCACCAGGGCAGGAACATGAGCGCGGCTGACGAGATCGACAGCCGCACAACATCTTCGTAGCCCGGCAGGCCTGAAATGTTGGCGCCAAACAGCCGGGCCAAACGGTCGAGCCCGAAGCCCGCGACGTTCACTGACGTAATCGCCATGATCGCGAGCAGAATGATGCCGCCCGCCAGCGCCCAGCTTTCCGCAACCCGCGTCACCGCTCTCGACATCCGCCGCCTCCCTCCGCGACGCCCGGCGCAGGTCCGCAGCTCACGTCATCCGGCGGCGTCATAGCAGATTTATCGCCCGGCACGCGATGGTCGCCTGCGCGCCAGGCGAACCTTAGAGCGCCTTAGGCGACGAGTTCTGGTCTGTCGTCGTGCGCCTTTGGATCGCGCTCGACTGCGAGCAAGTTGTCATAGCGGCGAAGGACAAAGAGGGCTGCGAGCGCGGCAAGCGTCGGGACGGCGGCCCAAAAGAGTTGGTTTGGGCCGCTGTAGGGGTCGATCAGGCGGGCCCAGGTCGAAAGTGTCGATACGGCATGCATGAGAAGCAGCGCGCCGTAGGTCCAGAGCTTGAACGCACCGGCGGCGAACGCGAGGATCACCAGCGTTTGGACAACGCCGATCGCGACGATGGCCTCGAGCGGCGGCGACGAAAAGTAGAAGTTCTGGAAGACGCGTTGGCCGTCGGCCGGACTCAAAACCTTCTCCAGCGCCCAGACGAGGAAGAAGGCTGCGGCGGAGAGCCGGATCGCAAGGAGCGCCGGCGCGAGTTCGCCGGGTGCGGTCGTGGACTTATGCATTGGGTAAATCCTTGTGTGCGCGCTTGATGAAGGCGGAGTGCGGCTGCGCCACGCACGCACATGCGATCCAAGACGGGCGCGCACCACCGGCCTCAGCCGCAAGTGAACACGCGTGAAGTTCGCAGCCGATTGGTGGGTCGTCGAACGATCTTCAGTCATCAGAGGCGAAGCGGATCGGATCGACCGCGTCCTCGCGGACACCGCAGCGCGCTATGATCAGACAGGCTTGACCGCCGCGAAGTAGTGATTGCCGCCGCCGTCTTGGTGCTCTGTGACCCGGACCAATCCGGACTGTTCGAGCAGGCCGCGGTAGATGTCCGCGCCGAGCGATCGTGAGCTGCGGCCGGTCAAAAGGTCGTCCCAAGCGCAGGTCTCGCGCGGTGCTGAAAACAGCAGGCGGCCGCCGGCGTTGAGAGCGGCCGCCATTCGGCGCGGCAGGATGCGCTGGTCTTCTTCGGCCAGAAGGAACACCAGCCCGACGGCCATGACCCCGTCGAAGGTGCGATCGAAGAAACGGCTGGTCTCAGCCGCCTCGCAGGCGATTGGCACGTCCGGGAGGCGATCGCGGAACGCGGCGACCATTGCCGGCGAGGCATCGACCGCGAAGACGCTGAAGCCGTCGGCGGCAAGTGCAGCCGTCAGCGGTTCGCCCGTGCCTGCGCCGACGTCCAAGACCGTCCCGCCAGCCGGCAGCGACGCCGCCCAGCGCCGGACGACGCCAAGCCCGACGTCGGACCTCACGCGCGCAAACTCCGGCGCCACCGCATCCCACCCGTTCGAAACATCATCCGGCATCGGTGCTTCGCTCCGTCAAACGCGACCGCAGGCCCGCATCGTGTCGTCGAAAGCGACACGCGCAGGCTCCACCGCAGCGCGACGACCCAAACCGGCGGAGACAGAGGGATTCGAACCCGCCCGGCACAAGCTTGCGCAGTGCCGGCAAACAAAGACACGAGGGTTCGGAGCTTGCAGCAATCAAACTGAGACGCCGCGACGCGCACGGCGAAGGAAACTGGCGGAGACAGAGGGATTCGAACCCGCCCGGCACAAGCTTGCGCAGT
>JBCBIY010000019.1:0-53660 GCA_038523925.1 Pseudomonadota bacterium | reverse complement strand
GCACCGCGCAAGAAGCGCAGCGGATCGCGCGGTGCGGTTGGGCGCGGACTCGAAGCACCGTCAAGCGGCAGCGCAGACGGGCCAAAAAAGACCGCGCGGCAGCCACCTAAATTTCCAGAGCGCAAGCACCGCGCAAGAAGCGCAGCGGATCGCGCGGTGCGGTTGGGCGCGGACTCGAAGCACCGTCAAGCGGCAGCGCAGACGGGCCAAAGAGAACACCAAGCGGCAGCGTGGACGGGCAAAAATCAATGCAAACGCATGAGCGCTGCGAAGTGCTTCTCCGCCTGGTAGGTCATGACTTGCATGAATTCGCGGTTGGTCTCGCGGATCTTCTCATCGGAGAGGATGGCGAGCGGCAGACCCGTCGACTGCGCGAGGATCTGCTGCCGGCACGCGCGCTCGAGGTAGTAAAGATCGTCAAACGCAAGTGCGATCGACGGGCCGCCGATCGAGACGCCGTGGGCTGCAAGGAAGATGACGTCCGCATGCGGGTTTGACGCCTGCGCTTCGGCGATCTCGCTGCCCTGATCTTCCGTCAGTGCGAGCCCGCCAAATCCTTGATGCGCCATCCGGCCCCAGAACCGGCATGCCGTCTGGTGCGCCATTTCGAGCTTGCCGCCGTCAAGCATGGTGAGCGCGGTCGCGTGCGGCATGTGGACGTGAAGGATCGCCGCATGCCGCGGATTGGCGCGATGACCGGCGACGTGGATGTTGCGCGCGGTCGCCTCGACTTCGCCGTCGCCTTCGAGGACCTGACCGGCGCCGTCGATCATGAGGAGGTGATCCGGCTGCATCTCCGACCAGTGAACGCCGTACGGATTAATCAGATACCGCTCGCTATCGCTTGGCACGATGACCGAGAAGTGATTGCAGATGCCCTCCGAAAACCCCATTGCTTCGGCGATGCGCAGCGCCGCGGCCAGCTCTTTGCGCAGCGTCTCGGGCGACTTGTCGGCCTGTTCGGTCATGGTGCTCCTGCCGGGTTGGGCGTTGCGCAGTCTCGGCGCAAAGAAAACCGGATGGACCACACGTGGGCAAGAGGTTTCGAGCGCGCGCCATCCGGCCGGCTGCAAATGTCCGTTCCGGAAGCGAAATCACCAGCTCGTGACTTGTTTCAGAACGGATGTTCTGGAATTCATCGAGCATGCCGAGGCCACGTTCAAAGTCGCGAAATCGTCTTGTGCCGGATGCCATGTCGGTCTTCTGGCAGGGTGGATATGCCGGCACGTCGATTTCCGACCTTGTGGCCGCAACGGAGCTGACGCGGGAGACGCTCTATGCGGAACACGCGGGCAAAGAGGCGCTGTTTGAAGCCTGCATCGACCATTATCGCCGCGCAGTCGTCGCGCCTGCGCTGCAACAACTAGCGCCTGTCGCGCGCGGCGGGTCGAGCGGCGCCGGCGTCATGCGCTATTTTCTGTTCCAGATCGGCAAAGCCGAGGGGTTTGGCCTGCCCGGCCCCGGATGCCTGATTGCCAACAGTGCGGCTGAACCGGTTAGCCAGACTCCGGCGGTGCAGGCCCATGTTGAGGCTCACGTCCGCCAGCTTTCGCACGCGTTCGCGGACGCGCTGGCGCGAGACGCAGCACCGGACACACCGCAGGTCATCGTTCGCGAGGTGGCGCGATCGTTGGCGATCGCGACCCAGGGATTTTGGACCTGGTCCCGATCGATCGACAGCGCCCGCCTCCTCCGGCGCGAGGCCCGCAATCTGGTCAAGCTTGCGACTGCGAGGATCGAGCAATGAGCGACACGGCCGCCACACAGAACTTGACAGGGCGGCGGCAAGCGCGAAGGCGTTCGGCCCTCGCTATCGCGTTGGCGCTCAACGTCGTCTGGATCAACGCGTCCGAAGTGTTTCGCTATTTCGCCTTTGTGATGCCGATGATGCGGGAGGCGTTGCCACAGGTGCCTGACGTCGCGCCGATGTCGTTGATCGTCTTTGCGATCTGGGGGCTCTGGGACACGATCGTCCTACTCACGATCACGCTCGCAACGTGGGTCTACCTGGACCGCACCGGCACAAGCTATCGCGGCGCACTGATCAGCGGCACCGCGGTCTGGCTGGCGGTCTTCGTCGTCCTTTGGCTGGGGCTGTTCAACATGAACCTCGCGCCAGCGGCGGTCGTGCTGACTGCACTTCCGCTTGCGTGGCTCGAGATGGTCGTCGCGGCGGGGCTCGTTGCCTGGGCGCGGCGACGCGCGGGGTTATGACCCGCTGACGGCGATGGCTTTGATGTTGACGAACTCCTTCATGCCGAAGCCGCCGTGTTCGCGGCCGTAGCCGGAGTTTTTGACGCCGCCGAAAGGCATATTGGGGTTTGCGAGGCCGAAGCCGTTGATGAACACCATGCCGGTATCGAAGTGGTCGCGGGCGAGCTTGATCGCGCGATCGGTGTCTTTGGAGAAGATGCCGCCGCCGAGACCGAACCGGCTGTCATTGGCAATCCGCATGGCGTCTTCGTCATCCTTCGCCCGGATGAGCGAGGCGACAGGGCCGAACAATTCATCGTCATAGGCCGGCATGCCCGGCGTGACGTTGTCGAGCACGGTCGCCGGGTAGTAGTAGCCCGGGCCCTCTGGCAGGCTGCCACCGCAACGGATCTTCGCGCCGTTCGAGACGCTCTCCTCAACCTGCTCGTGCAGGGTATCGCGCAGGTCCTCGCGCGCCATCGGCCCGATGTCGACGTCATCGCTCGTCGGGTCGCCATGCTGGATGGCGGACATTGCTTCGATGAAGCGCTTCGAGAAGTCGTCGTACATGCTCTCAACAACAATGAAGCGCTTTGCTGCGATGCAGGTTTCGCCGTTGTTATAGATGCGGCCCTGAACGCAGGTTTCGACCGCGGTTTCCAGGTCAGCATCGGACAGGACGATGTAGGCGTCGTTCGAGCCGAGCTCCAGCACTGTCTTCTTCAGCGCCTCGCCTGCTTTGGCAGCAATAATCCGGCCGGCGCCGGAACTGCCGGTCATGGTGACGCCGCGGACGAGATCGTGCGCAATGACGTCATCTGACTGATCATGGTCAATCAACAGAACGCCAAACAAACCTTCCGGCAGGCCCGCCCGCTCGACGATATCGCGGATCATGAGGCCCGAGCCAGTAACGGCTTCGGCGTGCTTCAGGAGCACACCATTGCCCGCCATCAGGTTCGCGATCGCGTAGCGGATCACCTGATAGCAGGGGAAGTTCCACGGCTGGATGCCATAGACGACACCGACCGGCGCATACGAGACGATGCCGCGCTGGCCGTCGCCCATGTCGCGGTCTTCGTCGGCCAGGGCTTGCGGGCCGGTCTTGGCGGTGTAGTCGCAGATGGCCGCGCAGAGTTCGAGTTCCTGGTAGCCCTGGCTGAGCAGCTTGCCCATCTCGTCCGTCATCAGCCGCGCAAGCTCATCGGACGACTTCCGGAGTTCGCCACCGATGGCTTTGATGACCTCGGCGCGCTCATCCAGGCTTTTGGTCCGCCACGCAAGAAACGCCTCGTGGCACCGGTCGACAACGCGGTTGGCCTCGTCGTTGCTCATGTACTCGTAGGTTTTGAGCGTTTCGCCAGTGGCGGGATTGATCGTCTTCAGTGTGCCGGGCATTTGGGCCTCCGGGTGGGAACGGGATTTGTTGCGCTTAGGTCCAACGGCTCGTCCGTCGCTTCCGTTCCGCCAGCCGCCGCCCCTACCAACCGCGCTCGACTCCGGCTAAATGCAGAGGCGACGAACGCGCCCGAACCCACGGAGTAAACAGCATGGCCCGCATCACCCTCCGCCAACTGCTCGATCACGCGGCCGAGAACGACTACGGCGTGCCCGCGTTCAACATCAACAACATGGAACAGGCGCTCGCGATCATGGCCGCCGCCAACGCGGTCGATGCACCGGTCATCATCCAGGCGAGCCGCGGTGCGCGGGCGTATGCGCACGACGTGATGCTGCGCCACATGATGGACGCGGTCACCGAGATCTATCCGCACATCCCGGTTTGTGTGCACCTCGACCATGGCAACGCGCCGGCAACATGCATGACCGCGATCCAGGCCGGGTTTACGTCCGTCATGATGGACGGCTCTCTCGAAGCAGACGGTAAGACGCCCGGCGACTGGGACTACAACGTCGGCGTCACCAAGACGGTCGTCGACATGGCGCACCTTGGCGGCATTTCAGTTGAGGGCGAGCTTGGCGTGCTCGGTTCGCTCGAGACCGGCATGGGCGACAAAGAGGACGGCCACGGCGCGGAGGGCAAGCTGTCGGAGGAGCAGCTCCTGACGAACCCGGATGAGGCTGTGAAGTTCGTCGGCGAGACCAAGGTCGATGCGCTGGCCATCGCCATGGGCACCTCGCACGGCGCGTATAAATTCTCGCGCAAGCCCGACGGCGACATCCTCGCGATGCACATCATCGAAGAGATCCACCGCCGCCTGCCGGACACGCACCTTGTGATGCATGGCTCATCGTCAGTGCCGCAGGACCTGCAGGACATCATCAACCAGTACGGCGGTGAGATGCCGCAAACGTACGGTGTGCCAGTCGCGGAGATCCAGCGCGGCATCAAGAACGGCGTGCGCAAGATCAACATCGACACCGACAATCGCATGGCGATGACGGGCCAGATCCGCAAAGTGCTCAAAGAGAAGCCGGAAGAGTTCGACCCGCGCAAATATCTGAAGCCTGCGATGGAGGCGATGACCACGCTCTGCCAGCAGCGGCTTGAAGAGTTCAACACCGCCGGGCAGGCAAGCAAGATCCAACGGGTCGTGCCCCTCGCCGAGATGGCGCAGCGCTACGCCGACGGCGGCCTCGACCCGAAGCTAGGCTGAGGCCCGGAGCGTACCGGCGCGCTCCGTCTAGCGCTCGCGGAAGGCGCGGAACATGGCGTCGGTCATCGGCTTGACGAGGTAGCTCAGGATCGAGCGAGACT
The DNA here is from genome assembly GCA_038523925.1 of Pseudomonadota bacterium. GTDB lineage: Bacteria > Pseudomonadota > Alphaproteobacteria > Rhizobiales > Hyphomicrobiaceae > JBCBWG01. The sequence goes on along the minus strand of JBCBIY010000019.1, from coordinate 48,748 downwards.
CGGTCGTGATGTAGACTTCAGCCGGCATGCCGGGGACAAGCTGTTGCGCGCGACCGATCTTCGCGAGCTCTTCCGGCGAAATCTCAACGAGTGCCGTGAAGTACGACGGGCCCTGCTGACTTTCGATCTCAGCGGCTGAAACACGCGTAATGGTGCCCACAAGCCGCGGCGTCGTGCGCGCATTGAACGCTGGAAACAGGATATCGGCTGGCTGGCCCGTGCGCACCTTGTCGATGTCCTGCGGCTGGATCCGCACTTCGACGATCAGGCGTTCGTTCTGCGGGATAATCTGCATGATCGCGCGCGCCGGCTGAATGACACCGCCTTCCGTGTGGATCTGCAGCGCGTGGACGCGGCCTGCCTGGGGCGCGCGCACATCGGCGCGGGCAACCTTAGCGTTGAGCGCTTTCTTGCGTTCCTCAAGCTCGTTGAGCTGCGCCTGCACACGCCGCAACTCGTCGATCACCTGCTCGATGAACTGTTTCTTGCGCTGCGTGACGCCCAATTGCGCCTCGGACAACGCACCATCAATCCGCGCGATCTCGCTGGTCAATCGCCCGAGTTCACCGCCAAGGCGCGCTGCGTCGCGCTCGATTGTGCTGAGGCGCTGCTGGTTGGCGTACCCCTTCGCGTAAAGGCCGCGAACGGCCGCGAGGTCCTGATCGGCAAGCTGCTTTTCGCGCGCCCGCGCCGAGCGCTGCGCCGTCAGGCCGCGAAGCTGGGCTGAAACCTGATCGACCCGGCGCGTGAGCACGGTCATCTCGCCGCGATAGGTCTGCATACGCGCATCGAACAGAGCGCGCTGCGTAGCAATCGTCTTCTTGATGCCTTCGGATTGGATGACATCAGCCGGCACATCAAAGGTCGTCTTCTCATCGCGCTCGGATTCAAGCCGCGCGCGCTGAATGCGCAGATCGTCAATCCGCTCGGTCACGACGGTCAGCTCCGCGCTGTCAGCGGTCTTATCGAGCGTGAGGAGCACTTCGCCCGCGTCGACTTCATCGCCATTTCGCACGCGGATTTTCGCGACGATGCCGCCGTCCAGATGCTGCACCGTTTTGTAGTTGTTCTCGACCGTCACAACGCCGCTTGAGACCACGGCCCCATTGATCGAAATCAGGAACCCGAACCCGAACAGAAAGATGCCGAGCACGACGAGTAGGCGCTTGCCGGCCACAACCCAGGCGTCGCTCTCGGACCAATCTGGGGCCGCATCGCCGTGCAGCAGATGTTGTTTGATTTTGGCGCGCATGGTCTAGCCCGCCTGCCGTTCAGCGCCATCGTCGCCAGCGTGCCCGGCCTGCAGGCTGCGCAGGACCTCATCGCGCGGACCGAACGCCCGCTGCAGGCCGCGGTCGATGTAGAGAAGCTTGTCCGCCTTGCCGATGGCTTGGACCCGGTGCGAGACGAGGATCACCGTACGGCCGCGCTCGCGCATGCCGTCGATTGCCCAGGCAAGCGCCTCGTCACCAGCGCGATCGAGGTTCGAGTTGGGCTCATCGAGCACGACCAAAACCGGGTTGCCATAGAGCGCACGGGCCAGTGCGATCCGCTGGCGCTGACCGGCGGAAAGGTGCGCGCCGTACGCGCCAAGTTCGGTTTGATAGCCCTTCGGCAACGCCAGGATCAGGTCGTGCGCATGCGCCATCTTGGCGGCTGCCACGACGTCTTCATCGGTCGCGTTCTCGCGGAAGCGGGCGATGTTCTCAGCGACCGTTCCGCCAAACAATTCAATCGTCTGCGGCAGGTAGCCAACGTGTTGTCCAAGCTGTTCAGGGCCCCACTGCGCGAGCGTTGCACCGTCGAGCCGAATGGTGCCCGCCTGCGGCGGCCACAAACCGACGAGCGCGCGGGACAGCGTGGATTTGCCTGATGCCGACGGGCCGATGATGGCCAGCATCTCGCCCGGCTGCACGCCGAAACTCACATTGGCGAGCAACAGCTTGCGCGTCTCGGGCGCCGCAACGCGGAGGCCCTGCACGTCGATGATGCCCTTAGGCTCAGGCAGCTCCGTGCGCGCTTCGGGCTCCGGCTCTTTGCGCAGAAGGTCGTCGATCTTCTCAAAGCTGTCGACCGCGCGGAGAAGCCCGCGCCACTGACCAAGCGCTTGTTCGACGGGCGCCAGGGCGCGGCCGAAGATGATCGTCGCGGCAACAATCGTGCCCGCGCTGATCTCGTTGTAGATCGCGAGCGCTGCGCCAACTGCGAGCATCATCGACTGGAACGCGAGCCGCAGTGTCTTGGTTGTCGCCGTGACCGAGCCGAGCCGATCTGCGGCCAGCCCCTGCCACGCAAGCGCCTCGCCGTTCGACGTCTGCCAGCGTTTTCGGTAGGCATCGACCATGCCCATCGCGACGATGGCCTCAGCGTTGCGCTGGCCGACTTCGGCAACCTCAAGACTTGCTCCGCTCGATTTGTTCGCTTCGAGCAGCGGTTCGCGGCTTGCCCGCTCGCTGACGTAGGCAAGCACCAGCAGGATCGCAGCGCCGATGGTGGCAGCGATACCAAGCACCCAGTGAAACGCGAAGATGATGAGGAGGTAGATCGGCGTCCACGGTGCATCGAAGAGCGCGAGCGGGCCTGGGCCGGAGACGAACTGGCGGATGTTGTCGAGTTCGCGCAGGGCTGCGACCGATGTGCCCTTGCCGTGAACGCTCCGGCGGAGCGCTGCCTTAAAGACGCGGTCCGCGACGCGGCGATCGAACTCAAGCCCGACACGCACGACGACGCGCGAGCGGATAAACTCGAAGATGCCGATGGCGCCGTAGAGCGACGCGGTCAAAAGCGAGAGCGCAACCAGCGTCGGCATCGAGCCGGACGTCATAACGCGATCGTAGACCTGCAGCATGAACAGCGGGCCGGTCAGCATCAAGAGGTTGATGGCAAAGCTGAAGCCGCCAACGCCATAAAGCGCGCCGCGGCTCTCCATAAGTGCGGTCCAAAGTTCGCCGTCGCGGTTCAGCTTGAGCGCTTTGATGCTCGCTTTGATGTCGGCCTTCGGCGCCTTTGCGGCCGCAGCCGGCCTGACACTCGTCTGCGTTCGCGGGGGCTCAGTGGTATCAGCCGATGGTCCGGCGCCGGCCCCAGGTTGAACGGCGGGTGCGGCATCTGATGCCGGGGCGGGCGCGGCCTCGAGTTGCTCCTGACGCGCAATCAGATCCTCGATGCGCGAGCGGCTTTCATCCGAAAGGTGGTTGAAGTCGTCGCCATCGGCGTTGCGCTCAAGCCGGATCGGCACGTGCGGCGCGGCCTTGCGCTTTGGCGCCGGGACAGGTCTCGGCAACGGCGTTGGCTCGGCCGTGGCCGCCATAGGCGTGGGTCGCGGCGGCTCCGGGATCGGGTGCGCCTCGAAGGCGTCGTCCGCGTCAGCAGGGTCCACCTCGTCGGCGACCGGCGCCTCCGCCTCAGAGGACGCGTTGTCCAAGTCGGCGTCGCCGGGGCCAGGCGCATGGGGAGCATCTGGCGCTTCGGGCGTCTCGAGAGAATCGTCATCGATGAGGGTTCGCGCGAGCGGATGGCGCGGATCGCGGGCGGCCGCCTCAGCCAGCGGCGACTGGCGTTCCAGGCGCGCGCTCAGGCTGGCTGCAAGACCCGTTGTCTCGCCGCCCGCCTGCTCATCCATGTCCTCAGGATCACGCCCCACGGAGGCAACTCACACATTCTAAAGTTCGCGAGCCCAGCGGGAAGCCGGGCGCATACGTCCGTTATCGAGAAAGAGCGTGAGGAACTGATTAACGCGTGTGCCGGATTAACTTTGGCCGGTTCGAGACAATTGATGTGAGACCGCAATCATGGGCTGGAAAAAGAAAAACAGGGTTATGTAAGTGTTTCTTAGCCCGTTTCGATCAGTCTAGCGTGAGTTGTATCGTTTCCGCGTTTGGAGTTGTCGCGTCATGCGTTTCATCAGCCTCTTGGCTGCTGCCCTTGCCGGGTTCGCAGTCCTGACTGCAACGACAGGTTCGGCCCAGGCATTCGGCTGGGATCGCGCCCACCCGCCGGCCGGATATGGCCGCACGCAGAAGGTGCGCCGCTGGGTCTATCGCCCGCGCTACCGCCACAAGTACCGCCTGCACTCGCACACAGATCCGTACCGGTATCGCTACGAGCCGCGCGGCTACTACCCTTACTACAATAGCGGCTACTGGCGCCCGCTCCGAAAAGTCCGCCGCAAGTACCGCTTCCACCAGCCGCGCTATTACCCGGCATGGGGCAGCCACAAGCGCCACTACAATCACCGCCGTTGGCACAAGCGGAACCACGGACGCCATCGCGGCTGGCAGTGGTAGGTTTTATAAAACTGACAAGACTTCTGCGGAACTCTCCTGGTTCCAACTTCAGGGCCGTGTCGATCGACACGGCCCCTTTTCGTTTTGCAGGTGAGCGCTCGCTCACAGGAGCCGCGGCTGCACCTCGCGAGCAAGGTCCTCGAGGATGTCCGGGATCTTTGTCTTCAGCGCGAAGTAGCCGCGTGTTGCATGCGGCCATGCAATGTCATCAAGCGGGCGACGCACTTCTGTGATGGCGATGTCATCTCCCGCCAGTGCCGTGCGCGCGGCAGCGATGCGGTCGGCGGCCGGCCCGACCGGGCAGTACGCGGTCACGACGCTTTTGGTGCCGGCCTTCGCGCACGCCGCTTTGATCTGACCCGCCCAGTCGTCAGTCTCGCCTTGTACATCGACGGCAACGTCGAGCGCGGCTTCGACGCGTGCTCCAGCATCCTTTAGCGCGCCAGCCGTGAAGGCCAGGGCGGCCTCACCGGCGTCGAGCGGAGATCGGCCCTCGACCGCTGACACCGCAAGGCCGCCGGCAAAACGATCGCCGGCCGCCTCAAACATCACCTCGACGCTGCAATCCTCTTCCGTGATGAGCAGCAGCGAGGGGCCCTCGGGCAGCGCGGCTGCGGCTTCCGGGATCGGTTTTTTTCCATGCTGGCGGTCTTCGTGCAGCGGCTCAGCGCGCGTTGCGAGATTGTCGGGTCGGAACCGCCCGTCGGTGTATTTCGCAATGTTGTCGGGCCGCGCAAGATACGTCTTGCCCTTCGTATGAAGCCCGCCGACCCAGCGCCACGACAGGGTGTTGGAGGCTGGATCACCGTCCATCAGGTGGCGCAAGAAGACATCAGCGCCAAGTTCCCACGGCAGCTCAAGCGTGAAAATCCAAATGCTCGCGAACCACATCCGCGTGTGGTTATGCAGGTAACCGCAGTCGACGAGTTCCTTCGCCCAAGCGTCGAAGCAATCGATGCCCGTTTCGCCGCTGACAGCCGCCAGGTACCGGGCCTTCAGCGCCCCGTCCTTCTCCAGCACGCTCAGATGATGATCGAGGTCTTCGCGATAGGCCGTCCACACGGTTGGTCGCTGCTCGAGCCAGCCCTTGAAGTAGGTGCGCCAAAACACTTCCTGGATGAACTTTTCCGCCGTCGATGCCGCAAACTTGCCGAGCACGCGGTCGAGCACCTCTGTTTCGAGCACGAGCCGGTGCCGGATGTAGGGCGACAACACCGAGACGTTGTCGCGCGCGCCGGGCCCGAAGTCGTAATTGCGAGTCGACGCGTATTTGCTGCCCGAGTTTGGAATGAAGTCGGCGAGCCGGGTGAGGCCGGCGTCGCGGGTCGGCACGGCTGCATGGCTCGGGTCGGCATCGCGTGGCATTGTGGCGCTCCGGCTTTCCATTCAAGATGACGGGTGTTGAACGCATCGCGCGCGCAAAAGGATCGCCGCATGACCCGCGCCAAAGACTTTCCCAGCAACGACCTGATCGCCACAACGATCCTTAGGCTTTGCGAAGAGCGGGGCTTGGGCAAGACGATTTGCCCGTCAGAGGCTGCCCGCGAACTTGCCACGTCCGAAGCGGAATGGCGGGCCCTGATGCCGGACGTGCGGCGCGTTGCGCATGGGCTCGCGCTTGCCGGAGATATTCGCGCGACGTTTCGCGGGCAGGTTGTCGACGCCGTCACGGCAAAGGGTCCAATCCGGCTTGGCCTCGCGCCCGGCAAAGCACCCGAATAGGAAAAGGCGGCGCGCCGGGGGAAACGCACCGCCAAAGTTGCTCGGATTGAGGGGTTATTGACCGAGCGAGGGAGCTGGTTTGCGGATTGCCTGGTTGTAGCCAGCCGGCACGCGCCCTTTCGCGACTAACTTGCGCGCACCGCGCTTGATGGCCCGGCCGAGGCGGCGGTAGTTCTTCCCGGTTTTGACAATGCCGCGCTTTGCTGCCCGGCCAATCCGCTTCAGGCCATCGCGATTGGCCTTGGCAATCGCGCGGGCGCCGGCACCAACGTTCTTGGCCCCGCGCTTGATCTTGGCAGCACCACGTTTCGCGATCCGTCCGGCCTTCGCGAGCGGCTTCACTTTCTTCGCAACCTTCTTGATCGGCCGGCTTGCTTTCTTCACGGCCTTCTTAGCGGTGCTCGCAGCCTTCTTGACGACTGAGCCAGCGCCGTTGACCGCCTTCTTGGCCGTGCCACCAACTTTCTTGGCAGCGCTTTTGATCTTGGAGCCGGCCTTCTTCAATTTCCGTTTGAGCCAACCGGCTTCGGCCTGTTCGACGATTTGGATCGTAACTGCGCCCTGGCGATCGATCTTTGGTGCGCTCATGCCGACCGCAAATGCAGCAGCGAACGCGGTGGCGAGTGCGAGTGACTTGAGCATGGGTGCCTCCAGTGTTCTGCGCCGCCGCGGTATGCGTTGGCGTCTGGAAGCTCTGTCGCGCTACGATCGATGTCGGTTCAAACGCGCGCGGAAAATCTTCGAACGCTCAGGTCAAGATATTGAATTTGCTTCTGATTTCAGATTCGAGCTTGGCGTCGAACAAGGTTGCCGGCCCGTGCTCAAGGATCTGATCCTTGCGCTCTGTCGCCTTCGCGATCAGGTCAGGCCTGCCGTAGGCCTCCCACTCCTTCGGGCTCGTTCGGTCGGCGAGCGCTGGATAGACATACTCGCTCTGCATGATCGCAAGCGTCTGGTCGTGGCCGAGATAATGCCCGGGCCCGCCGAGGCAAACTTCGCGCATGGCATCGAGCGAGATGTTGTCATCGGTGACCTCGATCCCGCGGACGCAGCGAAGCACTTGGCCCAGCATGTCATCGCCGAGGATGAGCGATTCAAACGAGAACCCAAGCAGTGAGGCGTGCATGCCGACGGCCTCATAAACCATGTTGAGACCGGACAGACCGGCCATCACGTTTGAGATCGCCTGCTCCCATCCGGCTTGCATATCAGGCAGCTTGGCATCCGCGATTCCCGCCGCCGCGCCGCCTGGCAGGCGATAGAAGCGGTGCATCTGCGCGCACCCGGCCGACAGTAGCGCCTGTTCGCCCGACCCGCCGGACATCGCGCCGGTCCTGAGGTCGGATACAAACGGCCACGTCCCAAACACAGCCGGATGTCCACGCTTGATCGCATTCACGTAGACAAGCCCCGCAAGACACTCAGCCACGGCTTGCACAATCGCGGTCGCGAGCGGCGCAGGCGCAGTGGCGCCCGCCTGCCCGGCCGACAACAGCAAAACAGGCATGCCGCCGCGAATGCAGGCCTCCATCACCTCGCAGCTTTCCGTCGCAAACTTCATCGGCGGGACGACAAAGCAGTTGGTGTTGAGGACGAACGGCCGCTCACGCCAGGCCGCTTCACCGCCGGCAATCATGTGCAAGAGCTCAAGCGAAGCGGGCACCGTTTCCGGTCCAGTAAAGCTCGTGCCCACATGTTTCGTCGTGCCGGCGCAGCTTGCGTAGATCGTGTTGATGTCGAGGTCGAGGTTGGTCGTCACGTCGCGGCAAACCAGCGGGCGCTGGAAGAAATGAACGTTATCGAGCGCCTGGACGATGCGGGCGGCATCGCGGAGGTCAGCGACGGTCGGATCGCGATAGTCACCGGTCGCCGCATCAACGATGTGGACCGCCGCCCCCGCCGTGCCGAAGTGAACGCGCGCGCCGTTCAACTCAAGATCGTAGGCCGGATCGCGCGCGTGCAACGTCACCTCGCGGGCAGCATCAGCGATCGTGTCTTCGATCAGCGCGCGCGGGAACCGGACCCGGCCATCGTCGCCGAGGCGCACGCCTGCAGAAGTCATCGCCTCAACGCCGGACTTCGGTGCGTCCGCGAGCCCGATCTCTTCAAGCGCATCAAGCGCGGCTGCATGAATGCGCCCGACATCGGCGTCGCTGAGCGGGCGATAGTGCCCGCCTTCGAGACCGGGCCTGACCGGGCGGGCCGCACCCTCGAGCGGCTTCGACCGGGCCGCAATCCGCGCCGCGCGCCCGCCACCGCGCCGCGACTTCCGCTTCGGCTCGCCGCTCAAATCCGACATGGCGCTCTCGTCCTTATTGTTTCCACCCACACGGCCAGCATCGCTGCTTTGCGGTGAGCGCCGCCACCTCAGAGCCGACTTGGGAATTGTCCGTCAGCGACGAACGACGCTTCAAGCGTCAGGCTTGATCCAGATGTGTGTGTCGTGGAAGGCAGCGCCGCCAAAGGGCGCGACCGGGTCGGCACTGGTCAGCGTGTTGAGCCCCGCGCCATTCGCGAACGCGGAGTTCGGGGGAATGCTTTCGACGATGACAATCCCGCGGTTCACGCCGCTGAAGGCCTCCGCGTTGAGCGCGATCTCGCCACGCGCGTTGCCCATGCGGATCGGGTCGCCATCGCTGATCGCGAGGTCGCGCAAGTCGTCCGGATGGATCTTTGCCCGCGGCACACCTTCACGCGCGGCACTCGTCGGCGTCTCGTTGAACGAGGAGTTGAGGTAGTTCCGCGCAGGGCTGGTCGCGAGGCGGAACGGGTGGGCGTCGTCGGCAGCCTCAAGCACATCCCAATGGTCGGGCAGACGCGGCATGTCGCCAGCGATGCCCCAGTCGTGCTGCCAGGGCACCGGCACGTTCTCCCAATCCGGCTTGAAGTGGAACTTGCCATCGGCGTGAGCGAACCCGTCGCGATAGTGCGCTTCGTCGAATGGCGGTTGGCAATCAATCCAACGCGCGGCCTCGAGTTCTGCGAGCGTGCCCCAGCCGGAGCTTTGCAACGTCTCGTCAATGATCTCGCGTGCGGTCATCTCAAACCCGCGATGGCTGCCACCGACGCGCTTCGCAAGCGCGCAGATCACCTCGTGGTTCGACCGGCAGCCATCCGGCGGCGCGATCTCCTTGAGCCCGCGCATCACATACTGATGCCCGCCGCCCTGATAGATGTCGTCGTGTTCGAGGAACATCGTCGCCGGCAGCACGACATCGGCAAGCTCGGCCGTCGCCGTCATGAACTGCTCGTGCACGCAGACGAAAAGATCATCGCGCGCGAAGCCGGTCTTCACCTTCGCCTGCTCAGGCGCAACCTGCACCGGGTTCATGTTTTGAATGAACAGCGCGGTCACCGGCGGGCCATCGCCGAGGTCGCGGCTGTCGCCTGTCAGGATCGGGCCAATCCGCGACATGTCGAGCGCGCGGACGCTCTCGTCTTTCGCGTCGAGCCCTTCGATCAGCGTCTTGTCCCAATGGTAGATCGCGCCGTTCGAATGAAAGGCTCCGCCACCGCGATGCTGCCAGGCGCCGGTCACGGCGGCGATGCAGGACGCCGCGTGCATGTTGTGGGCGCCGTTGCGCTGGCGCGAGAAGCCGTAGCCGAGCCGGAAGTATGTCCGCGGCGTCTGGGCGACGAGGGCCGCGAACGCTTCGACCTCTTCGACATTGAGGCCGGTGATGCGGGCGGCCCACTCCGGTGTCTTACCGGCAAGATGGGCTTCGAGTTCGCGCGGGCAGTCGGTGTACCGGTTGAGAAAGTCCCAGTCCGCTTTCCCGTCGCGAAAGAGGCAGTGCATGACCGCGCAGGCAAGCGCACCATCAGTGCCGGGCCGGACGCAGAGCGCCATGTCGGCCTGGTCCATCGTGCCGCTCTGGTAGATGTCGATTGCGACGATCTTGGCACCACGCTCCTTCCGCGCGCGTACCGCATGGGTCATCACGTTGATTTGCGTGTTGACCGGGTTTGTGCCCCAGATGACGACGCAATCGGCGTCTGCGATCTCGCGGGGGTCCGGCCCCGCAAGCTTGCCCGTTCCGGCAATAAAGCCCGTCCAGGCAAGCGTCGTGCAAATGGTTGAGTGCTGGCGGGAATAGCGCTTGGCGTGACGCAGACGGTTGATGCCGTCGCGCATGAGCAGGCCCATGGTGCCGGCGAAGTAATACGGCCAGACAGCCTCGGGCCCGTGCTTGGCTTCAGCGGCCAACATGGCTTCGGCCGTAATATCGAGGGCGTCATCCCACGAGACCGGCTCGAACTGTTTCGAACCCTTCGGGCCCACACGGCGCAGCGGCTCGGTTAAGCGGTCTGGATGGTGGATGCGTTCGGCGTAGCGCGCGACCTTCGCGCAGATGACGCCCGCCGTGTAGCCATTGTCGGCTGCGCCACGCACGCGCCCGATGCGGTCGTCGGCCAGGATCTCAACGTCGAGCGCGCACGTTGATGGGCAATCATGGGGGCAAGCTGAATGCGCGATGCGGACGGGCGCGTTCATGCGGCGTCTCCAAGGGAACCGAGACGCGACCTTCGGTTAGCCGCCGCCAAAGCGCAAGCGCACCTCAGAGATCAAGGTAGAACAGATCGGTGTCATCCGGCTTCGCGCCAGCCGCCGTCAACATGGCGTGCACCTGCCCGCGATGATGCGTCTGATGATTGAAGAAGTGCGCGACGCAGAACCAGGACGGCTTGGTGACCTCGCGGCCGGCTGCGCCTGAGAACCACGTGAGGTCCGAGGCAAGCCAATCCGCTGCAATGTCCTTGGACCAGGCTGTGATCGTCTCATCAAAGGAGAAGCGTTCAAGTTTGAGCTTTTCCCAATCCTCGTAGTAGGTCGCCGACAGAGCGATCGAAGCCGGCGCGGGCTTGGGCGTTCCGGCAAACCGGCTCATCCAGAGCTGGTCGCCCCAGAGCAGGTGGTTGAGCGTCGCGTGGATCGAGCCGAAGTGTGCGCCGCGATCTTGGCGGCGGGTGACATCATCAAGCGCATCTGCCGCGCCAAAGATGGACTGGTTCTGCCAGGCGTTGTAGCGGCCGAGCAGTCGGATGTGGTCGGTCGTCAGCATCGCGGGCCACCGATTGTTAGTCTTGCGGTTCCGGTTCCGGTCTGTCGCGCGAAGCGGCTGTGGCGGCCGAGGCCGTCAACACTTGCTCCGCTGCATCGCGTGTGACCGACGCGCCAACGCGCGCCGTCACTTCGATCTCGATCTTCACCGCCGGGTCCATGAGTTCGCACACGATCATGGTTGCTGCCGGCCGCGCCCGTCCGAACGCCTCCGAGAGCAAACCCCAGCACGCTTCAAACTCAGCACGCACAGGCGCCATGTAGCGCACGCGCACGACATCATCGCGCGTCGCACCCGCTGCTTCGAGCGCCTCAGACAGATTGAGCAGCGTTTGCCGGCATTGCATCTGGACGTCGTCAGAGATCGTCATCGACGCATAATCGAAGCCGGTGCAGCCGGAGACATAGACCATGTCGCCATCGCGGACCGCGCGGGAATAGCCAACCCGCGCTTCGAAATCAGATCCCGATGAGACGTGACGGCGCATGGCAGCCTTTCGGGCCTAGCCGACGATCTCGTCGTCAGAGAAGTTCAACGCGATCTCGCGCTTGGCGCTGTCCGGGCTGTCGGACCCGTGCACAGAGTTCTCGCCGAGCGACTGGGCGTGCGTTTTGCGGATCGTGCCTTCGTCGGCCTCAGCGGGGTTCGTTGCGCCCATCACTTCGCGGTAGTGCGCAATCGCATTCTCACCTTCGAGAACCTGCACGACGATCGGACCCGATGTCATGAACTCAACCAGTTCGCCGTAGAACGGCCGCTCAGCGTGCTCTTCGTAGAAGGTCTTGGCCTGGTCCTCGGTCCAGCAGATCCGCTTCTGGCCGACGATGCGCAGTCCGGCTTTCTCGATCATGGCATTGATCTGGCCGGTGATGTTGCGTGCCGTCGCGTCCGGCTTGATGATCGAAAAGGTGCGTTCGCTCGCCATGTGAGGCCCCGAGTATCTGGATTTCGCGTGGATTGGATCGGCCGCTGCGGGCCGGCGCCGGCGGACCGCCATCGCTGCGCGGCTCATAACAGCCCACCCCCGCGCCTTCAAGCCGATGCGCCGACCGGTCCGGGCCGCGCAAACCCCGTAACGTCTCGTCAGGCTCCGGAATAACTGTCGAAGGCCTGTGAATCGCTTATTTCCAACTTGCGGCTAAGTCGCGCCAAGGTTTCGGCCTACTGGGAATTGCGTCATAGTGTTCAACCAAGGTGCGCAGCATCAGTTGCGCCGGCGTTTGACCTGCGCCACGGATCGGCCGCCAGAGGCCAGGAAACTAGGTTCGGACCGTAATGTCTCAATCCGATCAACCCGTAACCCAGTGGTATCTCGCGCGCGACGGCCAGCAGTTTGGCCCCGTGTCTGAGGACGAGCTGCGTAAGCTTATTGAACTGGGCCACCTCAGGGCGAGCGACCTCGTCTGGCATGCCGGCTACGCCGAGTGGCAGCCGGCGCAAGCAGCGATCGACGCGCTGAAGGCAACCCCGCAGCCGGCCGCACCACCGCAGCCGCAGGCACCGGCCGATCCCACGACCGCTGCGCCGCAATCAGCCGAGCCGCAAACCGGTGCGCCGACGCAGCCGTCGGCCCAGGACCCGGCGGCTCAGAACCGCCAGAGCCTGCGCGAAGCTGTCAAAGCCGCAGCGCCGCGAACCGAGCCGGCCCAGACCGCCTACGATCCGCAGTATTCAACTGGCCGCCCGACCGGCGCGCCACAGAGCGATCCGCAGTATGGAGCTCAGGCCGGGGCGCATGGCTACGGCACGAACGAGTTCGACCCATCCCACCGCACGGACGTGTCGAACCCGCAGGCGCGCGGCTTCGCAGATGACGATGATGACTTCGCCGATCCGCGGCCGCGCCGCCGCAGCGGAGTGTTTGGCAAAGCGATGGCGGCCGGCCTGCTGGTTGCCGTTGTCGGCATCGGCGGCTGGTTTGGCTACCAGAACCGCGACGCGGTTATGGCCATGATGAGCGGCGGCGGTGGCGGATCGGGCGAGACCCCGGTCGTGCGCGCGGAAGGCGAAAGTGCGGTCCGTGTGAACGCGGCCGCTGAGTCCGGGCAGACACCCAGCGAAGACGTCGCGCTTCTTAAGACACCGCTTTGGGCGAGCATCGCAAAGGCGTTCCCAAGTTGGGTGGATGAGCGCCGGAACGAAGCCACGCAGATGAAACGCACCGGCCAGCAGCAAGCTGAAATCCGCGATCACCTTGTGAAGGCGATCGCGAAGCTCCGCCGCCAGCATGCAAACGAAGCACTGGCCGCCTCGCCCAACACGCTCCGCAGCCTCGCAAGCGCGTTTCTCGCAAACCTTCAGCAGCTCACGCAGCGCGATTCATCGATCTGCTATGCCTACATCTCGCGCGGCGAGACGAGCCCCAAGGTCATGGCGCTCATGAACGACCCGCAAGCGTTCGAGCCGATCCAGAAGCAGCTCCGCCTGACGATCGATGCCATCGTCGATGGCCGCGACAAGCCCAACACCTACCTGCCGCCACGCCGGAACGACTACAAGGTCATCTCCGACGAGTTGACCAAGATGGGCTGGACGAACGACGACATGACGCTGTTCGGCGACCCGCAGGCACTGTCGAAGGCCGATCCGGGCAAGGTCTGTCAGCTCGTGACGGATTGGTTTACCGCGCAGCTCATGGTGACCGATCCGGGCGTGCAGTCGCGCCTGCTCGTCCAGTCATTGCGGCCTGTCGTGGCGGGCTAGCGCTCGCCGCCTTGCAAATCGTCTAACGCGTTCGTCCGGGCAGCCGCCCGCCAGCGGCTAAGGCGCCATGCTGCATATCAACGACCTCACCTATCGCATCGAAGGCCGCACGCTTTTCGAGAAGGCGACGGTCGGCATACCGGAAGGCCATAAGGTCGGCCTCGTCGGCCGCAACGGCACCGGCAAGACCACGCTCCTGAAGCTGATCGCCGGGCAGTTGCACCCAGACGACGGGTCGATCAGTTGGCCCAAGCGCGCGCGGCTTGGCTACGTCGCGCAGGAAGCGCCAGGCGGGCCCGACAGTTTGATCGACTGGGTCCTCGCAACCGACACCGAGCGCGCGGGCCTGCTTGCCGAAGCCGAGACCGCGACCGACCCCAACCGCATTGCCGACATCCAGATCCGGCTCGCTGATATGCGCGCGCACGCGGCACCCGCCCGGGCCGCGCGCCTGCTCGCAGGACTTGGCTTTACCGCCGCCGCGCAAGCCCGGCCCTGCAGCGACTTCTCCGGCGGTTGGCGCATGCGCGTTGCGCTCGCCTCGGTCCTGTTTCTCGAGCCTGAGTTCCTGCTGCTTGACGAGCCGACCAACTATCTGGACCTCGAAGGCACGCTCTGGCTGCAATCCTACCTCGCCAGTTACCCGCACACCGTCCTGATCGTCAGCCACGACCGGGATCTCCTGAACGCCGGCGTCGGCCACATCCTACATCTCGACCAACGCCGGTTGACGCTTTACGCGGGCGGCTACGACACGTTTGAAGACACGCGCCGCGAGCGTCAGCGGCTGCAATTGAAGCTGAAGAAGAAGCAGGATGACGAACGCCGCCGCATCGAAGCGTTCGTCAATCGCTTCCGCGCGCAGGCCAACAAAGCGGCGCAGGCTCAGAGCCGCATCAAAGTGCTGGAAAAGATGCAGCCGATCGCGGCAGACGTCGAAACCGGGGTTGCCGACATCAAGTTTCCGGACCCGGTAAAACAGATCGCAAGCCCGCTCCTTCGGATGGAGCATGCCGCCGTCGGCTACGCGGCCGACCAGCCGATCCTTGCGGACCTGAACCTCAGGATCGACAACGACGACCGCATCGCGCTGCTCGGCCAGAACGGCAACGGGAAGTCGACGCTCGCCAAGCTCATCTCCGGGCGTCTTGGCCTGCAGCACGGCAGCCTCTTTGGCGCCAAGAAGATCAAGGTGGGCTACTTCGCGCAGCACCAGCTTGACGAACTCGACCCGCGCGAGACGCCCTACGACGTCATCGAGCGGCTGATGCCCGATGCGACGGAGGCTGCGCGCCGCGCGCGGCTCGGCGCCCATGGATTTGGCGTCGAGAAGGCGGATACGAAGTCCGAACGGCTGTCGGGCGGCGAGAAGGCGCGGCTGCTCTTGATGATCGCCGCCTTCGACGGCCCGAACTTGCTGATCCTTGACGAGCCGACCAACCACCTCGACGTCGATAGCCGGCAGGCACTCGTCCGCGGGCTCAATGAGTTCGACGGCGCGGTCATCATCATCAGCCACGACCGCCACTTGATCGAAGCGACGGTCGACCGGCTCTGGGTTGTCCGAGCC
Source organism: Pseudomonadota bacterium (assembly GCA_038523925.1). Classification (GTDB taxonomy): domain Bacteria; phylum Pseudomonadota; class Alphaproteobacteria; order Rhizobiales; family Hyphomicrobiaceae; genus JBCBWG01. The sequence goes on along the minus strand of JBCBIY010000019.1, from coordinate 33,404 downwards.
GGCGGCGTCACAGTGTTTGACGGCAGCATGGACGACTATCGTCGCACGTTGCTCGAAGACCGCGGCGGCTCACAAAAAGACGGCGCAAAAACCGCTGCGCGCAACGGCGGACCGGAGACGGCAGGTCTCGATCGCGCCGAAGAGCGCCGCCTTGCGGCGGAAGCGCGAAGCAAGCGCGCGCCGCTGAAGAAAGAGGCCGAGCGTCTCGAAGCGAAAGTGGCGCGCATCGCCGACCACATCGGCAAGCTCGATGCCGCGTTGGCGAAGCCGGAACTCTACGAAACAGCGCCCGATAAGGCGCAAACCTACGCGGCAGAACGTGGCCGCCTGGCGCGCCTCAAGGACGAAACCGAAGAGGCGTGGCTCGACGCGCTCGAGGCCTACGAGACTGCCAGCGGCGATGCCGGCTCGGCTGCATAAGAACGACGGCTGAGACAAGCGGGTGCAGCCGCGCAGCAGTTATGCCGGTTCGGCCGGTATTCGCTCAATCAGTGCTCGGTTACTTGCACGGACCCTGCGACTGTAGCGTCGTCGAAGCGGGCGGCGATGGTTATGCGGAACCCATGGCTGCGGTCGCAGGGCAGCTCCAGAGCAGTGATGACAACCGGGCTCGCGCCGCGACGCGGCCAGTCGCTTGCACTTGCGTGCGCAAGTGGGCAGCCTGCATCGGAACAATCCGAATGGATGTGCGCGACACTGATGGAGGGGCAGCCCATGAAGGTACTGACAAGCGGACCGTCGCCGTATGGCCGCAAGGTCAAGATGACGGCGATGATGAAGGGCTTGTACGACCGCATCACCTTCGAAGAGGTCGATGTCCGGCCCGTCGAGAACGAAGAGCTGCGGCCGCAAAACCCGCTCGCGAAGATCCCGGTGCTCATCACCGATGACGGCACAGCGATCTACGACAGCCACGTCATTTGCGAGTTTCTAGACGCGCAGGTTGCCTCGCCCGCGCTGTTCCCAGGTGATGGCGCTGAGCGGTGGCAGACGCTGACGCGTGGTGCGCTCGGCGATGGGATCCTCGATGCAGCGCTGCTGATGGTCTATGAGAAGCGCTTTCGCCCGGAAGACAAATGGCACGCGGACTGGCTTGCGCGGCAGCAAGCCAAAGTCGATGGCGCGCTTGATTTTCTCGAAGCCAACATCCCGGCCATTGCCCGCGAACCCGACTACGGCCACATGAGCATCGCCGTCGCGCTCGGCTATCACGATCTTCGGCTCGGCGAGGCTTGGCGCGAGAGCCGGCCGAAGCTCACCGCGTGGCACGACGACTTTATTGCGCGCGTGCCGGCCTACAACGCAACGCGGCCGGAGTAGATGAAATGACCGTCAACCAAACCGCCTTCGACCCACACGCAACGGCCCGCGCCATCGCGGATGCGCATGCCGCCCGCACGCCATACGCAAACCTCACCGGAGCACTCGCCCCGCCGACGATCGATGACGGCTACGCCGCGCAGGAAGCGCTCGCGGAGATCTGGCGCGCTGAAAAGGGCGATGTCGCAGGCCTCAAGATCGCGACGACGACAAAGGTCATGCAGGAGCTGATGGGCATCGACCATCCCTGCGGCGGCATGATCTACGCCGACACCATCCATCCGTCGGGCGTTGCAATCCGGCTCGCCGATTTTATGCACGTTGTGGTCGAGTGCGAACTGGCCGTGCGGATTGATCGTGATCTGCCGGATACGGGCGCGCTTTACACGGCAGAAACGGTGCGGGACGCAGTCGGCACCGTCGCCGCGGCCTTCGAACTGATTGAGGATCGCGGCGCGGTCTATCGGGAGTCTGACGCGAAAACGATCCTGGCTGACAACGCCTGGAACGGCGGGATCGTGCTCGGCAAAGAAGTCGCGCTGCCAAAGGAGCGCAATCTGGACGGCCAGCGCGGGTCGGCACTCATCGACGGCAATCCGAAGGGAGATGGGCTGACCGACAATCCGATGGGTGCGCTTGCCTGGGTCGCAAACCTCGCCGTGTCACGCGGTCGGCCGATGACCAAAGGCATGATCGTCATCACCGGGAGCGTCATCCCGACTTTCGCGGTCGAAGCTGGAACGGAGGTCGTCTTCGAGATCGACAACATCGGCAGGGTCTCAGCGACCTTCGCCTGACCTGACGCGATATTGCCGTCAGGCAGCGCCGGCGGCGGTGCGGCTCGACCGGCGGCCGCCCGCAGCAAACGTCCGCCAGCCGCCGATGGCGGCGCCGAGACCGGCCCCGGACATCGCCAGTAGGGCCGGAAGCATCATGAGCGCGACAGACGGCTCGGCAATGAACGCAAACGCCAGGTAACCCGCCACAACGGCAGCAGCCAGCCCGCCGATCAGCACGATCCAAGTCAACGCGCGTATATCGACGAGGTACGTCAACACGCGCGCGACCAGGAAACCGGCAACAAGCCCAGCACCGCCGAACAGAAAGATCATCGGCGCCAGATCTTCTATCACGACGACGGACCGTCGCTTGATGGGATCATCGATTGGCCGGGCCGCACAGGCACGACCTCAATCGCTTCTTCCGGCCGACGCGCGTTCTGCGCTGCAATCGATTGCCGCTTGACGCCCTCCGTCTTGCGCAGCGTCAGGACAATGGCACCAATCATCGCGACGAGCAGGATCAGGCCCGCGCCTTGGAAGAAGAAGATGTACTTCGTGTAGATGAGCTGGCCGAGCGCTTCGGTGTTGGTGACGTTTGCCCCACCCGGCGGGATCGGCGCTGCTGGAACGCCCGGCGTGCGGCCCTGATAGAGCGAGAGGCCAACCGCGCTGATCAACAAGGCGAGCACCAGCCCGCCGATGATCAACCCGGAACCGGCCGACCGGATGAACCCGGCCTTCAGCTCCGCGAAGTCGACGTCGAGCATCATGACGACGAACAGGAACAGCACCGCGACGGCGCCGACGTAGACGATGACCAACAGCATCGCGAGGAACTCAGCGCCGAGCAGAATGAACAGCCCGGCCGCATTGAAGAACGTGACGATCAGGAACAGGACGGCGTGCACGGGATTGCGCGCGATGATGACCAGTGACGCGGTCAGGATCGCGAGCCCGGAAAAGAGGTAGAAAAAGAGGCTTGTCAGTTCCATCTGCCGTACCCGTCGCGCGGCGCGTTCAAGCGCCGGCTGTGTCCCGTCGTTTCACTTCCTGCTCAATCGCCGTGACGTGCGCCTTCCAGAGCCGGCGCGTCTTCGCCTTGCGATAAGGCCAGTAGCCGAAGCCGAGCCCCAAGGCACCGAAGCCGAGACCCGTGCGCGCGCCGCCTGTGCCGAGCGCGAGCAGATAGACCGATGTCGCAGCAAGCGCCATAGCCGCAACGGCACACGCGATTTGTGCTGTGCGCCGCTGCCACTCGAGCGCAGCCTGATCTGCGACGATCTCAGCGTAGCGTGCAAGCTCTGCATCAGTGAGGGACCCCAAAAGCTGAGCCCACCCCGATCCGTCAGCGGTATTTTGCGTCGAGCTCAAGGTTCTTCGCGATCGCTGTTTCCCAGCGGTCGCCATTCTCCAGCAACCGCTCCTTGTTGTAGTAAAGCTCCTCGCGGGTCTCGGTGGCAAACTCGAAGTTCGGCCCTTCGACAATCGCGTCGACCGGGCATGCCTCCTGGCAAAGCCCGCAATAGATGCACTTTACCATATCGATGTCGTAGCGCGTGGTGCGCCGCGTGCCGTCATTGCGGCGCGGCCCCGCTTCGATCGTGATGGCCTGCGCCGGGCAGATCGCTTCGCACAGCTTGCACGCAATGCACCGCTCTTCGCCGTTTGGATAGCGGCGCAGCGCATGCTCTCCGCGGAACCGCGGCGACAGCGGGCCCTTCTCGAACGGGTAGTTCAGCGTCGCTTTGGGCTTGAACAGATACTTCATCGTAAGCCCGAAGGCGGAGATGAATTCCGTCAGGAACAGCGACTTGATGGCGGCGGCTGGGTTCATGAGATCGTGGACCTAGGTTGCCGGTGTAAAGAAGAAGTAGCCGATCGCGTAACCTGCGAGCGGATAGAACAACAGATCAGCCCAACCCGCGAACCGCAGGACGCGGCTGTTGACGCCCTGGCGCATCACCGCGCCGCCTTTGGCTCGGTTCGCCTCGATCACGCGCGACGCGAACCTGATGGCGAAAAAGCTTGCGAGCCCGAGGATCAATCCGACCACGGCGCCGGTTAAAGCTGGCGACAATCCAAACATCGGCTCAGACCCTGCCCTGCTCAAGCGCGCTATTGAGCGCGGCCCGTGATGAGGTCTCGTGACGCTCCGTCGCGTCGGCGATATGGAGCCAGGGCAATCGGCGGCTTTCGTAGCTATGCAGCGTCGGCACAAGCCGGACGGCATCGTCAAACAAACTGATGTGAAGAAACACCTGCCCGGGCGCATAGTCCCCGCGAAACGCAATTGGCGATCCGCAGTCTGCACAGAACGTCCGACCAAAATCTGTGCCCTGCACCTTCGCCGACTTTTCGGGCCCAGTGATCGCGACGCGGTCTGAGGCAAAGGCTGCGAGCGCTGCGACCGGCGCACCGGTTATCCGGCGGCAGTCAATGCAATGGCAGTACGAAACGGACGCTGGAACGGTCGACGCCACGATCTCCGTCGCGCCGCAATAGCAGCGCGCCTTCAGCGGCAGATCGCCGAGGCCGATGGACGTATGGGGCACACTTTCGCTCACGCGGCGCCCCCGCCAAAGTGGAGCACGGCTGCGACGACCACAACCATCAGCAGGGACAGCGGCAGGAACACCTTCCAGCCAAGCCGCATGAGCTGGTCGTAGCGGTAGCGCGGCACCATCGCCTTCACCATCGCGAACATGAAGAACACGAAGATGAGCTTCAGCAGGAACCAGATGATGCCTGGAACCCAGTTGAAGGGCGGAATGTCGATGGGCGGCAGCCAGCCACCAAGAAACAGGATCGTCGTCAGCGCGCACATCATGGTGATGGCGACGTACTCGCCGAGCATAAAGAGCAGATACGGCGTCGACGCATACTCGACCATGAAGCCAGCGACGAGTTCGGATTCTGCTTCCGGCAGGTCGAACGGCGGACGGTTGGTCTCGGCAAGCGCTGAGATAAAGAACACGATGAACATCGGGAATAGCGCCAGCCAGTACCAATCGAGCATCGAGGCGGGCGCGCCTGCCGACGTGCCGATCCCGGTCTGTTGCGCGTTGACGATGTCGGTCAGATTGAGCGAGCCGACCAGCAGCAAAACGGTGACGATCACCAGGCCGATGGAAACCTCATAGGACACCATCTGCGCCGCCGAACGGAGCGCGCCCATGAACGGGTACTTCGAGTTCGACGCCCAGCCGCCCATGATGACGCCGTAAACACCGAGCGACGAAAGCGCGAGGATGTAGAGGATGCCGACGTTGAGGTCGGAGATGACCCATCGGCCCCACTCTTCCGTCTCATTGACGGGGATGACGGCCCAGGCAGTGAGCGCAAGCACGGCCGTCACCAGCGGCGCGATCAGGAACACCGCCTTGTCAGCGCCGGCTGGAATCAGGGGTTCTTTGAGCGCAAACTTGAGCAAGTCCGCGAACGACTGAAGCAGGCCGAACGGCCCGACCACGTTCGGGCCCTTACGCATCTGCACGCCGGCCCAGACCTTGCGGTCCATCAGCAGCAGGTACGCCACGATGAGCAGCAGCGCGACCAGCAGCAGGACCGACTGACCGATCAGGATGGTGAGCGGCCAACCGTAGTTGGCCCAAAGGTAGGCGGCGGTTTCCATTGCGCTCAGTCTACTCCGCAGCTTCGCGGCGCGCGCCGCCGTTTGAGCGCATTGCGCTCAGTTCCGCCATCACCCGCGATGACCGGGCGATGGGGTTGGTCATGTAGAAGTCTTCGATTGGGTAGGCGAGCGCGCCGGTCGTGCCATCAAAGCCGCGCCGCGCAAGTGCGTGAATCCCGTCGGCCGGTGCATCGACGCGGGCGTTGATGCGCGCGAGCGCCGGCGCCTCACGGTACATCACGGCCCGGAGTGCTGCGAGATCATCATACGGCAGCGTTTTGCCGACCCGATCCGACAGCGCGCGGAGGATGGTCCAATCTTCCTTCGCCTGCCCCGGCGGATACACGCTAAGTGCGGTGAGCTGCGCGCGGCCCTCGGTGTTGGCGTACGTCGCGCTCTTTTCGGTGTAGGCCGCGCCCGGCAGGATGACGTCGGCGCGGTGTGCGCCGCGATCACCGTGACTGCCCTGGTAGATGACGAACGGGCCGTCAGCGATGTCGATCTCATCTGCGCCGAGGTTGTAGACGACGTCGACACCGCCGGCGGCAACTTCTGATGCAGTCTTGCCGCCATCGCCCGGCACGAGACCGAGATCGAGCCCGGCGACGCGTGCCGCCGCGGAGTGCAAGACGGCAAACCCGTTCCAGCCGTCCTTGACGCACCCGAGCGAAACCGCGACGTCGGCTGCCAATGCCAGCATCGCCGCGCCGTTGGCTCCGGCTGTGACGCCGCTTCCGACAATCATCAACGGGCGCTCAGACTTGGCCGGCGCGTGATCCCGCAGCTTGGCAAGCCCGTCGATTGTGTCGCCGAGGTGCGTGACCTCGTATCCAAAGTCCACGTTCGGTCCAATGGCTGCAATCTGCAGATCACCCTGGCGCCAGCGCTTCCGGATCCGACCGTTCAGGACGGCAGCTTCAACGCGCGGGTTGGTGCCGACCAGCACGATTGCATCCGCTTCGTCGATCGCCGCGATGCCAGGATTGAAGATGTAGCTTGCCCGGCCATCGCGCGGCTCGAACGCCTCGCCCATCTGGCGGCAGTCGACACTGGCGACGCCAAGACGATCCATCAGACCTTTCAACGCGAACATTTCTTCCGCGCCACAGAGATCACCTGCAATCGCGCCGATCCGATCCGGGCTCGTCGCAGTTAACTTGTCGGCCACAACCCGCAGCGCTTCATCCCACGTCGCCGGCTGCAAACGTCCGTCGCGGCGCACGTAAGGCCGGTCGAGCCGTTGCGTGCGCAGACCATCGGCGACATGTCGCGTCTTGTCCGAAATCCACTCTTCGTTGACGTCATCATTATTCCGCGGGAGCACGCGCATCACTTCGCGGCCGCGCGTGTCGACCCGGATGGCCGACCCCAGCGCATCCATCACGTCGATGCTTTCGGCTTTGCTGAGCTCCCAGGGCCGAATGCTGTTGGCCCAGGGCCGGTGGGTCAGCGCGCCGACCGGACAAAGGTCGACCACGTTGGCTGACAGCTCCGACATCATGCCGTGCTCGAGGTAGGTGGTAATCTCCATGTCCTCGCCGCGGCCGATGGCGCCCAGCTCTTCAATGCCCGCGACCTCAGTCATAAAGCGAACGCACCGCGTGCATTGGATGCAACGCGTCATGTGCGTCTTGATGAGAGGCCCGAGATACTTCTCCTCGACGGCGCGCTTGTTCTCGGAATAGCGCGAGCCGCCCATCCCGAACGCCATCGCCTGGTCCTGCAGATCGCACTCGCCACCCTGATCGCAAATCGGGCAGTCGAGCGGATGGTTGATCAGCAGGAACTCCATCACGCCTTCGCGCGCTTTCTTGACGACCTGCGAGCGGGTATCAACGCGGTTCGGCGTGCCGTCGCGCGTCGGGCGCAAATCATTGACGCCCATCGCGCATGACGCGACGGGCTTTGGCATTCCATCGACCTGGACGAGGCACATCCGGCAGTTGCCGGCAATCGACAGGCGCTCGTGGTAGCAGAACCTTGGGATCTCCACGCCCGCCTGCTCGCAGGCCTGAAGCAGCGTAATCCCGTCCTCGACCTCGATCGTCTCGCCGTCGATGATCAGTTCTTTCGGCATCGAAACTCCGCTCCGCCGGAAATAAGGCAGCCGGACGGGGCGCGCCGGACGGCCCGCCTCCGCACTTTGCGCTGATATAGCGAATTCGGCGGCCTTGCACACCGCGCGCTTGGCCACGGCAGGGTTGCGCTTTGGTCGGAGATCAGCGGCGTGATATGCCGGGGATATGAACGTACACGCGCCGCCGAAAATGACCGTGGACGAATACCTCGCCTGGGCCTCCGCCAACGGGCTTGAGGGACGGTTTGAACTCGTCGACGGGAGGGTCGTCGAGATGGCGGCGGAGCGGGCAATCCATGGGCTGACGAAACTTCGGGTGGCGATGGCGCTGACCCAAGCTGTTGAGGCAGCGGGCCGAAACCTGACAGTTCTGCCGGACAGCGTTTTAGTGCCCGTCGCGTCGATGACCGGCAGGGTGCCTGACGCGCTTGTCGTCGAAGGCCGCGTTGCCGACGACACTCTAAAAGTCACCGCGCCGTTGATTGTCGTCGAGGTCTTGTCGCCGGGCTCGATCAAGGTTGATCGCGAGACCAAGCTTGCCGAGTACGCCGGCGTCGCAAGCATCGTGCACTACCTGATCGTCGATGCCGGCGCGCGGCAGATCACGCACCATCGCCGTGGCGACGCGGGCAACTTTGCTGCGGCAACGACCTCATCCGGCGCCCTCGACCTCACACCACCGGGCATCACAATCGCCGTCGCCGACATGCTGCCGCCTGACGCTTGAACCTGGGCAGCGGAATTGGCGGCTTTCGGCCCCCATGGTAGTTTCGCGATATGAACGTCCACGCACCACCACGTATGACCGTCGACGAATACCTCGCCTGGGCCTCAGCGTCCGAGCTTGAAGGCCGCTACGAACTCGTCGACGGGAGGGTCGTCGAGATGGCGGCGGAGCGGGCACTACACAACATCACTAAGCTGCGCATCGCTATGGCGCTTCAGTTCCGCATTGAAGCGGCGAACTTGGATTGCACTGTTCTGACGGACGGAATGACGGTGCCGGTTGCCTCAATGACAGGCCGAGTTCCAGACGCGCTCGTCGTCAAGGGGCGGATCGCGAACGAGACCATGAAGGTCGAAGATCCGTTAATCGTCGTCGAGGTCTTGTCGCCGGGCTCGATCAAGGTTGATCGCGAGACCAAGCTTGCCGAGTACGCCGGCGTCGCAAGCATCGAGCACTACCTGATCGTCGATGCCGGCGCGCGGCAGATCACGCACCATCGCCGTGTCGACGCGGGCAACTTTGCTGCGGCGATGACCTCATCAGGCACCCTAGACCTCACGCCATCGGGCATCACAATCGCCGTCGCCGACATGCTGCCGCCTGACCCGGAGAAGCTCTAGCTGCCAACACCGATGGGTGCGCGAACGGCGATCGCGGCTGATGCGATAACAGCCGGATCATTTTTGGCGGGGTCGGGCACGTCGAGGCCACCCTTGACGACGGTCACCGTGACGTTCCCGACCGGCAACGCGGCTGCCACGGCCGATGCGTCGACCGCCTCCGGCCGTTGGACACCGATGGTGACTTCGACATCGATCGCGCCTCGGTCCACGCCGAGCGACGTCACAAAGCTGAGTGACGAGTGGTGGAGCGCATCTTCGACGGCGCGGATTGCAGCCTTGGTGTAGTCGCCACCATGCAAGTCATTGCCGGCGCCCATCTCGAGGATGACGCGCGGTTTGCGGCGCGTGTCTGAGTTGGCTGTCATGCGTCCGGCTCCGGCAGGTCGAGGCTGACGATTGCGCAGGCATGCGCGATTAACGTCGAGTCGGTGCCGGCATCGTTTGGGATTTCGAGGCCGCCTTCGACAACATCGACCGAGCCCAGGCCATAGGGCATCACCTCAAGCACGCGCGCTTTGTCGACCTCATGCGGCCGGGGCACACCGATCAACACGTCAACGATCATCTCTTCCGGCTGCTTGCCCATAATCGGCGCGATCGAAATCGTGTTGTGCCAAAGCGCGTCGCGCAGGGCGCGGCAGGCGGCCTTGGTCGGATCCGTCCCACGGATATCGGTACCCATTCCGATTTCCAGGAGCATACGCGTCTTCGCCATCAGCGAACCGTCCCGGTCATTATTAAGCGCAACGGGCGCTCCGCCAGACGTCCGCGTTTGGAAGATCAGCCCAACCGAACGCGCGCTCGGAGGGACCATTGTCTTGCAGGTCCGTAAGCCGTTCTGCAGCCTCAGCGATCGTTGGCCGATGTCCGGCGGGGATCCACCACATCACGAAGTGCGGCTTGTCCATCGGCTGAAACCAGTTGGCACGCTTGCGGTAGAACTGCGCGTGAATCGTCTGAAACACGTACGCCTGAAGCGCGTCCGCGCTCTCCCAGACTGAAACGTTCATCAGCGTCCGTGGATCGCCGGCAAAGCGCAGATCAATCGCATTGCCCGCGCCGGTCTGCAGCCGCCAAACGAATCCTTCCATTCGTTCGGCGGCCGCATTGACCCGGTCAAGATTGTCGATGAACTCGGCAACCCGCGGGTCTCCCGGCGGCGCAACAAGGCGACCGACGTTCAACTGCGCGAGGTGCTTTCCGGTCATCTGTCTTTCCCGAGTGCGCGCGGTGCTCCCCCAAGCCGACCGCGCGAAGTGCCAGCGTTAAGCAGCTCAGCCAGAAGCTCAAAGCGTGATGTTCGCAATCGCGTAGATCTTTGCTGCAATCAACACAGCGATGCCTGCGAGGAAGGCCTTGCCCTGCCAGCCACCGCTCATGAGCATGCGCAGAGGTGATGGCGGCGGCATGAACGGCACCGGCTTGCCGCCGTTTTCAATCCGCTCCAACTGTCTGATGATGTCGCGCCTGAGCGCCGTCGCCTGCCCGTTAAAGCGCGGCCGTATGACCGTGAGGATGCGTTCGAGCAGCTCAGGGTTATCCTTGTTCTTGCGGAAGCGGTCCATCAGGTAGACCGTCTTCTCGCTCGCCAGCTCGTCGAGGGTTGGGATGGTGTTTGCGGACATAACGCGCCTCCAAAACGTGACTGGAGGCGTCAGACTAGCCAAACAGCGAGCCAAGTAAATGCTGATTGACAACCTAAGCCGAAAGACGCGTTGAGCGCCTAACGCGCGCTCGATCGTCATGGCCGATTAATCCGTCACGCGCGACCGCGCGGCTCAAAGCCCGACACGACTACTCGGCCGCTACCGGAACCGCACTGCCGCCTTGGCGCGCTGCGATGCGCTCTTCGATCACCGGCCGGAAATTCCGGATCAGGCCCTGCACGGGCCAGGCCGCGGCGTCGCCAAGAGCGCAGATCGTGTGGCCTTCGACCTGTTTGGTGACGTCCCACAGAAGATCGATCTCGCTCGGGTCCGCTTCGCCCCGCTCCATCCGCTCGAGGACGCGCCACATCCAGCCCGTACCTTCCCGGCAGGGCGTGCACTGGCCGCAACTCTCGTGCTTGTAGAAGTATGCGATGCGCCGGATTGCAGCGATGATGTCGGTCGACTTGTCCATGACAATGACTGCCGCCGTACCAAGTCCCGACTTCAATTTCGACAGCGTATCGAAGTCCATCGTCAGATCCTGACAGACGTCTTCCGGCAGACATGGCATTGAAGAGCCACCCGGAATGACGGCCATCAGGTTGTCCCAACCGCCGCGCACACCGCCGGCGTGGCGCTCGACGAGTTCACGCAGCGGGATGCCGAGCTCTTCTTCGACGACGCACGGCTTTTCAACGTGCCCTGAAATCTGGAACAGCTTGGTGCCGGTGTTGTTCGGCTTGCCCAGCCCTGAAAACCAGTCAGCGCCGCGCCGCAGAATGGTTGGCACGACGGCCACGCTCTCGACGTTGTTGACCGTCGTCGGCGCACCATAAAGCCCGCAGCCCGCCGGGAACGGCGGCTTCATGCGCGGCTGTCCCTTTTTGCCCTCGAGGCTTTCGAGCAGCGCGGTCTCTTCGCCGCAAATATAAGCGCCGGCACCATGCGAGACGTAGATGTCAAAGTCCCAGCCGTTGACGTTGTTCTTGCCAACGAGCTTGGCGTCGTACGCTTCATCAATCGCGCGCTGCAGGGCCTCGCGCTCGCGGATGTATTCACCGCGGATATAGATGTAGCAGGTGTGCGCCCGCATCGCGTACGAGGCAACGAGGCAGCCCTCGATGAAGATGTGCGGGTCGTGCCGCATGATCTCGCGGTCTTTGCAGGAGCCGGGCTCCGATTCATCCGCATTGACCACGAGATAGCTCGGCCGCGGATCTTCCTTTGGCATGAAGGACCACTTAAGGCCCGTCGGGAAGCCCGCACCGCCACGCCCACGCAGGCCGGACTCTTTGACTGCATCGATGATCGCATCATGACCGCGCGCGATCAGACCTTTAGTGTCGTCCCAGGCGCCGCGGCGTTTGGCGGCTGCCAGACCGGGGTCGTGAAAGCCGTAAAGGTTCGTGAAAATGCGGTCTTTGTCGGAAAGGGCCATGGGGCGCGCGCGCTCGCGGTTGCATGTGATCTGCCCGGAAAATAGCGCCCGTTCGCACGCGCACAAGTGGGCCTTCGGCGGGTGCGAGCAATGGTCCGAAGGCTTAAGAGGGCCGGCATCTGTGGAGACGCCGGCCCTTTTGTCGATCAGCTACTCGGCGACCGGTCCTGAGCTGCTGCCGTCTGACGACGGTCCGGATGCGTCGGCCTGGCCACCGCTGCCGTTCGGGCCGCCGTTGCCGCCGCCGTGCGACCCGCCCTTGCCGCCATTGCCCGGAGGACCGCCCTTGCCGCCGCCGTGACCGCCTTTGCCACCCTTGCCGCCGCGTCCACCGCGATCGGCTTTATCGCCACGGCCCCCGTGACCGCCTTTGCCACCCTTGCCGCCACGTCCGCCGCGATCGGCTTTATCGCCACGGCCCCCGCGGCCGCTACGGCCGCTCTTGCCGCCACGTCCGCCACGATCGGCTTTCTCGCCACGGCCACCGCGACCGCCACGGCCGCTCTTGCCGCCACGTCCTCTGCCGCGATCTCCACGATCGCGACGTCCACCGAAGACGTCAGACGACCAGTCGCGATCACGACCGCGCGCACGTTCTCCACGCCGGCCCTTGCGCCCCTTTGATGAGCGCAACGATGCTGACTTCCAACCGCTCTTGCCCGACCGGCGATTGGCTTTCGCGTGACGCCTGCCTGACCGTTTGCGGTCTGCTTTGTAGGTCTTGCTGCGGTAAGACTTTTTGCCCGCGCGCTTGCCCGAACGCTTGCGCGCAGCGGCGACACGCTTTCCGAGCCCGTACTTCTTGCTCTTGCCCGACCGGCGATTGGCTTTCGCGTGACGCCTGCCTGACCGTTTGCGGTCTGCTTTATAGGTCTTGCTGCGGTAAGACTTTTTGCCAGCGCGCTGACCCGAACGCTTGCGCGCAGCGGCGACACGCTTTCCGAGCCCGTACTTCTTGCTCTTGTACTTTTTGGCGTGCCGCCGGTGTCGCCGGATTTTCTGCCGCAGTTTGCGAGCGACACGGCGTTTTTGCTTCGCCTTATGGCTGGCCTTGCGGGCGAGCTGCCGCAGCTTCTTCTTTTTGTAGCGGCTGGAGGTATGCCGGGCCTTCTTGCGAAGTTTCTTTGCGACCTTCCGGTAGGTCCGAGCTTTCTTGCGAAGCTTGCGGATTTTCTTTCGGTATTTTCGCGCCTTCTTCGCGAACTTCTTGTAGTGGCGCTTCTTACGCTTCCACTTCTTCTTCTTTTTCTTTTCCGGCTGAATCACCGCCGTCTGTATCTGCCTATCTTCCGAAAGGCAGGCCCGCTCCCGCAACCGGATTGGTGTTTCCAGATTTTGCAGGGTGCAGGCCGGATCGGGGATCTGCGCCTGGGCGGATTGCCCAAAAATAAGACTTCCACTGATTAAAACGCCAGCTATCAACGACAGCCTGAGCGCCAGCCAACGCAACCGACTCATTACTATTTCCTCCGAACTTGAAGCGATATGCTTCAGACTTTGTTAAGTAATTCGGAGTTTGCTCAGCGGCCAGACTGATCCTTGAATATGGCTAATTGTCGCTCATATGGCGTAGAATTGTCACAGCTGCTTTGCAGTTGTCGCTTGGGCGCAGACGGCCCAAATCAGCGCCAATCGCAGAGAGGCGGCGGTTGAGTTTTGTTCAAACCGGAAATCAGCAGCTTTGTTTGAAAGCCGAGGGCGAAACTCAGAGCTGCCGCTCGTACCAATCGACGAGCTTGATATGCGTCCACCAGCCGGTGAGGACGAGACCGACGACGCCATAACAAAACCATGCGACCCGCCAGCCGAATGGCGGGAACGCGCTTAAAATCATCAACAGAAGAAACGCGATTGCGAGCTGGAGCCCGCCGCCAACGCCGCGCAGAAATGCGCGGCCAAGCAAGCGGAGCGCCGCTTGCGACGCGAGGCCGGCTGCCTGTGCATTGCGCCAGCAGTAGACGAACCCGAATGCGAGGAACAAGGTGAGCTGGACCAACATAGCTGCGTCGAACCACGACAATGCGTAGGGGGCGACAGGCACACCATTGAAAGTGGTCCCAGGCAGCGCACCGATAAGCGGAACCAACACGACTGCGATAATAAGAAACTCGCCGAACTTCCCGACGCCGAGGACAGCGTTTCTCCGCGCCCGCGCCGGATCGCGGTCTCGGCCGGAAAATCCGATGAAGCGCATGAGAGTCATCCGTCAGGCGTAACAGGCCTGACTTGCAATGACCTGAAGGTTAGCGAAATCACGGCGACCAGGGTTGATGGCGCGTTAACGCCGCGATGGGCGTTACGGAGCCGCGCCGCGCCTCAGGCAGAAAAGTTGGGCTGGCCATTCGCAGCCGTGACGCCACCGTCGACGGGGAGAATGACACCGTTGACGAAACGGGCGTCGTGCGAGGCCAAGAACGCAATCACGTCGGCGACTTCGTCGGGCTGCGCGTAGCGGCCGATGGGGATCCGATCCGCGAACTTGGCAACCAGCTCGTCATCTTTGACCATGTCTTCCGTCATATCCGTCTCAACGAGGCTTGGCGCGACGGCGTTGATGCGCATGCCGCGACTGCCGAAGTCGAGCGCAAGCGCGCGCGTAAAATTCGTGACTGCGCCCTTGGTTGCGTTGTACGGGCTCATGCCCCAATCACCGCCGAGCCCTGAGACGGAACTGACGTTCACGATCGAACCGCCCGTCTTCTCAATATGCGGCACCGCTTCGTGGATCATGAGGAAGACGCCGTCGACGTTGATCGACATCACCTTGCGCCAGTCATCAAACGCGACCTGGTCGATCTGTCCGCCAACGGCGACGCCGGCATTGTTGACGAGGACATCAAGCCCGCCGAAGCGTTGGACGTGCGCTGCAATAATGCGCTTACAGTCGTCCGGCTTCGACACATCGCCAGGCGCAATGTGGACGTGATCGTCGCTTCCGATCTCTGCGGCGACAGACTTGAGTTTGCTCTCGGTGCGGCCGTTCAGCGTCACGGCATACCCATCGGCTGCGAACCGCTTCGCCGTCGCAGCGCCAATGCCCGATCCGGCCCCTGTGACGACGATCGACTTGCCTGCTGCGGCCATGTGTTCGCTCCGGGTTGCGTGAGCGCGGCGCGAACCTGCGCAACACCGCACTCAGGTTTCATTGTCAAACGAGGCGGCAACGGCAGTTGTTCCAAACGTCAGCTCTTTGGCCGCTCGCCAATGTTGCTCTCCGGCCGCCAGCCGTCCTTGAGCTTTGCGCACTGCTCTAACCACTTATCGCGCGCGATCCGGCCTTTCATGCCTTCAAAGGTTGTCTCGAACCAGGCGATGTTGGCGGGCGTCCAAGCGGCAATCTGGTCGAAATGCCAGATACCGGCGTCGTTCAAGCGCTTGCGCAGGATTTCAGCGACACCCCAAATAAGCTCGAGTTCATCGCCCTCGCCGTCGCGCGGCTTATCGAGAAGCGGCGGCGTCTCAGGCTGTACGGCGGCCGCGTCGCTGCCATCTGACGAACCGGTTGCCGCTTGCGTCATGCCGCTGGCGAGCGGTGCGCCACCGAGACCCGGCAGCACGCCCTTGTTCGCAGCGGCGCCGATCGCGGTCGCGGTCGAGGCCGTCCCGACAGCCGCCGGGGCCGTCCCGGCCGCCGCGCCTGATTTGCCGGACGCGCCAGCATCGCTCGCAGCCGACGTGGTCTTGCCGGCCGCCGCATCAGCGCCGCCACGCGCCGACACCTGGTTGTCGTTGTCACCACCGTCGGCCACAACGCGATCAAAGATCGATGCATCGGTCAGCGTCGTCGCACCGCCCTCAGGCTCGCTTGCCTGCCGCCCGATCTGGCTACCAGGCTTCGGCGGAGTGCCGCTATCGAACCCGTCGAGCACGCGTTCGAACAGGTCCGGCGTCAGGTCCTCGTAGGTGTCCTTCCAGACTTGGACCATCGGCGCGTTTGCACACGAGCCAAGACACTCAACTTCCTCCCACGAGAACCGGCCATCGGCCGAAAGCTCATGCGGGTTCTGCGCGATACGCTTCTGGCAAACAGCCTTGATGTCTTCTGATCCGCGCAGCATGCACGGCGTCGTGCCGCACACCTGCACGTGCGCGACCGTGCCGACGGGTGCCAACTGGTACATCGTGTAGAAGGTCGCGATCTCGTAGGCGCGGATATAGGGCATATCGAGCATGTCGGCGACGTAGCGGAGCGCGGGCTCCGGCAGCCAACCGTCGTGCTGTTCCTGCGCGCGCCAGAGCAGCGGAATGACCGCCGAGGCCTGCTTGTCATCAGGGAACTTCGCGATCGTCTCTTTGGCGAACGCAAGGTTCTCAGGTGTGAATTCAAACGAGTTGGGCTGCTCGTGATGAAGGCGGCGAACGGCCATGTGCGGCTCCGGCGAGGATCAAACAGCACGGCCGATTTTGGCCGCGCCGAGGTGTCCCTGGACCTAGCCCGTGCCAGCCGTGGCCCGCAACCGGCGACGGCTTACCTCTTGGTCGCGGGTGCGGGTACCGACGCGGGCGGACCCAGCGACGTCGACCTAGTTCTGGCCGAGCGTTCCGCCCTCGACATTGCGCGGTGACAGCGGCAGCGGCTCGGTCGCGATTGCGCTGCTCGGCGTGTAGCCGGGGATGTAGACGATGTCGGACGGGGGCCGGACGCCGATCCAGCCCAGCAGCAGGAGCACAGTCGCGGCCGGTGCGAGGAAGAGCGCGATCTGACCTGCGACGCGCATAAAGCCGATCCAGAAGATCGCAACCGCGACGCCCGCGCCAATAATCCACCAGCCGCCGTACTCCGGCCCGCGGGCGGCGGCAAACAGGAACCCCATGACCAGCGCGAATATGCCGATCAAGATCGGGATGAGGGGCTTTTCAGCGTGCAGCGTGCCCATCGGCCATTCGTTCTGCACAGCGAAGATGCGGTAGGTCGCAAGGGCCAGCCCAAGGCCAACCGCGGCCGCCGCCAGCAAAAACAGCATATCAATAATCATCAAACGCACTCCGAACCGCGTCTCACCCCCCTCGACCGTCTCTTAACAGATCGAGCGCATCCTCCAAACCCTTCAAACGGTTGCAGGTTTCAATGGTTGACGCGGCCCGCGCGAATCAGGCGGGCCGCGCCGGCAGCGTTTATTCGGCGGGCTGGGCCTGCGGCGGTTTTTCCGTATCGATGCCGCGGCCCCAATCAATGTTGCGGGTCACGAACATGACGATCGCAATCGTGACAAATGCCGCAATTGAGCCGACCAGCAGCGCGTAGTCCTCGAGCCTGAGCAGCAAGTAGAGCAGCGCGTAGATGATGCCGAGCAACGCAAAGAGCACGAAGCCCTTGAGCCGCGA
The DNA here is from genome assembly GCA_038523925.1 of Pseudomonadota bacterium. Classification (GTDB taxonomy): domain Bacteria; phylum Pseudomonadota; class Alphaproteobacteria; order Rhizobiales; family Hyphomicrobiaceae; genus JBCBWG01. The sequence goes on along the minus strand of JBCBIY010000019.1, from coordinate 15,832 downwards.
GCCGACGACCGATCCGAAGTAGACGCCGATCAGCAGTGATGTTGCGGTCGACGCGGCGAGATAGGCGAGGTCGAACCCGATGTGCTCGGCTGTCCCGATCAGGAGGACATAGAAGATGACGAGCGCCAGTCCGACGAAGAGATACTGGATCCAGTGCACCCGGCGCCGCGCCTGCACCTCCATGATGAAGACGGCAAAGAACGCAATGCCGATGAAGCCGATGGCGTATTTGAGCGCGCGTTGTGCGAGCGAATAAAAGCGAACCGGCTGAAAGAGATCGACACCGAACTCTGAGCGGCTAACGCGAAGCCCGCCGAGATTGCTGACGAGCTGCGTTTGCGCCGTGCCGCGCGCGAGCCGCGGGATGCTCCACGTTGCCTCAAAGCCGGCCTCACTGATGGACCGGCTATCCGGCAGGAACCCGCCTGAGAAGCTCGGGTGGGGCCAGTCGGCCGCCATCGCCACGTTGGTATCGCCACCGGCCGGCATAAACCGCGCGACCTGCGACCCGCGCAGCCCAAGTGAAAACTTGAATGAGAATCCGTTCGACGCCTCCTGTTCGGAGACGGGAATATGGATCGCGCCGCCGTGCCTGCCCTGCAGGCCGCTCCCGGCGCGGAATGCACGCGACCCAAGACCGCCAAGCTCGGCGGTGATCCCCTCCACGATGCCGCGGACATCCGAGACCAACACGACGATGACCGCTTCCTGCCAAAGCACGCGATCAACCGACTGAGAGATCTTCTCCGCCGTGGCGGGCGCAAACCGGCCCTCGAATGCGTGCGTTGAGCGGTAGACGGGGACGGTGAAGATGCCCCGCCGACGCTCTTCGGTTTTGAGATCGGATGTGACGTTCAGCGTCTCGGGCAGGAAGACGGCAAAGTTGCGCTCCGTCACCGTCTGCGCATTTGCACCGGCACCGGACACGCGGGCGCGCTCGGTCGGGACGGCAATGTAGGGCCCGGCCATCGTCTGCCGCCCGCCCCACATCTGGCTGATCGACGTCGTCGCCTGCCGCGCGCGCTGCTCGCGCTCGTAGACGAGGGCGTAGACGAACAACAACGGGATCGTGAGCGCCAGGATCAGGACGAGGACGAGCACGAACTTGAACGACGGTGCACTCAGGATGCGGCGGGCGGTATCGGAGGTGGACATTTACAGCTCGGAGTTGTGTTGCATTGCGGCTGCCGATGGGTGGGCGGCAATCACTTTGCTTTCAATTTAACTTTGCAATGTCAAGTGATTTCACGGCACGCGGGGAGTTGCAGTGAGACACGCCGCTTGGCGGTCACCCGACCCGTGATAGCGACGGTTTGGGCACTTCTTGTGACTAAAGAGCGGTGGCGTTGGCACGGCGGCGCGTGAACGGACTTGCCGGCACATGCGGGCCGTTCCGGTAAATTGCACCCGACGGCAACACAGGATTGGCGATCAGACCTCGGCGCGCAGCCAGCGCTGCCAGCCCGCAACATCACCAGACAGAACCGCATCAGCGGTCCGAAGGCCGACGGCCGCGCCGAACTTGTAGCCATGTCCTGAACACGCCGAGACGATGAATGCTTTGCCGTCGCAATCGCCGAAGAACGTCTCGTCGGCTGTGAACGTGTAGACGCACGTCCGCACCTCCTCCACCGCATAATCGGCGATGCGGGCAAACGGCGGCGCGAACGCATCGCGCAACTTTTCGCCGGCCGCGATGCCGGGGGACCAGTCCGAATCGGGGTCGCCGGCCACCTTCGTGATGCCTGCACCGACCTTTAGTCCAAGCCCGCGCACGGGCGGCACCACGTAGCCGTCAACATCCGTCCCGCCGACACTTAAGAGCGCCGGAGCCTCGGCCCAGGCACGCTCAAGGTCCGGCGGCGGCGCGAGATACGCCACGATCGTCCGGTGCGGCGTCAGATGCCGCTCAAGGTTCAAGTCTGGCAGCAGCCGGGGCGTCCATGCACCAGCTGCGATCACGACCGCATCAAACCGATGGTCCTTGCCGCCCGCTCGGACCGTTGCTGTTTCGCGGTCCACCGTCTCAACAGCTGTGTGCGGATGGAGCGCGCAACCTTCGCGGGCGAGCCACGCACTGAGCGCCGCGGCAATCGTCTCGCAGGCCAACACGCCGCCATCGGCAACGAACGCTGCGCGATCAACGCCGTCCGCGTCGAGAAACGGATAGCGCTCGGCCGCCGCCCGCCCATCGAGCGCGTCGTAGGCAACGCCCAGGCGATCGTATCCGGCGATGTAGTCTGCACCCTCGTCACCTGGAAACTGGCTGACGCACAACACGCCGGTCTCTTCAAGGCCGTCAGCACCGGTGTCCCGCCACAGCTCGCCCCACGCAGCAAACGCGTCCTCGATGGTGCGCGCATAACCGTCCTGGCCCGCGTAGCCCCGGCGGATGATCCGGTGGCGGTCGCCGGACGCTGCTAGCGGGTTCGGGATCGGCCCTTGCTCAAAGAGCGTCACCTGAGCGCCGCGCCGCCGGAGCCCCCAAGCGGTTGCAAGCCCAGCAATCCCGCCGCCGACAATTCCAACCCGCAAACCGCTCATGATCCGTATGCGCCTCGTCTTCTGCCTTGAAGTCTCCGTCCTTGACGTCACCTTTATTGAGTAAGCGTCCTGTTGTGCATGGAGTTCGCGATGTCGCGTGTGTCAACTCTGACGGACCGGTGCTGGCATGCGGCCAGCGTAATTTTGACGAGCCTTTTGATCGCGCCTTTGAGCGCGCTTGGCGCGGCCAAAGCCGCTGACAAGAGAGTGGACCTCGAACTGGTCCTCGCAGTCGACGTGTCGATGTCGATGGATCTCGACGAACAGCGCCACCAACGACAGGGCTATGTCTCGGCATTTCAAAGCCCGGCGATCCTGCAAGCGATCACATCAGGACCTGAGCGGCGGATTGCTGTGACTTACATGGAGTGGGCCGGCGTCGGCACACAGTCTGTGATTGTGCCGTGGCGCGTTATCGGGTCCGCCGCAGACGCTCAGGCGTTCGCAAAAGCGTTGGCCGAGATGCCGACGCGCCGCGCGCTCATGACGTCGATTTCCGGCGCGCTCACAGAAAGCGCCCGCCTCTTTGACGGCAACGGACTTGCCGGTACGCGGCGCGTCATCGACATCTCAGGCGATGGCCCAAACAACATCGGCGGTCGGGTTGACCGCGCACGCGACAAGGTCCTTGCCAAAGGCATCGTCATCAACGGCCTGCCGCTCCAGTTCAAACGGCCGGACGGGCCCTACAGCTATTTCGACCTGCCAGACCTCGACAAGTATTACGCAGCCTGCGTCATCGGCGGGCCCGGCGCCTTCATGATCGCCGTGCAAGACCGCAAGAACTTCGGCCAGGCGATCCGCCAGAAGCTACTTCTTGAGATCGCGGACCGGCAGCCGCCGGCACCAGCGGCACCGCCCGCAGCGCTCTTCAAGCGCGCGCAGTTCCGCGTTGAAGGCGTGAAACCTAAGTACGACTGCCTGATCGGCGAGAAACGCTGGCAGCAGTATCAGTACGAACAGTGGTGATCAGCGCCGCGCGCGCAAACAAGTTGGGCGCGGCATGGCAGCCGCGCCCTCAAGTCGTCGGCAACAACGTGCCCCCGGCGGGTCGTCACTTCACCGTGGTCACCGATTGGCCAACCGTCTTCTTCGGCGGGCCCTCCTGATACTTTTCGATGACCTTGCCGATGTAGACGCCGTCATGGCGCATGCGCGTGTCGTGAGCATGCCTCGGCCACGGATTGATGGTCTGCGTCGTCGCGTTGAACTTCATCGCGTTGCCGGCGCCGATGGTCACGCCCTGACGACGGTCGAGATAGTCCTCGCGGCAGGCCGCAACCAAGGCTGTGGCCATCGCCAGGCCACCGATCACAGCGACACGCAGGCCAAGCTTACTTCGTTGCGACATGAGCAACCTCCCCTGTCGGCAGTTCCAGAATGTGCCCGTAGTCCTGCTTAAAGCCGCGCCGCTCGGCCAAGCGGCGGACTTCCGCCTTGCCCTTGATGAAGAACTCCGGATCGTTCGTCGGCGAATGACTGTCAAACGGTGTCACCAGCTTTTCGCCGGGGACCTTGGGCTTTACGAGCCGCGGCGTGACGATGATGACGAGGTCGGTTTCCTGACGCTGAAACGACGCACTCCTGAACAGCGCCCCGAGCACCGGCACCTGTCCGATCCACGGCAATTGCTTCTGCGACTTTGAATGCCGGTTCTGCAGCAGGCCGGCGATCGCAAGGCTCTGCCCGTCCTTCAACTCAACCGTCGTATCGGCGCGCCGCACCGTCAGGCCCGGGACCGAGATGTTGTTGATGACGATCGTCTGCGTGTTGTCGATCTCGCTGACTTCAGGCGCGATCTGCAGGTTGATCTGACCATCACCGAGCACGGTCGGCGTAAACTTGAGCGCGACGCCGAACTTCTTGAACTCAAGCGCGATCTTGTTGTCTTCCGCGCCGACCGGAAACGGGAACTCGCCGCCGGCCAGGAAGCTGGCCGTGTTGCCGGACAGGGTTGAAAGGTTCGGCTCGGCAAGTCGGCGGATCAGAGCGCGCTCTTCCAGTGCCCTCAGAATGATGTCGACCTTTGCGCCGCTATCGAGGACGCGGGCGATCATCGTGCCGAACGGCGCACTGCCTGAGATCAGCGCGCTTGTCAGAAGCGGGCCAGCCGTTGCCGGAACGGCCGCCGCGCGGCCGGTGTCCAGGTTGAAGCGGTTGGACCGCGTCTGCGACCCGAGACCGAACTCGCGGAACGACGAGCGCAGGGCTTCAACGAACCGAACCTCAAGCATGACCTGTTGTGGCGAGTCGATCTCGATGGCGTTGGTCACGTTCTTCGGAGCATACCGCTCCGAGATCATGACGGCACGTTTGGCTTCGATGGCCGTCCGCGCCGTGCCCGACAGCAGGATCCCGTTGTTGGCAGCCGTCACCTTGATCCGCGACATGTCGAGGTTGGCGGCAAGCTTCCGCCGCAGCGACGGAATATCCGGCGTGACCTCGATTTCGAGGATGCGGATGATCGCCTTCTCAGGATCGGTCACGACGAGGCGCGTTGCACCAAGCTTCTTGCCGATAATGTAGACCGAGCGGTCGGTCAGCGGGACCACATCGGCAATGTCCGCCTGCGCAATCAGCGCCGAACCGAACGTCTCGCCGACATCAATGACACGCGACTTGTCGACGACGACCTTGAGCTGCTGAATATGCCCTTCATAGACATACTCGCCGTTCGCGACCGCGGCGCTCGGCACGACCAGGCCGAGACCAACCAAGGCTGCCGCGGCAGCACATCCAAACTTTCGAATTGAGTTTTCAAAGCAGCGCGCACCTGCGCGCCAGACCAAAGCAATCATCACCTTGCACCCCTCACCACATGGTCCCCCCGTCTGGGAGGCACGCTTTTGTGGGGCGCGGACGCGAACGCTCGCTATTCGGCTGCTGGTAGCGCGGTCAACGTGGCGCGTGCAGCCGACTTGGTGACTGTGTACTCCGAAGCATCAACCGACCGAACGACCGTAACGTTCGCAAATCGGCTGACCACCGGCCCCGTCGCGATGGGGGCCTGATTCGCCGTTGGGTCGACAACGGGCGCCTCGAAGTTGTTCGACTTATCAAGACCGTCAGCCATCAGATGCTTGATGTCGACCAGCTCCGGCGGCGGATCGTCTTCGCGGCCGAGGTGGTTCCGCAAAACCAGCGTTAGGCGGCCGATGGAGGCGGCAAGTGTGACCCGCTGCGCATCGCGCATGCCAACTTCGAGGGTCACCGTGCGCGCCAGGCGTGGCGATTCCGCCTCCATGTCGTGTGACTGGTCAACGCCCAGAACGCGCACTTTCTGCAGAACCGGGAAGCTGTAAGCCGTCTCCGTCGTCTTGGTTTCCGTCTCTTCCCGGCTCGTCCGGATCAGCAAGACATCGACAAAGTCACCCGGCAAAACAAAGCCGCCAACGCCGATCACGTCGTTGACCTTGATGCTGACCGCCTTCAATCCCGGCGCGAGCTTGCCCGAAAGCGACGCGCGGCGCGCTTGCGAGGACAGCTTCTCCATCAGCAGCGGCTCTTTACGGTAGAGCGGCGCGTTGGCGATCCGCATGTCCGCTGATTCAAACACGTCCTGAATCGATTCAAACGCGCCCTCAGGCAGCGCATTCGACGGCCACTCGATCTCCTCGAACATGGCCGGGTTCAGCTCGGTGCCAAGCTCGATGTCGCGGCGGGCGACGACGATGCGGGACATCTCGACCGGCTGATAGGTCGGAATGCGGGAGCGGGCGTAATTGAGCTCGCTCATGCGCGAGTCCAGCCAACCGTTGGCAAGCGTCATCGCCAGCGTGCCGCTGCTGAGCGCAAGCGCGAGAAGGTAAAGCTGCGTACGTTTGGCGCGCATGTGATGGCCGCCCCGGTTGTCCCTCGTCCAAGCCGCCAGCATCGGCGAGAGCCATGAACGCGGACCGAAAAGAACAGATAAAATTTTACGAAGAAGCCGCGCGTCCTCAGTCACAGTTAACGCGCATCAAGGGCGCTCACGCGGATTATTCGCCCACTGTTGCGGCGCCGGCACGCTTTCGCCCACACCTTCTCGACAGGCCCTTCAAGGAAAGCGGGCAATTCCGATCATTCGCGCGATAACCATTTGCGTTCCGATTGAGCAATGTGGTCGGTCTCAAGGGTGCAGCGGGGGTTGTAGGCTGCGGTGATTACCAAGTGCGGGGGGCACTGCGTCATGAGGGTAGGCGTTATTTGGACAGGTTTCGTGAGTGCTGCCGCGATACTGGCGCTCGGCGGATGTTCGACCAACGGAGTTCCAGACCGGATGCTGGCCATCGGCCACGACCCGGCAAGCGTTCGCACGATTGCGGAAGCAAAAGTGCTTTATGGCAAGCGCGAGTTTGGCAAGGCGACGAAGCGTTACGAGAGCGCAGTCGAGCAAGATCCGAAGAACCCGGCCGCGTGGCTTGGTCTCGCGGCAAGCTACGATCAGGTTGGCCGCTTTGATCTCGCAGACAAAGCCTATGCCCGGCTGACGGAGCTGGTCGGCGACACGCCGCAGGTGTTGAACAACAAGGGCTACTCGTACCTACTGCGCGGCGAGCTCGACAGCGCGAAGCATGCGCTTGCCGCCGCACACCGAAGCGCGCCCGACGACACCCGCATCCAGCACAACATCTCGTTGCTGAATACAAAGCTCGCCGCGGTCGGAAAGCCTGTGCTTGCGGTTAGTTTCGTCGAGTAGTCTTGCGGCTGATTGATCAGTCGCCGGCGCCAATCGGCGTGCAGCGACGGGCGTTAGGAACCGCCGCCACTTCGCCGGGCGACGCAGTCGATCTCGACCAGCGCGCCGACGGCAAGCGCCGTCACACCAACGCAGGTGCGCGCAGGCAGGCGGCCGGGCGCAAAGTAGGTCACGTAGGCCGCGTTCATCGCCGTGTAGTCACGCTCGAAGTCTGTCAGATAGACGCGCATCTGCAGGACGTCGCTGAGCCCAAGACCGACACCGCCCAGCACGATTTCGAGGTTGTCCATCACGCGGCGCGTTTGCGCGTCGACACCGTCGGGCAATGGCGCCGACGGGTTATCGGGCTCTGTCGGCATCTGGCCGGTGACCATGACCCAGCCGTCCATCTCAACGGCATGCGAGAACGGCGCGACCGGCTGCGGCGCGGCGTCGACCATGTGGAATTTTGCGGCTGACACCTTTGACCGCCTCGCTTGACCGGCGCTTAACGATCGATTTCGCCAAACACGATATCGAGCGACCCGATGATTGCGCTGACATCGGCCAGCATGTGCCCGCGGTTGATGTGATCCATCGCCTGCAGGTGCGGAAAGCCCGGCGCGCGGATCTTGCAGCGATAAGGCTTGTTGGAGCCGTCCGAGACCAAGTACACGCCGAACTCGCCTTTCGGTGCCTCGACGCAGGTATAGACCTCGCCCGCCGGGACGTGGACGCCTTCGGTGTAAAGCTTGAAGTGATGGATCAGCGCTTCCATCGAGCGTTTCATCTCGCCGCGCGTTGGCGGGACGACCTTGGCATCGTCGGCCACATGATCGCCACGGCCCGCTTCGGACAGCAACAGCGCGCAGCACTGCTTCATAATCTTCACGCTCTCCCGCATCTCCTGGACGCGGATGAGATACCGATCGTAGCAGTCGCCATTCTTGCCGATCGGAATGTCGAACTCGAGCTCGCTGTAGCACTCATAAGGTTGCGCGCGGCGAAGATCCCAAGCCGCACCCGACCCGCGCACCATCACGCCTGAGAAGCCCCACTCGAAACACTCGTCGAGGCTGACAACGCCGATGTCGACGTTGCGCTGCTTGAAGATCCGGTTCTCGGTCAGCAAACTTTCAATGTCGTCGATGACCTTCGGGTGGGTCTCGCAGAAGGCGGCAATGTCAGCGACGAGAGCGTCGGGCAGATCCTGATGCACGCCGCCGATGCGGAAGTATTTGGCATGCATGCGCGCGCCCGAAGCGCGCTCGTAGAAGTGCATCAGCTTTTCGCGCTCTTCAAAACCCCAGAGCGGCGGAGTCAGCGCGCCAACGTCGAGCGCCTGCGTCGTAATGTTGAGCAGGTGCGAGAGCAACCGGCCGATCTCAGAGTAGAGGACGCGGATGAGCTGCGCCCGGTATGGAATCTCCAGATCAAGCAGCTTTTCGGCAGCGAGGCAGAACGCGTGCTCCTGGTTCATCGGGGCCACGTAATCGAGGCGATCGAAGTAGCCAATCGCCTGCAGGTACGTCTTGTGCTCGATGAGCTTCTCAGTGCCGCGATGGAGCAGCCCGATATGCGGGTCGACGCGCTCGACAACCTCCCCATCAAGCTCCAGCACGAGACGCAGCACACCGTGCGCCGCCGGGTGCTGTGGCCCGAAGTTGATATTGAAATTCCGAATGTCAGTTTCAGCCATGGAGGTCCTACGGCGTCTTAAGCGATCGCGTCATCGTCTCTATCGAGGATGCCGTCGTAGATGTCGTCAATCGAAAGTCCGACCCCAAGCGGATCGATACGAATTGTCTCGCCGTCGGTGAACAGACGCGGGTCGGCGTCAAACCCGCCGTCCGGGCGCCGGAGAAAGCCAAGGCAGCTTCGGCTGAATTGGTCGACGACGAGGTAGGCGTGAAGGCTTGGCAGTGTCGTGTATTCCTGCGCCTTGGTGATCCGATCACGCTCCCATGACGATCGCGAGACGATCTCAACCACGAGCGCGGGTTGTTCGGTCCTAAGCCCAGCCGCGTCTTGGTCGGCCGGCTCAACGATGATGTCAGCGTAGCGATAGCTTTCGCCGGTGAAGACCGCAAACTCATAGCGCGTCTTCCATTGCGCTTGATCGAGTTGGCCGAGGAGCAAGCCGTAGACGCGTGCGCTCAGGTCCGAATGTCGTCGGGTCCCGCCTGCTTGTTGCTGCACAACCCATCCCCGAACCCATTCAAACCGCTCTCCGCGATCGCAGGCTGCAAGCAAACCCTCGAACTCTTCGACCGATGTCCGGCGAAAGAGTAGAGGGCGCGTTCCGAATTCCGGCACGCTTGCCTGATACGCCGCCTGCCCTTCTGCGAACCCATCACGTCCCACCGCCGTCTCCAGCGAACTGCGCGACAACTTCGGCCTCGGTCATGGTCTCCGTCTTCTCAGCGAAGTTGTAGCTCTCTGGCTTGTGGTCGATGTAGATCTGCTTCTCAAACGTCAGGCCGTCGACGTCGTCGAGCGCGCCATAGAACGTGCTGCAGAAATTGAGTTCCGGCGCGCGCCAGAAGAGGTGCGAGCCGCAAACCTTGCAGAACTCTCTGACACCCCACTCAGACGACTTGAACGTCGCAAGGTTCTCGGCGCCTTTGATGTCGGGTGGCGCCGCAGCCTCGACGGCCAGCCCAGGCCCGCCGCTCCAGCGTCGGCACATGCCGCAATGGCATGCATCGAAGTGTTGTGACTTCAGCTCGATCTCAAAAGTGACAGCACCGCAAAGGCAGCGGCCGGAACGCTTGGCAGTCGTCGACATCGGCAAGGTCCTCCTGATGTCCGAGGCAACAACCGGGTGCGCGATCAGTTGGACTTCGGCGGTTCCTCGGCCTTCTCGTCTCCGGGAAGGACGTAGTCCGTGCCTTCCCACGGGCTCTCAAAATCGAAGTCGCGAAACTCCTGCATCAGTTTTACGGGCTCGTAGACGACCCGCTTCTGCTCGTCATCGTAGCGGACTTCGACGTGGCCGGTGAGCGGGAAGTCCTTGCGCAGCGGAAAGCCGGTGAAGCCGTAATCGGTCAGCAGCCGGCGGAGATCTGGATGGCCTGAGAAGAGGATTCCGAACATGTCGTAGGCCTCCCGCTCGTACCAGTTCGCGGCCGGAAACACGTCAACGATGCTCGGCACCGGATCGCTCTCGTTGGTCGAAATCTTGACCCGCAGCCGCTGATTGTTGCGCGGTGAGAGCAGATGATAGACGACCTCGAAGCGCTCTTCGCGCCCGGGGTAATCGACGCCGCAGAGGTCGATCAAGATTTCAAAGCGCCCGCGTTGATCATCGCGAAGGCCTTTGAGCAGAGCTGCAATCTGATCGCGCTTGGCCGTCAGCGTCAGTTCGCCGAACGCAATCATGCTCTCGACCAGTGCGCCGCCGAACTTGGTCTCAAGCGCATCCTGCAAGTCCTCAATCGAGAGGTCGATTTCGGTCGCCATCGCGTGACGCCTCCACACATCGTTGTCGCGGCAGCAGCGGCGTCAGGCACCGCGGGCTACCTCAAAGCGCTAGCGCGCGATTGTTCCGGTGCGGCGGATCTTCTGCTGCAGGAGGAGAACACCGTAGAGCAGCGCCTCTGCCGTTGGCGGACAGCCCGGGACGTAAACATCGACCGGGACGACGCGATCGCAGCCGCGCACCACCGCATAGGAATAGTGATAGTAGCCGCCGCCGTTCGCGCAGGACCCCATAGAGATGACGTAACGCGGCTCCGGCATCTGGTCGTAGACCTTGCGCAGCGCCGGCGCCATTTTGTTCGTGAGCGTTCCGGCCACGATCATCACGTCTGACTGGCGCGGTGATGCGCGCGGCGCAAAGCCAAACCGCTCGAGATCGTAACGCGGCATTGACGCCTGCATCATCTCAACCGCGCAGCAGGCGAGACCAAACGTCATCCACATAAGCGAACCGGTCCGCGCCCAATTGATCAGGTCGTCGGTCGAGGTGACGAGGAAGCCCTTGTCGGCCAGCTCGGCGTTGACGTCCGTAAAGAACTGATCGTTCGCGGGCGGTCGCACTGCAGGCGCAGGGGCCGCCGCGCCGCCGCTTGCCGCGTCAGGCTTGTCGAACATCGGAGAGCCGGGAAGGATCAATCCCATTCGAGCGCGCCCTTCTTCCATTCGTAGATGAAGCCAATCGTAAGAACGCCGAGGAAGATCATCATCGACCAGAACCCGAGGCTGCCGACATCTTTGAACGCAACAGCCCACGGGAACAGAAAAGCGATCTCAAGATCGAAGATAATAAACAGGATGGCGACCAGGTAGAACCGCACGTCGAACTTCATGCGCGCATCGTCGAATGCGTTAAAACCGCACTCGTAGGCCGACACCTTTTCCGGATCCGGGTTACGCACCGCGATAAGGAACGGGGCAGCCATCAGCGCGAGGCCGATGAACAGCGAGACGCCGAGGAAGACCACGATCGGCAGATAGTCGCCTGCAAGCTGTCCCATGGGACCTCACGGAAAGAACCCCGCAGCGCTGGCTGCAGGGCGATTTGCATGTGAACGAGGTATCCTACGCCGGGCCAGCGTTCAACCGAGCCCGCCTGCGCCGTTGGTCTCACTGCGGCATGAGATCGTCCGGCTTCACCGCAATAAGGCGCTGAATCTGGCGGACTTTCTTGTCGACGAAAAGGACGTTCGGCACATTGATGGTGGCCTTGTTCGCACCGGCCGTCTTGAGCATCAGGTCGCCCGATCCAAGGCCAAGCACGTTGTGGCGAAAGTAGTCCTCTCCGTGCTTCTCAAACAGCATGCCGCGCACGTCATAGCTTTTCTCGCCGCCGCCGACCCAAGCTTCCTGGGTCATCTGTCCCGGCCGGATCCGCCAATAGGTCAGGCGGTCAAAGAAGAAGAAGGCAACCGCCCAGATGCTAAACAGCAAGAGCGAGAACGTCAGGTAGAAGCCCGCGCTCATGAAGATCGAGAGTTCCGGGATCGCCGCCATGACATCATCGAGGACGCCGAGGTAGGCGAGGAGCAGCAGGAGCGTCGCAATCGCGAAGATCAGCGCCACGGAGTATATTCCGCGCAGGCTGATGTTGGTGAAAATGATGACGAGCACCAGCACGATGATGAACGTGACGCCAACGCCTGAGTTCGGATGGATCCACTCGATCCGGCCGTCATCGGTCGCGAAGGCTGCGCCAAATGCGTAGCTCACGGCCGCAAGGATGAATCCCAGCAGCCACACCGGCCACCAGTAGAACAGCGACGAATGGCTGTAGATCACGATGCCCGGCAAGGAATCGACGGGGTCGGGTAGATCGTCGGGTCCCGATCTCTGCCGCTTTGGCTCCGACGAAATTTCCGTGATCTTGATCGGTGTGCTGTCAGCCATTTGCGACCCCTGTCGTTACTCATCGCTCAACGAATGGGCCAATCATCCGTTCCGTCGCGCGGTCGTGGATCGCCGTTCAGGGCGTCAAAAATTCGCCCACCGGTTTGAGCGTGTCGACGCGGTCGCAAACAATCTTGAAGCTTGCGATCAATGGCACGGCAACCAGCGCGCCAACGACTCCCCACAGCCAGCCCCAGAAGATGATCGCAACGAAAATCGCGATGGGAGAGAGCGTTAGCCGGCGCCCGAGTACGAACGGCACGAACACGTTCGAGACAGCCACCATCAGCACCAGATAGATAGCTGCCGGTGCGAATGAGAGTGTCGGGTCTGCAAATGTGATTAAGCCCGCAACCAGCAGAACGGCCGTAATCACAGCCGAGCCCGCGTAAGGCGCAAAGCTCAGGATCGTCACCAGGCTGCCCCAGAGCAGCGGGTCCGGTAGGCCGATCGCCGCCGTCACCAGCGCCATAACCACGCCCATCCCGACGTTCAGCGCCGTCAGCGTCGCGAGGTAAAACGAAATGTCGGATTGAATGCTGCGGACAATCTCAACAGCCCGCTTTTTGTCCTCCAGTACAGGCGTCATCGAGACGACCTTGCGCAGAAACGAGTCGCCCGATGCGAGCAGAAAATAGAGTAGCAGGATGACAATACCGATGGTCGCGAGCACTTGCGGCGTGCCCGAGAGGAACCTCTCGGTGATGCCGGGCCGTTCGACCACAACTTCAACCGGCTGATTGCCGGCGAGATCGGTCGCCTGCTCAATCGATTCCTGCGCCTTTGTGATCTCCTGGATCGGCTGCTTCATCGACTGGATCTGCGCTTCGAGCTTGCCGATATTATTCGGCAGGCGTTGCAGCCACTCCGATGCCGGACCCGACAATAAGTAGATCCCGCCAAGGCACATCACGAGCAGGGCCGCGACGACAATCGCCGCGCCGAGCGGTTCCGGCAGCCCGGATAGAGCCATGCGCGAGACCAGCGGCGCGAACAGGATGCTGAGGAGCAGTGCCAGCACCAACGGGATAAAGAGCGAGGCTGCAAAGTAGAGCGTGAACAAGACTGCGAGCACGAACAGGCCGGCGAGCGAAAACGATCGCTGGTCCGCCCGCGTGAAGTCGACTGTCGGCACGCTGTCGGTGTTGTGGTCAGTGTCGTCTGGTAACCGGGTCGCGCCGCTCAGCGGCTGTGCTCCGGTCTGCTCCGCCGCCATGACCCGATCCTCCCCTGGTTACCGCAACAATGCGCGGCCTTAGGCGATCGTTCCGCGCAAAAGGTGCGGCCGAGGGGCAGGAAGACATGCTGCGATGTCGGAGAAAATGGCGCGAGTGACGGGACTTGAACCCGCGGCCTCCGGCGTGACAGGCCGGCGCTCTAACCAACTGAGCTACACCCGCGTGGGACCCGGCCATCGGCCGGAGAGCGGTGGATACGCACTGCTTGGCCCGCCGTCAAGCCGATGTTCCACCGAGGTTCGATGGCGTCTCAGGACCCCGGTTGAGCGATGCCCCGCCGGCCCGGTTGTCCGAGCCGCCCCAGGCATCGTATATCAGCGGCAACGGGCGGTTAGCTCAGTGGTAGAGCGCCTCGTTTACACCGAGGATGTCGGGAGTTCGACCCTCTCACCGCCCACCATCTTCGATGGTGGTTTTTTGCTGGCCCGTCTGCGCTGCCGCTTGACGGCGCTTGGAGTCCGCAACAAACCGCACCGCGCGATCCGCAGGCCTGTCGGCCTGCTCCTTGCGCGGTGCTCACGCTCTGGAAGCGGTGGGGCTGCCTTTGCCGGCAGCGGGTGGCGCCGCGTGTTTTTTGTTGGCCCGTCCACGCTGCCGCTCGACGGCGCTGAGAGTCCGAGACTAACCGCATCGCGCGATCCGCAGGCCTGACGGCCAGCTCCTTGCGCGATGCTCACGCTCTGGAATTGGTAGGGCTGCCTCTGCGGGCAGCGGGTGACGCCGCGCGTGTTTTTTGTTTGCCCGTCCACGCTGCCGCTAGACGGCGGTTAGAATCCGCGACTAACCGCATCGCGCGATCCGCCGGCCTGACGGCCGGCTCCTTGCGCGCTGCTCACGCACTGGAAGCGGTAGCGGCTGCCTGTGGCGGCCGCGGATGACGCCGCGCGTGTTTTTTGTTTGCCCGTCCACGCTGCCGCTAGACGGCGCTTAGAATCCGCGACTAACCGCATCGCGCGATCCGCTGGCCTAGCGGCCAACTCCTTGCGCGCTGCTCGCGCTCTGGAAGCGGTAGGGGCTGCCGCTGGGATCGGGTCGACATTGCACACAGCTCGCGGACGTTTTCTTGGATCTCGGGCCAATCCTGCAATGACGGCGGAGCGGGCGGCAGCGTTTCTGGCAAGGTCCCCCGTTCGCCTCCCTCGGGCTTGTCCCGAGGGTCCATGGTGGCCGCATGCTTCGGTGCGCGCTGTTGTGATCGCCAGTTGCCGCACGCGCAGCGATTTACGCAACCGGCGCAGCAAGTCGTTAGATGGATCCTCGGGCCAAGCCCGAGGAAGGCGGTGGAGGGAGTCCCTCCGTTCGTGCCGCCACACCCACCGCGCCCACGGCAGCTACCTGCCAACCCCACAAGGAACAGAGTGAGGCGCACGGAGCTGGCCACCGGCCAGCGTAGCGCGCCGCAGCGGATGGCGGTCGGACTCGCGTGCCAACAGGGCTGTTGCCCTGTTGGACTAAAAAAGAGAGAGCCCGCCACCACGCCCACCGCACCTGCGGCAGCCACTTGCCAACCCCACAAAGAACAGAGCGAGGCGCACGAAGCGGGCCATCAGCCCGCGTAGCGCGCCGCAGCGAATGGCTTGGCGGACTCGTGTGCCAACCAAGCCTGCGCAGGTTGGACCAAAAAAGAGAGCGCGCGCCGCCACCCACCGCGCCCACGGCAGCCACCTGCCAACCCCGCGAAGACCAGAGCGAGGCGCACGAAGCTGGCCATCGGCCAGCGCAGCGCGCCGCAGCGGATGGCTTTAGCGGACTCGTGTGCCAACAGGGCTGTTGCCCTGTTGGACCAAAAAAGACAGAGCGCGCCGCCACACCCACCGCCCTCGCGGCAGCCACCCGCCAACCCCACGAAGAACAGAGCGAGGCGCACGAAGCTGGCCATCAGGCCAGCGTAGCGCGCCGCAGCGAGTGGCGGTCGGACCCGTGTGCCAACCAAGCTTGCGCAGGTTGGACAACAAAAGAGAAGCGCGGCGCCACGCCCAACGTGCCCACGGCAACCACCCGCCAGCCCCACGAAGACCAGAGCGAG
>JBCBIY010000018.1:0-54724 GCA_038523925.1 Pseudomonadota bacterium | reverse complement strand
GCAACAGCCCTGTTGGCACATGAGTCCGCTAAAGCCATACGCTGCGGCGCGCTGCGCTGGCCGATGGCCAGCTTCGTGCGCCTCGCTCTGGTCTTCGCGGGGCTAGCAGAAGGCTGCCGCATGAGCGGTGGCAGTGGCGGCGTGACGCTCCCCACCGCCTTCCTTGGGCTTGTCCCGAGAATCCATCTTTCGTCTTGCAGAGGACGTAGTGAGACCCCGTGCGGTCTCGTCTCCCGCCGACCGCAAAACGCTCGCCGAAGCCCGCGGCGACCTTGGACCCTCGGGACAAGCCCGAGGGAAGCGATCGGTGAGTTGGGTTGTTCTTGTTCGGCCCAACCTGCGCAGATTGGACAAACAAAAAACACCCACCGCTCACTCGGCGGCGGTGGCGTAGGTGGGGGCTGCGGCGAGGATGGGGGCGTCGACGTGGGGTGCAAACTTCTCGAAGTTGGCGCCAAACATGTCGGCGAGCGCGCGGGCCTGCGCGTCGTAAGCAGCCGGGTCGGCCCAGGTGGCGCGCGGCGTCAGGATCGTCGCGTCAACGCCATCGAACGCAACTGGCACTTCGAAACCGAAGAACGCATCGACCCGCATTTGCGCATCGCGCAACCGGCCCGACAGCGCACCTTCCAGAAGCGCGCGCGTGAGCTTGATCGGCATGCGCTCGCCTTCGCCGTAGCGGCCGCCGGTCCAGCCGGTATTGACCAGCCAGCAGTCCACGCCGTGCTCAGCAATCAGCCGGCGCAGCATGTTGCCGTAGACGCTTGGATGACGCGGCATGAACGGTGCGCCGAAGCAGGTGGAGAACGTCGCCTGCGGTTCAGCGCCCATGCCTTTCTCGGTGCCGGCAACCTTCGCGGTGTAGCCCGATAGAAAGTGGTACATCGCCTGCTCGGGCGTCAGCCGCGCAATCGGTGGCATTACGCCAAACGCGTCCGCGCATAGCATGACGACGGTTTTCGGGTGGCCTGCCGTCGCGGTCGGCGACGCGTTGGCAATGGCCTCAAGCGGATAAGCCGATCGCGTGTTCTCAGTCAGCCGGCCGTCGTCGAAGTCGGGTTTGCGCGCATCATCAAGGATGACGTTCTCGAGTACGGTTGCGAAGCGGTTGGAGGCGGCGAAAATCTCGGGCTCGGCTTCGGCACTGAGCCTGATCGTTTTGGCGTAGCAGCCGCCTTCGAAGTTATAGATGCCGTCAGCCGACCAGCCGTGTTCGTCGTCGCCGAGCAGGGTGCGGGCGGGGTCGGCTGAGAGCGTTGTCTTGCCCGTGCCGGAGAGCCCGAAGAATAGCGCCGCGTCGCCGCGATCGCCAACGTTCGCTGAGCAGTGCATGGGCAGCACATCGCGGCCGGGCATCACGAAGTTGAGGTAAGAGAACACCGACTTCTTGGTCTCGCCCGCGTACTCGGTGCCGCCGATGAGGACGAGCTTATTGGTGAAGTCGCACGCGATAATCGTCGATGAGCGCGCGCCGTGGCGGTCCGCATCAGCAGCGAAGCCCGGAAAGTTGACGACTGTAAAATCGGCCTCAAAACCGTCGAGCGCATCGGGCGATGGCCGGCGCAGGAGGTGGCGGATGAAGACGCCATGCCACGCGCGCTCGGTCACGATCCGCGTATTGAGCGCATGGGCCGGGTCGGCGCCGGCGAAAAGGTCGTGCACCAGCAGTTCGCGGCCTGCGGCATAGGCTTGAAAGTCATCGAACAGCGCATCGAATTGAGCGCGCGTCATCGACTGATTGTTGTCCCACCAGACGGCATCTTCCGTCGTTGCATCCCGGACGATGAACTTGTCCTTCACCGACCGGCCGGTGTGCTCGCCGGTCCTCACGGACAAAGCGCCGTTGTCGGTCAACTGCCCCTCACCGCGCGCGATCGCCAATTCGAGCAGCGCGACCTCGCCGAGGTTAGAGCGGACAGACGCGGCTTGATCCAACGGGAAGGCTTTTGCGGTCATGGTCTCGTCTGCAATTTCGACTTCGCGGCTTGTGGGCGGCGTCACGCAGGCAGGCGATGGCCGGGCTCGGAACCGGCGCTACAACGGTGGCGCAGTTCCGGGCGGCGGGCAATGGCTTTCGCGAGGCTCCCCCAGGATGCTACAGCCTACCGCGGGCCGGTTAAAAACGCGTGCAAAGAGGATTGCCGCGGCGCGGTCGCTTGCCACCAAATCGGGGTTTGAATTCAGGCGCGTCCTGCCGCCGGCTCGGTGTGAGCGCTAACACGCGATGTCCCCACCGCGCGGCTTGGCCGCGTGAATGGCCTTTGACCTTAGTGTTCAGGTACGGTTAAGGGCTGATTGCCGACCGTGCCGTCGACATAATTCGTCCATGCGGCCGCCCTAACGACGCAACCGGGGTGGCGATTGAGGGGCAATACGCCATGAAAGACAAGTTCACGATCGCGCTGGTCGATGACGAGCGCAACATCACGACGCCGCTTGGCATGGCGCTTGAGGCGGAGGGCTACAAGGTCCGCACCTATGCCGACGGGCAGGAGGCGATGGAGAACCTCAACGAGGAATCCGCCGACCTTGGCATCTTCGATATCAAGATGCCGCGCATGGACGGGATGGAGCTGCTCCGCCGCGTGCGCCAGAGTTCGGACATGCCGGTCATTTTTCTGACGTCGAAGGACGAGGAGATCGATGAGCTGTTCGGCCTGAAAATGGGCGCTGATGATTACATCACGAAGCCATTCTCAAGCCGGCTGGTGGTTGAACGGGTCAAGGCCGTGCTCCGCAGGAGCCAGGCGCGCGAGTTGGGCGGCGCACCGGTGGAAGCGGCGCGCGTTCTCGAGCGCGGCCAGTTGAAGCTCGATCCCGAGCGGCACACCTGCCATTGGGATAGCAAGCCTGTGACGCTGACGGTGACGGAGTTCCTGATCCTGCAGGCACTCGCGACGCGGCCCGGCGTGGTCAAGACCCGCGATGCGCTGATGGATGCGGCGTATGATGATCAGGTCTACGTCGACGACCGCACGATCGACAGCCACATCAAGCGTCTGCGCAAGAAGTTCAAGCAGGTCGACGAAAGCTTTGATGTGATCGAAACGCTTTATGGCGTCGGCTACCGCTTTAAGGAAACCTGATCGAGCAAGGCCGGGTGGAGCTTATCCCGGCCTCAGTTTGCTTGCGGCAGCGGGCCTGACATAATCGCGGGCTTCAGATGAGCCGACTGGCGACGCCCGCCCCGCCCGTTGTTCAGGTGGTCGGAAGATCGCGAACGCGCAGGTGCAATGGCAGTCGACACGCAATTCTCGCGGTTTAAGCGCACGATCGGCGAAGCGGTTTCGTCTTCCCTGACGGCGGACCTCGCGACCTGGCGGCGCCGGCTTGCGGCCGCGGCGGCAGGCGTCGGCGCGTCGGCGACCGGCGCGTGGGCTGCCATGGGCCGCACGCGATTTGCGCAGTTTATCGCCCGCGATCTCGCGCGGCGCATCATCTTCGTGAACCTGCTGGCGCTTGCGATCCTGATCTTCGGCTGGTTGATCCTGTCGCGCCAGAACGTCTGGCTGATCGATGCAAAGCGCGCCGCACTCGTCACCCAGAGCCGGATCATCGCCGCGGCCATCGCGACCGAGACCATGCGGCAGGTCAGCAGCCCGGCGACAACCGCATCCGACTACAACCCCGACATCATCGTCGATCAGGCAGCCCGCGGGTTTACGACACCGGAGCAGGCACTCGCCAAACTCGACTTCGAGATCCGTCCCGAGCAGGTGACGCCGGCGCTGGCCCGGCTCCTCTCCGGTACGAACGCGCGCGCACGTGTGTTCGGCACCGACGGGACCATGATCATCGATTCAGATGCGTTCCTCAGTTCCGGCGGGCTCGCAGCAACAAGCGCTGACGCGGCCAACGCCCGCACCGTGAAACCGAAGAACTTCTGGACGCGGTTTCTGAAGTGGCGCCTCGCATCCGACCTCCCCGTGTATCAGGATCGCGACGACATCTCCGGTCTCTCGTACCCGGAGGTGCGCCGAACCATCCGCGACGGCGCAGTCCACTCAATGGTCCTGATGACCGAGGCCGGAGAGCAGATCGTTGCCATCAGCGCGCCGGTGATCAACGCGGGCGCGGTCAAGGGCGTGCTGATGCTCTCGACGCAGCCGGGCGAGATTGGCGAGATCCTGTCTAGCGAGCGGTTGCGGATTGGCTTGCTCGCGGTGCTTGCAGCGCTTGCGACAGTGATCGCGTCACTCTTGTTGGCGCGTACGGTGGCCGGGCCCATGCGGCGGCTTTCGGAGACGGCTGAGGACGTCACCGCCGACATCAACGCAAGCCGTTCGCTGCCGACCTTCCCCGGACGCCAGGATGAAGTGGGCCAGCTCGCCAGATCGTTTTCCAACATGACGTCAGCCATGCGCGTCCGCATTGAATCGAGCGAGCGGTTCGCAGCCGACGTCGCGCACGAATTAAAAAATCCCCTCACCGCTGCCCGCACAACCGCCGAGGCGCTGACCTACGCCAAGAACGATGCCCAGCGCGACACCCTCGTCGAGCAGATCCGCGGCGAGCTCATTCGGCTCGACCGGCTGATCTCGGATGTCTCCAACATCCAGCGCCTCGATGCCGAGCTTGCGCTACAGGAGACCACTTCGGTCGATATCGTTGGGCTGATCGACGGCGTGGTGAGCACGTTTGCTGACATCGCCAAGGGTCGCGATCAGGGGCTGCAGATGGTCTTTGATAACCGCACCGGCCGAAGTTCGATGGAGCTTAAGGGTCACGAGGGGCGGCTGGCGCAGGTCCTCACAAACCTCATTGACAACGCGGCTTCGTTCTCGCCCAACGGCGGTACCGTCACGACGACGCTTCAGGAACGCGGAACCGATTGCATCATCACCGTGACCGACGACGGCCCGGGCATCGACGCCGATAGTCTCGATCGCATCTTCCGGCGGTTCTACACCTACAGGCCAACAGCCGTGACGAGCCGGGGATCGAACTCTGGCCTCGGCCTCTCGATCACGCAGGAGATCGTCCAGGCGCACGGCGGAAACATAAAAGCCGACAACCGCCCCGACGGCGGCGCGCGGTTCACGATCACGCTTCCAAAGCGGGTCAAAGTGGAACGCGGCCGCGGCCAACCAGCCACGCACCGCGCGCGCGGGACGTGACCGGTGCTGTCACGGTCGTGCACGCGACGGCGATCGCGCTTGGAGACGAGTGCGTTCTGCTTCGCGGCCCGCCCGGCAGCGGCAAGTCTGATCTTGCGCTCCGGTGTCTTGCGCTTGCGCCACAACCGCCGCTGATCGCAGCCCCCGCCGAGCTTGTTTCCGACGATCAGGTCCAACTGACGGCCACCGGCGAAGGTTACCTCGAAGCCTCAGCACCCAAACCGATCGCAGGGCTCATCGAAATCCGCGGTCTCGGCATCCGTCGCATCAGCTATCGGCAAAAAGCGCACGTGCGCCTCGTCATTGATCTTGGCGAAGAGCAACCCGAGCGCTTGCCGCCGGACCCACTTCCGACCGTTGAAATCGCGGGCGTTGCACTCCCAAGACGCACAATCCGACCATTCGAAGCCTCCGCGCATCTCAAGGTGCTGATCGCGCTCCAGGAACGCCGCACACGCGGTTGACTGTCATCGGCGGCTCGTATCGTATGCCGCCGCATGCGCGCCTTCGCGAACAGACAAAGGTTGTCATGATCGGCCTCGTCATCGTCACCCATGGGCGGCTCGCCAACGAGTTCCGCAGTGCGCTTGAGCACGTGGTTGGGCAGCAGGAGCATCTGGAAACCGTCGCGATCGGCCCGGACGATGATATGGACAAACGACGGTCCGAGATCCTGACCAAGATCAAGGCAGTCGATACCGGCAAGGGCGTCGCGGTGCTCACGGACATGTTCGGCGGAACACCCTCGAACCTCGCGATCTCGGTGATGAATGAGACCGGTGCGGAGGTCGTCGCCGGCGTGAACCTGCCCTTGCTCATCAAGCTCGCAGGCGTGCGCGGCGATCATGATCTGGCCACGGCCGTCGACAAGGCCAAAGAGGCGGGGCGCAAGTACGTGACCGTCGCGAGCCAGCTACTGGATACGACGCAGTAGTCCCGCCCGATGCAACGCGACGCAATGAACATGGACGGCACCAGCGGCGGCGGCGCGGTCCTCACGGCAACCGTCCTGATCCGCAACGTCAAAGGCCTGCACGCCCGCGCGTCGGCAAAGTTCGTCAAATGCGCTGAACGCTTCGACGCTGACGTCAGGGTTGTTCGCGAGGACATGGACGTCGACGCGACATCGATCATGGGATTGATGATGCTGGCTGCGAGCCCCGGGACGATACTGACGCTCAGTGCAAGCGGACCTGATGCGGCCGCGGCGTTAAAGGCGCTGTCAGATCTCGTCGCGTGCGGCTTCGACGAGGAATGTGTCGAGGACAGCGACTAGATCCGGCATTGGATCTCTTAACCCCGCCCTTCGCTCAAGCCGCGCATCGACAGCCGGCCATCGCGCTTAAAAGTAAGCAACACGCAAGCGGAAGGGACCGCTGGTGGCGGCCCCTTCCTCGGATACTTGTTCTGATGGAGGACGCTATTCCATCAGACGGAGTGTCGAAATCTTCAGAGCGATGTCGCGGAACGCGAGGCGGAGTTCCTCACCGTTGTCGGCATCGTAGAAGTGCTCCTCAGACGTTGCACAGCTGCTCATCACGTCCTGCGCCGAACCCGAAGAGGGAAGTTTGAAGCCAATCGCGTAGACTTCGATCCCTTTGTTCTTCATCGCCGTGCACAGTTGCTTTGCCTGCGTGCTCGAGTTGATCCCGTTGTACTGGCGGTTATACGTACCGTCGGTCATCAGGACTGCGATCTTCTTCAGCTTCGGCACTTCAAGTGTCTGGTCGCCGTGGGTCACCGTGTTGATCGCGTTGAGATCAGAGTACGGTGCGGCGTCAGACGCTGACGGCCAAATCGAGTTGAAGTTCGGCGACAGCAGGTACCAGGCCCAAGCGGTGCCAAGGTGCCCGGCCGTACCACCGGTCGTCTCGAGGTCGTCAATCGCGTCTTTCAGGACCTGCTTGTCGTTCGTCATCGGGACGATGACGTTGCCGCTCTTGCAGGTTCCGCCACCGGGGTAGTGCTGGAAGCGGCCGTTATAGTTCGGCTGGTCGTCGGTGTACTTTTTGTTGCTCTTTTTGCGCTCACGGACGCAGGTCCGCTTCACGTTGTTGCCCGGAATGCTCGAGCGATGCGTGACATCTTTGTAGTAGTCCCGACCGACGTTGACGTGCTCTGAGAATGGCGCGAGGCCAACCTTGGCGTAGTAGTTGGACTGGTCTTCCCAAACCACAATGTCGATCAGGTCGGTCGCCGCGTCCTTCAGGTCGCCCATCTTACCCTCCCAGCCCATCGAGCCGGTCGTGTCGAGCATCAGCGAGATCTCGATGTTGGTGCCTGAGTTGCCACCGGCCGAAAGCACGGCGCGCGACACGGCATTCACTTCGAGCTGCGGAACACCCATGAAGCCGAGGAACGGGGTATTCACACTCGACCGCGAGATCGATGCAATCACCGTCCCGTTCTGTTCGAGCTGAAACGTGACGTTCTCGAAATCGAGACGACCGTTCTTGTTCTCGTCGAAGTAGCGGCGCGCCACTTCAAGAGCTTGAGTGTTTGACAGGCCATTGATCTGCATCGCACGGCCGGCTGCGAGAACCGCAGCATCCATGGCGCGCAGCGTATTATCGCGAACCGACAACCAACGACCGAAGTCGACGGCTGTACCCACAAACGCGAACAACAGCACGAACACACCGGCGAACATGATCGCGACAACGCCGC
Source organism: Pseudomonadota bacterium (assembly GCA_038523925.1). Taxonomy (GTDB): domain Bacteria; phylum Pseudomonadota; class Alphaproteobacteria; order Rhizobiales; family Hyphomicrobiaceae; genus JBCBWG01. The sequence continues at coordinate 46,940 of JBCBIY010000018.1, read as the reverse complement.
GTTCGTCCCGCCGGAAACGGGAAAGAGTTGAGCCTGTGGCTCGGGTTTTGCGAATACGAGGAACACTCGCCGTATCCACATCGGGCGCTTTATACTGGCACCCTTGATGCACGCTGGACATACTGCCTCCTGAACAAATATCCGACGTGCACACTCACACTGCAACTATTGCGGACAAGTAAATTTCGCCAACAGCTATTTAATTGCCTTTCTCAATCTTCTTAAATCTGCAAAACATTTGAACGATCTCATTCATTCCCGATAAACCAATTTACATAAAATTTGGGATAACACTGCCCATAACTTTCAAATTTGTTTCGGCTCGTCTCAACGCGGAACAATTTCTCCTCCGGCCACCGCAGCGCGACGCGATGACATCACAACATAAAGATGTCTTTATATGTCTTGACCCAAGGTGAGGTGCGCGCCTATAGGTGCACCATCACCCGAGGAGATCTGCCGCGGACGTCGCGGTGTAGGTCGACTGTTGGGAATCGCGGCATTCCTGCCCCGGATTGAGCCAATCATCCCGGGACAGCGCGCCCGCGATTGCGTCACAACCGAACACTGCCGCCGCCTCGGCGCTCTGGCAGGTCAACTCCGGCCAAGGCCGCCGTCAGGAAAGCCAACCGCATGTCAAACAAAGAAGATTACGCCGTCGCAGACCTCTCCCTCGCCGAGTTTGGCCGAAAGGAACTGGACATCGCCGAGACCGAGATGCCGGGGCTGATGGCCTGCCGCGAGGAGTATAGAGAGGCGCAACCGCTGAAAGGCGCGCGGATCACCGGTTCGCTTCACATGACGATCCAGACGGGCGTGCTGATCGAATCGCTGACGGCGCTTGGAGCGGACGTCCGCTGGGCCTCGTGCAACATCTTTTCGACGCAGGACCACGCGGCAGCCGCCATCGCCAAAACCGGCGTCCCGGTGTTCGCGATCAAAGGCGAGAGCCTCGAAGACTACTGGTCCTACACGGACGCCATCTTCCAGTGGCCGGACGGTCAGCCGACCAACATGATTCTCGACGATGGCGGCGACGCGACGATGTACATCCTGCTCGGCGCCCGCGCGGAAGCCGGCGAAGATGTCCTCTCGAACCCTGAATCAGAAGAAGAAGAATACCTTTTCGCGCAAATCAAAAAGCGCCTTGAGCAAACACCGGGCTTTTTCGCACGCCAGCGCGACGCCATTCAGGGCGTTACCGAAGAGACGACAACGGGGGTTAACCGGCTTTATCAGCTCCAAAAAGCCGGCATGCTGCCGTTCCCGGCAATCAACGTAAATGACAGCGTTACAAAGTCGAAGTTCGATAATAAATACGGCTGCAAAGAAAGCCTCGTCGACGGCATCCGCCGCGGAACCGACGTCATGATGGCCGGCAAGGTCGCCGTCGTTTGCGGCTATGGCGACGTTGGCAAAGGCTCGGCCGCCTCGCTCGCAGGTGCGGGCGCGCGCGTGAAGGTAACCGAAGCCGACCCAATCTGCGCCCTGCAGGCTGCGATGGATGGCTTTGAGGTTGTCACGCTCGAAGAAGCCGCGCCAACCGCTGACATCGTCATCACGGCCACCGGCAACAAAGACGTCGTCACGATCGACCACATGCGCCAGCTCAAGGACATGGCGATCGTCGGCAACATTGGTCACTTCGACAACGAGATCCAGGTCGCAGCGCTCAAGAACCACAAGTGGACAAACATCAAGCCGCAGGTCGACATGGTCGAGTTTCCGGATGGAAAGCGGATGATGCTCTTGTCCGAGGGCCGCTTGCTGAACCTCGGTAACGGGACCGGCCATCCAAGCTTCGTGATGTCGGCGAGCTTTACCAACCAGGTGCTGGCCCAGATCGAGCTGTTCACGCGTGGCGAGAACTACAAGAACGAAGTCTACGTGCTGCCGAAACACCTCGACGAGCATGTCGCGCGGCTCCACCTTAGCAAACTTGGCGCAAACCTCACTGAACTCAGCAACGAGCAGGCGAGCTATATCGGCGTCGAGCAAAACGGGCCGTATAAGCCCGAGCACTACCGCTACTAAGGCCGTCCGCCCACCAACCGGCGGCACCGCGCGTGTTCATCGCGCGCGTCCGCGCCAGGGTGGGCGGCGCGCCCGCCATCGGCCATACTCACCAAGTGGCAAAGTGATTCGCGGCGGGTTTCGATTCGCCGCTGTCCCTGTTCACGCTCTCGCCCCCGTACAGCGTTGCCCGTTTGCGTTGCATCATCGACTGACGTTGAGACGGATCGCAACGCGCGCCCATGCTGCATTCCGAGGCCGGATCGGATGAGACACGCCGTGAGCTGCTGGCGCTTCTGCTGGCAAGCCTCGCCTGCGTCTTCATTCTGACGCTAACAGTCCTCGATGGGCAGGCTGCGCAAGCCCCGTTCTCGCCCGGTCAGCTCCTGATGTACGCCCTTCTCGCCGGTGCTGTTGCGAGCGGCGCGGGCGCAATCCTGCTCATCACCTACCGCGCCCGCAAAGCCGTTGCGGAACTGACCGACGAGACCGCTGACCTCCGCCGCGAGCTGCTGATGTCGGAAGCGGTCTTCCGCGCCGAGCCGCAGGTGCTCGTGTTCTGGGAACAGGGCCGTGGCTTGCGCGTCATCACGCATACGCTCACGACCGTGCGCGGCCTGCCCGAGACGCGCGAGACGCTTCCCAACTTCGGACAGTGGCTCGACCCGCGATCCGCGCAGGAACTTAAGCACGCGCTCGATACGTTGTTCGAACAGGGCCGCGCGTTCAGTCTGTTCCTCAAAACCAAACAGGGCGGTGACCTTGAAGCCGATGGCCGCGCCGCCGGCAGCCGCGCCATCCTGCGCTTCCGCGACGTCGTCGGCTACAAGACCGACCTCGTCCGCATCATCGAACAGCAGCGCGACCTCGCGCGCGACATCAAGACCTGCCGCACAGTCCTCAATGCCCTGCCGATGCCGGTCTGGCAGCGCGATAGCCAGAACCGCCTGGAGTGGGTGAACACCGCCTACGTCCGCGCCGTCGAAGCCGAGAGCAACGCCGAGGTCGTCGCCCAGCAGATTGAGCTGCTCGAAGCCCGCCAACGCCAAGCGATCGCCATTGGCATCGACGAAGGCAAACCGCAACGCGAGCGCATGCATTTGCTCGTCGGCGGCGATCGCAAAGCGCATGACGTCGTCGTCGTGCCGGTCGAGGGCGTGACGGCGGCGGCTGCCATTGACGTTGCCGAGCTTGAGACGACGCAGGGCGAGCTTGACCGGCAGGTGCGCGCCTATGACCGGACACTCGATCGCGTCTCAACTGCAATTGCGATCTTTAACGGCGACCAGCAGCTCACGTTCTTCAACGAGGCCTACAGCCGGCTTTGGAACCTGGAAGCGTCGTGGTTGGAGACCGGCCCAACCGACAGCGAAATCCTGGACCGGCTGCGGACCGCCTCGCGCCTGCCAAGCGTTGCCAACTACCAATCATGGCGCAATGAGCGGCTCGCCTGTTATCAGACGCGCGCGCAGGCAGAAGACGTCTGGCACCTGCCGGACGGGCGCACGCTTGAAGTCATTGCTGAGCCGCGCACGGACGGCGGCGTCACCTATTTCTACGAAGACCGCTCGGAGCAACTTTCGCTGGAGCGGCGCTATCGCACGCTGAACCAGGTACAGTCGGAAACGCTCGACAACCTCAGCGACGGCGTCGCGGTGTTTGCGACAGACGGGCGTTTGCGGCTGTTTAATTCAGCCTTCCTCGACATGTGGGCGCTTGATCGCAACGCGCTGCTCGCGCTGCCGCATATTGATGAACTGACCGAGGCCATGCGCCCGCTAAGCGCCGACGATGCGGTCTGGGCGCGGCTTTTGCAGGCAGCGACCGCACTGCGCGGTGAGGACAAGGCTGCGATTGGCTCGATGCAGCTCACCGATGAGCGCCATATCGACTTTGCGACAACCGCGCTGCCGGATGGCAGCACACTGGTGACGTTCTCAGATGTCACCGCGACCCGCCAGGGCCAAAAGGTGCTTGAGGAACGCAACGAAGCCCTCGAAGCCGCCGACAAACTCAAGAGCCGCTTCATCTCGCACGTCTCGTACGAACTGCGCACACCGCTCACCAACATCATCGGCTTCAGCGAGCTTCTCGAAAGCCCCCGCACCGGTGACCTGAACGACAAGCAAACCGACTATCTGAGCGACATCTCCGCGTCGTCGAAAACGCTGCTGTCGATCATCGACGACATCCTCGACATTGCGACGATCGATGCTGGCGCGCTCGAGCTGCAGATGACGATGCTCGATCCGCGCGAGGTCATCGACGGCGCGGTTGAGGCCGTCAAAGACCGCGCCGCGCGCAGCCGGGTGACACTTGATGTCGGAACAGCCGACGATATCGGTGGTTTCGAAGGCGACCCCGCGCGCCTCAAACAGATCCTGTTCAATCTGCTCTCGAATGCGATCGGCTTTTCCGGCGTCGGCGACACAGTAGAGCTGTCCTGCTGGCGCGATCACGACTGGATCGTCTTCCAGATCGCCGACCAGGGCCTCGGCATTTCATCTGAAGAGCAAGGCAACATCTTCGAGCGCTTCCACAGCCGCTCGCAAGGCTCAAAGCATCGTGGCGCCGGGCTTGGGCTCTCGATCGTCAAAAGCCTGGTCGAACTGCACGGCGGTGTCGTCGATTTAAGCTCAGAAGCCGGCAAGGGCACGAAGGTCACGTTCCGCATGCCGCGTCGCGCCGCCCGCACCGGGACCGGGAATACGGGCGCAGCCGACCTCTCGGCTTGACGGGACGGTCGGTGCGCCCCTTCCCTCGCCCATGGCTTACGCGACGACATTCGGACCGCTTGATCTGCACGGCATCGAACGCCTGGCTGAACTCTTTGCCTGCAAGCTACAGCCCGGCCAGACCGTCACGCTGACTGGCGACCTCGGGCAGGGCAAGTCGACGTTCGCGCGGGCGGCCATCCGCGGGTTTCTCGCCGACGCCGACGCAGACGTGCCGAGCCCGACCTTCTCGATTGTCCAGGTCTACGACGGTGATCGCGGTGCGATCTGGCATTGCGATTGGTACCGCCTCAGCGCTGCGGATGAGCTTGCCGAACTTGGTGTGGAAGCCGCATTCGAAACAGCGATCGTGCTGGTTGAGTGGCCGGCGGTCGGCGCGGGCGCTTTGCCAGATGACCGGATTGACCTTAAGCTGCGAGACGTGCCGGGCGAGCCCGATGCGCGCGCGGTTGCAGCGATGGCGACGGGCCGCCGCTCTGCGCGCACACTCGAACGCATCGTGATGCTTGACCGCGCACTTGCGTCGGCGCAGCTCGGCCACGTGCTAAGCGTCAGGTACCTGCAGGGCGATGCCTCGTCACGCAGCTACGCGCGCGCCAACACCGCGAACGGTCCGGTCATCCTGATGGACGCACCAGCGATGCCGGACGGGCCGCCAGTGCGAGACGGCAAGCCCTACAGCCGCATTGCGCACCTCGCCGAGGACGTCAGGCCGTTTGTTGCAATTGCGCGGCATCTGAAACAACACGGCTTGTCTGTCCCGCACATCTCGCACGCGGACCTCGGCGCCGGCGTTCTCGTGATCGAGGATCTGGGCGACGCAGTGTTCACGCTGGCTGATGCCGGCTCGGCCCAACAATCCCAACAGATCAGAGCCGCCGTTGACGTCCTCCTGCATGTGCGCCGCGTTCGCCCGCCAATCGAGATGGCAATGGGCGATGAGGCGCGCCGCTACGCGCTGCCGTTGTTTGATACGGCCGCCCGCGAAATCGAAGCCGACCTTCTGCTCGACTGGGCCTGGCCCTCGCTCAACCGGGCAGCCTGCACGCCCGCCGCACGCGAGGCGTTCCATGCCGCCTGGGCAGCATCCTTCGAGAGCCTCACAGACGAGACCGGCTGGGTCCTCCGCGACTACCACTCGCCGAACCTTTTGGGCCTGCCAGACCGCAAGGGCGTAGCCAGCGTCGGGGTCATCGACTTCCAGGACGCAATGGCGGGCCACTGGGCCTACGATCTCGTCTCGCTGCTCCAAGACGCCCGCATGGATGTGGAAGCGCGCATCGAATCGACTGAGCTTGCTCGCTACATCAGTTCAGCGTCGGACTTCGAACCGGGCTTTGATGCCGACGCGTTTGAGCGCGCCTACACGTTTTGGGGCGCCCAACGCGCGACCAAGATCATCGGGATTTTCCACCGGCTCGCCACCCGTGACGGCAAACCGCAGTATCTCCGCCACCTGCCACGGATGCGCCGCTATCTCGCGCGGAACCTTGCACATCCGGCCCTTGCACCGGTTGCAGCGTGGTTTGCGGACCACCTCCCCGATCTGGCGCCTCAACAGCGGTCATAAGGCTGTCACCGCGACTCGCCGTAAAAGAGTTGCGCGCGCAAGGCGCGCCTGATGGCGCGGCATAAGAGGCCGGCGGAATGGACGACGCAGGACAGGCTGACCGGACGGTGACGCACGCCATGGTGCTCGCGGCGGGCCTTGGCACGCGCATGCGCCACCTCAGCGCGGACCGGCCGAAACCGCTCGTTGAAGTGGCCGGGCGCACATTGCTCGATCGCGTGCTCGACCGCGTTGCCGAAGCCGGCATTCCAACAGCTGTCGTCAACATTCACTACATGGCCGATGCGATCGAAGCCGCGCTCAGCGACCGCACCCGACCGCGCATCGTGTTCTCCGACGAACGCGACGTCCTGCTTGAAACCGGCGGCGGCATCAGACGCGCGCTGCCGTTGCTTGGGCCTGGCCCGTTCCTCGTCCAGAACTCCGACTGCCTGTGGTCCGAACGCGGAAACAACAATCTGAAGCGCTTGATCGGGGCATGGGGCGGCAACCGAATGGACGCGCTGTTGCTCGTCACCCCGACGGAAACCTGCCTCGGTTACGACGGCCGCGGCGACTTCGTGATGGACGCTGCGGGCCGCCTTTCGCGCAGGGCCGCTGCCGCCACCGCGCCCCTCGTCTTCACCGGCGCTTCGATCGCCCATCCGCGCTTATTCGACGAGACACCTGACGGGGCGTTCTCGCTCAACGTCGTTTGGGATCGCGCGATCGCGGCCGGCCGCGTGTTCGGCGTCGTCATGGAGGGTGTCTGGATGCACGTTGGCACGCCGGAAGCGGTCGCTGAAGCAGAGGATCGCCTGCGCAATGACTAAACCGGCAGAGGTGACAACCAACGTCTTCACGGTTCCGTTCGGCGCGCCGTTCCTGACGACGGTCGCGCGTGCGATCCTCGATGGCGCCCTGCCGCCGGGTGCAGGCGTGAGCGATGATCCGCTTGCACTTGCAGACCTCACCGTTCTGCTGCCGACGCCCCGCGCCGTCCGCGCCCTGCAGTCGGCCTTCGTTGATCTCGCGCCGGACCGCGCGCTGCTGCTGCCGGTCCTCCGCCCGATCTCGGAGACGGACGAAGAGCTCGCGTTGATCGCCAGCGCCGCGCAACGGCCTGACCCGCACGCGGCGCTGTCGCTTCCGCCCGCAATGCCTGATCTCGATCGTCAGTTGCATCTGGCAAAGCTCATCCAGGATTGGGCATGGCGGCACGAAGACGCGCGGCCCGAGCGCAATCTCGCGGCGCCTGCCCACGCGATCCGCCTCGCCCGCGAACTTGCTGGCCTCATGGATACACTCGAGACCGAGCAAGTCGCGCTGGCAGCCCTCGATACCGTCGTCCCGGACGCCTACGCCGAACACTGGCAGGCGACGCTCTCGTTTCTTTCGGTGCTCACCAAGCAGTGGCCGCGCGTGCTCAGCGCAAGCGGAACGCTCGCGCCGGCCGATCGCCGCAACCAGTTGATTCAGGCCGAGGCCAAGCGCGTTCGCTCCGGCGCGCATGCGGGGCCGATGTTGATTGCCGGCGTCACCGGCAGCATCCCGGCCACGGCCGACCTGATGGCGGCGGTTGCTGCAAAGCCGAACGGCGCGATCGTCCTGCCCGGGCTTGACCAGTCGCTCGATACGCCAGCCTTCGCGGCCATTCGCGGCGGCGGAGCCGAAGCCGACAGCCCGCATCCCGAGCATCCGCAATTCGGATTCGCCGGCCTGCTCCCGCACCTCGACATTGCACGGGGCGACGTGGCTGATGTGCCGGGCGCCGCCGTCCCGCCTGCGCTCAGAGTTCGCGACCGGCTCGTCAGCGAAGCCATGCGGCCCGCCGCGACGACCGCCGAATGGCAGGCGTTCGCCGAGGCAACCGAGGCGGCGGCGATTGCGCCGGCGCTCGAGGGCATGTCCCTGATCGTGACGCCGACCGCGCAAGACGAAGCCGAAGTCGCAGCGCTGATCCTGCGCGAGACGCTTGAGACGCCGGGCAAGACCGCGGCACTCGTCTCGCCGGACCGCTTGCTCGCCCGCCGCGTTGCAGCCCGTCTCAAGGCCTGGAACATCACAGTCGACGATTCCGCCGGCCGGCCGCTGCGCAAGACACCCGTTGGCGCGTTCCTCGACCTGATCCTGGAAGCGCTCGATACGGAGTTTGCGCCCGTGAGCGTTGCAGCCCTGCTCAAGCATCCGATGACGCGCCTCGGCTTTGCCCGCGGCGAAGTCCGCCGCCACGCCCGCAACTTCGAGCTCGCTGTGTTCCGCCAGCTTTACCTCGGCAAGGGCCTCGACGACCTTGGGATTGCGTTTGAGGAGGCTCGGCGCGCAACGCACGACGACACATCGCAGTCGCGGCGGTTCACGATCCGGCAGGTCGCGTTGATGTCGGAAGCCGATTGGGACGGCGCCGGCCTCCTCGTCGCCCGAATGACCAAAGCTCTCGAACCGCTCGCCGACCTTGCTCAGCGCCGCGAAACCGTGCCGCTGCCATCGCTGATCGCGACGTTTGTCGCGGCCGCTGAAGCGCTTGCTGAGCCCGAGACACCGGGGGCTGCGTCGCCGCTTTGGCGACGCGAGGATGGCGAAGCTGCAGCCGATGTTCTCGCACGCCTCATGGTGGCAGACTTGACCGCGCCCGAACTTGGCGCGCGCGATCTGCCAACGGCGTTCCGCGCACTTACGGCAACGGAGAACGTCCGCACGCGCGGCGCCGTCCATCCGCGCTTGTCCATCTGGGGCCCGGTCGAGGCCCGCCTGCAGCGCCCGGACGTCGTCATCCTCGGCAGCCTCAACGAAGGCACGTGGCCGCAAATCCCGGATACCGGTCCGTGGCTAAACCGGCCGATGCGGCGCGAGCTTGGCCTGCCGCAACCTGAAGAAGCGACGGGCCGGGCGGCGCACGACGTCGCGCAACTGATGGGCGCGGATCAGGTCTATCTGACGCGCGCCGAGAAGGTTGACGGCACACCAACGGTGCCGTCGCGATGGCTGATGCGATTGCAGGCCGTTGTTGCGAGCACGGGCGCGGATGCGTCGTTCGCGCCAAAGCGGCCGTGGCTTGCCTGGGCGCTGGCGCGTCAGTCGGCACCGCCGCGCGCCTCAGTGGTCCAGCCGAAGCCGTGCCCGCCTGTCGCGCTGCGCCCGCGCCGCCTGAGTGTCACGGACGTCGGCACGTGGCTGATGAACCCGTACGCGCTTTACGCAAAGAAGGTGCTGCGCCTCGACGCGCTCGACCGGCTTGGCCGCGCACCCGACGATGCCTTACGCGGCGCCCTTATCCACGCAGCACTCGCGGACTTCGCAGCCGCTTATCCCGACACCTTGCCGGACGATATCGCCGAGGCACTCGTTGCGCAGGCGGCAGATCGCCTCAGAGCCGCAGCAAGGCATCCCGACGTGGCCGCGTTTTGGAAGCCGCGGTTCAGCCGGTTTGCAATCTGGTTCGCAGAGACAGAGCCGGACCGTCGCGCTGGCCGGGTCGCAGGCTTCGCGGAAGTCAGCGGCCGCATGCAGGTCGGCGCAGGCGAAGCTGCGTTCACCCTGACCGCGCGCGCCGATCGCATCGACGTCGCGCGAGACGGCGTCAGCATCTACGACTACAAAGGCGGCAAGGCGATCGACACGCGCGGCCGCAGCGCTGTGGCGCTCCGCGATCCGCAGCTCCCGCTTGAAGCAGCCATCGTGAAAGCCGGCGGCTTCGCAAACGTCGAGGGCCCGCTGAAGACGCTCGGGTATATCTCGACAAGCGGCGGTGAGCCGCCCGGCGCGACGTTTCTGTTGTCTCGCGTCAAGGAAATGAAAGACCTCGGCGACTTCGAAGCGCTTGCCGATGCGGCGCTCAAGGACCTTGAAAATCTGGTTGCGGCGTTCGCGTCGGAGGCAACGCCCTACACCGCTGTCCGCCGGCCGGCCTTTGACTATCGCTTCGATGCTTACGAACAGCTCGCGCGCGTCAAGGAATGGAGCGCCGATCCGGACGCCGGCGAGGCCGCGGCATGATGGCCCCTCAGGCAGCCCTCGCGCAGACGATCGAAGCGCAAGGCCAGGCGTCTGACCCGGCAGCATCGGCTTGGGTGAGCGCGAACGCGGGCGCCGGCAAGACGCACGTCCTGAAGATGCGCGTCCTCCGCCTGCTGCTCGCCGACGTCGCGCCAGCGCGCATTCTGTGCCTCACGTATACAAAGGCTGCGGCGGCCGAGATGTCGACGCGCGTGTTCGATGAACTGGCGGCCTGGGCGACGGCTTCGGACACCGCGCTTGACGCCGCGCTCTGCGACTTGACGGGTGCCTCGCCAAACGCCGACCAGCGGGCCCGCGCGCGCCGTCTGTTTGCCCGCGCGATCGAGACGCCGGGCGGGCTCAAGATCCAGACGATCCATGCGTTTGCCGAGCGCCTGCTGCAACGCTTTCCACTCGAAGCTGGCATCCCGCCGGGGTTCGAGATCGCCGACGAACGCGCGCGCGACATGCTGCTTGATGACGCCGTCGATGCCATGCTCGCCGACGCGATTGGCCAGTCGCTTGGACAACTGCAGGACGCGCTCAACACGATTGTCGCCTACGCCGACGAGACGCGGTTCCAGGACATCCTCACAAGTGCATTGAGCGATCCCGACTGGCTGGCTCTGATGTCAGCACTCCAGACGCAAGCGGCCGGCAGCCAGCCGAACCAGGACCCGATAGACCTCTACTACCGCGCGCGCTTCGGCATGACCGACGACGCAACAGAGGCCGACGTCACCGAGGCGATCGCGTTGGCGCTCTCCGATGCGACGCTTGCAGACGCCGTCGCGGTCCTCAGCGCCAGCTCTGGCAAGCGCGACCAGGACCTCGCGAAGGCGCTTGCCGACATCCGCACCGCCAATGACTGCGAAGACCGCGCCGCCCGCATCACCTCAGCGCTGCTGACAGCGAAGCTCGAACCGCGGTCCGATGCGCAGTTCATTTCGAAAGCGGTCCGAGAAAGCGAGCCGGGGCTTACGGACACGCTCTGCCGTGCGCGGGACACGGTCGCAGGTCTCTCAGCGAAAGCCGCGCAGATTAGAACGATTGCGGCGACGCGCGCTCTCCTCGCCGTGACCGGGAGAGTTGCCGAACGCTTTGCCGCCGCTAAAGCGGAAGCCGGCGTCCTCGACTTCGACGATCTGATCGCGCGCACCGCGGCTTTGCTGAAATCGTCTGAGCAAGCGCGATGGGTGCTCTATAAGCTCGACGGCGGCCTGGACCACATCCTCGTCGATGAGGCGCAAGACACGAGCGCGCAGCAGTGGACCATCATTTCGCAGCTCGCCTCTGAGTTCTTCGCGCTGGAAGCCAACGCAGGCGACCGGCCTCAGCGCACCGTGTTCGCCGTCGGTGACGAGAAACAGTCGATCTACAGCTTTCAGGGCGCGGCACCCGAACAGTTCGCGCGCGCCGGATCGCACTTCGCCGAGGCGGCCGCAGCCGCCAACGCGCCGTTCATGCGCGTGCCGCTGACGCTCTCATTCCGAACGGTGCCTGAAATTCTAAGCGCTGTTGACGCGACATTCGCCCAGCCGGCGTCGACACCGGGCGTCACCACGGCAGACGGCGGTGTCCGCCATGCCGCGATGCGCGCAGCCGACGCCGGGCGCTTCGAGGTCTGGCCGCTTGAGCCGCAGCCTGAGGTGACGCCGTCGCGCGCGTTCGACCCGCTTGGCGATGCCGCAGAACGTTCAGTGGTCGCGAGCCTCAGCGCGCGCATCGCAGATACGATCGCCCACTGGCTCGCAACCGGTCGCCAGATACGTGGCAGCGGTCGTCAGGTCACGCCGCGCGACATCCTGATCCTCGTCCGCAAGCGCCATCCGTTTGCGGGCCCGTTGATGAGCGCGCTTAAGCAGCGCGGCCTGCCGGTGGCGGGCGCTGACCGGATGGTGCTGGCCGAGCATCTTGCCGTGCAGGATCTGATTGCCCTTGCTGAATTCCTCATCCTGCCGGAGGACGACCTCGCGCTCGCCAACGCACTGAAGTCGCCACTGTTTGACTTCGACGACGACGATCTGATCGCGCTTGCGCCTGGCCGCGGCGGCTCGCTTTGGCATGCCCTCATCAAGGCTGCGCCGCGCAACGAGAAGTGGCGGGCAACGGCGGATGCGCTGCGAAGCCTGCGGGCACGCGCGGACTTTGAGCCGCCTTACGAATTCTTCGCCGCGCTCCTCGACAGCGACAGCCTCCCGGACCCTGCGGCGACCGTGCGTCAGCGCATGCTCCGCCGCCTTGGGCCGGACGCGACGGATCCCCTGGATGAATTCCTGCAACGCGCGCTGACCTTTGATGACGAGGCGCCGCCGTCCATGCAGGGGTTCATCGAAAGCGTGAAGTTCGCCGACGACCAGATCAAGCGGGACATGGATCAGGGCCGGAACGAAATCCGGCTGATGACGGCGCACGGCGCGAAAGGGCTCGAAGCGCCGATCGTCATTTTGCCCGACACGATGGGCGATCCGACCAAGGCGCGGCAGGACCCGGTTGCGTTCTTGCAGCCCAAGGAGGCTGACAGCGACGAGCCCGCGCTCGGCATCTGGGCGATCCCGGCGGCGAAGAAGCCGAAGCAGGTCGATGAGGCGCGCGACGACGAGAAGCGGCTTGCACGCGAAGAGGCCGATCGCCTGCTCTATGTTGCAATGACGCGAGCGCGCGATGAGCTTTACGTCTGCGGTGTCGCGCCAAAGACCGGCGCGTCGTCCAAGGCGCAAACCTGGTACACGCGCATAGCTGAGGCGACCGCGGAACTGACCGCCGCGGTTGAGAACGACGTTGGGCTCACGGTACAGCGGCTCGAAGGCGAACCCGCAACTGAAGCCGTCCCGTCCGAAGGCGATCTGGCGCGTCCGACGCTTGATCCGGCCTCAACCGAACGGCCCGCGTGGGCTTCAACTGCTGCTCCGGACGAACCGCTGCGCACCGTGCCGCTTGCACCATCACGTCTCGCCCCGCTCGAAGTCGACGAAACGGGAGATCCCCTTCCCGAAGCGGCTCGTGACAAACCAGCGACAGCCGTCGCAGATCCGCCGTCACCGGCACCAAGAGACCGCGCAGATAACCGCCGCTTCCTCCGCGGTCTCGTCACGCACGCGCTACTCCAGCACTTGCCGGGCCTGCCGGCGGAGACATGGGCGCAAGCCGCAACCGCCTTTGTTGCCGATCACGCGCGGGAGCTTGCCGCGCAGCAGCGCGAAAGCATTGTCGCAGAAACGCTTGCCGTCCTTGGCGAGCCGTCGTTTGCGCCGGTTTTCGCGTCGGGAAGCCGCGCGGAAGTCTCGATGGTCGCCGAAATCGTGCCGCCGGGTCCGGGCCTGACGCCGCTCCGGATTAACGGCCAGATCGACCGGCTCGCTGTGACCGATCACGATGTTCTGATTGTCGACTTCAAGACGAACCGTCCGCCACCGACGCAGGAACAGGACGTCGCTGACGCCTATCTCCTGCAGCTTGCGGCATACCGGCTGGCGCTCGCGACGATCTATCCCGGGCGGAAAATCCGCGCCGCGTTGCTCTGGACGGACGGCCCGCGACTCATGGAAATTAACGCCTCACGACTCGACGCAGCCGAGCAGCGCCTCTGGACGGCAAACCCGCCATCCCTTGATCTCGACTGACCGCCGACCTACCTGCGACAGAGTAGGAAGTCGCCCTAACATCAAACGCCCGGCGACCGGGAGACGGAGATACTCATGACAAAAATGGTGACCGACGCGGACTTCGAAGCTGAAGTTCTGAAGTCCGACAAGCCGGTGCTCGTGGACTTCTTCGCGGAGTGGTGTGGCCCCTGTAAAGCGATGGCCCCTGCGCTCGACGAAGTTGCGACCGAGATGAGCGGCAACGTCACCGTCGCGAAGATCGACGTCGACCAAAACCCTGAGATCACCAACAAGTATCAGATCCAGGCGATGCCGACGCTTATCATGTTCAAGAATGGCGAGATCGCAGCCCGCCACACCGGCGCGCTGGTCCAGAAGAGCAAGCTCGAAGCCTGGATCAAGGAAACGGTCGGCGCATGAGCCGATCCAATTTGCGAGACGACGAGAAGCCCGGCCGGTGTGCCGGGCTTTTTTTGGCGCCGCGGCTGTTCAGTCAATCCGCGTCGCGACACCTTCGTTGATCGCGAGCGCCGCACCGGCGAGATAAAGCGACCCGCAAATGACGATCCGCTTCGGCTCGGCTGAGGTCTTGCCAGCCATCGCGAGTGCGGTTGGAATATCAGGTGCCGCCGCCGTCTTGAGGCTGAACGCGTCGGCGAGACTGGCCGCAAGCTCTTCCGGCGGGTTCGCCTCGTCGAACGCCCCCTTCACCGGCACCGTGATGACCTGCGCCACGAGGCCGACGAACGGCTCGAAGTAACCGCGCCAGTCCTTCTGGCTCATCATGCCGGCAATCAGGATCGTGGGCCGCGACGCCTGCTCTTGCAGCCCGCACAGTGTGTCGGCGATCGCGTGGCCTGCGGCAGGATTGTGCCCGCCATCGATCCAGAGTTCATCGTCTGCCGCAAGCGCCGCCCTGAGCGGGCCTTCCGCAACCGGGCTCATCCGGGCCGCCCAATCAACCGATTGGAGCCCGCCGGCGATGGCATCCTCTGGGATCGGTATCGACGTGGCCGCGGCGAACGCCTTTGCGGCTGCGACCGCGACGCCGGCGTTGACGACCTGATGACGGCCGCGCAGGCCAGGCAGCGGCAGATCAATGAGGCTGCCGTCTTCCTGAAACACCGCCCGGCCGCGCTCGACGTGGCAATCAAAGTCAGCGCCCCAGAGTGTGAGCGGTGCATCGAGGCTCGTCGCCCGCTGCTGAATGACGCGGCGGGCGTCGTCGGTCTGCGGGCCGACAATGCATGGCACCCGCGCTTTCACGATGCCGGCCTTCTCGCCCGCGATCTCAGCGATCGTGCCGCCAAGCTTATCCGCGTGATCCATTGCGACGGGCGTGATGACGGTCACGGCCGGGGCTGCGATGACATTCGTCGCGTCAAGCCGCCCGCCAAGGCCGACTTCCAGGATCGCGACATCAGCCGGCGTCTCGGCGAATGCGAGAAACGCGGCAGCCGTCGTGATCTCATAGAACGTCATCGGCGCGCCCGCATTTGCAGACCGCACGTGCTCCAACGCATCAACGAGAGCTGCTTCGCTGATCGGCTCGCCGGCGACCATGATCCGCTCATGAAAGCGGATCAGATGCGGCGAGGTATAGCGGTGAACGCGGAGGCCGGCCGCGCGGCAGATGGCTGTGAGGAACGCAGCCGTCGAACCCTTACCGTTTGTGCCAGCGATATGAATGACTGGCGGCAGGCGCCGCTCGGGGTTGCCGAGCTTCTCCAGCAGGGCGTTGATGCGCTCAAGCGAAAGGTCGATCAGCAGCGGGTGAAGCTGCTTGATATCGTCGAGCAGCGTGTCGCTCGGCAGGCGCGCCGTCATTCCTTGGCGGACGCTTTGCTGCCGCGTGGTTTGGCGTCAGACGACGGCTTGGTGACGGGCGTCTTGTCCGTGTCTGCAGCGGCCGGCTCGTCAGACTTCCACGTACTGCCGCCAAGCCCGAGCGCGTTGAACAAGCTCGTCTGTTCCGCCTTGGGCTTCTCGGCGGCCTCGGCTGTTTTGTCAGCTCCGTCACCGGTGACGCCGTCATCACTGCCCGCCTGGCTCGCGTCCGGCGTACCGTTCACCGATACGCTCTCGACCACCTCTTTCGCGGTCTCGACCAATGCGTCGGCGGCGTCAACAACCGCCTCTGCGTCCTGCGCTGCGGCGGCGGCCACGATTGCAGCGGCGCCCTCCGCCGTCGCGCCCTCGCCCTGGCTTCCCGCATCCGGGCTCTCAAGCAGCGGGACCTCGTCGTCGTGGGCGTCTTCGCCTTCGACCGCGGGCCCCAGAAGCCGGCAGAGGCGACCAAGCGTCTCGCGCATGTCGTGGCGGTGCACGACCATGTCGATCATGCCGTGCTCAAGCAGGTACTCGGCGCGCTGGAAGCCCTCAGGCAACTGTTCGCGGATTGTCTGCTCGATGACGCGCGGGCCGGCAAAGCAGATGAGAGCGCCGGGCTCTGCGATATGGACATCGCCAAGCATCGCGTAAGAGGCGGTGACGCCACCCGTCGTCGGATCGGTCAGGACGACGACGTAGGGCAGGCCTGCATCGCGTAGTCGCTGGACGGCAATCGTCGTGCGCGGCATCTGCATCAGTGACAGGATGCCTTCCTGCATGCGCGCGCCACCGGACGCTGCAAACAGAATGAAAGGCGTGTTCCGCTCGACAGCGCGCAGCATCCCGGCGATCACCGCTTCACCCGCGGCCATGCCGAGAGAACCGCCCATGAATTGGAAGTCCTGCGCCGCCATCACGACGGGGGCGCCATCAATGAAGCCTTCGCCGACGAGCACGGCGTCGCTCAACTCGGTCTTCGCCTTCGCATCTTTCAACCGATCGACGTATCGCCGCCCATCCCGAAACTTGAGGGGGTCGGCCGCCACGTCAGGCAGTGGCACGGGTGTAAAAACGCCGTCGTCAAATGTCGTGCGGAACCGGTCTGCTGACGACATCCGCATGTGATAGTTCGAGCCGGGCACGACGAACTGGTTGGCTTCCAAGTCCTTGTGGAAGACCATCTGTCCGCTGTCGGGACACTTGATCCAGAGGTTGTCGGGCACCTCGCGCTTGGTCGTCAGAAAGCTGCGGATGCGCGGCCGGACGACGTTGCTGATCCAGTTCACGGGGCTAGCCACTCCTCTTGCGACACGGCGCTCAGCGATAGTCGGGTGGTGGGGCCGAACTTCCGCCGGACCTACCGCAGCGCACCGCTTAATGTCTTGACGAGATCTAGGGTATGCGCCGCCGTTTCGCCAGTTGCGCGGCCCTGCTCATCCAAGGTTTCTGCGATCCGTGACACGATCGCCGAGCCGACCACCACGCCGTCAGCACAGGCCGCAATGGCCCGCGCCTGCTCTGGCGTCTTTACGCCGAAGCCCACGCAAACGGGCAATTCGGTGCTCGCCTTGATGCTGGCAACGCGGGCGCCAACCGCGCTGGTGTCCGGCGTCGCAGCCCCGGTGATGCCGGTAATCGAAACGTAGTAAACGAAGCCGGACGTGTTCTCGAGGACGCGCGGCAGGCGCTTGGCATCGGTTGTCGGCGTCGCCAGGCGAATGAAGCTGATGCCCTTTGCGGCGGCGGGCAGGCAGAGTTCGTCATCGGCTTCCGGCGGCAGGTCGACGACGATGAGGCCATCGACGCCGGCTTCGGAAGCGTCGTCCAGGAACCGCTCGACGCCGTAGCGAAAAATCGGATTGTAGTAGCCCATCAACACAATCGGCGTCGCGTCGTCGCCAATACGGAAACCTTTGACCTGCGCGAGCGTGCCAGCAAGCGATCCGCCAGCTTCGAGCGAGCGCAGCGATGATGCCTGGATCGCCGGGCCATCGGCCATCGGATCAGAAAACGGCATGCCGAGTTCGATGACGTCGACGCCCGATGCCGGCAAGCCTTTGAGTATAGCGGCCGACGTTTCGGGATCAGGATCGCCGGCCGTGATGAAGGCAACAAAGGCCTTCCGGCCCTCGTCCTTCAGCCGGGCAAACGTGGTGTCGAGGCGGGTGTTCGGTGTCATCGGCGTCAAGCGGTCCGGTCGGCGGCGTGTCAGGTCAGGCGCGGGGCATCTGCGGTTTAGATGTCGAGGCCGATGGCTGAGGCGACGGTGAACAGGTCTTTGTCGCCGCGGCCACAGAGGTTCATGATCAGGATCTCGTCCTTGCCCATCTGCGGTGCAAGCTTCGTCACGTACGAGAGCGCATGTGACGGCTCAAGCGCCGGAATGATCCCTTCGAGCCGCGTGCACAGTTGCAGCGCGTCAAGCGCTTCCTTGTCCGTCGCCGGCACGTAGGTCACGCGGCCAGTGTCCTTCAGCCATGCGTGCTCCGGCCCGACGCCCGGATAGTCGAGGCCGGCTGAGATCGAGTGGCCCTCGAGGATCTGGCCATCGTTGTTCTGCAGCAGATAGGTGCGGTTGCCATGCAGGACGCCCGGTGCGCCGCCAGTCATCGAGGCGGCATGGCCGTTGTCGACGTCAATGCCATGGCCGCCGGCTTCGACGCCGTAGATCTTGACGCTCTCATCATCGAGGAACGGGTGGAAGAGCCCGATGGCATTTGAGCCGCCGCCGATGCAGGCGACGATCGCGTCCGGCAAGCGGCCCTCGCATTC
The DNA here is from genome assembly GCA_038523925.1 of Pseudomonadota bacterium. Lineage (GTDB taxonomy): Bacteria > Pseudomonadota > Alphaproteobacteria > Rhizobiales > Hyphomicrobiaceae > JBCBWG01. The sequence continues at coordinate 28,440 of JBCBIY010000018.1, read as the reverse complement.
GAGGCACTGTTCGCGCGCTTCCCGGCCAATTACTGACTGGAAATCGCGCACCATCGCCGGATACGGGTGCGGGCCCGCCGCGGTTCCGATGATGTAGTACGTATCATCGACGTTGGTAACCCAGTCCCGCAGCGCCTCATTCATGGCGTCCTTAAGCGTGCCGGCGCCGGAGGTGACGGGATTGATCTTCGCGCCAAGCAGCTTCATCCGCGCGACGTTCGGCGACTGACGCTCGACATCCGTCGCGCCCATGTAGACTTCGCACGGCATGCCGTACTTCGCGCACACCGTGGCGACGGCGACGCCATGCTGGCCCGCGCCGGTCTCTGCGATGATCCGCGGCTTGCCCATGCGCCGCGCGAGCAGGATCTGGCCAAGGCAGTTATTGATTTTATGGCTGCCGGTGTGATTGAGCTCGTCGCGCTTGAAGTAGATCTTCGCGCCGCCGAGCTCTTCCGTCATGCGCTCGGCAAGATAGAGCGGCGACGGGCGCCCGCCGTAGTTGTTCAGGAGACTTGTCAGCTCCGCCTGGAACGCAGGGTCCGCCTTCGCCGCGGTGTAAGCGGCTTCAAGCTCAAGGATCAGCGGCATCAGGGTTTCAGCGACGAACCGGCCACCGAACTGGCCGAAGTGGCCCTGCTCGTCCGGACCTTCGCGGAACGTGTTGCGCTTGGGCTCCTTGAGATCGGCGTGATCTGCGCTCGGCATGAAATCTGACCTTGCTGGCGGATGAAACGTTTGCGGCTCGCGTCGGCCGGCGGGCGTGCCGACAACTGCGAAACCGATGGTCTACAGGGACTTGGCGGCGGCCACAAATGCGCGGATCAACGCGGCGTCTTTCTCGCCGCGCCGGGCCTCGACACCGGACGAGACATCGACCGCGCCAATGCCGGTTTGCTGAATGGCACCCGCGACCGTGTCGGGCGTCAGGCCGCCTGACAGCATCGTCGGGATCGGCGCGTCGATGCCCGAGACGAGCTGCCAGTCGAACGCCGCGCCGTTGCCGCCCGGCAGGTCCGACCCCGGCGCCGGCTTCGCATCAAAAAGCAGCATGTCGGCTGCATCGCAGTAGTCCGTCGCACGGGCGGCATCATCGGCCGTCGCAATGGGCACCGCTTTAATCAGTTTCGCGGTCGTCCGCCCGGCGATATCGCGCACGCGGTCGGGGCTCTCCGAACCGTGGAGCTGGACGAAATCGGGACCAATCTCCGTTGCGATGTCGGCGATCGCGGCATCTGTCGGGTCGACGACGAGGACGACCACGTTTGCGCGCATCTGAGCGTGGGCGGCAAGCTCGGCGGCGGCTGCAAGTTCGACATGGCGCGGGCTCTTCGGGAACGAGACGAGGCCAATGTAGTCCGCACCGGCGTCAATCGCGACGTCGATCATCTCGCGCGATTTGAGCCCGCAGATCTTAACTTCAACCGTCATGAGCGAAGCGACGCGGTATAGACGCCGGCCCCGATCAGGATCGAGCCGCTGACGCGGTTGACCGCACGCTGGACGGCCGGGCGTTGGACGGCGCCGCGCGCGTGCGTCGCGATGGCGGCATAGATTGCCGCATTCAACACGGCCAGGCCCACAAATGTCGCCATCATGAGGAGCGCTTGCGGTGCGTAGGCCGCGGCCGGGTCGACGAACTGCGGGACGAACGCGACGAAGAAGACGATCCCCTTTGGGTTCAAAACCGTCACCAGAAACGTTGTGCGCAACATCTTTGCGCCGTCCGCGGGGCCCGCGTCTCCGCGGGCGGCCAGCCCGTCAGACCGCGCCCGCCAAAGCTGGATGCCAAGATAGACGAGGTAGGCCGCGCCGATCCAGCGCAGGAGCGTGTAGAGTTCAGCCGAGGCGGCAAGCAGCGCGCCAAGGCCGATGAGCGATACGGACATCGCAACGAGGTCGCCAAGCGCGACGCCCGCGACCGACGGCAACGCTGACCGCCAACCGTGGTTGAAGGCATAAGAGACGACGAGGAGCACCGTCGGCCCCGGTGTTGCCAGCAGGACGCCCGAGGCGACGGCAAATGCGAGCCAAGTTTCGATGGTCATGGCGTCTAGCTCCTGGTCTCGAGATCGGCTTCGTAGACGGCAACGGCTGCGAACAGGTCCTCAATCGCGGCACCGACCGACTTGAACAGGGTGATCTCCTCGTCTGAGGACCGCTGCCGGCACCGCCCCGCGGCGAGATCGAAGAGGTCACCAACGATCTGCGATCCCGACAGCGCACCGCTCTGAACCGCCATGACGATGTCGCCCGCTTCCGTTGTGCCGCCTGCCATCGTGTCGACCCAGACGGTCGCTTTCGAAATCGCCGCGTCGTCCGTCTCGCGCATCGTCGGCTTGAAGGCGCCAACGCAATCAACGTGCTGGCCTGCGCGCAAAAGGTCGCCTCTGATGAGCGGCGTCTCGCTCAGCGTTGCGACTGAAATGATATCCGCCTCAGGGATCGCTGTATCGAGGTCGCCGGTCACCGCGACTGCGAAAGGCGCGCCCGTGAGCTGCGCTCCGACCTCTTCAGCCCGCGCGCGCGTCCGGTTCCAGATGGTGACATGCTCGATCGGGCGGATGCTCGCATGCGCGCGGATGAGGTAGGGCGCGAGGGCGCCTGCGCCGATCATCAAAAGATGCTTGGCATCCGGCCGCGAGAGATGGCGGCTTGCAAGCGCTGACGCGGCAGCCGTCCGCCAGACGGTCAACTTTGCGCCGTCGATCAGCGCCAGCGGTGCGCCGGTATCCCCTGAGAACAGCAATACGCAGCCAGCCACCGCGGGAAGCCCGTTCCGCGCCGCGTTGTCCGGCGTGACCGTGACGAGCTTGACGCAGGCATACCCGCCATCCGGGGCAGCCGTCGCCCACGCGGGCATCAACAAGAGCGTTTGCTCCGCGAGATCGCCGCGCGCGATTTGGTGGTGATGTCGCGGCGGTGCGCTCGCACCGCTTTGAAACCCGTCGGCCAAGACATCGACAAGGCCGGGGTAGCGCAGAAGCCGGTCAACGGTGTCGGCATCGACAATGCGCACGCAACCGCCCTCCCGATGTCAGATCAGATCAAGGTTGCCCGACCGACAGCAGACCAATGCCAAGCAAAGACGATTGCGCGATGACGCAGACTACCGGCCGGCAATCGCGAGCGGACGCGGCGCATTGGCTGCCGAACTGCTCGGCGTTTGCGACGCAAGCTTCTTGGCCGCTTCCACGTGGCTATCGCGCTCGCGGGTCAGCCGGTCGACTTCGCCTTTATAGCGCATCGCCTCCTGCGTCCGCTGCCGCGCCGTCTTTCGCCACTTGCCCTGGCCGAACCAGGTGGCGAACCCGCCGAGCATCACGCCGCCGACAAGTGCTGCAAACAAGTAGAAGAAGAAAGGGATCTCGACGGAGAGGCCGGTTGCCGGATTGAACGGGTCGAGCGCAAGGCGGACATCATGCCGGTTTGCGAGCGCAAGCGTCACAAGGAGGAGCGCTGCGACGAAGGCAATGACAGTCATCAGGAAGCGGGACAGCACGGGAACTCAACTCCGAATAATAGCGGCCTAGACCGTGGGCGACGCGCTCTGCTGCTCCGCCGGGTTGTCTGGAGCGGCCCCAGAATTCAACCGCTCACGAAGCTCTTTGCCTGTCTTGAAGAACGGCACGTACTTCTCGTCAACCTCAACGGAATCACCCGTCCGCGGGTTGCGCCCCGTCCGCGCGGCGCGATGCTTCACGGTAAACGCGCCGAAGCCGCGAAGCTCCACCCGCTCGCCGCGCGACAACGCCTCGACGATCTCGTCGAGCACGACGTTGACGATCTTCTCGACATCGCGATGAAACAGATGCGGATTGACGGCCGCAATCCGGTTAATCAACTCTGACTTAATCACGCCGACCCCACACGCAAAGTCTTTGTAACTGCTAGCTTTTTGAAGGCTGCCAAACAAGCAGCAAACCGTCAAGCCCAACTGCCGAAAGCTCAGGCGCCAAACGCCGGAAGGCATCGACGTCGAAACCGACCAGCGAACCGATCCAGGCCAGCGCACCGGAGGTCGGCCAACCAAAGTCGCTCCGCGGCTTCCAGTCGACAACGCGGAGTTCGCTTGCGACCTTGCGCTCTTTCACCATCCAGGCTTTCGCGTCATCTTCAGAGCCGAGCGCGTCGACAAGCTTATAGTCGCGCGCGGCCCGGCCAGAGTAGACAGCGCCCTCTAGAAGACCCGGCACCGAAGACGCTGCGATTTTCCGGCGCGTCTCGACCAGGTTCACGAACCAGCGCTGGCTCTCCTGGATCATTTGCATGGTGTGCTGGCGCACCGCCGGCGTCATGTCCTCGAATGGGTTCGGCTCGGCTTTCAGCTCACCGCTCTTGAGCTGGTTCATGCGAACCCCGAGCTTTTCAAGCAGGCCCTTGACGTTTGGCCACTGCATGATGACCCCAACCGAACCAGTGATCGAATTCTCGCGCGCGACGATATGGTCGGTGCCAAGCCCCGCCATATACGCAGCCGACGCTGCGACTGTACCGAACTGTGCGACAACCGGCTTCTTCTCGGCCACCTGGCGCAGCGCCTTGTAAAGTCCTTCGCCACCCGTCGCGGTGCCGCCCGGCGAGTTGACGTAGACGATCAGGCCTTTGACGTGATCCGCCTTCGCGATCTTGTCGAGCATCTGCAGACGCTTGCGATCATCGGTGATCATGCCCTCGATCGTAACGCGCGCAATCTGGCCCTGGGCGAGGACGCCGCTATCGCTTGCGCGCACAGCGGCAAACGCCGCCAGCACCACGACGCCCGCGAGGATCGCAAGGCCGCGCCACAGACCGACTTGGCGCCGCAATTGCCGCCGTTCGATCACCGTCTCAACGTCAACGCTCATAAGTCGCCTCGTGTGCTGTTCGGCCTATGGGAAAGATAGGCGCCTACCGGTTCTTCGGGAAGGCCGCGCGTGCGGGGTGACATACCCGTAACGCGGGAGAGGCGCCCGGTTTCCCGAACGCCTCCCCTAATCACTCAAACTGCGGCAACAGCCGATTAGCCTTCGTCGCCGTCGCTGCCGCGCCGCTTGATGGCAGCGCCCAGAATATCGCCGAGCGAAGCACCTGAGTCGGAGGAACCGAACTGTGCGACGGCCTGTTTCTCTTCCGCGATTTCAAGCGCCTTGATCGACAGGTTCATCCGGCGCGACGCCCGATCCACCTGCGTCACGGCCGCATCGACCTTGTCGCCGGCACTAAACCGCTCCGGCCGCTGCTCTGACCGGTCGCGCGACAGGTCAGCGCGCTTGATGAAGGCTGTGATGTCGGTATCCGAGATCTTCACTTCGATGCCGCCATCCTGGATCGAGACGACTTCGCCGGTGACCGGGTCGCCCTTCTTGAACTTCTCGATCTCGTTCAGCGGGTCGCCGCCAAGCTGCTTGACGCCCAGCGAGATGCGCTCCTTCGACGGGTCAACATCGAGGACAACGGCTTTGATCGTGTCGCCCTTGTTGTAGTCCTTGATGACCTCGTCGCCCGGCTTGTTCCAATCGAGATCGGAGAGGTGGACCATCCCGTCAACGCCGCTGTCGAGGCCGATAAAGAGGCCGAACTCGGTGATGTTGCGGATCGGGCCTTCAACCGTTGAGCCCTTTGGATGCTCGGCAAGGAAGGCATCCCACGGGTTGTCCTGCGTCTGCTTGAGACCAAGCGAAATGCGCCGCTTGTTCGGATCAACTTCGAGGATCTGGACTTCGACTTCCTGGCTCGTCGAGACGATCTTGCCGGGATGCACGTTCTTTTTGGTCCAGCTCATTTCCGAGACGTGGATCAGGCCTTCAACGCCCGGCTCAAGCTCAACGAACGCGCCGTAGTCGGCGATGTTCGTGACCGTGCCCTTGAAACGGCCCTCGATCGGATACTTGGCTTCGATGCCGAGCCATGGATCGGCCTGAAGCTGCTTCATGCCGAGCGAGATACGCTGCGTTTCCTGGTTGATGCGGATGATCTGCACCTTCACCGTATCGCCGACGTTGACGATCTCCGAGGGGTGATTGACGCGGCGCCAGGCCATGTCGGTGACGTGCAGAAGGCCGTCAATGCCGCCCAGATCGATAAACGCACCGTAGTCGGTGATGTTCTTGACGACGCCGTCGATCTGCTGGCCTTCGGCAAGCCGCGCGACGATGTCTGCGCGCTGTTCTGCCCGCGTCTCCTCAAGCACCGAGCGGCGCGAGACGACGATGTTGCCGCGGCGGCGGTCCATCTTCAGAATCTGGAACGGCTGCTTTTGATGCATCAGCGGACCAATGTCGCGCACTGGGCGCACATCGACCTGGCTGCCCGGCAGGAAGGCGACGGCCCCGTCGAGGTCGACCGTGAAGCCGCCTTTGACCTTCGAGAAGATCATGCCCTCGACCTTCTCACCGGCCTCGAACTGCTTCTCGAGGCGAACCCAGCTTTCTTCGCGCCGAGCCTTGTCACGGCTGAGCACGGCTTCGCCCAGCGCGTTTTCCATACGCTCAAGATAGACTTCGACGGTGTCGCCGACGTTGATCGTCGTCTCAGGCGCGCCCGGCGGCGAAAATTCGCGCAGCGGCACGCGGCCTTCCATTTTCAGGCCGACGTCGATGATGGCGAGGTCTTTCTCGATGCCGACCACGCGGCCGCGAACGACTTGACCCTCATAGGTGACATCAGACGAGAGCGTCTCGTCGAGCATTGCTGTGAAGTCGTCGAGCGACGGGTTCAGTTCAGAGGACTGCGTTTGTGTTTCGATAGCCATGGGCTCTCAGGGGTGCTCCGTTCATTAAGCCGTGTGTGGCGGCGGGCGTTGCCGGCGGGACAAGCATCGCCACCAAAGCTAATAAGGCACCGCCCGGACTGGCCCGGCAGCGCCAAAAGGTGTCTGCGTTGATTTCGGTGCGGCGCGCGCGGATGGGGCGTCAAAACCCCGACCGGTTGAAAATTTGAACCCGCTCAGGCGGGATCAGGCCGGTCGATCTTCCTCTTGATCAACTGCAGCGCGGCAGCGACAGCCGTCTCTATATCCAAGTTGGTGGTGTCCAGCAACTCCGCGTCGTCGGCCGCGCGCATTGGCGATTCCGTCCGCGTCCGATCCCGCTCGTCCCGCTGCCGGATCGTGAGCAGCACGCCCTCGCGCGTCACGGGCTCCCCGCGGGCCTCAAGCTCCAGAAACCGCCGCCGCGCGCGTTCCTCGACATCGGCGACGACGAAAATCTTAACGTCGGCATCCGGACAGACGACAGTGCCGATGTCGCGCCCGTCGATGACCGCGCCGCCCGGTTGATGCGCAAACGCATGCTGAAAGTCCGACAGCGCCGCGCGCACGCCCGGAAACTTCGCGACAATTGAAGCAGCCTCTCCGATGCCGCGATGGCGGAGGCGCTCGTCTTGGAGCGTGGCGGGATCAATATTGTGGGCTGCCGCCTCGGCATCGGCTGAGTTTCGCAGGTCCTTGTCGGCGGCCAGGACATCGCGGGCCGTCGCCCGGTAAAGCAGACCGCTGTCCAGGTGCGGCAGGTTGAAGTGCTCGGCAATGCGACGGGCAAGCGTGCCCTTGCCGGAGGCTGCCGGACCGTCAATTGCGATGATCATGCGCGCGCCTCGCAGGGGCTGAACTGCGCGCCAAGGCCCGTCATCAGGTCTTCGAACTCCGGGAAGCTGGTCGCGATGGGCGTCGCGTCGTTGACGGTCACGGGCCGTTCGCTCGCAAGCCCCATGACCAGAAACGCCATTGCGATCCGATGATCGAGGTGCGTCGCGACGGTACCGCCACCGCGCGCCGCGCCACCGTTGCCGCGGACGACGAGCGCGTCGCCATCGATGCTGACATCGACGCCATTGGCGCTTAAGCCGTCCGCCGTCGCAGCCAGTCGGTCCGTCTCTTTCACCCGGAGTTCACCGAGCCCTTCCATGCGCGTTGTACCATCAGCAAACGCCGCGATCACCGCGAGCATCGGATACTCGTCGATCATCGACGGCGCGCGTTCAGGCGGCACAGTGACCCCCTTCAACGATGACGCGCGCACATGAACGTCTGCGATCGGCTCGCCGCCCTCCTCGCGTACGTTTTCCATCGTGAGATCCGCGCCCATCTCGCGCAGCGTCGTGTAGAGCCCGGTCCGTGTCGGGTTGGCGAGCACGCCCTGGACGGTCAGATCCGACCCCGGCACGAGCAACGCTGCTGCAACAGGAAACGCCGTCGAACTCGGATCGGACGGCACGTGCACCGGGCGGCCGGTCAACTCAGCCGGGCCGTTGAGCACAATGCACCGGCCCTCGGCGGTGTCGCCCACGTCGATCTCTGCGCCAAAGTAGGAGAGCATCCGTTCGGTATGGTCGCGCGTGGGTTCGGGCTCGATCACGGTCGTTGCGCCCCGCGTCATCAGCCCTGCGATCAAAATTGCGGATTTCACCTGCGCTGAGGCTACGGGAAGCGTGTAGGTCATCGGCACGAGCCGGTCGGACCCCTTAAGCGTCATCGGCAGGCGGGCAGCGTCGGCCGGCTCGGTCAGCAGGCCCATTTCGCTCAACGGCCCGAGCACACGCCGCATCGGCCGGCTGGAGAGCGACACATCACCCACACACCGCGCGGCGATCGGGTGACCGGCAATTGCGCCCATCACCAGCCTGACGCCCGTGCCTGAGTTGCCAAAATCCAGGTCGCCGTCCGGCTGCACCAGCCCGCCCGTCCCCCGGCCGCGCACCACCCAATCTCTGCCATCCCGCTCGACAGCCGCCCCCATCGCCGCCATGGCCTTCGCGGTATTCAGGACATCCTCGCCTTCCAGCATGCCCGTGATCCGCGTCTCGCCCGTTGCCAGCGCGCCGAAAATCAGCGCGCGGTGCGAAATCGACTTATCGCCCGGCACCCGGATGGCGCCCCGAAAAGCCGTTGCACCGACGGCGCTGAGCGGGCGCGCAGGTCCGCCGTGGCTCTTCAGTTGAGTCTCAGACGGCATCGGCGGCGGCTTTCGGATGAGGTGGCGGGTCAGCGGCCAGAAACGGCGGGTCGGCACGGATTGTCAACGCGCCAGCCGCAAACGGCCTTTGACAACGGCGCGCGCGCATGGCAGTGCCTCGCGGCTTAAGGCCTCCCCACCACATAATGGAACGAGCATGGAAGCGACCGACCCTCGCGGCACCAAACGCACCTGCCAGAACGGTCAATGCGGCGCCCGCTTTTACGACCTCAATCGCGACCCGATTGTGTGCCCGATTTGCGAAGAAACGTATGTGATCGCGACCGCGCCTCCGCCGCGCAAAGACACGCCGGTTGAAAAGCCGAAGGTCGAGGAAAAGCCTGAAGAGAAGGAAAAAGAAGCGTCTGAAGACGACGTCGAGGTCGTCAGCCTTGAAGACGCTGAGGTCGACGAAGCCGACGACGACGATGAGACCGAGGACGACACGTTCCTCGCGCCCGAAGAAGACGACGACACGTCTGTCGAGGACATCGTGCCCGCCGGCAAGAAAGACGACGAAACCTGATCGGGCGACGGGTCGGCTGCCTGTTACATGCGACTGCCACTTTGCAGTTGCGTGCGCGGGCAGCGATCAGTACCAGTGTCCGACCGATGGTCCGGGGCCGTAGCTCAGCTGGGAGAGCGCATCGCTGGCAGCGATGAGGTCAGGGGTTCGATCCCCCTCGGCTCCACCACGACCTTCGCAATTCCCTCCCCGCCGTCTCATAGATTGTTGCGCTCGACGGCCTGGGCGAAAGCTCGGGAAGTTCGCGTCTGAGCTCAAAGTCCAGCGGCTTAAGCCTCAATAACGGCCATGCTGAGCCACCCAACCAAGTCCAGCTTCGAACCAATAGCCGACAAACGGACCTTCGTTCCCGGCGCACTGCACGATGACGTCCGATCTCAGAAATCGACGTTGGCCGGACCGTCGTTGTCGGACGATCTCCGCTGCATAAGGATTGTGGGCCGTAGAGCGCCGAGATGCGCAAGGCGCGGACTGAACCGGGGCATCCAAACTCGATCAAAGCTCTCCGTTTTGGACCGTTACCGCTACTTACTTGTGCTCCGCCGCGATGCGAACGCAGCTCGTTGATGCGCCTTTCGAGCGGCCGAATTCACCGCGCGAGCGTTTGCGCTTGAGCTGGCGGTTGCACTGGCGCCTGGCGCGATTGCATGCAGCACTCATCTTTTTGCGGTGCGTGCCGGCTGCGGCCACGCGGTTGCCCGAGATGTCTTCAGCCGAGTAGACGCAGTAGGCCTTTGCGCTAGCCGATGTGCTGGCCTGTGAGAGCATGGCGGCCGCGATCAAAGCTGCAACCGCGACCGTGTGGGTCCGTGTCATGAGACGTCCTTTCCGATGGTTGACCGCCCCGACGGCATCGAGGGGGCTCGCTTCATCGGTCGCAACCGGCCCGCGGAAGGTTCACGCTTCAGGCTGACGCTCGGCTGGCAGCGGTCCGGAGCCGGCAGCCTGTTGGCGCGCACAGCTCGTCGTGTAACGTGCGGTCAACACACGCACCCCCGGCAGGAGTTACCCCATGCTGCTAGAGACACCCGCCGTCGCGAGCGGCCATCAGGCCCCCGGCTTCTCGCTCAAAACGCCAGACGGCGAAACGATCACGCGGGCGTCGGCGATGGGCGCGAACGGGCTCGTCGTCGCGTTCATTTGCAATCACTGCCCGTATGTAAAGGCCGTTGCCGAAAGGATGGCAGCCGACGCGAAAGAACTCGCCGCCGATGGCATCGGTTTTGTCGCGATCATGTCCAACGACTACCGCGGTTACCCGGAGGACGCGCCGCCGCGCATGACGGAGTTTGCAGCGGCGCACGGGTTCGGGTTCGGCTACGTCGTCGATGAGGACCAGTCGGTGGGTAAAGCCTACGGCGCGGTCTGTACGCCCGACTTCTTCGGCCTCAATGCGAAGGGCGAATTGCAGTATCGCGGCCGCCTCGACAGCGCAGGGATGAACGATCCCGAAGGGCGCACGCGCGATCTGGTCGACGCGATGCGGCTGATCGGAGAGACCGGATCAGGCCCCGATGTGCAGCATCCGAGCATGGGCTGCTCGATCAAGTGGAGCTGACGAACGTCCGGCCGGGCACCCGCTGCCGCCGCCGCCGTCACATCAATTGCCAGTCGAGATCCAGCGTCGCCTCTCCGGTCCTCTCGAAGTACAAAACCTCGATGTCCGTCGTCCCGGCGCTGAGCTGAACGCTCGCCGACGTCTCTGTCGCCTTTTGCACCTTGTCGTTGTCGATCAGCTCGACGCCATCGACGAACAGCTTCGACCCGTCATCGCTGGTCAGGCGGAACAGATACTCGCCCGCCGTCTCAATATTGATCTCGCCGGTGTATCTGACAGCAACGTTGTCTCCCGGGCCGCCCTCCCAAATGGGACCAGCGCCAGCATCGATCGAGATCTCGTCGACAAGCATCGTCTTGTCAGGTGGCGCGCTGAAGTCGAAGTCGCCCAACTCGGACAGACGCGACGTGTTGAAAAACTCAGCCAGGAACTGCGTGTTGCGCGCGGCAAGCTCAAACGTTTCCGTCTGCGTGTGCAGCAGCTCTCCATTGCCGTTCGCGCCGCTGTAGAAGTCGAGCTGAAGCGTGTTTTGCCCGTCGGCGAGCGCTGCCCCGCCGAAGTAATCATCGCCGCGGTTGCCGAACAAGGCGTAGGGCTGCTGGTTCTCAACCTGCGTGTGGTCGTCATTCAGCGTCATCCGGACACTGCCAACGTCTAAGCCGTCAGGACCATCGGCTCTGATTGTGAGGTTGCCGAAGGCCTCCGGCGTCACCTGCATCAGGCCTTCGAGTTCGGCAATCACCTCATCTGAGTTCGCATCGATCAGGTAGATGGCTGCATCCGCCGCGCTGCCTTGATCGGGTTCGCCCGGGCGCCAGCCATCGAAGAACTTGCCGCTTGCCGGCACCTCCCAATCCGTCGCCGTCGGCCTTTGACGCTCCCCGCCATTGATGAAGCCCGGATACGTGTAGACGACGCCTTCGTCCTGCGTGATCGCCCGGTAATCGTGCTCGTGGCTCACTTGGTTGTTGACCAGGACGTTGTTAGGACCCGGCGGCAAATGTCCGTATTTCGCAGCCCCGGTCCCGATGGGAAACCAGACGTGCTCATACGGAATATTGATCTGGTTTCCTTCAACCAGGTTGCTGCCGGCATCGCCCGTGTGAAAGTTGACGTCTGTTGTGAGAACGGACTCCGTGAGCACGTTATGTTCTGCGCCGTTCTGGATGCCGAGGTGGCGAATACCCTCGACCGTTTCATCGATCATCAGGTTGTGGTCGCCTTTGACGCGGTAATACCCGTCACCGCCACCCTTATTGAACGCGCCACTGACGAAATTGCCCGTAAGCGTGTTGTGGTCGCCTTCGACATTAACTGGATCAGATCCGGCGTTGAGGATGTTGACGTCCTTGATCCAGTTGTTGTTGCTGTTGGCTGATATTCGGATGTGACCGGAATAGAGATCCTTCTGGCCGCCCGGATCGCTTGTGTAGTCATGCGGATCGGTGCTGCGCCCGGGCACAATGTAGTCCAGCGTCATGTTCTCGATGCCGCTGTTCTTGTCGTCGATGAAAAAGAATGTCGGCTTCCCGCTGTGCGGTGAGCGGATGGTCGATTCGATCACGACGTCTTCGCGATCAGCCCCGCGGAGGACCACATCATCTTCAAAGTAGATTGTGTCTGAGACCCTGTAGGTGCCCTCGTTTAAAACGATGACGCCACCACCAGCATCGTGAGCGCTTTTGATCGCACCTTGAATATCATCGCCGGGATCAATAGTCATAACCGTCGGCAAGTCATTCGGAATGCCGCCTTGGACACCAGCCTGGTTCCACTCGGAAATAAGATTTGTAACGTCCATCCTCGAATTCCTTTCCCCTGCTGGCATCGGAAACAGGAATGGTCACGGATCTGGGCTGCAATGAGCGCCACATCATTAGGACGAAGACGGCCGTTGCAGAAATACAGCGGTGAAACCCGGCGGACCGTCCAAACTTGGTCGGTTTGCGCGGCTTAATCGCTCCGTGCTCATTCTAGACACCTCCGTTCGCTTCGCAGAGACCTGCGCCGCTTGAAATACCAACTCAAGCGCACGCGCATGCCCACAGGAGCCGCAGATGCCCTCCCGCTCACGCCCCCCGTTTCCGCCGCCGCAGACGCGCAACCCGGTCATGCTTGCCGACGGGTCCAGGCACACGGGCACGGTGTTTCTGAAGCCGGTCATCACGCATCCGCGCTTCGATGTTGGCGACTACACGTACGCAAGCTCATTCGATCCACCGCGCGACTGGGCCGCGCGGCTCGCGCCACATCTCTACGCGTTCTCGCCCGAGCACCTGATCATCGGCCGCTTCTGCCAGATCGCGCACGCAGCCACATTCATCACGTCCTCGGCGAACCACCGCTTCGATGGGATCTCAAGCTTTCCGTTCTTCATCTTCGGTGGCGGCCCGCCGCAAGGCCGCGCGTCAGTGCCGGCACCCGGGCCTGATACCGTCATCGGTCACGATGTTTGGATCGGCCAGGGCGCAACTGTTCTGCCTGGCGCGCGGATCGGCAACGGCGTCATTGTGGGTGCTGGCGCGGTCGTCGGCGGCTCGGTACCGAGTTACGCGATCGTCGCTGGCAACCGCGCGGAAATCGTACGCATGCGCTTCGACGACGCCACCATCGCGCGGCTCAATGCAGTCGCATGGTGGCATTGGCCGATCGAGACCATCGTCGCGCATGAGGCTCAGATTTGCGGCGGCGATGTCGCAGCGCTCGAGGCTGTCCGCCCCGGCTCTCGCGGCCGCGGGGCCTGACGCCAGCAGAGCTGCCGAGGCAGCCCTGCCTCGTCAACGCTCAAGGCACAATTATGGGTGACACGCGGTTCAACAAGTGGAACCATCAATTTGAGGCGCTCGCGAATAGCGCCCGATTTGCCAACCGGCCTTCCGGATCGACACCTGCCGTTCGAAGCAGGCGCGCCGGATACCGTCGCCGGAAACCCAGGGAGAAAACGTTGAAACCTACCCAGATACTGGCCGCCGCTTCGGCGCTCGCGCTGTCGTCTTTCGCATTCTCTGCGAGCGCAACCGCGGCTGACGTCGGCGCCTGCCTGATCACCAAAACCGACACCAACCCGTTCTTCGTGAAGATGAAGGAAGGTGCCACGGCCAAGGCCAAGGAACTCGGCATCAACCTGAAGTCCTACGCCGGCAAGATCGACGGTGACCACGAGAGCCAGGTTGCTGCCATCGAGACCTGCATTGCCGATGGCGCGAAGGGCATCCTGATCACCGCGTCTGACACCAAGGCAATCGTCAACTCGGTCAAACAGGCGCGCGATGCAGGGATCCTTGTGATCGCACTCGACACGCCGCTTGAGCCGATTGATTCCGCTGACGCAACGTTTGCGACAGACAACTTCCTGGCCGGCGAACTGATCGGCAAGTGGGCGAAAGCCTCGCTCGGCGACAAAGCCAAGGATGCCAAGATTGCGATGCTCGACCTCGCGGTGAGCCAGCCATCTGTCGGCGTGCTCCGCGACCAGGGCTTCCTGAAGGGCTTCGGCATCGACCTCGGCGACCCGAATAAGTGGGGCGACGAGAAAGATCCGCGGATCGTCGGCAACGAGGTGACGGCCGGCAACGAGGAAGGTGGCCGCAAGGCGATGGAAAACCTTCTGACGAAGGACCCAAACATCAACGTCGTCTACACGATCAACGAGCCGGCCGCGGCTGGCGCCTACGAAGCGCTGAAGGCTGTTGGCCGCGAGAAGGACGTCCTGATCGTCTCCGTCGACGGCGGCTGCCCCGGCGTCAAGAACGTCAAGGAAGGCGTCATCGGCGCGACCTCGCAGCAGTACCCGCTGCTGATGGCGTCGAAGGGCGTCGAAGCCATTGCAGCCTTCGCCAAGGACGGCACCAAGCCGAAACCGACGGAAGGCAAGAGCTTCTTCGACACCGGCGTGGCCCTTGTCACCGACAAGCCGGCTGAAGGTGTCGAATCGATCGACACCAAGACCGGCACCGATCGCTGCTGGGGCTGACGCCTCAAACGCCTGCACCACGCGCTCGCCTCCTGGCCGGCGCGTGGTCTCGTCTCGGCCGATACCGGACCCGCAATTTTGGTCCGGTGCCGGTTTTGCGTCTGACATCCATCGATGCGGGGAGCGGCTGTGGCATCCGCTGACGACTACGAGCACGGCTTGGCCGGTAGCGACGGGCAGGTCGCGTCATTTGAGGATGGCAAGCGGTCGCTGCTCGGCAAGATCCAGCACATCCTGCACTCGAACCCGGCAATCGTCCCGCTCATCGTCCTGCTGACGTCGATCGCCGTCTTCGGGCTGCTGCTTGGCAGCAAGTTCTTCTCGCCATTCGCGCTGACCCTCATCCTGCAACAGGTCTCAATCGTCGGCATCGTCGCCGCGGCCCAGACGCTCGTGATCCTGACAGCCGGCATCGATCTCTCGGTCGGCGCGATCATGGTGCTCTCGTCCGTCGTGATGGGCCAGTTCACGTTCCGCTATGGCCTGCCGCCGGAACTTGCGGTGCTCTGTGGCTTTGCGTGCGGGGCGCTCTGCGGGTTCATCAACGGTGCGCTCGTCGCGATCGTGCGGCTCCCGCCGTTCATCGTCACGCTCGGCATGTGGCAGATCGTGCTCGCCACGAACTTCCTCTATTCCGCCAACGAGACCATCCGCTCGCAGGACATCGCGCAGCAAGCCGAGATCCTGCAATTCTTCGGCGAGAAGATCCGAATAGGCGGAGCGGTCTTCACCTACGGTGTGATCGCACTCGTCGTCCTCGTGATCGTGCTCAACTACATCCTCAATCACACGGCCTGGGGCCGGCATGTTTACGCGATTGGCGACGACCCGGACGCGGCCGAACTCTCAGGCGTGCAAGTCAAGCGGACGCTGATCTCGGTTTACGTGGTCGCGGGCCTCATCTGCGCGCTTGCAGGCTGGGCACTTATCGGGCGCATCGGATCGGTTTCTCCAACGGCCGGTCAATTTGCCAACATCGAGTCCATCACCGCGGTCGTGATCGGCGGCATATCGTTGTTCGGTGGCCGGGGATCCATCCTCGGCACGCTGTTCGGCGCGCTTATCGTCGGGGTGTTCTCGCTCGGCCTGCGGCTCATCGGGACAGACCCGCAATGGACCTACCTTCTGATTGGCGTGCTCATCATTTCTGCCGTCGCAATTGATCAGTGGATCCGGAAGGTCGCGACATGAGCGCAGAAAGCCTGCAGCCGATCCTGCAAACGCGCGGCCTCGTCAAACGCTATGGCCGCGTGGTGGCGCTCGACCATGCCGACTTCGATCTCTACCCTGGCGAAGTCCTCGCGGTGATCGGCGACAACGGCGCCGGCAAGACGACGCTCATCAAAGCGATTTCAGGCGCGATCCAGCCGGACAGCGGCGAGATCACGCTCGACGGCCGGCGCGTCCACTTCGGCTCGCCACAAGCAGCCCGCGAAGAAGGCATCGAAACGGTCTACCAGAACCTCGCGCTCTCCCCTGCCCTCTCGATCGCCGACAACATGTTCATGGGGCGCGAACTTCGAAAGCCCGGCATCCTTGGCAGCGTATTCCGAAAACTCGATCGCACAGAGATGGAGCGGCAGGCCCGGGCGAAGCTCTCCGAATTGGGTCTGCTGACGATCCAGAACATCAATCAGGCGGTCGAAACATTGTCGGGCGGCCAGCGTCAGGGCGTGGCTGTCGCGCGGGCAGCAGCCTTCGGCTCGAAGGTCATCATTATGGACGAGCCGACCGCTGCTCTTGGCGTTAAAGAGAGCCGACGCGTGCTTGAGCTTATTCAGGACGTCCGCGCCCGCGGGCTTCCGATCGTTCTGATTTCTCACAACATGCCGCATGTGTTCGAGGTCGCGGACCGCATTCACGTCCACCGTCTTGGCCGCAGGCTATGCGTCATCAAGCCAGACGCGCACTCGATGGCCGATGCCGTGGCCTTCATGACCGGCGCCAAGGAGCCACCGGCAGAGTTGCAGGCGGCTTAGGCCCCCGAGAGGTGCGCCTCTATCTCGGCAGCCGTTGGCGAACTCGACTGTGCGCCGAGGGCAAGACACGCGAGCGTGCCTGCTGCGACGGCAAAGCTGAGCGCGGCCTCGTCGTCGCCTCCGGCCGCCAAAGCTGCGGCATACGCGCCGACAAACGCATCTCCCGCGCCGGTCGTATCAAGAGGCTTGATCGCCCGCGCCGGAACGTCCAGCAGCACGCCGCCAAGTGCAGCGCGCGCACCTGCGGGCCCGAGCGTCACGACGATGCGGGTCTCTGTCGCCTTGGCAAGCGCTAACAAACCTTCAGGCGTTGGGTCGGGTGCGCTATCGAACGCGCGCGCGATTTCCGCGAATTCGAGCTCGTTCACGATCAGGTCGTCGATAAGCTGCATCTGATCGGCACTGAGCGGCGCGGCGGGGGCCGCGTTGTGGACGACGCGCGCGCCAGCCGCCTTCGCACGGCGATGCGCCTCGCCAACGGCCGCGGCCGGGACTTCGTTTTGCGTGACGAGCAGATCGTCGGCCGTCATGTCTCGTGCGAGCGCTGCGGCCGCGTTGGCTCCGGGAGAGATCGCGATTGCGTTCTCGCCGGATGCATCCACGCATATTGAAGCGAGGCCCGTCGGCGCGTCGATACGATGCAGGCCGTCCAGTCCGACTCCGGCCTCGATAAGGTTCGCGAGCGCAGTGTCGGCAAACGCGTCCCGACCAACCGCGCCGCAAAACGACACGTCGCCGCCAGCGCGTCGTGCGGCGAGCGCCTGGTTTGCACCCTTGCCACCCGGAAGCAACTGGTGGCCCGACCCCGTCACGGTCTCGCCCGGCCGTGGCAGCCGTGCGCACCGCACGACCAAATCAACGTTGGCCGAACCAAAAACGACGATCGAGTTGCTCTTTGACATTCCGCGAGCCTTGTTGTCACAAATATGTCATATTGGTAGAGAGCGCGCGCATTTCACCAACACGTAGGCCGTCACGAAAGCAAATCATTTGAAACGCCGCAATCCGACGCGGTTTCATCCATAAAGCCATGCGACGCGACACTTTAAACAGTCTGCCACGCCCGCAGGCCCAATATCTGCGGGCGTTCCGCGGCGTCGAGTCACTGCACCACGGCAAAGCCCCTGATATTCGCTACTCTCCTTGCGGCGTAGCTCCACAGTTTTCGGTGACGAACATTGCGGTGGAGAACAATTCGAGCCACCAAGACCTTACTTGGCTTTAGACCAGCACCCAGAAGCGTTCGAGGCCTTTGGAAGGCTACTGATCTTGGGGCTGCAGCTAGGACGAATAACAAATAGAGCTACCCAACAACGACGTTGAGTTCCGCTACGGCGCCGTTCGGATGGCTGGCGCGGGCATGCGCGTATCTGCCTGAGCAACGTACGATACCCACGACCGCCTTTGAAAAGAGAAGCACTCAAAGGTGACGGTGCTGCACGGAAGATGCGGCGATGGTCGTTGAGCTGAGACGCCGTGGATAAGGCAAGCTTCCCCATCTGTCCGTCTTAAGGCGCCGTCAGCGCTCTTGGCCAATCCTTGGTGCTCACACAGCTCGACCAAAGCAGTTGACAAAGTGGCTCGTCCGCGTTTCGGATGCCACCACAGATGATCAGTACCGAGAAATAGCACGCCAGGTTCAGCGCGAACAGACGCGTACCAATGTGAAAAGATGAAGATAATTTTTGTCGGCCCCGGATTTCGCTTTAAACATCAGTATTTTTATTACTCCTTCTACAAAATGCTTCTTGCTGGTTTCTACCGAACAGAACATCACACTTTTTTTATGTCCGACCGCGATACCGCTGACAGCTTTGCAATGGGCATTCGTTCCCTTGGCAAAGGCTATGCGCGTCGTTATTTAATAGAAGCATGTGAGAAGTATCAACCCCAGATGCTTATATCGTGCCACGCAGATATTATTGACGCGACGACCTATGCGACCATAAGAGCTCGGCACAATACACGTATTTGTATGGTTGACTGCGACTACATCGACGTGACCGCTCAACGCGCCTCAGCATTGAGACTGAGTAGGCTTAAAGAAGTTATTGATGCTGCCTTCATAACGACCGGCGGTGGCCGCCTGCGGCAGGTTAGGAGTGTTTTCCCACACACTTTCTATGTGCCGAACCCATTGGACCCAGGTACGTTCGACGAAAATCTCAGCCGGGAGCGGCCCCACGATCTCGTATATGTCGCCAGCGGCCGCCAGCGAGTCGACCACCTGCTGAAAGCGGTTGAAGCGGCGGATATGAGCGTTGTGACCGGAGGCGGTAAGAAGAATGCCGCTCTGTACGGTGTGGATTTTGAGAATTTGATGCGGTCCGCCAAATTTGGGTTGATTGCGTCACGTTACGATGAAGACCTGTATTCGTCTGACCGCATCGCCCAGGTTTTCGGCGTTGGTTGCGCTGCCTTGGCCCCGGCATCCATCGGCTTGCAGAAGTACATCCCTGAAAATGCCGCGATCTACTTCCATGACGAGGACGACCTCGTTTCAAAAATGAAAGCGGCCCTATCCGACGGAACCTATCGGGACATCGCTGCGCGTGGTCGCGCTGCTTATCTTGAAGCATTTGGATCACAGCGGGTCGCGCAATACATAATCGACAAGACGATGGATCCTAGCAAAGATCTGGGTTCTTTCGATCGAGACTAGGCTGAGTGGTTCACAAGTTGTTTTCACTCGGGTTGGTGGGTGGCAATCAACACCCTGATCGGGCGATTAGGTTTGGCCCAACCACCTAGCTCATCACAATGAACACCATCTCGATGCTTGCCGGACCTTCGGCGGTTCGTTGCAGATCGCTGGCAGCCAAGTTTGAAGGCGGTCGATTGCCGTCAGATCGCGGCGCAATCTTACTCTCGGAATTCGCCAATCGCGCGGACACGCATGGGCCAGCACGGGCTCGCCGCTGGAAAATCGAGACCGCGGCGGCGCGCATGATCGGAATTGCTTGAAGTCACGCAGCTTGCAGCGATTTTGAGGGCCTGCGCAACCATCTCGCGCTAAAGAACGCCTGCGGGCGTCTGCTTGACATAACGGCCGATCTAACGAGCCAGCCGACGCCCGCGCGGCTTTACAACACACCCGGCAGGCGCACGCTCTCACGGATCGGCTTCACTACAATCGACGCCTATACGTTGAGTTTCGCCATCGTATCGAGACGGATGCTTATCGACATCAATGCGACCTGCGATCCCGCTCAAGGTGAATAGCAACCCGCCCTCTCAAGCGGCCGTTGTGGCACGATAGACCCTCTGCCGAAGGTCAATTTCGACGGGCCGGTAGGCAAGCCGGAAACTGCTCCGCTGCGCATTTGCACTACGCCATCGGCGAGGAGCTTGCGCGGCTACTTGGCCACGTCGCCAGCCACATCCGGCGCTCCATCCACGATATTGAAGCGAGGCCCGTCGGCGCGTCGATACGATGCAGGCCGTCCAGTCGAACTCCGGCCTCGATAAGGTTCGCGAGCGCAGTGTCGGCAAACGCGTCCCGACCGACCGCGCCGCAAAACGACACGTCGCCGCCAGCGCGTCGTGCGGCGAGCGCCTGGTTCGCACCCTTGCCACCCGGAAGCATCTGGTGGCCCGACCCCGTCACGGTCTCTCCCGGCCGCGGCAGCCGTGCGCACCGCACGACCAAATCAACGTTGGCCGAACCAAAAACGACGATCGAGTTTTTCACATTAGTTCCGCGTACTTCGTTGTCACAAATACGTCATGTTGGTACCAGGGCCTCCAAGCGTTCACCCAGCGCCTGTGAGGCCGACCTCAGTGTTGCTTCAAGACAAAGCGGATCGGCATAAGGCTCCAGACAGCAGTTCTGCTAGCGCTGATCAGACAACGCCAAATGAACTTTTCCTAGATGAGACAGCAGTACTAATCACCGGTTCCTTCAGGACCTGCTTTGTCCATCCAAACAACCACAGTGCGCTCATTAAGGTCACGCATGAGACAGGCCGCGCGAGAGATGCTCGGTCGATGCGGTGGCGGACGAGGTGGCATGCGGAAGCGCTGCACGCGCTTGACCGCGAGCTCTTCGCCTATCGAGACCTGGCGCGTAAAGGCATCGCGGACTGCGAATACTTTCCGAGACTCCTCGGAACAGCCGACACCAATCTCGGCAAAGGTCTGGTCGTCGAGCGTATTGTCGGCGACGATGGCACGGCCATGATCACGCTCGCGGACTGGCTCGCCGGCGGGACAAGTCGAGCGCAACTTCCTCAAGCTAAAGTGCGCAGTCTGTGTTCAGAGTTCGCCGATTTCTGTCTTGAGCACCACCTGGACTTCACCGGCCTGCACTTCGAAAACATTGGCTTTGTCCGGCGGGGACCGTCATTCGCGCTCGTCGCCTTTGACATCAAGCATCTTCCCGACAAAACCCTGATCCCGCTTTCGATCTTCATCCCGTACTTCAAGCGGGTGCGCATTCGCGAACGGATCGATCGGCTGATGGCGCGCATCGACGCCGCGTAGGGAAGGCGCGGTTGCTCAGCGCGCGGACGTGATGAACAAAGTCTTCATGCCTCCATGGTAGTTGGTGCCGCATCGCGCGCTTTTTCGCGCAGGCGAGGATAGCCCATGGCCAGCAGTCTGACCCTTCCCAAAGACCAAATTCCCGTCCTGCTGCTGGAGGGTATTTCAGACAGAGCCGTGAAGGTTCTGACGGAGGCCGGCTACACCAACATTGAGCGGATCCAGACGGCGCTTGACCCGGCTGACCTCCGCGCCAAGCTCGACTCGGGCGTGCGCATGCTCGGTATCCGCTCACGCTCAAAGATCACGAAAGAGGTCATCGACGGCAATCGATCGCTTATCGCGATCGGCTGCTTTTCGGTTGGCACCAACCAGGTCGATCTCGACGTGACTCAGGCGATGGGCGTCCCCGTCTTTAATGCCCCGTTCTCAAATACGCGCAGCGTCGCCGAACTGACGATTGCCGAAGCCATCATGCTTTTGCGCGGCGTCGTCCCGAAGTCGAACGCAGCCCACACCGGCGGCTGGATGAAGACGGCTAAGGGCGCACGCGAAATTCGCGGCAAAAGCCTCGGCATCATCGGCTACGGCAATATCGGATCGCAGCTCGCCGTCCTTGCCGAGGCAATGGGCATGCGTGTCCTTTATCTCGACCAGTCCGACAAGCTGCAGCATGGCAACGCCATGGCAATGCACTCGCTCGATCATCTGCTCGCTGGCTCCGACATCGTCTCACTGCACGTGCCCGAGACGCCGGAGACCCGCAACATGATCGGCGCGCGCGAGCTTGCGCTGATGCCGAAGGGCTCGTTCCTGATCAACAACTCGCGCGGCACCGTCGTCGACCTCGACGCGCTCGCTGATGCGCTGAAGTCAGGCCACCTTGGCGGCGCGGCCGTCGACGTTTTTCCTGTCGAGCCTGCGTCCAACAACGACACCTTCGTCTCGCCATTGCAAGGCATCGACAATGTCATCCTGACGCCGCACGTCGGCGGCTCGACGGAAGAGGCGCAAGCCCGCATCGGCACCGAGGTCGCCCGCAAGTTCGTGGAGTACTCCGACGTCGGCTCGACGACGGGGGCGGTAAACTTCCCGCAGGTGCAGCTTCCCGAACGGATGGCGGGATCGCGCTTTATCCAAGTGCAGCGGAACGTACCGGGCCAGCTTCAACGCCTGAACGAGATCTTTGCCCGGCGCGAGATCAACATCTCGGCGCAGCACTACCAAACCGCCGGAGACCTCGGCTACGTCGTGCTCGAGGCCGACGGTTTCGTCCATCAAGCTGCTGATGTCGTCAACGAAATCCGCGCGCTCGAAGGCACGATCCGCGCGCGCGTCCTTGACCGCCGCCGCTTCGCGCGCCCCTAGCGCGCGTCGCTCGTCAAGCGATCACGCCGGATATAGCGACTTGGCGTGTGCGAGCCATTCGGTGCACGCGCGGCTGCGCTCGACAGGATGTCGCAGATGTCCCGTCGGACATCGCTGCTGATCGGCTCAACTCAGAGCAACACTCAGCAATAAATTCTCGTCTCGCTTGAAACATGTTCGCGGCGCGCCGTGTGAAACTTAAATCGCGGCGGCGACTTAACGTGACGCATGAGCTTGCCCACCAATTGAGCAACGTGATCGGCATACAGATTGCGCCATTATCTCGTCAAACATCGAGCCATGCCGAGTTTGCATGGCGCGCGAAGACGGCGGCGTAAGTTGTTGACCTCACTTCCGACCCATGGTCAGTCCGCGCCGCCGGAACGGGGACAACCCAGACCATAAGGTGGCGAAACGAGTTCTGGTGTTTTGATGCGCCGGCGACGAGGGCTTCGGCCGGCCGCGTATCCCGCCACCGCACGTAAGGAGGCTCATTTGAGAACCTTCCTTCTCAGTGCAGCTATCGCACTGATCGCAGCGCTTGGCTTTGCTCAGGTGGCTCAAGCCAAGTTCCGGGTTCAAGTTGACACCCAGCCCGCAGTCACGGATGTGGCCGTCAAGAAGCGGAAGAAGACGTACACGAACTCACGTTGGACCAAGCCGCGCAAGCGCCGGGCCGCATCGAAGTCGGCAAAGCGAAAGAAAGCGCGCGTTGCCTTTAAAACAAAGCGGCGCGGCATCAAGCGCAAGCGCGTTGCAAAGAAGCGGCGTGTCACGAAGCGCAAGCGCGTTGCCAAGCGCCGTGTCACGAAGCGCCGGATCACCAAGAGCCGTGTGGCGTCAAAGAAGCGTCTGCGCAAGCGCACGCGGCGGGTCGCGCGCAAAGTCCGCACGCGGAAGCCTCAGGGCAAGATCTTTTACTCGACGCAGCGCGTGAGCGTTGCAGCCTACATCGGTAAAGTCCGCCGTCGCGCACCGGGCACCGTGCTCCGCGGTGTGGCAAGCTTCTATTGGCAGCCGCAGCCGCTTGCATCTGGCGGCCGGTTTAACCCGAACGCTCTGACGGCGGCGCACAAGACGCTCCCGTTCGGCACGCGCGTGCGGGTCAAGAACCTGCGGAACGGGAAAACCGTGACCGTGCGCATCAACGACCGCGGGCCGTACATCAAGGGCCGCATCATCGACCTCTCGCGCCGCGCTGCGGGTGTGATCGGGATGCGTGCGCGCGGGATCGCGCCTGTGACCGTGACCGTGCTTGGCCGCTAACACGCCAAGACATTACGTGTGATCAAGCGGGCGGGGCCGTCTCGGTGCCGCCCGCTTTCTATTCCGCGGCCGCAACCGTTGCGCCGCCGCGTCTTCTCCCGCTACCTTCCGGTCCAACAGCCAAGACCATGCGAGGGATGCGGGGGGGACTATGAGCGCGCCGAAGGCAACCAAGACCCGCGCTGACGCAATTGCCCGCATCCGCACGTCGCTCATCGAAAAGAAGATGACGCAGGCCGAGCTCGCCGACGCTGCCGACTGTCACGAGAAGACGATCCAAAACCTGCTCGGTGGGCGGACCGTTCGCGACCAGACGCTGTTTGACGTCTGCATGGTGCTCGATCTGCCGTTCGACGACCTGAAGGCGGAGTGGTCGGAGACTGCCCTCCTTTACGACGTGCCCACCGATGCGCCCGGTGAACGTGTCCCCGGCGGCGATGTCGCGCCCGAATACATGGGCGCCTACTCCCGCGCGGGCGTCGACACGATGATCGGCAGTTACCTGACGCTGCGTCCAGCTTTCGCGTTGCCGGACATGATCATCTCCTACCGGACTGACATTGATTGGGACCCGAGTTGGCCGAGCCTGACGTTCCAAGAACGTGACCGGCCCGACGCGCCATACGCGCATCGCGGCCGCTTGCACGTGCCGACCTCATCCATGTTCCTGCACCTGGTCTCACTGACGAAGGGTGCCATGCGCATGATCGTCGTCAGCCAGATCGACCAGCTCGGCCAGATGCGCGGCATCATCACGACGATCAGCCGTCATGGCGCACTCGTCCGCCCAGTCAGCGCGCCCGTCGTCTATGTGAAGCAAGACAGTTTTGACGACGACGCGTTCGGGGAGATCGCCAAAGGTGCGGCACACTATGACCGCTATCGCGCCATCCTCGATCAGGTCACCGATCAGGGCTTTGCCCGCCTCGTCACCTGAGCCCGCGCGGCAAACGCGCTGACATTGCATCGAATTTTCGAGAAAGTCGGCGCCCGCAGCTCACCGCGCGTTTGCGAAAAACCGGGCCGAAGCTTGGCTTTGTATCGAATTCCCTAACGCGGGTTTAGCGCTGTCTCGGTCATATTTTGCACCACGAAGGCCGCCTACAACGGCCGCGTCAGGTCCAGATCAATAGGACCAGTTTTGTTCGGGCGTCTCGGTGTTTGACCTACCGGGATTTGTATCGCGTCGACGGGGGTCGTCAGATGGGTTCGCGCAGGGGCACGCGGCCCGGCACAGCCGGGTTCTGCGTGGCGTTAGGATTATGCGTTGTGGCGATTGCTGCGGGGGCAGCACCGGCGCAGGCGCAATCCACACAGTCAGGGCAGCAGACCACGATCGGCTCGACGATCGGGGATCTGATTGCGCAAATGACGGGGCTCGCAAAGCCGCGCGGTTCGGCAGCGGCGCCTTCAGGCAGCCGCGAGCCTGCCACGCGCCAGCAGCCACGCGTCAAGAAAGACAAGCGCACACGGTTCGTCATCGCGCTTCAGCGCTCAGGCGACTTCAACGTCTTCGCGCTCACCAATCCGAACCGCGTCATCGTCGACATCGAGACGATGCGCATGAAGCTGCCGCGCAAAGTGCGGGGCCGCATGGGCGTCATCACTGATTTTCGCGGCGGCCGGTCGAACGCGAAGCGATCGCGCATTGTCATCGACGTCCGCGAGCCCGTCGTCGTCGAACGTGCGGTCATCAAGCGCAATCCGACGACGCGGCGTAACGAGCTGATCCTCGACATCCTGCCAATGAAGGCGAAGCTTGCGCAGGACAAACGGCGCAAGAAGTTCATGACGAACTCCATGGGCCTCGGCGTGAAGGCCGGCTTCCAGCCGCCGTTGCCGCGTGCAGCCGTTGCGCCCAAGAAGCTCGCATCGAAATCCTTCAAGCCGCTCGTCGTTATTGATCCGGGCCACGGCGGGCGCGATTCAGGTGCGAAGAAGAACGGGACAGTCGAGAAGAACGTCGTCCTGAAATTCAGCCTTGCCCTCCGCGACATCCTCGTGAAGTCCGGCCGCTACCGTGTGATCATGACCCGCGAGACAGACCGGTTCATTCCGCTAATCGAACGCCGCCTCATCGCAGAGCGCAATCGCGCGGCGCTGTTTATCGCAGTCCACGCCGACTACGCCCGCAGCGGTGCGCGCGGCGCCACCATCTATTCGCTGCGCTCCCGCGTTGCAGCCCGCCTGCGCAACCGCACCCGCGGCCAAGTCGGCTCATCGGTGCTCACGCGCAAAGAGGAAGCAAAGATCCGCAAGGCCTCAGCCGATCTGTCAGCAATCCGCGGCATCCTTGCAGACCTCGCCTCCCGCGAAGTCGAAGCCAACCACAACCGAACGAAGGCCTTCACCCGGTCGGTGATCAAGACGATGTCGGCGTCGACCAACATGCGCGCGAACCCGGACAAGCAGGCAGCCTTCAAGGTCCTCAAGACCGCCAAGGTCCCATCGGTCCTGATCGAGCTCGCCTACGTCTCCAACAAGCGCGATGCCGCCAACCTCAAGTCGAGCAAATGGCGCAAGCGCGTCGCAAAATCCATCGCCGCCGCCGTCGACAACTATTTTACAGCCTCCATCTCGCGCATCCCGCTCTAAAGAGCGGGATGAGGTTTTTGTTGGCCCGTCTACGCTGCCGCTAGGTTTCTTTTTAGCCCGTCTACGCTGCCGCTAGACGGCGCTTAGAGTCCGCGCCAAATCGCACCGCGCGATCCGGTGACGCTATGCGTCACCTCCTTGCGCGCTGCTCACGCTCTGGAAGCCGTGGCGGCTGCCGCAAGAACCCCGCCGAACGCTGCGTGCGCAGCAAGCCGTCAGATGGATCCTCGGGACCAGCCCGAGGAAGCCGTTGGAGGAAGGCCCGCCGCCGCTCCCACCGCGCCCACGGCTGCCTCCTGCTAGCCCCGCAAAGAACAGAGCGAGGCGCACGGAGCTGGCATCGCCAGCGTAGCGCGCCGCAGCGAGTGACCTGGCGGACTCGTGTGCCAACCAAGCCTGCGCAGGTTGGACCAAAAAAGAGAGAGCGCGCCGCAGCGGGTGGCGGTCGGTCGTCGCTCGAGCCGCGAGCCTGCGAGCGCGCGAAAAGCGCAACAATCTGCGCCAACCAAGCTTGCGCAGGTTGGACCAAAAGATGCGCAGGTCGGGCAGACGCGAAAGCGCGCACGACCCCGCCCCTCTTGTCAGCCGGACGTAAGTCGGGCAGCCTTCAGCAAGTGGCCGCCCGGAATATGCTGCCGTCTGCGTTCGAACACATAACTCCGGGCCGGCTAGGACGCATGCGACGGCGGTGCAGGAGGTTGCGCCATGAATGTTGCTGCGATTCTCAAATCCAAAGGCCGCGATGTTGCGACGGTGTCCCGCGAGGCGACGCTCCAAGCGGCGACAGAAGTTCTCGCGTCGCGCAAAATCGGCGCCGTCGTGGTGTGCGGCGACGCTGGCAGCGTCGTCGGCATTCTGTCGGAGCGCGACATCATTCGCGCCATCGCCGCCAACGGCCCGAGTTGCCTCTCCAAACCCGTGTCGCGCGCGATGACCTACGATGTCATCACATGCGACGAAAGCCAGACAGTCGACGCGGTGATGGGCGTCATGACTAACGGGCGGTTCCGGCACGTTCCGGTGATCGACAACGGCGCGCTCGCCGGCATCGTCTCGATCGGCGACGTCGTCAAATCACACATCGCGGAAGTCGAGCACGAAGCCGAAGCGCTGCGCGCTTATCTATCGAGTTAGGGGTTGGTCTTTTTCGGCCCGTCTCTGCTGGCGCTAGGTTTCTCTTTGGGCCCGTCTACGCTGCCGCTAGACGGCGCTTAGAGTCCGCAACAAACCGCACCGCGCGATCCGGTGACGCTGTGCGTCACCTCCTTGCGCGCTGCTCACGCACTGGAAGCGGTAGCGGCTGCCGCTGGAGGGATTCTTTTTTTGGCCCGTCTACGCTGCCGCTCGACGGCGCTTAGAGTCCGCAACAAACCGCACCACGCGATCCGGTGACGCTGTGCGTCACCTCCTTGCGAGGTGCTCACGCACTGGAAGCCGTAGCGGCTGCCGCAAGAAGCCCGCCGAACGCTGCTTGCGCAGCAAGCCGTCAGATGGATCCTCGGGACAAGCCCGAGGAAGGCGGAGGGGAAAGTCACGCCGCTACACCCACCGCCCTCGCGGCAGCCATCTCTTAGCACCGCGATGAACAGAGCGAGGCGCACGAAGCTGTACATTAGGCCAGCGCAGCGCGCCGCATCGAGTGGCAGTCGGACTCGTGTGCCAACCAAGCCTGCGCAGGTTGGACAAAAAGAACAGAGCGAGGCGCACGAAGCGGGCCTCAGGCCAGCGCAGCGCGCCGCAGCGAGTGGCGGTCGGATTCG
>JBCBIY010000017.1:0-57733 GCA_038523925.1 Pseudomonadota bacterium | reverse complement strand
GGTGGCGCCCGGTTCCGATGTGTCAGCGCTGACGTCGCTGACTGACGGAACAGGTGTGTCTTCAGCGGTCACAGGTTCGAACGGTGGCACGTTTACGGTGCAGCCCGATGGCTCTGTGAGCTTCGATCCGGGCGATGACTTCAACGGTCTTGGTGTCGGTGAGACGGCGACGACGGAAGTCGTCTACCAGATCGACGATGGTGAAGGCGGCACCGACACGGCCGTCGTCACCTACACGGTGACGGGCGTGAACGACGCGCCGATCCCGGTTGATCCAACGCAGCCGACGATTGATCCGAACAACCCGCCCGTTGATACACCGTTCGATCCGGACACGCCGTTCACGCCGCCAGCCGATCCGCTGAACTACATCCCGGCGCAGTCGGGTGTCGACAGCGATCCGAACCTTGCGCCGCTCGACCTGACGCCGTACTTCGGCGATCCGGACAGCCCGGATGCGGTGACGTTGACCATCGCGCCGAGCGACTTGCCACCGGGCCTCACGTTCGATGGCACCGAGATCACGGGCACGCCGGATTCCGATGCCTCGCAGCAGACGAATGTGCCGGGCGGCACGCCCGGGACGTACATCATCCCGGTGACGGCAACCGACCCGCATGGCGCGACGTTCACGACGAACGTCACCTACACGATCACCAACCCACCGCCTGTCGCGGATGACGACACCTACACGACCGACGAAGACACGCCGCTGACGATTGATGCTGCGACGGGGCTTATCCCGAACGATGTCGATCCGGACGGTGATGACCTTTCAGTTGTCGCAATCGGCGGCCAGCCGGCGGACGTCGGGCAGCCGGTGCCAGGCTCGAACGGCGGCACGTTCACAGTTCAGCCGGATGGCAGTCTCGTGTTTGATCCGGAAGGTCACTTCGACGATCTGCTGCCGGGCGAAATCCGCGAGACAACGATCACCTACACGGTGTCGGACAAGCAGGGCGGCTCTGACATCGCGACGGTCACCGTCACGGTCGAAGGCGAGAACGACGTCCCGGTCCTGCCGGTCGAAGGGCTCGAGCAGGCGCACACCGACGGCGAAACAATCTCGCCGGTCGACCTGTCCAGCGCGTTCAACAACCCGAATGGTGACCCGCTTACGTACACGGCGAGCAACCTGCCGCCCGGGCTTTCCATCGATCCGGCGACGGGTGTCGTCACCGGCACGATCGAGCCGGACGCAAGCCTCGGCGGGCCTTACGTCGTGACGTTCACAGGCACGACGCCGACGGGCGAGACGGTGAGCGTGCCGGTCATTTGGTCGGTTGCGAACCCTGCGCCTGAGGCGGCTGACGACCAGACTGCGACCCCGGTCGATACGCCTGTGACGCTGTCGCTCACTGGCAATGACAGCGATCCCGACGGTGATCCGCTGTTCGTCGAAAGCGTTACGCCTCCGGCGAACGGGGCGGTGACGATCAACGAAGACGGCACGGTGACCTATACGCCGGGGCCGGGCTTCACTGGCACGGATACGTTCACTTACACCGTGAGCGACGGCAACGGTGGGACGGACGTCGCCGAGGTGACGGTTACGGTCGACAATACGCCGCCGCCAGGCGTGCCGACGGTTGATCCGCTTGATCCTCTTGATCCGCTGGAGCACGTGGATGGCGAAGACATCCCGCCGGTCGACCTATCCGGGCCGTTTGCTGATCCTGACGGCGGGCCGCTGACATTCACGGCAACCGGCCTGCCGCCGGGGCTCTCTGTCGACCCGACAACGGGCGTGGTGACCGGCACGATCGATCCATCGGCGAGTGTCGGCGGGCCGTATGATGTGACGGTCACGGCAACGGATCCGGATGGCAATCAGGTCTCGACGCCGGTCACGTGGACGGTGACGAACCCGCCGCCGCTGGCGACCGACGACCAGACGGCGACGCCGCCCGGTACGCCCGTGACGCTGGCGCCGCTTGGCAATGATAGCGATCCTGACGGTGATCCGCTGACGGTCACGGAGGCGAGCGATCCGCCGAACGGTTCGGTCGTCGTCAACCCGGACGGGACGGTCACCTACACGCCAGATCCAAACTTCGTTGGCACTGACACGTTCAACTACACCGTGGACGACGGCAACGGCGGTACGGATACAGCGACTGTGACAGTCATCGTCGATCCGCTCCCGCCGCCCGGTCAGCCTGTGGCACAGCCACTGCCGCCGGTCAGTAATGTCGATGGTGACGACGTTCCGGGCCTCGATGTGTCCACGAGCTTCGCCGATCCGGATGATCCGGGCGATCCGCTGACGTTTACGGCGACTGGCCTGCCGCCGGGCCTCGAGATCGATCCCGATACGGGCATCATCACGGGCGAACTGCCGCCGGAAGCAAGCGCCGGAGGTCCCTACGAGGTGACCGTCACGGCAACCGATCCGGATGGCAATCAGGTCAGCACGACGTTCACTTGGACGGTGACCAACCCTGGGCCGGAGGCTGAGGACGACATCTCGTCGACGTTGCCTTCGACGCCAGTGACGATTGTGCCGCTCGCAAATGACAGCGATCCGGATGGCGATCCGCTGACGGTCACTGTCCCGGTACAGCCGCCAAACGGAACGGTTACCGTCAATCCTGACGGGTCGGTCGTCTACACGCCGAACGATGGCTTCACGGGCACCGAGACGATCACGTACGTCGTCGATGACGGCAACGGCGGAACGGCGACGGCCGAGATCACCGTCGAGGTCTCGCCGGACCCGCAAGGCCTCGTCCCAACCGATCTGCCAGGTGGCGACGTCGCAATCGAAACACCGGAGGATACGCCGGTCACCGGCCAGCTCGTCGCCGTTGATCCGGAAGGTGGAGACGTCACCTTCTCAGGCCCAGCCGCTGGTCCAGCGAACGGCTCGGTGACGGTCAACCCGGATGGCTCGTATGAGTACACGCCATCGCCGGACTACCACGGGCCTGACCAGTTCACGGTGACGGTCACGGACGAAGGCGGCGCGACAACCGAAATCGTCGTCAACGTCACGGTGACGCCGGTCCAGGACGCGTTCGACGACGAAGCGGAAACTGAGCAAGGCGTGAGCGTCGACATCCCGGTGTCGGGAAACGACACGTTCGGCGGGTCGGCGACGATCACGGGCATCGATGCACCTTCGGGCGCAACGGTGGTTCCTGATGGCATGGGTGGACTGACCTACACGCCGCCGACAGGCTTCCAGGGCATCGATGAGGTCGTCCTGACGTGGACCGATGACCACGGCAACACGGAGACAAGCGTCGTGCGTGTCAACGTGCTCGCTGTGCCGGTGCCGATTGATGGGCCGAAGCCGCCATTGCCGCCGTCCGGTGGCGTGCCAATTGAGCCGATCAGCGTCGACGGCGCCGTGCTCGCGGCTGTCGAAGGTCTGCGTCCGCTCGGCAACGTCACGGGCATCGCCGCCGACGGGATCGTCATCAGCGCGGCGAACGGCGTCGATAGTCTCGGCGGGCTCGGCAATGCCGGCAGCGTTGGCGAAGCGGTCGCAAGCGAGCGTATTACTGATGCCCGCATCTGGCAGATCGGCGAAGCGCTGTCACGATCGGGCTTCGGTCCATCCGACGCGTGGAAACCGGATAATCTCTCCGGCTTCTCGCTGCGCTACAGCGACAGTGCGAACGGTCTCGGCGCGATCCGCGGTCTCGATGTCGTCATCGAGTCGCTCGTCCGAAAGGGCATCGTGATCATCCAGGTTGAGAACCCGGTTTCGGCTGACGACGGCCGGAAGGTGACTGGCGTCCGGTTCCAATCGCCAGGTGGCGGCGCGCTGCCAGCCTGGCTCGATCAGGCAGGCCCGCGCGTCCTGATGGGTGAACGGCCGGCCGATCTCGAGACGTTCGATCTTGGGATCATCGTAGAGTTCGATGACGGCACATCGGAGACCCGCGCGTTCCGCATCCAGGGCGAATCGGGCGAGATTCAGAACCTGCCGGAACGCAGATCAGAGATGCGGGCACCGCTCTTTATGGAGCAGTTCAACCCGACTTATGCTCTGACGGAAGGTCAGATCGAAGAGCTCGGACGGCTTCTGAAGAGCTAACCGCGCAGGTCTCACCAGACCGCAAGCGAGGGCTGCAAGAACGGCGCGTCGGAGATCTCCGGCGCGCCGTTTGTATTGGCCGCCGCCTCGCAAGCGGGTTGGGGTGCGCTGCGAACTGCGGCATGGTCTCGGTGAAAGAGTTGGAACAAGCGGAGATGGCGATGGCGGATCGCGGAATCGCGGTGGTGACGGGCGCGGCGCAGGGCATCGGACTTGCGTGCGCGAAGGCGCTTGCGGCGGACGGTTGCCGCGTCGTGCTTGTCGACATTCAAGACGAGGCGGTGCATGCGGCCGCAACCGAGGTCGGCCCGGAGGCGATCGCGAAGGTCTGCGACATGGGCGATCCGGCGGCGGTGCAGGCGCTGTTTGCCGACATCATCGCGGACACCGGGACGCCGTCCGTCCTTGTCAACAATGCCGGTGTCGCCAAGCCCGGTCCGTTCCTCGAAACGAGCCTCGAGGACTACCAGTCCGTCATTGATATCAACCTGACCGGCACGTTCCTCGCGATGCAACTCGCGGCGAAAGCGATGGTGGCAGCCGGTATCAAAGGCGCGATCGTCAACATGTCGTCGATCAACGCACAGCTCGCGATCCCGTCCATCGCCTCCTACTGCGCGTCAAAAGGCGGCGTTATGCAGCTCACGAAGGTTGCGGCGCTCGCGCTGGCCGAACATGGCATCCGCGTGAATGCAGTGGGCCCGGGCTCGATCGACACTGCAATGGTCGCGAGCGTTAACTCGAGCCCCGAAGCTATGGCGACGGTGATGTCGCGCACGCCGATGAAGCGGCTGGGCACGCCGGAAGAAATCGCGAACACGGTCGCGTTCCTCGCAAGCGACAAGGCGAGCTACATCACCGGCGAGACGATCTACGTCGACGGCGGACGCCTCGGCCTTAACTACACTTGCTGAGCTGCAATGGCCCTTTGCCGAACCAAGCTGACCCGGCGTGACCTGATCGTGGGCGGGGCGACGGTGCTCGTCGCTGGCGCAAGCAAGCCGCGTGCAGCCGAAGCGCGCGGCGATGAGGCGTTGTTTGCGGCGACGCGGCGCGGGCCCGATGGTGCGTATGCCGCCGCTGTCTTCCGGGCCGACGGCGCCGATGTGCGCGCGGTTCGCCTGCCCGCCCGCGGCCATGATGTGACGGTCTGCCCGGTCACGCGGCGCGTCGTTGCCTTTGCGCGGCGGCCGGGCACGTTTGCCGTCGCGTTCGATCCGCTCGCGCCCCGGCCGCCCATCCGGTTCACTTCGCCGCCCGATCGGCACTTCTACGGGCACGGTGTGTTCTCGCGCGACGGACGCTTGCTCTTTGCCACTGAAAACGACTTTGAGGCGGCCGATGGAAAGCTCGGCATCTATGACGCGACGAACGGCTTTCGCAGACTCGGCGAGTTCGCCACCGGAGGCATCGGCCCGCACGACGTCGCGCTCGGCGAGGGCGGCCGCACGCTCATTGTCGCCAACGGCGGGATCGAAACCCACCCGGCGATCGGCAACGGGCGGCGCAAGCTGAACGTCGCTGATATGGCGCCGTCTGTTGTCCATCTCGATCTCGCGTCCGGCGATCTGATTTCACGTCACACGATCGCCGATGCGTTTGCGCGTGTTTCGCTGCGCCATCTGGCGGTTGGCGCTGCGCGGACGTCGATCATCGGCGGTCAGCTTCAACGCGGCGGGCCCGCCGATGCGCCGATCGTTTTCCGGCAAAGCGCGGCAGCAGATGGGGCGCTCGAGCCGATCGCACTGCCACAAGCGATCGTTGCGGGGCTCGGCGGATACGTCAGCTCGGTCGCAACCAACCGCGCGGGCGACATTGTTGCTGTCACGGGCGCGCGGGGAGGTGTGGTCGTGTACTTGGACGTCGCCACCGGCCGCGTGCTTGACAGCCGATCGATGCCTGACGTCTCAGGCGTCGCAGCGGACGGCGGCGACGGGTTCCTCCTCACGAGTGGCACCGGCACCGTCGCGCGCGGCGCACCGGCCGGCGCGCATCAGACATCCGCCACACGCTGGCGCTGGGACAACCACGCAGAGCTGCTGCCCGCCGGCGGTCGCTCCTAGAACGGTTGGAACTGTTGCCGACAATTGTGCGTTTTGCGGCGTGCAACAAAGAACCCAACACATGTCGAGCGATCTGGCGGGCCGCGTCTCCGGCCTGCTCGGTCTGCCATTCATTCCGGGCAATCGCGTCACGTTGCTGAAGAACGGCGACGCGATTTTTCCGAAGATGCTCGAGGCGATCCGCGCGGCGGAACGGCACATCGAGTTCTGCACCTTCGTTTACTGGACCGGCCCGATCGCGACAGAGGTTGCGATGGCGCTCCGCGAACGGGCGCAGTCCGGCGTTCGCGTGCGTGTCCTGCTCGACGGATTTGGTGCCAACAAGATGCGGCGGCGGCTCGTGCGAAAGATGCGCGATGCTGGCGTCGAAGTGCGGTGGTTCCGGCCGTTGCTGTCGTGGCGCTTCTGGCAGATCGACAACCGGACCCACCGAAAAATCCTCGTTTGCGACGGCCGTGTCGCGTTTACCGGCGGCGTCGGCGTGGCCGAGGAATGGCAGGGCGACGCGCGCAATCCGAGCGAGTGGCGTGATACACACTTCCGCATTGAAGGTCCGGCTGTTGTATCGATCCAGGCTGGCTTCTGGAACAACTGGCTCGAGGCGTCTGGCGGGCTCGCCGCTGACACCCTGCCGGTGAACCCTGAGGTGTCGCGCGATATCGCGCGGCCTGATGACGTACCGAAGGTTGGGGGCACGCGGCTTTTGGTCATGCGCTCGAATGCGACGACGCGGTGGAGCGACGTTGCATCGCTGATGTCACTTTTTATGGCAGATGCCGAAAAGAAGATCGTGATTTCGACGGCGTACTTCGCGCCCGCGGAGGCCACCGCTAACGCCCTGGCCCGCGCAATCCGGCGAGGTGTAGATGTTGAAATCATGTTCCCCGGCCAGCATGCCGACAAGCGCTTGTCTCATCTTGCAAGCGGCTGGGAGATTGAGCGTCTGCTTGATGCCGGCGCCAAGCTGTGGCGCTACGAGCGGACGATGTATCACGTCAAGAGCATGATTGTTGACGACGAGCTTGCGCTGGTGGGGTCTGCGAACTTCAACCATCGATCATGGATGAAAGATGACGAGTTGTGTGCGGTGACCGATGACGCGGACCTGATTGCACAGCTGCGGCGGGACTTCGATGACGATTGCCGTCACGCAACGCTGATGGACCGCGACTGCCATGCTGCGCGAAGCGCCGGCCGGCGCATCACGGAATCGCTCGCGCGGATTATTCGCGTCCAGACCTGACGTCTGCGCCCGGCCGTTAACGCGAAAAGCTGGAATCGACGCGGGCGCAGAAGCCGCGTGGCTGTTCAAGCATCGGCAGAT
The DNA here is from genome assembly GCA_038523925.1 of Pseudomonadota bacterium. Taxonomy (GTDB): domain Bacteria; phylum Pseudomonadota; class Alphaproteobacteria; order Rhizobiales; family Hyphomicrobiaceae; genus JBCBWG01. The sequence goes on along the minus strand of JBCBIY010000017.1, from coordinate 50,301 downwards.
GACCGGTTTCACGGAACGAGGCGAGCCGGCCGTTTGGCATGTGGCGCGCGATATCCCGTTGATGCTGGAACGGGACCACCGGGTCTTCGGTGCCGGCAATGATGAGAGCCGGCTGGCGGATCTGAGTGAGCGTGCCAAGGAGCTTTTCTTTGCCGAGCCACCGGCCGACTTCGACGATCTGGTCGAAATCGCTGTGGACCAGGTCGAGACGCACCTGCTCCCAATGCGCATGGCACTGTTCGGCATTCGTCAGCGCGTCTTGGTTTGCCATCACGCTGGCAAGCCCCGCGCGGAATGTGACCGCGCTCGCCGTCCAGAGCCGCAGCAGCGACTGCAACGCAAGCGTCGTATAGCCGCCAGCTTCAAGCATGAACTTCATCATCGGGCTGCCGCCGGCAACCGTGCCGTCAGCGAAGCCGCCAACGAGCGTCAGCCGTGAGACCATGGCCGGATGGCGCGAGGCAACCGCCAGGGCAACGAACGCGCCGGTTGAATGCCCGACCAGATGAACCGGGTCGTGATCAAAATCGCGGCGGAGTGAGAGCGCATAGGCGTCAGCGAGGTCACGGATGCGCAGGATACGCTGTAGCTGGCCATTACTCATGTCCCACGGGTGATGTCCGGGCAGCGGATAGGCCATCGTGCGGCCGGCAAGCACGCGCCGCGGCAACGGCTGATGCCACGATGAGGGCGAGCTCAGCGCGCCGTGAATGAGCGCGGTGGCCTGCCCGGATCCGCGGGATACAAGTCGACCTGGCGGTGAGAACAACATTGATTTTCGGTACCCGTTGCCGGATAGCGGGATGCCTCCGGGTTCGCAGAAGAAATCATGACCGAGAGCGTTTGTTCCGCGCCGTCGGAGCAGCAGAGCGTTGCATGCAACGCAGACGCGTTGGCCACGGACGCCGAAGCATCCGTGGCCAAATCATGTGTTCGCGATCTAGGCCGGCGCGGAGCCGCTAATGCTTGCGGACTTCCGAGTGCGACTTGAGCACCTCGTCGCCGTCAGACTGCTCGAGCAAGTAAGCCGGCTCGTCCTCAGAGGCGTTACGGGTCACGTCTGAACCCTGAAGCGTACGGCTGACCTTTGACGTGAAGACCTCGGTGACCTTGCCGGCGCCGGTGCCGGAACCCCAGTCCCACTCGAGCCGGTCACCCACGCTGTATTTGTCCGACTTACTTGCCATCGCGATCCGCCTTCGCTGTCGTCGTATCGGGCTTGGTCTCAGTCTTGGTCTCAGCCGTCGCGTCGGCGGGCTCATGCTCGACCGAAGCTTTTGGCCGATCGTCATTGGCGCGCTTCACGTTTTGCCAAGCTTTCGAGAACGACTTGCTCATTTCACCCCAGGCGTTGACGAAACCTGATTGCAGGTCTTTCGCGCTCTTCTTGAACGCCGCCTGATTGTTCTCGTCGGTGACGTAGTCCTTCATCTGCGTGTACTTCTCGTTGACCGTTTCGCGGGCCGCAGACAGCGTGTCGGTCGCCCGTTGGGAGACGTCGCTGTCGCCATTGTTAGCTTCGCGCTCATGCTCTTCGGCGCGCTGACGGTACGTCTCGAATTCCCGGCGAAGGCGCATGTAGCGTGCCTCAAGCTCTTCGACGGCTTCCTGGCCTTCGACCACCTGATTGCGCTTCAGCCGCACGACGGACGCGCCAAGTGAATCGATCGCCTCCTGCATCGCGTCGGACGCCTTAGCGAAATCAGAGTCTGTGTGCTCTTCGCTCGCGCCGGTGTCCTCAGCAGGAGCTGGGGCGGCCGCCATCTTCGGCGCGACGTGTTTTGACGTCTCGTGCTTTTCAGGCTCGGCGGACTTTTCGTGCTTTGCCCGGGCGTCGCCATCCTGCGCGGACGGTGGCGCGTTCTTTGCGGTCGGTGCAGGCCCCGGCGGTGCGGCTTGCTCCTGCTGGTTGTCGTTGCGTGACTGTACGCTTGCGTTTTCGGTCATCTCATTTGCCTCGTGTCTCTTGGTGGACGGATGGCGGGTACGGACAAGCGCCGCACCGCGGTTAAAACTTGATGTGCGCCTCGGCGCTGACGTCCGGCTCGGTGTTGGCGATGTTGGCCTTCAAAACTTCCCAGCCGAACACGACCGAGCTGCTTGTCGAGGCCCAGACGGCTGCGTCGAGGGGCGTGAATTGCAGAAGCAGCAACTCCGGGTCGTCTTTGCCGTCGAACCAGGCGCCAACGGTTGCCGACCAGTGCTCGTCAATGAGGTCGCGCTCCGTGGCGACGCGCAGGTCGCCGCTACAGCAGGCGTGATAGTCGTGGTCGCGGCCAATGATCGTGAAGTGCGCGCGTCGGCCCTCGCCGACGTTGCGCGCAAGATCCGTGCTCTTCTTCGTGAAGAAGAAGATTTGTCCGCGCTCGCGATCAAGCTGCGGCGCCATGGGCTGCGGGTGCTCTTTCGAGCCCTCAATGGCGAGCATGCCGGCTGGGATGTTTTCAACCTCATCCCAGAACTGCGCTGCGGGCTCTTCTTTTGTCCGGTCTAGGTCAACCATGCGGAACTCCTTGTAATTCAAGTGTTCAACTCAAGGTTTTGCGACCGGTTCCATTGCGCCCGCCTGGAACGGCCCCGGCGGCGAGGCGTTCGCAGGTCAGATGTTCAACACAGATGATCATGGCCGGAGGCCCACATGCGACTTGCCCCAACCGTACTCACCGCCGCTCTAGTGGTGGCTCTGCCGCTCGCAGGCCACGCCACAACACCGAAAGCTGAGAAGACGCTGCAACCGATTGGTTCGTTGAGCTGCACGGGCAGCCGCGCGGCAGAAGAGACCCAGCCGACCACGACGAAGCTTGAGTGCGAGATGCGCTTGCAGGCTGCCGCACCCGGCGCGCGCGGGACCGCGTTCACAGGTGAAGTCGTCGGGACCGACCTTTGGCTCGTGAAGCCGGGTTCGGTTGAGTTGTTCTTCACGATCTTCGCGCCGACACGTGAGGTCGCCGCCGCCGCGCTCGCTGGCGACTACGACCTCACCACGCGGCAGAACTTCGCGTCGGCTGATGGCAGCGGCAACCGATTGTACGGCGGCGACGCTGATGCTTTCGCGCTCGAACTCACCCGGCCGGGTGGTGTCACCATGAACGCGTCGACCAAGCTGACGCTGACTGAGAAGTAGCGCTCAGCGGGGCGCGAGCGGCGTTTGGCGTCGCTCGCGCCCCGCGTGTTGTTAGGCGTTAGGACGCATCGATCCAGTCGCCGCAGCGCGGGGCTTTTGCCTCTCCCCAGGGCATGATCGGCACGGTGGACGTTGAGTTCTTCGGGCTGCCCTCGATCAGCTTGTCGCTGTAGACCAGATAGACCAGCACGTTCCGCTTGGCGTCGCAGCCGCGGATGATGCGCATGCGCTTGAAGAAGAGGGAGCGGCGCTGGCGAAATGCTTCGCCGCCTTGCTGCAGCTTGCGCCGAAACGTGACAGGCCCGACCTGCCGGCACGCAAGCGAGATGTCTGAGACCTGTTCCGCTAGGCCAAGCCACCCGGTCCAGCCGCCCTTTTCCGGCACGGTGAAGTGGCAGGCGACGCCTTCGACGGCTGGGTCGTCGATCGCGTAGGTCGCGAGCTTGTGGTCCGGCGAAAGAAACTTCCAAACCGTGCTCTTGCGGAAGATGAGTTCGGGCGTGTTGGCTGATGCGCGCAGCGCCGAGGCGACGCTAATGAGCGAAGCGACGAGCGCGATCAAAACGGCCACGACGACAGCCCGGCGGAAGGCGCGTTTCTTTCGGATTTCGGGGTCAACGCTGACTGGCATGGTCTTTCTCTCGGAGTTCGGCATGAAAACGGCGCTGCCAGGTCTCGCCAGCAACGCCGCGGGTCAGAGGGCGGTGATCTGCGACCGCCCTCCAAGTTGGTCGATCTGAGGGGCTTAGCCCTGCTGCGGTTCCCAGACCGGCAATGCCGTCAGTTCGTTCTTCGTCAGCTGCGTTTTGACAGTCAGGCTGTCATTGTCGCCGCGCGTGAACTGAAGCTGTTCCATGGTGATGGCGACACTGCGCTCACCCATCCCGAGGAAGCCGCCGACACCGACGATGACCTTTTCGATCTTGCCTTCGCGGCTCAGCACGATGTCATTGACGTCGCCAATCGCTTCGTTGTCGGCGTTCATGATCGACGCGCCCATGATGTTGCTGGCGCGCAGGCCGGCCATGGATGCACTCTTATTCATCTTGTCCGACTGCATAGCCGTCGTGCCGTCGGCCTGCGGCTTGTTTTCATTCGTGACCGGCGAGCCCGACTGCTGTGCCGTAACCGGCTTGCTGTCTGACGTCGTGCCCGACTGGGCGAGAGCCGGCGCGGCAGAAAAGAGCGCGATGGCCGAGATGCCCGTGATCAGCGCTTTCATAAAAGTCTCCATCGTTTCGTTACCTACTTCGTTTTGCAGGGAGGTTCCCCACGGTCGACAACCAAACGGCTATTGCGGCGGCGGGTTCCCTGCGCCGTCGCTGACATTCCACGCGAGATGCAAAGTGCGGACTGCGGCACAGAGTGCGGAACGATTGCCGCGCTCGGTCGTTGAGGGGCCAGTCCAGTTTCAAACAGGAGAGACACAATGAGCACGACAACCGACGCCCTCAATGATGTTGTCAGCGTCTTGAAAGCGGGTCAGGAATTTTACAACGACGCGCAAGAAAAGACGGACAACGGTCAGCTGAAGTCGGTCTTCAAGGAAATGGAAAGCACGCGCCAGCAGGCGATCTCGGACCTCGAAGGTCATATCGAGAAACGCGGCGACGATGCGCCGGAAGCGAGCTGGTCCGAACAGGCGAAAGCGACTTACACGGCAGCGCGCGAGTGGTTCACGGATCGAGAAGGCGACGATCAACTGATCGCCAAGCTCGAAGAGCACGAAGACCGCACCCTCGAAGCTTTCCGTTCGGCGTTGAACGAAGTGAACAACTCGGAAGCCCATGGCGTCCTGACCCGTCACTTTACGACGTTCAAAGAGACGCACGACAAGATGAAGGGTCTGAAGAAGGCGAACGCCGCCTAACGCCGGCACTGAGACCGGTGTGGCTCAAGCCAGTCGCACCGGTTCACCTTCCATGCGGCCGGGCTTGTCCCTCCCTTCTTCACCGCGTCGCATGTTTGTGGCTCCCGAGCTGTTTCAGCTTGGGGGCCGCTTTTTATCCGGGCGCATTTTTATCCGGGCGCAAAGGATCACGCGTATGGCCAGCGACTCCAGCACCGAAGAAAACCCGCAAGTGCTCACCGACGTGATGGACCGGCTGCTCGAGAAAGCGGACGGCAGCCAGATCAGCGTCGACGATGTGTTGGACGCCTTCAGCGACCTCAGCTTCGGCATGCTGTGCACGATGATCGGACTCATCGCAGCGCTGCCGATTGTTGGTGCTATCCCTGGCGTGTCGATCATCACGGGTACGTTGATCTTGCTCGTCGCCGGCCAGTACTTAATCGGCCGCGACACGCCTTGGATTCCGCAGACCTTGCGGGACCGATCGATTGACGACGAGAAGCTTGAAAGCGGAATTGAGACGGCGCGTCCCTATGCCGAGTGGATGGATGGCTGGATCAAGCCGCGTATTGAGATCCTGACGGACGGGCCCGTCCAACGGCGTTTAATTGCATTGGCGATGTGCCTGCTCGCGCTGATGATGATCCCGCTTGCTTTGATCCCGTGGGGCGTGCAGGCGCCTGCAACTGCGATCGTGGTGCTTGGCGTCGCGTTGATCGGCCGTGATGGCGTGTTTGCGGCGATCGGATACGCGCTTGCGGCGCTTTCGGTGTGGGTCATGTTCTATGGTTGGCAGACGATCTCTGCTGCGGCCGGCGCGCTGTTCGGCTGATCCGGCGGCGCGCGTTTGATTGCCGCTAACTGTCAGCATTGGAACCTCGCAGCTCCGCGTGCGTTGCAGCGCTTTACCCCAGTCAAACCCGAGTGGAGGTCTGCGTGAGCGCGACCGAAGAACTGAAGGGTCTCGTCGACGATCTCGAGACCGAGACGTCGGACGGCAAGCTCAAGCTTCGCGACATCATGTCGGCCTGGGGATCGCGCGCGTTTGGGCCGATCCTGCTGGTCATCGGCCTGCTCGCAGCCTCTCCCATTGGCGCCATCCCCGGCATGTCGATCGTCTTCGGCTTGCTCGTGACCGTTATCGCAGCGCAGCTCGTCATCGGCCGGACCCATCCGTGGATTCCAGAACGCATCGCACAACAGGAGTTCTCGCAGGACGTCACCGACAGGAGCCTGAACTTCCTGCGCAAGGCGATCGACAAGACGGGCTTCCTGTTTTCAGAACGATTGTCCGTGCTGACGGAACCTCCGGCTGACCGCTTGATCGCGGTCGCCTGTATCGCGCTTGCGACGACGTTCTATCCGCTCGCGCTGGTGCCGTTTGCGGTGTTCGTGCCGTCGATGACGATTGCCGTCTTCGGGATGGCGATCGCCGCCCGCGATGGGGTTTGGGCTGTTATTGGCGTCGCGCTCACGTGCGTGACGTTTGCGTTGCTCGCGTGGGGCGTGACAACGTGGCTCTAGCTTGGATTGAGAGGGACTAGGCCGATGGAGGTCGACGTCAGCGCTGTTCAGGTGATTAGCGATCGCCTTGAGGAGATCGTCCGCAACAGCATCGCGATCGTGCCGAACATTATCGCGGCGCTCGTTTTCATCGCGATTGTCTTCGTTATCCGTGCCATTGCGCTCAGCATTGCGGATCGGCTGCTGCGACGCTGGAAGACCATGCGGCCGGCCTTAAGCGCCGCTCTCAAGACGCTGCTCTCGGTTGTTATCCTGACGATTGGCTTTCTGATTACCGCGACGATTGCGATCCCTGGGCTGACGGCAACGGGCTTGCTGACGAGCCTTGGTGTCGGCTCGCTTGCGATCGGTCTCGCGTTTCGCGACACGTTTGAGAACTTTCTTGCGGGGCTCCTCATTCTGATGCGCAAGCCAATGCGGATCGGCGACTTCATCGAGTGTGATGACGTCACCGGCAAAGTCGAGAAGATCACCTTGCGCGACAGCTATGTGCGGCGCACAGATGGTGTTCTGGTGCTGGTGCCGAATTCCTACATCTTCAAAAACCCGACGCGCGTGCTCACCGACCTTGGCGTGCGCCGCAACGAAGTCATTGTCGGCGTGGCCTATGGCGAAGATGTCGACAAGGCGCGCGACGTCATTGAGACCGCGTTCGACGGTTTGGACACGGTCGAGACAAGCCGTCCGGTCGAGGTCTTCGCGCGCGAGTTCAACTCGTCCAGCATTGACTTTCAGGTCACCTGGTGGTGCGGATCGACACCGCTTGAAATGCGTCAGTCGCGCGATCGCGTCGTCGCCGCGATCAAGCGCGGCCTCGATGAAGCCGGTATCGAGATCCCGTTCCCGTACCGCACGTTGACTTTCAAGGAGCCGCTCAGTGTGGCGAATGCCGAGACGTTGGAGCGTTCCGCCGCCTAGTACGGCGGGGCCCCTTTATCGCGCGAGACCACGCAAAGCGCGGTTGATCCTGTGACCGCCGGCGCGGTCGAGATCCAGCCGCACGGGGTGTTCATCGCGCTCGCGTCAGACCGGCCGGTCGTGGTGGCCTGCAGTGCGAACGCAGGCGAGCTGTTCGGCGTCAGCGCTGATGCGGTACCGGGCCGCGATGTCTCAACGTTCTTCGTGCCGTCCGAGGCGCTCGACGTGATCTGTGCAGGCAAGCCAACCGGGCGTGCCGCGCAGCATATGTCGTCCTGGCAGCACCCGATGGAGCTGACGACCCGGAGCGGCATGACGTGTGCGGGCCTCATCAAGGCGACCTCTTCGTCGCGGCTTCTCGAACTTTTTCCGCAGCGCGAGGTCGGCGGTGCTAACGAACCACCGATCGCGCTGCGCAACCGGCTCGCCTACGAAGTCACGGAATGCCCCGACCTTGAATCGCTTGTGGCCGTGGCAGTCGACATCTTTAAAGACCTCACGGGTTACGACCACGCCTTCGCTTATCAGTGGGGCGCCAGAGGTCTCGGCCACGTCCTGGCGGCCAGTAGCGCGGATGTCCTCGATCTCGGGTCGTATTGGTACCAGCATCAATTTCGCGATGTGCTCGACTTGCCCATCACGATGGCGGCCGGGAGCATCGATGTCGTGCGCATGGTCGTCGATGCTGACGCTGATCCCGTGCCGCTCCTTCATGCTAACGACAGCTCGCCGCCTGATATCGGCCCTGCCCAGCTCGCCCTCGCGGCGCCGACGCCGCAGCACATCAAGTTCCTGCGCCACGCCGGATATCGCGCCTCGCTCACGACGCACATCATCTTTGATGGCCAGCCGTGGGGTTTCATCATGGCGCTCAACAAGCAGCCGGCACAGCTTTCAGCGGCAGCAATCCAGGTCGGGGACGTTCTCGCGCATGTCCTGCCGGTCTCGATCTCAAGGCTTCAGCAGTCGACCATTCTTGCACGAACGGTCGCCGCTGAACGCCTCTCCTACGATCTGGAGCGCGACTTCAGCGGCAGCAGCCGGCTAATCGATAATCTTGCAGACAACAGCGACCGGCTGCTCGAAAGGGTCGACGCCGACGCGCTTGTTCTGAAGATCGGTGACAGTTTTGTGGAGATTGGCGAGGTGCCGATCCCGCCGCTTGAGTTCTTGAAACTCCGCGACAAGCTCGACGAAGGCGTCGCGATGGCCAATCGGCTGAGCGAACTCCTCGATATGAACCCGCAACAAATTCGAACGAGCGCGGGCGGTGCTTATCTTGAGCTTGGCGATGATGGCGAAGACTACGTGTTCTTCGTGCGGCGTGAGGAGCAATCGGAGCTGCGCTGGATCCGAAACGGCCATGCGCCGGACTTGCCGCGGGACACCGTCGTCGGGGATGACGGAGAAGACGACGCGATTTCGATTGCGACGATCGCGGGCGAAAGTCGTGTTTTCCTGCCCTATGAGGCCGACGTGTTTCGCATTCTTCGACGCGCGTTGTTTGCGATGCGAAGCGCCGAACTGCGCGAGATGGCAGACCGCGCGCGCCTTGCGGCTGACCGGGACCGGGCGCGCCTTCGCGCATCGCTGACGGAATCGTTGCAAGCCAACGTGGTCGGTGAGGTCGCCTCCGCGCTTTCGCACGAGCTCAACCAGCCGCTGACGGCGATCGCGAACTACGTTGGCGCGGCTCGCAAACGCCTTAGAGATCGGGATGACTCTACCGACGTTCGGGTGATTGATGCCATGGATGCGGCCATCTCGCAGGCCGAGCGTGCAGGCGATCTCATTCATCGGTTGCGCCGGCTCGTGGAGCAGGGCGACCTTGAACTCGAACCGATAGAGATCAAACCCTTCGTCGATACAGCGGTCGCGCTTGTCACGGATCTGCTCGGTCTGACGCCAGGGCAGATCGAATGTGTCATCGCGCCGAACCTGCCGGAGCTGATGGCGGACGACCTTCAAGTCGAGCAGGTCCTCGTCAATTTACTCCGGAATGCCTTCCAAGCGATGGAAGGTAAAATCGCGCCGCGGGCCGCGCTAAACGTCGCGCTTGATCGGTCGAAGGCCTACGTCACGTTCCGCCTGCGCGACTACGGGCCTGGCTTGTCAGCGGAAGTTGAGCACACGCTGTTCCGGCCGTTCTATTCGACGCGGCGAAGCGGAATGGGCATTGGGCTCGCGCTGTGTGCATCGATTGTGAAGGCGCACGGAGGAACTATTGCGGCGGCAAACTGGGAGCATGGGGCGGAGTTTTCGTTCTCTCTGCCGGTCGACGCGGCTGACCAATGAGGCCAGTATCGGGTGGGAACGATGCTCATTTGGACGACGACAGTATCACAACGCTTAACTTGAGAGCACGACCGCATGGACGCCGGACCACCGAGTGACACAGTCGGCGTGACGCCATCCGCGCCAGTCGCGATCATCGACGATGATGCGGCAGTCGCAAGCTCAACACAGGCGCTGCTCGAAGCGCACGGGGTCGAGGCGTCCGTCTTCGACAGCGCGGAAGCGTTTCTTGAAGCTCTGCCGGGGCTACCGGAAAGCTGCATCCTGCTGGATCTCAAGATGCCGGGCCTGTCCGGTATTGAGCTGCAGGAGGTGCTGGCTGCCAAGGGCGTTGACTACCCCGTCGTCATTTTGACGGGGCATGGCGATGTCACCGCCGCCGTTCAGGCGATGAAGCTGGGCGCGGTCGACTTTCTCGAGAAGCCCTGTTCGTTGGATGCCCTGCTGAACGCATTGAACTCCGGCTGGAAAACGATCTCGGACGATGCGCCGGACGACACGTCTGATCGCGCGTTCGAACAGCGGCTTGCGACACTGACGGACCGCGAACGCGACGTGTTGAGGCACCTCGTGCAGGGGAAGATCAACAAGGTAATCGCCCACGATCTCGGGATCAGCCAGCGCACCGTCGAAATACACCGCGCGCGGATCAAGCGGAAAATGGAGGCGCGCAGTCTTGCCGACCTCATCGCCATTTCCGCCGGCCGGCTGTAGCTACCGGGCCCTATTGACCACCTGAAATACGTATCTGTTGCGTATCGAGGACGGCTGCCAGGCGGGGCAGATTCAGGGCTAGTTTTTCAGAAGTCGGAGAGCCTGTCAGAGCCGGTATGCCCATCGACGCGCCAAAACCGCGGGTCGTACTCTTTGTCGACGACCCACATCTCCGATTGTCGCAACTCAGCGTCCTCAGAGCCCACGACATTTGGGCTGAGGCTGCGCGAGCTGACGCTGCATCGTTGCCGCTCCATGAGCTCGTGCCCGCCGAGTGCAACACCGCAATCATTTCCGTGTCCGATCCCACCCACGAACAGGTGCTCCTGCGCGCACTCGACGCTGCTGGACTTGCCCGGATCATCGTGATTTGTTCACGCGCGAACCGAATTGGCGCTGGGCTTACGGTCCCGGTCCCGACCGACATCAAAGCAACCATTGTTTTGTTGCCGCAACCGATCCAGACAGCCGCGTTTTTCGACGCGCTTGGCCTCGACGAGCACTCCGCTTAACGCATCTCGGCTTTTCGAGGACGGCCGGCGATGCAGCGCGGGACCTCGACCACGACTCTGCGAAAGCGCGTCTGCGTCAGCCTGACCTACGTAGCTTTCCGAAATTGTGACTTTGGTTGCTCACTACAATTCTACTGAGGCGCGGCGGGGGACGTTTGGCTCCTCGTCATCTGATCTGTCCAAAGGTCAAGCGGCGTGTTCGCGATCTCAACCGTGAGAGAACCAGACATGGTGAAGTCGACAAAGGGGCCGGCTAAGTCCGATCGACCCGAGGCGATGGAGCAGACGGCGCTCGGCATGGCGGAGCTGTCACGCGGCGTAAATGACTTGAGCGCGAACACGTTCAACGAGCCGCTTCCAGCCGCGCTCGTTGCAGCCGTCGACACATCGCTGGTGAAGCTCAATCGTGGCGATGCCAACCTGCTCAAGTTTCAGCCGCGGCAGGACATCGTCGCCAAAGACCGGCCATCGCCGTTTGGCGCGAAGCTCGTCTCCGGTTGGGTCGCGGTCTACGAGATCATGCGTGATGGCGGCCGGTCCCTCATGCATATTTATGTGCCGGGCGATGTCATTATCTTCCGCAAGGCCCACGACAGGGTGGCAATGCTATCTGCGACCGCGCTTTCGGAGGCAACGCTGCGCACGGTGTGCGAAGACGAAGCCGACCTCGAACAGTCGGACACGATTACGCGACTGTTGGCGAACGAGCGCGCGCTGCTGCTGCAACGGATTGCCGGCCTTGGGCGCCGCGATGCGCTCGCTCGCCTTGCGGCGCTGCTGTCAGAGCTGGATGACCGAATGACGGCGAACGTCGGCGGCCACGAGGTGGCCAATCAGGTCGTCGAGTTCCCGCTCACGCAGACCACACTTGCCGACCTTCTGGGCCTGACCAGCGTGCACGTGAACCGGTCGCTTGCGCGCCTGCGAGAGATGGGTGCGATTGAAATGATTGGTCAGCGGGTCCGGCTGCGGAACCGGGCGTTGCTCCGCAAGACCGCGTATGAGGGCTAGGCAGCCGGTGCCTTGATCACCGGGGCGATGTGGCTATCGGGTCCGAACCTGTCGTTCGTATCGAGACCCATGATTTCCGCAAGCCTCACGCGCGCACGGTTGACCCGGCTTTTCACCGTCCCAACTGCGCATTCGGAAATCTCTGCTGCTTCCTCGTACGAAAACCCAGACGCCCCGACCAAGATCAACGCCTCACGCTGCTCGCTGGGAAGCTTGTCCAGCGCGACCTGTAAGTCCGTGATGTCGATGGCGAGCTGCTGCTGCGGTGCGGCTGCGAGCGACGCTTCGTGGATGCCTTCGGAGTCGTCGACTTCCGGCTTCTTCTTGCGCATCTGCGAGAAGAGTTCGTTGCGCAGGATCGTAAACAACCAGGCCTTGATGTTCGTGCCCTCCCGGAAGAGGTGCCACTTATGCCAGGCCTTGGTGACGGTCTCCTGCACCAGGTCATCCGCGTAAGCGCTGTTGTTGACGAGCGATATCGCAAAGGCACGCAGTGACGGAATGGTCTCGATGAGACCATCGCGGAAAGACTGAGGCGGCTGCCCGCCGTCTGACTTTTGAGGGTCAGAGGTCATTCAGTCTCCTTGCTGCCGTCGTCGTCAGGTCCGTCTTCGAGCTGCTTGAGCAGATCCATAAAGCGGTCCGGGACGGGCTCCTGTGCGATCTTGTCGTATTCAGCCTTCAGCTTCTGACCGATGGCGTCACCAACCGGTGTTTTCGGCTTCGGCACGTCATCTGAAGCGGCGGCAGGTCGCGCTGAGTCCGTCGCCCTGCCGCTCGACATCACGTCTCCGGTCAATGGTGGTCTCTTCGTCATCAGCGGTTGATCTCGTTTCCTTCGGGTGCCCAATGCGGGCAGTTGTCAAAAGTTCCAGGCAGCGGGAACAAAATGTCTCTTTTGCCGTTTCACCGCGTCAAGGGGTAAGCTGAAAGACTTCGGCCCTCGCGCAACCTACAAGACCGAGTACACCATGAGCCTTTCCGAGCGGATTGCACCACACATTCCCTATCTACGCCGCTACGCTCGCGCGCTGTGCGGAACGCAGCAGGGCGGCGACACCTACGCCGCCAGCGTTCTCGAGGCGGTCGTCGCGGATAATTCTCTGGTCGCAACAAAGGGTAAAGAGCGGCGGGACCTGTTCCGGATCCTAACCCGCATCTGGTCAGAAGTTGATGAGGAGCTAAATGGTTCCGAGCGTCGGGAGCGGTGGGAAGCGAACCTGCAACAACTAACGCCGCACCCGCGCCAGGCGCTGTTGCTTACGACGGTCGAGAGCTTCAGTACGGCCGAGGCAGCCTTTATCCTGAATGTCGAGCAGCAGGAACTCGCAACATTCCTTGAAGCGGCCGAAGCTGAGATTCGCGATCAGGTCGCATGCGACGTCCTTATCATCGAAGACGAACCGCTCATTGCGCTCGACATTGAACAGCTCGCCGGGTCGCTCGGTCACAATATCGTTGGTGTCGCTCGAACGAAGACAGAAGCGGTGGAGCTTGCGCGGAACAAGCGGCCGGGACTGATCCTCGCCGATATTCAGCTTGCCGACGGCAGCTCCGGCATCGACGCCGTCAACGAGATGCTGGAAGACTTCCAAGTGCCGGTCATCTTCATTACGGCTTTTCCAGAACGGCTTTTAACTGGCGAGAAGCCGGAGCCGGCCTACCTCGTGACGAAGCCATTTGAGCCGGAGACGGTGCGCGCACTCATTAGCCAGGCGCTCTTTTTTCAGGAGAAAGCCGGTGTTGCGGCTTAGCCCGGAACACAATCGCCGATCGGGCGTTAGGTCAGCTCAATCTACTAAGGAGATGATCAATGCTTGGATGGGCAATCGGATTTCTAGTCGTCGCAATTCTCGCGGCTGTCCTGGGCTTTGGAGGTATTGCGGGTACGGCTTCAAGTATCGCGCAGCTTTTGTTCTTCGTCTTTATCATCCTGTTCCTTGCGTCACTGGTGATGAACTTCATGCGTCGCGCTTAGGGCGAGATGCAGATTGGATCGACGATTTGAGTGGGCCGCGGCGTCTTTCGGTGCTGCGGCCTATCCATCTGGTTTTGCTGGTTCGGGGCGGCGGACTGACGGCATGACGCAAGATGACGACGATAAGATCGGTGACGATAAGATCGGTGACGATAAGTCGGCACATCGCCGTGCCTTTGATGGTGCACGGTTGCCGAGCGTGCAGCGGTTGTTAGGCGCTCTGCGCGGCACCGATATTTTCTTTTTCTACCAGAATGACGAGCTTATCTACGAGTGGCTTGAAAACGTGCCGGACGGATTTTCCGCGCGCGATAGCGTCGGCAATCACGACCGTGATTTGCTGCCCGCGCCAGCGAGTGAACGTCTGATCGCCGCAAAGCAACACGTCCTTGATACGCAAACGCCGCAGACAATCTCGCTCGGCATTCCGACGGATAAAGGCGTGCGCCACTTCGATGTTTGGATTGATCCAGACATCGATGAAGACGGTAGGACGCGCGGCGTCATCTGTTCCGGCATTGATAAAACTGACGAGCGCCAGCGGGAAATCGCGACGCGAAACCTGCTGCGCGAGGTCAATCACCGCAGCGGTAATCTGCTGGCGATCGTCCAGAGTCTCGCGAAACAAACATCGCAGCATGTCGAGACGGTCGATGAGTTCTACGAAGCCTTTATCGGCCGCTTGAACGCCTTGTCGGTCAGTCAAGCTGAAGTGACCGAGCAAGAGTGGCGCGGGGCCTCCCTGCATGCCCTTCTCGCGCGGTTGATGGCGCGCAGCACGGGCATCCCCGTTGGCCGCGTCACGATCACAGGCGACGACCCGACGTTGACGCCAAATTCAGCGACGCACGTTGGCCTCGCGCTGCATGAGCTCTTCGCCAATTCGCTGCTGGCCGGCGCACTGTCGGGCGGCAGCGGCAACATCGCTATTGATGTGTCGCGCGGTCAATCCGATGGGGCGCGCGGTCTCGTCCTGACCTGGTCTGAAGCGTACGTCGACACCGGTATTCTGACCGACATTTCGTTGAGCTTCGGCATCCTCACGCTTGAGCGCGTGGTCCCTGCGGCAATCGGTGGCCGCGGGACCTTGACGATCGACGGTCATCAAGTGACCTACACGCTGTTCATGCCCGAAAGTAGTTACGACCACGAAGCGTAAGCCCTTGCGGCTCTGCTGGGCCCTGAGCGTAACCGTCTTCGCAAGACAATGGCGGTCCGGCCGATGAAGTGGCTCTTAGAGTATGTGCAGGATCTGCGCTTCGATTCGATCCGCGGCATGCTCACGGTGCCGGGCATCATCTCGCTTTGCGGGCTGGTATTGGCAGCCGCACTCCTCTGGGTCGACAGCAATTATGAAATCAACCCGTACTCCTATCTCGGCTTCAACCTTGAGATCGAGGCTGACACGGCGCGCGCGCTGATTTCGACGGTCGCAAGCGCGTCGATGACGACACTCTCACTTGTCTACTCAATCACGCTCCTCGTCTTCACGCTTGCAGCCGGCACCGTCGGGCCGCGACTGCTCCAGCGCTTCACCGGCGATCGCATCAACCAGATTACCGCGGGCCTGCTCGGCGCGACCTTCATTTTCGCCGTCATCACCCTTCACCGGATATCCGACACCTTCATCCCCGTCGTGTCGATCACGATCATCATGTTGATGGCGATCGTTGCGGTCGTGCTGTTGATCGTGTTCGTCCACTCCGTCGCGCGGCGCGTCACCATCGACGAGGAAGTGGCGCTGATCTCATGGCAGCTCAACCAAGAGTTCGAACGGCTTGTTGCGGAAGAAAAGGCCAACGAGGAGAAGGATCGCAAACCGCGGCCGACCGGCATACCGACCGAGATCAAAGCGACGAAAAGCGGCTACATCGATCAGTTCTTCGAGCAGGAACTGATTGACCTTGCCTGTAAGCACGACGTCTATATCGAGTTCGACGTTCGGCCAGGCTCATTCATTATAGAAGGGCTGCCGCTCGCCAGTATTGTCGGTCGCGTGACGGACGAGCTTGAGGACGAGGTCCGCGAGAACGTGATCGTCGCCAACGTGCGCCGGCCGACGGGCGATATCGAATTCTCAATCAACCTGATCGTCGAGATTGGGCTGCGCGCGCTGTCGCCAGGCATCAATGACACGTTCACAGCAATTGCCTGCGTTGACCGGCTGTCGTCTGCGATGTCGAGCGCCGTGCGCGATGGACTGCGCGAACCTTTACGCCGCGACGATGATGGTACGCCGCGTCTTTACGTCGGCGACTTCGACCTTGAGCAGCTTATTGACGTCGCCTTCAATCCGCTCCGGCGCGCAGCTCGCGGTAACGTCTTGATGGCGTCACACATCGCGCGTGCGCTCGGCCGGTTGATGAAAGTGGCCGCGGACGATGCGAAAGAGCACCTGCGGAAGCATATCGATCTCCTGCAGGAGGAGACTGACCGAGCCGATCTGCTCGATATCGACAAGCGCTTCGTCCAGAGCAGCTTCAAAGACCTGCGTGACGCGGCCTGATCCGACGCTGCGCTGACCGATCCGGCGGCTGTTGGCCACGCCTTGGCCATGACGCGTGTGGTGCCCTGCGGAACAAAAGGTCTGCCCGAACCATTGAAGATATAAGTCGGCGCCGCTCGTTCTTGCAGGCGCGCTGCAATCGAAACGGGAGGCAGCTTATGTCCGGATTGAAACCTTACATCGCATCTTCGCTCGCAACGGCCACGGCAACGGCCGCTCTGCTTGTCGTCGCGGCAACGCACTTTGCGCACGCGGCCGACGATACGGCCAAAGCCGCGCCGAAGACTGAGCAGGCCACGTCGCCGACCGAGACGATCAAAGAGCTCACCAGCCCTGAGAACACGAAGGAAGCGCCGTCAGGTGCCGTCGTCATGAAAGACCGGGCGAAGCCGGTGGAGAACTGGTTCGGCTGTAAACCGGAGCAGACGGCAACGGCAGAACAGAAAGAGGCCTGCGAAGCCAAGGCGCCGGACAAGGTTTTCGATCAATCAGAGATCGAAGGCGCGAAACCGAAGCGTGAAGCAACCAACTAAGGGAGCTTTCATTGGAACCGATCGAAGACAAAGAGTTCGACCCGAAAAGAAACCCCGCACAGAAGGATCCGGCGAACAAGCGTAACACCAACGTGTTGGTCGTGAGCCTAATTCTCGTCGTCATCGCCTTCGTCGGCATGATGTATTACTGGTCGACGGATCCATCGATGCCGGGCTCGAGCGCCCCAACCGGATCGCAGCCAGCCTCAGACTCGACGACCAACTGATTGGCGGGATGATCTGACGCTCAAGGGCGCGGCGCGGGTCGCGGATACAGCAAAGAAAAGGCCGGTGGATCAGTCGATCCACCGGCCTTTTCTTTGCGTCGCGTCGCAAGGGCCACCGAGGGCAACGGATGAGCGGGCGGCTGTGTTGAGCCCGCTCATCCATGATTGAACCAGGTCAGCGGCCGTTGCCCCGCAGCCCGCCGCCCAGGTGATAACCGCGGACCTCCTGGCGGACCTGCGCGTAGCTGAGAACACCAAACAGCACGGTGCCGCCAAAGATGTTGCCGGCAAGTGTTGGTAGGAAAAACGAGAACGTCGCCGCACCGAGGCCGATCTCTCCGATGAAGACGAGATAGAGCGCTTCGGCCGAGCCAGCGATCACGTGTGTGAAATCACCGAGCGCGATCAGGTACGTCATAAGCGTGATGACGATGAACTCGTTTCCTTCGGCCGACGGCAGCATCCAGACGAGCGCCGCGATCAGCCAGCCGGCTGCGATACCGCGGATAAACATCTGCTGGACGTCGTTCTCCATCATATGGAGCCCGATCTTGGTGACGGCTGCCTGCACCTCCGGCTGAAGCACGCCCGAATAGGCAATGAAGGCTGCAAACAGCGCGCACCCGACCAGGTTTGCGGCAAGCACAACAGCCCAAAGCCGCATGAGCGCGACGAACCAGGGCCACTTGCGCCGTTGCATCACCGGCAGCACCGCCGTCAGCGTGTTTTCGGTGAACAGCTGTTGACGGCCGAGGATGACGATGAGGAAGCCGACGCTATAGCCGAGGTTGTCCACGAGCGGCGTCCAGTTCGTTTGCGGCAGATATGCTGTCAGCATTGCCTCGGCGACAACTGAAATGCCGATTGCATTCCCAGCCGCAACACCGGACCAGAACAGGGCTGGCAAGCCCCGCGCGAGTTCGCCAACGCCTTCGCGTTCAATGATCTCGAAGACGACGGCTGCGTGCAGGCGCGTCTTGTCAGAGACGATGCCGTTGACCTCTTCCGTGTCCTCGTGGTCTCGGTCAGCCGCATCGCGGACCTCCGTCAGAGGATCGCTCGTGGTGCTCATGCACAGACCTCGCTTGTGTCATGTGAGGCTGCAGCGCAATGCGCGTAAGCCGGACAATGGCGAACGCCAATCACATCGATTGGTTCCAGCGGGTACAGCCCGCCCGCCCGGCGCCCGATTACGCCGCTGCGTTGAATGTCGGTTCGGGAAGGCCGGGTGTCGTCACGCGCGCGTGGAACAGCGACCCTGCGTGCGGGTCTGCTGCGAGTTCGGCTTCGCTCATGCGCTGCCGGGCCGACGTGACGAAGAGATCGCGCATGTCCGAGCCGCCAAGTGCAACCGCGGTTAGATTTCTGGTCGGCACTTCGAGGATCTGGTCGACCTCGCCGCTGGGCGTGATCCGCGCGACCTGACCGGCGCCATAGCGTGCATTCCAGAGACAGCCGTCCGCATCCACCGTCGCGCCGTCGGGAATGCCGGGCAGTGCATCCTTGTCGAGGAACACGCGCTCGCCGGACACTTCGCCGGTGCCGCGATCGTAGTCATATGCCCAGATGTGGCCCGCCCAGGAATCTGTGAAGTACATCGTTGCGCCGTCGGGGCTCCAGGCAAGCGCGTTTGGCACAATGATGTCTGAGCGGACGTGCGCGAGGGCGCCGCGTGAGTACAGATAGAGCTGGCCCGTCGGGATGCGCTCGTGATTGTTGAGCGTGCCGATCCAGAAGCGGCCCTGGCGATCGCAGCGCCCGTCGTTTGATCGGTTGACCGGCATATCGGCTTCGAAGACCGCGAGCGTTCGGCTGCAGCCGGACGCCATATCGTGCAAGAGCAGCGACTTTCGCGAGGCAAGCAACAGCGCGTCGCCGTCGGTCAGTGCAAAAGCGCCGATCCAATCCGGTGTCAAAAAGGTCTCATCGGTGCCCGTCGCCGGATCCCACACGTGCATCCGGCACGCGCGGACGTCGGTCCAGATCAGCCGGTTCCGCCGCACGCACCAGATCGGCACCTCGCCGAGGATGTCGAACGGCTGGTAGACCGGCGCGAGGACCATCAGCCGATCCGCGCGATCACGGCGTCAGCAAAGGCCTCGGTCCCCGTGTCGCCGCCGAACTCATAAGGATGCACGGCGTCGTCCGCGTAGGCGGCGGTGACGGCCGCATCGAGCGCCTCGCCGGCTTGCTGCATCGCATCGTCTGCGCGCCGCCCACCGAGCCAATCGAGCATCATCGCAGTCGAGACGAGCATCGCCGTCGGGTTCGCTTTGCCCTGCCCGGCAATGTCCGGCGCCGAGCCGTGCGCCGGCTGAAACAACGCGTGCTCCAAGCCGATCTCAGCGCAAGGCGCCATGCCCATGCCGCCGACCAATCCGCCGCCAAGGTCCGACAGGATATCAGCGAACATGTTCTCCATGACCATCACGTCAAAGTCCCATGGCCGCCGCACGAGGTTGAGCGCGGCCGCGTCGACGTAGGAATGGTCAACCGTCACGTCGGCGTTTGCCGCCGCGCGCTCGTCGAAAATCTTGCGGAAGAAGGCCATCGATACGAACACGTTCGACTTGTCGACGCAGGTGACGCGGTTCTGGCCGACGCCGCGCTTCATGCGTTTGCGCGCGAGATCGAAGGCGACGTCGAACAGCTTCTCTGATGTCGCGCGCGTGATCACCATCGTGTCTTTGGCGACTTCGTCGTTCTCGACCGTGCCTTTGCCGCGCGAGGCAAACAGCCCTTCGGTCGATTCCCGCAGAATAATGAGGTCGATCTCGTCGGCGCGCGGGCTGCCAAGCGGGCTCGGCGTATTCGGATACTTTTTCACCGGCCGGACGCCCGCGAACAGACCAAAGGCATCGCGCATGGCAAGGTGCGGGGCGACTTCGGTGCCGTCCTCAAGGCGCACGTCTGGCAGCCCCATCGCACCGAACAGGATCGCGTCGGCCGCGCGCGCGGCTTCAAACGCCCCGTCGGCGAGTTCCTTGCCGGTCTCGCGGTAGTAGGCGGCGCCGCCATCGTGATGGGTCTTCGTGAGCTGGAAGTTATACCGCCGCTCGAGCGCTTCGAGCGTCCGGATCGCAGCCGCCATCACTTCGTGGCCAATGCCGTCGCCGGCGAAAACGGCAATTTCAGGTGCGTCGTTCATATGTCCCCGTGGTCTCAGCGCAGCCGCGCTTCGCTATTCCTTCACAGCGCCGGTCATCGCCGAGACGTAGTGTTCGACAAAGAACGCGTAGAGGATCACAAGCGGAAGCGACCCGAACAGGGCGCCGGCCATGATCGATCCCCAGCGGTATGCGTCGCCGTCCGTGAAGGACGTGACGATGGCCACCGGGACGGTCTTGTTCTCTGTCGAGGAGATAAACGTCAGCGCGTAGATGTACTCGTTCCAGCAAAGCGTGAAGCAGAAGATGAAAGCTGAGATCAGCCCCGGCACGGCGAGTGGCAGGATGATCTTGGTCAGGATTTGCCAGCGCGAGGCACCATCGATCAAGGCGCACTCTTCAAGCTCGAACGGAATCGAGCGGAAGTAGCCCATCAGCAACCATGTCGAGAACGGGATCAGGATGGTGGGGTAGGTGAGGATGAGCGCGAACGGCGTGTCGAACAGGCCGTACTGAAAGACGACTGTCGAAAGCGGAATGAAGAGGATCGACGGCGGCACGAGGTAGGCTAGGAAGATGAGCCCGCCCACTGTTTGCGAGCCTTTGTAGCGCAGCCGCGCAATGGCGTAGGCCGCCAACACACTCGCCACGAGCGACAGGATCGTCGAACCGATCGCGACGAACATCGTGTTCCAAAGCCACGTCGGATACTCAGTCTCGAAGAGCAGCGCGTAATAGTGCTGCAGCGTTGGCGCGAACGTCCAGAACGGATTGTGATCATCGAGGTTCAGGAGTTCTGCGTTCGGCTTCACCGAAGTCAGGCCCATCCAGTAGAACGGGAACAGCAGCACGAACATGATCAGGAACAGCGGCATGTAGGTCGTCACGAGCCGCTGCGGGAAGGTCTCGAGGTAGCCCATGCCCTCGGTATCGTCGCCGACGGCTACCTGGTCTTGTTTGCGCGCACGCGTTGGGGCACGCGCGCCGGGCGTCGGCTTCGTCACATCAGTCATTGCCTTCACCTTGCTGCCATTTGCGGCGCTGCAGGCCGAACCAAGAGATGAGGATGCATGCGAGTAGGAACGGGATCATCGCGACCGCAACGGCGGCACCTTCGCCAAGTTTACCGCCGAGGATGCCCCATTGGTAACTGAGCGTTGCCATCAGGTGCGTCGCGTCGACAGGTCCGCCGCGGGTGAGGACCCAGATGAGCTGGAAGTCGGTGAACGTGAAGAGCACCGAGAACGTCATGACGACGGCGATGATCGGCGTCAGCAGCGGATAGGTGATGTAGCGGAACATCTGCCAGCGCGTTGCGCCGTCGAGCGTCGCGGCTTCATAGAGCGATGGCGGCACCGTTTGCAGGCCGGCGAGCAGCGTGATCGCAATGAACGGGACGCCGCGCCACACGTTCGCGAAGATGACCGACCAACGCGCGTTCCACGGCTCGCCGAGGAAGTTGATGTTGGTCTCGATCAGGCCGAGCTGGCGGAGCGACCAGGAGATGATCGAGAATTGCGGATCGTAGATCCACCAGAACGCAATTGCTGAAAGCACGGTGGGGACGATGAACGGAATCAAGATGACGGCGCGGACAATGGCCTTGAACGGCATGTGCTTGTTGAGAAGGAGCGCCAGGTAAAGGCCGATGACGAACTTCGCGACGCTCGCGACGATCGTGTAGAGCATCGTGTTGAACACCGACAACCAGAACACCGGGTCATCGAGCATCCACTGATAGTTTTCGAGCCCGACAAACACGCCCGCGCGCCCGATCCGCACATCCGTGAAGCTCATGTAAATGCCGAGCAGCAGCGGATAGGCGAGGAACAACAGCAGGAACGCCATCGCCGGGAACATGAACCAGAACCCGAGGTAGTTCCGGTCGTACTTCAGCTTCTCCCAGAGTGACCGGTCATCCTTCGGCGGATCTTGCGCCGGTGCGTGTTCAGCCGTGACGTCGGCCATGAGCGGCCCCTGGTTCAAGCGCGGCCCTGACGCGTCCGCGGGCGTTCAAACGGTGAGAGTTAGGGGAGCGCGACGCCGGCGCATTGAGACCATGGGAGGAGTGTCACAACCGGTCTCAACGTCTCCTGCTTCGTCGGCTCCCCTAAGCTCGCGTGTCTAGCGGTAGATGCGCGAAGCTTGGCGCGCGGCCTGCTTCATCGCAGCTTCAGCGTCCATGCGGCCGGACGAGAAGTTGGCAAACATGTTGACCACGATGAAGTCAGCCATGGCGGACGCCGCCTTCTCGCCAATCGTACCCGGCCACCCAAACGGCAACGTCCGGTTGCCGGCATCGCGGAACACGGTCCGCTTCGGATCTTCAGTCCAGACCGGGTTGTCGTCATACGCCTTGAGCGTATGCGTCACGTAGCCGACCGCGGCCTTGACCCACTTGTTGTATTGCTCGGCCTCCATCCAGTAGGTGAGGAAGGCTTTCACCGCGTTTGGATACTTCGTGTAGTTCATCGCCATGATCGGGAAGACGGCCTGGAACTCGGTCGGCGTGCCGACCGGCCCGATCGGATAGAACGCGTGATCCATGTCGGCTGCGATCTCTTTGGCGAGGTTGTCGCCTTGCTCCGCGTTCCGCTGGGCGGCTGCGTAAATCGAGATGCCGTTGTTGGTGACGTGGATCTGGCCTGACAGGAACGCCTTGTTGTTGAACGAGTCGTTCCACGAGATCGTGCCAGGAGCCGAGGCTTCGTAGAGCTTCTTGCAGTATTCGAGCGCGGCCTTGGTCTCGGGCGAGTTGATCGCGACCTTGTCGTTCTCGTCGATCAGCTTGCCGCCGTGCGACCAGAGCAGCCAGTGCGTCCAAGAGTTGCCATCGCCTGACGCGTTGCCAAGCGCGAAGCCGCCGGGCGTGCCCTGCTTCTTGAGCGCGGTCATCATTTCGAGGAAGCCGTCGGTGTCGCCCGGTACTTCCTTGAAGCCGGCTTTCTCGATCGAGGAGCGGCGGAAGTTAATGTAGTTGCCGACGATCGCGACGGGCATGCAGATCCACTTCTCACCGGACCCGCGGCCATAGACCGTCGCCGCATCAACCCAGCCGCCGTACTTCTTGCCGAGGTAGTCCATCGCGTCGGTGAGATCGAGCGCCTTGTCCGGGAACAGGTGCGGGAACGAAAAGATGCCCCAGAACATGTCCGAGCCCTGGCCCGTATTGGCGGCAACCGAGGCCTTCGGCTGAATGTCGTCGAGGCCTTCTTCTGAGATCTTCACGTCGACACCAGTCGCCTTGGTGAACGACGCGACGACTTCGCGGAAGGCATCATCTTCCGACTGCACGAACCGGCGCCAACGGGTCAGAGAGAGCGACGCGCCGGCTTCCGGCTTGAACGGGTTTTCGGCAGCCCAAGCCTTTGCAAAGCCAAAGATGTCGGCAGGCGTTGCGGCTGCGGCCACCGCGGTTGTGGCGGCCGTGCCCTTCAGCACTGAGCGCCGGTCAAATGGTTTCTTGGTCATGTGTTTCCTCCTCGTTGCGCCGGCTTGGTCTCCGGCTTTCAGCCTCGTGCTCATCGCCGTTCGGCGTTTTGTTGGGGCGGTGCGCGCGTCAGAGACGTGCGCCCGATCCCGGATCGAAGAGTTTGGCCAGTTCTGGCCGCGGTCGAATGTGGACGATCTGGCCGGCTGCAAGCTCGTGCCGCTCGCGAAAGACCGCGACGACTTCCTGACCATTGATTTTGACGAACACGAGCGTCTCGGAGCCGGTCGGCTCAACGACGATGACCTCGGCCGGTACACCTGTTGCGCTATCTGCCATATCGATGTGTTCTGGCCTGATGCCGTAGACGATGTCGCGGCCTTCAGCGCCAGGAGGTGCTGCATGGACCGGCAGCCGTGATCCGTCAGCCAGTTCCACCAGTGGCCCGTCGCCGCCGCGCAGCGTCCCGGGGATAAAGTTCATCGCCGGTGATCCGATGAAGCCGGCGACGAACATATTCTGCGGGTCGTCATAAAGCTGCAGCGGCGCGCCCATCTGCTCGACGATGCCGTCGTGCATGACGACGATCTTATCGGCCATCGTCATCGCTTCGATCTGGTCGTGCGTGACGTAAACGGTGGTGGTCTTCAGGCGCTGGTGAAGCTCTTTGATCTCGGTGCGCATCTGCACACGGAGTTTGGCGTCCAGGTTTGAGAGCGGCTCATCGAACAGGAACACCTGCGGGTCGCGAACAATGGCTCGGCCCATCGCAACGCGCTGGCGCTGGCCGCCGGAGAGCTGCCGCGGAAACCGGTCGAGCAGTTGGGAAAGGCCGAGGATCTCAGCGGCGCGCGCCACGCGCTCATCAATCGTGCCCTTGTCGCTTTTGCGAAGCTGAAGCGAAAAGCCCATGTTCTGCGCGACCGTCATGTGCGGATAGAGCGCGTAGTTCTGGAACACCATGGCGATGTCGCGCTCTTTCGGGTGGACGTTATTGACGACCCGGCCGTTGATCACGATCTCGCCGCCGGTGATGTTTTCAAGGCCGGCCAGCATGCGAAGCAAGGTGGACTTGCCGCAGCCCGAAGGCCCGACCAGCACAACGAACTCGCCGTCTTCGATGGGCACGCTGACCCCATGAAGAACTTCAACCGGACCAAACGACTTCCGCACGTCGCGGATGTCCACCGACGCCATTCGCAGTCCTCCCAACACGCCGTCTTTGAACTCAGCTATGCGCGCGAAGGGCGTGGCTGAAACCGCAGCGTTTGATTAATGTATACATTGGCGCATACATGTTCCGGGGTGTCAACGCGCACCCGGTGGTACGAATGTGGGTGTTTGTTGAAGGCTGCTTCGCCGAGTACAGAGTGTCCGGCCGCGCCGGGCGCGGATCAGTTCACGGGGCAGATGCAGATTGGCGACCGATACGAAATTGCGCGCAGGCGCGCTCGACGAGGCCGGACCTTTCCGGCCAAACCGCACGCTTGCTGCCTATGACCGCATCAAGCGCGAGATCATGGACAATGCGCTGCCGCCTGGCTTCTCCGCGCTTGAAACCGAGCTGGCCGACCGGCTGGGCTTCAGCCGGACGCCGGTTCATGAGGCGCTGGTGAAGCTCGCCGAAGAAGGCCTCATCGAAGTCAAACCGCGCCGCGGCATGCGCGTCCTGCCGATTTCGGTGGCCGAGATGCGCGACATCTACGACCTGCTGCAAATCCTGGAGCCGGAGTGTGCTGCGTCGCTGGCCCGCGACGGGCTGACGGAGGCTGAGCTCAAGCGTCTTGGCAAATCCGTTGACGACATGGAAGCGGCCTTGCGGACCGGCAAGTTGAAGCGATGGGCGGCGGCCGACGACCGCTTTCATCGCCTGCATCTTGAGTTCACCCGCAACCGCCGCCTCGCGCGCATCATCAGCCAGATGCTTGATCAAGCCCACCGCGTGCGCATGTTCACGCTGCCGCTGCGCGAGATACCGCAGAAGTCGACGGATGATCATCGCGCGATGGTCGACAGGCTCCGCGATGGGGACGCGCGCGCGGTCCGGCGGCTCTACCGGGAACACAGGCAGAAGGCGGCTGTCGAACTGTTCGAAATCCTCGAGCGGTTCGAGCAGAAGGCTTTTTGAGCCGGGCGTCCCGCGTTTCTGTCACCATGCCGTCGTGGAAACACGCTATCCGCGCTTTCCGTGGTCAGACGTGCGGAGGGACTGGCGGTGGATGGTGTCGATTTGATTTTTGCAAGGCTCGCAGCAAACGGCGGCGCGATGTACGGCGGTGAGGCCGTCACGCAGCTTCAACACGCGCTGCAGTGCGCGACGTTTGCCCGCGACGAGGGCGCCTCGGCCACGCTGATTGCGGCTGCGCTGCTGCACGACTACGGCCACGTCATGGGCGATGCGGAACGCGAAGACTCCGCGCTGGCGGCTGAGGGGATCGACACGGCGCATGAGCACGTCGCGGCGGCTTATCTTGAGCGCTGGTTTCCGCCGGAAGTGACCGAGCCAATCCGGTTCCACGTGCCGGCCAAACGGTATCTTTGCGCCGTCGACCCGGCCTATTTCGCCACGCTCTCGCCCGCCTCGGTTCAGTCGCTTGACGTCCAGGGCGGCGTGTTCACGGCCGACGAGGCAGACGCCTTCATCGCCCAGCCGCACGCCGATGATGCGGTCCGCCTGCGCCGCTGGGACGATCTTGCGAAGGACCCCGCAGCAGAGACACCGCGGCTTGAGGTCTTCCGCCCTTACGTCGAGGACGTTCGCTTGTCCGCCGGTTAAGGGCGACCGGCCCGGGTGGCCGCTTCAATCGCCGCGATCAGCTGCGCAACGCCCGCTTCTGGCGCGCCGCTGTTGTCGATGTGCGTATCTCCGGGCCCGAGGGTGACTTCGGACACGGCACGCGCCACGCGCCCCTCGATGTCGCTTGCAGCTTCCCGGCCGCGACGCCGGAGGCGGGCCAGCCGGACATCGGCAGGGGCATCGATGAGGATCACGCGGACGGGCGCAAGGGCCGCGCGGGCGCTTGCGATGACGGTGCGAGAGACGTTGGCGACAACTGTGCAGCCAGCCGCGAGTTGCGCTTCGATAGACGCTGGCAAGGCGTAATCGAGCCCGTGCGAGGCCCAATGCAGGGCGAACGCGCCGCGCGCCAGCTCTGCCACGAACGCGTCCTGTGAGATCGGCGTATGCGCTTCCGTTGCGTCAGGCGCGCGCGTGATGATTCGGGTCGCAAAGACAATGTCGTCGCGGCCGGCGAGCGCGGCTCTTGCCCCGTTGAGAAGCGTGTCCTTGCCAGACCCACTTGGTCCGGCGACCAACACCAGCACGCCGCGGGAAGCGGGTGCCCGGTGGTTCGCCTCAGACAACCCGACGGCCCTCGCGGTAGACCTCCCGCACGATCGGATGCCCATCGCTGAGCTGGACGCGGACGACATCTGCGCGCTTGCCGGCTGAGATCTCGCCGCGGTCGCCAAGCCCGGCCGCTTGGGCCGGATTGCGCGTGACGAGCGCAATTGCGTCGGCCAGCGGATAGCCTTCAATCCGACGGACGAGGTCGAACGCACCGAGCATCAGGCTCGCTGGCACATAGTCTGACGAGAGCACGTCGAGCGTCTTTGCGCGGGCAAGCGTTTCGGCTGCGATGTTGCCTGAGTGTGATCCGCCGCGGACAACATTGGGCGCGCCCATCATCACGTGGATGCCGGCATCGTGCGACGCGCGCGCCGCCTCGACAGTCGTCGGGAACTCAGCAAGCCCAACACCGTCTTTGATGGCCTCATCGACGTGCGCGGCCGTGGCGTCATCGTGGCTCGCGAGCACGATCCCGTGCCGCTTGGCTTCGGTAACCAGCGCACCGCGATGGCGATCATAGTTGCGGTCGAACTGCGCCTTCTTGGTTAGGATCAGCGCATCCATCTGCGCATCGGTCAGACCCGCCTTGCCACCGTAGTAGACGCGCCAAGAATCGAGATTGACGAACTGGCGCGCGCCCGGCGTGTGATCCATCAACGAGATGAGGTCGGCCCGGGCTGTCGCAAGCACGCGTTCGAGGTCGTCAAGCACGTCGTCGGCGCAGACTTCGCAGCGCAGGTGAATGTGGTGGTCGGCCCGCAAGTGGCCCTCGTCCTGCGCGTCGAGGATCGTCCGCGCAACCGTCGCCGCGTCCGAGCCTTCCGCGTCGTAGTCCTCGTCGTTGCCGACACGCACGCAGTCGAACACCGTCGTGATGCCGGAGGCAGCAACCTGTGCGTCAAAGGCCAGCAGGGCTGACTGCACCGGCCATTTAACGCGCGGCCGCGGCCGAAGGTGCGTCTCGAGGTGGTCGGTGTGCAACTCGACAAGGCCGGGGAGCAGGTAGTCACCGTACCAGTCTTCTGCGTCCCGAGGCGGTTGGCCGTCGCCGACCTCAGCGATCTGGCCGTCAGCTAGTGCCGCCCAGCCCTCGGTTACGCGATCGGGCAGAACAATCGTCGCGTTCTTGATGACGTGCGGCGCGGAGGTCATGCGGCAGCTTTCGGTGCGAAGGTCGTGACGTCGATAATACGGTCGGCAACCGCATCGCGCACGTCCCGATCGTGGAAAATGCCGACGATTGCTGTGCCGGCGTGTTTTCGCTCGTTGATGAGTTCGACCACGACCTGGCGGTTCGCGGCATCGAGAGATGCGGTCGGCTCGTCGAGCAGCAGGATGGGTCGGGCGGCTGCAAACCCGCGCGCAATGTTGATCCGCTGCTGTTCACCGCCGGAAAACGTGGCAGGCGGCAGAGACCAGAGGCGTTGCGGCACATTCAAGCGGCTGAGGAGTGCCTTGGCGTGGTCGTCGGCCGCCGCCTGGGCTTTGCCGTCAGTCATGAACTCATTGACGACGAGGTCGAGCGCAGAGACGCGCGGGATCGCGCGGAGGAACTGGCTGACGTAGCCGATGGTCGTCTGGCGCAACCTGAGCACCGCGCGGGGCGGCGCGGCGATGATGTCGACCCAACCGTCTGGACCAAGAATTTCGATGCGCCCGGCGTCGGCGAGATAGTTGCCGTAGAGCATCTTCAGGATCGACGACTTGCCGGCGCCTGACGGGCCGCCGAGGACGACGCACTGGCCGGCGGCCACGTCGAAACTGACGCCGCTGACGGCCGGGAGCCGAGCGCCACCCTGCAGGTGCATGACGAACGTCTTCGCCACGTCGGCGAGCCTCATGCGTACTTCGCTCATTGCAGCACCGACGAGACTAGCAGTTGCGTGTAAGCGGCATGCGGGTCGTCTAGCACCTGATCGGTGAGGCCCATTTCGATGACCCGGCCGTGGCGCATGACGATCGTGCGGTGAGAGAGATGCCGGGCCACCGCGAGGTCGTGTGTGACGATGATCGCGGCGAGCCCGTAGCCTGTCACGAAGCTGCGGATCAAGTCGAGCAGCCGCGCCTGCACCGAGACATCAAGGCCGCCGGTTGGCTCATCCATGAAGATCAGCCGCGGTCGCGTGACCATGTTCTTTGCGATCTGCAACCGCTGGCGCATGCCGCCCGAAAACGTCGACGGGCGATCGTCGATGCGGTCCTCACCGATCTCCACCTGTGACAGCCAGCCTTCGGCCGCGCCGCGAATGTCGCCGTAGTGGCGCCAACCGACCGCCATCAGCCGCTCGCCAACGTTGCCGCCGGCGGAGACATCCATCCGCAGCCCGTTGCGTGCGTCTTGATGGATAAAGCCCCAGTCCGTGCGCAGCAGGTAGCGCCGTTCCGCTTCCGTCATGTCGGCGAGGTTGCGATTGGCGCCATCCTTCCCCCGATAGCAGACGGCGCCGGATGTCGCGTCAAGCTGGGTCGATAGGAGGCTGAGCAGCGTCGACTTGCCCGAGCCGGACTCCCCGACGATCGCGATCACCTCGCCCTCGTAGATGTCGAGAGACACGTTTTCGCAGCCAACGCGGTCACCATACATCTTGGTGAGGTCCTTACCGGACAGGAGCGGCTGATCGGCCATCTCAGTCATCGGAACCTGTTCCGCCGGCGCGTGTCGTCTCGCAATAGTCGGTGTCAGAGCAAACGAACATGCGCCCGCCCTTGTCGTCGGTCAGCACCTCGTCGAGATAAACGCCCGTCGCACCACACAGCGCGCACGGCTCGCTAAAGCGCGTGCGCTCGAACGGGTGATCGTCAAAGTCGAGGCTGACGACTTTGGTGTAGGGCGGGATCGCATAGATACGCTTCTCGCGGCCCGCACCGAAGAGTTGCAGCGCAGGGCTTTCGTCCATTTTCGGGTTGTCAAACTTCGGCGTCGGCGATGGGTCCATCACATAGCGCCCGTCAACCATCACCGGGTAGGCATACGTCGTCGCGATATGTCCGTGCCGCGAAATGTCCTCGTAGAGCTTCACGTGCATGAGGCCGTATTCTTCAAGCGCGTGCATCCGGCGTGTCTCGGTCTCGCGCGGCTCAAGGAAGCGCAGCGGCTCCGGAATCGGCACTTGGTAGACGAGGATCTGGTCCTCTGTCAGCGCGTGTTCTGGGATGCGGTGACGCGTCTGAATGACACTTGCGGCCTGCGTGTCGGTGGTGGTGGCGACGCCCGCGGTCTTCTCGAAGAATTTGCGGATCGAGACGGCGTTGGTTGTGTCGTCGGCGCCCTGATCGATCACTTTGAGCGTGTCGTTGCGGCCCAGCACGGCCGCCGTCACCTGCACGCCACCCGTGCCCCAACCATACGGCATCGGCATTTCGCGGCTGGCAAACGGCACTTGATATCCGGGGATCGCAACAGCCTTCAAAAGTGCGCGGCGGATCATGCGCTTCGTCTGCTCGTCGAGATAAGCGAAGTTGTAGGGTGCGGGTTCCGCCTCACTGACGGTGTATGCCTGCTCGGTCGTCATGATGTGGCGGCCGCCTCGCGGCATCGAGCACGAGCTGCGCGATGGCCGAGATCATGAATGGGCGGAGCGGCGACTGGAGGCCTCATACGTCGGCCTCTGTGTTGCTTACCGGCGCAGCCTCGTCGCGCTGCCTCGCCTCCCACTCCGCGCGCAACTGCCGGATGAGCGCGAGCTCGGCCTGAAAGTCCACGTAGTGCGGCAGCTTCAAGTGCTCGACGAAGCCAGTCGCTTGAACGTTGTCGGCATGGCTCAAAACGAACTCTTCATCCTGGGCCGGGCTTTCGACGTCGCCGCCGAGATCCCGCGTGCGCAATGACCGGTCGACAAGCGCCATCGACATCGCGCGCCGCTCACAATGGCCGAAGGTCAAACCATACCCGCGCGTGAACTTCGGCGCCTGCTCGCCGCCACCGGTAAACTGCGTGACCATCTCGCATTCGGTCACCGTGATGTCGCCGAGCGGCACTTCAAAGCCAAGTTCCGGCGGCACGAAGCTGACCTCGACGTCGCCCAGACGGATTTCGCCTGCGAAAGGGTGCGTGCGGCCATACCCGCGCTGTGTCGAGTAGCCGAGCGCCAGCAAAAACCCCTCGTCGCCACGGGCCAGCGCCTGCAGTCGCTCATCGCGGTCGGCCGGGAACTCAAGCGGCTCTCGGGTGATGTCGCCGGGCTCGTCGGCTTGGTCTGCGGCTGGGTTCGGCTCGATCAACGCCTGCGTGTCGAGGAGCGACATCACGTGCGGGGCCTGAACGTCGTCTGGAATGTCAGCTTGCGGCGCCGGTGCCGGCGCGCTCTCGCGTGCAAGCGTTGGATCGAGCAGACGGTGCGTGTAGTCGAACGTCGGCCCGAGCACTTGTCCGCCGGGCAGATCCTTGAAGGTCGCCGAAATCCGCCGTGCGATCTCCATGGCGCTCGTGTTGAGCGGTTCGGAGTAGCCAAAGCGCTGCAGCGTTGTCCGGAACGCGCGCACGAGAAAGATCGCTTCGATGAGGTCGCCGCGCGCCTGTTTGATTGCGAGCGCTGCGAGGTCCGGGTCGTAGAGCGAGCCCTCCGACATGACGCGATCGACGGCGAGCCGCATCTGCTCGCGGACTTGTGCGACCGATAACTCAGGCACGTCCGTGTCGCCGCGCCGCTGTTCGGCAAGCAACTTGTGCGCGGCTTCAATCGCCGCTTCGCCCCCTTTGACCGCGACGTACATCAGGCGCCCCGCTCTTTGAGGCGCGCGCTGCGGGGCAGCGCTGCGATGTGAGTGGGCGTCGCGAAAATCAAGTCGACACCGCAAGGGCTGCGATGCCGGTTCTCCCGCCACTGGTCGGCGAACGCAAGTGGGGCTGGCTCAACGCCCAAACGCACCGTGCCGTCGATGCCTGGCCCTTCGAATGCAGCGCCATCGTTGTGCAGGCGGGCAACTTGGAGGATCAGTGTCGTCGAGCGGTCGGGATAGTCGAGGCTACCTTGCGCGAAGCATTCAAACCGCGGCGCGCGTGTCGGGTCCGTCACCAGCGCAAACGCTGCGTCTGCCGGCGTGTCTGTCAACGGAGCCGCGGTATTGAACTTCAGGAATTGGACAAGCGGCTCCGACTGCTGCGCCGCCGGGTCAAGCCAAACCTGCGTTTCGAAGTCCGCGAGCGTCAAGAGGATGGCAGCACTGGCCGCGGTGAGCGGTGCTGGGACGTGAGCCGGTCCGGCGAGGGCTAAGATCATGCCGGGCCGCGACATGGCCCTAAGGCACGTGCGGAACGCGTCTTGCGCGCCATGGATGGGATCAGCAAACCCTTTCAGCGCGGTGCTTGTTGGCGATGACGGCGCGGCGGTCATGGGTTGTCGTCCTCGCCGCGGGCGAGCGTGAAGAAGTTCACCCGGGTCGCAGCGGCCTTGCGTTGGCACTCTTCGCGTTCGGCCGCGACGCGCGCAAAAACTGGCGCGACGAACTCTGTTTCGATTGGTTCGGCGTGACTGGGGTTTTGGGCAAGCGCGTCGATGATCGCGGCGTTGCGTGCGCGGCCGGTTGAGCGGCCAAGCAGGTAGCCGTAGCCAATTTCGCCTGAAGCAAGCTGGACGACCGCGCGGGTCACTGTCGCCTCGCCGGTGTTGAAAGGTGCACCATCGCCGCCGATCCGGCCGCGCAGCATGACAAGCCCCGTCTCAGGTGCGCGCAAGTCGCTGGCGCTGCTCTCGTCTCCGAAAGCTGCGATCGCCGCCTGCAACTCACTTGCTGTCGCCGCCGCGCACGCCCGCATCACGCGCTGGCGTTGAGCGTGCGGACCCCTGTCGTCTGCATCCATATCGCGCTCCGCTAGATCATTCCGATGAAGGATTTACGACAGGCAGGCGAGGGCGCCACAGCCCATTGTATTGGCGCCGACGCGCGACCCTCATCTGCTTCGGGCTCCCGTTCGTCCCCATCGTCTGCATGATATGTTTTATACGTGTCATATACGGCTGCTAGCGACCCCGCGAGTTGGATAACATCCGGGTCGCAACATGGCAGCAGCGCTTGAGCTGACAGCAGTCACGAAGTCCTTCAAGGCGGGGACGCCGATCCTGAAGGGCATCGACCTTCAGATTGCCGAGGGCGAGATGGTCGCCCTGATCGGCGCATCCGGTTCCGGCAAGTCCACGCTTATCCGCTGCGTTGCCGGCCTCGTGCCGATCGATCGCGGCGCAGGCTCCATCTCGGTTTTGGGCGAGACCATGCAGGCGAAGGGGCGCGTGACGCGCGCTGCAAAGTCTCTGCGCTCCCGCGTCGGCATTGTCTTCCAACAGTTCAACCTCGTCCCGCGCCTCTCTGTCCTGACGAACGTCTGCCTCGGCTTTCTCGGCAAGATCTCGGCCGTCCGCGGCACGCTCGGCCGGTTCTCGAGCGACGAGAAAAAACGGGCGTTTCAGGCGCTCTCGCGGGTGGGAATTGGCGATCATGTGCTCAAGCGCGGATCGGAACTGTCCGGCGGGCAGCAGCAGCGCGCGGCGATCGCGCGTTCGCTGGTGCAGGGCGCAGAAGTGCTGATCGCCGATGAGCCGATCGCCTCGCTCGACCCGAGTTCCGCGCGCCGCGTGATGGATATCCTGTCCAACCTCAATCGGCAGGATGGCATCACCGTGCTCGTTTCGCTGCATCAGGTTGAGTACGCGCTGAACTATTGCCCGCGCACCGTTGCACTCCGAGAAGGCGAAGTCGTCTACGACGGGCCGTCGAAGGCGCTGACGCCGGCGTTCTTGGGCGAGCTCTACGGCGCTGAGTCAGAAGAGCTGTTCCTGCCCGGCATCGCGAACGAAGAGCCGGCGACGTCGTCGATGGCCGAGCCCGCACCAGCACCCGCCTACCAACAGCCAGCGGCGGTCTCCGCCCCGACGAATTCGCGCGAGATCGCGGCCAGCCTCGCATCCTGACCCATCCGGACATCACGCACGGTCGCCGCGCCGTGCTGATGACGATCGTTGCGGCATCCGCGGACAGCAAGTTCCGCATAACGTCTGAGGAGTGAGCACACATGCTTCGCAAATCGCTAGTCGCTGCGGCTGCAGCGCTGATTGCAACGGCCAGTACCGCCGTCGCAGAACAAATCAACTTCGGGATCATCTCGACAGAGTCGACCAGCAACCTGAAGAAGACCTGGGATCCATTCATTGCTGACATGGAGAAGAAGATCGGCCTCAAGGTGAAGCCGTTCTTTGCTTCGGACTATGCCGGCATCATCGAAGGCATGCGCTTCAACAAGGTGCAGGTCGCATGGTTCGGCAACAAGTCGGCGATGGAAGCGGTCGATCGGTCCAACGGCGAGATCTTCGCACAGACCGTCGATGGCAGCGGCAACCCCGGCTACTGGTCGCTGATCTTGGTCCACAAAGACAGCCCGTTCCAGAAGCTCGAAGATGTCCTGAAGTGCGATCAGTCGCTCAACTTCGGCATCGGTGACCCGAACTCGACGTCAGGCTTCCTCGTCCCGACGACGTTCATCTTCTCGGCCAAGAATATTGACCCGAAGAAGTGCTTCAAGACGGTCCGCAACGCGAACCACGAAGCAAACGCGCTTGCCGTCGCAAACAAGCTCGTCGACGCGGCAGCAAACAACACCGAGAACATGCGCCGCCTCGAGAAGACGGCACCGGACAAAGCCAAGAACATTCGCGTCATTTGGAAGTCGCCGCTGATCCCGTCTGATCCGCTCGTCTGGCGCGCTGACCTCGACCCGGCGCTGAAGAAGAAGATCTCTGACTTCATCTTCACGTACGGCACAAGCGACCCGGCAGAGAAGAAGGTGCTCGCCGGTCTCGACTGGGCGCCATTCCGCAAGTCGGACAACAACCAGCTCCTGCCGATCCGTCAGATGGAAGTGAACAAGAAGATCGCCAAGATCAAAAGCGACGGCAAAATGTCGGATGCTGAGAAGGCCAAAGCCATCGAGCCGCTCGAAAAGCAGTTCGCCGAGCTTGGCAAGAAGATCGAAAATATGAAGTCGAATTAAGCGGCTTCGAGTTCGCATTGCGGCGCGGGCGGCGAAGGCTGCCCGCGCTTTTTGAGATCACGCGTCTGGTTATCCGACGCCTGCGCCTGGGACCCTGATCGATGGCAACTTCTGCTGCAACGGCCGACCTTGACGCCGTCGTTGTGCCGCGCCCGGCGCTTGCATCCAGGCTTCGCGGCTGGCTTCTCGGACTGTTCATTCTTGCGCTGCTCGCCTGGAGCTGGGCGCCGACGGAAATGTCGAACGTCACGCGGTTGGTCACCGACTGGCGCAACATGGCCGAGTTCGGCTCAGCCTTTCTCGCGCCGAACTTCCGCGATTGGGATATCTACGCTTGGTCAATGGTTGAGACGATCCAGATCGCGGTCTGGGGTACGGCGCTCGCGGTCATCATCGGCACGCCGTTTGCGATCCTGAGTTCGGCGAACGTCTGCCCGCAATGGATCGTCCAGCCCGTGCGTCGCCTGATGGACGCAAGCCGCGCGATCAACGAGATCGTCTTCGCGCTGCTGTTCGTCGTCGCCGTTGGCCTCGGGCCGCTCGCGGGCGTCCTCGCGCTCGCCGTCCACAACATCGGTATCATCGCAAAGCTCTTCTCAGAGGCGGTCGAGGCGATTGACCCGCGCCCCGTCGAAGGCATTCGCGCAACCGGCGCGACGCGGTTGCAGGAGGTGTTCTTCGGCGTCATTCCGCAGGTCATGCCGCTGTGGAGTTCGTTCACGCTCTACCGGTTCGAGACGAACGTGCGCTCCGCCACCGTGCTCGGCATCGTCGGCGCCGGCGGGATCGGACAACCGCTCTACGAAAACATCCGGTCGTTTCAGTACGCCGAGACAGCGGCAATCATCATCATCGTCATCGTGACGGTGTCGATCATCGACATCATCAGTGCGCAGTTCCGCAAGGTGCTGGTCTAGTCCGGCCCGGTCCTGGTCTTAGCGCGCCCGCGTGGCGGTTGCGTCAGTGAAGCTTGAGTTTCGGCCGCACGATCTGGTTGACGTGGCCGACGGCGATCATCGCGAGGCCGCGCAGCCAGCCGTGGATTGCGATCAGATGCATCCGGTAAAGCGACACGTAGGCAAACCGCGCGAGGCGGCCTTCGATGGCCATGCGCCCGCCGACGAGATTGCCCATCAGGCTGCCGACCGTTGAGAACCGGCTGAGCGACACCAGCGACCCGTGATCCTCGTACTTGAACGGCTTTGGCGCCTCGCCGCGCATCATCAGGCCGAGATTTTCAAACGTCCGGCTTGCCATCTGGTGGGCAGCTTGCGCGCGCGGCGGAACGGTCTTGCCCTCCGCTTCCAGCGGGCAGGCGCAGCAGTCACCGATGGCGAAGACCTTCGGGTCGCGGGTTGTCTGCAGTGTCGGCAGCACGACGAGCTGGTTGCGCCCGTTGGTCTGAAGGCCGCCAAGGTCGCTTAGGATTTCCGGGCCTTTGACGCCGGCGGCCCAAAGCATGAGGTCAGCCGGAATGTGCTCGCCGTCTTGGGTCGTGAGCCCGGACGCCTCGGCGCGCACAACCTGTGTTCCGGTCATGACGCGGACGCCGAGCGCTTCGAGTTCGGCTTCCGCCGCGTCCGCAAGCTTCTCTGGCAACGCCGGCAGCAAACGTGGGCCAGCTTCCATCAGCGTCACATCGAGGCGATGCTCGTCGAACACCTCAAGGCCGTAGTGCCGGAGCCCCTTGGCGGCATTGTAGAGTTCGGCTGCGAGTTCCACACCCGTTGCGCCGCCACCGACGATCGCAATGCGCACGCGCGGATCGCCGCCGGCCGTTTCCGCCTGATGCGACACCGCAAGGCAGCGGTTGAGGAGCTTTTTGCGAAACACGTCGGCCTGGTCGCGGTTCTCAAGAAAGAGGCAATGCTCGCGCACGCCTTCCACGCCGAAATCGTTTGAGATGCCGCCGACGGAAACGACGAGGTAGTCATACCGGATGCGGTGGCGGCCGATGATCTCGCG
The DNA here is from genome assembly GCA_038523925.1 of Pseudomonadota bacterium. GTDB lineage: Bacteria > Pseudomonadota > Alphaproteobacteria > Rhizobiales > Hyphomicrobiaceae > JBCBWG01. Next base: position 13,275 of record JBCBIY010000017.1, on the reverse strand, counting down.
GCCATCGTCATCGAGCATCGGCGCGGTGACGACATGCTGCGTTTCGCGGTCGATCGCCTCAAGCGAGCCATTGAAGAAGCGATACCCCCACCGCGCGCCATGGCCGCCGTAGCCGACCTCGTCCATGTTTGCATCGAGCGATCCCGCCGCGACCTCATGCAGCAACGGCTTCCAGATGTGCGTGCGATTGCGATCGATGAGGATAATGTCGTGATGCCAACGGCCATACTTCGCGCCGAGCTTGCGGACGAGTTCGAGCCCGGCGGCCCCGCCGCCGACAACGACGATCTGCGTTTTGCGGGGCATGGGCGCGTCTTTCTTGGCGTTCAGTCGCGCAAGGCGGCTGGGTCAGACGGCGTTCTGTCGAGAATGCCGCGATAAATCTCCGATAGCACCTTAATGTCGCTGACGTCGGTGTGTTCGTCGACGGCGTGAATGGTCGCGTTTGTGAGGCCGAATTCGACGACGGGGCAGTGCGCCTGGATAAACCGGGCATCGGACGTGCCGCCGGACGTTGTCAGTTCGGGCGCACGGCCTGTGGCGGCCTGGACGGCGTCCGAGACCTGCGAAACCCAGGGGCCCGGGCTCGTCAGGAACGCGTCTCCGGTACCGGAGAAGGTGAGGGTGTGGTCGGCGACGCCGAGGTCGTCCGTGAGATCCGCAATCCGGCGGCGCAGGTGATCTTCCAAGGCTGCGCGCGTGAAGCCGGTATTGTAGCGCACGTTGAACGCGGCGCGGGCTTCAGCCGGAATGACGTTGGTGACCGTCGTCGCCGAGCTGATGACGGAAACTTCGAGGTTGGTCGGCGCAAAGTGTGGCACGCCATCGTCGAGCGGACCTGAGATCGCGGCGATGATCGATGCGAGTTTCGGCACCGGGTTGTCGGCAAGGTGCGGGTAGGCCGCGTGGCCCTGGCGGCCTTTGATGACCAGCTCGGCATTGAGACTGCCGCGGCGCCCGATCTTGATTTCGTCGCCGAGCGCTTTCGGGTTCGTTGGCTCGCCGACGAGGCACATGTCGAGGGTCTCGCCGCGCTGCTTCAGCCAGTCGAGCACCTTTGTCGTGCCGTTGATGGCAGGGCCTTCCTCGTCGCCGGTGATCAAAAGCGACACTGACCCGGATTTCGGCGCCCCGCCGTTCGCGTCGAGATGGGTCAGCGCCGCGGAGACAAATGCCGCGACGGCCCCCTTCATGTCGACGGCACCCCGTCCGAAGAGCACGCCGTCGCTGATGTCGGCAGCAAACGGCGGATGCGTCCAGGCGGCGGGATCGCCTGCCGGCACCACGTCTGTGTGACCGGCGAAGCAAAGGTTCGGCGCGGCGCTGCCGATCCGGGCGTAGAGGTTCTCAACGTCGGGCGTTCCGGCGTCTGAGAACGTGAGCCGATGGACATCAAAGCCCGCTGCGCAGAGCACATCGTCCAGCAGTTGCAACGCGCCGCCCTCGTCGGGCGTCACACTCTGGCACTGGACCAGCGCCTGCGTCAGGGCAACGGGATCGCGCGGGTTCACGCCGGCTCCTCAGTCTTGAAGGGGGTTGGATCCAAGGGTGCGCACGCATGCAACCTGTCGATCTGCAAATCGGTACCGCATGCGCGGTATCGGCGATACCCGGGAGCGCGCGGCCTGTCGCTTGTTCGTGCGCGGTCAAGCATCATCGCGTTGATCTGACGAGCCCCGTCACGAAAATCCAAACCGCGATGCCGGCTGAGACGAAGTAGACGCCGCTGCGCAGCAGTTCAGGCATGGGCAATAGCGGGCGCAGGAAAACCGGCCCGTCAACGAGCAACACCAAGGCAGGCGGAACGATCGCGATCCAGGCGAAGATCGTGAGTTCGCCGACCGTGCGGAGCCGGCGCAGGAACGCGGTCAGCAAGAGCCAGGCGCCGATGACGCCTGCAACGATGATGATGGTGTTCTGCGCGGTGCCGGCATTGATCCCCCGCGGGGCCAACACTTCGGCCATGGCCGGCAGCAGGTGGAACGACCCATAGAAGGCCAAGACCGGCAGGGCCGCGCCGGCGATCGTCTGCATCAGAAATCGGGTTCGCGTCATTCCACCTCGCGGCGACGGGATCGCCGCCACAGCTAGTCGCGCAGCAGGTCGTTGATGCTCGTCTTGGAGCGCGTGCGCTCGTCAACGGTCTTGACGATGACCGCGCAGTAAAGACCGGGGCCGCCGTTCTTGCCGGGCATCGTACCTGGCACAACGACGGCGAAAGGCGGCACGCGGCCCGTGTGGACCTCGCCCGAGGCGCGATCGACGATCTTTGTCGAAGCGCCAATGTAAACGCCCATCGAAAGGACTGCGCCCTCGCCGACGACGACGCCTTCGGCGACTTCCGAGCGCGCGCCGACGAAGCAGTTGTCCTCGATAATCACCGGGCCGGCCTGAAGCGGCTCGAGGACGCCGCCAATGCCGGCGCCGCCTGAGATGTGACAGTTCTTGCCGATCTGCGCGCACGATCCGACCGTTGCCCACGTGTCGACCATCGTGCCGCTGTCTACGTAGGCGCCGAGATTGACGAACGACGGCATCAGAACAACACCCGGCGCGATGTAAGCGGACCGGCGCACGACGCAGTTCGGAACGGCGCGGAAGCCGGCTGACTTGAAGGCTGCCGCATCCCACCCATCGAACTTCGAGGGCACCTTGTCCCACCAGTGCGATCCGCCTGGGCCGCCGGCGATCGTGGTCATGTCGTTCAGCCGGAAAGACAGGAGCACGGCTTTCTTGAGCCATTGGTTGACGTGCCAGTCGCCGGCTTGCTTCTCGGCCACGCGGGCTTCTCCGCTGTCGAGCAGGCCGAGGGCGGTTTCGACGGCATCGCGAACGTCGCCGCTCGTCTCCGGCGATACGGTGTCGCGCGCCTCGAATGCGGCATCGATCGTGGCTTCAAGAGCGGTGTGCGGCGACTGCGACATGAGTAATCGGTCCTCAGATGCGTTGGCGATGACGGCCGGCCGGTTGTGACGAGGGCTGCCAAGTTTTGTCAATGGCGCTGGGGTGTTTGGCCGGCCGGATTAGGCGCGGACGCGCTGTTCGAGCTCGCTGCGGATCGCGGTTGGTGGTTCGACGGACATGCGCGTGCCCGTGTCGAAAAAGACAAGCGTACACACGCCGGTTGCAACGCAGATGTCGGACCCGCCTTCGAAGACCCCGTGGACGAGCTTGAGCGATTTTGTGCCCACACGCGAAATCGCGCTGCCGATATCGACATCTCCCGGAAAGTTGAGTTCGCGCAGGTAGTCGATCTCAACGCGTGCAAGGACGATCTCAAGTGACGCCGGCGCGTGTGCACGCATGATTGGATAGATGAAGTCGGTGCGGCCCTGTTCAAGAAACGTCGCCATGGCCGCGTTGTTTACGTGACCGACCGGATCCTGGTCGTTGTAGCGGATCGTGTGCGTGACCCAGTGATCGAAACGCGTACGTTTGGCGAGTTCAGACATTCTGAATGCTCCTCAAGGCGTCGGCGCGGTTGTCCGACTGCGCACAGCTCGCGCGTGTTCACGCGGCATGCACGCGCGGTCGAGAAAGTGTCAAGCGGGGTGATTGGCAGCCCCGGCATCGCATCCCCAAGTCTCGGTCGAGACGGCAGCCAGAAGGACTGCCGGACAGGTGATGGAGATGATGATGACGACATTCGGGAAGGCTCTGATAGCGGCAGTCGGCGGCGCACTCTTGATGATGCCGGCAGCTCACTCTGCGAGCGCGAAGAAGGTTGAGTTCAAGTCCGACATCGAGAAGCGGATCGAGCGCGAGAGGGCGCTGTCTCGGGCCAACCGCCTTGGTCGTCAGCGCGCGCGGACACAGCGTCAGCGAAAGCTGAACCGGTCCCGCGAACGGTTTGATCCCAACGAGATCTGGAGACGCGCGAGCAAGAGTGGCAGCAACGACGACTAGGCCTTGCAGCCGATCAATTAGCGAAGTGCCCTTTCTGCGGATCGCGGGGAGGGCATTTTCATGTCGAACGATCAGATGACTTCATCTGTTTTCGTGTCGGTCTCGCCATAGCGGCGCAGGGTTGCCGGCCGCGTGCCTTCGTAGAGCGCATCGATCCGATGAGCGATCTTCGCGTTCTCGCGCTCGAACAGGCAGTTCCCCTCGAGATCGCTCGCGACGATGAAGGGCCCAAGCTTTTCGCAATCGAGCACCCAGATGCCTTGCGCGAGCCCAAGCTCGTCGGTCCAGTGCGTCGCGACGACGTTTTTGACGCCGCGGCCGAGCAGGGCGCCGGTCCCGTATCCGACGGTCGTCAGGTAGATCGCATTCGCCGGCACGAAGGCGCGTCTGTAGTCCGCGCTCGTCATGCCGCCTTTGCCAATGATGATGTTGCACTTCGACATCGCGAACCAGCCTTCGAGCCACTGCGCAAACCGGAAGGATGCGGTTGCGGTCACCGCGCCGAGCTTGTGTGTGCCGTCCGGTTCGATCGTGGCGGCGGGCGAGCAATGGAAGTTTACGCTCCCAAGCTCTTGCGGCGATGCCGGCAGTGGAATGCCTTCTGACACCGCGCGTTTATAGACACCTTCCCGGGCGGTGTAGATCCGGCCGGTGAGCGTGACCGCAGTGCCGAGTTCAAGCGAGCGCAAAGTCTCAGTCGCAGCGGGCAGCGTCAGGTGGGTCATTTTCATTGCACGCGCTCCGCCTGCTCACTCTGCCGCTTCGGCTGTCTCAGTGTCGGACCAATCAACCGTCTCGCGGCGCATGTAGTCGGTGAACCACTCGGGGTCCGTTCGGTAGGCGACGCGTCCATCGGCAAACACGCGCGCTGTTGCGCGGCGCGATGACAGGCAGAACATGTGCACGCTCATCGGCATGCCGCCGGTGTGGCAATAGCCAACCTCGATGTTGGCATCGATGACCATGTTGGAGCCCATGAAGCCCATCGCACCCATGCCGATCGAGTTGCCGAGTTCTTTCAGCTCGTCCTCAAGTGCGGCGATCTGCGGGTCTGCGTGTTGCGATCCGACGGTCCGGAGGCAGGCGGCCTGTTTACCAAGCACCATCGCGGTGTCCTTAGACCCACCAAGCCCGACGCCGACGATGGCCGGCTGACAGGCCAGCCCGCGTTTGCCGAAGGCGACGAGCGTGTCGAGGAAGAAGCGCTTGATGCCGTCGATGCCATCGCCCGGAAACAGCATCCGGTAGTCGGAGCCGAACAGTCCGCCCTTGTGCACTGTCGTTAGGTCGACCCAGTTGGCGTGCGGGTGAAACGCATACTCGATCTCGGGCGCGTTCATGCCGACGTTGTTGTTGTGGTCGGTACGCCAGAGCGGATGGACCCGGTTGGGCCGCAACGGGACGGCGTGCGTGGCGCTCGCGGTCGCCTGGCGCAGCGCGCGTTCGAGCGCGATCGGGCCGCCTGCAATGCGCGCCTCGTTGCCGATCTTCACATACCAGCGCGGGCAGCCGGTATCGCCGCACATCGCACGGCGGTCTTCTTTGGCCGCCTCGTAGTTCTCAAGCATCGCCTGGATGACAAACGCTGATAGCTCGCCGGTCTCGGTGTCGGCGGCCCTCCGAAGACCCGCGAGGTAGTCATCGGGAATCTCGATCGCAGCCTTCGCCATCAGTGTTTCGGCGGTTTCGCGTAGCAAGCTTGCGGAGATGTCAGAGGCGGTCATCGGCGGAAGCGGCCTTGGAGTGCGGGAGGATACGACACCACTGTGAGCGCGATGGTGGCCTGCCGCAACCCGCCCGAACGGCGCTTGCCAGCGATCGCAACGAGAAAGGGCCGACGTTGCCGCCGGCCCTTAACATCAAGTCGATGATCGCTTGAAACTCTGGCGCGTTAGCCGCTGACGCGCTTTGCAGCCGCAGCGACGCGGGCTGGCAGGCTGCGCAGCACGATGACGCGCGTGCCGATCTTGGCGAAGCGCGACAAGTGCATCACGTGGCTATTGTACATCCGGAAGCAACCTGACGACGACGCCGAGCCGACGCTGCCGGGGTTCGGCGTGCCATGAATGCGGTACAGCGACGACCCGAGGTACAGCGCGCGCGCGCCAAGCGGGTTATAGAGCCCACCCGTCATCAGCTTCGGCAGGTTTGGCTTGCGCTCGCGCATCTCCTTCGGCGGGCGCCAATCCGGCCAAGAGACCTTGCGCGAGATCCGGCTCTTGCCAAACCACGAGAAGCCTTCGCGACCGACGGCTACGGGATAGACGAACGCGCGGCCACCGCCGAGCGTGTAGTAAAGCTTCCGCGCCTTGTGGGAGATGATGATGGTGCCCTTCGGGTAGCTCGCGGTGAAGCGCACTGTCGGCGGTGCCTTGCCGCTCACTTTGGGCTTCGGGCCACCATTCCAGACGTCGGCACCGGGCGGGAACTTCGGGTTCGATTTCTTCTTGCGGTTTGCTGCTGCGACGGCGGTGCGGGTCCGCTTGCGCTTGACGCGACGCTGATTGAGCGACGTCAGGCGCGTGCGTGCCCGGGTCCGAACGCGGGCCCGCGCGCGCGCCCTTGCGCGTGCTCTCGCCCGCGCGACCGATCGAGGAGCGCGGCGCACACGTCGTACGCGGTTGCGTCGCGCAGCCGCTCTCCGCTCCTGTGCCTTATGCCAGCCCTGAGCCCAGTTGTTCGCACTCGCCGAGTGCGTGGGCGGCGTCCACAACAGAAACACAGCGGCCAACAGGGCCGCGCACATACGCAACATCTCTTTCTCCCGAAATTGAGCTGGGCGTCTTCTGAAGTGGAGTAACAGTCTCGGCGCCCCGCCGTTCCCCGATCAATACGGTAAACGAAAATCTCGTCAAGCGTCCGCTGATCACTGATTTTGAACACACTTTTGCTGATTGTGACGAATACAACCTAACGTCGTCCGTGGGCTGGCTAACGCTTTGAATCTAAGGCCGGAGCCGTCATCGCTCGCCACCTGCCATCCGCGCCGATCGCGATCGCCCAACCGCTGTACTTGCCGCTTCGGACCATGCGATCTGCGGCTCGATGTCCGACGAGTTCCGTCAATTCTGCGTGCTCGGGGCTGCTCAACGCGCTCAAATTCCGAGTCGCGTGGCGCGGCCAGACGTAGACCTCGTTGTTCTCGATGTCGGCCCCGGCCCGGACGACGCCGTAGGGGCTTGCGAGCACGCGCGCGACGTCGAGAAACGCGTGCTTGCGATCGCCTGCAATGGCCTTTGCGTGCGTGGCAACGAGACCTGCGGGCGACGTGCTGTCAGGTCCGCTGAGGACTGGCGGCGCCTCGGACCACGCGGCCGGGACATTGAAGGCTTCCGCGTCTTCGGCAAGCGCGGCTGCAAAAAGCGCTTCGTGCGTCTCGCGCGCGGCTGGCGTTAGCTTTGAAATGATTGCGGCATCGAGCTTCGGCGCCGGTGGGCTGCGCGGCTCTGCCGGTTGCTGCGGTTCGGTCCGTGGCTTTGGCGGAGGCGCGACAGCGGGCTCCGGCACGACACGCCTGTCCCCAGTTTCGCGCGGCCAATCGAAACTGAAATAAACAAGTCCCGCGCCGGCACATAGCAACAGGACGACGAACGCGATAAGCAGGCGCATGGCTGTCTCTCTCGCTTGTTGTGCCGACGAGATGGCCCAACGAGAAGGCGGAACGAAGATGGCTGCGCGCGGGCGGGGAAAGTCGATCGGTTGTGCTTGAGTGGTTGCCCAATCCGTTCGTCATCCCGGTCGGCCTGATCGTTGGCGTTCTCATCGCGGCGCCTGTCGGGCCGGTCAACATTATCGTCATCCAGCGCGCGATCGAACGCGGCATGTTCGGCGGCTGGCCGGGCGGCGCCGGCGCGGTCCTCGCCGATGGGCTGATCGCGTTCCTGGCAGCGCTCGGCGTCGGTGCGATCTCTAACGCGGTCGAGGCCTACCGCTATCCGATCCAAGCCGTCGGTGGTCTTGTGCTGCTTGCATTTGCGATCCTGCTGATGCGACGCAAGCCCTATATCAATGTCGAAGCGAAAGGCGCGCTCGACCGCGATAGTCTCCTCACGTTGGTCTGGGACGCGCCAAAGGCGTTCCTGATGACGATCACCAACCCCGGCGCCGTCCTTGGGCTGTTTGCGATCTTCGGCGGCATCAGCTCGTTTGTGGAGGTGCGCGGCAAGATCGATGCGCTCGCGATGGTCGCCGCGATCATGGCGGGCAGTATGGCGTGGTGGGTCGGGCTGTCGGCTCTTGTTGCCCGCATTCGCGACCGCCTGGATCCCGCCTGGATTGCGCGCATCAACATGATCGCCGCAGCGCTCCTGATGATCTTTGCAGCGGTCCTGATTGGCGAGCTTCTATTCGAGATCCTGCGCCGCGGGGTCTGACGCACGCCCAGCCAGGGCCACGGTTAAACCGTCGGGCCACCCTCGAGGCCGAAGCGGGTTTTGATCTTCTTGAAGAGCTGATCGCGCACGGTGGCGTAGTGGCCGAGGATCTGATCGCGGCTGCCCTGGCCGACCATCAGCGACGCATCGAGCGTTGGCCAGTACTCGACGTCAACGGCCATGGTCCGCGTCAGCTCCAGCGCTTGGTGGTGGGCTTCCGGCGAGAGCGTCACGATCAGGTCGAACGAGGTGTCCTGCAGGTCATCGAGCGTGTGCGGCTGATGGCGCGAGACGTCGATGCCGATCTCGTCCATGACCGCGACCACAAATCCATCGGCTTCGCCCGCCCGCACACCCGCCGATGCGACATACGCGCGGGAGCCGGCGAGATGCTGAAAAATCGCAGCCGCCATGGGCGACCGCACGGCGTTCATCGTGCAGGCAAACAGCACAGCGCCGGGGATGTCGCCGCCCGGTTGCACGTCTGATGCTCCCTCCCGCGCTTGCCAGCAGTCTGCCGCCGCTTTCCTCGCGCATCGATGTCGCGGCGCGCGTTAGCGCCGCGGCTTAGCCCTTCCAGTGCAGCGCGCAGATCAGCGTAAACAGTCGTCGCGCCGTGTCGTGGTCGACCGCAATTTTGCCGTCCAGCCGCTCAACGAGAATGCGGCTGCCTTCGTCGTGGAGCCCGCGCCGGCCCATATCGATTGCCTGAATGCGCGACGGCGGCGCGGTTCGGATTGCTTGGTAGTAGCTTTCGCAGATGACGAAGTAGTCTTTGATGACTTTGCGGAACGGAGACAGCGCCAGCATGTGGGTCGCGAGTTCCGCATCGGCGTCGCTGCGGACCTGAAAGACAAGCCGGTCTTCGACCATCGACAGCGTGAGCTTGTAAGGCCCCGCCTCGCGGCCGATCAGCGTAAAGTGGTTGCCGTCGAGCAGGTCGTAAATCGCGACTTCGCGCTCGCGCTCAACGTTGGGGTTTGTCCGGCGGATTGAGTGCGCATCGAGCTGGATGTCGACGAGGCGCATGGCCGGATCGCTTGCGCCCGGTGGATCATCGTAGGCGCCGTCAGCCATGATCCTCGTCTCCCGGCCCGCGCCCTCCGCCGCCGAGCCGGACCTCGACGGATCTGCGGTGGCCTTCGAGGCCTTCTGCGCGGGCGATCTTCATTGCGGCCGGTCCGAGCTGCGCAAGCGCGCCGGCGTCAAGCTCAAGGAGCGATGTCCGCTTCATGAAATCAAGCGTGCCAAGACCTGATGAGAACCTCGCGCTGCGGGCGGTTGGCAAGACGTGGTTGGAGCCCGAGACATAGTCGCCGATCACTTCAGGCGTCATCGCGCCAAGAAAGATCGCGCCGGCGTTGCGTATTTTTTCCGCGAGTATGCCGGCGTCGCGTGTTGCGATCTCGAGGTGCTCGGCGGCAACCTGATCTGCGAGCGCCGGCGCATGCGCAAGGTCGTCAAGAACGATGATGCCGCCGAACGTGTTCCAGCTTTCGCCTGCGATGTTGCCGCGTGGGAGGTCCGAGAGCTGCCGTGCAACCGCCTCTGCCACCCGGTCCGCAAAGGCGTTGTCATCCGTCATCAAGATCGATTGCGCAGCGGTATCGTGTTCCGCCTGCGCGATCAGATCGGCCGCAATCCACTCCGGATTGTTTTCGGCATCGGCGATCACCAGCACTTCGGATGGACCTGCCACGCTATCGATGCCGACAGTCCCGAACACCTGCCGTTTCGCAGCCGCCACGAACGCGTTTCCCGGCCCGACGATCTTGGCGACCGGTGCTATTGTGTCGGTGCCGTAGGCGAGCGCTGCGACGGCCTGCGCGCCCCCGACGCGATAGATCTCGCTGACGCCTGCAATGTGCGCAGCAGCCAGGACGAGCGGGTTGAGCTCACCCTTTGGCGACGGCACGACCATCACCACCCGCGGAACACCGGCGACCTTGGCGGGCACGGCATTCATTAGGACCGAGCTTGGATAACTCGCCATGCCTCCCGGCACGTAAAGCCCAACTGCTTCGACTGCGGTCCATCGGCTCGCGAGTTTGGTGCCGGTCGCGTCGGTGTAACTGTCGTCTTGGGGGAGCTGTCGGGTGTGGTGTTTCTCAATGCGGTCGCGTGCGAACCTCAGCGCGTCCACCACATCCGCGTCACACTGGCGGCTGGCCGCTTCGATTTCGTCCGGCGCAACACGCAGCGTCTCTGGCGTCAGTGTTAGGCCGTCAAACTTCTCGGTGAGCCTGATGACCGCGCGATCGCCATCGCGGCGCACGTCGGCAATGATCTCTGCGACCGCGCGATCCACGTCCGGCGAGACTTCACGCTTCGCAGCCAGAAACTTTCGGAAGTCTGCCTCAAAACCGGGATCGGTCGATGTCAGGCGCGTCGGCATGCGTCAGGTCCAAAGGTAAGGGCGGTCTTGCTGGCGGAAAGTCGGTCAGCGTCGGCGCGGTCAGTCGTCGCCATCGGCCGCGTCGTTCACGATAGCATGCTGCGGGCGCGAGCGCGTCGCCCAGGCGCCGCCGAGGTCGCGCAACTCGCACTCTACGTACTCGACATCGAGCCGAAGCGCTGCGCCGCCGGCAAACAGCATCAGGACATGACCTTCAGGCGTGTCGCCGCCCAACGGCTCAAAGGATAGCGCGAGCATCGAGAGGACGCGGCGCGTGTCCTTCAGATCGATGTTCTGCAACTGAACGCCGCGCACTTGCTCGAATCTGAGCGCGCACTGCCGGCGTTCGTAGTCCTTCGTGTTGCGCGGCTCGGACAGCTTGCCGTTGTCGGCTTTGAGCGCATCCATCCAGTTGAAGCGGTTGGCGAGCAAGGCAAACCGGCGGCTGGACTTTTCAAACGTCATGTCGCCGACGCGAAGCACCGCATCCTGCAATTGCGCCGAGATGACCGCGAGGTCTTCAGCGTCGAGCGCGATGAGTTTCAGGTTGGATGTGTCGGCCATTGCACTGCCTAACTCGACAACCGCTCGATCTGGGCGCCGCAGGCCGAGAGCTTCTGTTCAAGTTTTTCGAAGCCGCGATCGAGATGATAAACGCGATTGATCGTCGTCTCGCCATCGGCCACGAGCCCGGCAATCACCAGCGACACCGACGCGCGAAGGTCTGTCGCCATAACCTGTGCGCCGGTCAACGTCTCGACTCCGCGGATCGTCGCCGTGTCGCCGTTGAGCTGAATATCAGCGCCAAGCCGGCAGAGTTCCTGCACGTGCATAAAGCGGTTCTCAAAGATCGTTTCGCGGATGACGCTGGTGCCTGAGGCGATCGTCATCATCGCCATCATCTGCGCCTGCAAGTCGGTCGGAAAGCCAGGGAAGGGCTGGGTCTCGATCGTCGTTGGCGCGAGACCGGCTCCATTGCGGGCAACGCGCACGCCGGTCCCCGTCGCGGAGACTTCGACGCCCGTCTGCGTCATCTCATTGAACGCCGCATCCAGCAGATCGTGACGCGCGCCGACGAGTTCGACATCGCCGCCGGTCGCTGCAACGGCCATTGCGTACGTCCCCGTCTCGATGCGGTCAGGCAGGACGACATGACTTGCGCCATAGAGCTCGGATTGCCCTTGGATGGTCAGCGTCGATGTGCCGATCCCGTCGATCTTCGCGCCCATCTGCACGAGGCATTCGGCAACGTCGGCTACTTCCGGCTCGCGGGCGGCGTTTTCGATGACCGTCTCGCCCTTCGCGAGCACCGCCGCCATCAGCACGTTGTGCGTCGCGCCAACCGAGACCTTCGGGAAGACCACGCGGTTGCCCTTGAGCCCGCCTGGCGCTTTCGCGACGACGTAGCCGCTATCGATTTCAATGTCGGCACCGAGCGCCTGGAGGCCTGCAAGGTGCAGGTCGACCGGCCGCGTGCCGATCGCGCATCCGCCCGGCAATGACACCCGCGCCGCGTGCATACGCCCGAGCAAGGGACCGAGCACCCAGAAACTCGCCCGCATGCGTGAGACCAGATCGTACGGCGCGGTCGTGTCGACGATTTCACGGGCCTCGAGATGGTACGTCTCGCCCTGCTGACTGCCATCGCGGCCGGTGCGCTTGCCGTCCACCATGTGGTCAACGCCGTGGTTTCGCAGGATGCGCGCAAGCAGGTTGACGTCGGCGAGGTTCGGCACGTTGCGCAGCGTCAGCCGCTCGCGCGTGAGCAGGCTCGCGATCATGAGCGGCAGCGCGGCATTCTTGGCGCCTGAAATCGGGATCTGCCCGTTCAGCCGCTGGCCGCCGACGATCTGAATTCGATCCATTGAACAAAGCTCATGTGTCGCTGGGGGTAAATCTGGAATAAGCCCGCACAAAGCCGGAAGTCGCCCGCGAAATCAACGGGGCGCGCTGTCAGGGCACGGGACGCGTGGGTAGTCCGCATTAGGTCTCGGTTAAAGCGGTACGGCCACGCCGCCGGCCCTGTGCTGGAGGTTGCACGAGCGGGGCCGGCCGACTTTGGCCCGCAGGAAGCAGGCCTCGCGGCTCTCGCAGGGGTGGAGGGGCGTTGGCGCAGTGCGGATTAAGAGGAGGTGTCAGAGCCGCGCGGCGGCGCGCCAGCCTCGGCTTGCGCAGCATCGGTTTCGCGGCGGGCCCGCGCCTGGGCTTTGCGCTTTTGCAGGTTCTCGCGCAGAGCCGCAGCAAGGCGCACCTCGCGATCGGCACCCGCCGCCCGCTTGGCCAACTTCCCCGATGTCTGATCAGCACCGCTCATAGCCGCCCGCAACTCCGCTCTTGCTTACGCCAGCCCCACAATAAACCCCGCAGAAACGGGCGCAACAGCGTTGCGGGCCCGCCCGACGTGTGGCAGTGAAACCCGTCCGGCACGCCGGCACGGCTGCTGTAGCTCAGCGGTAGAGCACTCCCTTGGTAAGGGAGAGGTCGAGAGTTCAAGTCTCTCCAGCAGCACCATTTTTGGCCCGTCTACGCTGCCGCTCGACGGTGCTTAGAATCCGCGACTAACCGCATCGCGCGATCCGCAGGCCTGACGGCCTGCTCCTT
>JBCBIY010000016.1:0-58190 GCA_038523925.1 Pseudomonadota bacterium | reverse complement strand
CTTAGAATCCGCGACTAACCGCACCGCGCGATCCGCAGGCCTAACGGCCCGCTCCCTGCGCGCTGCTCACGCCCTGGAATCGGTAGCGGCTGCCTTTGCCGTCAGCGGGTAAAGCCGCGCATGATTTTTTCTGGCCCAACCGCGCTGCCGCGCGTTGGCGCTTAGAATCCGAGACTAACCGCATCGCGCGATACGCGGGCCTATCGGCCTGCTCCTTGCGCGCTGCTGGCGCTCTGGAAACTGTTGCGGCCTCCTCTGCCGTCAGCGGGTACGCCGCGCGTGTCTTTTTCTGCCCGTCCACGCTGCCGCTCGACGGCGCTTCGAGTCTGAGACTAACCGCAGCGCGCGATCCGCAGGCCTGGCGGCCAGCTCCTTGCGCGCTGCTCACGCCCTGGAAATGGTAGCAGCCACCCGCCAGCCCCACGACGAACAGAGCGAGGCGCACGAAGCTGGCATCGCCAGCGTAGCGCGCCGCAGCGAATGGCGGTCGGACTCGTGTGCCAACAGGGCTGTTGCCCTGTTGGACCAAAAAAGAGAGCGCGCGCCGCCACACCCACCGCCCTCGCGGCAGCCAACTGCCAGCCCCACGAAGACCAGAGCGAGGCGCACGAAGCTGGCCATCGGCCAGCGTAGCGCGCCGCAGCGAGTGGCGGTCGGACTCGTGTACCAACAGGGCTGCTGCCCTGTTGGACGAAAAAGAGAAAATCGCATCCACCATTCGCTTCCCTCGGGCTTGTCCCGAGGGTCCATGGTCACCGCGGAGTGCGGTGCGCGTTGATATGATGAGTGCTTGCCGGAACTGACGTGCGTCACGCGGCCGGTGAGGGCAGCCGCGCGATGGATCCTCGGGACAGGCCCGAGGAAGGCGTTGGAGCGAGTCCCGTCACCACGCTTACCGATCTGATGGCAGCCACCTGCCAGCCCCACAAAGACCAGAGCGAGGCGCACGAAGCTGACCTTCGGTCAGCGTAGCGCGCCGCAGCGAGTGGCTTTAGCGGACTCGTGTGCCAACAGGGCTGTTGCCCTGTTGGACCAGAAAAGAGAGCGCGCGCCGCCACACCCACGGCCATCGCGGCAGCCACCTGCCAGCCCCACGACGAACAGAGCGAGGCGCACGAAGCGGGCCTTCGGCCCGCGTAGCGCGCCGCAGCGAGTGGCTTTAGCGGACTCGTGTGCCAACCAAGCCTGCGCAGGTTGGACCAAAAAAACTTCTTCCCCCTCAACCAGCATTCGCGACCTTCGCCCATTCGGCGAGGGCGGCGTCGATGGGGTTGCGGGCACTTTCGGCGATCCATGGGTCGGCGAAGACGGTGTCCCAGTCGACATCGTCGTTGAGGGCCTCGAGGAGCGGGCGTAGCTGAGACCCCTCCGCCGCAGCTTTCTGGCAGGCCGCTTTGACGGCTGCCTGCGCGTCCGGGCGGGGTAAGACTTTCGCAAGCGCGAACGAGGCCATTTCGGCGTAGGGCAGGCCGAGGCCGGCATCGAGGTTCGCGCGCATGCGGTCGGCGCGCGGCTTCAATCCGGCCATCAGGTCGGCCGCCGTCCGCGCGGCCGTGAAGCTGTGGACCAGGATGTCGGGCGCGAAAATCCACTCGACGGTCCAGCCATCGCCACCACGTTCGTGCGCCTGTAGCCCGCCGTGGAGCACCCCCGAAACTGCCGTCGCGTTCGCGCGCGCGAGCGTCACGAGCATTTCCGCGGCGATTGGGTTGACCTTGTTCGGCATCGTTGAGGATGCGCCGCCCGGGACTGAAACTTCTGCGACGTCGTTTGATGCGAGGTCGAGAATGTCGGCGCCGGCCTTGCCGAGCGAGACCGAGGCGTGGGCGGCCCAGCCGAGCGCTTCGGTCAGCACGTCGCGCGCGGTGTGCCAGACGCCCTCGGACGGCGCTGTATCGAGGCCGAGTTCAGGCCCCATCCGGGCGAGCACGGCCGCGCCGTCTTCGCCGAGGATCGAGCGCGTGCCGACAGCGCCGCCAAGCGAGACCACGTGGGCGCCGAGCCGTGGCTTTAGTTCGGCGTAGCGGGCGAGGTGTCGGGCGATCATGCCGAGCCAGACGGCGGTCTTGGCGCCGAACGTGGTCGGAACCGCGTGCATGGCGCGCGTCCGGCCGAGCATGACGGTGTCGCTGTTGGCCTCAGTCAACTGTGCCAGCGCATCGCCCGTCCGGCGCAGCTCGCCTGCGATCATGTCCACTGCGTGCCGAAGCCTCAGCATGAAGCTCGTGTCGATGACGTCCTGCGAGGTTGCACCCCAGTGGACGTATTGGGCGGCGTCGCCACCGACGTGTGCGCGGATCTGGCGGACGAGTTCGGGCACGGGGACGCCATCGTCACGCGTCGGCTCGGAGAGGCTGGCGGGCGCAATCGTCAGCGTCGCGATGGCCTCGGTGATGGCATCACCGGCACCTGCCGGGATCACACCGCAGTCGGCTTCTGCACGGGCAAGGGCGGCCTCGAAGGCGAGCATGCCGGCGATGTGCGCTTCGTCGGTGAAGAGGACCTTCACGTCCGGGTGCGCGAGCAGGTGATCGTGAATGCCGGTCGGGCCGGTAGCGCTCAGCCGGTCCATCACGCGGTGCCCGCCGGGGGCAGCTTTAGGAGCCTGCGCGCCTCGCTTACCGTTGCGGGCCGCCGCCCGTACTTGGGGCAGAGGTCTGCGACCCGCTGCACCAGCGCCGCGTTCGACGGTGCAAGCGTCTGGTGGTCGAGCCGCACATTGTCTTCAAGGCCCGTCCGGCAGTGGCCGCCAAGCTCAAGCGACCACGCGTTGAGTGTCAGTTGGTCCTTGCCAATGCCGGCGCCAGTCCAGGTGGCATCCGGTGCAAGCCGCTTGGTCGTCGCCACGTAAAACTCAAACACCGCGCGGTCGACAGGCATCGCGTTCTTCACGCCCATCACGAACTGAACATGGAGGGGGCCTTTGATCGCGCCCGCGCGCTCCATCTCGACGGCCTTGAACAGCATCGAGAGATCGAACACTTCGATCTCGGGCTTCACGTCGTGTGATTGCATTTCGGACGCGAGCCAGTCGACCAGTTCAGGTGCGTTCTCGTAGATCCGCGCCGGAAAATTGCACGACCCCGTCGAGAGCGATGCCATGTCGATGCCAAGACCCAGCATACCGCCGCGTTCGCGCCCGGTGCCGGAGCGTCCGCCCGTCGAGAGCTGGATAATCATGCCGGGGCAATGCTTGCGCAGCCCTTCGACAAGCGCTGCAAAGCGCTCAGGATCGGACGTTGGCGTCTCGTCGTCGTTGCGAACATGACAGTGCGCGAGCGTGGCGCCGGCCTCAAAGGCTTCCTGCGTCGATTCCACCTGCTCGCTGACGGTGATCGGTACGGCGGGGTTGTCGGATTTCTTGGGCAGTGAGCCGGTAATCGCGACGGTGATGATGCAGGGTGCGAGGTCTGACGACGCCATGGGGTCTCTCGTGACTTCAACCGAACCAGCGGATTTGAACGCACCCAACACTAGCGGCTCCGGTAGCCGGCTGAAAGCATGCGCTCCGGCGTCAGCTTCTCAAGCTTGCAGACCCGTGATACCGCGACGCAAACTTACCGGATGAGGAGGCGGTCATGGCCGGACAGACGGCGCTGAAGCAACTCGACAAGGCTCTTGGGCAGATCAGGGAACTCGGCCTTGAGGTGCCGTCGTCGGGCGAGACGCCGATCACGGGGCTGCTGCAGAAGATCGAGGCGCTGGACAAAGACAGTGTCGCGGTGATCGCGCGGACCGTCGGGCAGACGGAAGTGTTCAACGAGATCGTCCGCAATGAGATCTCCGAGATGAACATCGGCTCGCGCTACGAAGAGATCGTCCAGGACTTCAACTCGATCCGTGACGATGCCAAGCGCCTCGTCGACCAGCTTGACGACGGCAAGATCAGCACGTTTGAGCGAGCATCCAACGTCTGGATGAAAGTGCGCCGCGGCGATATCGCCGACCGCTTCGATGAGATCCGGCACGTCTACCTTGATGTCGCAAAGGACGCGAAGGACCAGATCATCCGCGAGGGCCGCATCCTCGATGCCTACAACGACTTCCGCGGTGCTTATAAGCAGGCGCAGGTGCTTGCCTTGAAGGTGTTGCAGAAGGCGGAAAAGGAGCTCAACAGGACGAAGAAGGAACTCGATAAGGCGGCTAAAACCGTGAAGGCCTTCAAGGGCGACGATCTCGCCAAGCGCGCCGAACTTGAACTTGCCCGCGACCAGCAGATCCGCGAGCTGCAGGACGAAGAGAAGCGCTATCAGATCGCCAAGGACCTCGCCGACAACCTGACGATCGGGACCAACACGTCGGAAGTGATCATGACGCGATTGATGCAGACGACGAGCGCGAAGGAGCGCGTCTATCAACAGTCCGTCAGCTTCTTTGCGACCAACGATGCCGTGCTGACCGCGCTCAAGGCGTCCTTCACGGGGCTGTTCGGCCTGCACGAGTCCACGCGCACGCTTGAGAGCATGAAGAAGGGCGTTGAAGAAAGCCTCGAGACGCTGTCTGAGATCGGCGACAAGGTGCAGGAGGCTGCAGTGAAGGCTGGTTATGGCCCGACGGTGCGCGTTGAATCCGTCAAGAAGCTGGTCGACAGCGTGGTCACGTTCCAGGTCCGATCGCGCGAGATCATCGAAGAAATGCGCAAGCTCGCGACGCGGAATTCTGAGGAGATCCGCGAGGCGGTCGAAGATGGCAAGCGCCGTCTCGCGCGGCTTGCGGTCGAAGGGGCTGAGCTTGAAGAGATCTAGCAGCGCACCGGTCTGTTTCGGATGGCGGATGGTTTGGCGGTGACATGAGCGAGGCCGAGACCAAAGAGCGGCCGGACGAAAGTGCGTCTGACCCCATCCTCGACGACGTTGTCGTTGCGATGGATGTCGTCGACGCGCTGCGTCACGACGAGCGCCTGGTGTTGCGTGAACTTGATGCAAAGGGCAGGCGCCAGCAGCTCAAAGAGCGCTTGCGCGAGATCTATGACGGGCAGGGCATCCTCGTTACCGATGCGATGCTCGATGCGGGCGTACAGGCGCTTGAAGAAGATCGCTTCTCGTACGTGCCGCCCAAACCGTCTTGGGCGGTCTCGCTCGCCAAGCTGTACGTCACCCGCTGGGGCTGGGGCCGCTACGTGGCGGGCGCGCTCATTGCCATCGCAGCGCTTTGGACGGCCAACTGGCTGTTTGTCGAGCGGCCGCGCGAGCGGGCGGCGGAAGCGCTCCAAGTTGAATTGGCCGACACCATCCCCGCGGCGGTCTCGCGGGCGGCGAGCGCTGTGCAGGAAGAAGCGCGCGATCCGGCGGTGAAGGCGCAGGCGGCGCAACTTGCGACGACGGCGCGCAACGCAGCAGAAGCCGGCGACGCTGAAGCTGCAAGAGCCGCGCGGCAGGCGCTGGAGGACACGCTTGCCAAGGTGCGCGCAGCCTACACGGTGCGGATCGTCTCGCGCCCTGGCGCGCTTAGCGGGCTCTGGCGCATCCCCGACGCCAACCCCGATACCTACAACTTCTATCTCGTCGTCGAGGCGATCGACTCTGCCGGCAATGTCCTGCCGCAGCCCGTCACCAGCGAGGAGACCG
The DNA here is from genome assembly GCA_038523925.1 of Pseudomonadota bacterium. Lineage (GTDB taxonomy): Bacteria > Pseudomonadota > Alphaproteobacteria > Rhizobiales > Hyphomicrobiaceae > JBCBWG01. Next base: position 52,623 of record JBCBIY010000016.1, on the reverse strand, counting down.
GCGCGCGCAAGATTGTCGAGACCTGGGCGGTCCGGGTTCCGCGAGAGGTGCTGGTGCGCGTTCAGGAAGACAAATCCGACGATGGCATCATTCAGGACCGTCAGGTGGCGACAAAGGTGCGTGGCGAACTTGAGCCCAACTGGTCAATCCCGACGCCGACCGGCGCAATCACCGACTGGTAGGGGGCAACAGCGCATGGCCTCCGGCTTCAAGTCACTCCAGGAAATCGAACGCGCGATCGCGGATTTGCGTAGCAAAGAGCAGCGCCACGCAACCGACGTGCGCAAGGACACGCAAGCCCGCGCGGAACTGATGGCAAAGCGGGCGGCCGCGTTCCGAAAGCTGGCGCAGGTCCGCACCGAAAGCGCTCTTGCCGACGGCGTCATCGACGATGCGGACCGGCTGGAGGCACGTGTCCGCAATGTTCTCGAAGCGCGGCAGCGGGCGATGGATGCGCTGAGCGAGCGCGAACGTGTGGCGAAAGCGAAACACGCAGAGCTTCAGGCCGAGAACGAAGCAGCCGTCGGCGCGCTGGCCGTTCGTGAGGCGGAGCTTGACGCGGCCGGCGCTGCGGCTCTGTCGGCGCTCGAAAAGGATGCCGCGTGGCAGCAGGTCGAGGCGCGCTACGCAGAGCTGGAGCAACGCACCGGCCGGGCCGAAGAACGCATCGGCGAAGCGGAACAAGAGCGTGAGGAGAAGCGCCGCGCGTTCGAAGGCGATCCGCTTTTCATGTATCTTTGGCGGCGGCGGTATCGCCAGTCCGGTTACGAGGCGTCGGCGATCATCCGCTTGCTTGATGGCAAGGTCGCCCGCCTCGTCGGCTACAACGACGCCCGCGCAAACTACGCCTACCTGCTGACGCTGCCCGAACGGATTGAAGCGCACCGCGACCGCGTCGAAGCCGAGCGTGACGCCATCCGCTCGAAGCGTGACGAGCTGGTCAGCGCGGAGACCGCGAAGCGACTGCCCGACACGTTTGAGGCGATGCACGATGAGGCTGCCGCGCGGGTCGCGACGTCAGATGCCGGCCTCAATACCTCTGAAGCTGAACTCGCCGAGATTGCCGAGGCGCTCAACTCATATGCTGAAGGCAAGGACGCGGGTTACGCGGAGGCCATCGAAGCGCTTGCAACCTCAATGGAGCAGCAGCGCATCAAGGAGCTGCGTGCGGAAGTGCGCCGCACGAAGACGCCGACCGATGACGAGATCGTCGCCGAGATCAGCAAGCTCGATCGGCGCGCCGGCAAGCTAAAGGGCGAGATCGCAGAGACGACTGAAAAGATCGAAGAGTTTGCGGACCGCCGCGAGGCCCTGATCCGCTTGGCGTCCGACTTCCGCCGGAAGAACTATCACCGTCCGAAATCAGAGTTTGAGTGGGACGACGACTTTGATGATCTGATCGAGAACGTCGCGCGCGGCGCGCTGCATATCGGCGAGCTATGGCTGCGGGCGCAAATGGGCCAGCGCTGGGGCCGCGGTCCGGGCGATAGCTATCGCCGAAGCAAGGGCATCTCGTGGGGTGGCCTTGGTGGAGGCGGAGGTGGCGGACGCCGGCGCAGCGGGCGCGGTGGCAGCAGAGGCGGGTTTCGCACAGGCGGCGGCTTCTGAACCCGCTAGCCCGCCTGGATCTCGATGCGCTGACCTGAGATCGCACACTGCGGCGTTAGGTACGGCACGATCTCATGGGCGATGGCCTCCGGCGTGGCGAGGGACTGCGGATCCTCGCCGGGGAACGCGCGGGCGCGGCTGTCGGTGCGTGTCGGGCCCGGGTCGATCAGGTTGACGCCGACGTTGGTCCGTTCCGTCTCGGCTGCAAACGTCATTGCGAGTGCTTCGAGCGCGGCCTTTGAGGCTGCGTGCGCGCCCCAATAGGCCTGAGGCGCGGCTGCGGCCCCGCACGTGAGAAACACCGCGCGTCCGCTATTTGACATGCGCAGGATGGGGTCGCACGAGCGGATCAGATGCCAGTTGGCCGTCGCGTTGACGGCAAAGCACTCGGTCCACGTCGTCGCCTGAATGTGGTTGAGCGGCGATAGCGGCCCGAGCACGCCCGCGCATGAGGCAAGCATGTCGAGCCGGCCCCAGCGCTGATAGATCGTCGGGCCCACCGTATCGACCTTCTCAGTGCGCTTCAGATCGAGCTGTAAGAGCGTGATCTCATGCCCGGCAGCCCGCATGTCATCGTCAAGCTCTTCGAGCTGCGCTGCCCGTCGCGCAGCCGCAATCACGTGTGCACCGCGCGTGGCGAGGGCTCTCACCAGCGCGCGACCGATCCCACGAGACGCGCCGGTGACGAGCGCAACGCGACCCTCGAGATCTGCGCTGTCGGTGCCGGCCGGATGCGTCACTGGCCGTCTGCGGCCTTCGGCGCTGGCTTGGCCTTGTCGATCATGACTCGCGCGCCGTCTTTGGCCTGCTCGTAGAACTTGCGGCCGGCGGCTTTGGCTTTCTCGAGCAACGGCTTCGCGCGCTGACGGGCCTGCTCGGATACCTTTGACAAACGCTCGGTGCCGGCCGCCGACAACTGCTTGGTCCGCTTGAGGATCCGGCTGAAGATCGACTGCTGCGGCAGCAACGCGTCACTGCGCATCTCGCGGACGAGCTTGATCAGATCCTGATGGTTCTGGCGCGCGGTTGGATCGGCGATCCCTTCGGCCGCGCCAGTGAACAGCACCAGCGGCACGCACGACGTGATGACCGTGCGCCCGGAGCTCAGCCACTTCGCGTTCGTCACCTGCGTCTCTTGCGCGTAGTAGACCTTCTGGCCGTTGACCTGCTGGTTCAGGATCATGCGGTCGACCACAGGCACGATGTGCCCGCCCAGGTCTTCAATCAGTTTGAAGCGCGGGTTTTTTGGATCCGGAAATTGCACGAAAAGGGCAACGCCGCCGGGTGTCGCGATGGCCTTGCGAATGGCGGCGTCCGCACTCTCCTCCATGCTGACGTCGTCGGCGGCGCCAAGTCCCTCAGGGTCGATCTTTTGAAGGAAGCGGAATGTGCCGCTGCTGCCCGATTGCTCAGGCGGCAGGAAAAATTGGAGCTGGCTTGCGAAGACGGCAATCTCGCCGAAGTTTTGCAAGTCGCGGTTCTTGGTGACGGCGAACACGCACTCGCGCACGTCGTCGGTTCGCACGCGCGTGATTGCGTTGCCGTTGCGCAGACCATCAGAGCGCAACGCGAGGATGTCGCTTTGGCCATAGCCGAAGGCGGTTGGATCGCGGGTCACGCGCTCCATGTTTTCGACCGTGCCGGCCGAAGGCGTGCAGGTGAGATCGTAGTTGTTCTTTGCCAGCGCCGACTTGAACGCCGGGCAGAAGTAGCGGTGATACGCGCCGCTTTCGCCGCCGGTATGGACCGCCTGCGCCAGCGCGGTCGAGGCTGAGCCGGCCACACACACAGCGGCAATCAGGATTGCGGAACAAATACGAGCAGTCACGTGGCACCTCCCGTCAGGGGCTCTGTAAAAAATGATCAGACCGCAGTTTCGCCCGCAAACATGGCAAACTCAATGCGGCAGTTGAAGGGAGGTGTTAGCGCGCTTCGGCAAGAAGCGAGAGTTGCTTTGCCGCCACCGAGAGATCGCCGTCGATGTCGGTGAGGGGTGTGGGATAGTCGCCGGTGAAGCAGTGGTCAGTGAACTGGGGCGCTGCCGGGTTGCGGGCGCCGGCACCCATCGCCCGATAAAGGCCTTCGACGCTCAAGAACCCAAGCGTCGTCGCGCCGATGTGATCGCGCATTTCCTCAACCGTCTTGCTGGCGGCGAGGAGTTCGGTGCGGGTCGGCGTGTCGATGCCGTAAAAATCGCCGTACTTGATTTCAGGGCAGGCGACGCGGAGATGCACTTCGCGGGCGCCGGCTTCCTTCATCATGGCCACGAGTTTGATCGAGGTCGTCCCGCGCACAACGCTGTCGTCAATCAGGACGATGCGTTTGCCTGCGACGGCTGCGGCGTTGGCCGAGTGCTTGAGTTTGACGCCGAGCTGGCGAATCTGTTGCGCGGGCTCGATGAAGGTGCGGCCGACGTACGTGTTGCGGATGATGCCGAGTTCAAACGGCAGGCCTGAGTGCGTCGCAAACCCGAGCGCGGCCGGTACGCCCCCATCGGGGACGGGCACGACCATGTCGACGTCGGCTGGCTGCTCGCGAGCGAGTTCGATGCCCATTTGTTTGCGAACATTGTAGACGCTGCGGCCGTCAATGACTGAGTCCGGGCGGGCAAAGTAGATGTATTCGAAGATGCAAGGGCGCGCCTTGCGGATGGGGAACGGCCGGTGGCTCTGCAGGCCATCTTCCGTGATCACGACGACCTCGCCGTTCTCGACCTCCCGCTCGAACGTCGCGCCCATGATGTCGAGTGCGCACGTCTCAGACGTCAGCACATACCCGCCGTCCTTGCGGCCGATGATAAGCGGGCGGATGCCAACCGGATCGCGCGCGCCAATCAGCATCGTCTCCGTCATCGCGACGACGGCATAGGCGCCTTCGATCTGGCGGAGCGCATCGATAATGCGCTCGACCGGACGGGTCCCGCGTGAGCGCGCCACGAGGTGCAGCAGGACTTCGGTGTCTGAGGTCGACTGATAGATTGCGCCGTCGCTGACAAGGTCGCGTTGAAGTGTTTGCGCGTTCGTGAGGTTGCCGTTGTGGCAGACAGCCATCCCGCCGTTGCTCAGGTGTGCAAACAGGGGCTGCACGTTGCGGATCGTCGTCCCGCCCGCCGTCGAATATCGCACGTGGCCAATCGCGGATCGGCCGAGCAGGCGGTCGATGACGTCGTGGCTGTTGAAGTTGTCGCCGACCAGCCCGAGATGGCGTTCGGCGTTGAACCGCTCGCCGTCGAAGGTGACGATGCCGGCGGCCTCCTGCCCGCGGTGTTGTAATGCGTGGAGGGCGAGGGCTGCGTGCGCGGCTGCGTCGTCGACACCGAACAAGCCGACCACACCGCATTCCTCATGCAGGCGGTCCTCGTCTGGGTCAAAGATGAACTGTGGGCCCGGCACGCCTCGGACCTGCGACGAGTAAGGCGTTCCGTCAGGTCTCATCAGTGGCGCTCCGCGCTGGCCGTGGGCGGAGCAGCAGCGTTGCTGCCCGCCTAAGAAGCGGTATGCGTGACAGATATACGAACGACACCGCGATTCAAGACGAACGCGAACTGATGTGAATATTCCGGCAACGCGCCCTGCTGTTCTTGAGAGGGTTCGGTCAGCGGATCAGGCACGTATTGAAGCAGCGCCGACTCGATCGCGCTTCCGGCAGACCGCAAATACGGGACGGAAACGGAGTTTTGGACCCAGGACGGATGCTGCGTCCGGTCCGGATAGAGTTTTTCGTAAAAGAGGAAGGGGATGACGACGAGCACGAAGCCGCGCAGGACGCCGAACATGAACCCGAGAATGCGATCGAACATGCCCACGCGGCTGTCGAGAATCGAATCGGAAATGCGCGACGTGATCAGGTGCACGATCACGAGCACGATCAGGAAGATGATCGCACCGATGAGGATCTTCGCGATCTGCGCATTGAGGCCCGTCTGCGCGGCGATGTCGTTAGCGAAGGCTTCTTGGTAGAGCACGAAATAGAGGACGGCGCCGGCTGCCACGATCCAGGACAGGATCGACAGAATTTCACGTGTCAGGCCGCGGTACATCGCAAGCAGCGCGGACAGGAGCGCGACCGCGATCAGGATCGCATCCAGAAAACTGATTGGCCCGATCATTCCCTCAATCCACTCCTAAGCCCTTACCCCGCGGCTCAGTCGCATGGGCGATACGCATCGGCAAGCGCTTTTAAGTGGGCGAGACGGCGCAATTCTAGCGCGCGTGCGTCCTTTCCGAGATCACCGGATGACGGGATGACGGCCGATTTGAAGCCGAGCTTTTCAGCCTCCCGCAGACGCACCGCCATCTGAGCAGTCGCGCGGACAGCGCCCGACAGGCTGATCTCGCCGAAGATCACGCGCGTCGGTGGAAGGGGTTTGCCACTGATTGAGGACAAGAGAGCGGCGGCGGCAGCGAGGTCTGCGGCCGGCTCCGAAATCTTCATGCCGCCGGCGACATTCAAGAACACGTCATGTTGCGCGAATGAGATGCCGCACCGTGCGCCGAGGACCGCGAGTAGCATGGAAAGCCGGTTTGAATCCCAACCGACGACCGCGCGACGCGGGGTCCCGAGCGGTGACGGGGCGACGAGCGCCTGGATCTCGATCAGGATCGGCCGCGTGCCTTCGATGCCGGCGAAGACGGCTGCGCCCGGGCTGTCGGGATCGCGATCCGACAGGAACAGTTCGGACGGGTTGCGGACGGTACGCAGGCCCTGTTCCGCCATTTCGAACACGCCGATCTCATCGGCTGGCCCGAAGCGGTTTTTGACCGAGCGCAGGATACGGAAGGCCTGACCGCGATCGCCTTCGAAATAGAGCACGGTGTCGACCATGTGCTCGATCATTTTCGGGCCGGCGATCTGGCCTTCCTTGGTGACGTGGCCGACGAGGACGAGTGCGGAGCCGACCGCCTTGGTGTGGCGGATCAGACTTTGCGTTGCCGCGCGGACCTGGGTGACGCTGCCGGGGGCCGCATCGAGCGCGTCGGCCCAGAGCGTCTGAATGGAATCGATGATGACAAGGTCCGGCTTCGCGCCATCTGAGATCGTGGCGAGGATGTCGGCGAGATTCGTCTCCGCCGCCAATCCGACCGGGGCATCCGTTACGCCGAGACGCTCGGCGCGGAGCCGGATTTGCGCGGTCGCCTCTTCGCCCGAAAAGTAGAGCGTGCGCCGGCCCTCACGCGCGAGCTTGGCTGCGAGCTGAAGCAGCAGGGTCGATTTGCCAATGCCCGGTTCGCCGCCGATTAGCGTCGCCGAGCCCGGCACGATGCCGCCGCCCGTGACGCGGTCGAGTTCGGTGTTGCCAGTCGGCAGGCGTGGCGCATCATCGGTCGCGCCATCCAGGCTCTCAAGCGCGACGACGCGGCCTTTCGAATTCGCATTGAGGCCGGAGCCTGGCGCGGCCGCGGCGTTCGCCTGCTCGACAAGCGTGTTCCACTCACCGCACTCAGGGCACTTGCCGACCCACTTCGTGGTGTGCGCCCCGCAGTTCTCGCAGACAAACTTGGTCTTCGGCGCCTTCGCCATCAGGTCGTCTCCGCTGCGCCGACGTAGACGCGCGGTAGCCGTGCGCCGAGGCCGGTGAGAATTTCGTAGCCAATGGTGCCGGTCCGGTCGGCAATGTCGTCGATGGTCAGATGCGGTCCGATGACGTCTGCAGTTGCGCCTGCGGTGAGGGCGCCGTGGGGCGCCTCTGTGATGTCGACGGTGGTGAGGTCCATTGAGACCCGGCCGATCAGGGGGCAGGCATGGCCTGCGATGACAACACAGGGGTGTTGCGCGCCCGCGGCATTGCCAAGCGCGCGCGGCACCCCATCAGCGTAGCCGACCGCGATTGTCGCAACGCGCGTTGGCCGCTTGGCCGCGAACGTCGCGCCATAGCCGACCGTCTCGCCTTCCGCGATCGATCGCACTTGAAGGACGCGCGCGATCAAGCGGACTGCGGCCCGCATCGGGTTTGCCACTTCGTTGACGGCGCGGCCGCCGTAGAGCGCGATGCCGGGGCGGGTGAGGTCATATCGGTAGCGCGGGTCAGACAGCGTGGCGGGGGAATTCGCAAAGCTCCGCGGGACATCACGCGCCATGTCGCCGAGCGCATCGCAGAGGCGGTCAAAGGTTGCAGCTTGCCGCGCCGTCATCGGGTCGGCGAGGTCGTCGGCGCAGGCGGGATGCGTCATCAGTAGCGCCGGCTTCGATGTGAGGTGAAGCCCCACGCAGTCATCCGGCATGAGGCCGAGGCGCGCCATGCCGGTGTCGATGTGCAAAGCGAACGGCAGGGCGTGCGATGGCGCAGATGTCCACGCGCTGACCTCTTCAGGTGACGACAGCACCGGACGGAGGTCGTTCAGCGCGAAGGTTGCGGGCGCGGTCCCCGCGAGGCCGTCGAGCACGTAGATGTCAGCGGTGTCAGAGCCAAGTGCGCGCCGGCAGGCCTCGCCTTCCGCGGCGCTCGCGACAAAGAACGTTTTGCATCCCGCCGCCGCCAGCGCCGGCACGACGCGTCCGGCGCCAAGCCCATAGGCGTTCGCCTTGACCACGGCTGCGCATTCGGCCGGCGCCGCGCGCTTGGCCAACAGCCGCCAGTTCGCCACGATCGCACCGAGGTCGACGACAAGCGCCGAACGCGCGCCGCCGAGCAGGTCGATGTCGCTCTGCGCCCGGTCTCCCATGGCGCGCAGTCTACTCGAAGCGCTGGGGCATGCGATCCTCTTTCGCAAGATCGCCGAACCGCGTGAACTGCGCCTCGAACGACAACTGCACTGCGCCAACCGGCCCGTGCCGCTGCTTGCCGACAATCACTTCCGCCTTGCCGCTGACGAGCATCATCTTTGCCTGCCAATCGGTGAATTCCGGCGTGCCCTCGTTCGGCTTCGTTCGCTCGACGTAGTACTCCTCGCGGAAGACGAACATGACGACGTCGGCGTCCTGCTCGATCGAACCGGACTCGCGGAGGTCGGAGAGCTGCGGGCGTTTGTCGTCTCGTTGCTCGACCTGACGCGAGAGCTGGCTGAGCGCGATGATCGGCACGTTGAGTTCCTTGGCGAGCGCCTTGAGGCCTGTGGTGATCTCGGTCAACTCCTGCACGCGGTTGCCGGCGGCCTTCGCAGAACCTGACAAGAGCTGCAGGTAGTCGACGATCAGCAGGTCGAGCCCGTGCTGGCGTTTGAGCTTTCGCGCGCGGGCGGCAAGCTGCGCGACCGTAATGCCGCCGGTCTGGTCGATGAACAGCGGGGCTTCCGCCATTACCTTCGAGACTTCAACGAGCCGCCGGAACTCGCTTTCGGTGATCATGCCACGCCGGATCTTTTCCGATCCGATCTCGGCCTGCTCGGAGAGAATACGCGTTGCAAGCTGCTCCGCCGACATCTCGAGCGAGAAGAAGCCGACGACGCCGCCGTTGACGGTTTTGCGCGTACCATCGGGTTGCTGTTCGGCGCGATAAGCTTTGGCGACGTTGTAGGCGATGTTGGTCACGAGCGCCGTCTTGCCCATCGACGGGCGGCCCGCGAGGATGACGAGGTCGGAACTCTGAAGCCCGCCGAGGCGGCCGTCGAGATCGTTGAGGCCCGTCGAGATGCCGGAGAGATGGCCGTCGCGCTGGAAGGCTGCGTTCGCCATGTCGACGGCTTGGCCAAGCGCATCGCCGAATGCTTGAAAGCCGCCGCCGTACTTGCCGGTCTCTGCCAGCGAATAGAGCTGGTTCTCAGCGTCCTGGATCTGGTCTTGCGGCGCGTGATCAACCGGCGAGTCATACGCGGTCGTCACCATGTCGGAGCCGATCGTAATCAGCACGCGGCGGGTCGCGAGATCGTAGATCGTGCGGCCGTAGTCGGTCACGTTGATGATCGCGGTCGCCTGTGCCGCGAGCCGGGCGAGGTACTGCGGGACCGACAACGTCTCGCTGATCTGCTCTTCGTTCTCGAAGAACGTGCGCATGGTGACCGGCGTCGCGCGTTTGCCCGCCATGATCAGCTTGGCCGCGACCTCATAAATCTGGCCGTGCAGCGGCTCGTAAAAGTGCTCCGCCTGCAGGAAGCTCGAGAGGCGGTCGAGCGCTTCGTTGTTGATGAGGATGGCGCCGAGCACGGCCTGCTCGGCGTCGACGTTGTGCGGCGGCTGGCGGAAGGCCAGGGGCTCATCAGCGTCGGCCTGGGCGTGAAGCTGATCGGAGAGGAGGGCGGCTTGGTCTGTCATGCCGCCAGGGGTAGCGTGAGTCGCGCGGGCAATGGCCGGGCTGGCTGCTGCAACCCGGCCCACTCATCCACGCAATCAACAAAGCCCGCTCAATTCGTTTGAGCGGGCTTCAGAATCACAGGGACGCGCGAAACGCGTTCAGGCAGATGGCTGTTCGCCGCGGCCATCGTCCGGCTGCCCGTCGCTACTGCCTTCGTCGTCGAGCAGATCAGCGTTCTCAGCATCTGGATCAAACGTCTCGAGGTCGAGCTCTTCGTCCTGGATCACGGTGACGTCTTCACCGCGCGCCTGACGTTCAGCCTCATCCTCGGAGCGGGCGACGTTGACGGTGACGTCGACGACCACTTCGGGGTGGAGCTGCACCTTCAGCGGATGCAGGCCAAGCGTCTTGATCGGCTGGTCGAGGTTGATCTGGCGGCGGTTCACGTTGACGCCGGCCTCAGTGATCAGGTCCGCGATATCGCGCGTCGAAACCGAACCGTAGAGCTGGCCCGTATCGCCGGCCTGACGGATGGCGACGTAGGTCTGATCGCCGAGCTTTTCTGCAACGCCTTCGGCTTCGCTGCGGCGCTCAAGGTTGGTTGCTTCGAGCTGCGACCGGCGATTTTCAAACTCGGTCTTGTTCTCAGCGGTTGCCCGCAGCGCCTTGTTCTGCGGCAGCAGAAAGTTCCGCGCGAAGCCGTCTTTCACTGAGACGACGTCGCCCATTTGGCCGAGCTTCGCGATGCGCTCAAGCAGGATCACATCCATGATTTAGTCCTCGTTGGTTGGCGTGTTTGGGGTCTGGGGTGGCGGCCCACCGGCGTTGTTCGGCGGGTCGGTTTCGAGGTGGCGGCGGCGCAGCGGCGAGAACGGCTCTGCAAGGCCGATGACAGCGACGACGATGGCGACCGGGATCAGCAGGATGATTGCGAGATAGAGGAGCACGAGGGCAAGTCCGCGGATCGGCTGGCCGCGCGTCACCTGATGGATAATCGCGAGGCCAATCAGCACGTAGGCCATGACGCACGACCAGAGCAGGCCGTTTGCGATGAGGCCGATGTAGCCGCCGACGAATGAGACGAGGATCGCGACCATCATGATGATGGAAAATCCGCGCGGCAGAACGGCGGTGGTCATGTCGGGCCATGGCCGCGTCAGTTGCCCGGATTGCTGCGCGATGCGGCCGCCGAGCCAGAGATTAAAGACGAGCGAGACGACGAGGAACGACGCGATCCCGGCGGGCACGAACGGGAGCATGCGGTTTGCAAGATCGGCCCGCACGGTCTCGGTCAGCCGCGCGCCGAGGTCGGGGTTCATCTGGACTTGCGCGTCAGCGATCCGATCGACGGCCTGGCGCATCAAGTTACGCAAGCCGTCAAAGTCGGATGCGACGATCAACAGGCCGGCGGCGGTCAGGACAGCGGACCAAAGCGCGACGGCTGCGAGCACGCGGCCAACCGGATACCACTCCGTGGCCGGCTGACCATTGGGTGCGGTGTAGTCGCGATTAAGATTGAGAAGGTAGCAGAAGCCGGTGATCGGCAGGCCGGCCGTCAGGAAGTGGACAAGCGCAGGCGGCAGGCCTGCGACGGTTGCGGCACCGCCGGCTGCAACGAGACTTGCGATGAGCGCGGCCGGCCAGCCCCAACCGAGGCCGGCAATGGCGATCGGCAGTGGGACGATCAGGAAGCCAAATAGAATGCCGATCGGCGTCCCTGCGAGCGGCGCAAGGAAGACAACAACCGAGGCGAGGCCTGCCAGAAAGGCGACGAGGTATCGTGACATGAAAGCTGTCCCGCGCGGTGGCGGTTAGAGGCAGCCGTTCGCCTGCCCCAACCTGTCGGAGTGAGCGGCCGATCGAGCGCCCGCCAGGTGTTGTCGCGTGCGTTACTTAATGACGTAGGGAAGCAAGCCGAGAAAACGAGCCCGCTTGATCGCTTTTGAGAGTTCGCGCTGCTTCTTTGCAGAAACCGCAGTGATGCGGCTCGGCACGATTTTGCCGCGCTCGGAAATGTACCGGCTCAGAAGGCGCACGTCCTTATAGTCAATCTTCGGCGCGCTATCGGATGAGAACGGGCAGGTCTTCCGGCGGCGGTTGAACGGCCGGCGGACTGGGAGCTGTGCAATGTTTGCCATGGGTCTTTATCCTTGTCCGAACCGATCAGCTATCGCCCTGGGGGCGGCCACCTTCAGGGCGCGGGCGGAACGTCGATCCGCCACGGTCACCACCCCGGTCTCCCCCGCGATCACCACCCCGGTCGCCGCCGCGATCATCCCGGCGTGGTGGCCGCGGGCCACCACGGCCACGGTCGCCCCGGCGGTCGTCGCGGTCCGACTTGCGCATCTGAATCGACGGCTCGGCTTCGTGGTCTTCGACTTTAAGCGTCAGGAAACGCAGGATATCGGTCGATAGGCTCATGCGGCGTTCCATCTCGGCGACGGCGGCGGCCGGCGCTTCGATGTTCAGCATCGAGAAGTGCGCCTTGCGGTTCTTCTTAATCTTGTAGGCCAGCGACTTCAGGCCCCAGTACTCGTGGCGCGCGACCTGCCCGCCACCTTCCTCGATGACCGCCTTGAGTTCGGTCGTCAGGGCATCAACCTGCTGTTGGGAAACGTCCTGGCGCGCCAGGTAGACATGCTCGTAGAGCGGCATGGAGAAGCCTTTCGTCTCGCGGTTCATGTGCCCGGCGCAAAGCCTCGTCTGAGCCGCCGCGATCAAGCGAAAGGCTCAAAATCGACCCAAAAGAGCGAAGACACCGGACCGCAATTGCGATCAACCGCAGGCGCGAGTGCGCCTTGTCCGTTCAGCCTTCAGCCGGGAAGCCGCGGTTATAGCGGGCCTTGGCGAGCGAGCAAGCGCTTTCTCATGCGCGGCATCGGTTCGTTAGCGGATGATCGCGATCGGGCGCCGCCTTGGCGTTTGTGACGCCATGAGCGCAACTTGACAGCTCGCCGCGCCCGTTGTGAACCAGCGCCCGGATAGCTGTAGGGAGTGAGAAGGTCCGCATGAGTGTCGCGTTTGTTTTTCCGGGGCAGGGGAGTCAGGCGGTCGGGATGGGCCGTGCGCTCGCAGATAACTTTCCCGCCGCGCGCACCGTATTCGATGAGATCAACGACGCCCTTGGCGAAGATCTCACCGCGATCATGTGGGATGGCGACAAAGCCACCCTCACGCTGACAGCCAATGCTCAGCCAGCTTTGATGGCGGTATCCGTTGCGGCGTCCCGCGTGCTCGAAGGCGAACTCGGCATGGCGCTCGGGCAAACCGGCGATGCAGTGGCCGGGCACTCCCTTGGAGAATATTCAGCACTCGCGGCCGCTGGCGCCATCTCGCTGGCTGACACAGCCCGGCTACTGCGCGCGCGCGGTTTGGCCATGCAGTCCGCCGTGCCCGTCGGTGTCGGCGCGATGGTCGCCCTCCTCGGCGGCGGGATCGATGCGGCTGAAAAGATCGCGGCTGAGGCGCGGGGCGATGATGTGCTCCAGGTCGCCAACGACAACGAGCCGACGCAGGTGGTTCTGTCCGGACACAAAAGCGCCGCCGACCGCGTGCCTGAAATTGCCAAAGCCCACGGCGTGCGCCGCGCGATGCCGCTGCCGGTCAGTGCGCCGTTTCACTGTTCGCTCATGCAGCCGGCAGCCGATGTCATGGCAGATGCGCTTGCCAACACGCTGATCGCTGAACCAACCGCGCCAGTTGTCCAGAACGTTACGGCGGAAGCCACCAGCGATCCGGACGCCATTCAAAAGAACCTCGTCGCGCAGGTCACTGGGACCGTGCGCTGGCGCGAATGTGTGTTGGCGATGAAGACTGCAGGCGTCACGACCTACGTCGAGCTTGGCGCAGGCAAAGTTCTCTCAGGTCTCATCCGGCGGACGGATGAAACAGCCGAGACCCATAATCTCGGCTCTCCCGACGACATTGCGGCCGTCGTCGCGGCACTCAGCAGCTAAGAACAAGCAAGGACATCCAGATGATTGATCTCAGTGGCCGCACAGCACTGGTGACCGGCGCGAGCGGCGGGATCGGCGAAGCCATCGCCCGCGACCTGCATAGCGCTGGCGCGACGGTTGCGCTCTCCGGCCGCAACGCTGCCAAGCTCGAGGCGCTCGCGAACGACCTCGGCGAACGGACCCACATCCTGCCCTGCGATCTCAGCGACCGCGAGCAGGTCAAAGGCCTGATCGACCGCGCAATCGAAGCGATGGGCAGCGTCTCGATCCTCATCAACAACGGCGGGATCACCAAAGACAATCTCGCCATGGTCATGAAGGACGAGCAGTGGGACGACGTCATCAACGTCAACCTGACGTCGACCTTCATGCTGATGCGGGCTGCTGCTCGCGCGATGATGCGCGCGAAGACGGGTTATGGCCGGATCGTCAACATCTCGTCGGTGAGCGCGATGGTCGGCAATCCGGGCCAGGCGAACTACGCCGCCTCCAAAGCCGGCATGATCGGCATGACAAAGTCGCTCGCGCGCGAATCGGCGGCCCGCGGCATCACCGCGAACTGCATCGCGCCAGGCTTCATCAAGACCGCGATGACCGATTCGCTGAATGACAAGCAGATGACCGACATCATGAACGCGATCCCTGCTGACACGTTTGGGGAGCCAAGCGACATCTCGGCGGCTGTGCTCTATCTCGTCAGTGACGGCGCGCGCTATGTGACAGGACAAACGCTTCACGTGAACGGCGGAATGATCATGCCGTGAGCGTGGCTCCCAGGTGCGGGGCATGAGCGTCAGCACACGGGAAAACGCCCGGAATTACAGGGGCTAGAATGCTAGTCAAAGGAAATTAAGTGTGATACGCCGCGCCACGTTTTAAGGAGCTTCGGCTTCGATCGATCGGCGTCGGAACGCACTCCGGATCGCGAATCCCTTAAACGAAACAATCGGCTGGAGCCCCGGGTGTCGTCCAACGCCGATGGCGGTATGGATTCCCGGGTGTGTGAGCAGAGAAGCTTAGGAACGACAGGAAAATGAGCGATATCGCGGAACGCGTGAAGAAGATCGTGGTCGAGCACCTTGGTGTGGAAGCCGAAAAGGTGACCGAAAAGGCGTCCTTCATCGATGACCTCGGTGCAGACAGCCTCGACACGGTCGAGCTGGTCATGGCGTTCGAAGAAGAGTTTGGATGCGAGATCCCGGATGATGCCGCCGAGCACATCCTTACGGTCGGCGATGCGGTCAAATTCCTCGAGCAGAACGCAAACGCCGCCTAACCGGCGCGCGCGCTTTGGGTGGTACGTTCGCGGCGCAGCATCGCAGTTGCGGGCGGTGCCATGCCATACGATTTGCAATCATGATCAACTGCGCGGGCCGGCCTATGTGGCCCGCTTCCTTGAAAGCGCCGCGCCGAAGTCGGGTTAAACCAGGATAGGTGTGATGAAGCGCGTTGTTGTCACCGGCTTGGGACTTGTCACGCCGCTCGGCGCGACGGTCGAAGCGAGTTGGTCGCGGCTCCTCAAGGGGGAGAGCGGCGCGCGGCGTGTCACCGAGTTCGAAGTCGACGATCTCGCCTCGCAGATCGCAGCCTTCATCCCGCGCGGTGATGGCTCGGACGGGACGTTCAATCCCGACGAGGCGATGGCGCCGAAAGAGCAGCGCAAGGTCGACGACTTTATCCTCTATGCGGTTGCGGCCGCCGACCAGGCGATCGCCGATTCCGGCTACGTGCCCGAGACCGACGAAGCCCGCGAGCGCACCGGCGTGCTGATTGGGTCCGGCATTGGCGGCCTGCAAGGCATCGCCGAGACTTCGCTGCTCCTGCGCGATAAGGGTCCGCGGCGCGTCAGCCCGTTCTTTATTCCCGGCCGCCTCATCAACCTCGCCTCTGGCTACGTGTCGATTAAGCACAAGCTCAAGGGCCCGAACCATGCCGTCGTCACGGCGTGCTCGACCGGTGCGCATGCCATCGGCGACGCGGCCCGGCTGATCGCGTTTGACGATGCCGACGTGATGGTGAGCGGCGGGACCGAAAGCCCGATCTGCCGCATCGCGCTTGCGGGCTTTGCCGCCTGCAAGGCGCTTTCGACGAACTTCAACGACGACCCGACACGTGCGTCGCGCCCCTACGACAAAGACCGCGACGGCTTCGTCATGGGCGAAGGCGCAGGCATCGTCGTGCTTGAAAGTCTTGAGCACGCCCAGGCACGTGGCGCGCGCATCTATGGCGAAGTCATTGGCTACGGGCTCTCCGGCGACGCCTACCACATCACGGCACCGGCTGAAGACGGAGACGGCGCGTACCGCTGCATGAAAGCGGCGCTCAAACGCGCGAAGGTCAATCCGGAAGAGATCGACTACGTCAACGCGCACGGGACATCGACGCCAATGGGCGACGAGATTGAACTGGGCGCGGCTGAGCGCATCTTCGCCGGCAACCAGCTCTCGATGTCATCGACGAAATCGGCAATCGGCCATTTGCTCGGCGCGGCTGGATCTGTTGAGGCCGTCTTCTCGTTGCTGGCCATGCGCGACAACATCGCCCCGCCGACGATCAATCTCGACAACCCCTCCGTGGAGACGTCGTTCGATCTCGTGCCCAAAGTCGCCCGCGAACGCCGGATCGATACCGTTCTCTCGAATTCTTTTGGCTTCGGCGGCACCAACGCGTCCCTCGTGATGCGCCGGTTTTCCTGACCGGTAATATCCCGTTCAGACTGCTGGAAATTTTCAGCCCGGAGGGCGCCTGCGGCACCCCGGTGACAGGCAAACATCGCCGATCCCTGGCATGCGATTTGCGCGGGATTTCGCCATATTTGCCGTTAACGGTCCGCGCAAATCAGGCTCTTAGTAGCCGTGCACGGCGCGTTTAGCGGCGCCGTAAACGCAACACGCTGAGGGAGCGGCAACCACCTTGGCACGACATCAAAAGACGCAACGGCGCGGGTCGGGTCCGACCTTGCGGCCGGGGTCATCCGAAGCAGCCGAGCCGACGGCTGTTCCGGCGCGCCCGGCTCAGCGCCGCCGCGCCGGCCGACGGCCCAACCGCGGCCTGCAGTTCATCAGTGCGGTTCTGACGCTTGCCCTCATCGGCGTCGTCGGCGCGGCGGGAGCCGTTGCCTGGGTCAACGGCCAAATCGCAGCGCCCGGCCCGCTTAAGGAGCCGTTGGCGTTCACGGTCCGTCGGGGTGAAGGTGCACGAGCGATCGCGGGGCGGTTGCGCCAAGCGGGTGTGATCTCAAGCCAGAACCTGTTCATCGCCCACTACCTCAGCCAGCGCCAACTCGCGCGCATCCGCGACGGCGAAAAGCCCGTGCAGCTTAAAGCCGGCGACTATGAGTTTCCGGCCGGTGCGAGCGTGAAGGCTGTGATGGCGGCGATCGCGCGCGGCCGCGGCACGCTGCGGTTCATCACGTTTCCTGAAGGGTCAACAAGCGCTGCGATTACGCGCAAGCTGCTCGCCGATGACCGCCTTGCCGGCGACATCCCGACGCCGCCTGCCGAAGGCGTTTTGATGCCGGACACCTACGACATCCGTCCGGGCATGCAGCGATCAGCGGTCTTGAACCGCATGAACCGGGCGCAGCAGACGTATCTCTCTGAGAAGTGGGAGCAGCGCGCCCCGGGCCTGCCAATCCAGTCTGCGCAGGAAGCTGTGATCCTGGCGTCAATCGTCCAGCGCGAGATGGGCCCGAACGACGACCCCAAGCGGATCGCATCGGTGTTCCACAATCGCCTGCGCAAAGGCATGCGGCTGCAGTCCGATCCGACGATCCTCTACGGGCTTTATCTCGGCAAGGTGCAGTGGGGGAAGCCGATCTACCGAAGCGAGATCCGCAAGAAGACCGCGCACAACACCTACCAGATCGCAGGCCTGCCGCCGACGCCGATCTGTAATCCGGGCCGTGTTGCGCTCGAAGCGGTCCTCAATCCCGCAGAGACCGAAGACCTCTACTTTGTCGCCGACGGCAAGGGCGGGCACATCTTCTCGCGCACCAACGCTGAGCATCAGCGCAACGTGAAGAAGTGGCGTGAGATCGAGCGTCGGATCC
Organism: Pseudomonadota bacterium; assembly: GCA_038523925.1. Lineage (GTDB taxonomy): Bacteria > Pseudomonadota > Alphaproteobacteria > Rhizobiales > Hyphomicrobiaceae > JBCBWG01. The sequence continues at coordinate 34,841 of JBCBIY010000016.1, read as the reverse complement.
GTGCGCGCGAACGCGAAGAACGCGCGCGCACCGAGCGCGAGGCGAGCGACGCGACCTCTGAGAGCAGTTCGGACCGCTCCACCGAGCCGCTGACCACGGGCTCTGCCACCCCGCCGGCACAGCCGACGCCGATCAATGCGTCCGGGCGCGCGCGTGACGTGACCCCGCGCCAGGTCGCGACGGTGGCTGTGACGACGGGCGGGACATCGCCTGAGGATTATGACGGGCCCGTTCCGCTGCCAGCCCGCAAGCCGCGCTAGATCGGTCCTTCCTTCAGCCGGATCAATCCTTGGTTTCCGTGTTCACGGCTGGCGATTTTGCAGTGCAAAACGCGCCCTGAGTGCGGTTGCGCCGCCACGCCGTCCCTACCAGACGCCCATTAGCGTTTCGTTCAGCTCTGCGATGGCCTATGCCTTGCGCACGAGGCAGCGGCGAGATCATCGAAGATGGCGTTGCAAAGCATGACAGGTTTCGCATCCGGCGGCGGCTCTGATGAGCACGCGGACTGGACGTGGGAGCTAAAGAGCGTCAACGGGCGCGCGCTGGATGTGCGCACGAGGCTTGGCAATGGCCTCGAAGGCCTGGAAGCGATCGTCAAGTCGGCGGTGACGAAGCGCTTCAACCGCGGCTCGATCTCGGTGCATCTGGCGTATCGCCCCGCCGTCCCGCAACAACAGGTGCGCATCGACACGCAGGCGCTTGAGATCGTCACGGCCGCCGCTGTCGCACTGCGCAAGCGTCTCGACAGTCCGCCCATTCAAGCCGAAGCGCTGCTTGCGATCCGCGGCCTTGTCGTGGCCGAAGCCGGCGACGAGGGCAGGTCGGCGTCCGACACCGCCATCAATGATCATCGCAGCCGCATTGCCGCGACGCTGGAAACCGCGCTCGACGGGCTCGTTGGTGCGCGCAAGGACGAAGGCGCGCGCCTCACGAGTGTGCTGAGCGATCTGATCGATGAGGTCGCGTCTCTTGCTGCCCGCATCGCAGCGCACCCCTCGCGGTCACCGGATGCGATCCGGGCGCGGGTCGCGAAAGCTGTCGCCCGGCTCTCCAATGACGACGTTGAACTCTCGCACGACCGCCTGCATCAGGAAGCGATGCTGCTTGCAACGCGCGCGGATGTTGAAGAGGAGCTGCAACGCCTCGACGCCCATGTGGCAAGCGCGCGCGAGCTCATCGCAGCCGGCGGCGCGGTCGGTCGCAAGCTCGACTTCCTGAGCCAGGAGTTCAACCGCGAGACGAACACGATCTGTTCCAAGTCCAGCGATGCGGCAGTGACGGGCCTCGCACTTGAGCTCAAGTCGACGATCGACCGTTTTCGCGAGCAGGTGCAGAACATTGAATGATGCTGGCCTCAACCTGTCGGATCCGGAACCGGAGCGGCGCGGGTTGCTGCTCGTGCTGTCAGCGCCGTCGGGTGCCGGCAAGACATCGCTCGCACGGCGCCTGTTGGATGACGACGGTGGCGGGCTTGAGCTGTCAGTGTCAGTGACAACGCGTCCCCCGCGCGAAGGCGAGCAGGACGGCATCGACTACCACTTCATCGCGACCGAAACGTTCGAAGACCTGAAGCGCAAAAATGCGCTGCTCGAGTGGGCGCCGGTGCACAGCAACTTTTACGGCACGCCGCGGGCGCCCGTCGAAGCCCGGCTCGCAAACGGCGGCGATATTCTCTTCGACATTGACTGGCAGGGCGCCGCGCAGTTGCACGCGAAATTGCCTGACGATCTCGTGCGCGTGTTCATCCTGCCGCCGTCGGCCGAGGCCCTTAAAGGGCGGCTCGAAGGGCGCGGCCAAGACAGTGCCGAAGTGATCGCCGCGCGCCTTGCCCGGGCCGCCGACGAGATCGGCAAGTGGCAGCAATTCGACTACGTGATCGTCAATGACGACTTCGAGGCGAGCGTTGCGGAGTTGAAAAACATCCTCGCCGTCGAGCGCCGCCGCCGATCGCGCGTCACGGGCCTTCACGGCTTTATCGACGGTCTGCAGGCCGATCTGCGCCGCAGCTTCTAAAGAGTTACGCTGCCCGCCGCACCGGCAGGCGGCCGCCGACGGTCTCGGTCACGTCTTCCGCGGCGCGGCGGACGAGGGGCCCCAATTCAAGCACGCGCTCACCCGTCATACGGCTCGTCGGCCCGGAGACGGACAGGCTCGCGATCACGTCGTGGTGCTCGTTGAAGACTGGTGCCGCGACGCAGGCGAGGCCCGCAACCCGCTCTTCGAGATCGGCTGCAAACCGTTGCTCGCGAACCGTTTTCAGTTGCGCTTTGAGCTCGGCGGCAGACGTGATCGTGCCAGCCGTGATGCCTTCGAGCCCGGTGCGGTACAGCGTGTCATCGAGCGACGGCTCTGACTGGAATGCAAGGAACACCTTTCCGGCAGCGCTTGCATGAAGCGGGGCACGGGAGCCGGGCCTCTGGAAAGCCCGCACTGGATTGTGCGTTTCGATCTGGCCGACGTAGATCAGCGCATCGCCCTCGCGGATCGAGACGTTCACGGTCTCGCCGGTTGTCTCCATGAGCGCGATCATGTGCGGCCGGCCGATTTCGGTGACTTTGCGGTCGCGGAGGAAGGCGTTGCCGACCTCGAACGCGCGGACGCCAATCATCCAGACATCGCGTTCGGCATCGACCCTGAGGAAGCGATGGGCCTCTAGCGTGGTCAGGATGCGATGGGCCGTCGAGGCTGCGACGCCCGCGCGCTGGGCGGCTTCCGATAACGTGACGCCATCGGCGCCTGCGATCACCTCAAGCAACGCAAGCGCGTTGTCGAGCCCGCGCGCTGCCGGCTGTTGCGATGGGCCTGCCGCCGCTGCCGGGCGTCCGCGGGGTTTCGTTGTGGTTTGAGCCATGACCTTTTGCTTGGGGCACCTTTTCCCCGATTGCAAGGTTCGGAAACGATTTCCGCGGATGCGACGATCTGGCCATAATGCAGGAAGTGCTGAAGTAAATCAGCATCTTAGCGTCAATCATCAACGCGGAAATAGTTTCCGCGAACTTGCCTTCGCAGGCGTCGTTGGCCTAGCCCTTCGACTAACGACATATAAGGAGATGCCCCATGTCCGGATTTCGCGGTCTTGCTATTCCCGGCCCAACCAACATGCCGTTCGAGATCCGGCAGGCGATGGATATCCCGCTTGAGGATCACCGCGCGCCGGACTTTCCCGAATTCGTCATGCCGCTGCTCTCGGACCTGAAGCGCATCTTCAAAACTGAGACCGGCCGCGTGTTCGTCTTTCCAGGCTCAGGCACCGGCGGTTGGGAGGCTGCGATCTCCAACACGCTCTCGCCGGGCGACAAGGTTCTGACGGCGTCGTTCGGGCAGTTCTCACACCTGTGGGCCGACCTCTGCCGCCGCCTGCAGCTCGACGTCACGTGCATTGAAACGCCGTGGGGCGAGGGCGTGCCACTCGAGAAGTTCCGCGAGGCACTTGCAGCCGACACGGCCCACGAAATCCAGTCCGTACTCGTCTGCCACAACGAGACGGCAACAGGCGTCACAAGCGACATCGGGGCCGTCCGCCGCATCCTCGATGATCTCGGCCACCCAGCGCTGCTGTTCGTCGATGGCGTCAGTTCCATTGCATCGATTGATTTCCGGATGGACGAGTGGGGCGTCGACGCGATCGTCTCGGGATCGCAAAAGGGCTTCATGCTGCCGACCGGCCTGGCCATCATCGGTGTCAGCCAGAAGGCGCTTGATCGCGCGGCGACCGCCAAGCTTCCGCGCTGCTATTTCGACTTTGCCGATATGATCAAGACGAACGATGCGGGTTACTTCCCGTACACACCGGCAACGACGCTGCTCCGTGGTCTCCGCGCCTCGATCGACATGCTGGAGCGGGAAGGACTCGAGAACGTCTTCGCGCGGCACAACCGGCTTGCCGAAGGCGTGCGTGCGGCTGTCCAAGCCTGGGGTCGCGATACCGGCATGCAGCTCTGTGCGCAGTCGCCGTATTGGTATTCGGACACCGTGACCGCGATCGTCGTGCCCGAGGGTTACGACGCAAACGACGTCATTCAGCGCGCCTATCACGACTACGGCCTGTCGCTCGGCGCTGGCCTCACGAAGGTCGCCGGCAAGGTCTTCCGCATCGGCCACCTTGGCCACAACAATGAGCTGATGGTCCTGCAATCGCTTGCGGGCGTCGAGATGGCGCTGTTGGATGCGGGCATCGCGATCCATGCCGGGTCGGGTGTTGGCGCGGCCATCGCAAACTTCTCGGCGGGACGCATGGCGGACGATCGCGCAGACCGGGCGGCCGCTTGACGTTTCAGGCGCACCGCGGAGGTCCCATGCACATCGTCTTCCTCGATCGGAGCACGATCGGGCCCTCCGTCGACCTGAAACGCCCAACCTTTGATCACACGTGGGAGGCGCACGACCGCACCGCGCCGGGCGAAGTGATCGAACGGCTCAAAGACGCCGACGTTGCAATCAGCAACAAGGTGCCGATTGGGGCCGACGCGATCGCAGCGTTACCAAACCTCAAGATGATCGCGATCCCGGCGACGGGCTACGATGCATTCGACATCCACGCCTGCGCCGATCGCGACATCGTCGTCTCAAACATCCGCGGCTACGCGATCAACACGGTGCCCGAACACACGTTCGCACTCATCCTGGCGTTGCGCCGCAGTATCATCGGCTTCCGCCAGGATGTGATCGACGGCAAATGGCAGGACGCAGCCCAGTTCTGCTTCTTCACCCATCCGATCCGTGACCTTGCAGGTTCAACGCTCGGTGTGTTCGGCGAAGGCGTGCTCGGTAAAGCCGTCGCGCGTCTTGGCGAAGCGTTTGGGATGGAGGTCCTGTTTGCGGCTCACAAGGGCGTCGACGGGCTCGGGCCGCTCTACACACCTTTCGACGAAGTGATCGCCCGCGCTGACGTCCTGACGCTGCATTGCCCGTTGATGCCATCGACGCGCAACATGATTGCAGCGCCAGAGTTTGCGCGCATGGAAAAGCGGCCGCTGTTGATCAACTGCGCCCGCGGCGGCCTCGTCAACGAAGCTGATATCGTCAGCGCCCTGGATGCCGGCCAGATCAGTGGCGCGGGTTTCGACTGCTTGACGTCGGAGCCGCCGCAAGCCGACAACCCGCTCCTCAGCGTCTTGGAGCGTCCCAACGTGATCGTCACGCCGCATGTGGCGTGGGCGAGCGATGAGGCGATGCAGACGCTCTGGGATCAGCTCATCGATCACATCGAAAACTTTGCCGCAGGCGCCCCAACGAACACCGTGACGCCCGGCTAGGCCGGCGGCCCTCGGCCTCGACGGCGCGCCGCGCTGCTGCAATCTTGCCAACGACCTGACCCGGTGGCAGAGGGGTCGGGCCGGCGGCAAGAGGGCCGCGGCCGCAATGGTTCTGAGCCGGGGGCGCGCACGTGAAGATCGTGATGGTGGGGGCAGGGTACGTTGGGCTCGTGACGGGCGCCTGCCTTGCTGACTTCGGACATGACGTTGTCTGCGTTGACCTCGATGAGAGGAAAGTCGCCGGGCTGAAGGACGGCGTTGTCCCGATCCACGAGCCGGGGCTGTCAGACCTGATTGCCGTCAACAGCGCTGCGGGCCGCTTATCTTTCACAACTGATCTCGCAGCGAGCGTGCCGGACGCGGACGCTGTGTTCATCGCCGTCGGCACGCCGTCGCGTCGCGGTGATGGCCACGCCGACCTGCAATATGTGTTTGCCGCTGCGGCTGACATCGCACGTGCCGTCGATGGGTTCACGGTCGTCGTCACCAAGTCGACCGTCCCGGTCGGCACCGGCGATGAAGTCGCCCGCGTGATGGCAGAGACCCGAGCAGATGCCGACGTCGCCGTCGTCTCAAACCCGGAGTTTCTGCGCGAGGGCGCAGCCATTAGCGACTTCAAGCGGCCCGACCGGATCGTGATCGGCGTCGATGATGACCGCGCGCGCGACGTGATGACGGAGATCTATCGCCCGCTCTATCTCAACCAGGCGCCGATCCTCTACACCGACCGCGCGACGGCCGAACTGACCAAGTATGCCGGCAACGCGTTCCTCGCGACGAAGATCACCTTTATTAACGAGATTGCTGACCTCTGCGAGAAGGTGGGCGCCAACGTGCAGGAAGTCGCGCGCGGGATCGGCCTGGACAACCGGATCGGCGCGAAGTTTCTGCATGCCGGCCCCGGCTACGGCGGGTCGTGCTTCCCGAAGGATACGCTTGCCCTTGTCAAAACCGCGCAGGACTTGGACACGCCAGTTCGGATCGTGGAGACAGTCGCGAACGTCAATGAGCAGCGCAAGCGCGCGATGGGCCGGAAGGTGATCGCGGCCTGCGGCGGCGACGTCCGGGACAAGCGGATTGCAGTCCTCGGGCTGACGTTCAAACCCAACACGGATGACATGCGCGATGCGCCCTCGATCAATATCATCCAGGCGTTGATCGATGCGCACGCGACGATCGCGGCCTTCGACCCGATCGGCCTTGAGCAGGCGAAACAGGTGTTGCCTGCCGAAGTGGCCTACGCGGATGATGCCTATGATTGCTGTGCGGGCGCCGACGCGCTGGTGATCGTGACGGAGTGGGAGCAGTTCCGCGCGCTTGATCTCGACCGCATCAAAGGCCTGATGCGGACACCGGTTCTCGTCGACCTGCGCAATATCTATGAGGCAGCCCGCGTGCGCGACCTCGGCTTTGCCTACTCTAGCGTCGGCCGCCCATAGACCGCGCGCGCCAATTCCCGTTATCGTTCATCGCTTCGCCGGGCGGACGCCGCCTTGGCACCCATTCACTTGAGCCAGGACCTGAGCCGCAATGCCCGTCACTTATCTGAAACGCGCGGAGAAGACCGCCAAGACCGACCAGTCGGATGTGCAGGCGCGCGTGGCTGCGATGCTGAGCGATATCGAAGCCGGCGGCGACGCCGTCGCGGAGCAATTCGCGCGCGAGCTTGACGGATGGGCCGGGCCGATCGTGGTGACGGATGACGACTTTGCCGCGGCACGGGCGGCGGTCTCGGAGCACGTCAAGGACGACATCCGCTTCGCCCACGACAACGTCAAACGGTTCGCCGAAGCGCAGCTTAAAACCGTGCAAGACACCGAGATCGAGCTGCGGCCCGGCTTGATCGCCGGCCAGAAACAAATTCCCGTTTCAGCCGCAGGCGCCTACGTGCCGGGCGGGCGCTATAGCCATGTCGCATCCGCGATCATGACGGTGACGACGGCAAAGGTCGCGGGCGTCGGCCACATCACCGCGACCTCTCCGACCGGCCGCGATAGCGGCATTCCGCCCGCCATTCTGTTCGCGCTCGAGACCTGTGGCGCGGACACCGTCCTCAATCTCGGCGGCGTACAGGGCGTCGCCGCCATGGCCTTTGGGCTGTTTGGTACGCCACCCGCAGACATCCTCGTTGGCCCTGGCAACCAGTACGTCGCCGAAGCCAAGCGCATGCTGTTCGGCCGCGTCGGCATCGACATGTTTGCCGGCCCCACCGACCTGCTGGTCCTCGCCGATGGGACCGCCGACCCCGAGATCGTCGCGATCGACCTCGTGGGCCAGGCCGAACACGGCTACAACTCACCCGTCTGGCTGGTGACCGACAGCGAGGCGCTCGCGCATGATGTGCTCGCCCGCGTGCCCGGCTTGATCGCCGACCTTCCCGAACTGAACCAGAAGAACGCGGCTGCAGCCTGGGCCGACTATGCCGAGATTATGGTCTGCGACAGCCGCGAGGAAATGGCGGCGGAGTCCGACCGCATCGCACCCGAGCACCTGCAGGTGCAGGCGGAGGACCTCGACTGGTGGCTCGCCAACCTGACGGCCTACGGTTCGCTGTTCCTCGGCGAAGAGACGACGGTGGCGTTTGGTGACAAGGCGTCCGGTCCCAACCACGTGCTGCCGACGTCGGGGGCTGCGCGGTACACCGGCGGGCTCTCGGTCCATAAGTTCTTCAAGACAGTCACGTGGCAGCGCTCAACCCGCGATGCCGCCAAGCCCATTGCCGAGGCGACGGCGCGGATCTCGCGGCTTGAGGGCATGGAAGCGCATGCGAGGACGGCGGACGCGCGGCTTGCAAAATACTTCCCCGGCGAAAACTTCCGGCTCGACAACGGCTAGGCGCTCGCCCGCCAGGCGTCGGCCGGCCATCAGGCTTGAGGAGCGGTCATGAGCGCGACAGGCAACGCCGCAACGGGACGACGGCTGACCGCCGTCGATATCGCAGGCCGCAAGGGGGGTGCGCCGATCGTCTCGCTGACGGCCTACCATGCGCACACCGCGAAGATCGCTGACGCGCATTGCGACTTCCTGCTTGTGGGCGACTCGCTGGGCATGGTGATGCACGGCCTTGAGACGACCGTCGGCGTGACGCTCGAGATGATGGCGTTGCATGGCCGTGCTGTTGTGCGCGGGTCGGGGCAGGCGCTCGTTGTCGTCGATATGCCGTTCGGGACCTACGAGGGCAGTCCCGAACAGGCGCACCGGAATGCCGTCCGGCTGATGCAGGAGACGGGTTGCGGCGCCGTGAAGCTCGAAGGCGGCGCCCACATGGCCGAGACGATCGCGTTTCTGGTGGCCCGCGGCATTCCCGTGATGGGCCACGTCGGCCTGACGCCGCAGGCGATCAACACGCTCGGCGGGTTTAAGACGCAGGGGCGCACGCGTGAAGCGTGGGTACCCATCAAGGCGGATGCCGCAGCCGTCAGCGAGGCCGGCGCCTTTGCCGTCGTGCTTGAGGCGATGGCCGAGCCGCTCGCCCGCGAGATCACGGCCGAAATTGCCGCGCCCACCATCGGCATCGGCGCATCGGCCGCCTGCGACGGCCAGATCCTCGTCATGGAGGACATGCTCGGCCTGACGCCGCGCGTGCCGAAATTCGTCCGCGCGTTCGGCGATGTCGGCCCCGCGATCGAGCGCGCCATCGCAGACTACGCCACCGCCGTCCGCGACCGCACCTTCCCTGCCGACCCCGAGACCTACGACGTGAAAGAGTAACGGTGGGTGCTGCAGGCAAAGACCGGTCGCGTATGACCATTGGTGACTTCGCGCGCATGTGTGGCGTTAGCCAACGGACAGTTCACTACTACGAGCGGCTTGGGCTGATCTCGCCTGCGACGCGCGAGGGGACTGGCTACAGATATTACGACGAGGCATCGGTTCGTCGGTTGGAGAAGATTGCCGCGCTCAAACGCGTGGGGTTGAGCCTCGACGAAATCGCCTCGGTCATTGACCTCTACTTCGAGGATGCGTCCGGCATTCGCGGCAAGCAGCAGGTCCTAAAAATCCTGAAGACGCATCTTGCAGAGACTGAGGCCAAGCTCAGTGAGCTTCGCCAGTTCCGAAAGGAGACCGCCGACAACATTGCTCGGATCGAAGCTTTGCTGGCTGAAGCCAAAAGCTGACACGCGTGCCGGTCGCCAAAACCAACACTTGACGTTAGGTGTAGATTAAGTTTGAGTATGGGCTCTCGAGGCCGATAAGCCAAAGGAGACAGCGCATGCATAGGACTTGGATGTTGCGCGATCTACAAAGCGCCGCACTGGCGTCAATGCTCCTGTCTGCGGTTTCAATCCCGGCAGCATCTGCGGCGGACAAACAGGAGGGCATGATGCGCGCGATCAATCCGCGAAACGCGACGATCCCGGGCATCTCTCAAGCGATGAAAGTCGGTAGCGGATCGCTGCTCTTCCTGTCCGGCCACGTTCCGATCGGTGCTTCGGGCGAAACTGTGGGCGATGATCTGGGTGCGCAGCTCACCCAGGTGTTCACCAACATGCGCGTCACGCTTCGTGCGGCCGGTGCGGACTTCTCACACGTGGCCCGCCTGACGATCTACGTGCGCGACTACACCCCGAAAGACCTGACGGCGATCCGAAGCGTCCGAGATACCTTCGTGAATGCGGACCAACCGCCAGCAAGTGCGCTCATTGGTGTCGCAAGCCTCTTCCGCCCTGACGTCCGCGTCGAGGTCGACGCCGTCGCGGTCCTGCCCTGACGGGTGTCGCGGCTGAGGCCCGGGGGCGTTGGGCAAGGAAACCGTTCTCGGTGTCGCGTGCTCGCGGCATTGGGTTGCGCGGCAAGGCTTGCAGAGCGCGCGACGTGTGTGCCAGTCAGGCCGTGTGCCCTGTCGCAGTTGTAATAAAGTGGTGGGCGGTACTGGGATTGAACCAGTGACCCTTCGCGTGTGAAGCGAATGCTCTACCGCTGAGCTAACCGCCCGGAAGAGGCGATATGCGGTGAGGGGCGGGGGCTGTCAAGCTGGCGGCGGGCGCGCGGCCGGCCGCTCTGGCGCGATGACAAAGGCCGGCCGGGCCGCTACGCATACGTGGCGCGACGCGCGCGCAGCCATCACCGTCCGACGCCGTCACCATGAAGCAGCCAACGCCGATCGATCTCGTCATCTTTGACTGCGACGGGGTCCTCATCGACAGCGAGATCATCAGCGCGCAGGTGCTGATTGCGCTGCTCGCCGACCATGGCATCGCGATCGACATGGACTTTGTCCGCGACCGGTTTCTCGGGCGCAGTTTTCCGAGCGTTGCCGCGACCCTGCGAGAGACGTTCGCTCAGCCGTTGCCCGAAGACTTCGAGCGGACGTACCGGACGGAGTTGCTGGAGGCCTTTGCGCGCGACCTCAAGCCGACGGACGGTCTCCAGGCGGTGTTGGAGCAACTCGATGTGCGCGTGTGCGTTGCCACCAGCAGCAGCCCCGAGCGCGCGCACCGGTCGCTGGAGATCGCCGGGCTCCTGCCGCGTTTCGCCGGGCACATCTACACGGCCTCAGAAGTCGCGAACGGCAAGCCGGCGCCCGACCTATTCCTACATGCTGCCGCCCGCGAGGGCGTACCGGCGGAGCGTTGTCTCGTCATTGAAGATAGTCTGCCCGGTGTTGCGGCGGCGGAGGCGGCCTGCATGGCGGTTGTCAGGTATGCTGGCGGATCGCATTTGGATCCTGCCAACATCTCGCCTATCGCTGAGGTTGAGGCGCTGTCATCGTGGGCGGCGTTTGCGGCCCATTGGCGGGCCCTGCAGCCGCAACCTGGAGACGAAGAATAGCTAGCCGCTCTTATGCCGGTCCTGACCGCCTGGATGAAGCCGCCCGCGCGGCCTGGCTGTATTACGTGGCCGGGAACACGCAGGACGAGATTGCACGCAAGCTCGGCGTCTCGCGGCAGTCGGCGCAACGCCTCGTCTCGCTTGCGGTCAGCGAGAAGCTGATCAGCATCCGTATTGACCACCCCATCGCGCGCTGCCTTGAACTCGCAGAGCAGGTCCGCGACGCGTTTGGCCTTGCGAGCTGTGAGGTTGTGCCGTCGGACCCCGCCGCGCCAGAGGCGACGTTCGGGCTTGCGCAAGCGGGGGCTGCCGCGCTTGAGCGGTACTTGTCATCGAGCGAGCCTCAGGTTGTCGCCCTTGGGACCGGCCGCGCGCTGCGCGCCTGCGTCGACCACATCCCGCTCATGGACTGTAGCCACCACAAGATCGTGTCGTTGCTCGGGAATATGATGCCGGACGGCTCGGCGACGGCGTTCAACGTCGTCATTCGGCTGGCAGACCGCGTTGGCGCGCAACACTATCCGATGCCGCTGCCGGTACTCGCGCGGTCGCCTGAAGAACTCGACGTGCTTCTGAGCCAGGAGCCGGTCAGGAACATCCTGTCGCTCTGCGAGACGGCGCAGGTCACGTTCGTCGGGATTGGTGGCGCGCATCTCGGCGCGCCGCTGGTCGCAGACGGGGTCGTCACAGCCGCTGAGATGCAGTCGCTGATCGCGGCCGGCGCCGTGGGCGAAATCACAAGCTGGGTCTTTGATAAGTCCGGGCAGCTTATTGACCACCCGATCAACGCCCGCGTGGCAAGTGCGCCGCTGTCGAAGGGCGCCGCGACCCCGGTCATTGCGATTGCCGCTGGCGATGCGAAGGTTGCCGCGATCCAGGGGGCGCTCGCGGGCCGCCTCGTGACCGGGCTCATCACCAATGAATTGACGGCCGAGCGGCTGCTTGAGGGCTAGCCCAGCGGGGGGCGGCGGTTGGATGGTGAAACGTGTCGGCGCGATCAATCCGCCTATTGACAGCGCATCCGGTCAAAGACGATCATCTGCCCGCATAAATAGCAAATGCCCAATTTCGATGGGCTCGGGAGGAAATCTATGAGACTGACCGGACGCGTCCTCGTGGGCGCGGCAGCCGTATCGCTGCTTGCGTCGCCCGCTCTCGCGCAAAAGCTGACCATCGCCACCGTGAACAACGGTGACATGATCCGGATGCAGAAGCTGACGGATGACTTCACCAAAAAGAACCCAGGCATCGAACTCGAGTGGGTGACGCTCGAGGAGAACGTCCTTCGCCAGAAGGTGACGACTGACATCGCCACGAAGGGCGGCCAGTACGACATCATGACGATCGGGACGTACGAAGTGCCGATCTGGGGCAGCAAGGGCTGGCTCGTCTCGCTGAACGATCTGCCGGCGAGCTACGACGTCGACGATCTGCTGCCGGCGATCCGCGGCGGCCTCACCGTTGAGGGCAACCTCTATGCCGCGCCGTTCTACGGCGAGAGCTCGATGGTGATGTATCGCAAGGACCTGATGAAGAAGGCCGGCATGGAGATGCCAGCAGCCCCCACGTGGGACTTCATCCGCAAAGCCGCCAAGGCGATGACCGACAAGGACGCGGGCGTCTTCGGCGTGTGTCTGCGCGGCAAGGCCGGCTGGGGCGAGAACATGGCGTTCCTGACGGCAACGTCGAACTCGTTCGGCGCAAAGTGGTTTGACGAGAATTGGAAGCCGCAGTTCGACAGCGAGCCGTGGAAGAAGACGCTCACCTTCTACATCGACCTGATGAAGGAGTCGGGTCCTCCAGGCGCTTCGTCAAACGGCTTCAACGAGAACCTCGCACTCTTCCAGTCAGGCAAGTGCGGCATGTGGATCGACGCAACGGTCGCAGCCTCATTCGTCACGAACCCGAAGGACTCGCAGGTCGCTGACAAGGTCGGCTTTGCGCTGGCACCTGACACGGGCCTCGGCAAGCGCGGCAACTGGCTCTGGGCTTGGAGCCTTGCGATCCCGGCTGGCACGAAGAAGCAGGAAGCAGCCAAGAAGTTCGTCGCATGGGCGACGTCAAAAGAGTACCTCGAGCTGGTGGCCTCGAAAGAAGGCTGGGCCAACGTCCCGCCAGGCACGCGGACATCGCTCTACAAGAACGCTGAGTACGCGAAGGTCCCGTTTGCGAAGATGACGCTCGACAGCATCAACGCAGCCGACCCGAAGAACCCAACCGTCGATAAGGTGCCATACGTCGGCGTCCAGTTCGTCGCGATCCCTGAATTCCAGGGCATTGCAACTGCGGTGGGTCAGCAGTTCTCAGCAGCTCTCGCAGGCACGGTCTCTGTCGATCAGGCCCTTCAGAACGCACAGGCTCTGACGACCCGCGAGATGACGAAAGCCGGCTACATCAAGTAGCAGGCGGTTCGCCTTACAAAGGCGCCTGGCCGTTTCTTGGGGGAAATGAGGTCTGGCTCCGGCACCGGCGCTTGCGAGCGCCGGTGCACTCTCACGGTCTCCCGCGGCTTCGATCTGAGCCTCAAGCCCTAGTCCGAAACGGGTCCAACACCGTGGCCACAGCGCACTCCAGAACGGCAGCCCGCGCGCTCCTGTCGCCCGCCGTCATCCTGCTTCTCATCTGGATGATCGTGCCGCTGTCGATGACGATCTATTTCTCGACGCTCAACTACAACCTGCTTTCGCCCGGCACCGAACGCTTCGTCGGGTTCTTGAACTACGAGTACTTCCTCACCGACCCGGCCTTTGCCGCCGCCTTCTCCAATACGCTGTTGCTCGTCGGCGGCGTTCTCATCATCACGACGATCGGTGGTGTGTTGCTCGCGCTGATGCTTGACCAGCCGATGTGGGGTCAGGGGATCGTGCGCATGATGGTGATCGCACCGTTCTTCGTGATGCCGACGGTCTCGGCGCTTGTGTGGAAGAACATGTTCATGAACCCGGTCAACGGGTTGTTCGCTCACCTGGCGACGGCGCTGGGGTTTCAGCCGGTCGACTTCCTCGCCCACATCCCGCTTGCCTCCATCACGATGATTGTTGCCTGGCAGTGGCTGCCGTTCGCGACGCTCATCCTGTTGACGGCGCTGCAGTCGCTCGACCGCGAACAAGTCGAGGCGGCCGAGATGGACGGCGCAAACGCGCTGCAGCGGTTCTTCTACATCACCGTCCCGCACCTCAGCCGCGCGATGACCGTCGTCATTCTGATCCAGACGATTTTCCTGCTGTCGGTGTTCGCCGCGATCCTGGTGACCACTAATGGCGGGCCGGGGACCGCTTCGACGAACCTGACGTATCTCATCTACGCGCAGTCGCTGCTTCAGTTCGACGTCGGCGGCGGCTCTGCTGGCGGCATCGTCGCGGTCATTCTCGCCAACATCGTTGCGATCTTCCTGATCCGCATGATTGGCAAGAACCTGGAGACCTAAGCCATGGCGCGCGCGACCACGACCCGTACTAAGGCCGTGACGACGGTGTTCGCCTGGGCTGTCGGCCTTGCGATCTTTTTCCCCGTGCTCTGGACGATCCTGACGAGCTTCAAGACGGAAGCCGAGGCAATCGCATCACCGCCATCGTTTCTGTTGTTCGACTGGACGCTTGAGAACTACGGCGAAGTGCAGTCGCGCTCGGACTATCTGCGCCACTTTACCAACTCGGTGATCCTATCAATCGGGTCGTCGTTGCTCGGGCTTCTGATCGCCGTGCCGGCTGCGTGGTCGATGGCGTTTGTGCCGTCGCGACAAACGAAGAACGTCCTCATGTGGATGCTGTCCACGAAGATGCTGCCGCCCGTTGGCGTGTTGATTCCGATCTATCTCATATTCCGCGACTTCGGCTTGCTCGATTCCCGCATCGGCCTCGTCATCGTGCTGATGCTCATCAACCTGCCGATCATCGTCTGGATGCTGTTTACCTACTTCAAGGAGATCCCCGGCGAGATCCTGGAAGCGGCGCGGATGGACGGCGCGTCGCTTTGGTCAGAGATCATCTACGTGCTCGCACCGATGGCTGTGCCTGGTATCGCGTCGACGTTGCTGCTCAACATCATCCTTGCGTGGAACGAAGCGTTTTGGACGCTCAATCTGACGACGGCGAACGCCGCGCCGTTGACCGTGTTCATTGCGAGCTACTCAAGCCCGGAAGGCTTGTTCTACGCCAAGCTCTCAGCGGCTTCGACGATGGCGATCGCCCCGATCCTCATCCTCGGCTGGTTCAGCCAGAAGCAACTCGTGCGCGGCCTCACATTTGGAGCGGTAAAGTAATGGGCGCGATCTCGCTTCATCAGGTGACCAAGAGCTTCGGCCCGGTCGAAGTCATCAAGCCGCTCGACCTCACGATTGAGGACGGCGAGTTCACGGTGTTCGTCGGGCCGTCAGGTTGCGGGAAGTCGACGTTGCTGCGCCTGATCGCAGGCCTCGAAGATGTGTCGAGCGGGCGGATCGAGATCGATGGCCAGGATGCGACAGCGGCGTCGCCCGCAAAGCGCGGCCTCGCGATGGTGTTCCAGTCCTACGCGCTCTATCCGCATATGTCGGTTGCGGGCAACATTGCGTTTCCGCTGAAGATGGCGGGCGTTGATGCGGCGACGCGCAAACAGAAGATCGCTGACGCAGCCCGCATCCTGAACCTCACCGACTATCTCGACCGCAAGCCCGGCCAACTCTCCGGTGGCCAGCGCCAGCGCGTCGCGATCGGCCGTGCAATCGTGCGTGAGCCGGAAGCTTTCTTGTTCGACGAACCGTTATCGAACCTCGACGCTGCGCTCCGCGTTTCCATGCGCACCGAGATCTCTGAGCTGCACCAAGCGCTCAAGACGACGATGATCTACGTCACCCACGACCAGGTCGAGGCGATGACCATGGCCGACAAGATTGTCGTGCTGCGCGATGGGCGCGTCGAACAGATCGGCTCGCCGCTCGACCTTTATCGCGCGCCGGACAATCTGTTCGTTGCAGGCTTCATCGGGTCGCCGCGCATGAACTTTATTGAAGGGCCGGCGGCTGAGGCGCGCGGCGCGCGCACCGTCGGTATCCGGCCGGAACACATTCTCGTCGACGGGGCGGCTGGTGACATCAGCGGAACCGTTGGCGTGTCCGAACACCTCGGCTCCGACACGTATCTCAATGTTGACGTTGACGGCATGGGCACGCTGCGGGTCCGGGCAAGTGGTGAGGTCGCGTTGTCGTTCGGCGATACCGCACACCTGACGTTGCCAGCTGACCGGCTGCACCGGTTCGATGAGACCGGCCAGGCGATCCGATGACACGGCTCGCGGGATGCACTGCACTGATCACCGGCGCCGCGCGGGGCATCGGCGCCGCCTTTGCCGAAGCCTACGTCCGCGAGGGCGCCCGCGTCGCGATCGCCGACATTGATATCGCGCGGGGTGAAGCCACGGCGGCTGCAATTGGTGGCGGTGCGCAAGCGGTCGCAATGGACGTGACCGATGTCAGGTCCATCCGCGCGGGCTTTGACACCGCCGAGGCTGCAATCGGGCCCGTCGATACGCTCATCAACTGCGCGGCGCTGTTCGATCTCGCGCCCATTGTCGAGATCACGGAGGAGAGCTTCGACCGCCTGTTTGCGCTCAACGTCCGCGGCACACTGTTCACGATGCAGGTCGCCGCCGAGCGCATGATCCGCGATGGCCGCAAGGGCCGGATCATCAACATGGCGAGCCAGGCCGGCCGTCGCGGCGAACCGCTAGTCGCCGTCTACTGTGCGACGAAGGCGGCGGTGATCAGTCTCACACAGTCAGCCGGCCTCAACCTGATCAAGCACGGCATCAACGTGAACGCGATCGCGCCGGGGGTTGTTGACGGCGAGCATTGGGATGGCGTCGATGCGCTGTTTGCCAAGCACGAAGGCCTCGCACCCGGCGAAAAGAAACGCGCCGTCGGCGCCGCAGTCCCGTTTGGCCGCATGGGCACGACCGACGACTTGATCGGCATGGCCGTGTTCCTCGCGACCGATGAGGCCAACTACATCGTTGCGCAGACGTTTAACGTCGACGGCGGCAATTGGATGAGCTGATGCCAGCGCAAACCGACAGTTCCTCATCTGAACGCCGCCTGCGTGGCGTCCGCGCGGTCGACTACGACCGATCCGCGCTGACGGCGGGCATCGTCCACATTGGCGTCGGCAACTTTCACCGCGCGCACCAGGCCGTCTACCTCGACCGTTTGTTCAGCCTTGGCGTCGATCACGACTGGGCGATCATCGGCGCCGGGCTGATGCCATACGACGCCCAGATGCGCGCTGACCTTCGCGCACAGGACTGGACAAGCACGGTTGTCGAACTGGACCCGAGCGGGCTCACCGCCATGACCGTCGGCGCGATGATCGATTATGCGGATGCCACGTCGGCGGGCTTGATCGCGGCGCTCTCGGGCCCCGAAATCCGGATCGTCTCTTTGACCGTGACGGAGGGCGGCTACTTCGTCGATGCGCAGTCGGGTGGCCTCGATCTCACCCACGACGCCATCAAACACGACATCGCACAGCCCAATGCGCCGCGAACGGTCTTCGGCTGTCTGATCGCAGCGCTCAAGGTGCGCCGGGCGGACGGTATCGCGCCGTTCACGATCATGTCCTGCGACAACCTTCCGGAGAACGGCGCGGTGACACGCGCGACCGTCTTAGCCCTGGCGCGCCAAACAGATCCGGCGTTTGCCGATTGGATTGATCGTAGCGTCTGCATGCCAAACGGAATGGTCGACTGCATTACGCCGGCGACGTCGGACCGCGAGCGTGAGCTGGTCCGCGATACCTTCGGCATCGAAGACCGGCGCCCGGTCACCTGCGAGCCGTTCCGGCAATGGGTGCTTGAAGACACGTTCAGTGCGGGCCGTCCGGCGCTCGAAAAGGTCGGTGTTGAATTCGTCGATGATGTTGCGCCGTACGAGTTGATGAAGCTGCGGATCTTAAACGGCGGGCACGCCGCGATCGCCTATCCGGCAGCGCTCCTCGATATCGCCTATGTGCACGAGGCGATGGCGCATCCGCTTGTGCGCGCTTTCCTCGAGACGCTTGAACGGCGCGAGATCATTCCAACGGTCCCAGCGATCCCGGGCGTCGACTTTAACGCGTACTTCGAGACCGTTTGCGCGCGGTTTTCGAATGCAGCGGTGGGCGACACGATCCCACGGCTCTGCCTCGATGGCTCAAACCGGCAGCCAAAGTTTATCCTGCCGACAATTGTCGATCGCTTGCGCGATGGCCGGCCGATTGACGGCCTTGCGCTTGAGGTCGCGCTTTGGTGCCGCGCGTCTGCAGGTCAAAGTGAAAGCGGTCAGGCAATCAAGGTCGCTGATGAACGCGCCGATGCGTTGACCGCGAAAGCGCGCGCCACAAAACACAACCCGACGGCGTTCCTTGAGCTTGGCGACGTCTTCGGCCCGCTCGGCCACGACCGCCAATTCCGCGAGGCCTTCGCCAATGCCATCACCGCGCTTTGGCGCAATGGCACGGAGCCGACCATGCGCGCCTACGTCGACGGCGCCTCCATGAGCTAAGCGGGAGAGACGTCTAGTCTACCCATGGAGGCGCGTCGGCGGCGTACGGGGCCATGGCAACGCACACGAGACGACCGTCGCCCAGACCTGGCGGCAACGTTACGTTTGAAACCGCACCCGGGCCCGGCAGCGTTGAAGAACGCAGGCACACAGAAGACGCAAGTTCAGATCAGCTGAACATGTCCGAACTTACCCAGGTTTAGTGGCGGCCGGCCATCAGATTGAACCGGTACGTCCCCACGAGCCGGCCGGCATGGATTGATGGCTCCGCATCGATATCCACGCCTCCGATAGATAAGACTTCTTCATTGTCGTACTGGGTAAATCTGTACTCAGCTTTCAATGAAAAATTCTCGCTCAACTTTGCTTCCATGCCAGCCAACAGCGCGTAACCAGAAAAATCTCCAAGATCGCCGCTGAGCGACGGTCCGCCAACCACACCTATTTCGCCCTCAAGGCTCGTTTCGGTGTATCCCGCCCCGACGTAGAAAAGCGTATGCGGATTAATCAGGTACCCAGCGCGTACGCCGACTGTCCAAACATCCTCAAACTCTGCTTCGCCATTTATCCCTAGGGCCCCGAATGTCAGGGATAAATCTGACGATAGATCGGTCAGGTCATAATCGAAAAAGGCGCCCACAACGAAGCGCTGCGAAACCTGATAGTCCGCTCCGACCTGGAACGTCACGAACCCGCCGTCAGCTCCAATTCCGTCAAGCGAGCCGCCTCCGGCGCCACCTGCGTCGCCGCTGACTTCGGTGTTTGAAGAGCCATAGCCCCCGCCGACGCCGAAGTAGAGGCTAGTCCAGGAGGGCTTGGCGATTGGTGACGGTTCGAAGCCGTCATCCTTCATGGACAAGTCCGCTGCTGTGGCGGACGTTGCTGCCATAATAAATAGGGCCATGGCCGCGGCGGCCCTTGTCGATCGTCCCATTCCATCCACCCGTATGTTGCCTCGTCAGACCATCTGTGGTCGCGACGCTTTGCGGATAGACGTGCGGGTTATCTCATCGCAATTCTAAATGGAAAATGGATAAGCAGATGCATCGATGAGTTGTTCGACCGTCACCCGCATAAAGATGCTCGGAAGCGTGATCTTCGGCGTCAGGATTAAATGAGAGAATTACAAAGATAATCCGCTTAATGTATTTCAGAAATTGAACGGGTTGCCCTGAAATGATTGAAGCCGATATTCGTCGTAAAGCTGATATTACGTTCACCTGTAAAGATGGACACGGAAGGCGCAGGTCTAATCGGCCGCTGCCCCGGCATGGCGTATGCGTTCGAAATCTTCGTTCAGTGCTTACTTCGCAAGCTCGAAGCTTGCCGCCATCTTCTCGAACTCAGGCACGTACGTGTCGGCGTCGGCGGCCGGTGTTGACGCGATGAAACGGTAGTAGCCACCGTCCTCAGGGAACAGCATCACGTGGTAGAACACGACGTCGTCGCCTGTTGAGGTGTTCTTGGCCGACACCGTGTGGCGATGCGCTTCGATGCCTGCGATTCGACCGGCTTCCGTCTTGATGATCCTCTTGCCCGTAAAGCCGCGCAGCGCCTCGACCTGTCCAGCGGCGAACAGCGGCGGGTTCGGAACGTTGATCTCCTTGTTGAGGGCGTGCACGGCGATGAAATTCGGCTCAGCCTTCGTCAGCCGCTGCTTCGGCATCTCGCCCTTCAGGTTATAAATCTGGCCCGCCCCCATAACTGAGCCCGCCTTTTTGAACGGTCCCGTGTAGGTGAAGGCGTAAAGCGGTTTCGCCGCAGCTGAACGTTTCGCGAAGGAGGCTTTCGCGAAGGCTGACTTGATAGCGTCAACGGAGACTTGGCCATCGGCTGCAGCCTTGCGCGGGACGTTTGCCGTCACGAGCGCTGTCGACGTCTCATCGCCAATCAGCAGCAGCACCTTGTCGAACATGCCGATTGCGGTGCGCTGTTCGGCCGTGAACGCGACATGCTTGTCGCTCCGCCCGAGGTCCAGTGCTTTTGCATTGAGGACACCGCGCGTCGCGAGCGTGTTCGGGTTCATCGCGCGCGCCATCCGCGCGTAGGCCACGGCCGGCACTTCCAAAACGACAATTGATGCGCCGCTTGGATGCTCGAAGCCCTTGAACCGGGTTGCCTTGGTGAAGCCATCCGGCAGGGTGAGGGCGACGCGGCTGTCGGGCGCCTGCATGACCTTCGCGGCCACCGGTGCGATTGGCATAGTTGCGGCCGCGATCGCGGAGCCGGCGAGCAGGATGGCAGCGGCGGTCGCTGAGCGGATCATGATGGATCTCCGGATGCAGACTGCAGAGGGTTGCCGCGATGTTCTAGCCTGGGGCCGGGACGGCATTGCGGCAGTGTTGCCCGCGGCGTTAACGGGCGATTAGGCGTCGGGTTGCGCGGCGAGGAATGGGAACCGGCCCTCGATTGGATAGCTCGGGTCGCTGGCGCCATGCGCTGATGGATGTCCGATCGGCACCAGGCGGTCGACGAGGGCTTCGTCGTCAGCGGTCCATTCCGCACTCTGATAACCGAGATAGCTTTCCCATTGCGCGAACGTGCGGGGCCCCGCGATGATGGACGTGACTGTGCGATTGTTGAGGACCCAGCGCATGGCGAAGTGGATGAGGCTGCGCCCGGTCGCCGCCGCGTGGGCCTTTAGCTCGTCGGCGATCGCGAGGCTCTCCGGCCGCCACTCCGCCTCCAGCATGCGCTTGTCGCCACGTCCGGCCCTCGTGTCGTTCGCGGGCTGCGCGTCGGCTGTGTATTTGCCGGTCAGAATGCCGCGGGCGAGCGGGCTGTACGTTGCAACGCCGAGGCCGAACGCGCGCGCAGCCGGCAAGACTTCGACTTCAGGCTGCCGGTTCATCAGATTGTAGTAGGGCTGCAGCGCAACCGGTTGCGGAACGCCCAGCGCGCGGCAGCGGTGGACGATGTCGGCGATCTGCCAAGCGCGCACATTCGACAGCGCCCAGTACCGCGTCTTGCCCGCGCGGATGAGATCGCCGAACGCGGTGATCGTCTCATCGAGATCCGTCGACGGGTCGGTGCGATGGACATAGAGGATGTCGATGTGGTCGAGGCCCAGCCGTTTGAGGCTTGCGTCGGCGGCCGTCATGATCCAGCGGCGGCTGAGCCCGCCCGTGCCCGCGATCGCAGCCTCCCCGCGATATGCATTGCCGAGCTTTGTTGCGAGCACCCAATAATCCCGGTCGGCTGCGATGGCGCGGCCTGTGATCTCTTCCGAGCGCCCGCCTGTGTAGACGTCGGCGGTGTCGATGAAGTTGATCCCATGGTCCCTGGCCGATGCGATGATGCGGTTTGATTCATCCGCGTCGGTCGGGCCGCCGAACATCATCGTGCCGAGGCAAATTTCAGAGACGCGGACGCCGGACCGGCCGAGGACGCGCATGCCATCGCTAGGCTCTGTACTCATAGGACTTTCGGCTTCTCGTTGATCAGCGGCCGCGGCGGACGATGAACCGCGCCGCGCCGTCTGTTTCCTCATGTGAAACCAAGACATGGCCACGCGCTTCGCAAAAGGCGGTCATGTCAGCGGCGGTGTTGGGATCGGTTGCCAGGACTTCGATCTCCTCGCCGACGCCCACGTCTCTCAAAGCCTTCTTGGTTTTCAAGATCGGCAGCGGGCAGGTGAGGTGCCGGGCATCGAGCTGCGTTCGTGTCATGGCGCTACAGTGGCCTCAGGTCGCAGCGCCGGCAAGTGGCCGGCGTCGGCGCCATCGCATCAGTCCGTGGCCGTTCGGTATCGCCAGCCGCCGTGACGCGCACACTTAGTACGTGTGCGTCATTGCGAGCCAAGCGTGGCTGCTGCCAATGTGCGCCGGCGGGTCTGATTCTGGCGCCGCATCCTGTCGAACTGCCCGGAGGCCGCGCGCCCGCACGCATGAGTGACCCGGTCCAGACACGCACGTTCCGGTTCACGTTCGGGCTGGAACACCTCGGGCTTGTGGCGCTTGCACGGCCGGTCATTGCGCTCGCGCTGATTGCGGTGATCACCGTCTTGGCGGCGTTCGGCGTGGCGCGGCTGAAGGTCGACGACAGCCTCAGCGAACTGTTCCGCTCTGACAGCCGCGAGTTCCAGCAATACGAGGAGATCGACCGCCGCTTCCCGTCGAGCGAGTTCGACGTGCTTGCGGTGATCGAGGGCGACGGCATCCTGACCCGCAAGGGGCTAACCGCCGTCAGCGACGCGGCGATCGAGCTGCAATTGGCCGATGGCATCGCCGGGTTCGTCTCGATGATGTCGGCGCGCGGCGCGCTCAACGAGAACAACTATGCGCCGCCGGTCGTGCCCGAGCCGCTGCCTGAGAGCGAGGCCGAACTCGCCGAGGTCATCAAGAAGCTGCGCGCCAACGAGATCGTTAAAGGCACGTTCCTGTCAGATGACGGCACGCTGGCGTTGATGGTGTTGTCGCTTGACCGGAAGATGGTCAGCGAGCGCGGCACGCGGCCGATCGTGGCCGGCATCCGCGAAGCCCTCGATGGCGCACTTCGCGACTCGGGCCTCAGGTACAAACTGACCGGGCCGCCGGTCATGCAACTTGAGATCCGCAATGCCGTCGAGCGCGACCGCTTGGTCTATAACGGGCTCGGCCTCCTGCTCGGTCTGCTTGTCGCGTTCGTGTTCTTCCGCAAGCTCTCGTTGACGTTCCTCGCCGTCGCCGGCCCCGCGATGGCGATCCTCTGGACGCTCGGCGCGATTGGCGGGCTCGACTACCGGCTGAACCTCTTCATCAACGTTCTGACGCCACTCATCCTCGTTTCGGGCTTCTCGGATTCCATGCACCTCGTCATGGCGATCCGCCGTGACATCAATCGCGGGGTCGACCGGCTGACTGCCGCCCGCAACGCCGTCCGCGATGTCGCCCCCGCCTGCCTGCTGACTGCGATGAACGCGGGCATCGCGCTTTTGTCGTTCGCATTCGCCGAGTCCGCGCTCGTGAAGACGTTCGGACAGGCCGCGCTTCTTGCGGTTGGCATTTCGTATCTTTGCGTCGCAGTCGTCGTGCCAACCCTCGCGGTGTTCGTGATCCGCAAGGACGATGGTGCGGCGGCAAATGCCGCTGTGGCCGACCAGCCGGACGGCGCCATCGGTGGTGTCGGCCGCTTCAGCGTCGCAATGGTCGATCGCATTTCGGCAAACCCGTTTCTTTATCTGGCGGGCGGCATCCTTGCGACCGTGCTTTGCGGCCTCGCGTATGTCAGCCTTGAACCGCAGTACCGGCTTGCCGACCAGGTCCCGGACCGCGAGCAAGCGCTCGATGCCTCCGCCAGCCTCGACACGAAGCTCACCGGCGCGAACCCAGTCCACGTCATGATCAAGTGGCCATCGAAAACGCTTGGTGACGCCGGCACGTTCGAGGCCATCGCCGAAGCGCATCGGACGCTCGAGACGGTTGCTGGGCTCGGCAATGTCTGGTCGGTTGAAAGCCTGCGGCGCTGGCTCGCGGAAAACGGGTCGCCCGACACTGCGCGCGTCAAAGAGTTCATCGGGTTCCTGCCGAAGCATTTGGTGCGCCGCTTCATCGATGAGGGTGAGAGCGCGGTCCTCGTGACGGGCCGGCTTCCGGATATCGATGCAAGCGAAATCCTGCCGATCGTCGAGCGGATCGATCAGGCGCTCAACTCGGTCCGCGAGGCGAACCCGGATGCCGAGATCGCAGTGACCGGGCTTGCCGCAATTGCCGCGCGCAACTCAGCCAAGCTGATCGGCGAACTGAACTGGGGGCTTGTCGGCGACATGTTCGTGATCTTCGTCTTCCTCGGGATCGCACTCAGATCGTTTCTAGCCGGCGTCGCGAGTGTCCTGCCGTCATTGTTCCCGATCTTTGCGACGGGCACGCTGATCTGGGCCTTCGGCGGCGGGCTGCAGTTTGCGTCCATCATTGCGATCACGGTGGCGTTCGCGCTGGCGATCGATTCAACGATCCACTTCCTCAACCGCTATATGCTGGAGGAGGAACGCCTCGCGCCGGCCGGCGCTGACGTCGGCGAGATCCTCCGCGCGACGATGGCGCACATTGGCCCGCCGGTGGTGCTGACAACGATCGTGCTTGCGCTGGGCCTTGGCGTCACCATCCTCTCGGACCTGCCGTCGCTCCGCCTGTTTGGCGCGCTGACGGCTGCCTGCCTCAGCGCCTCTCTCGTCGCGCAGTTCGTCATTCTCCCGGCGACGATTGCGGTCTACCGCCGGGTGTGGCCGCTTGCGCCGCGCGGCGCGCAAGAGCCGACTGACGCTCAGCCAGCAGGTTGATCGCGTTGGCCGCAATCACGATCGCGCCGCCGAGCAGAACGCTCCACCCGAGCGCCTCGTCGTAGACAAACACACCGATGAGCGCGATCAGCGGAAGCCGAAGGAAGTCCATCGGCGCGACGACGATCGCCTCGGCGGTCGCAAACGCTTTTGCGAGCGCAAAGTGGGCGAGCAGCGCGCCAAGTCCAAGCACGAGCAACCAGATCGACAACTCGAGCCCCGGCAAGCGCAGGTACGGTGCGGCGAGGACAAGCGCGATCGGCAGTTGCATCCAGGCCATGTGAAACAGGAAGCCCGCGCCGGTGTCGGTTGCCATGAGCTGGCGCGTTGCAATCATTGAGCCCGCGAAACTGATCGCAGCCGTCAGTGCGAGCGCATGGCCGAGGTTGAGCGGGGCGCCCCCCGGTTGGACGATGATCAGGATGCCGGCAAAGCCGAGCACGACCGCCAACGCACGCAGCCGAGACATGCGCTCGCCAAGCAGCAGCGGCGCGAATAGTGCCACCCAAATCGGGTTCGTGAACTCGATCGCGAAGAGTTGCGCGAGCGGGATGAGCGAGAGCGCGTGGAACCAGGAGAACTGCCCGAGAAAGTGGATGACGTTGCGGACACCGTGCAGACCGAGTTTCCGAGAGCGGACTTGCGCCCAGCCTTCGCGCGACATCGCGATAACAAGGACCATGATCACAAGCGCGATGACGCTGCGAAAGAACATCAACTGAAACGTGTCGCCGAAGTCTGGCGTCGTGCGGCCGTCGGCGGCAGCAAACAGCGCCGTCACCTTGCGGCCCGCGACGGCGAGCAGCGTGAAAGAGGCGAGCGCAAGTGCCATCCAGGCAGCGGCGCGCAGGATGTTTTGAGGCTCGCGGCGGTCAGCGGGGGACGTCGACGGCATGGCGCACTTTTGCATTCACGCGCCCGCTTCGCTACGACTGCGTTCACCCACGACAGCAAAGTTGACCTGCGCCCGCCGCATCGACCGGCCGCGGTCATCGAGGTCTCAAAATGACGACGACATCCGCGTTGGCCTTCGTGCGCGGCGAAGACGAAGGCGAAACAACCGGCGACATCTATCAGCAGCCAGACCCGCGCGGTTACTTCCGGGTGATGTTCGGCCTGGACTATGTGCTGCCAGACATCGCGACAAGCGTGTTCCGGCAACTCATCACCGCGCGTCGGACAGCGCTTGGCCGGCGCATAAAGATCGTCGACATCGGCTGCGGTTATGCGACCAACGCCGCGCTCATCCGCTTTCCCCTCGACATGGACGACCTCGCGCACCGCTACCGCGATCTCGACCATTCCGAGCTTTCGGCGGAGCGCTTGATCGAACTCGATCAGCACTTCTTCAAGGCGTGGCCATCGAGCATTGATGCTGACTTCGTTGGGTTCGACATTCACGCACCGGCGCTCGACTACGCAAAGTGCGTCGGGCTTGTCGCCGATGTCGTCTGCTGCGATTTCGCACAAGACGTACTGTCGGACGCAGACCGTCGCGTGCTCAGCGGTGCAGATCTGATCATCTCGACAACCGCGGCCGACTTTCTCGATGAGGACCGGTTCGGCCTCCTGCTTGATGCGGTGGGCGGCGATCCTTGGTGCGCCGTCTTTGGGCTGCGCGTGAGCCCCATGTTCGAGCTTGAGGCGGCCGCGAAGGCGCGCGGGCTTGTCAGCGAGCGGCTTGAAGGCACGACGTTCGTCCAGCGGCGCTTTGCGACCTCGCAGGAGTGGACGCAGGTGCTGCTGGCGCTTGAAACGCAAGGGATTGCAACCGTGGGCAAGGAGAGCGAGGGCCTCTTGCACTCCGAGTTTTTCCTCATGCGCCGCGAAGCCGAAGCAGCCGAGCGCCCTGTGCACAAGACGATCTCGCTCAGCCGCGGCCAGGAACGCTCGTTTGCCGGATGGCGGCGACGCCCCTGGGGCGTTTGAGGCTGCGACACAGGCGTGAGGCGAGCCAGGCGGTCGATGACGGCTGCCCAGCAACGCTTTCGGTGTCAGCTTGCGATTTCGATGATGACCTTGCCCCGGTGCGCGCCGCTCAAGAGATGCTTGAATGCGGCGTCCGCTTCCGCGAACGGGAATACCCGGTCGATGATCGGCCGCACGCCTGAGCGCAGTGCGGCGTCGAGATTGCTGACGGAGCCGACGTAAACGCCTCTGAGATTGACGGCCTTGCTCAGGATCGAGACCGTGTTGATCTCGCCGCTAAAGCCGGTGAGCACGCCGACGAGCGCGACTTCGCCTCCCGGTCGCACCGCTTCAAGCGCTTGATTGAGCGTGCCGGACCCGCCGACTTCGACGACGTGGTCGACACCTTCACCACCTGCGATCTCGGCGGCGCGTGCACCCCAATCCTGCGTTTCGCGGTAGTTGATGCCAGCTTCCGCGCCGAGCTTCTGGGCCTCTGCAAGTTTTTCATCAGAGCTCGACGTCGCGATCACGCGGGCACCAGCGGCGCGCGCGAACTGTAGCGCAAACGTCGAAACACCGCCGGTTCCCTCGACGAGGACCGTCTCGCCAGGGCGAAGGCCGCCGCCGCCGAAGAGGCAGTTCCACGCCGTGACGCCGGCACACGGATAGGCCGCACCTTCCGCAAACGACCAACCTTCGGGAAGCTCGGCGACGCCACGCTCGGGAACCACGATTTTTTCTGCAAGAACACCGTCGACACGGCCGCCCCCCAGCGCACCTGCCGCCTTCGCATGCGAGAACGGTCCTTCGACCCAGTTCGGCATAAAGCCGATGGCAACGCGCTCGCCCACACGCTCAGCAGATACGTCTTCGCCGACAGCGGCAATGACACCGGCGCCATCGGAGAGGGGAACAAGGTCGTGGCGCTGATCGCCGCCGTAATTGGTCTCGCGGACGATGGTGTCGCGGTAGTTCAGGGACGCTGCTTTGAGGTCGACCAAAACATCGCCGGGGCCCGGCTTCGGATCGGCTTCGTCGACAAGGTTCAGCGGCGCTGCTGCACCGTTCAGACGAAATGCACGCATGGGTGTTCCCCTGGGTTGATTGAGCCAGAGGAAGACGTGACGTTAGATGAGAGAATTTGTAAGTACGCACAAAAAGAGCACGTACGCACATGAATGATACTGTTCGAGGGCCGAAGCGGCGCGCTGCGAAAACGGGCTGCGCCGTCGAGGCGACCATGAGCGTGATCGGTGGCGTCTGGAAGCCCGTGCTGGTGTTTCATCTCTTGGCCGGCCGCCAGCGCTTCAACATGCTCTGCCGGCTTACGCCGAACGCAACGCATCGCATGATCACACTGCAACTGCGCGAACTCGAAGCCGATGGTGTGATCAATCGCATCGTCTATCCGGAGGTCCCGCCGCGGGTCGAATACGAGCTCACCGAATTTGGCCGAACGCTTGAGCCGGTCCTGACGTCGCTGCGCGATTGGGGAAAGGCGTTTCAAGCGCGGGAGGATGTCTCAGCCTTGCCGGAAGCGGAAGCCCGGTAGCATCCGCGCGGTCCTTACATCGTCGGTCTGCTGCCTCGGCCCAACAGATAGGCGGGCAGTCGGCCGTCGATCACGAGCAGGCCCGAGCCGATGACGAGCGCGCCGACGATGTGTCGGGTCAGCAGCGCCTCATCGAGAAACAGCGTGCCCAACGCAATGGCGCTCACCGGCACGAGCAGCGTCACGAGCATCACGTTCGCAGGGCCCGACACGCTCAGAATGTGGAAGAAGATCAGGTAGGCGATCGCAGTTGAGAGCACACCGAGGCCCACGATCGCGGCGATCGACGCTTCGCTTGGCAGGCCCAGAGAAAGGGGCGTCTCAATGAGGAGCGCGAGCGGAATCAGCGCGGCGCTCGAACAGATAAGCTGGCCCGCCGCGCTGACGACCGGCGGCGTGCCGCGGAGCCTGCGCCCCCAGACGGCTGAAAGCCCGTAAGAGCCGGTCGCGACCAGCATAAGCGCCATACCTGCGAGTTGCGCATCGAGGCCTTGGAGCGCGTCAGGGCCCATCAGGATCGCAACGCCCGCGATCCCAAGCAGGATGCCGCCGAGCTTCGCCGCTGTCAGCGGTTCATCGGCGACGAAAAGGCGAAGCATCAAGACGCTCATGAGCGGTGTCGTAGCGTTGAGGACGGCTGCGAGGCCGCTTGTGATGTGCGCCTGAGCGAGCGTGATGCTCGTAAAAGGGATGATGTTGTTGAAGAGCGCCATGCCGGCAAAGGGCAGCCAGGCAGCCACTGTCAGCGGCAACCGATGGCCTAGCGCGAAGACCACCGGCAGGATCGCAAGCGCGGCAATCGCAACGCGCGCTGCGACGAGCGTCAGCGGCGGGACTTCGTCGACGGCGACGCCGACGAAGAAAAACGATCCGCCCCAGAGGACGGACAACAGAACGAGCCAAAGCCACTGGGAGTTCGTCATCGATGCCCCTCACACACCGATCGGGGCATCGCAACGGGCACCTGGAATGTCGACCCGAAAACGGTCGGCGCTGGGTGCGCCGTCTGACTAAAGCTTGGCGATCATGTCCTTCAGGACGTCGCGCTCTTTATCGGCTTCCGCGAACTGCTTCGCGTCGCAAAGGTTCTCGACCTTCTCCATCTGCGCCTCGATCGCCGGCAGCTGCTCTTGCGACGGCGGCTTCGCCTGCATCGGCTGTGCGACTTCAAACGTCTGCTTCAGGCAGACCTCGGTCGTCTCTGCCTGAGCGGCACTTGCCGTCAGCGCGAGGCCGATGGCGGCCGCGAGCGTAAGTTTTGTTGCGGAACGGATCATGGTTCACCTCCAAACGATTGAGAGCTGGTGTCGCTTTCGATTATGGCGCGGGTGGGCTCGCTTCCGGAGCATTTGACGCCGCAATCAAGGCAGCGAGGGCGGGCATGAACTCCGTATAGCTGTCGATGACGGCGTCGCAGCCGAGCGCTTGGACCGGAACCGACGTATAGCCGAAGGTCACCGCGATGATCGGGATGCCGGCTGCTTGAGCCGTTGCCGCGTCCGTTTCGCTGTCGCCGACCATGATGGCGCGTTCGGGTGCGCCGCCGGCTCGCGCGATTGTCTCCGTGAGATGGGCCGGATTGGGCTTACAGACCGGAAACGTGTCGCGCCCGGCTATGAAGTCAAACGTCGCCCGCATGTTGAGGAGTTCGAGCAGTTCGAGTGCGGGCGTTTCAGCCTTGTTGGTGCAGACGGCGAGCTTTGCGCCGGCTGCCTTGAGCGTGGCCAACACCTCCCCGATATGCGGAAACGGCTGACTGCGGTCGGCGATGTGCGCGCGGTAGTGCGCGAGGAAGTCGGCGAACACGGCGTCGAGTTCGGCGTCATCGGGCGTCAGGCCGTGGTGTGCGAACGCGGTCGCCATCATGCGGCGGCTGCCGTTGCTTATCTCCGGCCTGAGCAGATTTTCAGGCACTGGCGCGAGCCCGCGTTGGCTGAGAAGCGCCTGCGCCGTTCCAATGAGGTCCGGCGCGGTGTCGATCAAGGTACCGTCGAGATCGAAGACGA
The DNA here is from genome assembly GCA_038523925.1 of Pseudomonadota bacterium. Taxonomy (GTDB): domain Bacteria; phylum Pseudomonadota; class Alphaproteobacteria; order Rhizobiales; family Hyphomicrobiaceae; genus JBCBWG01. The sequence goes on along the minus strand of JBCBIY010000016.1, from coordinate 4,576 downwards.
TCGTCCAGCCGCTAAGCGCTAAGTCCATTGCGTCCCCCGCTCGTGATGCGTTCATTGAGGGGAACCCAGTTGCGGCCCACCCGCGACCTCTGGCAATACACCTCATAACGGGTCGGCGTTCCCGCGGTCGCTTGGGCTGCATCCTACCCATAGGACACTGTCAGTGCGAGAGCGGACATGAGCGCGGTTACGGACCTGCAGGATCAGAAACAGCGGGCGGCTGCGGCCGCGATGGAGTACGTCGCCTCCGGCATGCGGTTGGGGCTTGGCACGGGCTCGACGGCCGCGGCCTTCATCAATGCGCTCGGCGCGGAGGTCAGCTCCGGGCTGGATGTCGTCTGCGTTGCGACATCGGCCGCGACCGAGGCGCAGGCCCGCGATCTCGGCATCAAGCTGTCGACGCTGGATGACCTCCAGTACCTCGACCTCGCCGTCGACGGCGCCGACGAAATCGACAGCGAGTTGCGGCTGATCAAGGGCGGCGGTGGCGCGCTGCTTCGCGAAAAGATTGTGGCCGCCGCGTCGGACCGGATGGTTGTCATCGCGGACTCAACGAAACTCGTGGACCGCATCGGGACGTTCCCGCTGCCAATCGAGGTCGTCCGGTTCGGCATCCACGCAACGCGCAACATGATCCAATCGCTCGCGACGGAAGCCGGCTGCGAAGGCCAGATTACGCTGCGCCGTGGCGCTGACGAAAAGCCGTTCGTCACCGAGAACGGAAACTTGATCCTGGATTGCAAGTTCCAGGGGATTCCGCAGCCCGAGTTCCTCGCCGAACTCTTTCAGCTCGTCCCAGGCGTTGTCGAACACGGCATGTTCCTTGGCCTCACCGAAGTCGCACTCATTGCCGAGGCCGACGGCGAAATCACCAAACTTGAAGTTGATGATGACGACGAAGACGACGGCGCCGTCAGCGTGTAGCCTGACCCTCGGGCGCATATCGCTTCGTATTCTGCCGCGCACGACGGGACGCACATGACTGACGACCAGTTCGACCTCTTCGTTATCGGAGCCGGCTCCGGTGGTGTTCGCGCATCTCGCATCGCAGCGATGCACGGGGCCAAGGTCGGGATTGCAGAAGAGTTCCGCTTCGGCGGCACGTGCGTCATCCGCGGTTGCGTGCCGAAAAAGCTGCTCGTCTATGCAAGTCGGTTTCCGCACGACTTCAAGACCGCAGAGGGCTTCGGCTGGACGGTGCCTGAACCGTCGTTTGACTGGCCGACGCTGATCAAAAACAAAAACACCGAGCTCGACCGGCTTGAAGCGATCTATCAGACCAACATGGCGAAGGTCGGCGTGCAGCAGGTCCGTTCGCGGGCGGTGCTCCGCGGCCCAAACACCGTCTACCTCGAAGCCGAAGACCGCGAGGTCACCGCGAAGACGATCCTGATCGCAACGGGCGGCTGGCCGAACCTGGACGACAAGCTGCCGGGCATTGAGCACGCCATCACGTCCAATGAAGCACTCGACCTCGATCGTCTGCCAAAGAGCATTGCAATTGCGGGCGGCGGCTACATCGCAATTGAGTTCGCCGGCATTTTCGCGAACCTTGGCGTCGAGACCACGATCGTCTACCGGCGCGACAAGATCCTCCGCGGCTTTGACGAGGAAATGCGCGACGCTGTCATCAACGGCTATCGCGACCGCGGCGTTGAGATCATCAACAACGACGTCTTCGCGTCAATCGAGAAGACTGGCGCGGGCCTTCAGGCAACGCTCAAAAGCGGGCGCACGATCGCCGCCGAGCAAATCATGTTTGCGATCGGCCGCACGCCCAACACCCGCGGCCTTGGACTTGAGTCAGCCGGCGTCGCGCTTGATGAGAGTAGCGCGATTAAGGTCGACGATTTCTCGAAGACGTCGACTGAAAACATTTATGCGGTCGGCGACGTGACCAACCGGGTTCCGCTAACGCCGGTTGCGATCCGTGAAGGCCACGCGTTCGCCGACACAGTCTTTAGCGGAGAGGCCGTCAAGGTCGACCACAAGACGATTGCGACCGCGGTCTTCTCGACCCCCGAAGTGGGCACCGTTGGCCTGACCGAAGACGAAGCCCGCGAGGCATATCCTGACCTCGACGTCTACGCGTCCGACTTCCGGCAGATGAAAGAGGCGTTCTCCAAAGGCGAGGAGCGCATGCTCATGAAGCTGCTGGTCGATCGCCAGTCGGACCGCGTGGTCGGATGCCATATCGCGGGCGAAGGGGCAGCCGAGATGATCCAGATCGTCGGCATCGTGCTCAAGATGGGCGGCACCAAAGCCGACTTCGACAACACCATGGCGCTGCACCCGAGTGCGGCTGAAGAGCTCGTCACGATGCGTTCGCCGGCGCGTCAGTATTCAAACGGGCAGGCGGCAAGCTGATGACCGGCCGGCTGCAGGATCGGGTCGCGGTCATTACGGGCGGCGCGTCGGGCATCGGCAAGGGCATTGCCGCGCGCTTTGCAGCCGAGGGCGCGCATGTGGTCATTGCCGACGTCGATGGACGCGCTGCCGAAGCGACCGCGGATGAGTTGAGCACAGCCGCTGGGCGCGAGGGCGCGGTGACGGCGGCGGCCTGCAATGTCGCGCGCGGCCAGGACGTGACCGCGCTGTTCCAGATGCTCGATCGCGACCACGGTCGCGTGGATGTGCTCGTCAACAACGCAGGGCTCAACGTGCGCGGTGACTTCCGACACATGAGTGATGCAGATTGGGAGCAGATCCGCGAGGTGAACCTCGACGGTGTGGTCCGCATTGCCCGCGATGGGCTGCCGCTTCTTGCGAAGTCCGAGGCTGGTTCGCTGATCAACATCGCCTCGATCATGGGCCATCGCGGGCTGCGCCAACTCGTCGGCTACTCGGCAACGAAGGGCGCGGTGGCGGCTTTGACCCGCGGGCTGGCGGTCGAGTACGCGCCATTCGGTGTTCGGGTGAATGGCATTGCGCCTGGGTTTGTCGAGACGGCGCTCACCAACCGGGTCCTCCGTAACCCGATCTTTAGCAAAGCGCTCATTGATCAGACGCCGATGAAGCGGTTTGGGACGGCAGATGACGTCGCAGGCGCGGCGCTGTTTCTCGGGTGCGACGACTCGCTGTTCGTGACGGGCGCTGAGATCGCGGTCGATGGCGGAATGTCGGCTGGGCTTTAAAACCTTGGGGGCTCAGATGAGGTTTCGTTGGGTCGCTTGGACGTGTGCCGCCGCTGTCTTTCTGACCGCGGCACTCACCCAGATCGCGCGCGCCGACACATGGCGGCTCGATCCCGACCATACCGAGATCCGCTTTTCCTGGAACCACATGGGGCTGTCTCGGCAGTCGGGTGAGTTCGTCGACGCGTTCGGCCGGCTCGTCTTTAGCCCGACCGATCCCGTATCAGGCCGCGTTGAGATTACCGCGTTGCTGACCGGCCTGCGGAGTGGCGTCCCGGCGCTTGATGAGATGCTGCGCTCGCCTGACTATTTCGATGCGAGCCAGCACCCGCGGATCACATTCAAGAGCAGCGGCGTGACACGTTCCGGCGAAAAGCAAGGCATGCTCAAGGGTGACCTGACACTGCGCGGCGTAACGCGGCCGGTGACACTAAGCGCGCGCTGGAATTTCACCGGCGAGCATCCGCTGTCGTCATTCAATCCGACCTATCGCGGCAAGTGGGTTTCGGGCTTCAGTGCGACCGGCCTCATCCGCCGCAGCGAGTGGGGCATGACACAGGCGGTCCCGCTGGTCTCCGATGAGATCCGCCTCGACATCGAGGCAGAGTTCCTGCGCGTCGATTGACGTCGGCTGACAGCGCAAACGAAAACCCGACCGCGTGATGCGATCGGGTCTCCGTCTGGTATCAAGTCAGGGTCACGTGCGTTCGCCTGACCCGGATGCGTTTGCTTAGCGCCGCGTCCTAGTACCAGCCGCGGCAGATGAAGTAGCGGCGCTTCCAGTAGAAGCTGCCCGTTCTTTTCCACTTGCGCTTCAGGAAGCCGCAGCCGCGGTACTTGCTCACATAATGATAGCGCTTGAAGTGGCCGAACTTCTTGAAGCGATGACCGAAGTGCTTGCGGAAGCCGAACTTGCGCCGTTTCTTGAAGCCCACCTTCTGGACGCCGGGTGCCGCTGTCTCAACGCTGGCTGCAATTGGTGCCGGGGTTGCGAGTTTCAGGGCCGCAGCGTTGGCGCCGGGCGCCGCTGCAAACATCATCGTGGCGGCGATTGCAGCACCAGCGATCAGGCTCTTCAAGTTGCTCATTGTAGATCTCCGTCTTTGCTTTGTTTGGGCGCCGAACCGTGGCGCCGATGAGGAGACCCTACGGTTGGCAGCGCGCGCCCGCTGTTCCGGCAGGCACATGGCCAAAACATTCTGAGCCGCGCGGCGGGGCGGAGTGGAAGGCGGCTTCAAGGCTGCGAGGCTGATCCGGCCAGTGAGCGCGAACAAACCCCTAGCGCGCGACGACCAACATCAAGGCTGCAAGCAGCCCGGCGCTTAGCGCCGCCCTCGCGGAGGGCCAGGCCGCTAGGCCGATCGGGCCCGTGAGCGCGACGACCAGCATCAAGGCTGCAAGCAGCCCGGCGCTTAGCGCCGCCCTCGCGGAGGGCCAGGCCG
>JBCBIY010000015.1:0-67733 GCA_038523925.1 Pseudomonadota bacterium | reverse complement strand
GCACGCGCAGCGATTTACGCAACCGGCGCAGCAAGTCGTTAGATGGATCCTCGGGCCAAGCCCGAGGAAGGCGGTGGAGGGAGTCCCTCCGTTCGTGCCACCGCACCCTCGGCAGCCACCCGCTAGCCCCGCGAAGACCAGAGCGAGGCGCACGAAGCTGGCATCGCCAGCGTAGCGCGCCGCAGCGAGTGGCGGTCGGACTCGCGTGCCAACAGGGCTGCTGCCCTGTTGGACCAAAAAAGAGAGAACGCCGCCACTCCCACCGCCCTCGCGGCAGCCTCCTGCCAGCCCCGCGAAGACCAGAGCGAGGCGCACGGAGCGGGCCATCGGCCAGCGTAGCGCGCCGCAGCGATTGGCGGTCGGACTCGCGTGCCAACAGGGCTGCTGCCCTGTTGGACCAAAAAAAGAGAACCGGCCGCGGGGGCCGGTTCTCAATGCGTGGCTGACGGTGGATGCGGTTCGGAATGCAGACTTCGCCAGCGGAACGAAGCTAGGGCCGACTGGGAGGCCGGCCGGATTTGATGCGCCAGAGCACGGTGCGAAGCCAGTCGGTGTCCTGCGGATTAAGGTCAGTGGCTACACGTTGACGAGACACACGGCTCAGCGACAGATCAAAGAGGCGCTTCGGCATGGGGTCACTCCATCGTCATTTGGAGGCCGCACACCAGACCCCGGCCCGGCACACACGTCTGGCCCACGCATCCTTGGAAATGCGCGGTCAGCCGTCGTGATCGGATCTGCGGTCTGGAATGCAGGTCGGAAGAGCCGCACGAATGTGCGGTTTCAAACCGGATTGCGCTGCAAATGGCGGTCTCTTCCCTGCCCGCCTCGCGCAACCGGCAAGTGATGTGCTGTTCGGGATGTCCGAAAATCAGAACCAAAGGCTGTCCCAAGGTCTGACGCGCACCTCGCAGCCGCCACGACATTGCCGCGATGACCGCCGGTGGATGAGCTTATCCACACCCGCAAACTACGCGATTCGAGCCCTGCGCCGGGCGCCACAACAGCGCGCGACGTCGCTCGCGCAGGTGCTGTTGCGAAATGGCCAGATCAGACCGGATCGGCTCCGCGCGAACCGCGGAACCGATCGCACCGGTCGTTACTGGGCCGCCTGCTGGGCTGCTGCCTTCTGCACCGCCTTTTGGACCTTCTCGAAGGCACGGACCTCGATCTGGCGGATTCGTTCGCGGCTGACGCCGAACTCGCTCGAGAGCTCCTCAAGCGTGATCGTGTCCTCAGACAAACGCCGCGCTTCAAAGATGCGGCGCTCGCGCTCGTTAAGCCCATCCATGGCGTTTGACAGAAGCGCGCGGCGTTGCTGAAGCTCTTCGCTTTCGGCGTACTGCACTTCCTGGTTCGGCTCGTCATCGACCAGCCAGTCCTGCCACTCGCCGCCTTCCGTGTCGGCACGCAGCGGCGCGTTGAGTGAGCTGTCACCGCCGAGCCTGCGGTTCATGGAGACGACGTCGTCTTCGCTGACGCCGAGGCGGGTTGCGATCTTTTCGACGTGCTCAGGCTTCAGGTCGCCGTCTTCCAGCGCCTGGAGCTGACCCTTCACGCGGCGCAAGTTGAAGAACAGCTTCTTCTGCGCAGCCGTCGTACCCATCTTCACAAGTGACCACGACCGCAGGATGTACTCCTGGATCGAGGCGCGGATCCACCACATCGCATAGGTCGCGAGGCGGAACCCGCGCTCGGGATCAAAGCGTTTGACCGCCTGCATCAGGCCGACGTTGCCTTCGGAAATGACCTCGCCGATCGGCAGACCGTAGCCGCGATAACCCATCGCGATCCGCGCCACGAGACGCAAGTGTGACGTCACCAGCTGCTGGGCCGCATCGGAGTCGTCATGCTCCTGCAGCCGCTTGGCCAGCATGTATTCCTGATTAGGTTCAAGCATCGGGAACCGCCGGATCTCTTCGAGATACCGGGCAAGACCACCCGAGCCATCTGCAATGGTCGGAAGTGATTTCATGTCATCTCCAGCCGGGAGGTGCGCTCCGCGACTGTCCCTGAAGGCTTTGCCAGAGTTCGCGCGCGACGGCGTGTTAGACAGTTAACGTCCGGCAATCCCAATTTCCGTCGACCGCAACGCCTACAGCCGGTGCCGGTTGCAGCACAACGCACGTTTCCGTGGCGCGATGTGATCGACGCTCATCTGAAAATCATAACGCACAATTCGGGCTGGCAGATGTTTCGTGCGGAACACCGCGAAGGCGGAGTTAATATTCTATCGCGACTTCAATTGCTTAAAGGCAGATCAGAGCTGCGCCGCGCGCGATGTTAGCGCTGCCAGCCGGCGCCTGAGGCCTGCTCGACGCGCTTGCCGGCTTCCGAGCGCGGCCAAAGAATTATGCCCGTCAGGACGACCAGGTATGCAACCCAGAGCGCCAGATCGACCATGCCGGTGAAGGGCCGCATCACGTTGGCAAACGTCACCATCAACATCACGGTCCAGGCAAGCGACACGATAAGAAGGCGGATGTTCATGGGTTTGTATCTCGACAATCGATTGGATAGCGCTCGCAGCCGATCGTAACGGGCGCCCGTTAAAGCCACGCGGGCGCGCGGCTGCAGATTTGTTTCAAATCCAACAGGCGTTGATCAGGTTTCGCCGCGCTCAAGCGCCGCCTTAAGCGCCGCCAAGTCAGCCGGCAGCGTTGACGTAAATGACAGCGCGTCTCCAGTTACCGGGTGTTCGAACCCAAGCAACTCGGCATGCAGCGCCTGCCGCTTCAGGGCGGCGAGCGCCGCGCGCGCGCCTTCCGCCAGCTTGACCGTGCGGGTCTGGAAATGCGCGCCGTAGACCGGGTCGCCAAGGATCGGTGCGCGGATGTGGGCCATGTGCACGCGGATCTGATGCGTCCGCCCAGTCTCCAGCGTCACGACCATTTCGCTCGCGACATGCGGCGCACCATCGCCGGCTGCAAAGGAGGCGGCAACCGTATAGTGCGTGACGGCGTGACGGCCCTGCCCTTCGCCGACAACCGCCATGCGCGTGCGGTGCGTTGAGCTCCGGCCGAGCGGCGCGTCGACGGTGCCGATCGGCCGGTCTGGTCGACCCCAAACGAATGCCCGGTACTGGCGCTGCAAGCGGCCATCGCGGCCGTGACTTGCAAACTGACCAGACAGGCTCTGATGCGCCCGATCCGTCTTTGCTGCCACAATGAGGCCGCTGGTCTCTCGATCGAGGCGGTGGACGATGCCCGGCCGGCGCACGCCGCCAACGCCGGCAAGGCTGGCGCCGCAATGGGCGAGCAGCGCGTTGACGAGTGTGCCCGTGCCGTGGCCCGGACCCGGATGGACGACTAGACCTGAAGGTTTATCGACGACGATCACCTGATCGTCTTCAAAGACGACGCCGAGCGGGATCGCCTCGGGCTTCGGCTCGGCGTCCTCAAGCTCGGGCAAGTCCGCGCTGAGCTGCTGGCCAACGCGCAGCCGCAGCTTGGCGTCGGTTGACACGTCTCCATCGACCGCGACCCGCCGGTCCCGGATCAGCGCCTGAAACCGCGCGCGGCTGAGGCTTGGAAAAGCGGTCGCCAACGCCTTATCAAGGCGCAGACCAGCCAGCGCGGCGTCGATCTCGAGCACGAGCCGGTCTGACGCCTCATCGTCGGCGGGCGCATCGGCGCGCGTCTCATCAGTCATAAAGGGACTTCTATGACATCCGACGCGCCCTCATCCAGCCCTACGCCGAACCACACCGCATCTCAGTTCACGCCGCGTCAGCTATTCTGGTTGAAATTCACCGTCATCGGCATGGCCGTGTTGATGATCATCGGCATGGCGATCGTCGTCGCGCGCGTGATCGAGATATCGAGCCGAATGGGCAGCAGCGGCGACGCGGCGGCGGCTGAGATGGCGATTGAGCTGCCGGCCGGCACGGTTTCGGCGATCGGGCTCGATGGCAACCGGATGGCCGTTTTAGTGGACAGCCCCGACGGTCGTCGAATTGCGGTTTTCGACTTGACCACCGGGGCCGCCGTTCGGCGCTTCAGGGTTCAGCGGGGAAAGCGACCTGAAGCACCCCGGCTGGACCGTGAGGGACGGTCCGAGGCCGGATCGGATTAGCCGCATGCATCGTCACGAGAGGTCGACGTCGTAGCGGAAGCCGCGCGCATGCGCCTTGCGAACCACGGTTGCGACCCGGCGGTTGTCGACGTCCCAGATGACTGCGCTGCTGCAGAGCAGCGGCACGCCAGGTTCCAGATCAAGCATCGCGGCCGTTGCAGCATCGGCTGCAATTGCGGTGACGCTCTCCTTCGCGCGCTGCGGGATGATGTTGTAGTCGTCGATGAAGATCGAGAAGAGGTTCAACGGCGTCCGCTTGATGTCGATGAGGCCCGGAAAGAGGTCCGCCGGTACGGTGAGCTCCTCAAGCACCGAACAATCGCCGTCGCGGAAGTAGTGCCGTTTCACTCGCACGACGGAATGGCTTAGCTCCCCCGGGCCGCCGATCTTGAGCTGGCGCATATCATCGACCGTCGCATCACCGAGCTCAGCCTCCAAAACCCGGACGATGCAGCCATCAAAACTTGCGCGGCCGTCGCCGGACCGAAGCCGGCAGAGCCGCTCCATCTGTTGGCTGGCGAGATCGGTGACAAAGGTGCCCCGGCCCTGCTTGCGCACAATCCAACCGTCGCTTTCAAGACCTTCCAGGGCCTTGCGCGCGGTCCCAACACTCACGCCGTACTCGCGCGCGAGATCCGCCTCACTGGGGATCAACATGCCCGCCCGCCAATCATCGTTGCGGATACGCTCGCGCAACTTTGCGGTGAGCTGGGAGTAAAGTGGCCCGGCGTAGGTGCCGCGTGTCTGCAGGCTTTTCGCTATCGTTTGCATTCTTGCTTCGTCCGATCGCTTGAGCGCGAAGGGCGGCGTCCCGCACCTCGGCAATGTTTCCTCGCGGAACGTCTGACGTCGCCTCATGTAAACTACATTATGTTAGATTTATCAATTGGAAATCCAGCTGCCCTGCAGATTTTTGGCTGGCGACGGGGATGTCACGAGCGCTGAGGGCTCGCATGTTGCTGATCTATATCGCGGATTTTGCGCCGCGCGGGGGCCGGCTTGTCTTCCGTAGAAGTCGCAGAGCCTGGTGGTTTCGGCCCTCAAGGACGTGGCGGTGGGCCTCTGCCAGCAACGCATCGAGGCATCGTGCCGGGGCCGCGGCGCGGGCGCGGTGCAGGAGCTGTCGATAATCTGCTGAATTGGCAAATTCAGCGATCTGTCTGGGCTCTGCCGCGATCAGGCCGGCCTGAAGCCAGGCGGCGAGGTCTGCGATCGCGTCGTCGTTGGCGCCGGTTGGCACGACGTGGGTCTCAAGCAGCAGGCGGCGCGCCCCGTCGACGTCGAGGCGGACACGCCTGTCAGCGCGCACCAACGCGCCGTTGACGTAGATGCCAGCCCCTTCCGAGAGCGAGAAGCGCGCCGTCATTGCCCCTGGCTCCATCGGTTATGGGTTCGCAGGCCTTCGACCGCCGAAGCTATGCGGCCGTGGTTTCAGCAAACCCACTCCAGAGGTTGGAGAAACGGCAACCGGCCCGCAGGCCGGACCCGCCAGCTCAGAACATAAGCCGCGCTGTTATGGGGCGAGGTAGAGATAGAGCGCCGCACCCAGGGCCGCGGCTACCAGAAAGCCCGCCCAGAACCCGAGCCGCTGCGCGCGTTTGCGGGTAGCACGCTCGCCGTTTCGCGTGACGGCAATTTGCATGACCGGTGCATATTCAGGCAGACGCGCGGCGAGCGGCGGCAGCGCGACGGGCAAGTCCTCGCGGACAATCGCCAAGGGGCGAGAGGGCGGCCGAGGCACAATCGGTCCACCGCTCATCACACGCACTAGTCTGTCGTCACCGTCCGCCAAATACGCATACCAAGGTCTGCCCGCGAACTCTGCGCGCATGACACGCATACGCTGAGCAGCCCGTTCGCACGCCGCTATCACTTATCTGAGCCTAACATGGGCTTGAACGCCGCGCGGCCGCAACTGTTTCTGCGGCTTGGATAAACAGTCGGGCTAAAGGGACCGGCCGTGCGCTGATTGGCAAGGCCCGCGCCGGCCCAGAGCCAAGCCGTCAGGAGCGCTTTTCGAGGTTAGAGATCCGCGCGACCAGCCCCTTGAGGCTCACCTGACTTCCGGGCTCTGCGGCGGCCGCATCGGCTGGCACCGGGGCCGGCGGCGTCCGAGACGGTGGCGATGGCGGCGTCGGAGCCAGCTGCGGGTCCGGTTTGCTGACGGAGGCTTCAGCGGCATCGTTGCCGGAGCGATTGCGCAAGCGCGCACCGACACCGTTCGCGGATGTCTCCGCGGGTTTCTCAGCGGGCGCTGGTGATGCGGCGACAGGCGCGCGCTTCGGCGGATCGCCCGGCGCCTCTTCTTCCGGCTCGTCGACGAGCGTCTCGCGGATACGTTGCGTGAGGCTCGAACTACGGCGGCGCCCGCCAATCCGCTCGCGAGCCGGATCGGTGGGCGTGGCCGCCGCCTCGCCGCGCTTCAGCGTCGGCGCACCAAGCCGCCGAAGCTCATCCATAAAGTGCGCTGCCTGCCGGGCCAGCCGTTCGTTGGCCGCCGACAGCTCTGCGCGTAGCCGCCCGATTGTCTCTTCCTGATCGCCCGAAAGCTTCTCGAGCGCGGCGAGCCGCGCGCGATCCGCCGTGATGCTGCGCGTCCGGCCAGCACCTGTGGTCTCGCTTCCGCCGTTTGCCCCGCCCGCCCCGAGCTCATCGTGAGCGGCAATCTCGGCTTTGAGCGCGCGCACTTCCCGGTCTCGGTCATCAAGGCGGCCTTCGGCGCGCTTCAGGTCCGCGCGCAACTTCAAGAGATCGGCTTCGCGTTCCCGGTCACTGTCTGTTGTGGCAGCAGCAGCCGGCGGCGGTGGAGCTGCGGCCTTCCGAGCACTGTGGTCAAGCAGGGACTTCTCGGCTTTCTGGAGCCTGGCGATCAGTTGCGACTGTTCGCGAACGCGGATGCGGAGCCGGTTGAGCTCGGCCTCATTGGCCGCCGCCTGCTTGGTCTCAGGCCGCACCGATACATCTTCCTGCGCAAGCTTCAGCGACAGGCGGGTCTTCTGGCCTTCAATTTCCTGGCGCTGCGTTTCGTTAAGCTGGATCGCCTCGTCGAGTGCGATGAGCGCCTTGTCCGACTTCTGGCGAAGCTCGAGCAGTTCGTCATCGCGGTGCCTGAGCGCTGCCTGAGCCGCGCGCAGCTCGCGTTCGGCCTCCGGCACGCGCTCCGTCAGCGTGCGCTCAAGCACCCGCCGCGCGTTGTCATTCGTCTCGCGCGTGGCCTCGAGATCATCGATCCGGCGCTGCAGGGCGAGGATGGACGCATCGCGCCGATTGACGTCGACGCGGCCGATGGCGACCGACCGCTTGAGGTCTTCCAGTTCGGTCGTCAGCGCATGCAGCTCAATGGCGTGCTTTGCCTTCAGAAGGCCGCGCTCAGCCGAAATCTCGGCTTCCGTCATTGGGATTGAGCGCTTGATGTCTTCCGTCGTCAGGCGCACGGCCCGCGCCCAGAAGAGCGGTGCAAACAGCACGGCCAGCATGCCGGCCACCAGGAAGCCAAGCACACCGAAGATCAAGCCCTCGACCGTTACCAAGGAGGCCTTCCCGTCGTCGTTCGTCGGCCGCGCTCCGTCAGGCCCGGCAGCAGAGGCAGGGCATGCCGCAGCAGTCCCTCAACCTCTCCGGTGTAGTCCGTTTCCGGGCCCAAGGGAACCGCAGCCAAGCCACACCCTGGCGCGGGGGATGGCTCGACCGAGCCGTTGAAAACTAGAACGGATTCCAGGTGGGGCGGCGCGAATACTTGAGGTAGCCGACGTTGGCGCCCAATCGCAGGCCAACGCCTGAACGAATCGGCGCGAGGATGATTTCACCGCGCTTCTGTAGTTGCACGCTGACGCCGCCGACGAGATAGGCCGAGCCCTGGACGCCGCCGTAGCGCTTATAGATGTCGGATGGCCGGCGGAGATTGTAGACGAGTGTCATGACCTTCGAGCCCTCGCCGCCAAAGTCGTAGCCGAGCGACGGGCCCTGCCAATAGACGCGGCGGGTGCGGAAATTCTTCGTATAGAGCCGCCCTTCGCCGTAGCGCAGACCCGCCACGAACGCGCCGCCGGCATCTTCGCCGAGGATATAGCCGTTTGGCCGGCCGGAGCGCTTGAAGACGTACTGAATGGCCTTTGCGAGGCCCTGGCTCACGGAACCGAAGAAGCGGTGACCGGCGTTGACGATTTCGTTTTCCGAATACGTGTGGTCAACCGGCTCGGCATAACCGTCGTCGCGGCGATAGCTGCGGTCACGCGGGCCGTAGTCCGGATCATAGGGCTCTGCGTTGCGCGAATAGCGCTTCGGCTCGGCGTAGGGCTTGCCGTACTCAGGCGACACGTAGCGCGGCGGTGGCGCACGATATGCGTCGTCACGGCGTGGTGGCTCGAGATAACCGTTATCGCGATTGTCGTACCGGTCGACATCCTCGCGGCGCGGCCGGTAGCCACCTCCGGGACTGTAGGGGTCTGGATCATTGACCCTGATGAGCGCGCCGCCCGCGGGCTCGGCGTAAACGGCCGACGTCGCTGCGCCGGCGATCGAAAGCACGGCTGCGAGCATCGCGCCGCCGAGAAATTTCAAAGTCATGACAGTCATGGGCGTCAACCTCCCGCTCAGTCATCCAGCAGTGCGGCCGGATTTCCGGCTGCACCGACCAGCCGCGAATGCGGCACGCTGGTCGTTTGAGCACGAAGGTGTTCATGACTTGTTAACTGTGGCCAAGCTCCGGCGCTGATGGGGTTTTTGAAGGATTGGCCCAAAAGGTCGGCCGCGCGTGGCCTTCTGGCCGCTTGGTCCTCAATCCTTGGTGAGTGCAGCCAGCAGGTCGGGCGGCGGCTCTGGCGTCGACCAGGCGATAAAAGCCTCGTTGCGAAAGCCGCACTGGGACTTCCCGTAGCGGCTCTCGTTGCCATCGAGGTCCGTTACAGTGCCGCCGGCCGCCTTCACGAGCGCTGCGCCGGCTGCCGTGTCCCATTCGGAGATCTCGCCGAAACGCGGATAGATATGCGCCGAACCGTCTGCGATGCGGCAAAACTTAAGCGACGAATTCAAATCGATGCGCTCTGCTTCCAAAGCCGCGAGACGCCGCGTGAGCGCCTTCGAGACGTAGCGGCTCGACACCGCACGCAGCGGCTTCCGGTCAAGTGAGCGCGTGGCCATCGTCTTGGGCTGCAGCGTGCGAACAGACCCGCCCGCCGCGTCGGGCTTGATGTGGACGCAGGCGGCTTCCTGAGCACCGAGCGTGACGAACAACTCGGCCAATGCAGGCGCATAGATCAGCCCGAACTCCGCCTGGCCCTCGCGCACGTACCCGATGTTGATCGTGAATTCCGGCCGCCCTTTGATAAAGCCGCGCGTACCGTCGAGCGGGTCCACTAAGAACAGCTCGTCCTCACATCGCGGGATTTCGCCACGGCTCGCGCATTCTTCAGCGACGATCGGGATGCCGGGCGCGGCGCGCTCAAGCGCCTCGATGAGAATCTCCTCGGCCCGGTGGTCGGCTTCCGTGACAGGCGATTCGTCTGCCTTGGTTGCCACGCCCAGGTCGCTGCCAAAGTAGCTCATCTCGACGCGGCCGGCCTCTAGGACCGGCTCCACGAGCGCGTTGGTAAGCGCCTCAAAATCATCAGAGGTCATGAAGACCCTTCCAGCTTCTCTGCAGGAGCCGCTACCTCAGAGTAACGCCCGCACCGTCAATACGCTCGGGCAGGCCAAAAGGCTTTGCAAGCCCGCGCGACGCAGCTAGCAACTTGTGCATCACCCGCGCCGATCTGATCCGCGCGCGCTCCCGTCGTGCCCTGCGTTTGAGCGCCTATCGCGTCCGGCCTTACAACCCCGAGGGCAACCCATGACTGCTCAATCGCACCCGACCGACCTCGAATTGGCCGCGCTGATCTCAAGCAAGATCTGCCATGACGTCATCAGCCCGGTCGGCGCGATCCACAATGGGCTCGAAATCCTCGAAGAAGACGACGCCGCCGACGCACAGTCTTACGCACTCGAGATGATCAAGAACGTGACCGTGCAAGCCTCTGCGCGCTTGCAGTTCGCCCGCTTTGCTTTTGGCGCGTCCGGGTCTGCGGGCGCGACGATCGATCTCGATATGGCGCGTAAGTTGTCTGAGGCGTTTGTCGGCTCCGGCAAGCACAAGCTCATCTGGCAGGGGCCGGCTGGGCATATGCCAAAGAACAGCGCAAAACTCCTCCTCAACATGATCGCGAGCGCCATCTCGACGATCCCGCGTGGCGGCTCGATCACCGCTGATATCAGCGGCGACCCTGAAACGCCGACGTTCACGCTCACTTGCGAAGGGCGCGGCGCGCGGCGTCCGAACTTCCTTGGCGAACTGATCGAAGGCCAGGCGCTGGAAGACATCGATTCCATGTCGATCCAGGCCTACTATACATGGCGCCTCGCTGACCTCGCGGGCATGCCAATCGCGATCGAACAAACCGACGAGGGCGCAATCATCATGCGCGCAGGGTAGAACAGCCTTCGCGATCATGCCGAGTTAGGTTGCATATCTGTTTGCGGCGGGCCCCGGCCTAGCGGCCTGCGCTACCTCTATGGCGTCGTTGAACCTGAATCGCCCCCCGCTGCCGTTTCGTTTTCAATCAGCCGTTAATAAACTTTCGCGATGGTCAGGGTCCGGACATCTGTTCGCAGACGCGAGACCCGCTATGAAACTTTGCCTGATCGTCGATGACGCGCCCGTCATCCGTAAGGTTGCCGCTCACATCATGAGCGAACTCGGCTACATGACCCTTCAGGCCGCCACTGGCACCGAAGCGATCCGCATTTGCCGGGAAGAGGCGCCGAGCCTCGTCATTCTTGACTGGATGATTGACGACATGGACGTGTTGGACGCCATTCGCGAGCTCCGCGCGGCGCCGAAGGCCGTGATGCCAAAGATCATCATATCGACGACCGCCAACGACCCGTCATTCGTCTCCAAGGCGTTTGCCGCTGGCGCGACAGACATTCTGATCAAGCCGTTTGACCGGCTGAGCCTTGAAGAAAAGATCCGGGACGTCAGAGAAGCGGCCTGACCTCAGGCCGCCCCTCAACGCAATCAATCTCAGCTCGGGCGGTCTTTCTTGACCTTGTATGGCGGGCCATTCCAGCACACCGAAGCGCTGGCTTTGCACGTGTGCTCATCGAAAACGATGAGGTCGAGGAAGAGCTCGCACGTCACCTTTTTGCGGCCGGTACGATAGCGCTTGATGCCGTTCTCTTTCGTCCAGCTCGCGATGTATTTGTCGAGCAGCCGCTTCGCGTCGCGCGTCGGGCCTTCCTTGCCGTAGTCGTTCACGCTGAAGCCAAGGCGGGTGCAGGTGCGCGCCTCTGCCGGGCTCGCAATCGCTGCCATCATCGCGCCAGTCATAGCCAGCGCGAGCAAAGTCTTTGCGTGTCGCATACGCGTCCCCTCAAACAAGCTGATGTCGCTTGACTTAAGAGGCTTTGTGGGATGTTGCCCAGACGTGCCGAAGCGGTCCGCGCGAGTTGCGCGCCATCCGTTGCACGCGCGGCACGGACGAGCCCGCCCAGCCGTCGCGCGATCTCGCCGATCAGTTGAAATACGGCGAGTTGCCACCGTTTGGAGTATTTCCGCTGTCGAAGAAGAAGCCGTGGTCAAACGGCCCGGCGGGCGTCTGCGTATCGAGGCTTGGATCGCGGAACGCGTTGTTGCTGCCGAACAGCGAGCGGCTGTCACCGTAGGTATTGATCGTGTCCTGCGGCGCGTAGGAATAGCCGCCACGGCGCTGGCGGAAGCCGCGCACCTGCGGCCCCCCCCGGCGGCGGTACTTGCGATATTTGCGCGAGCCGACCTGGACGATCTGAGACTTCGCCGTCTCGATCATCGGTGCGGCGGGGCCGGCAAGAGCCGACGGTGCAGCGGCCATGGCAACGGCGGCTGCGGAGACTGCAAGTGCGATAACGGTCCGGCGCATCGTGCCCTCACTCGTTTGCGTTTGGTGAAAGCTACCACGCCCGCGCCGCGCAATCATCGCGGATCGCCGCAAAGGTTGAAAACAACGCAAACAAGCGTGTCTCCGTTGCGCTACTCGCGGCCGGAACCGGCTGTAGGACTACGTTTTAACGCTAAAACATTTGCGCCGGCATGTCGGTCCCGGCCGAGCACGTTCGCAAGGTACTTGAGCGCGGCTTCGTAGGTTTCGAGGAATTGATACGGCGGGTTGCAGATCAACAACCCCGATCCGTTCAAGCGGTCTGGCACGTCGCTGGCCTGGACCATGAGGTCGGCTGCCCAAAGATTATCGAAACCGAGCCGGGCGAGCGACTTGTGAAAATCACGGTGTCTGGCGCGCGCCTTGATGGGGTACCACGCGAGGAAGATGCCGGTTGCGAAACGCTTCCGGCCCTCTCGGAGCGCGTCGATGACGCGGCGCTCTTCATTCTCGGCTTCGTAGGGCGGGTCAATGAGGATAAGCCCGCGCCGCTCGATCGGCGGCAGCTTTGCTTTGATCGCTGCCCACCCGTCAGCCGCGGCCACCGTCGCGCGATCGAAGTTCGCCAATAGCTTCTTGAGCCCGGCGGCCTCTTCGCGATGCGCTTCGAAGGCCAACAGCCGATCCTGCTTGCGCAGCGCCGCGGCTGCGATCAGCGGGCTGCCCGGATAGCTCGTCTCACCGAACGCTTTCCGGTGCTCAGCGATCAAAGCGAGATATCGGCTGACCGCCTGAGGCGGGTCCGTGGCCGCGATGAGACGCGTGATCCCATCGCCCGCCTCTCCCGTCCGCGCGGCCTCATCGCGATCGAGCAGGTAGCGCCCGCGGCCGGCGTGCGTGTCGAGCACGGCGAACGGCTTGTCCTTCTTGACTAGGTGCTCAAGCACGAGCATCAGCGCGAGGTGTTTGGCTGCGTCTGCGAAATTGCCGGCATGGAACGCGTGGCGGTAATTCATCCGGCCTTCTTCACCCAGCGCCCGTCGCTGTCCTGCTGCCAATAGGTGACTGCGTGACCGGAGGCCTTCGCAGCCTTCCAAGCCTGGCGCGCATCGGCGACTGCCGTGTCATCGCGGCCATTGAACATGAAGACGCATCGCTCGAGACCATCGAGCGCGCCGAGCGGCGCACCATCAACGGCAAACCGCACCTGGGCGTCATTCGCATTCTCACCCGTCACCGTCACAAGGATCGGCTGGCGCGGCGCGGTTGCTGCATCGGTTTCGCGGCCGTGCGGAAGCCAGCTCTCGTCGCGGTACGTCCAAAGCTGGGCGTCAATCGCCTCCGCACGATCTTCAGATCCGGCATGCACCAAACACCGCCACCCCCGCGCGCGCGACTTTTCCAGCAGGCTCGGAAGGACCTGCTCAAGCGCACTATGCTCGAGGTGATAAAACAGGACGTCTGTCATGTGGTGTGCTGCGTGTTCCCGCGTGCTGCGCCTTGCTTCACTGACGCCGCAGCAGCCCGGAACGTCAAGGGCGCCGCGTTCACCGCGAACGCCGCGCCCTCAATCTTCAGCACCTGGAAACCGCGTGTTAGCGCGCGTAACCGGAATCGATCAGCGCCTTTTTGCAGAGCGGCGACAAGTAGTTCCGCTTCGCCCGCATGCACGCGCGCATCCGCGACGACCCGGCGCGATAGCGCGGGCACAGACGCCGATAGTCCCGCTTGCAGTAGCGCTTGACGATACGCGGGACAGCGTCGGCCGATGTGGCGGTCGCGACCTGGTAGCTGTATGCGCCCGCGCCCATCGTTCCGATGAGGGCGAGGGCTGCGACAGCCTTCGAAAGTTTCGGGAATGCGCTCATGATGAGATCTCTTCAGTCTCGCGTTGTTTCTTGTGCGGCTGGATTCGGCCCGGACCACTGCTCAGGTGTCCGACCGGCAACCGTCAGTTGTGCCCCGACATAAGCGGGGCCCCGGCATATTGCGAGCCGAGCGTGCCGCTAAACTGACGGAAGATGGTGAATGTGTGGCGGTGGCTGCGGCTGACGCGTCATCAAGCCGCTGAAATCACACGGCAATTGGTTATTTCCTGCCTTTCGTCGCGTAAGGATTGTCGCCCTTGCGCAGATTGAGGCGGACAGGGACGCCCGGCAAGTCGAACGCCTCGCGCAGGCTATTGATCAGATAGCGCTGATACGAGCCAGACAACGCCTGTGGCTGCGACGTGAAGGCGACGAACGTGGGCGGACGCGCCGTCGGCTGCGTGATGTAGCGGATGCGGACGCGGCGGCCACTGACGGCAGGCGGCGCATGACGCGCGACAGCCTCGGCGAGCCACCGGTTGAGGTCCGGCGTCGAGACCCGCTTGTTCCATGTCGCGTAGGTCGCCATCGCCGCTGCCAGCAGTTTCTCGAGCCCGCGTTCGGCAAGCGCCGAGATCGGGACGACGGCAATGCCGGCCACGTTCGACATCCGCATCTCGATGGCCTTGCGGATCTCTGCGATGCGCGCCTGTTTGTCAGTGACGAGGTCCCACTTGTTGACCGCAACAATCAACGCGCGACCTTCGCCGGCGACATGATCGGCGATCGTGAGGTCCTGGTGTTCGAGTGGGTTTTCAGCGCTCACCAGCAGGACGACGATCTCTGCAAACCGAACAGCGCGGATGGCATCGGAGGCCGACAGCTTTTCCGCTGTCTCATTGATCCGCGATTTGCGCCGCAACCCGGCCGTGTCGAACAGCTCAAACGAGACCGGCCCGTCGCGGCCCTCCCATTTGAATGCGCTTGAGATTGAATCCCGCGTTAGCCCCGGCTCCGGGCCGACGATCATCCGCTCCTCGCCGAGCAGTGCGTTGACGAGCGTGGACTTGCCGGCGTTGGGCCTCCCCACAATAGCGAGCCGAATGGGCCGCTCGGGCGTTCCGTGTTTCGCGTAGTCCTCATCTTCGCCCGCCGCATCCCCGTCTTCGTCTGATGCGTCAGGAAGCGGTGCGATTTCGGCGAGCGCTGCGCCGATTGCGTCATCGAGATCAGCAAGCCCCTCGCCGTGCTCTGCTGAGACGGCAAACGGCTCGCCAAGGCCAAGGCTGTAGCTTTCGTAGAACCCCTCGCGCCCCTTGTTGCCTTCGCACTTGTTGACGACCAGCAGCGTCGGCCGGTCTGCCCTGCGGACGATGTCGGCAAAGAGTTCATCGGCCGGCGTGAGACCGGCGCGGGCATCCATCACGAACAGGATGAGATCGGCATCTTCGATCGCCGCTTCGGATTGCGCGCGCATGCGATCCGGGATCGTCCCGCGCGGCGCATCTTCAAGGCCTGCGGTATCGACCATCAGCACTTCGCGTTCGGCAATGAGCGCGGTGCCGGTTCGCCGGTCGCGCGTGAGGCCAGGCATGTCGGAGACAAGCGCTGTCCGCCGTCCCGTGAGCCGGTTGAAGAGCGTTGATTTGCCGACGTTGGGCCGGCCAACAATCGCGACCTGAGGTAGAATATGCTGCGCCATCGCCCGTATATGGCGGCAGCGATGCGCGGCGTCGAGACGGATCGCCCGCAGAACTACCGGAACGCGATCAGTTCTGCCTTGTCGGTCAGGACGTAAAGCTGCCCGCCGGCGACCACCGGAGCCACATAGACGGGGGTTCCGACCCTGCCGTTCGACAGCACCCGGCCGGTTTTTGCGTCGACCGATGCGAGCTGGCCCTTGTTCGAAGCAAACCACAGTTTGCCGGACGCGAGCGTCGGGCCGGACCAGGTCGAGGCGTTCGGCAGTTTGACGGTCCAGCGCACTTTGCCTTCGCGCGCGGCAATCGCCATCGCCTGGCCCTGCGTGTCGACGATGAAGACCGTGTCGTTTGAAATCGACGGGGCCTGAATGCCTGGCACGCTCAGCGACCAAAGCCGTTCGCCGGATTTGGCATCGGCGGCGATCATCCGGCCGGAGTGGCCAATGGCGTAGACGACACCGGCTGCGATCACGGGCGATGCGGCATCGCTCATATTGCCGAGCCCAGACGTCCGGGTGCTGGCCAAGCTGTCGGACCAAACCGGCGTCCCATCGAGGACGTTGAGCGCGATCAGGTCGCCGCTTGGATAGGGAATGGTGACGATGTCACCTGAGACCGCCGGGCTTGGGCTGACGATCAGGCTAGTCGTTTGCGGCAGGCCCTGGAATGTCCAGAGCTGCGTGCCGTCAGCGTTGCTGAGGCTGAAGACGCGGCCATCCGAGGCGACAATGAAGATCTGGCCGCCAGTCGCGGTTGGCGCGGCGCGCACAGGCACGCCGAGTTTGACTTCCCAAAGCTTGGTCCCCTTCGCCGGATCGAGCGCCGCGACCGTGCCGAAGCCCGTCGAGACGATAAGCCGGCCATCATCGACGGCCAGACCGCCGCCGTAGCCTTCACCCGCCCCTTCGCGTTCGGGGACCAGTTGCGTCCGCCAGACCCGCCCGCCGCCGCTCACGGAGACCGCTGTGACGAGCGCCTGCGAATCCATCGTGAAGACGCGGCCGCCGTAGACGATCGGACTCGCCGTAACCTTGCCGCGGCGCGTTGAACCGGTGCCGACGCTGACGCGCCATGCCCGCCGGCCGCTGCCTTCGTACACGAGGTGGCCCGGCGCGTTGGCGGCCGACCCGCGCGGCTGGCTCCAGTCTGTGTTGGACGCCGCCGCCTCAAGCAGGATCGGCGAATCTGCGCTCGCAAGGTCTTGCGAGATTGACCCGGTCGACGACGGCATAACCGGGACGCGCTTGCCAGCAAGCCGCTTTTCAGGCTCGGCGAACGGGTTGAGGTCTTTCATCTTTGGAAGGGACGGCAGGCTGCTGCCGGCACAGCCCGCCAGCGCCAGACATGCCAGGCCGGCAAGCGGGACCGATACGCGGGCCCTGCGCAGCGCGGCACTCAAATTGAATGTCGAGCGTGTCGACTGTGTTCTGCTCGCGCCGAAAGCCACGTCGCGTCCCCCAAATCCTGCCCCGGCACCCGGAGCCTAATTCGTGTCGGACGGCGCCTTGGCCCCTTCCGACCCCGTCTCACCACTCTCAGCCGTGTCGGACTTTTTCGTGTCCTCGCCAGGCTGTGCCGCGCCTTCTTTGTTTCCAGCCTCGGTCTTCTGGGCCTCGGCGGGCGGCCCAGCGGCGACCGTGATCAAGCTCAGCAGATTTTCCGAGCGCTGCTTCAGCGGTGCCGGCGTATTGCGATCCCCGATCAACTGCAAAAGTACCGTGCGCGCCTCATCCTTCTGATCGGCCGCGATCGCAGCCAGCGCCAACTGTTCGCGCGCGGAATATTTCCAGGGGCTGCCGTCAGCAGCGATTGGCGTGATGCGATTCTTGGTCTCGGTCCAGTTCTCAGGCGTGGCCTCAAGACTCACAATTCTGAGCGTTGCCAGTGACTTAAACCGCTGCTCCGCGTCGGGGCTGTCCACAACCTTCTTGTAGGCGGCAATCGCGTCGGCGGTTTCACCATCGGCTTCGAGCTCGCCGCCGAGCCGCATATTCACCAGCACCGCGTATGGGCCGGGCGCGTCTTCGGCCAGCTTGCGCAGGTCGGCGAGGCCTTTTTTCCGGTCGCCTTCCTTGTCCGACTGCAACAGCCGCTGAGCAACCGTCAGTTGACGGCCGGCGCGCTCGCTCAGGTCATTCTGGTAGGACTGATAGTAGAAGTACCCACCGAGCGCTGCCAGCAGCGCGACGATCCCGGCCCCGAGCGCCACACCGTATTTGTCGAAGAACTTCGCGACGCGGTCGCGGCGGTACTCCTCCTCAACCTGGCGCAGAAACGTGTCTTGGTTGTCGCTCATGGCGCTCGAATGCCTGAATTCCGGGAAACGGGCCGCCAGTCATATCGATCAGCGGCCGTTTCGCAAGTCCGTCGCGCACCGATCTCAGCCGGCGCGTGGGAGGTCATCAGCTTGCCAGCGCCGGCAGCGGCCAAACACCAAACAGCCAGTTGTGAAGGAAGAACAGGAACGCGGCGTAAAGGGCCGTGCCGGCACCAATCGCAATGAGATCGCCGATGAGGCCGCCTTGCGCTTCGCCGAGCGGCCCGAGGGCTGCACGCCGCTTTACAGAAATCCGGTCGAAGACAGCCCACGCGAGGAACGTGCCGAACAGCAGCAGCGAGGCCAGGTCTCCGTTCGCAAGCAGGTGGGCGAGCGCCCAAAGCTTAATGGCAACGAGCATCGGATGCTTGAGGATATTGCGGACCCGCGACGGGACGTACGCGGCCACAATGGCAATCATCGCCGGCAGCATCAGGAGCAGCGCGATGTGCTGCGTCCAGACGGGCGGCACCCAGAGCTGTGGATTGCCGACGCCGGCTGCGAGGCTGCTGTAGCCCCGCGCAATCAGGATCAAACCAATCAACGAGACAACGCCGAATGCGATCGAATATCCGATTGACCCGATGCGCTCGACGAGGCGTTCGCGCTGGGCAGGATACATCGGCACAGTGTGCACGCCGAAGAAGAGGATCAGGCCGGCAATAAGCGTTGGCATAAGGGGGCGTCTCCTGTTTTTGGTGGCGATATCAGGGTCACGATCCGTGGGCGAACCGCCATCTGCCTTAACTTTGACCAAAGCGGCGCCTACCGCGTGAAGCCTGCGAGTTCGTGGGGGCGTATCGCGTGTTTGTCATTTCTAAGCTCTGCCGATCAACAGTGCTGACGTCGCGGACCATTGTGGAGTGCCGGCCTTGACCCGCGCTCCGCACCCGACCGATCCCGCCAGACGGCGGCCGCTGCCCTTCCCGCCGGCGGAACATCGCATGGCAGGCGGGGGCCACCACACCGGCCAGCCGCACCAGAGCCCGCATCGGCCGCCGCCGCAGGCCTCAGAACTCGACCAGCGATCAAACTACACGCTCGAAGACGATGCCTTCGACGACGACGATACGCCGATGCCGATCCCGTCGACGTGGCGTCCACAGCCGGCTCCCGAGCCGCCAAAGCGCGGCGCCCTGGCAGCCGCTCTTGGCGGGTTCACGCTCGGCCTGCTCATGGTCATCCCGGCCGTCATCTATGTGACAGGCCGCGGCGATGCCGTCGTTGCAGAAGCGCGGCGGATGTACGCAGCCGCCGTCGAAACGGTCTCTGCCAACGCGACCTCGGGTGAGAGCGTCGTCGCCCGCTCGTCAGCGGACGCAGACGGCCCGGTGACGCTGACGCCCGACGGCCAGCCGGAAGACCCACCCTTGCTGGCCGGCGCGATCAAACCGGCTGACAGCACCATGCCCAGCGCCGCGCTGACGCCGGAGATTGTCGTCTCTGACGCCAGACGCCTGATCGCCGAGGGCGAACTCGTTGCCGCGCGTGAACTGCTCGAGGCGACGGCGCCAACCGGGCATCCGGACCTGCTCTTCGCGCTTGCTGAGACGTATGACCCCAACGTGCTCGCAGCCTGGGGCCTCAGCGGTGTCTCGCCGGATGTGAGCCGCGCCCGCACCGCCTACCGGGCCGCAAGCCGGGCCGGCAGTGCACTGGCTGCCGAGCGGTTGGAAGCGCTCCGCTAGACCGCATCGGGGTCCGGCGGGAACGCGCTCGGACCCAGACGCTGCGTTTCGCCGAAGCGCCGGATCAGATCGGCGCGCGATGCCAACCCCGCCTAACCCAGGCAACCGCGCAACGCCCACGCAAGACTCGCGATCGTGCCTGATCGGCCGGCCCGGCGGACCGCACGAATCAGCTTACCCCTCGTTGCATGCTGGCACGCCAACCAAACACCCGGCCGCAGGCGGCGTCGGGTCCAGACGCGTCGCCCGCGCGTGTGCTGTCGCAGGTCGCAGCCGGAACGGCTCGCCCACCGCGCAGGCCCAACGGCCAGCACGCGGCGCCTGCACCGGACTGGGCGCTGCCTGACGCACGCCAGGCGTCGCCCGAATCCCGCAACGCCACATCGGCCGCGGCTCAACTCTCCGCCGAGCGCAAACGCCTGCTGACCGACTGGAGCATCGTCAAAGGCGCGCGCTTCAACGCCGCCCGCAGGCTGCGACACAAGCATGATGCCGCGCAGCTCACATTCGCGCTGTCCGGCATCTACGGCTTCGTCGTGCCGCTCTTTACATTGCAGTTTGCCGGCGAGATCGGCGATCTCAACACGCGGCTTGTGTCGTTCGTCGCTGCATGCGCCGGCGCGCTCTCATTCATTATCGCGCTGCACTACCAATGGCAGTCTTTCCCGGAACGCTCGAAGGCGCTGCACGATTGCGGCCTCGCAATCAACGCATTGCGAAAGCGGCTGAAGATTGCCGCGTTGTCCGCGCCAAGTGATCTCGTCGGCTATCTCGACGAGTACGAGACGATCCTCCGCACGTGCGAAAATCATGACGAAATTGACTACGAGCTGTCGCGCGCCGAGCGCGGCCAAACGGGTGGGCCGGACTGGCGGCTGAGGCTGCGCTTGGCGGCGAAGACCAATGGGCTTTGCTGGGCCATCTGGACGATCCCGGTTGCCGTCGGGGCCGCGCTTTGGGTCGGCTTCAACACCGGCTGAGGACGGGTTTAGGCCGCCGCTTTGCGATCGTCGGCCGGCATTTCGGCTGCCCACGCCTCTGCTGCAGCAGCGCCCTTCGGCGTCACCTGATAAACGCCGCGGGCAACACGCTCAAACCAGCCGTAGTGATCATCGGCAAGGATCGGGCGGGCGCGCGCAACGCCGGTCGCAGCCGCCACGTCGGATGCCTTTGTCGGCCCGGCATTGATCAGATGCGCAAGGCACCGCAACGCGTCCTGCCGATATGCGGTCACAAGGCCCGACCGCGTTGCGCCGCCCTCGTTCGGGTCCCCCGTGCGCCGCGCAAATTCGCGGAGCAGCCGCGACCGGCGTGGCTTCGATTTGCGCGGCCGGTAGGGCCCGGGGTCGACATGGACGGTGACGAGGCCGTCCGCGAGTCGGACCGTGATGAGGCCGAGGCCAAGCCGGCGGCAGAGCGTCAGATTGGCTTTGAGGCTCGCCAGATGCCGCGCACCTTCGCCCGCCGGTACAGCGACATAGACCGCGTCTGTAATGGTCTGCCGCGCAACGGCCTGATGGAACAGCGACAGCGAAAACGTCGTCTTCAGCTCGACCACGAGCGGTTCGTCGCCCGCGCGACACGCGACCACGTCAGCGGCGCCGATCTCGGCTTTGACGTCGTAGCCCTGCCCTTCGAGGAACGCTTTAATCGGCGCGTAAAGCGCGGTTTCGGGGGCTGTCGGCTTGCGCGTCATCTGCCAATCACGCGCGAGTCGCGCATCGCAATCAACGCTCCGGCGGCGCATCGTCCGCCCGCGTGTGTGGCCGCGCCGCACCCTCTGCGTGCGGTTGATCAGCGTAAGTTCCCGCGATGTTTCACTCGTTGCAAAAGATGCATGGCCGGTTGACCAGGCGCGCCTCGAAGGCTCGCCAATCGCTTGCCGGAGCGGTGTTTGGGTTGATCGCGCTCGCAGGCATCACCCCTGCGCCAGCGCAACTGCTGCCAGAACCGCTCGACGTCGCCGTCCACGTCTCTTCAGATAACGATCGCTGCTACGCGCCAGGCCTGGTTGCCGCGATCCGGCACTTCACGCAGCGCTATACCGAACGGGTCAATGCAGGCGGCGGGATTTCCGGGCGCCCCCTCAAAGTTCGCATCTACGATGACTTCGAAGAGTCAGCGCGCACCGTCCAGAACGTGAAGGCCGCGCTCGGCTCCGACGCGTTGCTGGCCATGGTCGGTGTCGCGAGTTCCACGCGCGGGCGGGCGGTGTTCGCAACACTCGGCGATGACATCCGCAAATCCAACGTGCCCTTCATCACCGAGATGTCGGTCGAGACGATCTTTCGCGACCAGCCAGCCGTCTTCACGATGGCAAGCTCCGTCCGCAACGAACTTGAATCGGTTGGTCGGACCATCGTCGACATCGGCGCCGAACGGCCCGTCTTCGTCGGCCTCGACAGCGACCGGTATTCCTTCGCGCTTGAAGAAGGCATCGCGATGCAGCCGGGCGTACCTGTCCTCGCCGGCCGCATGCGCGTTCCGGTCAAGCAGTACAAAATCGACAAGCAAGTCGCAGCCGACACCGCGCGCCGCGTCGCAGCGCTCCAGCCCGACCTGATCGTGTTGTCGGTCTACTCCGGCCCGTCGGCGACGATCCTCGGCGAATTGGCAGCGCTCGGCGTACGTGTGCCCGTCGTCATCCTGCTTGGGCGCATCTCGACGATCGCTGGCAAACCGGAGGGCGCCGCCTACCGCGGACGGCTCTATCAGATCGCCCGCGACGGCGTCCCCAACGTCGTCTCAGAGCGGCTCCGCAACCGGATATGGCGGGAGCCGGCCGCGCGATGGATCTTTCCTGATGTCGCCAACGAAGCCACGCCGGGCTGGCAATCCGGCAGTTGCGAGGTCGATGCCTCGCGCAAGCCGCGCAAGCTGTTCGATGGCGCCAACCAACGCGCGATCGCGCGCGGGACGCAGTATCGCGACATGCTCGCGCTCATTGTGCAAGCTGCGAAGTCCGCGCCCGACGGCAGCGACCTCGTCAAGCTGCGCGCACACGTCGCCGAGACGCTGCGGACCTTCACACAGGGCCGCGCCGTCTTACGCGGCCTGTGGCAGGATTGGGCCTTCACCGAAGCGCGGACGGCCGCCGTCAATACGCTGCTGCTGACCAAGGCTGCGGATGATCCGGCGATCGTGCTTGCGCCAAAACAGTTCCAGCGTGTGGCTGGCCGCCTGCAACCGACGACCACGCTATTTACGTCGATTGATCTCATCCGCCTGTCCCAGATCTCGACCAACGACCAAAGCTTCGACGCTGAGTTCTATCTGACACTCCGCAGCGCGGATGATGCGCTCAGCATCGACGACATTGAGTTCACAAACGCCATGCGCTCGCCTGTGAACAAGGGCAAGCTGCTCAGCATTCGCGAAATCCATTCCGGCAAAGGCAACTCGGACTTTACGGCCGGCGCGCGGCTCTATCGCGTTTCAGGGCGTTTTCTCTTTGATCCCGAACTGCGGCGCTATCCCTTCGACACGCAGCGCTTCGCCGTCTCGTTCCAAGCCGCGTCGACCAAGAAAGCGTTTCTCGTGCAGCCGAGCTCCGTACCCGCAGGCCGCGCACGCGGGGCAAGCGACGGCTGGGAGATCGTCGATGCGTACGTGGGTTCGGACCAGGACATCATTCCAACAATCGGCACGTCGCTGTCGGAGCAGCGCATCGTCCCGTTTTATAAATTCAACGTGACGTGGGTCGCATCGCGCATTGCCGTCGACTACTACACGCGCGTGATCATCCCGCTCGGGTTCATTCTCCTGGTCACCTATTTCTCGGTCTTCCTGCCGCATACGCGATTTGAGAGCGCGATGGGCATCCAGGTAACCGCGCTCCTCTCCGCGATTGCGCTGTACCTCGCGCTGCCAAAGATCGACACCGACCAGGCGACGTTGTCGGACCGCATCTTCACGATGACCTACGCCGCGGTCGCAGCCATGATCGGGTTGTCGATCCTCAAAGACAACCTCAGGGCGGAGGGCGGATCCGTGATGCGAACGCTGGTCGTCGGCGTCCAGCGGATCGTGTTCCCGTTTGCCATTCTTGCAGCCTTCGCCTGGGTCCTTAAAGTCGGCTTCGGCGACCTCGCAGCGTTCGCCGAGCGCGTGGGCATTAGGGTATAGCGGGCGCGCAGACATCACCTGTCGCCGACATCTTGGTAGATCTTGCAGCCATTCGCCCGGTCGTCACAGAGTGACTGGACCGCCACAGAACACGCCGCGCTGAGACCCGAGACGGTTTTGGGTAAGTTTCACCCATGGCCATGCAAGATGCGCCACGACCGGCAACACCGGCTGACTTGGAGGAGCTGCCCGAAGATATGGTCGGGCAGATCGTATATGGCACGCTGCACGCCCATCCGCGGCCAGCGCCACGCCATAGCCGCGCCCAGCACCGGCTGAGTGGCGAAATCGACGGACCATTCGATCGCGGAACCAGCGGGCCAGGCGGATGGATCTTTCTGACGAAACCCGAGCTTCATCTCGGCCCGCACATTTTCGTGCCGGACATCGCTGGCTGGAAGCGCGACCGCCTCACCCCATTTCCCGAGACGGCTTACGTTGAGACCCCACCGGACTGGGTCTGTCAGGTCCTCTCCCCGGCAACTGCGAAAGTCGACCGGACAGATAAGGTCAAGATCTACGCCGACTTCGGCGTGCCACATGCCTGGTACGTCGATCCGGACGCCCGGACGCTTGAAGCGTTCGCCCTCCAAGATCGCACCTGGCTGTTGATGGCCACGTTTAAGGATGCCGAGCCCGTGACGGCGCCGCCATTCGAAGTCCACACCTTCCCGCTGAGCAATCTGTGGCCGCCGGAGCCGCCCCCTGAGGACTGAGACACGACGGCCGTTGATCCTGCGCGGCTGCTCAGCCATATCGGTTGCATGGCAGACACCACCGACAAACCGACTAAGAAACGCAAGGCGCCGGCGAAGAAAACCGCTGCCAAGAAGGTCGAGCGGGATACGACGCCGAAGCCGCGGCAGTCACGCGGCAAGTCGGGCAAGCCAGTTGCGCCGCCGGTTGAGACGTCAGCGTCGACGCCCGGTCTGGGGGAGGCGCCGCAGGCGGCATTCACGGCCGCCAGCGGCCCGGCAGCCCTGCCCGATCCAAGCCAGTACGCGAACGTTGAGGCGAAGCCTCTGCCAGCGCTGCGCCAATCCGGCCCGCGCCCGCCGATGGGTGGTGAAAGCCTCACTGCGACGCTCGACGCGATGCTCGCGCGACCCGAACAACGCTCAGACAAAGCCAAGGCGGTCCTCGCCCAGCAGCCGATGATCGCGAGCCACCCGCTGGTCGCCGGCACGCTGCCAGAGTTCGCACCGCATCGCCCGGACCGGCCTGAGAAGTCCGAAGGCGGCGTCCAATTCACGCTCGCGTCAGACTTCGAGCCCAAGGGCGACCAGCCCGACGCGATCGCTGAACTCGTCTCGGGCGTCGATCAATTCGAACGCGACCAGGTGCTGCTCGGTGTGACCGGCTCCGGCAAGACATTCACGATGGCGCATGTCATCGCGAAGACCCAGCGCCCGGCGCTTATCCTTGCACCAAACAAGACGCTGGCAGCGCAGCTTTACGGCGAGTTCAAGAGCTTCTTCCCCGACAACGCCGTCGAGTACTTCGTCTCCTACTACGACTACTACCAGCCCGAGGCCTACGTCCCGCGGACCGACACCTACATCGAGAAGGAGGCCTCGATTAACGAACAGATCGACCGCATGCGCCACTCCGCGACACGGGCCCTGCTCGAACGTGACGACGTCATCATCGTCGCCTCGGTCTCGTGCATCTACGGTATCGGGTCGGTCGAGACGTATACGGCGATGACGTTTGCCCTGCAGGCCGGCGAGCAGATCTCGCAGCGCCAGTTGCTCGCCGACCTCGTCGCCCTGCAATACAAGCGCAGCGACGCGAACTTCATCCGCGGTACATTCCGCGTGCGCGGCGACACGATTGAAGTGTTTCCGGCGCACTATGAAGATCGCGCGTGGCGGATCTCGATGTTCGGCGACGAGATTGAAACGATCACCGAGTTCGATCCGCTCACCGGTCAAAAGAGCCAGGACCTGAAGCTCGTAAAGATCTACGCGAATTCGCACTACGTGACGCCGAAGCCGACGCTCAAGCAGGCGATGAACCAGATCAAGACCGAGTTGAAGCAGCGCCTTGAAGAACTCTACAACACCGGCAAGCTGCTGGAGGCGCAGCGGCTTGAGCAGCGCACGATGTTCGACCTCGAAATGATGGAGGCGACGGGCGCGTGCAACGGCATTGAGAACTACTCGCGCTACCTTACCGGCCGCCGACCTGGCGACCCGCCGCCGACGCTGTTCGAGTACCTGCCCGACAACGCCATCGTCTTTGCCGACGAAAGCCATGTGACGGTCCCGCAGATCGGCGGCATGTTCCGCGGCGACTACCGGCGTAAGGCAACCCTCGCCGAATACGGCTTCCGCCTGCCGTCGTGCCTGGACAACCGCCCGCTGCGGTTTGAGGAGTGGGACGCCATGCGCCCGCAGTCGGTCTTCGTCTCAGCGACGCCGGGTGGTTGGGAACTTGAGCAGACCGGAGGCACGTTTGCCGAGCAGGTCATTCGCCCAACCGGCCTCACAGACCCGGTCATCGAGATCCGGCCGGCGTCAAGCCAGGTCGATGATGTCATCGACGAGGTCCGCCAGACTGCGGCCAAGGGCTATCGCACGCTCGTGACCACGCTCACTAAGCGGATGGCGGAAGACCTGACCGAATACATGCACGAGCAGGGCATCCGCGTCCGCTACATGCACTCAGACATCGACACACTTGAGCGCATCGAGATCATCCGCGACCTCCGCCTCGGCGCGTTCGACGTGTTGATCGGCATTAACCTCCTGCGCGAGGGCCTCGACATTCCGGAGTGCGCGCTCGTCGCGATCCTCGATGCTGACAAGGAAGGCTTCCTGCGCTCAGAGACGTCGCTTGTGCAGACCATCGGGCGCGCGGCGCGGAACGTTGATGGCCGCGTGATCCTTTACGCCGACCAGATGACCGGTTCGCTTGAGCGCGCGATTGCAGAGACGGACCGCCGCCGCGAAAAGCAGGTTGCCTACAACGTCGAGCACGGGATCACGCCGGAGAGCATTAAAAAGAACATCTCTGATGTGATGGAGAGCGTCTACGAGCGCGACCGCGTCACTGTTGACGCCGGTCTTGCCAGTGGCGGTGGCCGCGACAGCGACGCTGAAGCCCCAACCGTCGGGCACAACCTGCAGGCGGTGATGGCCGATCTCGAAAAGCGCATGCGCGAAGCCGCAGCCGATCTCGAGTTTGAGGACGCGGCGCGCCTGCGCGACGAGCTCAAGCGGCTGCAGGAAACCGAGCTTGCGATTTCAGACGATCCGATGGCGCGTCAACGCGACGTCGAGGGCCAGGCTGGCGCCTTTGCCGGGCCTCAGAAGTACGGCGCGGCGGCCAACCTCCCGGCATCGGCCTCAGGGGGCGACAACCCGCGCTACAAAAACAAGAAGCTGCGCAAACCGGCCGACCGTGCCCCGACCGATAGCGCCGGCGCATTCGGCGAGAACATCAAAGGCCCGCACAAACCCGCACTTGAAGAGATGGGCCCGCACGCAAGTAACAGCATTCCCGTCACCGCGCGGCCACGCCCGACCAAGACTGTCGAGTTTGACGATCCGGCTGAAAAGAAGAAGCGCCGCGGCCGGCCGCGGAAGACCGGGCGTCCGGGGGCCTAGCCAACGACGGTTGGCCATCCGGGCTCAGGCCCGCATGCGAGTATGCTCCGGATCATATGGCGACGGCGCGATGACGCGCGCGGCAATGCGGTCGCCAAGCACGTCGACGGAAAGGGCTGTCTCAAGTGCCGCCTGTTCGGGGGCCACAAACGCATAGGCGAGGTTCAGCCCGGCCCGATGTCCCCAATCAGCGGATGTCACGGTGCCGGCCAAACGTCCGTCCTGCCAGACCGACGCTCCGGGCTGCGCGGGCGCTTCGGTCGTGTCGATTGCGAGCGTCACGCGTTGCTTGGCCGGACCGGCTGCGCGCCGCTTCACCAACGCGTCCTTTCCGATGAAGTCCGCCTTCTCGAGATCAACAAACCGCGCGAGGCCGGTCTCGAAGGGATCGAACTCGGTCAGAAGATCGGCCTTCCAGTGCAGGAAGCCCTTCTCAAGCCGCATGCTCTCAATCGCCCGCGAACCGAACAGTTTGAGCCCAAGCGGATCGCCGGCCGCGCGCAGGGCGCGGTAGGCTGCGTGAAGCTGCGCGTTCGCCACGTGGATCTCGTAGGCAAGTTCGCCTGAGAAGCTGACCGCGAGCACGACCGCCTTCGCAATCCCGATCGTACACGGTCTGACGCTCAGCCACGGGACCGCGGCCTTCGACCAATCGCCACGGCTTGCCGCGCTCAGCACGTCCCGCGCCTTCGGCCCCGCGATCACCAACGTCGTCATCTCGTTGGTGAGCGAGCGGACCTGCACGTCTTCGCCGAGCCCGATGTGCGCCGACAGCCAATCGTGATCGTGGATCTCTGAGGCGGCCGCCGAACCGTACCAAACGCGGCCGTCGGGCAAGCGCGCAATCGTCGCCTCCGACTTCACCATGCCGTGGCCGTTCAGCAGATAGCAAAGGCCGACCCGCCCTGGCGTCTTCGGCACGCGGCCGCAAATGACGCGATCAAGAAACGCGTCGACGTCACGGCCGGTCAGCTCGAGCCGATTGAAGCCGCTCACCTCGGTCAGTCCGACGCTCTGGCGAACGTGGGCGACCTCATCGGCGACGACGGCGAACACCTCGTTGAAGCGGAAGCCGAGCGTCTCCGTGACATCCGCGGTGGGCTTGATGTAGTCGATCCGCTCCCAGCCGTTGACGACGCCAAAGTGCGCCCCTTCGGCGGCAAGGACAGGCGTCAGCGGCGTTGTCTTCGCGGGCCGGCTGGCCGGGCGATGCTCATGGGGGAAGTGAAACCGGAACTCGTTCTGATAGTCTTCGATCGCCTTCAGCGCGGTCAGTTCGACGTTCGCGTGGCCTGAAAAGCGCCGCGGGTCGATGGGCCAGGTATCGTAACAGGCCTCGCCGTGCACGATCTGCTGCGCGAGCAGCCAGCCGTGGCCGCCGCCCTCGCCAACGCCGGCCCGGAGCCCGATGATGCAATACGCATTGCGCTTGCCGGGGATGGGCCCGACCAGCGGCGCGCCGTCGATCGTGTAGGTGATCGGTCCGTTGATGACCGTCTTGATGCCCGCCTCAGTCAGCGCCGGCATGCGGGCGAACGCGCCCTCCAGGACGTCGGTCACGCGGTCGAGGTCGTCCGGGCAAAGGTCGTTGCTAAAGCCCGGGTCAATGCCGTCGAGCCCCCACGTCCGGCAGTCCTGCTCATAGAAGCCGAGCAACAGGCCGTCGCGCTCCTGCCGGCAGTAGTAATCCGAAATCGGACAGCGCAGCAGCGGCATCCTGCGGCCCGCGTCGCGGATCGCAGGGATCGTCTCAGTCACAAAGTACTGATGCTCCATCGAGGCGACGGGGTGTTCAACGCCCATCATCGCGCCGATCTCGTTGACGCGGTAGCCGCCGGCATTGATCACGACGTCCGTTGCGATATCGCCGGCGGGCGTGTGCACGATCCAGGTATCGTCGCCACGTTGCGTCAGGCCGATGACCGGCGTCTTGCGATAGACCTCTGCACCGGCCTTGCGCGCGCGCCGCGCGAGCGCCTGACAGAGCTGCGCCGGATCGATATCGCCGTCGAGCGGGTCCCAGAGGCCGCCGACAAGGTTGTCGGTCGAGATCAGCGGATGGCGGCGTGCACATTCGGCCGCGTCAATGACCTCGAAGTCGACGCCCATCCCCTTCGCCATCGACGCGAAGTGCCGGTAGCCGTCCATCTGCGCCTGCGTGTTCGCGAGCCGGATGCCGCCGTCGGCATGGTGGTAGTTGATCGGATACTCGGGGTCGGCGGCCAGTTCCTTGTAAAGCGCGATAGAATGCGACTTCAGGCCGACCATTGTCTGGTTCATGCCGAAGTTCGTCACCTGCGCCGCCGAATGCCACGTCGTGCCGGACGTCAACTCATCGCGCTCGACCAGCACGACATCGCTCCAGCCTTCACGCGTCAAATGATAGAGCGTCGCGCACCCCGCGATCCCGCCGCCAATCACCACCGCGCGTGTCTGCGTTCTCATCCGTAAGCCCCGTGTTCGCCGCCGGTATCGGCGGCGATGGCGGCGGTTGTGTCAATGGGGGTGGTGGGGATAGACCCGAATCAGAAGTTTGGCTTCAGCCGGTTGCTTCGAGCACCACGACTGCAGAATCCCAGGAGCCGACGACCTCAAGTCATGGAGCTCTCACGGTCGTATGGTATAGTTGAGCATCAACAGACGGTCGTGAACGTGACATGTCAGCAGACCTATTGTTCAAGCAGGCCTTCCCTTATCAGCAGGACGTACTGGCGCTGCCTGTCAACGATCTGGATAGTGCGGCCCAGTGGTATGGTCGATCGTTTGGCATGAAGGAGGTCGAGCGACTGGAGCAGCCCTTTCCGACAGTCATCCTAGAAAGGGACGGGACGAAAATCGGTTTCGCGGTAAATGGCGGCGATGCGAGCCAAGATGGTGCGGCTATCTTGGTCTCCGATATTGATCGTGCGAAAGCGGAAATCGAAGCAACCGGTTTGAAGCTTGGCGACGTCCGATTGGACCAGCGGGACGGCAAACAATTTCGGGCTTTTTTCGTCGTGGCACCAGATGGCCTTTGTTACTACTTTCATCAACTCGTCGACGATTAGAAATTGAAGCTTCGGGAAGCAGACCGGCTCGGTGGTCAGGCTCAAACTACGACTGGTTCTCGGCGAGCCGCGTCAGCTAATCTGCACCCGTCACTTTGATGCGGCCCGACTTCAGTCGATTCCTCGACGACTGCGCCAAGTTAACCTGCTTTTTCACGAACTCAAGCCGTGCAACGCCAACATGATATTGCCGGAACGCATCTGAGAGTGCGTCGTCAGTCAACGTCGTCGCAACTTGGTCGTCGGTAGCCTTGGAAAGCGACACGTCCTCAAGACGAAGTCTGCGCCCCTTGAGAAATGTCGTCACAATCACTTCGAAAGTCATCGGCGGCATGTGATCCATATTGCCGTCGTCCGGCGCGATGCGTTCGCCGGTCTTGCCGCAGGCGACCATACCATCGGCGCCCTTGTGCTCGGCAAAAAACTTGTCACGCGCCTTGAACAGGTCAAGGCGTACAGCTTGCCGGAAAGCCTGCGCGACTTCCTGCTTCAGGGCCGGCGCCCGCCCCTCGATGCAGTGGGTGTAAGAAAAATCCGTTCCGCTGCCATCCGTGCGGATCACCCAAAAGCATTGAGTGCCATGCTCTGTCATCATGACCTTGAAGTGATCGACCCCGCAACCGACCTTTTGGTCATACTCGGTATGGCGCTCAAGCAATGAAGCCAGGTGTAAGGCGTCCTCGTCTGACACACGCTCTTTAGGCGTGTAACCGTTGAGCATTGCCTTGAAAAAGTCCTTCGCCTCCTTCTGGTTGGCGAAGCTACCGGTTGCCAGCTCCACGGGTTTGCCTTTTGCCATTGGTTTTCTCCCTCCCCTCGTCGATCGGCCCTTCTTAATCCAGATTCGCCTTCATAAGCGTCTTGATTTCGCCGATTACGTGGCTGCTATGGATTATCATGGCCGCAATGGGGATGAACACGCCCCTCGACCTGCTTTCTTTACACCGCTGCGCACTGGCACACCAATAGGAGCCACTCCTCGCGCTGGGTGCCTAGGCTGCTAACTCTTTACCGATCCGCTGTAGAATGCTGTTTGCCTATAACAGACTTGTTTGGTTAGAGGTCGCCTTGGCTTTGCACAAATTAGACTTACTCGCATGAGAAGGGGTGATTAGCAGCCCTCCAGAGCGCGCAAGTTTCGACCTGCTCAAGCCGCGGCAGCAAGCTCATGCAAGGTAAACTTCAGGCAATCCAAACGTCATACTTAGTCGACAAATCCTTACGTGATAGCTATGCGTTTAATCTGAGCACAATGCGCCGTTTTCGCCGTGGATGACATACTCTCTTGCCGGAATTTCGCACCTTGAATCATCATTTGGAGTGAGGATGGAAACGCCATGTCACCAGGCTTCACATTTTTCTCAATATAGGCGGCAACCGCAGTTTGATCATAACTAAGACCGCAATACGCCTCCGGGGCAATCACAGTGCCGAGATTGTTCGCCAATTGCAGGCGCTCTGAGGACTGTGACCAGGCCTGCTCGGGCCGACATAGTACTAATGAGGTCATAGCGAGCATAGCAGCGTAAATTTTTGCCGTCATGTTCAAGACTATATAGTTTCGATGATCTTTTTACCGCGGGATGCGTACATCATTAAGCCAAACACCAGGCCGCCGATCAACCATGTCCAAAGAATTATGCCGAGGCCGAGAAACATACCGAGGCCAGCCCCAGCCTTTTCAGCGTCAGACATAGCATCGTTTGCAACGTCACCCATTCCAGCGATTGCGGACACAAGAAAAAGCAACATGAGAATATTGAAGAGCCAGAACAAGACTTGAAATATCCTGCCAAAGAAACCGCGCTGACGCCGTTCTATTTGAACAGTTCGTTTTCCCGCAACGCTCATCTTCGCTTCCCCCGCATAATCCGGAAAATAGGACGTCGATATCAGATTATCAGGGATCGCAACGAATGTCACCGCGCCATGGTACCTAAATTGTGTGTGAAGCGCTCCGCGTGAGCGTCATTGACCGTCGTCCGAAATGCCCGCCAATTTGTAACGCTCGGCGGTCAATCCAATGGCTGGGAAAGTCCAAGCCCGGTCTGATAGCATCAGCGAGGCGTGCTCCAGACACAACGCTGTCGAGCCCTGACTTGTCGTTTTCGGACGTAGTGATGCCGTACCACAGCGATCGTGCAGCCCATCGATTGGCGCCTCGACATATGGCTGCAAACTCCGCCAAACGCACACCTGACCGATACCGTCGGTTCGTACAACCGCGCCTTCGTCGCCACACACCCCCCTGCCCAAATCGCGGCCGTCACGCTGCTGGCGGGAAGGATGTCACGAGCGCGGTTGCGGATAGGATCAGAACTGCGACGACGGTTTCGATGAGCAAGCTCCGGCGGAGACCGGTCCGCGCGCGGGGCGGATCGGTCCGCAGCATCCCCGTCCAGCGCAGTTTGTTGCGTGCGGCAATCCCGAGAATTGCCGCGAACCCTGCAAGCTTGAGGGCGAACGCGATTTGGTACGGGCTCGTGAGATCAAGCTGCCAGGATGTGAGCAGCCCGAGCAGGAGGCCGCCGGCAATAACGAGGACACCCACGGCGCCAGCGGCCCGGGACCCGAACCATTCAAAGAGGTCTGCTGTTTCGGTGTGTCCGCTGGATGCAATTGCCGCGCGCAACGGTAAGAGCGCGCCGAGCCACCAGTGCGCGATACTCAGGTGCAACAGCAGCAGGCCGGCCACCAGCCACCGCTCTCCGCCATGCGACGCCGTGTGACCCTCGACGGCAAACGATGCAACGATGGCGATCGCGGCGACGACGCTAAGCGCCCTGTGCCGCAACCCTGATACCAGCAAGACCAACGCGCCAGCCGCGCGCACGCCAGCGGACTGGCCGATCGCCGTCTCGAACGCCACCCAGCGCATTGAGGGATCAAACGCTAAGCCGACATCACCGCCGCTCAGCGTCAACTGGAAGTTGATGTAGCGCAGCGGCTCCACAAGCAGGATGAGCAAGGCGCCAGTGATCACCTGCCACCGGAGCACCGGGACGACCGCCGGCGTCTTCGGCATCGTTGCCCCGAAGAAAACCCCACCGGCAGCGGCTATGCAGCCAAGCAACACAGCAAGACGGAGCAACAGCGCCGCGACATCGATTTCTGCAAACGACATCAAACGGTCATCAGGGCGTCACTGAGAATGAAAGCTTGCCCTTCATGACATGGCCATCCTTTGCAACGGCCGTCCAATCCAGGCGATAGGCGCCAGGACCGAGCGGCGCGACTTTGACGCCGTAGGTCGTGGTGAACTTCGAGACGCCGGGCTCAAGTACGGGAACGTCGCTCGCCTCATCGGTCCGCTTCACGACGACGCGCACGACCCTGACGGGCTTCTCGAACGCCACTTGCAAGCGCTCAAGTCCGGCCTTCGCTGTGCCCCCATCTGGCGGGGTGCTGGTCGACATCTTCGAATGGGCAAATGCCAGCGTGGCCGTCAGGATCAAAGCCGCAACCGCCAAACCCGTCGCCCTCACCAAATCCATCATCGTCCTTCAGTCCTTTGTTGTGGCGCGTTGATCGCGTTCGCGCGGTGGCGTCCGTGGACGTCGGCCGACATGTTTTACACCACCACATCGGTCGCCGTCTTGATTGCCGATATGACAGCCTTTGCGGCCGAGCGCGCATGGATGTCCGCTGTTGGTGATTGCTGTGACGGGGGGCGCAATTTCATGCCTGGCGCGTCGGGTCATAGGCGACGGGCTCGCTCAGTCTGCCCAGGTACGGGTCCCATGAAGCTCGTCGACAATCTGGGGATGGCGATGACGGTTAGGGCCGAGCAGGTCGCCCTGGGTAAGGTGCGGGTGGTCGGCTGGCAGGTCATGGTGCGCGTGCGCGATCGGCTTCTCGGTTTCCGCCGGCCAAGCCAGAACCGCTGCGATGCTGCCGATCGCGCACAATATGGATAGCACCAGCGCTACGACGCTTAAGCCAGCAGCGTTTCCGATCCATCCAGCTACGGGATACGTGATCAACCAACAGGCGTGTGAAAGCGCGAACTGCGCGGCGAATACCGCCGGTCGGTCCGACGCGGCCGCAGATCGCCGAAGCAGGCGTCCGACCGGGAGCTGTGCGGCGGCATAGCCGATCCCTGTCAGGGCCCACAGAACGAGTAGCATCGCGTAGTTTGGGACCAATGCGGCGACGGCGGTTGTCAGCGTAACAAGAGTTGCGCCCGCCAACATGACGAGGCGATCGCCAGTGTGCGCGAGAACACGCGGAAGTGTCAGCGCGACCAGTATCGAGCCTCCACCAAACGCCGCCAGCGCGATCGCCGTCGCACGCGCATCCATGCCGAACTCAGACTGCACGTAGACGACGGTATTCACGATGACGAGCGCGCCCGACGCGGCCACCGCAAGATTAATTGCCATCAGCCCGCGCAATCGCGCCGTGCGGGAAAAGATGCGAACGCCATGGGTCAGGCGTTCGGCGAAAGCTTTGTCATGCAG
The DNA here is from genome assembly GCA_038523925.1 of Pseudomonadota bacterium. Lineage (GTDB taxonomy): Bacteria > Pseudomonadota > Alphaproteobacteria > Rhizobiales > Hyphomicrobiaceae > JBCBWG01. The sequence continues at coordinate 33,011 of JBCBIY010000015.1, read as the reverse complement.
GCCCTTGAGCCTGGGCAAAGCGACGGACAACACCAGCAGCGCGGAGATGGCAAAGCCTGCCGCTGTCCCGGCAAACAGCCAGTGAAAGCCGACGAATGATAACATCGCGGCTGCAAGCAAGGGGCTGATCAGGTTCTCCAGATCGTAGGCGAGGCGCGAGAGCGATAGCGCCTTTGTGTAGGCCTCCTCATCTTCCAAAACGTCTGGAATTGTTGCCTGGAAGGCGGGGGTGAACGCAGCCGACGCTGACTGAAGCAGAAAGATTAGGACGAAGACCTGCCAGATCTGCGTCACAAACGGCAAACACAACGCAATCAACGCGCGGATGACATCAAGTGCGATTAAGAGCGTTCGGCGTTCGACGTTTTGGGCAAGCGCGGACGCAACGGGCGCCACCGACACATACGCCACCATCTTGATGGCAAGGGCAGTGCCCAAAATCGACCCGGCAGCGTCGGGGCCAAACTCGTAAGCAAGCAGCGCGAGTGCGACGGTCGCGAGCCCGGTACCGAGCAGCGAAATGAGCTGTGCCGCAAACAGCCGGCCGTAGGTACGATTGCTGAGAACGTCCAGCATGGTCTGTCCTGCTGCAGCAAACGAGCTGCCACATTGTGCCCCTGATCTTGAGCCATCGGCGTGAAGCTCGTTGCATCGTCCCGAACGTTGTCTTAGCGCTGTGCGCGCCGGCGACAACAGGGGCAGCTTCGGCCGAGGAAGAGATCTCATTGTATCGGTTGCATACAATCTTCCGCTCCTCGACCTGTCGGGGTTTCGTGGCGATCGTCGGGATCGGCGTTTTGGTCTAGTCCGTTTTGCCAGCCTACACCCACGCCCCGATGCTTGGCGCCGCTGACCAGGCCCACGCAGAGTTGGTTGCCGAACACGGTCACAGCCACGGCGAGCTTGAAGACCTTCTTTGGGCATTGCACGGCCACAGCCACGATGCGGCCGATCATGATCACAGCTATATCGTGATGCACGCGGTGGAGACGGCGAGCTTGTTCCGGCGCCGCCGCACATTAGCCCGTCCCATGGTGGTCCGCAGTCGAGCGCGTTCGAGTGGCTGTTTGAAGCACTCGTGCCGTCGGCTCATGCACAAGACGCATGGAAAGACGACGTTACCTTCACGCTGAAGCCGGGCGCGTCAGCAGAAATCAAACTGGTGATGGCCGAACGTGCATCGGCGGAATACCAGTGGTCTGGCGAAGGCGGACGGGTGAACTTCGATCTGCACGCGCACGGCGGCGGCAAGTCACATACCTACGAGAAGGGACGCGGCAAGACCGAGGGCGCCGGCACCATGACAGCGCCGTTCGCCGGTGAACACGGCTGGTTCTGGCGAAACCGCGACAAGCAGGACATCACCGTAACCCTACGCATTCGCGGAGACTATACCGAGCTGAAGCAAACGAACTGACCACACGGCGTCGGCGGCCAACCAGCCGTCGACGCTTTCCGTGGAATGGTCAGCTTGGGTTTCATCGCCACCGCCACTCATGTCCGCATTCAACAACAAAGCAGGCGACGTGGCGTTATACAGAACGGCCCAAGATGGTCCGGTGCGGACATTGCCGATCCGTTTCATAGCGCTCGTCATGAGGACGACTACAGACCGGCGAACCAGTTATAGCCCTGATCCTCCCAATAGCCGCCGGGATAGTCATTGGTGACGATGATCTTGGTGATGTATTTTGCGTTCTTGAATCCGAGTTTGGTTGGGATGCGGAGACGCAAAGGTGCGCCAAACGCCCTCGGCAAAGGCTGATCGAGAAAATCAAGCGCGAGGATCGTTTGTGGATGTCTCGCCGATGCCATGTCGATGGATGTGGTATAGCCTTCAGCGCATTCAAACTTGACATAGCGGGCTTCAGCATCACCACCAACCAAATCGAGCAACCGCCCAAGCCTGACACCCGACCACTTGCCGACGGCGCTCCATCCCTCAATACAGATGAGACGGGTGACCTGTGCCTCTTGCGGCATGCGCCGCAGGTCGTCCAGTTGGAAAGATGTTCCTCTTGCAACCCGGCCACTCACACCAAGTCGCCATGTGTCAGGATCAAGTTTCGGGGCGTAGGCTTCCGGGTAAAACGCGTTGTATCTGAACGGGCGTGTGATTTCAGTTTCTTGATAAAGAGGCGCAAGACGATCCGGCTGAAACAGCGCAGCTTGGACCTTATCGTTCCATTGTGATGCGGCATCCAAGAGCGGGCGTCGCATCACTGGGATCGAGAGAACGGCCGCTGCGCCACCGGCAAGTGTCATTCCGGCTAGGCCGCCAATCACCCCCCGACGTGTCGGTTGCAGTCTCTCTGTCATGATTTTTCCGAACTTTTCTCACTCCGAGGCACTCGGGCGCCAAACAGCATGCCCAGAAGCGTTGAGGGCGCGACGAGAACCATTGTGAGGTGAACCGCAATAAAGGCACCCAGCCCGGTCATTGACCAAAAGTGTATGCGCCTAGCGAGCTCATATCCGCCGACGACCGAAGCCAGCGCCTGAAGCTGGACAGGCTTCCAGAGAACGAGGCCTGAAAGGAGCGCGAGTGCAAGTAAGGCAAAGCAACCCAAGTAGAGGAGCCGTTGTGTGTGAATGTACACGCCCGGCTGATGAGCCAGCTTCAGTCGAAAGGTATCCACAATCTCAACCCGCACCTTCGACGCGCGGATCGGGATGAGTGGCGGCGCACTCCGTGTTTTAATAAGCCGCCCCAGTATCAGCAGGGACAGACTTCCGGCGAATGTCCAAATGAAGAGAAAGTGCCAGCGGAGCGCACCTGTGAGGTCAGTGCCCAGCGCAATCACAGTTGGGAATGAGATGTCGTAGAACGGTGCCGCGTTGAAGATTGCAAACCCGCTGGATATGAGACCGAGTGTCGAGATGGCAAGTGTCCAGTGCGCCAGACGAAGCCATAGGGCATGTGGCGATCTATGTTTAATCTGGCGCATGCTCACTTGCCTTTGCTCTTAACGTGTCACGGACCTTTCGTCAGATAGGTGGCAGGTCACCATTCTCGTGCACGCCGACAAACTTGCCGGTCAGCGCGCCGGTCTTATCATCGGCAAAAATCACGACGTTTAGGCCGACCTCTAGTTTGCGATCAGGTGCCGGTGCGAACGTCGTAATTGGGACGTACCGAGGCACAAGAACCTTTTGTGATGTGGCCCCATAGGTGACGGTCAGGACACGTTCACCGCCCTTGTCAGTGACCTTTGCAAGCGTGGCGTTTGTCATCTTGCTTTCTGTCCCGAGATCCCAGGCTTTGAAGCCTTCGTTGAGACCTCTCATTTTTTCGGGAAAGACAATAAGTCCCAAAGCGCGCCGCGCGCCGTCCGGTGCCGCGATCGAAGGAACCGCGACGTACGCGTTCTTGGGAACCTCTGAAAAGGCGATGTCGCGATAAAGGAGAACAACCGGATTCGCGAGCTTCACCTTGACATCCTGGCCGGCAGACGTCGCGACCGTGACAGAGTTGTCGGAAATCGCCTTGATAGCCCCTCGAACACGTACACCGGCCGCCTCGGCTGCTGTGCTGAGAGACATGGACAACAGAGTGCTTGCACAAGCGGCAGCAACTAAACTTCTAATCATGTTTATCAGACTCCTCGTGATCCGTGCGCTCCTTCTGTTGCGCACGGTTTCGGTCTAACGGGCGTGTCGTTGCAAAAGTATCGGGCAAATGCCTGAGGGCTTTCACGCGTTATGATGGTAATCAGGTTTGATCGAGAGAGTGACGCTCATGACAGCGAGGTGCTTGGCTGTGCAGGAACAGTTTTTGGGCGCGATTGCCTTTGCCGGAGACCTGAGCATGGGGCAGCCGCCACAACACTCTCCGCTCACTGCCATTCTGGCTGCGCGCATTGCTGAAAGGGCCGGCGCGCCGATCTGGACACGATCCGCGAGCGCTCAACTTGCGATGATCCGATGGGCAGGCTGCACTGCGAATGCGCGCGAGTTTGCCGAACTACTCGGAGATGACATCCGGGGACGAAGCGAACTCATTGCTGACCGAAATCCGTTCGTATCAAAAGAGCCGCCGACCGTCTCGATCCACAGTCTGGTTCAGCCTTTGGCAGAAATGCATTGTGACGCGGCGATCGAGATCTCAAAACGCGCAAGTTTTGACGAACGCCTTGCAAATAGCATTGTCGATCTCTTCGAGAATTGGGATGGAAGCGGATTTCCAGGCATCAAGCGCGGTGATGCCATTCATATGTGCGCGCAGTTTGTGTCGGCAGCGAGCGACCTTGAAGTTTTCTCTCGCAACTACGGTGCAACCCGGGCCAGCGTTCTCATCCAGTCACGTGGAGGACGGATCTACGATCCACACATTGCAACGATTGTTGGAAAGGAAGGAGCACACTGGCTTGCTGAAGCTTCAAAGGTAAGCATCGTCGATTATGCTCTGAAATGTTGTGCAATCGGTGCGAGCGCGCCGACCTTTGGTATCGACCATATGTGCGAGTTGCTGAGCGACTATGCCGACTTAAAGCAACCGGAACGTGTTGGCCTCGGACGTTTGGCTGGTCGTTATGCGCAAGCAATAGCTCACGGGCTTGGGCAAGAACACAATGTGTGCGAGCGCGTCAGGCGTGCAGCAAGCCTGAGCCAGCTCGGTTTCGTTGCCGTGCCGAGCGCAGAAATCACGACTGCCGCGCAAACGCAGAGCGAGGCGCGCAGATTAGCTCCCCATTGGACCGAACGGATCCTGTCCCGGAGTCCGGGGCTGGCGGACGAGGCGCGCATTGCATCTCTCGCATATGAGCGTCTGGACGGTAGTGGCGGCCATCGTGGATTGACAGCGTCTTCCATCTCGACTGAAGCGCGCATTGTGCAGTTGGCCGTTGCACTTGGAGAAACGGCAGCTCCATATTCGCCCCAGGCGGATTGTGCGACACGTCGCAAGGCTCTGCAGGCATTCTTGGTTGGCGAGGTTGGCACGAACCGCTTCGATGACGCCATCATTGCGACGGCACAAGACGTCATAACGGGTAACGTTCGCCGGGTCTCTACCGTTCTCGAATCCAGCTCTCTCCCGAATCTCACTGATCGCGAAAAAGAGGTTGCAGCTTTCCTTGCCAAGGGACTGACCAACAAGCAGATCGCCGGTTTGCTGGACCTCTCACCCAAGACCGTGGGCACGCATTTGGAGAACGTTTATCGCAAGCTCGGTGTCCGAACACGCGCTGGTGCTACAATGAAAATTCTCGAGGCGGGACTGCTTGCATCTTAGCTGTCAGGTGGTGTCGCGGGGGTGATCGCCACCGGCAAGGCCGCCCAAATGACGGACCTCTCATGCCGCTCTATAAAATGCCAAAGCGAACCCCTCTTCGATAAGGTCGACGGGTCAAATCGCAATCTCGATCATCCAGAGCCATGTCCGCAGTTGGTCGATGCGGACAATCTAGCTTCGCACTCAAGGTCCGGCGTCGTCGCCTCGTGGCCCGGAGCCGAAGCGCCATCTTCGTCCGGTTCTGAATGCCGAGTGGACGGCAGGCAAAGTGTTCTGGCGCGGCAGCGCGTCGGGCCATCGACTTTGGCGTCCTCGGTGGAGGAGCCACATGACCCCAATGGCTGGGCAGTGCCACGGCACGCACGTCTTCACTTGCGGCGACGTCACCGCTCAGACTTCGACCGACGGGTCGTGGTACGCGGTCGCGCTGGGAGCGAAGGCTTTGCGTTCGACCGTCCATCGCCGCGGTCGGCTGGCCAGTCGATGACTTCAGCACCGCGCTCTGCGGCCACGCCTTAAAGGGCGGCGAGACTGAGCGAGGGCCACTGTTAAGACACCTTGATTGGAACCGAGAATTGGAAGCATGTCCCTTCTTGCGAGGTCGTCCACGTTAATTGACCGCCCAGGGACTCAACGAGTTTATGACACACCTTCAGACCAAGACCGGAACGCTTCTCTGGATTAAAATCCTCGGGGAGCCCAGGCCCGTTATCAGATACTTCAATAACTAATCGGCCGGCTTCTGTTCGACCAGTAAGTGTTACCAGCAGCGGACCGTCGGTGCAGCCATGCTTCATGGAATTCGTAATCAGTTCGTTCGTGACGATACCGAGATGAACTGCGTCTTCTGTGGCGACTTTGACATCTGGCATGACAACGATGATCTCAGTGTCCGCAGGCGCCGCTTCTGACAAAGCGGCTTTCAGGCCGCCAAAGAACGTCTCAACTTCGATGCGGCCATGCTCGGCTGCTTGTTGTAGTTGCTCGTGCACCTGCCCTATGGCGGTAATGCGATTGCGCGCCTTTGAAAGAGCGTCTGCTGCAGCACGATCACTGACTTGGCGCGCTTGCATAGATAACGTTGCGCTAATAATCGACAGTGAATTTTTGACCCGATGGTCGACTTCCTTACGCTGCAAATCGGACAAATGGAGCGCTTTGGAGAGCTCAATCTGCCGCATGACCTGCCGGCCCATCACTTGAAGAGCCTGCTTTTGCAGCTCGGATAGCTCCCGGGGCTTGGTGTCTAAGACGCACAGCGTGCCGATCGGCAGCCCTTTGTCGGTTTGAAGACACATGCCGGCGTAAAAGCGAAGGTTGGGTTCGTCCAGGCAAAGTGGATTGTCGTTGCAACGCGGGTCATTGAGCGTGTCAGGGATGATGGTCAGGCCCGGTATCAAGATCACGTGGGAACAAATAGAGGTCTCGAGTGGGGTTTCACGGACGCCCAGTCCAACCTCGGCCTTGAACCATTGCCGATGTTCATCAATCAAATTCACAACTGCAATCGGCGCCTCGCAGATCGTTGCGATGAGTTCGACGACCTCGTCGAAATCACGCTCTCTCGGCGTGTCGAGAATGCCAAAGCTACGCAGGGCGGCCAGGCGTTCCGACTGTCGGGGGTGAGCATCAGCTCGCATCAGGCCTACCTTTGGTCCGCTGTATGAGACAGTCGCGCGGCATCCCTAGCATATGTGAGGTCGGCAGACTGGCCCAGGGCCGAAGAGCCCTACCCGACTGCCTCTGGTTGCCTAGTGGACGTTGGCCAAAGTGCGCGGACGCAGCAGCGCGTCGAGCCGCCGAATTCGGCTTCCTCGGTCACGGGGCTCGTGGCCTAATCCTGCCGCGCCCGATGAGGCTTGATCACGATTGCAAAAGTTGGCGCGTTGCTGACCGCCACCACTGCTTCTGTCCGCTCTCAACAATAAAGCGGGCATCGTCAGGCCCAGCAGAACGGCCGCAGATGACCCACAGCCGTCATCGCCAACTTCTTTGTTGCGCATCGCACCAATTGTGCGCGTTGCTCGAAGCGGACTTGAGCAGTTGCAGCATCTCTCAGCTCTGGACGCGATCTCTAGATCCGGCGCCTACCGACGGAACAGACGACCGCGCTGTCCGATTACTCATGAACTGATCGAACTCGGCCTTGTCCTTTGCCATGCGAAGGCGTGTGAGAAACTCGCTGAATTCATTTTGCTCGTCGTCGAGCCGACGCAACGTTTCCTCGCGATATTCGTCAAAAGCATGGTTCCTTCCCGGCTGCCGCTGCCGACGGCCTCTGCACATGACGTTCTCCACCTTCTCATGTCGACGAGCGCTCCACCTCTTACAATTCCACATGCGTTCATTCCTTGTTTTGCAGGCCACCGGGGCAAGCCCGATTGGCTAAGAGTGATCTGCCGGCAGGGTTGCGATTGACGGCAAGCCTGCCAGCTCGCTCGCGCTACTCATCTAAACTCAAATGCTTCCGTGTGAATTCGAGTGCGCTTTACGCCTTCGCCCTTGAGGTCTTTCATCAGGCCATCAACCATCGGCTTCGGCCCGCAGATGAATTACTCATACTCAGAGAGTGGGTCTGGCAGTCTGGCTTTGGCCACATCAATTCGGGCAAAGTCACCTTCATCGGAAAACAGAGTATAGAGCGTAACGTTGCTACGCTCGGCGGCGATGGACGTCAGCTCATCGAGGAAGATCGCCTCGTCCTTATTGCGGGCAGCGTAGGCGAAATGGATTTCACGCGCGTCTCCCTTCTCCATTGCGCGAAGCTTTGACAAGAACGGTGTCAGGCCGATCCCTCCCGCAATCCAGACCTGTTTCTTGCCGTCGGCTTTCGCAGCATCAAACCGGCCATAGGGGCCGCGAACAAGAACTTTGCCGCCAGGTTCCAGCTCTTCACGCACCTTTCTGGTCCAATCGCCAAGAACCTTCATGGTGAACCGCAGGCGGTTCTCACCGGGTGCACTGGAAATCGTGAACGGGTGCGGTTCCGACCATCCTTTGCCTTGAATTTCAACAAAGGCAAACTGACCGGGCTTGAACTTCAGCATGTCACCAACTGGCTTCAGAACCACCTCGGTTGCTCTTTCAAGAGAGTTGACAGCCTCTATGGTGAACGGCGTTGCCGTGCGCTTATTCATGCCAAACATCGTATAGACGAGTGCGACGGTGCCGATCAGTGCCGCCACGATGAGCAAGATGCCAGATGCACTGAACCGCTCATAGAATGCCCCAGGCGCATTCATGAAATGGCCAATGACGAGGATGTAAACGAGAGCCATGACCTTGTGAGGGTTTCGCCAACGCGAGTAGCTGATCTTGCGGTTCAACGCGACGAACAGACCGATCACCAGTAAGACCATTGACGCCATACCGATCTGCGCGGATGGAAAGGTCGAGTTCACAATCGGATCAACACCAGCCGGCAACTCCTTTGGAATTCCGAAGAAGTGGATGAGAGCAAAAACGCCGGTAAACGTGCCTGCCACACGGTGGACCTGGTACATTCGATCCAGTCCACCGAAGATCTCTTCGAAGGCTTCCAACCGCGTGGCCAACACAACAGAACAGGTCATCAATAGAAAGCCTATGCCACCGAGCAAAGTTGCCCATGTCGTCCTGGTTGAGTGATGCTCAGGCGCAAAGGCGAGATGCAGTATGGCGAAAGCGACGATGAGCGCGATAACGACGTTTATACCTTGTAGACGAAGCATGATCTCGCCTCCCTTTTAGACTTTTCTTTCGTGGATTTGAGGTGAATTCAGTTTGGTCTTGAGGCGACGTATCCGGCGCGGACTGCGCAGAAGAGACCAAGGACGCCGACAATGGTGCGGAACCAGTGCATCTGTTGCCAGGTTGCGAGCTCGGCTGTTATGGCGTCAGCACTCAAGGTGCCACCGGCAACGAGCGGATTGGCAGCACCGAAATAAAGTGGAACGCAGACCAGCATGACGAGTGTGGCGATCGCGCCTGCAACAAGCCAAAGTTTTTCGGGTAACTGTTTCCACATCGCCAGACCGGCAGCCAGAACCATGGAGCCGGTCCCAAGGATCGTCAGAGCAATCATGGTTCCACCAACGGTGGGCAGGCTTGTCGAAAACACCTGTGTGAACGCCGCAGGTTCTAGTGATCGCCAGTACGGCACAAGCCCTGTTGCGATCAACACCATGCCTCCCGCCAATAGCCCGAACATAGTGGTTGCGAATTGTGAGATAATTCTCATTTTAGCCTCCGGTTGTGTTTTGAGTTGAGGACGTAAAGGATCGTTCGTTGCCGAGCACTGCTCAGCCACGATTGGTTCGTTTGATTTTCTCGAAAGGTTAGATCGTCAGAAACCGTAGGTTCTATTCGATCTGCTTATTGAAACGTTTTCGGAAATCGGAAGGCGATTCTCCAGTCCACCTTTGAAAAGCTCGCCGGAACGCTCGTTCGTCTGAGTACCCGAGCAGGAACGCGATGGAGCCAATGTCGTGGCGCTTGTCCCGCAACAGCTCAGTCGCCCGGTGCTCACGCACTTGATCGATCAGGCCCTGAACGGTGATGCCGTGCTCGGCAGCAATTCGCTGTGCCGTGCGCATGCTCATGTTGGCTGCGGCGGCAACACTGGTTGTGCCGAATACACCGGCTCTTGCGTTTTCGGCGGCGGCTCTCCTGAGTGCCTTAAGTTCGCGTGGCTCTTTGGCAGCATCAATCTGCTTTTTGATCCCGCTAAGGTGCGTCTGAACGTAGTTGAAGAGCTCCACATTCGCGTGCTCGATCCGCAGATCCAGCTTTTCCGGCTTTATGGATACGATGATATCTTCCGCATTGAACTCGACAGGCACACCAAAGTAATCGACGTAGTGATCGACTGCGCAGTTTGGCGCGTGCGAAAAGGTTATTCTCTAAATACAGTCAGGCAGTCCGAGAAACTCGGAAAAGAGCCGTGCAATCAGGGCGGAACCGATTTCGGCTGAGCGTCCACTATCGATGTAGTTCAAAGGATGACGCGAAATCAGTATTGCTTCGCATTGGTCCTCACGAAAGATCAGTTCCAGTTGGTCAGAAATGATTGCGCAGTTTTTTGCTAGAAGCTTGATTGCCGTGCGCAGATCATCCGCAAAACGGGCACCGTTAGCGAGACCGCCGAAGAACGAAAATGGAGCCGCACGTGCCAAGTCCAGCGCAATTGGTTCATCAGGAAACCGGTCACCAAGGAAACCCACAATCCTTGGCATGACCTCCTCTGGCGGGCGTGCTTCGGGGGCCATGAGTTCGTGACACGTGATGCCCATCACATCTTCAATATCGGGCATCGTAACGCCGCGTGAGAGTGCGAATGCGACGACAGTCATTGCGGTTCCATTGCTCACTGTCGTCATTCTCGGCCTCCCCCACATCCGATGCAGTCGACCCAACTTGGCGATCGCGACCGCGCAGGGTCACCGAGGGACCGATTGCGTCGAGTGTGCTGCCAAACTGAGTGGCTCATCTGCCATCTCAAAGTCGAAATACCGGAGCCCAAGATGGCGGTACTGGTGCCAACCTAACAGGACAATTTTCGCCAAATGCCGGACACATCTCGCCAAAACCGGGCAGATTTCGCCAAGAGCTGGGTGTCGTTGTAGTTTCAGCGGGATCGCATTTTTGAAGCAAGTCGCGTCTGCTTTTGCGCCTCGACGCCGATCACGTACTGGGGGCGTGCTGCACCTGCTCGCGGCAGGTTGTGGCCCAAACCCGAAAAACGCGCTTCGTCCGCTTCTGACTTCCCAACGAACGTCAGTCAAAGCGCACTGCCGCGGCTACGTTTCGGCCCATCAACCTCGGCTTCCTCGGTCACGGGGAAACTTGACCCAAATGACTGAGAAGTGACACGGCGCATGTTACCTACAGCGGTTAGGTCACGGCTTCGACTTCCACCGACAGGGCGCGGCCCGCACGGTCTCAGCCCTCTCACTCCGCACCACCCCGGCCTCCGCGCTGCGGCACGGGAATGTCGAAATGGTGCACCGTCTCGATTGCGCCGAGCTTGTTGTAGAGCGCGATGGCCGGGGCGTCGCCGCGGTCGGCTTGCACGTAGATCACGTCAGCGCCACGCTCTGCAGCCACGCCTTGCAACGCCTCGATGACGGCCGTCGCGACGCCGCGCCGGCGGTGGGTCTCGGCGACTGCGAGGTCGTAGATATAAATCTCGGACCGCGCCTGCTCGAACTTGTCGAGCTGGTAGGCGAAGAGGCCGCCGACGACGTCGCCTGCGGCAAGCGCCGCAATCGCGATCGTGTGTGGCTTCGCCAACAGGTCAGCCAAGTAGCCGTCCGACGGCGGAGCACTGCAATACGTCTCGCGGTCCTCAAACGCCTCCGCGAACATCGCATTAAGCCCGCGCATCAGCGCGACGTCGCCGGCGCCCAAAACCGTCATCGTTGTCTCGGTCTCCATCGCGGCAGCTTAGCAAACGATCTGCGCGAACACCCCCTCACCGCTCACGAAAAAACATCCCATCGCTCGTGAACCTTGGCGCCGTTGACAGCGACTGAGCCTTTGAAGCCGCCTCCCCCTCCCCCAATCGGCGGCGTTCGCAACTCAGGCACAAGGAACCCGAGAGATGATCAAAGCCATGACCATGGGATTGGTCTTTGCGTTCGTGGTCTCAGCTGGCGTGCTCGCGCCAACGATCGATCGCAACGGCACTGTCACCATCACGTCAGAAGCCGAAGCCGGCAAGCTAAAGCGGGCGCTCAAGCGCGCCGGACGCAAGATCAAGAATGCTGCGAAGAAGGCCGGCAGCGCCGTGAAGAAGGCGGCGAAGACAACAGGCTCCGGCATCAAGAAAGGTGCCAAGGCCGTCGGCAAGGGCGTCAAGCGCGCCGGGCGTGCCGTCGGCCGCGGAAGCGTCAAGGTCGGCCGCAAAGTCGTCAAAGGCGGCCAGCGCGTCGGCCGGGCGGTCAAGCGGTCGCCACCGGGCCGGTTCGTCCGCCGGCAGGGCCGCCGCGCCAAGGAAGCCGTTGGTCGCGTCGTCAAGCGCAACGTCCGCCGGGCCGGCCGCGCAATCGGCCGTGCCGTCGGCCGCGAAGTCCGCCGGCGGGTGCCGTCGGTGCCATCCGTGCCGTCACTGCCATCGCAGTAACGCGGCGCGCCACGTCTGACTGGCCCGGGGCGAAAGCTTCGGGCCCATTTGCGTTTGGTGGGCCGCGAACGCGCCGGCGGCTGCCGCCGACGTGCGATCACGTTTCATGCCTGAACCTTCGTCTGTTGTCGGCTGCGCACGCCTGCCGCTACACTTCTCCCGCGCGTTGCGTTTGACGCGCGCGATAGACAAGGCGCGGTCAAGCGCCGGAACCATGGGAGGACGGCATGTGCCGCATCTTTGCGGGGCAGGACCCTGCGGGATTCAAATGTGTGACACGGTCAGTGCGGCTGTCTGGCCACGCGACAAGTATCCGGCTGGAGGCTGCGTTCTGGCTCATCCTAGATGAGATTGCCGAGCGCCAAGGCCTTACGACGCCGCGCTTTCTGTCGATCCTCTATGATGAGGTGACGGAGCTGCGCGGGACAATCCCAAACTTCACGTCGCTGTTGCGCACGACGTGCCTGTTGCATCTTTCAGGCGCCGAACCGGACCCGCTCGAGCTGTCACGCCTCACCGAGCTGGCCTCCGGACGCACCGAACCCGCAACGGCTGCCTGACGTCGTCTCGCATGTGCGATGCCGCACTGCACACTGCGCCGCGCGCCACATCCGGGCCGCGACGGGCACCCGCGCGCGTAGTACTCTGATACTACCCGGCCCTCTGACTTTGAACCTACGCTCCACGTGATCGGAGGTTCTGCATGGCCAAAGCAATCCATTCCATGATCCGCGTCCTCGACCTGGACCGGTCAAAGGCGTTCTACAAACAAGCGCTCGGGCTCGACGTCGCCGACGAGTTCGACTTCGACGATTTCACACTCGTCTACTTGCGCAACACGGACGCCGACTTCGAACTTGAACTCACGCTCAACAAGGGCCGCACCGCGCCCTATGACCTCGGCGACGGCTACGGCCACATCGCTGTCGCCGTGCCGGACGCGCGCGCAGAACATGCACGCGTCAAGGAAGCCGGGCTCAATCCTGCAGACGTGAAGGAATTTCATCGCGACGGCGCGCTGATGGCCCGCTTCTTCTTCCTGCAGGACCCCGACGGCTACAAAATCGAAGTTCTCGAAAAGCGCGGCCGCTACCAATAAGGCGCCGGCTCGGACACCGACAGTGTCAACGACAAGACGAAAACCAAGAGGAGGATCACCCATGAATTCGGATGGCGATCGGCGCGCTTGGACGCGCCGCCAACTGCTGATGCGAACGTCAGCGTTTGGCGTGACCGCAATGGTCCTGGGAAGCGGATTTATTGCCGGCAGCAGCGGCGCCTGGGCGCTTGAGATGAAGCATACCAAGCCAGAGGCGATGGCGACGCTTATCCAGATGGCGCGGGATATCTACCCGCACGACCGGATCCCCGACGAGAACTACGCAGCCGCAGTGAAAGGCTACGACGATCCCGGCAAGGTCGAGATGGTCGAAGCCGGCGTCAACGCGCTGAACGCAGCCGCAGTCGCCGCTGGCTTCAAGAGCTACGTCGATGTCGGCTGGGAACGTGACCGCGTCGACATTCTCCGCTCCATGGAAAAGAGCCCGTTCTTCCAGACCGTCCGCGGCGGGCTAGTGACCGGCCTCTATAACCAGAAGGCGGTCTGGCCGATCTTTGGTTACGAGGGCGAGAGCTTCTCGAAGGGCGGCTACGTCGATCGTGGCTTCAACGACATCAACTGGATCTGAGGGAGGCTTCGATGGCTGCTTTTGAGAAGAATGACGACAGCGTCGTTGTCGTAATCGGAACCGGTGCTGGCGGTGGCGTTCTTGCAAACGAACTTGCGCAAAAGGGCGTCAAGGTCGTCGCGCTCGAAGCCGGCGGGCGTTACCTGCCGCAGGACTACGTCAACGATGAGTGGGACAGCTTCGGCCAGCTCGCCTGGACCGACCCGCGCACAACATCAGGCGACTGGCGCGTCGCGAAGGACTTTTCCGGCTTGCCCTCGTGGATCGTGAAGGCCGTCGGCGGCACTACCACGCACTGGGCTGGCGCGTCGCTGCGCTTCCAAGCGCATGAGTGGAAGGCCAAGACCACGTACGGCAACGTGCAGGGCGCCAACCTGCTCGACTGGCCAATCGACGGCAAGGAGATGGCCCCCTGGTACGAGAAGGCGGAGTCGAAGCTTGGCGTCACGCGTACCGGCGGCCGCGAAGGCCTGCCGGGCAACAACAACTACAAGGTGTTCGAAGCGGGCGCTAAAGCGCTCGGCTATAAAGATGTCCACACCGGTCGGATGGCGATCAACGCCCGCGAGCAGGACGGCCGCGCCGCGTGTCAGCAAACGGGCTTCTGCTTTCAGGGCTGCAAGTGGGGCGCGAAGTGGTCTGCTGCCTACACCGACATCCCGAACGGCGAAGCAACGGGCAATCTTGAGGTGCGTGAACACGCCCACGTCCTGAAGATCGAGCACAACGATCAGGGTAAGGTGACTGCGGTTGTCTACGCAGACAAAGAGGGCAAGGAGCACCGCCAGAAGGCGCGCGTTGTGGCGGTTGCGGGCAACTCCATTGAGAGCCCGCGGCTCCTCCTGAACTCAGCGTCAAGCATGTTCCCGGACGGCCTCGCGAACTCGTCCGGTCAGGTCGGCCGCAACTACATGCGACACATGACGGGCTCGGTGTACGCTGTCTTCGATAAGCCGGTGAAGATGTGGCGCGGGACGACGATGGCCGGGATCATCACCGACGAGTCACGCCACGATCCGAGCCGTGGATTCGTTGGCGGCTATGAGCTTGAGACGCTTGCGCTCGGCATTCCATTCATGGCCGCGTTCCTTGATCCGGGCGCATGGGGCCGCGAGTTCACAACGGCGCTTGATGCCTACGAGAACATGGCCGGCATGTGGATCGTCGGCGAGGACATGCCGCAGGAGACGAACCGCATCACGGTCAATCACGACGTGAAAGACAAGTTCGGCTTGCCGGCGCCGAATGTGCACTTCGATGATCACCCCAACGACATCGCAATGCGCACGCACGCCTATAAGCAGGGCGTTGCGCTTTACGAGGCGGTTGGCGCAACGCGGACGTTTCCGACGCCACCGTACCCGTCGACGCATAACCTCGGCACCAATCGGATGTCGGAGAAGCCGCGCGACGGCGTCGTCAATAAGTGGGGCCGGACGCACGACATCAAGAACCTGTATGTCTCAGACGGCAGCGTGTTCACGACGGGTGCTGCTGAAAACCCGACGCTGACGATTGTCGCGCTGGCGATCCGCCAGGCCGATCACATGGCAAAGGAACTCAAGAGCGGGAACCTCTAGCGGCTCAGGCGCCGCCCAATCCAACAGACCAACAGCCCGGCCGGTGCGCGCGCGCCGGCCAGGCTTTGTTTCGAAAGCCAGACGTGTCGCCTACTTCCGCGTGATGCGGCCATCGGTGTAGGGCGTGTAGTCGCCGTTGAGCGCACCCAGGTAGTCGGCGACGACCTGTTCAAGGCCGGGTCCGTAGTCGTAGGCCTTGGCCGCGTTCGCTGCGAAGACTTTGTAGCCGTCGCCGCCGCCGCGCATGTAGTTGTTGGACACAACGCCATAAACGGCATCGGGCGCGATGGGTTTGAACCCGCCCTCACCGTCAGCGACCATCACATTCGATATCCGCGATCCGGCCGGTTGCGACGGATCGAACGTGTATTTGAGCCCCGCCACCTGAGGGAAACGGCCGGCACCCTTTTCGAAGCTGCCGACACCGTTCTCGAGCGCGGCGACCACGTCTGCGCCCTTCAATTCAAACGTTGACAGCGTGTTCTGAAATGGCAGCACCGTCAGGACCTCGCCCATCGTAATGGGCCCCGCATCGATGGATGCGCGCAATCCGCCGCCGTTTTGGATGGCGATCGCGACGCCCTGCGCCTTGACGCGCGCGAGCATGGCGTCGGCGACGAGGTTGCCCATGGCGCACTCACCCGCGCGGCACGACGTACGGGCGCCATCAATCGCAGCCTTCGCCGAGCCGATCACCTGGCGCTTCAGCTTCTCGATCGGCGCGGCTTTCTCCTTGATGTAGGCCAGAACGTCAGCGTCCTCAGGAACCGTCGCGCCCAACTCCCACAGGCGGCCCTCGGCCTCCGTCACATCGCCCTTGTCGTCGAACGTGACCGAGAGCTCGCCGAGATACTTTGAGTACGCATAGGCCTGCACAATCTGCACCGGCTTCCCGTTCGGCGCCGTCACGACCATTGGGTACGTGTCCATCAGCGTGTGGCTATGGCCGCCGACGATCACGTCAATGCCGTCAACCGCCTTTGCGATCTCCATATCGCGCACAAGCCCAACGTGCGAAAGGACGACGATCTTGTTGATGCCATCGGCTTCAAGCTGACCGATGATCTTCTTCAAGATCGTCTCGGACTGGATAAACGAGACGTTCGGGCCCGGCGACGACGTCTCGGCGGTGTCCTCGGCCAGCACGCCAATGATCGCGACCTTCTCGCCGCCGACATCCTTGACGATATGGCTCTTGATCTTGCCCGCGAGCGCCGGCGCGTTGGCGATGTTCGTGTTGGCAAAGAGCAGCGGGAACGTCACAGCGTCTGCGAACTTCGCGAGCGCCTCGGGGCCGGCGTCGAACTCGTGGTTGCCAACCGCCATCGCATCAAAGCCGATCCGGTTCATAAGCTCGGCTGCAACCGCGCCCTTATAAGTCGAATAGAACAACGAGCCCTGGAACTGGTCGCCGGCATCGAGCGTCAGGACGTTCCCACCGGCTGACGTCAGCGCGTTGCGCCGCGTCTCGATGGCCGTCTTGAGGCGCGCCATGCCGCCGAAACATTCACCTGCGGCATTGTCCTTTGGCTTACACGTCGAGTTGTACTTGTTGATGGGCTCGACACGCGAGTGCACGTCGTTGATGTGTAGGATATTAAGCGTGAACTCTGCTGCAGCTGGCAGCGGCGCGAGCATTGTCGCGGCGGCGGCACAAGCGACACACGTGGCGGTTCGGGCAAACGCGGGCATTCGGTCTCCTCTCAGGCAAACGGTCGGGTCGTCCGGTGATCGATTGGTCGAAAGCACGCCAATGTGACATGTGTTTCACACTGCGACTGCGACACCGCCCCGGAGGTTCCCCATGCTGCGCGGCATACCACCCATTCTTTCGCCAGAGCTTCTCTATGTCCTGCGCGCCATGGGCCATGGCGACGAACTCGTGATTGGCGACGCCAATTTCCCAGGTGAAAGCCTCGGGCCGCAATGTGTCCGGCTCGATGGGATCGCTGCAACCGACGTTCTCGAGGCGGTCCTTGCGCTCATGCCGCTTGATGCCTTCGACGCGGCGCCCGCGCACGTCATGCAGGTCGTCGGCGAACCTGAGGCGATCCCGCCGATCGTCGAGACGTTTCAGGGCATCATCAATCGCATCGCCGACAACCCAGCACAGATCGCGAGCATTGAGCGGTTTGGCTTCTACGAGCGGGCCGCGGACGCTTTCGCAATCGTGCAGACCGGCGAGCAGCGCCTTTACGGCAACATCATCCTGAAGAAGGGCGTCGTCCCGCCCGACGGTGCGAACGCCTGAGGCACACCGCCAAGCCCTAAACCGCCAGGCTCCGCCTCATGACCGAGAGTTTGAGTTCGAGGTTTACGTTCCCCAAAGACGCTTCGCTGATAGCCGTAGCACCAATCGCCAACTGTCTTCAGCGCTGCTTCGGCGGACGGCTGAACGGGTTTTCGTAAAGCGTCGCATGGCTCTCGACGCCAGCTTCGATCACGCAATCCATCCGTGGGCGTGCGACGCAGAGCAGGACGTAGCCTGCCTGCGATTGGCGTTTGTTCAGCGCCGTGCCTTTGGGCTGGACGACTTTTCCCGTAACAAGCTTTGCCGCGCACGTGATGCAGCCGCCGTAGCGGCAGGCAACCGGCAGGGTCAGGCCATTGCGCTCGGCAACATCCAGGATGGCCTCGTCTTCGGCCACCTCAAGCGTCAGGCCGTCCCGGTTTTGAAACGTGACAGCGTGACGCTTGGTGTTGCTCAAAGCCAGATGTCGCTCGTCACGTCGCCACCCGGATAGCGCATCTCATGGCAGCGCGACGGGCCGTTCGGCTCCTTGCCGAAGTCGACGACGAAGTTTGGGTTGACCGTCAGGCCGCCCTTGTCGGTGTCGCAGTCGACGAGGAACATCTTGGCGCCGTTGTCCTTCATGCCCGGATAGAACTGGTTGTCCCAGGTCGAGAACAGCGATGTCGTGACGTAGAGCCGTTTGCCGTCGAGCGAGAGCTGGATCATCTGCGGCGCACCATCGACGGTGACGCCATTGACTTCAGGTGCCTTGCCGAGCAGGCCGCCGATCCAGACTTGCCCCGTCAGCTTCGGGTTCGACGGGTCGGAGATGTCGTACTGGCGCAAATCACCGTGCAGCCAGTTGGAGAAGTAGAGGTACTTGTCGTCCATCGAGATCAGGATGTCGGTGATCAGCGATGGCATCGGCACGGGGAAGCCTTCGACATCGATCGTTGGCACGTCGATGACTTTCTCGACTTCAACGCCTTTGCCGTTCTTGTGCCAGTGGAACACGTTGGACGAGAGCGTTGCCGCCACGAAGCCGTGCGTTGAATCCGGGTTGTGATGGAAGCGGACCTCAAGCGGGATCATGCCCTCTTCGCCGAGGTCGACCGACTTCTCGATCTTCTTGCCTTCGAAGTCCCAGAAGTGGATCGAGTGGCCATACTTGCCCTTGGCGACGTCTTCCAGATCGAAGCCCGGCATAAACGTGTTCGGCGCAGCCCACTCTGACGACACCATCATGTTGTGGCGCGGCTGATACCAGAAATCATAGTTGAAGTTCATGCCGGTGATGTCGTTCTCCCACCGGCCGACAATCTCAAAGTTCTCGTCGAGGTGGAGGAAGCCGCCGGGCGCATTGCCCTCAGCGTCACCGAGCATCGAGATAATGATATCGGCGCCGAGGCAATGGACGGTGTGCGGTCCAGAAAGATTGGTCTTCGCCTTGATCTCGTCGCCTGAGACAACCTTGTGCAGCTTCGGTGCGCGCGGATCCGAAGTGTCGACGACATTGATGTTGGCGGTGCGCACGCCCGGCAGCAGCAGGTACTGACGCGTCTTGCTTTCGTCATGGTGACAAGACGAGCAGGCGTTCCAGCCGGAGTGGTGCAGTTCGTCGCCGATCTGCGGCATCTCCGTGCGCGAGATCACCTGACTATAGGTGTCGCTTTCCGGATCGACATCGACGGTCGCGAGGTAATCCGGTTTTTCGACACCGGTGCCGGTGTAGAGCGCGACGGTGAAAAGGACCTTCTCGCGCTCGGCCTTCATCGCCTCTTCGGGCGACGCATAGCCAGGTCCGCAGCACGCGCTGCCGTTCGTCTTGTCCGCCATGGCTTCCTCCTGCCGAAAAGCGTTTCGCAATCCCCGCCTGTTTTGAGTTTCCGCCCCGATGAGGCGCATCCAAACAGTCGTTTTGTTGTGGAGTGAGTGTGCGCCTCTCAAGCAGCGTCTGTCCAGCGGGCAGGCCGGCGCCCGATACGCTTAGGCGCGCGCGTTGTGCGCTGCACCTTCCGGATCAGGCGGGTCGGACTATCTGCTTGAGGCCTAGCCCCGGACGTGGCGGCCGAGGTTGCGTTGGCGATCGTGCACGGCTGTGTGCAGGTGCAGCGGCTGGCCATGAAGCGATGCAAACTCGATGAGGAACGT
Organism: Pseudomonadota bacterium; assembly: GCA_038523925.1. Taxonomy (GTDB): domain Bacteria; phylum Pseudomonadota; class Alphaproteobacteria; order Rhizobiales; family Hyphomicrobiaceae; genus JBCBWG01. The sequence continues at coordinate 13,024 of JBCBIY010000015.1, read as the reverse complement.
GTCGCCATGCAACCGGTAATAAATCGACGCACCCTCGCGGGTCTCATCACCGGCCCACGCAAATCTTGCAGCGTTGAGGTCGCCTTCGCGGGCCCGCGCCTTTTGTACGCCCGCGAGGTCGGCCGGCAGATGATCGGACGTATAGACATCGAGCAGGCGCACAACGAGATCGCGTTGCGGCGTGGTGAGATCAGACAGCGGCACGCCCGCCCGCGTTTTGATGCGGCCCTCGCGGCCGGCCGTCGCGCGGACGTTGCCTGGTGATCGATCCTGAAAGCGGGCGAGCGCCTGCAGCTTCGGTGAGAGATCGGCAAAGATCTGACGACCCAGTCGCTCCTCATCGGGCAAGGCGGTCATGCCCTTATGCGGGCCATCCCATACAGTGTTCGGCTCGGATGAAAACGAGTTCGGTGTGACCGAGACCACGTTGGGTCCGTCGAGCGTGTAGGTGAGCGACAGGTGGTGGCCCTCCCACCGCCATCCCCAGATGCCGGATGCGCCCGGTTCGCCAAACACCATCACCGAGAAGCGATCGCGGTTCCGGTTCTGCGAGCCCTTCTTCATCAGGTCGCGCAGGATGTCCTGCTGCAGCATGACCCGCTTGGCCTTGTCGAAGCCCGCCTGGCTGAGCCCACTTTGCAGAAGCGTCAGCGCCCGCTCTTTCTGCGCCGCGGTCATCCGTTCCATGGGCACGCCCGGCGAAAAGGCCGAGCCCGTCATATAGTTCCACCGGAGCCACCGCCGCCCGCCAACCGCAAATGTGGCTGCCGCGCGCTGCGCTTCGTCCAGCGCTGCGAGCAGGTCAGTGGCCGCCGCCGCCATTTGCGCACCAGTCGCAGGCGCCGCGGCAAGCGCAAGGGTCGGGGCAACCATAAGTGCGCCGCCCGCGGCCGCCGCGCCGGCAATCATATCGCGACGTGAAATCTGTGAACCGACACTCAGAGCTTTCGCACGAGCACGTTCGGTCATCGATGGTCTCCTTATGAACTTTGCGCTTTGCGGCAGACTGCTGCGGTCTGCTTGACGCACATATGATCTTCGCGAACCTCACCACAGCATCTCAAACTAAGCAGGCTCACTGATCGCGATCGACGCCTCGGTCGCACAGTCGCCGCCATTCGCTGCCAACGCCAATTACGTGTTGCTCACAATCCGATACCGCGCCCGGCGCCTGCGCACCGCTGCAGCTCTGCTGGTGATTGCCGCTCTCGCCGCGCTCACCGTCCAACCGGTGGATCGCGCGTTGGTCGGGCCGCGCGCGCCGGAACTCTCCGCTTACGTTTTGCCAGACGGGACTGTGCCCGTGCTTTGCAGCGCGCTGGGCCACGGCGATGGAGGCGAGGCAGACGCCACACACTGCCCGCTTTGCATCCCGGCAAAAGTCACCGCGATCCTCGCGCCTCAAGTCTTGCTCGTTGGCGCGAACGTTACGGCCGCGCTCGTGCAACCGGTCACCTATGCGCCCGCGCCCCGCTGCGTGCGACGGACGCCGCATCAGCCGCGCGCACCGCCTGGCCGCGGCTAATTCACGGCCTTGCAATCCCACGCACCACGGACGCCCGCTCGCCGCGATCCGCGCACCGGGCAACCCACTGTAAGAGACCCATCATGACGAGACCCCTCACCTGCGCCGGGGCAGCCCTTGCGACTGCCGCCGCGCTTGCACTTTCACTCGCGATCCCTGTTGCCACCGCCAGCGACATGAAGCCGGCTGCAAAAGTCGGCGCCTTGGAAATCATACAGCCGTACGCGCGGGCCACGCCGCCCAAGGCGCCGGTGGCCGGCGGCTACCTCGTTGTCCGCAACACAGGCGACAAACCGGACTGGCTGATTGGCGGTGACGTTGATTTCGCCGGCCGCGTCGAGGTCCACGAGATGGCTGTCGACAGCAGCAACATCATGCGGATGCGTAAGCTCGCCGACGGGATCGAAGTCCCGCCCGGCCAATCCGTCACGCTGAAGCCTGGCGGGCTCCACGTCATGTTCATGCAGCTCAGAGAGCCGCTTAAGGCTGGCGAGCCGCGCTCGGTGACGCTCAGGTTCAAAGAGGCCGGCGACGTGACCGTTCCGTTCGCGGTCCTGCCCATTGGCGAGACGCCGGCGACCCACTCTCATGAAGGCCACGGCACAACGAACTGAGCCGACGGCGTGCCGGAGGTCCATCTCACGACATCCGGCACGCACGCCTTCCTCAAGACGGTCAGGTGTCCTGCGGCTTCGCAGCTTGCTGTTCCTGCATCGCACGCTCGGCCTCTTCGCGGGCTTTGCGCTCCGCATCAAGTTCTGAGGCCAGCGACTCGATCTCGCTTTGCGCCCGCGCCAGATCGTCGGATGCCTTTGCGAGATCCGCTTTCATACCGTCGTATTCCGACTTGAACTGGCCACCAGCGGCAATCGCTTGCTGCACTTTCACGTTCGCCGCCTTCAGCGAGCCTTCGAGTTGCTTGAGCTGGGCTTCGCGCGCGGCGAACTCAGCTTCGAGCTTTGCGATCTTCCTCGCGTCGCCGGCGCTTGCTTCTTGCGATGCCTTCACCTGACGCTGCAGCGCGAACAGGTCGGCAGCCTTCTTCTCAACGGACGACGCCATGTCGCTCGTCTGGTCTTCAAGCGCTTCGACCGTATCGGCGAGGCGAGACACCCGGGCGATCGCGGTGTCGCGTTCCTTGCTCAGCGTTTCGGTTTTCATGGCCGCGGCTTTGACTTCGCCTTCAAGTTGCTCGGCCCGTTTCTGCACCTTGGCGAGTTCGGACTTCGCCGTCTCAAGCTCAGCCGTCAGCGCCTTCTGCTGCCCGGTCATCTTGCTCGCGTCGGACTTCATCGCATCCATCTGCGTGTTCAGATTGCCGGCCCACAGGCCAACGACGGCTGCGACGGCGAGCCCGATAAACAGGCCGATAAAGTTGTTCATGGCGTCCCTACTCCAAACTCGATTTCTGCGGCTCGGCCGGCGCGCGGTTGGCGTCCGCGGGGCGGCCCTGGATTGCGAGGCCTAGCATTTCACGAGACTGGGTTTAGGGGAATGTCGCGGATGGGTGAATGGCAATCGTGCAGCGCGGCGCTAAGGCTTGCGCTCTCGCGGCCGCGGCCGCAGGCTGCACCAAAAAGCCGATACGGAGGATATCCCATGGCACGCGAGGGGGCAGTGATAACGACCTTGATCACCGGGGCAGCGGGCGGAATTGCAGCCGCTCTGATCCCTCGCCTCGCGCACGCCGATGCCCGGCTGGTGCTCGTCGATGTCGCGGGCGCGCCGCTCGCCGAAGCCGCTGACGTCGCCCGCGTAGCCGGCGCGGATGTGGCGACGCTCACGTCCAGCCTCGAGACGCCGGAGCAATGCGCGGAGGCGGTGGCCGCCGCGGGCGGACGGCTTGATCGCCTCATCCACTTGGCAGGCGTCTTTGAACCCGACCCTGAGGGCCCCGCCGACATGTCGGTGTGGGACCGCGCCATCAACCACAACGTGCGCAACGCCTACATGCTGGCAGGCCTTGCCGGCCCGCTTATGACGGAGACGGCGCGCGCCTCAAGCACGCCGGCGCGCATGGTGTTTGTCTCATCGCTCGCGTTCACGCGCGGCAGTTGGGATCATGTTCCCTATACCTGTGCGAAGGGTGCCATCGTCGGCCTCGTCCGCGCGCTCACCCGCAAGCACGCGCCGAACATCCTGATCAACGCGCTCGCACCAGGTGTGATCGACACGGCGATGCCGGCGCATCTGTTGAAGCTGCGCGGCGAAGACAAGATCACGCGCGAGGTCCCGCTCGGACGGCTTGGCACGGCGGATGAAGTGGCCGGGCCGATCGCGTTTCTGCTCGGCCCGGACGCGACGTTCATCACCGGCCAGGTGTTAAATATCGACGGTGGCGCGGTCGCCGGCTAGGTCGCGGCAGCCTCTGTCTTGCCCGCTGACGCTTCGCTGCCGATCATGTCCGACAACACGCGACGCACGCCCTTCAGCCGTTTGGCAGCCTCATCCCATCCGGCCTTGTAGACAAGCTTATTATCCGGTTGCAGCTTCGCGCTCGCGCCGGCCTTCTGGATGAACCTTAGCACTGCATCGGGGTCGGCAAGGTCGCCCTGTCGGAACGTGAAGACAGCACCCTTCGGGCCGGCATCGATCTTCTCGACCCCCGCCTGCCGGCAAAGGCCCTTGATCTCCATCACATCGAGCAGACCGTTGACCTCATCCGGCACCGGGCCGAACCGGTCAGCAAGCTCGGATGCGAAGTCATCAATGTCAGCGCGGGTCTCAAGGCTCGACAAGCGCCGATAGAGGCCAAGCCGCAATTGCAGGTCCGCGACGTAGGCTTCCGGAATAAGCGTCGGCACGCCGACGGCGATCTGTGGGCTCCATTGATCGGTGTCGCCATCGCCGCTGCCACCTTTGAGCGCGGTGATCGTCTCTTCCAGCATCGACTGGTAAAGCTCGAACCCGACTTCGCGAATGTGGCCTGATTGCTCTTCGCCAAGCAGGTTCCCGCCGCCCCGAATGTCGAGGTCGTGGCTCGCAAGCGAGAAGCCCGCGCCGAGCTGATCGAGCGAGGCGAGCACCTTTAGCCGCTTCTCAGCCGTGTCGGTGAGGCGCTTGCCGGGTGGCGTCGTGAAGTAAGCGTAGGCCCGCGTCTTCGAACGCCCGACGCGGCCGCGAAGCTGATAGAGCTGGGCGAGGCCGAACATGTCCGCGCGATGGACAATCATCGTGTTCGCGTTCGGGACATCGAGGCCGGATTCAACAATCGGCGTCGACAGCAGGATATCGTAATTGCCTTCATAGAAGGCCGTCATGATATCTTCGATCTCGCTTGGCGGCAGTTGGCCGTGCGCCCGCGCGATCTTGAGCTCAGGCACGGCCTCGGCGAGGAACTCGCTGACCTCATCCAGATCCTTGATGTGCGGGACGACATAGAACGTCTGCCCGCCGCGGAACCTTTCCCGGCGGAGCGCATCGCGCAGGATGATCGGATCAAACGGCGACACATAGGTTCGCACAGCGAGCCGGTCGACCGGAGGTGTGGTGATGAGCGACAGCTCGCGGACGCCTGAGAGCGCAAGTTGCAGCGTCCGCGGGATCGGCGTCGCCGACAGCGTAAGGACGTGGACGTCTTCCTTGAGCTGCTTCAACCGCTCTTTGTGCGTGACGCCAAAGTGCTGTTCTTCATCGATAATGAGAAGGCCAAGGCGCTCGAACTCGATCGCCTTGCCGAGCAGCGCATGGGTGCCGACGACGATGTCAATCTCGCCAGACTTCAGTCCAGCCTTGACGTCGCCGAGCTCCTTCCCGCCAACGAGACGCGAGGCTTGCGCGATCTTCAGCGGGAACCCGCGGAAGCGCTCTTCAAAGCTCCGGTAGTGCTGCCGCGCGAGCAGCGTTGTCGGCACGACGACGGCGACCTGCAGACCGTTCATGGCGGCGACAAACGCGGCCCGCAGCGCGACCTCCGTCTTGCCGAAGCCGACGTCGCCGCAAACGAGCCGGTCCATGGGCTTGCCGGCTCCAAGGTCGTCGAGCACGGCGTCAATGCTCGCCATCTGGTCGTCAGTCTCTTCAAACGGGAAGCGCGAGACAAACTCATCGAAACCGCCATCCGGTGGCGACAGCACCGGCGCCTCGCGCAACTCGCGAAGGGCTGCGACCTTGATGAGATCGGCTGCGATTTCGAGCAGCCGCTTTTTCAGTCGCGCCTTGCGATTCTGCCATGCCGCACCGCCCAGGCGGTCAAGCTGCGCGGTCTCGCTATCAGCCCCGAAGCGCGACAAAAGCTCGATGTTCTCGACGGGCAGATAGAGCTTGTCGCCGCCGTGGTAGACGAGTTGCAGGCAATCGTGCGGCGCACCAAGCGCTTCGATCGTCTCAAGCCCGTTGAAGCGCCCTATGCCGTGGTCGGCATGCACGACCAGATCGCCGACCGCGAGGTTGGTCGCCTCAACCAAAACGTCCGTCGCCTTCTTGCGGCGTTTGCGCGGGCGGACCAAACGATCGCCGAGGATGTCCTGCTCGGCGATGACCACCATGTCGGAGGCTTCGAATCCCCGTTCGACGCCAAGCACCACGGCGGCCGCCAGCGTCTCGGGCAGCGCGCGCACGTCGGTGTAGGTTTCGACAGCGCGGATGTCGTCAAAACCGCGCTCTTTCAGAAGCGAGATCAGTCGCTCGCGCGAGCCGGGCGTCCAAGCGGCCAGGATCACGCGGCGCTTTGAGCTGAGCCCTGCCTTGATGTGGCCGACGACGGCACCGAACAGATCGCCGCCGTCGGACTGGCGCTCTTCTGTGAACAGCCGCCCGAGCCGGCCGCCGGCATCTTGCGTGCGCTTGGCGGGCGAATTCCGCGCATCCGTCAGCCGGTAGACACCGCGCGTCGAAAGCGTGCGTGCCCACTCCGCGCCGTCGAGAAACAGCTGGTCCGGCGGCACTGGCTTGTAGGGTGGCGCACCGAACGTCTCGGTCTCCAACCCATCGGTCCGCGCAAGGTAGTGCTCTTCGATCTGCTCGAAGCGTTGGCGCACCGCATCATCGGCGGCAGCATCAAAACTCACGTGCGCATCGTCGCCAACGTAGTCGAACAGCGTCGCGAGCTTGTCGTGAAAAAAAGGCAGCCAGTGTTCGACGCCTGGATAGCTGTGGCCTGCGACGACGGCCTGATACATTGGGTCGTCGTTCGTGTTGCCGCCAAACAGTGAGACGTAGGACTGCCGGAACTCCTGGATTGCATCGTCACCGAAGGCGACTTCGCTCATCGGCATGATGATCAGCTTCTGCAGCGTCTTGGTCGTGCGCTGGGTATCGGCCGCGAACGCCTTGATGCTCTCAAGCGTGTCGCCGAAAAAATCCAGCCGGACAGGATTGTTGCGGCCCGGCGGATAGAGATCGAGGATGCCGCCGCGCACGGCATACTCGCCGGGCTCCATCACGGTGCCGGAGCGCACGTACCCGCCAAGCGAAAGCCGCTGGATCAAGCGGGCCATGTCGATGCGCTGCCCGGCCGCGACCTGCCGGATCGCGCTTTTGATGAAGCTTTGCGGCGGCAGCCGCTGCAGGATCGCGTTGACGGTGGTCAGGATCAGCGTTGGCTGCTTGCGCGGCGCCAGCGTCAACTTGGTGAGCGCGGTGACGCGTTTGGCGACCAGATCGGGCGCCGGGCCAACGCGGTCGTAAGGCACGGTGTCCCAAGCCGGCAGGACGACGCGGCGGATCTCGGGCGCGAAGAACCGCAATGCATTCTCGAGCGCTTCGAGCCGGCGGTCATCGCGAGCGACATGGATGACCGCGCCCGGACCATTAACGCCGATCGCCTGCACGCGTTCAACGAGAACGCGCGCGTCGTATCCTTCCGGCGCGCCGGTCAGCGTGACGTCGCCGATGTCTGTCTCCAACAGGTCTGCTGCCGATGCCACGAGGGGCGGTCCTTTCAACGGTCAGGTGGTCAAACGCGGCGTGCGCATCGCAAAAGTCTGGTGAGGTCTAGCTTCGGGCCGCGAGCGGCGACAGCCCATGGAACGTGCGAATGCGGTCGATCAGATCGGCGAACTGCTCATCAGGCGAGCGCACCGGCGTCTGGCTCGGCGTATCCATCAACCAACCCTGCAAGTCCGGATCAGCCAGCGCCAGAAACTGCTCAAACGTCGTGAGCTGGGCCGGCGACATGGATCCGAGTTCAGCCTCGGCGAAACGGCCGAGGAGCCAGTCCATCTCCTTCGTCCCACGGTAGTGGGCCCGATATCGCGCCCGCCGTAAGCGCGCGTCGAAATCGGTGGCCGTCGCCTCTGCGCCAATTCCATCCGTCATTGCGGGCTCCATTCCCTTGGAAATTCAGGCCCCAAACGCAAATCGCCCCAGCGCCGTTGCGCCAGGGGCTCTGAGCCGGGGATGTCGCGGCGCGCTGCCTTGACCGGTCGGGTCCGTGCGGTCACCGTCCGCCGGATATAGCGAGCCCGGAGGATCATGCAAAGCGTGTCCGAGGGTCGCTTGCCGCGCGGCTTTTGCTCAGCCGCTGGACTGAGGGAGACTGCAGCGCCTGATGCGCCCCGATGCTCTCGCACCGATGTTTGCAGGCGCCGAAGCCCTGACCGGCGTTGGCCCACGCGTGGCCGGCTTCCTGGCGAAAGCGGTGCGCCTGCCGCCGGGGATCGAGGACGCGCGGATCATCGATCTTCTTTGGCACACACCGACCGGGCTGATCGACCGGCGGGCTGAGCCGGCGCTTGCTGACGCGCTCCCAGGCACGATCGCGACGTTTGGCGTCCGCGTCGTCAAACACCGGCCGCCGCCGCGCGGCAACACCAAAGCGCCCTATCGCGTCGCCTGCGAAGACGAAACGGGCGCGATTGATCTCGTCTTCTTTCATGCCGAGCGCCGCTTTATTGAGCGCCAGCTCCCCGAAGGCGAGACCCGCTACATCTCCGGCCGCGTCGACCGCTATGGCGACAAGCTGCAGATGATGCATCCGGACTATGTGCTGCCACCGAACCAGCGCGATCAGTTGCCGATGCTGGAGCCGATCTACGGGCTGACCGCCGGGCTTTCGTCAAAGGTCCTGGCCAAGATCATGCGCCAGACCGCCGACCGTGTCCCCGACCTGCCGGAGTGGCAACGGCCGGACGGGCTCGCCCAGAACGGCTGGCCGACGTTCCGCGATGCGCTGATGAAGCTGCACCGGCCGGACGAGCCGGAGGACGTCGCAATTGGCGGGCTTGCCTGGCAGCGGCTTGCCTACGACGAGCTGCTTGCAAGTCAGCTTGCGCTCGCCCTCGTGCGGCAATCCTCGCGCGCCCAGCGCGGGCGACAGGTGATTGGCGACGGCCATCTGCGCCGCCGCATCGCAGACGCCCTCCCCTTCGCGTTGACCGGCGCGCAGACGCGTGCGCTGGCCGAGATCAACGCCGACCTCGAAGCCGAGAGCCGGATGCTGCGCCTGCTGCAAGGCGATGTCGGGTCCGGCAAAACCGTCGTCGCGCTCATGGCGATGGCGGCCGCCGTCGAGATCGGCGCGCAGGCAGCCCTGATGGCACCGACGGAAGTCCTTGCGCGGCAACACGCCGCCGGCCTCGCGCCCCTCGCAGACGCCGCCGGGCTGAAGCTCGCCCTGTTGACCGGCCGCGAAAAGGGCAAGGCCCGCGCCGAAGTGCTCGCCCGTCTTGCTGACGGCCGCCTCGATATCGTTGTTGGAACGCATGCGCTGTTCCAGCCCGACGTGGCGTTCCACGACCTCGCGCTTGCCGTGATCGACGAACAGCACCGCTTCGGCGTTCACCAGCGCCTCGCGTTGCAGTCGAAGGGCCGCGACGGCGGCGCTAACGTGCTGGCCATGACCGCAACCCCCATCCCGCGCACGCTGTTGATGACGCACTACGGCGACCTCGACGTGTCGAAGCTCGATGAGAAACCGCCGGGCCGGAAGCCCATCATCACGCGCGCGGTTGCGACGGATGCGCTGGAAAAACTCATTGCACGCGTTCGCATCCAGCTCTCCGAAGGCGCACAGATTTATTGGGTCTGCCCATTGATTGAGAGCGTGGCGACGACCGAGCTTGCTGCCGCTGAAGAACGCGCCGCGCATCTTGAACAGCTCTTTCCCGGCAAGGTCGGCCTCATCCACGGCGCGATGGCCGGGCCTCAGAAAGATGCCGTCATGCAGCGGTTTTCGGATGGCAATCTTGGCATCCTCGTTGCGACCACCGTTATCGAAGTCGGCGTCAACGTCCCCAACGCGACGATCATGGTGATCGAGCATGCCGAACGGTTCGGTCTCGCGCAGCTCCATCAGTTGCGCGGCCGGGTCGGCCGTGGCGACCGCCAGTCGTACTGCATCCTCCTCCACGCGACGCCGCTCGGCGAAGTGGCCGCCCAACGGATCACGATGATGGAAGCAAGCGAGGATGGCTTTGCCATCGCCGAGAAAGACCTCGAGCTGCGCGGCGGCGGCGAGATGCTCGGCTCGCGGCAATCAGGCGAACCCGGATACCGCATTGCCGAGGGGCCGGGCGTCGTCGAACTACTGGAGGCAGCCTCAGACGACGCGCGCCTGTTCCTCGACGACGACCCGCGCCTCGATAGCGCGCGCGGGCAGGCGTTGCGCCACCTCCTCTACATCTTCGAATGCGACGAGGCCGTGCGCCTCTTCCGCGCCGCGTAACGGGGCTCTGACGTGACGGACAACCCCGACGCCGCGAAGGCCGCTCTCCGCACCGTTATGAAAGACATTCGAGCGGCCGCGACGAAAGCCGCGCGCTATGGCAGCGGCCTGCAGCCCGAGGTCGCCATGAACGAGCGGCTTCGCGCTTCGGGCCTAATTCAACCTGAGAACATCGTCGCAGTTTTCATCCCAATCGGCAGCGAACTCGATGCCGTCACCGTTGGGGGCGGCCTCGGCGCCGGCCTTGCGTTGCCGGTGATGCAGGGTGTGGGCCAGCCGCTCATCTTCCGCGCATGGCGGCCGGGCGAGCCGCTCGCCAAACGCCAGTGGGGCATCAGCGAACCGCTCGACACCGCCCCGGACGTCCGACCGGATGTGTTCTTAATCCCGTTGCTCGCCGTCGACCATCAGGGCTACCGCCTCGGTTACGGCGGCGGCTTTTACGATCGGACGCTCGAACGCCTCCGCGGCGATGGCGGCCCGCTCACAACCATCGGGCTTGCCCTCGAAGCCCAGATACGCGAGGCAGTCCCGCGCGGGCCGCACGACTTGCCCGTCGACACTATTCTGACGCCCGAGCGCCTGATCCAAATCGCGCCGGGCGACTCGTCTTACCCCCCGGCTCAGCGCTAAGGAGTTCCATGCGGTTTCTTTTCATCGGCGACGTTGTCGGTCGCGCGGGGCGCAAGGCCGTCGCCGATCACCTGCCGAAGCTGCGCGCGCACTACGCGATCGACGTCGTAGTCGTGAACGGTGAGAATGCCGCGGCCGGCTTCGGCATCACGGAAAAGATCTACGAAGCGTTCCTGGACGCTGGGGCAGACGCCGTCACGCTCGGCAATCATGCCTTTGATCAGCGCGAGGCGTTGGTCTTCATCGAACGCACAGATCGCCTCGTCCGCCCGGTGAACCTGCCCGACGGCACGCCCGGTTGCGGGGCTGTCATGATGACGCTCGGGGATGGGCGCCGCGTCCTCGTCATCAACGCCCAGGGCCGCATCTTCATGCCGGAGCTCGACTGCCCCTTCCGCGCGATCGACCGCGAGATCACAGCCTGCCCGCTTGCCGAGGAGGCCGATGCCATCATCGTCGACTTTCACGCCGAAGCGACCAGCGAGAAGCAGGCGCTCGGCCACTTCCTCGACAGCCGCGTGTCCGTCGTCGTCGGCACGCATACGCACGTTCCAACAGCCGACGCGCGCGTGCTCACAGGCGGCACGGCCTATCAGACCGATAGCGGCATGACCGGGGACTATAACTCCGTCATCGGCATGGATGCGGGCGAGCCAGTCCACCGGTTCATCACGCGTCTGCCAAACGAGCGCTTCCGGCCGGCCGAAGGCCCGGCAACTCTGGCAGGCCTCGCCGTCGACATCGACGACCGCACGGGGCTTGCAACGGCTGTCGCGCCGGTCCGCATTGGCGGTGTTCTGCCCGAGCAGTTGCCCGCGATCTGGTCCGCCACGGACTAACGCCGCGCACCCGGGGCACTGGATTCCGGCGGCTCAGTTGGCTAACACCAATCGACCCCAACAGCCGCACTCTTGCCCACGGACAGCGCCATGGCCGGACACTCGCAATTCAAGAACATCATGCACCGCAAGGGCCGTCAGGACGCGGTCCGCTCGAAACTGTTCTCGAAGCTTGCCCGCGAAATCACCGTCGCTGCCAAGCTCGGCGCACCGGACCCGGCCATGAACCCGCGCCTTCGCCTTGCGGTCCAGAACGCCAAAGCGCAATCGATGCCGAAGGACAATATCGAGCGCGCGATCAAGAAAGCGTCCGGCGGCGATGACGAGAGCTACGAAGAGATCCGCTACGAGGGCTATGGCGCGGGCGGCGTCGCTGTCATCGTCGAGGCGCTGACCGATAATCGCAACCGCACCGGCGGCGCCGTCCGCGCCGTCTTCACGAAACACGGCGGCAACCTCGGCGCGACCGGCGCCGTCAGCCATATGTTCACGCGCGTCGGCGAAATTATTCTGCCCGCATCCGCAGGCTCACCGGACGACGTGCTCGAAGCGGCCATCGAGGCCGGCGCGGAGGATGTCCAGTCGAGCGACGACAACCACGTCATCACCTGCGCCTTCGAAGACCTCGGCAGCGTCTCAAGCGCACTTGAAGACGCGCTCGGCGAACCCGAAAGCGTCAAAGCGATTTGGCAACCGACCCTCACAACACCCGTCGACGAAGATGGCGCCGCATCGATCATGAAATTGATCGCTGCCCTCGAAGACGACGACGATGTGCAGAACGTCTACACCAACTTCGACATCGACGAAGCCACCCTCGCCAAACTCACGGCTGCTTAATTTTCTGGTCCAACCGCGCTGCCGCGGGTTGGTTTTTTGTTTCGTCCAACCTGCGCAAGCTTGGTTGGCACGGTGTGTTGCGCTGTTCGCTCGCTGCGGCGCGGTCTCTTTTTTGGTCCAACAGGGCAGCAGCCCTGTTGGCGCGCGAGTCCGACCGCCACTCGCTGCGGCGCGCTACGCTGACCGAAGGCCAGCTTCGTGCGCCTCGCTCTGGTCTTCGCGGGGCTGGCAGGTGGCTGCCGCTTGGGCGGTGGGAGTGGCGTGCCGGCGCATGACGCGAAGAGTTTGCCTGGTCGCCGCGCGCTCTCTTTTTTTGGTCCAACCTGCGCAAGCTTGGTTGGCACGCGAGCCCGACCGCCACTCGCTGCGGCGCGCTACGCTGGCCGATGGCCCGCTCCATGCGTCTCGCTCTGGTCTTCGCGGGGCTGGCGGGTGGCTGCCGATTGGGCGGTGGGAGTGGCGTGTGGGTGCATGACGCGAAGAGTTTGCCTGGTCGCCGCGCGCTCTCTTTTTTTGGTCCAACCTGCGCAAGCTTGGTTGGCACGCGAGCCCGACCGCCACTCGCTGCGGCGCGCTACGCTG
>JBCBIY010000014.1:0-77567 GCA_038523925.1 Pseudomonadota bacterium | reverse complement strand
CCTGTTAGCCCGGCGAAGAACAGAGCGAGGCGCAAGGAGGTGAGGCATCAGCCTCACCAGATCGCGCCACAGCGAATGGCGGTCGGACTCGTGTGCCAACAGGGCTGTTGCCCTGTTGGACTAAAAACGAGAGCGCGCGGCCACACCCACCGCCTCTGCGGCTGCCGCTAGCGCCAATAAGAACAGAGCGAGGCGCACGGAGCTGGCCTCCGGCCAGCGTAGCGCGCCGCAGCGGGTGTTGGTCGGACTCGTGTGCCAACGCGCGGCAGCGCGGTTGGACCCCAAAAAAAACGTAGCGCGCCGCAGCGAGCGGCGGTCGGACTCGTGGCCAACGCGCGGCAGCGCGGTTGGACCAAATAAAACCCCACCCGCTAGTACTGCCGTGAGGGGTCGACGATGTTGGGGAGGGGGCGGCCGGCTTCGATGTCGGCGACGCGGTCGAGGAAGTATCGGACGATCGACTCGTTGGCGCTTTCGGCGGCGTTGTGCGGCGTGACGACGACGCGGGGATGCTGCCACAGCGGGCTGGACTTCGGCAGCGGCTCGGTCTCGAAGACATCGAGAGAGGCGGCGTAGAGCGACTTGTCTTCGAGTGCTGCGAGGATGTCGGCTTCGACCTGAAGGCCGCCGCGGCCTGCATTGATCAACACCGGGCCGGGCATCCGCTGCGAGCGGCCGAACTTCGAGAGACGGCCGAGCAGGCCCGCGTTGATCATGCCGCGCGTGTCCGGCGTGAGCGGCAGCAACACAACCAGGATGTCGGTCTCTGCGAGAAAGTCCGGCAGCTCTTTTTCGCCCGCAAAGCAGATGACCCCATCGATCGACTTCAGCGACCGCGACCAGCCGCGCACGCGGTAGCCGATCCGCGAGAGCACGGCGGCTGCGTCTTGGCCGAGGACGCCAAGCCCCATAATGCCAACGCGGACCTCTGACGCCGCGGGCTCCGGCAGATAGCGCCAGATGCCGGCTGCCTGCAGGTCGCGAAACTCAAGCATGCGCCGCGAGTGCATCAGCGCGTGAAGGACGACGTACTCTGTCATGCGGCCGGTCAGGTCGGGGTCGACGTAGCGGACGATCGGGACGGCCGGCAGCTTGTCATCGCGGAAGAGGTGATCGACACCGGCACCGACGGAGACGATCAGTTGCAGATTGGGCAGCTTGGCAAGTTCGCCGGGTTCAGGGCCCCAGGCGAGCGCCGCGGTAATCTCTTCTGCTGCGCCCACGTCCGGCCAGACGCGGACATCGCGGTCGGGCGCAAACGTCGCGGCGGTCTCGCCAAACGCTTTTGCGCGGTCGCTGCCGATAACGAGCAGGGCCATCTCTTGCTCCAACACCAAATCTCTGTCGCGCTGCCGGGCGTTTGGGCCGGGACCTACGGGCTCAATCGGCAAGCTCGGGCGCCGGGCGCACTTCAAGGTCAAAGGCGGCGGCCAGCAGCGCCTTGGTGTAGTCCGTCTCGGGCGTCTTGAAAATCTGCTCCGAGGGGCCTTGCTCGACGATGACGCCGTTGCGCATCACGATCACGTAGTTCGAGAGCGCGCGAACGACCTTCAGGTCATGGCTGATGAAGAGGAAGGTCAGCTTGCGGCGCGCCTGGAGGTCGCGGAGCAGGTCGACGATCTGGGCCTGGACGCTCATGTCGAGTGCGCTCGTCGGCTCATCGAGCATGATGAACTTCGGCTCAAGCACGATCGCGCGGGCAATGGCGATGCGCTGGCGCTGGCCGCCGGAAAACTCGTGCGGATAGCGGTCCTGCATGTCGGCCTGAAGGCCCACGTCTTCGAGTGCGGCGCCGACCCGCGCGCGGCGATCCTCATAGGAGAGGTTCGGGTTCTGAATAAGAAGCCCTTCCTCGATGATCTGGCTGACTGAGAGCCGCGGCGAGAGCGCACCGTAGGGATCCTGAAAGACGATCTGCATCTCGCGGCGCAGCGGCCGCATGGCCTTTGAGGTGAGCCCCTGGATGTCCTTCCCGAGATAGACGATCGGACCCTTCGACGAGACGAGGCGCAAAAGCGCAAGGCCGAGCGTCGTCTTGCCCGATCCGGACTCGCCGACGACGCCGAGCGTCTGGCCTTCGTGCAGCTCAAGTGAGACGCCGTCGACCGCTTTGACGTGATCGACCGTGCGCCTGAGCAAACCCTTTTTGATCGGGAACCAGACTTTGAGGTCGTCGGCCTTGATGATCACCGGCGCATCGGTGTCGCGCGGGATGGGGGCGCCGCTTGGTTCGGCCGCTAACAGGTGCTGCGTGTAGGGGTGCTGCGGTCGCTCGAAGATGTCCTCGGTGTCGCCGGTCTCGACCACGTCGCCGTTCTGCATGACGTAGACGCGGCCAGCCATCTTGCGGACGATCCCGAGGTCATGCGTGATCAGCAGCATGGCGAGGCCGGTCTCGGCCTGCAGCTCGCGCAAGAGTTCGAGGATCTGCGCCTGGATGGTGACATCGAGCGCGGTTGTCGGCTCATCGGCGATCAGCAGTTCAGGCTCGTTTGCAAGCGCCATCGCGATCATGACGCGCTGGCGCTGTCCGCCGGAGAGCTGGTGGGGATAAGAGCCGATCCGTTTTTCCGGATCGCGGATGCCGACTTTCTCGAGCAATTCAAGCGTGCGGGCGCGCACGGCGTCGCGGTCCATGCCCCGGTGGACGCGAAGCACTTCGCCGACCTGTTTCTCAATCGTGTGAAGCGGATTAAGCGACGTCATCGGCTCCTGAAAGATGATGGAGATCCGATCGCCGCGGATCGCCTGCATCTCGGGCTCTGCGGTCGTGAGCAGGTTGCGACCCTCGAAGTAGATCTCGCCGGTCGGGTGTGAAGCTGATGGGTAGGGCAGCAGTTTCAGGATCGACAGCGCCGACACGGTTTTGCCGGAGCCGGATTCGCCGACGAGCGCGACGGTCTCTCCCTTGCCGATCGAAAACGAGACGCGCTTTACCGCGTGCGTCGTCTCGCCCTGGGTCGTGAAGTCGACCGAGAGATCGCGGACGCGAACCAGCGTTTGGTGCGGCGGCACTGTGACGAGCTTTGACATCAGCGGAAGGTCTTGCGCGGATCGAGGGCGTCGCGAACGGCTTCGCCGATGAAGATGAGGAGGCTTAGGAGAAGCGCGATCGTGAAGAACGAAGAGAGCGCGAGCCATGGCGCCTGGGTGTTGGCTTTGCCTTGCTGGAGGAGCTCGCCGAGCGAAGGCGAGCCTGCCGGCATGCCGAGCCCCAGGAAGTCGAGCGCGGTGAGCGATGTGATGGCGCCGGAGAGCAGGAACGGCAGGAACGTGAGCGTTGCGACCATCGCGTTCGGCAACAGGTGCTTAAACATGATGGTCGTGTTGGAGACGCCGAGCGCGCGGGCAGCGGTGATGTATTCGAAGTTGCGCCCGCGCAGGAACTCGGCGCGCACGACGCCGACAAGCGACACCCACGAGAACAGCATCAGGATGCCGAGCAGCGTCCAGAAGCCTGGGACCAGGAACGACGAGACGATGATCAGCACGTAGAGATACGGCATCGACGACCAGATCTCGAGGAAGCGCTGCATGATGAGGTCGGTCAAGCCGCCGAAGTAGCCCTGGACCGCGCCTGCCGCGACACCAACGATTGTCGAGAACAAGGTCAGTATCAAACCGAACAGTACCGAGATACGGAAGCCGTATATGAGCCGGGCGACGACATCCCGGCCGGTGTCATCGGTGCCGAGCCAATTGGTGTTCCCGAGCGCGGTATAGCGCGCGACCTGATCGTCTGGCGCATCGCAGAGCGACTTGTTGGTTGCCCACTGCGGCGGGCTTGGGAAGCCAAGGCAGCGCCCGTCGGGACCCTTCAGGAGCGGGAAGTCGCGATTAACGGAGTTGTCGGCGAAACGAATGAGCGGCCACACCATCCAGCCGTTCGCTTTGATCTCATCCTGAATGAACGGATCGCGGTAGTTGGTGACGGCGAGGAAGCCGCCGAACTTCTCTTCCGGATAATCAATCAGGACCGGGCTCAGGATTTCGCCCTTGTAGCTGACGAGGATCGGCTTGTCGTTTGCGATGAACTCCGCGAAC
Organism: Pseudomonadota bacterium; assembly: GCA_038523925.1. Lineage (GTDB taxonomy): Bacteria > Pseudomonadota > Alphaproteobacteria > Rhizobiales > Hyphomicrobiaceae > JBCBWG01. The sequence continues at coordinate 73,523 of JBCBIY010000014.1, read as the reverse complement.
AGCGTGACGACAAACAGGAACAGGAAGATCCAGAGGCTCCAGTAGCCGCGCCGGTTGGCTGTGAAGTTCTGCCAGCGCCGGCGGTTGATAGGCGTCAGCGCAAACCATCCGGCGCCCTGCGGCTTGAGGTCTGCGCGGCCGGTGCCGGCATCGCCACGGTAAGCGGGCTTTGCGATCTGGTCTTTGGTGCGGGCGTCCATCTCAGACCTCCCGGCTTTCAAAGTCGATGCGCGGATCGACCAGCGTGTAGACGAAGTCGGAGATGATGTTCACCACGAGCCCGACGAGGGCAAAGATGTAGAGCGTCGCAAAGACCACGGAATAGTCGCGATCGATGATGCTCTCGTAGCCGAGCAGCCCCAGCCCATCGAGCGAGAAGATCTGTTCGATCAACAAGCTGCCGGTGAAGAACGCCGAGATGAATGCAGCCGGAAACCCGGCGATGATCAGAAGCATGGCGTTGCGGAAGACATGCCCGTAAAGCACCTGACGCTCGGTCAGGCCCTTGGCGCGCGCGGTCAGCACGTACTGCTTCCGGATCTCATCCAAGAACGCGTTCTTCGTCAGAAACGCCGTCGTCGTAAACGCACCGAGCGCGAGCGCGATCAGCGGCAACGTCAAATGCCAGAAGTAGTCAGCGACTTTGCCGATGAGCGATAGCTCGTCCCAGTTTTCGCTGAACAATCCGCGCGAGGGAAAGATCTGCAGGAACGACGAACCGGCGAACATGACGAGCAGGAAGACGGCGACCATAAAGCCCGGAACGGCGTAGCCGATGATGAGCACGCCGGAGGTCCAGACATCGAACCTCTCGCCGTCGCGAACTGCCTTGCGAATGCCGAGCGGGATCGAGATCAGATACGTGAGCAGCGTCATCCAGAGCCCAAGCGAGATCGAGACCGGCAGCTTCTCTTTGATGAGATCCAGCACGGCGACGTCACGGAAGTAGCTGTCGCCAAAATTGAAGGTCAGGTAGTTCCACATCATCACGCCGAAGCGTTCGAGCGGCGGCTTGTCGAACCCAAACTGCTTTTCAAGTTCGGCGATGAATTCAGGATCGAGACCGCGCGCACCACGGTACTTCGACGTGACGCTGTCCTGCGCCGCCGTCGCGCCCTGTTGCTGGCCGGCCAGCGTATCGGTGCTATCACCGCTGATACGGCTGGTGGCCGAGACGTCGGTGCCCTGGATCTTCGCGATCATCTGTTCGACCGGCCCGCCAGGGGCCATCTGGATGATCGCGAAGTTGATGACCATGATCCCGAACAGCGTCGGGATAATGAGCAGCAGGCGCTTCAGAAGGTAACTTGCCATAGGCCCTCGATTACCAGCCGTAGGCGGTCATTGCACGCATCGGTTTGGAGGCCGCCGCGGGACATACTATTTCGCCGCCAGCGCGGCCGCCTTGTCCTTGTCGAACCACCACGTGTCAATGACCCCATCTGCAAACGGGGGCTTCGTCTCGGGCCGCGCGAAGCGGTCCCAATGGGCGATGTTGTGGGCGGCCTTGTACCACTGCGGCACCCAGTAATGACCGGCGCGCAGGACGCGATCGAGGGCGCGGACGGCTGTGACCAACTCCTCGCGCGACTTGGCGTCGATCGCATGCTGGATCATCGCATCGACGACCGGGTCTGCGATCCCTGCGAGGTTGAAGCTGCCTTCAAGCGCCGCGGCCTCGCTGCCGAACGTCGTCTTCAGGCCGACCCCGGGTGTCAGCGTCACGGAAAAACGCTGCGTCAGCACATCGAAGTCGAACGACTTCATCCGGCGCTGGAACTGGGCGACATCGACGCGCCGGATCGCCGCTTGGATGCCGATCCGTTTCAGGTTCTCGATGTAGGGCAGGATGATGCGCTCAAAGCTTGGCGAGAACAGCAGGAACTCGACGGTGAACGGCTTGCCGTCCGGTGTGACGCGGCCGGCGCCACTGCGCTTGTAGCCGGCCTCGTCGAGCAGCTTGATTGCTTGGCGAAGCAGCTTTCGGTCGCGCCCGCTTCCGTCACTCACAGGTGGGACGGCGGCTGCTTCCAGCAACGCTTCGTCGAACTGACCTTTGAAGGGCTCAAGCAGCGCGCGCTCGGCCGGAGAGGCCGGGCCTTCGGCAAGCAGTTCGGAGTTCTGGAAGTAGCTGACCGTCCGCTTGTAGAGACCGTAAAACAGGTTCCTGTTCGTCCACTCGAAGTCGAATGCCATCTCGAGCGCTTTGCGCACCCGGACATCCTTGAACTTGTCGCGGCGCATGTTGAAGAAGAAGCCCTGGGCGCCGGCTGCGCGGCCATCCGGCAACGTCAGCCGGATCAGGCGGCCATCGTTCACGGCTGGAATATCGTAGCCGGTCGCCCAATCCTTCGACGTGAACTCCTCGCGGAGATCGAACCGGCCGGACTTGAGGCCCTCAAGGCTGGCTGCGCGCTCCCGATAGTACTCGAAGCGGACCTGTTCGAAATTATAGCGGCCGACGTTTACAGGCAGGTCCTTCGCCCAATAGTCCTCGCGCCGGTCGTAGGTGACGAACTTGCCCTGATCGAACTTGCCGATCTTGTAGGGCCCTGAGCCAAGCGGCGGCTCTAGCGTCGTCTTGTCGAACTCGCGGTCTGCGTAGAACGCCTTCGAGAAGATCGGCTGCGTAGCAACGCTGAGCGGCAGATCGCGGACTTCGGTGCCTTGGAAATCAAACCGGATCTCGTGGGGCCCAAGCACGGTTGACTTCGCGATACCGCGCAACAGGTTGCGCAGGTTCGGGTGGCCTTTCGACTTCAGAATGTCGATCGAGAACTTGACGTCCTCTGCCGTCAGCGCGCTGCCGTCTGCAAACTTGGCTTCCGGACGCAGCTTGAACGTCACCGACATCTTGTCGTCTGCGAGGTCCGCGCTTTCGGCAACCAAACCGTAAACCGCATCCGGCTCATCGAACGCGCGCGTCATCAGCGAGTCGAAGATGAGCGAGAAGTTCTCAAACAAGAGCGACAGGCCCTGGGCCGCGTCCCCGCGCACGATGTAGCCGTTGAAGCTGTCGAACGTGATCAGCCCGCGGGTGCCAATAAGGGCGAGCTTGCCGCCCTTCGGCGCGTCCGGGTTCACGTATTCAAAGTGCTTGAAGTCAGCGGGGTACTTAAGTTCGCCGAACGTCGAGAGGCCATGGCGTGGCTCGGCTGATGCGGCCATGACGCCGGCGAGCAGCGCTGCCGATGCGACGGCTGCCACCGACGATGATTTTGCGAAAGCAGCCGAGCGGCTGCGCATCGCGCTCATGACCGGCTCCCGGCTGCGGTCTGATCCACCCACCAAATCTGGAGCGGACCCGGCGTTAGGCTAGGCAGCTTTTCAGGATGTTTGAAGCGCGAGGCCCATGCGAGCCGCAGCTTCGGCAAATGCCAGTTCGGCACAACGTAGTGGTTCCAGAGCAGCACACGGTCGAGCGCACGGGTCGCTGCAACAAGGTCTTCGCGATCTTTCGAGAAGATGATCTTGTCGATGATCTTGTCGATCGCCGGGTTCTTGATGCCGATCACATTGCGGCTGCCCTTCTTGTCAGCGGCAGCCGACCCCCAGAACTCGCGTTGCTCGTTGCCCGGCGAAAACGATTGGCCGAAGCTCGAGACGACGACATCGAAGTCATAGGTATCGGTGCGCTGTTGGTACTGCGATGTATCGACGACGCGGATCGAGGTCTTAACGCCGAGACGCTCAAGGTTGCGCGCATAGGGCAGGAACACGCGCTGGAACGTCGGGCTCACGAGCAGAAACTCGACGTTGAGCTGCTCGCCCTTCTCATTGGTGAGCACGCGGTTCTTCACCGTGTAGCCCGCCTCGCGAAAGAGCTTGGCGGCCGTGCGCAGGCTGTTGCGGAAGTCCTGCGGCGTCTTGTTGACGGGGTTTTTGTATTCCGTCGTGAACACCTCTGGAGGGACCTGGTCCTTCACCTCGTTCAAGATTTCCAGCTCGCGGCCTTCGGGCAGACCGGTTGCTGCCAGCTCGGAGTTGTCGAAGTAGCTATTGAGCCGCGTGTACTGGTTGAAGAACAGGTTCTTGTTCGACCATTCGAAGTCGAACGCGAGGTTGAAGGCGCGGCGCACGCGCGGGTCCTGAAACTTTTCGCGGCGCAGGTTAAAGACGAAGCCCTGCATGCCGGCGACGCGCTTGATGTCGAAGGCCCGCTTCTCGACCCGGCCGTCGCGGACCGCGGGGAAGTTCATCTCTGAAGCCCACTGCTTGGCGCTTGATGCCTGCCAGAAGTCGAGATCACCCTTCTTGAAATCTTCAAACGCCGCCGTCTGGTCTCGGTAATAGACCCAGGTCAGCTCATCATAATTGAACATGCCGCGGCGGACCGGCAGATCTTCGGCCCAGTGATCCTTCACGCGCTCGTAGACGATCGATGATGGAAACGAGACGGACTTGATCTTGTAGGGACCATTGCCAAGCGGGATCTGTTGCGTCCGCCGGTTGAGGTCGCGCTGATTACCGTTCGCATCCTTGCCGGTCCAGAATGCCTTCGAAAGCACGGGGAGCTGACCGGTGATTTGTGGCAGCTCGCGGTTGTTCTTTTTATCGAAGGTGAAGGTCACCTGGCCGGGCGCCGTCTCCTCGGCCGAGACAATGTTCTTGTAGTAGGCGGCGTAGAACGGGTTCGCCTTCTTGAGCGCGTCGAGCGAGAAGATGACGTCTTCAACGGTCACCTTCGTTCCATCGTGGAATTTTGCTTCGTCGCGCAGCTTGTAGGTCACCGAGCTGTAGTCGGCGGGGTGGCTCACCCACTCGCAGATCAGACAGTATTCGGTGCCGGGTTCATCAAGGCTCGTTGCCATCAGCGTGTCGTTGATGAGGCCGAGCCCGATCGCCGAATTCCCCTGCACGGCATAGCCGTTGAGGTTGTCAAACGAGCCGAGGTTCCAGCGCCGCACTTTGCCGCCCTTGGGCGCGTCCGGATTGACCCAGTCGAAGTGCTTGAAGTCAGCCGCGTATTTCGGCTCCCCGATGAGTGACAACGCTTGTTTGCGTTCGGGCTCTGCGGCGAGCGCGGGGAGGCTGAGGGCGAGTGCCGCAAACGCTGCGGCAATACGGACCGGGACTGGGGACAACGGCGGATCTCCTCAAGCGGGGTTTCGCTGTCTCCGGCAGGTCGTGCCGTCCTGTCACCTGCCGTGGTCAGCTCAACGTTCAGCGCATAGCTATAGAGTCAAACGGCCCCGCCCAAAAGTTGGCGAGGCCGATTGTTTCTAAACTTTAACCGTGGTCGTGGCTCGTTGTGAACGGACGGTGACGCGCTGTGCAGACTGCCCGCTTCGATGCTTGCGCGATTGGCGGCTCCAGCCTCGCTATTGCGACGCTTCGGCTAACGGCGCCGGCGAGTCCGACAGGGAGTTTAGGTAGGCGACGATGTTGGCGAGGTCTTCGGTCTTGCGCACGCCGTTGTAGCCCATCTTCGTCCCCTTGGCCCATTCCTTCGGCTTGTGCAGGAAGCGCGTCAGGTTCTCAAACGTCCACGCGCCCTCTTTTTCAGCGAGCACATTCGAAAACGCGTAGCCATCGACACTTGCGATATCGCGATTGACGACGCCCCACAGGTTCGGACCAATGCCATTGCGGCCACCTTTATTGACGGTGTGGCAGGCCGAGCAGGCGCTGAACTTGCGCTGGCCGGCATCCGGCGTCGCGCTTGCAAGCATTGGCTGGACCTGCTCCGTCCAAATATCCTTCGGCGCCTCAGCCGGCTCGGACGAGCCCCCAGCCGCGCTCGCGACTTCAACAGGCAGCTTGTAGCCGCCCACGACTTCGCCGTGCGATGCGTTCATTTCGTGGATGAGCGTGCTGCCGCCGAAAATTAGCAGCAGCGCACTGAGCACTGCACTGGCAACCGTGTTGACGTCATAACCGCCCATGGCAAACCTTCTCCGTCCAGGTATCGCGCGTCGCGTAGCACATGACGTGGCCCGGCGCGCCTCGACAAACGTGTGATTTTCAACTGTTCTGCAACGTGGAACGCCACGCGCGGCGGGCAAGCACGCGAGGCGAATTGTCACTCGGCCACACCTTTTGGTGCCGGATACGCAACTCTCGCTCTCGCCGGCCTTTGGGGGGCCGTCGGCCATGTCGCAGACTATTGTCGCAATACCCGCCCGGATGCAGGCAACGCGCCTGCCCGGCAAGCCGCTGGCCGACATCGCCGGCGTGCCCATGATCGTGCGCGTCTGGCAGCAGGCGATGAAGGCGGAGACTGGCCGCGTCATCGTGGCAACCGACGCTGACGAAATCGCGCAGGCCATCCGGAGCGCCGGCGGCGAAGCCGTGATGACCCGCGACGATCACCAATCCGGCTCCGACCGCGTGTTCGAAGCCATCAGCAAAGTCGACCCGGACGCGAACAGCGAGTTCGTCATCAACCTGCAAGGCGACCTGCCGACGCTCGATCCGGCCCTGGTGACCGACTGCCTGCAGGCGCTAAAGCAGAAGCAGACGCACATCGCGACGCTTGCAGCCGAGATCACCGACCCGGCTGAGCGGACGTCAAGTCATGTCACCAAGATTGTCGGGACAAAGCGCGGCGAGACCCAGCCCAACACGCTCCGCGCGCTCTATTTTACCCGCGCAACGGCGCCGTTTGGCGAGGGGTCGCTCTACCATCACATCGGTATATACGCGTTTCGCCGGACTGCGCTTGAGCGGTTTGTCAGCCTCGCGCCCTCGCCACTTGAGCAACGCGAGAAGCTTGAGCAGCTCCGGGCGATTGAAGATGGGATGACCATTCGCGTCGCCGTGGTAGATACCGTCCCGCTCGGTGTCGACACGCCGGACGACCTGGAAAGAGCGCGCAAGATGTGCGCAGCCGGCAGCTCAAGCGACACGGCGTAAGAGCGGCGGCCTTAAATTTGATTGTGATGCGGCCGGCGCATTGCCGGCCCGCCCTGGCGAGACTGACCGACAATGACTGCCCAACCGCTGAACGCCACGATGACCGGACGGATTGCATATCAGGGAGAGCCAGGCGCGAACTCGCACGTCGCCTGTCTTGAGGCGTTTCCAGGGATGGAGCCCTGCCCCAAGCCGACGTTCGAAGAGGCGTTGCAGGCGGTGAAGTCTGGCGAAGCGCGCTACGCGATGATCCCGCTCGAAAACACGCTCGCAGGCCGCGTCGCCGACGTCCACCTGCTGCTGCCCGAAGCCGGGCTCTATATTTCGGGCGAGCACTTCCTGCGCATCCGCTTTCAGTTGATGGCCATCCCGGGCGCAACGCTCGACGGCATCACCGACATCCACTCGCATGTGCATGCCCTTGGCCAATGCCGCCAGATCATCCGCAAACTCAAGGCGCGCGGTCATGTCGCCGGCGATACCGCGGGCGCCGCGCGCGAGGTGTCGGAGTGGGCAAAGCCCGGCCATGCAGCCCTCGCGCCGGAACTCGCAGCCGATACCTACGGGCTCGAAATCCTCGCGCGTGACGTCGAGGATGCCGCGCACAACACGACCCGCTTCGTTGTCCTCTCAGGCGAACCCGAAGACGCCGACCCCGGCGAAGGCCCGTTTGTGACGACATTTATCTTCCGCGTCCGCAACGTGCCGGCCGCGCTCTATAAGGCAATGGGCGGCTTTGCGACGAATGGCGTCAACATGACGAAGCTTGAGAGCTATCAGCTCGGCGGCGCGTTCACGGCCACGATGTTTTTTGCAGACGTGGACGGTCACCCGAGTGACCGCAACGTGCGACTGGCGCTGGAAGAGCTCTCGTTCTTTTCAAACGAAGTCCGCATCCTCGGCACGTATCGCGCGGCGCCATTCCGGGCAGCGGCTCTTGCAGCGGCCACGCACCCCGGTGAAGGCTGATGCGGGCTGCATTGACCGTGCGCTGACCCTCCCTCACTCTGGCGGAAAATAACGTGACGCCGGGAGGGCGCGAAATGAAACTCAAAGACAAAGTCGCGATTGTTACTGGCGCTGCGTCAGGCTTCGGCCGCGGCATTGCTGAACTCTACGTCCGCGAAGGCGCGCGCGTCTGCGTCGCCGACATCAACGGCCAGGGTGCGCGCGATGTCGCCCAATCGCTTGGCGACGCGGCGATCCACACCGCGGCCGACGTCGCCAAAGCCGATGACGTGGCGGCTATGGTCGCTGAGACAGTCGATGCGTTCGGCGGCGTCGACATCATGGTCAACAACGCCGGCTACACCCACAAGAACGGCCCGATGCTTGATGTGACGGAAGCGGAGTTCGACCGCATCTACGACGTCAATGTGAAGTCGCTGTTCTTTGCCGCGAAGGTCGTCGTGCCGGAGATGGAAAAGCGCGGCGGCGGCGTCATTATCACGACGGCCTCGACGGCGGGCGTCCGGCCGCGGCCAGGCCTCGTTTGGTACAACGGCTCGAAGGGCGCGGCGATCACGATCACGAAGTCGATGGCCGTCGAACTTGCGCCAAAGAAGATCCGCGTCTGCGCGATTAACCCCGTTGCCGGCGAGACCGGCATGCTCGCCGACTTCATGGGCGAGGACACGCCGGAGCGTCGCGCACAATTCACCGGGACAATCCCGCTTGGACGGTTCTCGCAACCCTCAGACATCGCAAACGCCGCGCTCTTCCTTGCCGACCCTGCGAGCGAATTTCTGACCGGCATCTGCATCGAGGTCGACGGCGGGCGCTGCGTCTGAGGGCACCTCACATGGCACCACGAACCAAGCCGAACCCTGAGCCGGAGTTGCGGGACGGCAAGCTGATCGTCCTCAATGTCAATCATCCGGGCAACGAATCCCGCGCCGACCCGCAGAAGTATGCCGACATGCGGGCTGCGATGCTGAAGGTCCTGCCGGATGCACCGCCGGGGCTGACGCAGTCAGAGGTGTTCGCGGCGGTGAAACCGCATCTGCCACAGGCGACGTTTCCTGCGGGAAAGGCGTCCGGCTGGTGGGCCAAAACCGTGCAGCTCGACCTCGAAGCCCGCGGCATCCTCAAGCGCACCAATAAGAAACCGCTCACCTGGTACCGGGCTTGAGCCGCCGGCCGTCGCGTGTGCCTTAAGCGTTGAAGCTCCGTTCCGCGGCACGGATGCGCGGGAGGTTGAGCGCGAACCATGCAAGCGCTGCGACTTGGAGCGCGAGGCAAATGCCAAAGGCCGTTTGGTAGCCTTCGGTTGCGTATCCGCCAGCTTCGGTTTGCGGGAAGGCGTCGATTACGAGCCCGATCGCGTATTGCAGTACGAATGCCGTCGCAAACAGCGCGAGGTTGACGGCCGCATTCGAGCGCCCGGCAAGCTCGGTTCCGAAGTGCTGTGACAGCCACGGGTAGGCCAGCACCGCGACCTGGCCGCTCATGCCAAACACGAACCAGACCGGCAGATTGTAATCCGTCCACTCAAGGATGATCGCGACCTGCGCCGCGATGAAGACCACGATAAACGCGCCCATTGTCGTCAACAGGCTCACGCCCATCGCCTGCAGCCGGTCCGCGATCGCGCCACTTGCGAGCACACCAAAAAGAAAGGCCCAGGCCGCAAATGCCAGCATGCCCGCAACCCCATCGGGGTCGAGGCCTGCGACGTCGCGCATCCACGGCCCGGCCCACAGCGTCTGGATCGCGATTTGCGTACCGGCCGTGAGCGACAGCAGCGGCGCAATCGCGAGGAACATGCGGTCAGTCATGATCCGCCCGAGTTGGCTGATCTGTTTGCCGAGTGGCGCAGGCTCTGGCGCAATGCCCTTGCGCTCCGGCACGACGGTCCAGATGAGCGCTGCGACCACGAACGTGATGCCAGCCAGCGCTAAAAACACCGCGCGCCAGCCGATTTCGCCGACCGCCCACTGGGTCGGCGTCGTCGACACGATGAGGCCGATGGCACCGGCCGACATAACAAGCGCATTGGCAAGCGCACGCCGCTCGGGCGCGACCCAGATAACGACTGCCTTGAAGCCCGCCATCAGCCCGCCGGCGAACCCGAGGCCGATAATCGCGCGCGCGGCAACCAGCGTCGCTGCATCGTTGCCAATCCCGAACAGCAGCGCGCCGGCCCCGCCGATCGCCACCAGAATGGCCTGCACCCGGCGCGGGCCATAACGGTCAAGCAGGATGCCAAGCGGCAATTGAAACAGCGCGAATGATGCGAGATATGCTGACGTCATCAGCCCGAGCGCCGCGGCGCTAAGCCCAAGCTCTGAGACGAGTTCGGGCGCAACGACGGCGTTCACGGCGCGGAACAGATAAGATAAGAAATAGCCCGCGCCGAACGGCAGCAGCGCGAGTGCGATCAGGCGCAGCGGCGCGGTCGCATCAGCAGTCGGGGTTGGCGTCGTGGTCGTCACGGGCGGATGTCCGGGTGGGGTAAGCCGACCGGAGGTACCTGTTGAGCGGCCCGCCTGCAACGGGGCGTTGCGCAAATCAGCCCTGCATCGCCCATCGCGGCGGCTGTGCCATCCGACGTCGTTGCGATGTCACACCGCGCAGCCAGCCGACACCTGAGGCGCTCTGCCCGCGATTGGCCACACGCGCGCAGATCCGTGATATGCAGCGGCAGGAATCGACTTGCGGAATGAAGCGTCCGGATGGCTGCGACAGAGACACCGATCACCGACGACCTAGTTGCCGAGCACGGGCTAAAGCCTGACGAATACGAACGGCTGCTCGAGATCATGGGCCGCACGCCGACGCTCACCGAGCTCGGCATTTTCTCGGTCATGTGGTCCGAGCACTGCTCCTATAAGTCGAGCCGCATCTGGCTTAAGACGCTGCCGACAGAGGGCCCGCAGGTCATCCAGGGCCCGGGCGAAAACGCAGGCATCGTCGATCTTGGCGACGGTGATTGCGCCGTCTTTAAAATGGAAAGCCACAACCACCCCTCGTTCATCGAGCCCTATCAGGGCGCTGCGACCGGGGTGGGCGGCATCATGCGCGACGTCTTCACGATGGGTGCGCGGCCGGTCGCCAATCTCAATGCGCTGCGCTTCGGCGCGCCGGACCACCCGAAGACCCGCCATCTGGTCTCGGGTGTCGTCTCCGGCATCGGCGGCTATGGCAACTGCGTTGGCGTGCCGACCATTGGCGGCGAAGTGAACTTTGACGCGTCGTACAACAACAACATCCTGGTCAACGCGATGTGCGTCGGGCTCGCCCGCGCCGACAAGATCTTTTACTCGGCGGCAAAAGGCGTCGGGCTACCCGTCGTCTACGTGGGCTCGAAAACCGGACGCGACGGTATCCACGGCGCGACGATGGCATCGGCCGAGTTCGACGATGCGTCGGACGAAAAACGCCCGACTGTCCAAGTGGGCGATCCCTTCACCGAGAAACTGCTGATCGAGGCGTGTCTCGAGCTGATGGCGACTGACGCGATTATCGCGATCCAGGACATGGGCGCTGCCGGCCTGACATCATCGACATCCGAAATGGCGGATAAGGGCGGCGTCGGCATCCGCCTCGACCTCGACCAAGTGCCCCAACGCGAGACCGGCATGACGGCCTACGAGATGATGCTCTCGGAAAGCCAGGAACGAATGCTGATGATCCTGAAGCCCGGCCACGAGCCGGAAGCCGAGGCGATCTTTAAAAAGTGGGAACTCGACTTCGCCGTGATCGGCGAGACGACGGATACGGGCCGGATGGTGATTGTCCATCAGGGCGAGACGAAAGCCGACATTCCGGTGGCCTCGCTTGCTGACTCAGCGCCCATTTACGACCGGCCGTGGACTGCAACAGAACCGCCAAAGACCATCCTGCCTGAGTGGGTGCCGGCGCCGGAGAGCCTGCTCGCCACACTGTGTGAAATGATGGGCGGGCCGGACCTATCATCACGCCGCTGGGTCTGGGAACAGTACGACCACATGGTGATGGGCGACACGGTGCAACGTCCGGGTGGCAATGCCGGTGTCGTGCGCGTGCACGGGACGCAGAAGGCGATTGCCGCGACTTGCGATGTCACGCCGCGTTACGTCGCCGCTGACCCGGAAATGGGCGCGTGCCAGGCGGTCGTGGAGACGTGGCGCAACCTGACAGCGGTTGGCGCGAACCCGCTTGCGATCACGGACAACATGAACTTCGCGAGCCCTGAGCGCCCTGAGATCATGGGCCAGTTCGTCGGCGCTGTGAAAGGCATCGCCAAGGCCTGCGCGGCGCTCAGCTACCCCGTCGTCTCGGGCAATGTCTCGCTTTACAACGAGACCAACGGCGCGGGCATCCTGCCGACACCTGCCATTGGCGGTGTTGGTCTCATTCCAGACGTCGCGCGGATGGCAACGTGCGCGTTCAACCGGGCTGGCGATGTCGCGCTGGTAATCGGCGCCGAACACGGACACCTCGGCCAGTCGCTTTATCAGCATCATGCGGCAGGTGCGTTTGAGGGCGCGCCACCGCCGGTCGACCTTGCAGCCGAGATCAAGGCGGGCAACCTCGTCCGTTCGCTTATTCGCGATGGAGACGTCAGTGCCGTCCATGACGTGTCTGATGGCGGGCTGATTGTGGCGCTTGCCGAGATGGCGCTTGCCGGCAATGTCGGCTGCGAGCTCTTTCCCTACGAAGGCCGGTTGCCGGCCCATGCTGCCTGGTTTGGCGAGGATCAGGGCCGCTATGTCGTGACGGCTGAGCCCGACGCCGCTGATGCCATCATCGATCGCGCGCGTCTGATGGGGCTGCCCGCCCGTGTCGTCGCCCGCGTCGGTGGTGATGCGCTGACGCTTCCGGGCGAAACCGCAGTGGCGCTCGCAGACCTTCGCGGCGCCCACGAAGCCTGGTTCCCCAACACGTTTGACTAGGCGATGGCAGGTTCGCGGTTGCTGACCTGTTCGTGCACCTGCCCCGATCAAGATCAATTGTCTGACGCAGCAGTTTCGGGGCCAGGCGGTTCGGCCTGCCAGCTCCAACACGCGGCAGCGAAGTTGGGCCAAAAGTGACTGCGGGTGGTCGGTCCGACGTCTCGATCAGGACCGACCACCCGCGCTGAGCCTACAGACACCGCGCCCCCTGAGCGTCACCGCTCCGCGCGTGTCCGCGAACTGCCCAGCAATCCCGTCCGCACACGCGTAGCGTGCCCGGCGGCTTTCCTTCTACGCAGCCGACTTTGCAGATGACCGCGCGCGTTTCCTCTTTCTCGATGTCGTGCTGCGGCTTCTGCGCGGCTTCGACGTCACCGCTGGCGATGAGGCATCACCGACGGCCAAAACCTCCATGTCGTCGACGAGCGACTTCAAGCTTTCGCGCAAAGCGTTGAGGCGTGTGCGCGACAAACCCGTTTCGCAGACGACGTCGCTTTGGATCTCGGCTGCGACCTTTTCCATGCGCTTTCCGCGCGGCGTCAATTTGATGACGACGGTACGGCGGTCTGACTCAGACGGTGCGCGGGCGACAAACTCTTGTACCTCGAGCCGGTCGATCAATGGCGTAATTGCGTTCGGCGCAAGATGAAGGCGCTGCGCAAGCTGGCCCATCGGCTGGGCGCCGTCTTGCCAAAGAGCAAGCATGACGAGGTATTGCGGATAGGTCAGGCCAACCGCCTGCAGCTTCGGGCGATAGCTCCGCGTGACGGCATGAGTCGCCGCGTAAAGCGCAAAACATAACTGATCGTCGAGGCGCAAAGGCATGATGCGGTCCGTCTCGATACTGTACAGAAAATGTGATCGCGAATGTGCACGCGTGAATCGATCAGTCAATGCCTCGCCATTGGTTATTCGCCGCGTGGGATCGCAGCGCAGCGGTGACGGGAGCCGCTACCGCAGGTATCGTTGCGACAAGTACCGCGAAGTCATGACAGCTATTCCAACGGAGCCACGTCACATGCCCATGGACGCGTCTGAAATCAGCCGCCTGATCAAAGAGGCGTTTCCCGATGCCGATGTTGAGATCAAGGATCTTGCAGGCGACGGAGACCACTATGCCGCGCACGTGGTCTCGAATGCGTTCGAGGGGAAGTCGCGCGTGCAGCAGCATCAGATGGTTTACGATGCGCTCGGCGGGCGGATGGGCGGCGTGCTGCATGCGCTTGCGCTGACGACGGCGCCGAAGCCCGCAAGTTAGTTCGCCAACGCCTTCACTTGGCCGGCGTGCGCAATTGACAGTTCGCGCTTTGGTCCCACATGTAAGAGCTTATCAGCGGCTTTGAACCGCCCGCCAAGGAGACTTCCCCATGGATGCGAGCCACGATCCGAGTGCCGTGCAAGACTGGATCAAAACGACCGTCAATTCGAATGACGTCGTCCTCTTCATGAAGGGGACAATGCAGTTTCCGCAATGCGGATTCTCGGCGCAGGTCGCTCAGATCATGACGCTGCTCGGCCTCCAACCGCGCGACATCAATGTGCTCGAAGACCAAGGCATTCGCGAAGGCGTCAAGGCCTACACGAATTGGCCGACGATCCCTCAACTCTACGTCAAAGGTGAGTTTGTCGGCGGCTGCGACATCGTCCGCGAAATGTTCGAGGCCGGTGAGTTGCAGGACCTGCTAGCGCAGAACGAGATCCCATTCAACAAGCCGACCGCGGTCGCCTGATCCAGGATCGGTGGACGACGTCGGGCTCACGCCGCGTTCGATCGCATCCGCCACGTTATTGCCGCCTCGGTTCGCCAGTCAGCGAGCCGGGGCGTAATTGTTTCTGAGAGCACATCACGATCGTCGACACGCCGGATAACTCCGACCGCATCCGCGCCGGCGGACGCCGCTTTCTGCTGAGCATCGCGATTTTGGCAGCCAGCGTCTGCCTTGCGCTCGGCATCTCGATGCCAATCGTGAAACTGACGACGATGGTGTTCTGGACGACGCAGCACTCGCTGGCCTCCACAGTCGTCGTTCTGTTTCAGGACAATCAGCTCTTCCTCGCGACGATCATTCTGCTGTTCTCAATCGTCTTTCCGATCCTGAAGCTTCTCTACCTGTTGCTGCTGTCGACGCTCTCCCGGGCTGAAATTGCGCGGCGGGCGCGCCATTTGCGTGCGCTGGAGTGGCTCGGCAAGTGGTCGATGCATGACGTCTTGGTGCTGGCGCTCACGATCTTCTTCATCAAAAGCCGCGGCGTCTACGACGCGACGAGCCTGAACGGCGTCTACTTCTTCACAGCCGCCGTCGTCCTGATGATCCTGTCGTATGCCTGGCTGCGGACCGAAGTGACGGCACCAATCGTCCCGCGGGCGCCTGAGAAACCGGTCTCGGGGCTGCGGAACTTCGTCTTGAGCTTCTTCATCATCCTGGCGACCGTGTTCTTCGTGCTCGGCGTCATCCTGCCGGTCATCAAGTTCACGACCGTCTACGTTTGGACCGATCAGCACTCGATCGCGACGATCATCTACGCGCTCTATCAGAACAACGAGCTGTTCCTGTGCTGCGTGCTGTTCGTCTTCTCGATGCTCTTTCCGTTTCTCAAGCTCTTCTACCTGCTGACGCTTGTGACCTCGCCGGACTTGTCGCCGGAGTTCCGTGCGCGATCGATCGCAACCATGGAGTTTCTCGGCCGCTACTCGATGACCGACGTCATGGTATTGGCGCTGATGATCTTTTACGTGAACTCACTCGGCTACACGGAGGCGAGTGTTCTGCCGGGCGCTTACTACTTCGCGGCCTCAGCGCTGATGACGATGTTCGCCTACGGCTGGGCGAACTCGACGGCGGCTGCCAGACCGCGTCAGCGCCGCACGGCCTGAGAACACGAAAAAAGGCGGCCCCGAGGACCGCCTCTAAAATTGTCTCGCCGATTCGACCGCGTTAGCGCGAGTAGAACTCGACCACGAGGTTCGGTTCCATCTGGACCGGATATGGCACTTCAGCGAGCTGCGGGATGCGCAGGAACTTCGCGGCTTTGGCGTCGGCCTCGAGGTATTCCGGCACGTCGCGCTCGCCGCTCTTCGTTGCCTCGATCACCATCGGCATCTCGCGCGATTTCTCGCGGATCTCGATGACGTCGCCGACGCGGACCTGATAGCTCGGGATGTTGACCTTCTTGCCGTTCACTTTGATGTGGCCGTGGCTCACGAACTGGCGGGCGGCAAAGACGGTGGGCACGAACTTAGCGCGGTAGACGACAGCGTCGAGGCGGCGCTCGAGCAGGCCGATGAGCTGTTCTGATGTCGAACCCTTCAGGCGCACCGCTTCCTTATAAAGACGGCGGAAGCCCTTCTCGGTGATGTTGCCGTAGTAGCCCTTGAGCTTCTGCTTGGCGCGGAGCTGCTGACCGAAGTCAGAAAGCTTGCCCATGCGCCGGTCGCCATGCTGGCCAGGGCGGCTCTCGCGGCGGTTGACCGGGCTTTTCGGCCGGCCCCAGATGTTCTCCGAAAGGCGGCGGTCGATCTTGTGTTTGGCGCGGATGCGCTTTGACATTCTAGCACTCCAAGTGTTTGTCGATTTGGAGCGCCCCCTCCTCTGCCGGACGAAGCCGACTGACAGACGCCCAATTGGCTCAGGCCAAAGCCCGAGTTGCATGGGTGTCGCGGGTGCGCGATTTCCGCCAGAAGGCGAAGACCCGGTGGATAGGCTGAGCGCCGGAGCCCGTCAAGCAAAAGCGGTCCGTCTGGCGCGCAGACGAACCGCTTGGAAAGGTCTCGCGCCCTCGGCGAAGGCTGCGGGCGTCAGCCCTGCTTGTTCTCAGCCTTCTTCGGCTTCGGCTCAGACTTCACGTACTCAACGATGAGTTCGTTCACTTTCTTGCGTTGCTCGTCGGTGCAGGTCTTCGCCGACTTCTTCTCTTCGTAGACGGTGACTTCCTTGCCGCCTTCCTTTTTCTCGACCAGCTTGATCTGCCCGGTCAGCAGCATCACCGTCGTCAGGTGGAGCTGGTTGATGTAGATCATCTGCTGTTCTGACCAGCGGTTAGATCCCTTCTCGCGGCGCATGAGGCTATTGAAGTTTGCGATCTTCGCTTTCGGCAGTTCGCAGATTTGCGCATGCGCCGTCAGGCGGCCTGCCATAATGACATCCCGCGCACTGTCGATCGGTACGAGCACTTTCTCTTTGTTGCTCTTGTCGATCATGATCACGCGGCCCTTGGGCGTCGTGAACTTCTCCGGGGTCAGCGCCCACGCGTAACTCATGAAGGTCTTGACGGCCTTCTCGCTCAGCTTTTGAGCCGCAGCCGGTCCGGTCAGTGCGCTTGTCATCGCAACTGCCAGAGCCATGCCGGCCAGTTTCAAACCGGCCACGCGTTTTGCTGTGCGCATCAGATCCGCCCTTTGCTTATGTCCCGGCCGGATGGCGCAGTTTAGCGCGATGCCGGGATTTCCCTCTCCGTCTCGGGTGGGTTCAGTCTGAAAATAGGCATCAAGATGGCGCACGGAACTCATCCCCGGGGACCACTTCGCACCTGCCGCACAAGCGTGGCAATGATACCACGAAGTGTGCGGACTTCCTGTGCCGTCGCGTCCATCCTAAGGAACATTGAGCGCAGATTGCGGCTTGTCACGTGACGCCTCTCAGGCGGCGTGAAGAAGCCGCGCGTGTCGAGTTCGCGTTCGAGATGCTCGAAAAACCGTTCGAGTTCAGCATGTTTCGCCGGTACGTCGTGGCCGAGATGAAGGCCCGGCGCGATCCGGCGATCGCGCGACGTTACCCGGCCGAGCGTCGCGGCCTCGCTTGCCGAAAACCAAGCGTAGCCGAGAAGCAACACTGCCTGTGCAAGATTGAGCGACGCAAATTTCGGATTCACCGGAATCATCACGACCGCGTCGCAACTGGCGACTTCGTCACTTTCAAGGCCGTTGCGCTCGCGCCCGAAGACAAGTCCGCAGCGCTGGCCGTCGGCTGAGCGCGCCCGGATTTCGGCAGCCGCCTGCTCCGGCGTCAGGATGGGCTTGCGCATGTCGCGCTGCCGCGCAGTCGTCGCGACCACGTAGTGCAGGTCTTCCTTTGCGGCAGAAAGGCCATCGAAGATCTGCGCGCCATCGACAATGGTCGCCGCGCCCGATGCGGTCGCCCGCGCCTTCTCGCTCGGCCAGCCGTCGCGGGGCTCCGTCACGCGCAGCTCATCAAGCCCAAAGTTCGCCATCGCGCGCGCGACCATGCCGATGTTTTCTGCAATCTGCGGTGCGACGAGGATCACCGCCGGCCCCTGTTCGGCGGCCACCTCGCCTTCAAACAGCGCATCAGCCGTACGCACGCCGTAGCGGACTTTGCGCAGGACACGGCGCGCCCAGAACCAATACTCTTCGCCCGCCCAAGTCCGCGCCAGTTCGTCCAGGCTCGCGACCTCAAGCGCGCCGCCGCCACCACCGGGCTTCAACGTTGCCCCGCTGGCGGCGATCCGAACCTCATCGAAGCGGGCAATGTAGGCGTCGACCGAGGCAACGCCGTCGGCCTTCCGCCTCAGGCGGCAGCCGGGGCACGTGACGCCATCGGCTTCGCAGCGGCGTTCAGCACAGTAAATGAGGACCTGTTCAAGCAGCTCACGCGCGCCACCGAATGCATCAAGGCCCAAGGCCGCATCGACACCATCCTCGTGGGCCAGATGCACGACATCACCGACCGGACGGCCGGCCACGCGCGGTGCGTCGTCGAAGGCGTCGACTGGGGCGGATGTCTCAGGCTCACTCATCGCCGCATACACGGGGGCTCAGCGGGCGCTGTCAATAAATGAGCAGGTCTTGTTGCGGCCCGCGCGGATGAAACTTTGCCGGCGCGCACGGCCGCGGCGCATCAGCCGACACATCGGCGACCCACGCGTAGCCTTCGATGAGCGCGAGAAGGCGGGCGCGCTGATCTCTGTCGTCAGCGCCGCCGGTGACCTCAACAAGGAGCGGGACGCGGGCTGCCCGCAACGCTGTCATGCCTTGAAGCACCGCAAGCTCCGCGCCTTCGACATCGATCTTGACGAGGCCGATCGCGGCCGGGTCGACCCCGCTCTGATCGCCGTACGCATCGAGCGTGGTGACCTGCACGGCGACGGGTGGGACATCACCGGCACCTGCACGCGCCAGCAGCGAGTGCCGGCCGAGGTTGCGGGCGTCGCGATGGAGGAGAACTTCGCCCTCAGCCTCGCCCAGCGCCTCTGCACACACGGTTACGCTGGCCGCCAAGGTATTGAGATCAAGATTGCGGGTGAGGATGTCGCGGTTCCATGGATCCGGCTCGAAGGCGTGAGCGTGCGCAAAACCACCGTCGCGCATCAGATAGGTCAGCGTCGCGCCGATGTTGGCGCCAGCATCGATCAGGCCTTTGCCTTCGGGCGCACGGCCTGCCTCACGAAGCAGCGCAAGCGCGCGCTGCACCATCGGCCGCTGCCACTCGCGGCCCGTGAGCAAAGTCGAACCGATCTTGTCGTCCCGCGGGTCGAAGAACAGCGCATGATCGGCGAACGCGCGAAACAAAAGCGCGCCCGGTGCCGCCGCACCGGCGCCGCCGAACACATGCTGAAGCAGCACCGTATTCGCCCGCCGGTCGCCACCGACCCGATCGCCAAGTTCCCGCGCCAGGGCTGCACGACTGGCGGCATCACTCATCGGTAGCTATCCTTCATATGCATGCGGAACTTGTGCTCCAGAGCGAGGACGTTGCTGCCGTGGCCTATGATGTCAACGCTGCCGAAACCGTCATCCGTCACCTCACGTGGGGCGGGTTTCACGAGCCAACCGAGATCCTCGAGACGCTCTTCGAAGAGACGTTCGATCCCGACACGCTGACCCGCGAGGACCGCGCAGCCTTGTTCGCGCGCGTGACGGCGGTGTTTCGCGACAAAGCCGAAGCGGAACTTTCGTGGCCCGCGCAGGTCGACTGGGACATGCTCGATGCGGCCTTTGACGCGATGATGGAAACCCACGCGATCCTCGGCCTGCATGCAAGCGGCACCACGCAATCGGACATGTGGGAGGACGCGCTTGAGATCGCCGCCAGCATGAAGCAGGACGGCTTCCCGATGCGCGCGGCGTGTTTCTATCACTATCAGGATGTCGCCCGTGCCGTTGATGACGGCGCACTCAACCTGACCTTCGGCCCGCTTGGCCAACCGCGCGGGCTCACCGCCGTCGCGGTCGGACGGCTGGTCGTCCAGACGCTCGAAGCGTTCGACTTCAAGCCGGTCTGGGACGGGACAGAAGCGTCCCGCATTGCGCTTCCAATCGATTGGAAAAAGCGCTTCGAGCCAGACGACGACGAAGAGGATGACGATGATGCCGACGATTAAGGGCCGCGCGGGTCGCGGCGGCGGCCGCCGCGCACGTCGGCGCTAACATCATCCTTTCCGGTCATTGGCCGGCGTTAAGCGACGCGGTAATCAGGCGCGAAACACGCCCGATGTCAGCCGAAAGGATTATGCGCCATGTCGAAGATCAAGGTCGAAGGCACCGTTGTCGAACTCGACGGCGACGAGATGACCCGGATCATCTGGCAGTTCATCAAAGACAAGCTGATCCACCCCTACATCGACGTGAACCTTGAGTACTACGACCTCGGCGTTGAGTATCGCGACAAGACCGATGACCAGGTCACGATCGATGCGGCCGAGGCGATCAAGAAACACGGCGTCGGCGTCAAGTGCGCCACCATTACGCCGGATGAGGCGCGCGTCGAAGAATTCAACCTCAAGAAGATGTGGCGGAGCCCGAATGGCACAATTCGCAACATCATCGGCGGCGTCATTTTCCGCGAGCCAATCATCTGCCAGAACGTGCCGCGGCTTGTGCCGGGTTGGACGC
The DNA here is from genome assembly GCA_038523925.1 of Pseudomonadota bacterium. Lineage (GTDB taxonomy): Bacteria > Pseudomonadota > Alphaproteobacteria > Rhizobiales > Hyphomicrobiaceae > JBCBWG01. Next base: position 52,943 of record JBCBIY010000014.1, on the reverse strand, counting down.
AGCCGATTGTGATCGGCCGTCATGCGTTCGGCGACCAGTACCGAGCGACGGACTTCAAGTTTCCAACCGCTGGCAAGCTGACCATCAAGTTCGTCGGCGAAGACGGCAGCGAGATCGAGCACGAAGTCTTCGATGCGCCTGCCGGCGGCATCGCGATGGCGATGTACAATCTCGACCAGTCGATCATCGACTTCGCGCGGGCCTCGATGAACTATGGGCTCAACCGCGGCTACCCGGTCTACATGTCGACCAAGAACACGATCCTGAAGCAGTACGACGGCCGCTTCCTTGAGCTGTTCCAGCAGGTCTACGATGAAGAGTTCAAGGACAAGTTCGAGAAGGCCGGCATCACGTATGAGCACCGCCTGATCGACGACATGGTTGCCTGCGCGATGAAGTGGTCGGGCGGCTATGTCTGGGCGTGCAAGAACTACGATGGCGACGTGCAGTCTGATACTGTCGCGCAGGGCTTTGGCTCGCTCGGCCTGATGACGTCGGTCCTGATGACGCCCGATGGCAAGACGGTCGAAGCGGAGGCCGCGCACGGCACGGTGACGCGCCACTACCGCAACCACCAGAAGGGCCTTGAGACGTCGACCAACTCGATCGCGTCGATCTTCGCTTGGACGCGCGGCCTGAAGCACCGCGCCAAGCTCGACGACAACGCCCCGCTTGCGAAGTTCGCCGAGACGCTTGAGCAGGTTTGCATCGACACCGTTGAGGGCGGCCAGATGACCAAGGACCTCGCACTCCTCATCGGGCCGGAGCAGCCCTGGCTCTCGACGACCGGCTTCCTCGATGCCGTCGACCAGAACCTCCAGACGGCGATGAGCTAGCCCAAGCGCGCCCGCAAGAAACGAAACGTCATGTGGGGCAGCCATCGAACCCATCGATGGCTGCACCGATCCCTGCCTTCTCGGACATGAGGTTGCGCCCTACCCGCTCTCATGCGCCAGCGACCTGGACGCGTTGGGACCTGGCAACCCGTTCGCGGTTGTCACGGCCTCTCCGGCCGGGTGGTCGCCGCGCTGATGCTCCATACGGGCCTTCCACTTTGCCAGCAGCCGGTCGAGCAGCTTGGGAAACATGACCATGCTGATCCGGATAAACAGGCCGGCCTTCAGCGTGTTCAAAGGTTCGACCTCAAACGCGATCGTGACGATGCTGGCACCAGGGCCATCCGGCTCGACGGACCACACCGCGACGAGCCGCTTCAGCGGGTAAGGGTAGTCCGGTCGTTCGGTATCGATTACGAACCCGTAGCGCCGGCCTTCCTCCCAGATATGCGCGGTCTCGGTCCAGGTTTCGCCCTCGGCACTCGTGCACCGGCGCGCCATCCCCTTGCCGTCGCCCCGGAGCACCTCAACGCGCGCGAGGTTCTCCGCGACGTCCACGTAACCCTCATGATCGGTCATGACGTCCCAGGCCACATCGGTCGGCGCGCGCACTGATCGCGACACGCGCACTTGACGCGTCGCCCCGCGCCGCTTGATGCGAACTTCGCTATCGCCTTCGTAGAGGATCAGCAGGCCCGCGATCTGCGCAATCCCGGCGGCCAACACGACCGCACCGACGGCAACGACGATCAGCTCGCCGGTGCGCGTCAGAACCTCGCCACCGGCGACCAGCAGAAAGACGCTGATGAGCACCCACATGAAGTCGGCAATGCTGATCAGAAACGCGCGGTCCGTGGCGATCGTCCGCTGCGCGGCAGTGATGGCGACGGACACCGCAAAGCCGCTAAGCCCGACACCGATCGCAAAGACGACAAGCTGACCCGACAGGCCAAACCACGCGCTGTCCTGTGTTAAGATGATATCGGCCAGAGTGGCGCTCTGAAACAGAGCGATGACCGCGCATACGAATGAGAAAACCGCATTGCACCAAAGTGCGCTGCGTAATGTCTGTTCGTTTGTTTGATGGTCGTCCATGTCGAGCCTCTTCGTTTGGACACGAGTTACGAGGCGTGACTTGGTCGATTGGCGGAACCGCTCGCAATTACGTGCAAGGTAACTGTCGGAGGCCGGCGCGGCCGTGGTGCGCGCTTCGGCGCGGCGGGTGCATAGCTTGTTGCAAAAGCTTTCAGCGACGCAACCGTATGCAAATCAATTTTGATCGGACTAAGACTATGCGTGCGATTATAGCGCGGAGGAGAAAACCAAAGCGCATTGCCCCCCATGGTATGGCCTGCCCGCCATCAACACTGGGGGTTTCAAACCATGCGTTTTCGTTTCTTTGCGGCTGCTGCTCTTCTGGCGGCGGCCACCACGCCGGCACTTGCAGAACGGAAACCAGCCCTCGACCTGACCGCATTCGATAGCGCGTTGCAGATGGCCGAACAGATGTTCACCGGAACGTTTGGTGCAGCGATCGTTGGGCCCAAAGGCGGCGTGCTCTATCAGCACAACGGTGACGTTCGGTTTCCGTTTGCAAGTACGTTCAAGACGTACGCGTGCGGCGCTTATCTGATGCGGGTCGATGCCGGCGCTGACACGCTTGACCGCGCGGTGACGCTCTCGGAAGCCGACATCGTCCCGTATTCGCCCGTCCTGAAGAAGCGCCTTGGGCAGGGCCGCGTGACGCTTCGCGAAGCGTGCCATGCGACGATCACCATCAGCGACAACACCGCAGGCAACATCGTCCTAAAGGCGATCGGCGGGCCGGCCGCCATGACCCAAACGTTTCGCAATCTCGGCGAGACCGTGCCACGCCTCGACCGGCTTGAGCCCGAGCTGAACAATGTCGGGCCAAACGACGTCAAAGACACGACGACGCCGGAAGCCTCGGCTCGGATGATGCACGCGCTTGCGTTTGGCGACGCGCTATCGACGGCCTCGAAGAAGCAGCTCCTCGACTGGCTCCGCGCCAACGCCGTCGGCGATCGCTTGTTGCGCGCAGCCCTGCCGGAAGGCTGGTCGATCGCCGACAAGACCGGGGCGACGCGCAAAGACATGCGCGGCATCGTGGCCGTCGTTTACCCAACCGCCGCGCCGCCGGTCACGATGGCGATCTACATGAAGGGCACGACGCTCGCGCTCAAGCAGCGCGATGCGATCATCGCCGGGTTCGGCAAAGCGCTGTTTCGGCAGTAACGACCGGTCCGCTTGGGCCCACGGCGAGCACGGTTGCAGCCTTAGTCCGTCCACCAACGCGCCGCAGCCATGCCCGGTCGTGGTCAACGCACCGCCGAAGTCGGCGTGTGTTTGGACGACAGCCACAACCCTGCATGAGGATGTCAAAATGAGTGCTCTGCGTCTGATGATGACCGGACTGGGCTTGGCCCTGCTCGCAAGCCCCGCCGCCGCCCAACAGGCGCAGTTGAACACAACGCAGATCAACAACGAGATCGTCGGCAAGGTCTTGTCGGGGCGGCGCGGCCTGATGTCCTTCAAGATGCTGCATCGCCCGGACGGGACATCGCAGATGGAGGCAGGGCTCCGCAGCATGGACGGGACATGGCGCGTCACCGAGGATCAGCTTTGCATGACGTGGCCGAAGTTTCGCGGCGGGAAAGAGCGGTGTTCGCCGCTCACGAAGGTGGGCCCGGCGCGATACAAGCTGCGCAACGGAATGGTGCTCACGGCGCAGTAAGCATCGAGGCGAGCACAATCGGCAGGCGCGAGACCGTTCACAATCGGTCTCGCTTTTGCGGACGATCCGCCCTATGTCCCGCCGAAATCAGCGCGGGAGACAATCATGCGCACGATCATCAGCCTGGCCATCGCCGCTTGCGCCCTGATGCTGACGCCGGCGGCGGCGCTTGCACAAGCCTGCGGGCCGGATGCGTTTGCAGCAGCCGTCGACAAAACCGGCGCCGACTTGCGCAAAGTTGGCCAGGAAACGCGGCCTAAGATCGAGCAGCGGCTGGAGGCGCTTGCGAAGAAGCGTGGCTGGAAGACGCGCGATGCCGAAGCACAGTTCGTCGCCGAACATCGCGATGCGGAGAGCGACAAGCTTGATGCTCAGGCGAACGCGCTTTGGACGCGGCTCGACGTACTGAGTGAGCCCGGCCCGGAAGCTGGCCGGTGTGAACGCCTTGCAGAACTTCGTACCGTCTCCGACCGGCTGGTGGCGCTCAGCCTGCAAAAGGCGCGGCTGATGCTGTCAGCAATTGATGCCGCGCTCGAACCCAAATCGCGGAGGCGGACGGAGGTTGCAAAAGCACCGGCCCCGACGCCCGCGACCGAGCCACCGGCGCCGCGCCCGCTTACAGCCGCACCTGCACAGCCGGCCCGACCGTCACCGGCTCAGCCGCCTTCACAAGATCCTGTCTGGGAAACGGAGACGAGCATCCGGCAGAAGGCTGGCCCCGCTGGTGATCGCCTTGCGTTGAACGCGCCGCCATCGTCCGCGCCAGGCCAGTTGCCAGCGCCGGACTACACGCCCCTCGACCGCGACGCGCGGTTTACCGCCGAAGACATCAGCAACGCCGGCCGCGGGTTCTTTGGCAGCATCTCCGCCGAACTCGCGTCCGTCATCGAGTACGCCTTCAGCCGCTACGGCGCACCGAGCGGATACATTCTCGGCAGTGAAGGCGGCGGCGCCCTCATTGCGGGGCTGCGCTACGGTCAGGGCAAGCTCGTGCTCGCAAGCGGCGGGACCAGCCGCATCTTCTGGCAGGGCCCGTCGGTCGGCTACGATTTCGGAATCACGGGGACGCGCGCGATGTTCCTCGTCTACGGCGCAACAGACGCCCCACGGCTCTATCAGCGCTTCATCGGCGTCGAAGGATCGGCCTTCATTGTCGGCGGGGTCGGGCTCACCGTCCACCGGAAAGGCGACATCATTCTCGCGCCAATCCGGTCTGGCCTCGGGCTCCGCGTCGGCGCGAGCGTCGGCTATCTGAAGTTCTCACCACGCCGCCGCTTCAATCCCTTCTAGAGCCGACGTGTGGCCCGCCGCTCTGCGAAGCGATCCCTATGGCCGTTCTCTGCGCCAGCCGTTAAACACAGGCCCGAAATAACGGGCTGGCGCGGAGAGTAGGCGGCGATGTTGGACGAACTGCAGGCGAACGGTGGACGCGGATCAGCGCTGGCGGAGATCGGCTCGGCGCTTGGGTTGTCGGCGGATCAAGTCGAGGCCGTGGCCGCTGAGATCATGCCGGACATCGCGCTCAAGATCGAAAAGCGGTCGTTGTCGCAGTACGGGCTCGCAAACCTCGTCGACCTGATGGGCGCAGCAAAGCCGCTCGCCGAAGACCCGCACGCCCTCGACCAGAAGAAGGCCCGCGAGATCGGCATTCCGGTTCTGGCCGAGCTCTTCGAATCCAAGGACGCAAGCCGCTTCATGGCGGCCCGCGTGGCCCGCAAAACAGGCGTCGAGCCGCGACAGGTCGAGAAGCTGTTGCCGGGCGTTGGCGCAATGGCGATGGCCGGTGTGGCGCGCCGAACGGAGCCGACATTTGCGCAGTTGTTTGATCAGATCCCACAGTCTGCCGGCGGCATGCCGAAGCAGGCGCCACTGCCCGTGCCGGACCATATCCCAAACCTCGGCGGCAACGGCGGGGCGGCGCGATCACCCTACTCCGATATCTCCGACATCTTCCGGCGGCGACGCGCACCCGGCGGCAATGCGCCATCGACCGGCGGCCTCGGCAAGATCATCCGCGACGCCCTCGGTGGTGCGCTTGGCTACAAGAGCAGCCAGGGCATCGTTGGCTGGATCATCCGCTTCGTGGTCCTGCGCTACGGCTGGCGCATCCTCAGTTCGATCGTTCGTGGCATCTTCCGGCGTTAGGCGCCGACACGCGTTCGTTCAGCCAGGTCGTCGCCCGTGGTCACCTGTCGCTGCGCATTGAGTTTACGCATCTGACCGAGTTGCGCGCTGTGTCCGCAGGTGGCTAAGCCGGCTGTCAGCCCACGTGCGGAACTTGCCTCATTGGCGGTATTATCCGTGCCCGCAAACAAGCGAATGCCGATAATCTTTGCCGATTATATTCGACTTGAATTTAGATGCTGCCCGAGCACAAACGCGTACGGCCGAATGGATCACCTAACGCATTAAAACGCGACTTGAATTGAAGAATTGCAGCGCGCCGCATTAGCTGAATCCAAGTTGAAACAGTTTCAACACGGCTTCAAGCGGAGTGCGCAATGTCCAAACCCTGGACCAAGGATACCTTTGCTGACGCGAAAGAGTTCCGTGAGCGCTGCATTGCTGGGCACACAGCGCGAACGACCATAACCATCTGCGTTTGCAGCGCCGGCCGGGCCCAATTGACCGAAACGTTGCAGTCTCTGGTGGCCCAGGACATCGACCGGCGCCAGCTCAAGCTCTGGCTTATGGTCGTCGACAATACGATTGAGGGATCGCTAAAGCGCTTAATCTCCGCACGTCCTGAATTTGAAGACGTTATCTTCGTGCACGAACCAAAAATCGGAATTCCGTTTGCCCGAAATGCGGCAGTCAAACATTCCCGACTGCTCAATTCTGACTACATCGCATTTATCGATGACGATGAAATTGCGCCGCCTACGTGGATTGCGGATCTTTACGCGCATGCGCAAACGACCGGTGCTGACGTCGTCCACGGCGGCCTGATCCGGGCGCCGTCTGTTGCTGACGCCGTTGGGCTGGCGCGCACCTACGAACGCCAGGACGCCCGCATCCGGGACCGGAAGACAGCCGCCACCAACAATACGCTCTTTCGGGCGTCGCTCGTTGCCGGTTCGCGCGCCTTGAGCTTCGACGAGCAGCTCGACAAAGCCGGCGGCAGCGACACCGAGTTTTTTATGCGGGCGCACGATGCAGGCGCAAAGATTGTGCGTGTCACGCACCCGCCCGTCTTCGAGGTCTGGGATGAGACGCGCGCGGCACCGGCATACCTTTGGAAGCGGTCATGGCGATGTGGTGCGTCTGCGAACTACCGCTACCGCAAGAACCGGTCGGCCGGATATGCCGTGGCGGTCCTGCTGGGGCGCGCCGCATCGCGTGCAGTTGGCGGCGGCGCGGCTTTCACGAAATCAGCCGCGCTTGCAGCGTTCGCGCCCGCACGTGCACGGACTGCGCGCGACAAGGGGCTCTCGAGCCTCGGCTTTGCCGCCGGCTGCCTGTCGCCCTACGTGGCGGTGCGACCGACCTCGTACTACTGACGCGCAATGCGAAGCCGGGGCCGCTGTGGCGGCCTCGGTGAGATGACAGCGATGCCTAAGCTTGTTGCTGCCTAGCGGCGGGCTGAACGCACGCGGCCGGCGCGGCGGCAGGGGCGGCCCTCGACATCACACGACCAAGTCGCGCCGATCCGCTGACAGGATGCGCTCTTGTTGCTGGCGTTGCGCCACTGGCCCCAGCGATTGCCGTATTCCCAGGCGGTAAAGCCCTGCCAATCGCGGGCAGCAGCTCGGAGCGCAAGTTTCTTTGAACGTTGCCCGCTGGCGGTGCCAGCGTGAAAGTGGCCAACCAGGCAGATCTTGCGGCCCTCGCGGCGCTGCTCGTGCAGAGACAGGAGCGCGGTGTCGGCTAAGACGGGTGCGGTTGGCGTGAATGCGGTGACTGCGGCGAAAACGATGGCGGCTGCGAAGCGGCGCATGGGTCACGAACTCCAAAGCGTATGCACGGGTTACACACACGTTACTGAGGGTTTGTGGTTAGCAAACGCTTAACGCCGCTCGGGCCCGATGATCAGACGGCGGATGTTGTCGACTGACAACGATGCCGGGCTGGACGCGAAGCTCTAGCGCAAGTCATCCGGAGGGGCGCAGCAGTGCCTCGAGTGCCGCCCGCATCTGCGCTGACATCTCCGCTGGCCGCTGCGTGTCGCGCGCGACAAACACGTGCCAGAACGTTCCATCAGCGCGCGCCGTCTCTTCGCCCGCTGCAAACAAGCCGATGTCGTAGCGCACCGACGTGCGCCCCAGGTGGCCAACGGCAAGCCCGGCCTCGATCACGTCAGGGTAGGCGAACGATTTGTAAAACCGGCAGCCGGTCTCAACCGCCAGTCCGATGACGGCGCCGGCGCGAAAGTCGAGCCCGCCGGGGTCCAGCAAGTACCGGTTTATGACCGTATCGAAGTAGGCGTAGTAGACGACGTTGTTGACGTGGCCGTAGACGTCGTTGTCCATCCATCGCGTGGCGATAGTGTCGAAGTGGCGAAAGTCGGAGCGCTTGGACGGCTGCGGCCGGCTCATTTGACCGCGGTCACCTGGATTTCGACGAGCATGTCCGGCGTTGCCAGCCGCGCTTCGATGCACGCGCGCACCGGCAGGTCCTTTTTGCCGGTCCAGGCGGTCCACGCCTCGTTCATCGCGTCGCGATTGCGGATGTCGGTCACCCAGATGGTTGCCGATACGATCTTCGACTTATCCGACCCGCAGAGCGCCAGCAGGCGGTCGATTTCTTCGAGCACGTCCATCGTCTGTCCGCGCACATCCTTGGTGAGGTCGTCAGCGACCACCCCCGCCGTGAACACGAAGCCGTTCGCTTCGACGACTTTGTTGAAGAGGGCGCCGGGCTCATGGCGGGTCACAGTCGACATTCGGTCTACCTCACGCTTTGACGCGCGGCGCTGGTCGCAGGCCGCTTGCTCAGCAGATATCATTTGAAGGAGACGCGCCTCAAGCGCGCGTCGCGTCAGGCCGCCTAACGCGTCGCCTTCGGCAGGTTCTCGAGGCTTGAAATGTACCAGCGCTTGGCGTTGACGACGGCTGGGTTCTCGCCGTTCTTGTAGATCCAGCTATCGACCGCCCAATCCTCGCCCGTCGCCGTCTCGCGGAGTACCGCAGTCCAGTGCGTCCAGCCCGCAATGCCGCGGAGATAGTTTTCCTTCGCGAACGGCGTACCGACGGTGTGGTGGCGCAGGACGTTGTTGTTCTGCAGGACCGTCAGATAGCTCGTCGTGTTGGTGGCCTCGTCGACGCAGTCCTGCTGGCTCGGATCGCCCGACCCGATGAAATCCATTCCGGCGCGGTCCGCCTTGGTGCCGGTGATGCGCCCGACGTGCCGCTCCATCCAGCCGATCGCGTATGCGACGGCACGGCGCTCTTCGGCGGCGCTGTCGTCCTTGCGCGTTTTCTTCATGATCTTCTTGATCGTCGCGAGTTCCGCCTCGCCGAACTTGATCTTGGTCTGCGTCCGGCAGCCGTAGGCATGGCAGACGTAGACCGTCGAGCCCTTCGGCGGCGGGACCTTGAACGTCGAAAAGTGCATCGCCTTGTCAGCGAACGGCTTATGCGTGCAGGCAGCGACAACCGCGCACGCCGCGGCAAGCGCACTCGCGCGGAAGACGGGGCGGCCCGAGGCCCGGATGGCGGTCGCAACTGATCGCATGCGACGTGCATGGCTGATTCGCGCCCGTCCGCCTCCTGAACTCTCTGCGAAACCGGCGGTTCTAGGGACCCTGGGGATGGCGCGCCGCAGCGATCGCGCTTTGCGATCCGGCGGCTTTCGCCCTACCTAATGCGGATGAGCAACACCTCACCCATTCACATCATCGGCGGCGGTCTCGCGGGCTCGGAAGCGGCCTGGCAGATTGCCGAAGCCGGGCATGACGTCGTGCTGCACGAGATGCGCCCGGTCCGCGGTACCGACGCCCATCACACCGCCGGCCTGGCCGAGCTGGTCTGTTCAAATTCGTTCCGGTCGGACGACTATGAGAACAATGCCGTTGGGCTTCTACACGAAGAGATGCGCCGCTGCGGGTCGCTGGTGATGGCAGCCGGCGATCTCCACAAGCTGCCCGCAGGCGGTGCGCTCGCAGTCGACCGCGATCTTTTCTCCGGCGAAGTGACGGGACGGCTTGAAGCACACCCGCGCGTCACGATTGCGCGCGAAGAAGTGGCGGGCCTGCCGCCTGCTGAATGGGGCCCGTCGATTGTCGCAACCGGGCCGCTGACGTCGCCGGCGCTCAGCGATGCGATCCTGTCGGCCACCGGCGAGGACGCGCTCGCGTTCTTCGATGCGATTGCACCGATCGTGCACTATGACAGCATCGACCTCTCGAAGGCCTGGAAGCAGTCGCGCTACGACAAACCCGGCCCCGGCGGCACCGGCGACGACTACATCAATTGCGCGCTCGATCGCGGTCAGTACGAAGCCTTTATTGATGCGCTGCTCGCGGGCGAAAAGACCGAGTTCAAGGAGTGGGAGGCCAACACGCCCTACTTCGACGGCTGCCTGCCGACCGAAGTGATGGCGGAGCGTGGGCGCGAAACGCTGCGCTTTGGACCGTTGAAGCCGGTGGGTCTCACAAACCCGCACGAAGGCGCCGGCCGGCCATACGCCGTCATCCAGCTTCGCCAGGACAACGCGCTTGGCACGCTCTGGAACATGGTCGGTTTCCAGACCAAGCTTAAGTATGCCGAGCAGGTGCGCATCTTCCGGACGATCCCCGGCCTCGAAGACGCCGAGTTCGCCAGGCTTGGCGGGCTGCACCGCAACACGTTCCTCAACTCGCCAGTCCTCCTCGACCGCGAGCTGCGGTTGAAGGCCGCCCCACACGTGCGCTTTGCGGGCCAGATCACCGGCGTTGAAGGCTACGTCGAGAGCGCGGCTTGCGGGCTGATGGCCGGCCGGTTCGCCGTTGCCGAAGCGCGCGGCAGATCAGCAGAACGCCCGCCGGAGACAACGGCGCTTGGCGCACTGCTCGCGCACATTACTGGCGGCCATCGCGCCGACGAGACGGACGCAAAACGCTCGTTCCAGCCGATGAACATCAACTTCGGCCTGATGCCGCCGATGCCTGCGCCGCGGAAGACGGCCGACGGGACGCCGCTTAAGGGCAAGGAGCGGACGCGCGAGAAGAAGCGCCTGATGTCGCGCCGCGCACTTGCCGACCTCGACCACTGGCTCGGAACCGCTGCCGGATCGCGGGCCGCATAAGACTGCCCACAGGCTGCGTGTGACGCCGCCCGCGCGTTCCGCTAAGCCTCGGCCCGAGAACGGGCAGACGTGGGCGGCGGGACGATGGGCTGGTTTATTGGCGGGGCCATTCTCCTGGCTGTGCTTTTCGGCGCGTTCGCGCTCGTGCGGCGGCGGCGCACGATGTGGCGCGGGCGCGCCCCTCATGCGGTGCCCCTGGTCTACATCGACACGGCGATGGCGGTCAGCCCGACCGTCCTCGGACACCCGATGCCGGATGGCTACCGGCTTGCTTCGCTCTACTTCGGCGCCGGCCTGATCGACCGGACCGAGACGCTGGATCACGGATTTCCGTATCGCATCTTCGACCCCATCCCGAAGCTTGGCCCGGCGCCCGCGACCTTTGCCGACCTTTGCGCCGAACGCGCCGGCGACCTTGTGGCGGAGGCGCGGGCGACGAACCGCAAGCTGCATTTGCTTTGGTCCGGCGGGATTGATTCCACGACCGCCTGTTGCGCCCTGCTCGACGCGCTCGGGAGCGAAACCGATCGGCTCGTGATCTTCATGAATGCTGCATCCCGCGCCGAGTACCCGGCGTTTTACAAGACACACCTGCGCGCGCTGCAGACCGTCAAGATCAACACGATCGACCGGGCGTTCGCAGGCGATGCGATTGTCGTGACGGGCGAGCATGGCGATCAGCTTTTCGGCAGTGCAAAGGCGCTCGAGTTCGACATCTCCGACGTGCGCAAGCCGTGGCAGACCGCCCTGCCCGTTCTCCTTGCCGAACGGCTTGCCTCAGCAGAACGCGCAGACGCGATCGTCGACTATCTCACACCGCAACTGGCCCGTGCGCCGGTCCCCCTTGCGGATCTGTTCACGTGTCTTTGGTGGATGAACTACTCGATGAAGTGGCAGGCGGTGAGCCTGCGGATGCTGCCGGGTTGGCGGCGCGGCACCTACGATCGCTACCAGGAGCGGGTGGCCCACTTCTTCCAAACCGTGCCGTTTGAGCTCTGGGCCCTCAACCACGCGGGCCAGGGCGTCGGCGCAACGTGGCAGACCTACAAGTGGCCGGCGCGCGATGTCATCGGCGCGTTTACGCGCGACACGCGCTACGCGGCCACGAAGGAGAAGGTGCCGTCGCTGAAAGGCCTCGTTGCCCGCCGCTTCAGCAAGGCTGCCTTAGCAATCGACGCAGACGGCGGCCAGTATTGGCAGGAATGGGACCAGTCGCTCCGGAAGCGTCGCCAGGAAGACGGTAGCGGCGGGGGCAGTGGTGGTTACAGTAGCAAACGCGAAGATCCGCTGTGGGATGACATGAACGACGGCGAATAAGCGACGCCTGCGCTCGTGTCCGGGTCAGGCCGAACCGCCCGACCCGGAAGATGCAGCGCTGTTGAGCCGGCCAGATCTAGGCCATCTCAACCCACATCTGATCGATGCGCCGGATGCCGTTGAGCCCGCGGACTTTTGGCACTTTCGTGAGCCGAATGCCGGGCGCCAAGCGCGCGATCACCGCCAGACATTCCTCAAGCTCCGCACGCGCCAGCGCTTCACCAAGGCAGCGGTGCTCGCCGATGCCGAACGCTGGATGCCAGCGCGGGTGATCGCCTCTGGCGATGTCGAACACCGCCGGATCGCGGTACACGCTTTCGTCGCGCATCGCCGACAACAGGCAGACGGAAACCGGCGAGCCGGCCGGCAACGTTGCGCCATCCAAATCGACATCGACGGTCGCAATGCGCGCGAACGAGCCGATCGGCGGCTCATAACGCACACCTTCACGGACCACGTTTGCCTTGAGGCCATCGGGGTCCGCGCAAAAGGTCTCCCATTGCTCGGGATGCTGCAGAAGCAGTGCGAGCGTTGAGCACAGCGCGAGGCGCGTCGTATCAGATCCCGCCACGATCAGTGTGATGACCTGCCAAAGCAGCTCTTCGTCTGACAGCTCGAAGCGCTGTTCCGCATCCGCCAACAGCTTGCTGATAAAATCGTCACGCGGAAACGCACGCCGGTCCTCAATCAGACGATCGACCTCGCCAACCAACAGCTCGGAGTCGCGCTCGATGTCAGCTTGCTCCGCCCGATCAAACCCCATCCGCAAGCTACGCGTGACGGAGTAGGTGAGCTTCCGGAAGCGCGGCATGTTTTCTTCAGGAACGCCGAGAATACGCGCTATGATCCGAGCCGGTATGTCTCCTGCAAACGCATCAAGAAAGTTGAATGCGCCAGCCCCTTTTACTGACGTGACAATTTCGGTCGCGAGCTCAGCGATTTCAGTGCGCATTCCCTCCATGAGCTTGAAGGAGAACGTCCGCGCCACAGGTCCACGCCGGTTCTTATGAACCGCACCGTTAGAAAACAGCATGGACCGGTTATAGGCTTCAAAGATCGGACCGGACGTTATTCCCTGCTTGCGAACCGCCTCCGTTTCGAGTTGTCGCGTCGTTTCTGGATTTGTCAGCAGCGCAATCCCGGAATATCGCAGCGCAATTGGAAATCCGAATGGTGAAATGGCAACGGCGGCTTCATCGCGATACCGCTTGAGATACGTGTGATCATTGTCAGACTTTTCATACTCCACCATCGGGAGGAGATTTCCGTGATGCTCGCTCATTCGTCTCGACCTTTTTTCTTGTCAGAAGCGCCGCAACGGTTACGGCATCTGACAGGTCGGACCTGTTCCTGCGGGCACAGGATTGCTGAAATGAAATGATGACATGCGCTGGCGAAAGCGCCTGACACAAACAGCGCCAAACGCCCGCCAGAAATGCCCAAGCAGAAAAATAAGACGCGTGCGTTACAAATCCAGACAGCGCGCGGTAGCCGACCGCTATTTCACGCGATTACCGCCTTCGTACTTCTCGAGCACCCGCCGGGCGACGCGAACGACGCTATCGGCGATAGCCGCATGGCCCTCGGCGGTCGGGTGAAACGCGCCTGAGTAGGTCGAGGCGAGCAACACCTGCGTCCACATCAACGAGCGCGACCTGAGGGCCCGTTGCAGCGACGAACTGGAGACGTGGAAATTACCGGTGAGGAACGCGTCGTTTGGCGTGCGGAACCAACGCTGGCGCGATGCATACGGGCGATAGTCAGCCGGGTTGTAGGGCACCCAGCGGCCGTTGACCTTCAGCGGAAAGCGGAGATCGTCAGCGCTCGAGAGCGCGACGCCGTCGTAGCCGGCACAGATGCTGTGGCCGATGAACAGCGAGCGGTGTTGCTCGGCGAAACTCCAGCCGTGCACCCGTGTCGCCCTTGCAATCACCCGATTGAGCCGGGCGGCCGCCTTCTCCGCATCGGCGACGAGCTTGCGGCTCATGTAGAAGACGGGAAGCACCTCCATGCCGGTGTTCGAACTCGGACACGCCGTCTGCCCGTCTCCAATGAGACCCATCGGCGGGTAGGCCGTGAGGATCACACGGTCGGTTTCGTTCCAGGGCACATGCAGGATGTAGTGCAGCGCGCGCTTCAGCGCCTTGTAGCGCTGCTCAAGCTCGCCGAGCTTGCGCGTTGCCTCGCGGCTGGTGAAGAGCTGCCCGAACCAGCCGCCAAGCCGCCGGATCGCAGACTGCTCGCGCAGGACGGCGTTCGCGACGAGGCGGGCAAAGCCCATGTCGTTGCCGCCAATCGAAACAAGCATCAGGTCGATCTTGCGCGACCTGCGGCGGTCGCACTCGTGCAACGTCAGGTTGCCTTCAAGATCAGGCACCTTGCCACGCATATGGTAGGCCTCTGGCAGCCTCTGAATACGGGTCTGGCGCGGACCGCACTGCGCGCGCGCGATCGCGGAGATCTGTGAAAACTCGGGCGGGTCTGGCACCCACTCGTGCCCTTTGTAGCGCAGGAACAGCCCGCGCGTGATCTCTGCCCCCGAGCACGACAAGTGCAGGAACGTGATTGCCCGCTGCGGGTTTTCGACCGCGAGCTGGAGCGCGGCGCGGGCTTGGTGAGAGTAGAGCGAGCGGTGGCAGGCCTGATCGAGCCACTTGGCATTGCCACGAAGAAACTGTCGGTCGCCGATCTCGCGCCATGTCCCTGCGCGCGCCGGATACCCTGCAAGCGCGATCTGGCGGCGGACGACGCCGTAGTTCGCAGAGCGCTTCCGATCGAACTTGACCGGCACGTCCGGATTGCCTTCGCCTGAGCCGAAGCTGTCGCCAACGCCGACGACCAGAAGGTCCTCGACTGTGATGCGCGCCTCGGCGACCCGTGCGTTGCCGATCTCAACGCTGACGCGCGCGCCGGACGGATAGGGGATGTCGAGCGCGACGGGTTCGCTGCAGGCAACGCGCTCGGATCGTGAGACGTTGCCCTTCCGCGACCGGCCGCGCACCGTCCATGTGCATCGCACAGCGCCCGCATCGGCCTCGGCGAGACCTTCGAGCGACGCGATGATGCGATGCTGCTTTGGGTTCACATAGTCGCCCCCATCCGGGCAGACGTGCCGGTTCTGACGCGCGTTCCAGCAGGTGCGGCCCTTGAGGTTCGCAGCCCAGCCCCAGCGATACTTGCGCGAGAGCGTGCGCTCGGCAGCCAGCACCGGATCCCGGCGCTCGTCCGGGCCGAGCGCTGCAAACGTCGTGCGGTGCATCGCGGTATCGCGTGGGTCGGTGAAGAAGCGGAACGGATTTTCGAGGCGCCAGCGGATCGTTGGCGTCCCGATGCCTGGCGGAGCAAGCGGGCGTGAACTCGCTGACGGCGCACCGAAAACATTGCTAGGATCGAACTGGAGGCGATCATCTGCGATCGCCGCCGCCGCCGACACGACGTGCAACGCTGCGGCGGCCAACACCATCCGCGCGCCGACCCAACCGGTTTTCATCCTCGTCTGAGCCATGGTCCCTCGCTCAGCTATCCCGTCCTCAACGCACAGATATACCGCGCCAAATGCGCCAGAACCGGTGCAGGGGCAGGACGTCGCGGCTCGCGAGTCCCTGCTCCGGCAGCAGTCGGCGGATCAACCTGCAATAGGGCGGGACCATGGCCATGGGGCGGCAGGCGGTGATTACGCGGCGGTCCTGTGCATGAACTGCTTTCCGGGCGGCTTCAAACCGCTCCGCGGCGTGGTCTGCGAGCGCAATGCGGATGGCCCGCCATGGCTCCGCGATGGGCCGTCCGCCGGGCCCGCGCGGCAGCCGGTCCAGGTCCGGAATGCCATGGTCGTTGAGGAGACTGCGGGGCACGAGGGTGCGCCCCTGGGCCAGAACGGCTGGCACTTCGACGGCTGTGACGGCGAATCCGAGCGCCGCGCCACAAACGTTGAAGGCCGCTGCCGCAGCCGCGTCCGCATCCGCATCCGCGCGCCCGAGCATGACCGCGGCGGCGCGAAAGAGCGTGCCGTCGCGGGCTGCAAAGTGGTGCTCGAGGGCTGCGAGATCGTCGAATGGCGCGGGCTTGAGAAGATCCGTCGTGGCATCGATTGCAGGATCAAGCACATCGGCCGGCAGCGCGTGCTTCGCCAGCGCCGCGCGCAGGGGGTCGGCAATGGGGTGCCCTGTCGCGACAGGGCCTGAGAGCGCATCGCGCCACCACTGCAGCCGGATCTCACCCATCATAGGTTCGGTCACGAATGCCGGGATCCGCGCGATCTCGCCTGCGAACGCGGCAAGGACCATGAGGTCATCGCGCACGTTGGAGGGCGCCATCAAGGCTGTGTAATAGCGGTCCGGTTCGAACGCGCGGGCGCTGGCGAGGATCGGGTCGGCAGGTGCGGAGTGCGCCTCAGCATCGGCCATAGCTAGTCCACCGCGATCAGGGCTGCCGCAACCGGCCGGCCCTCGGCGAGCAGCACATTGAATGTGCGGCAGGCAGCGCCGGTGTCCATCGGTTCAAGCCCGATCTTGGCCTCGAGGAACGCGCGGCGCACCGCCAGATCTGGAAAAACCTGCTTGGCGCCGGTGCCAAGCAGCAGGAAGCCCGGCGGGCGCAACTCGCGAAGGACACCGGCCAACGCACCGAGCGTGATGTCCGAAGGGTCGATGACGTCCCAGGCGTAGATGCCGCTCGGCAGGCAGAGTAGCGAGCCGCGATGGCTCATGTCAGCAAAGCGAAAGCCGCCATTGCCGTAGGCGTCGATCGGGGCCTGGCCGGGAAACCGCGCGACGCCGCTTTGGTCATCTGACATCGGCGCGTCTGGTCCTCTCGCAGCGCTAGCTGGCGGCAGCGCTCGCGGCCGCCTGCTGATCCTTCGTCACGCCGGACCAGTCGCGCTTGACGCCGAGCAATTCGAGGATCGGTGCTGCGATGAAGATCGACGAGTACGTCCCGATGATCACGCCAAACAGCATCGCGAAGGTGAAATTGCGAATGACTTCACCGCCGAGGAAGTAGAGCGCGAACAGCACGATAAGCGTCGTGCCACTGGTCATGAGCGTCCGCGACAGCGTCTCGTTGATCGAGCGGTTGAGCAGGTCCGGCAGGGCCATACGCTTGAACTTGCGCAGGTTCTCGCGAATGCGGTCGGAGACGACGACCGTGTCGTTGACCGAGTACCCGAGGATCGTCAGTAGCGCGGCGACGGTCGAGAGGTCGAACTCCATCTGGAAGAGCGCAAAGACACCGACGGTCACCAAGACATCGTGGGTCAGCGCCATGACGGCGCCAATGGCGAACTGCCACTCAAAGCGAAACCAGATGTAGAGAATGATCGCGAAGATCGATGCGAGCACGGCGATGATGCCCGTGGTGCGTAACTCCGATGACACCGCAGGACCCACAACTTCCACGCGGCGCTGCACATAGTCGTCGCCGACGGCTTCGAGCACTTTGTTGAGCGCATCCTGCTGCGCCGTCTCGCCGCCGCCCTGCTGCTCGACGCGGATCAACACATCGCTCGGCTGGCCGAACTCCTGGATCTGGACGTCACCCAGGCCAAGGCCACCGACCTGATCGCGCAGCGCCGTGATGTCGGCCGGAGGGGCCGTGCCACCATCGGCCGCCTTCGTGCGCAGCTCGATCATCGTGCCGCCCTTGAAATCGACGCCGTAGTTCAGGCCCATCGTCGCGAACAGCGAGGCTGCCGTGATCATGATCGCCATCGAGGCCCAGAAGCAGACGCGGCGGAGCGACATGAAGTCGACCGACGTCCCCTCCGGAATGAAGTGGCGGCCTTTGAAGTGCGGGAGCAGTTGCATGAAGCTCTAACCGTTGGCGTGAAATCAAAACGGACGTGTGTTGCGATCGCCTAGATCGGAACGTCGACCGCGCGGCTTTTCGCTCGTTCCGCGCGGAGCCAAAGCGACACGAGCAAACGCACGACCGTGACTGCGGTGAACACAGACGTGAAGATGCCGATCGAGAGTGTCACAGCGAACCCGCGGATCGGACCCGAACCCAGCCAGAACATAATCAGTGCTGCTGCGAGCGTCGTGAGCTGACTGTCGATAATGGTCACCATCGCGCGCCCGAAGCCGGTGTCGATCGCCTCAACCGCGTTCTTGCCGTTTCGGAGCTCTTCTCGAATGCGCTCATAGATGAGGACGTTGGCATCGATCGCCATGCCGATCGTGAGGACCAGCCCGGCGATCCCCGGCAGCGTCAGCGTCGAGCCAAGCAGCGTCATCGCGGCGATGATGAGCAGCGCGTTGATGAACAGGCCCGCGACTGCGATGAGCCCGAACGTCCCATAGACGAAGATCGTGAAGATCAGCGTCGCAATGCCGCCGATTGCGAAGGCGGAGAGGCCCGAGGCGATCGAGTCCGCGCCGAGCGTCGGCCCGACTGTCCGCTCTTCGATCACCGTCAGCTTGGCAGGCAACGCGCCCGACTTCAGGTTGATCGCGAGGTTGTTGGCTTCTTCCGGCGTGAACTGGCCGGTGATGCGGCCGGCGCCACCGAGGATCGCGGTCTGGACGACGGGCGCCGAGATCACCTGGCCATCAAGCAGGATCGCGAATGGGCGCCCGACGTTGGCCGACGTCCAAGTGCCGAACTTGCGCCCGCCAGACTGATTGAAGCGGAAGTTGATTTCAGGCGCGCGGGTGCGCTCATCAAAACCCGGCGACGCGTCGACAAGGTCGTCACCGCGTACAACAGAGCTTGCGCGAATGAGGTACTGCTGTCCCGGCGCTTCAACCGACTCCGCCGTCTTATAGCCGGGCGGGATCGGTCCACCGGTGTAGTAGAGGTCCTGGTGGACGGCGTGGAACGAAAGCAGCGCAACTTTGCCGATGCGATCCTTAAGCGCCCGCGTGTCATCGACGCCCGGCACTTGCACAAGAATGCGATCGTCGCCGTTCCGGGTGATCGTCGCATCGACGTTGCCGGTGGGATCGACGCGCCGGCGCACGGTCTCGATGGCCGCACCAATGGCATCGGTGACGCGCTTGCGCAGCGCCGCGTCAGTGAGCGTGAGTGAGATGATGCCATCGGCGCCGCGCTCAACCGTAACATTGCGATCAGTTGTGCCGACCAGGAGACCCCCATCGAGCGGCTGGCTCAGGCTTTGAAGCGCGGTGAGCGCGCGCGGCTCGTCGACAGCTTTGGCGACACGGACCTGAACGCTTTGGTTGCGGATCGCCAGCGCGCGGAAACCAATCCGTTCGCGAAGGAGCGATGCGCGGGCATCGGCCCTAAGGCTCGTCAGCATATCGTCGCGAAGTTCGTTGGTGTCCATCGACAGCAGCAGGTGCGCTCCGCCCCTGAGGTCGAGGCCAAGCGAGATCTGCTTTTGCGGAAGCCAGCGTGGCCAGCTCTCGACAGTTGCTTTGTCGAACAGGTTCGGGATCGCGTAGAACATTGCCGCGAGGCAGAGCACCGCAATCGAGATCATCTTGAACGGCGAGAAATGGAGCATTGGGGTCCCAAGCTTTCCGCGCGAGGATCAACCGGACTTAAGCGCCCGCCCGCAATCTGACAACGAGTGGCCAGCGCTTTGTGAAGCACCGGCCGGAGCGGCGATCAGGCTTTCTCGACCACCGCTTCGCCCTTGACGCGCACTTCCGCGATCGTCCCGCGAACAACCTTCACGCGCGTGTTCTCTGCGATCTCGACTTCGACTTCAGGGTCTTCCGCCTTGACGCGCGTGACCTTACCGACAAGCCCGCCAGCCGTGACGACGTTGTCGCCGCGTTTTATGTTGGCGACCATCTCCTGATGCTGTTTCACGCGCTGTTGCTGTGGGCGGAACAGCAGGAAATAGAAGATGACGAACATCAGGATGATCGGCACCAGCGAGAAGAGGAAGTCGCCGCCACCGCCGCCGGCAGCCTGCGCGTAGGCAGGAGTAATGAACATCGGGTCCTCTTGAGTTCGACAATCGCCACGCGGGCCGCCGAAGCGCCGCTACGCCAGCAATCTGGGGATGAGCGATCGCCGGGGTGTCCACGGTCGATCGCGCGGCGGCACTATAGGGACTGGCGGCCCGTTTGCAACGCTCTGGCGAACCGGGCGGCTGATGACACGGCAAGGTTTGGCGGGATAGAGATGCGGCTCTTGCTCGAAGGGATTGCATTATCTTGTCAGACGACGCCCTGATCCGGATTGCGGCCGCGCTGGAACGGCTCGCACCGGCACCGCCCGCCGCCCCCGACTTCGCCGCAGCCGACGGCTACATCTGGCAGACGGACCCGGATGGCTTTCAAGCGGTGCCGAAGATAAACCGCGTGCCGCTTGCGCTGCTGAAGGGGATTGACCGGGCGGCCGACCAGCTTGTCGAGAACACGGCGCGGTTTGCAGCAGGGCTTCCAGCCAACAACGCGTTGCTCTGGGGCGCGCGCGGCATGGGCAAGTCCTCGCTCGTCAAAGCCGCCCACGCCGAAGTCGCAGCGTCGCCGGACGCGCAAGATCGGGGGCTGAAGCTCGTCGAGATCCACCGCGAAGACATTGACAGCCTGCCGCGCTGCCTGGGCCTCATGCGCGAAACGGACCATCGCTTCATCGTCTTTTGCGACGACCTGTCGTTCGACCATGACGATACGAGCTACAAGTCGCTCAAAGCCGTGCTCGATGGCGGCATCGAGGGCCGGCCTGCCAATGTCATCTTCTATGCGACGTCCAACCGGCGGCACCTGATGCCGCGGGATATGGTCGAGAATGAACGCTCAACCGCGATCAACCCGTCGGAAGCCGTCGAAGAGAAAGTGTCTCTTTCGGATCGGTTCGGGCTCTGGCTCGGCTTCCACAACGGGACGCAGGATCAGTATCTGGCGATGGTCGAAGGCTACGTCGCACACTTCGGGCTGAAGATAGACGCCGATGAGCTGCGGCGGGATTCGCTTGAGTGGGCGATGACGCGCGGTGGCCGGTCGGGCCGGGTTGCGTGGCAATACATTCAGGATCTGGCGGGCCGGCTTGGCCAACAGCTCAACGCGTGACGGCTGCACCGGCGGGCAAACACGCTCGATCTCTCGCCGGTCACGCCGAGGCGCCTCACCCGACAGACGCGGCGCTGAACCGATCTAGTTCGCCGGCACGACGAGCGAGCGGCCGGGTTCACTCTCAGGCGCGCCCTGAGATGGCGCGCCGTTATGACTGTCGCCGGTCCATGGGAGCGGGGAGACGCCGGAGGCTGAACTGTCGGCTGGCAACAATGCAGGCGCCGCCGCCCGCGCGGGCCGCGATGATGGTTTCGCTGTCTCCAGGCTGGCGTCTTCGAGCGTGTCGACCAGATTGATGACGGGCTCGCCATTGCGGCACTGCCGGACGGGGCCTGCAAGCGGGCTCAGCAGGTGGTGCTCCGGCACACGAAGCACGCGTCGGCGCAGACCGCGGTCACGCCAACCGGCAACAAGGCCCGTCGCCTGCTTGCGCACCTCCTTCGGTGCGCCGCAGTAGATCTGCTGATGCAGGTCGTCGATCCAAAGCCGTTCCTGCTCAGGAGCGTTCTTCTGCGCCAGCGTGATGTAGACGAGCGCCAGGCGATGGTCCGGCGCGGTGTTGCGGCCAAGCCAGAACTGCTCGGCAAGCCGCGCCTGGGCGCCCGGATGCTTCCGGTCAGCGAGGTTTGCAAGGCGGTAAAGCGCGTGGCGCGCGTCTTTCTTCAAGCCCGGCGCGCCGACAAGCTGAAGCCGCGCGAGTTCGAACTGCGCGTCCATGTCGTTGTAGAAGTCGGCCGCGTGCCGGAGCATCCGAACGGCATAGGCCGGATCAGGTTTGAGCCCGGCGCTTGGCAACCCGTGAAACTTGTACATCGCGACGGCTTTGACCGACGCCGCGACGACCTTGGCGCGCAACCCGCTGCCGGGCCGCACCGACGTCAGGTAGCGCCGCGCGATTTCCTGGTAGAGGCGGAAGGCACGCGCATCATCACTGTAGGCCTGTCGCCCATCAGCGTAGATCCGCGCCAGGAAGAAAGGTGCCAGGAAGTGGCCAGCTTTCTTCGCCGCCCGGAAGGCCGGAACCGCGATCTCGTAGTTGCGGCTCTTGTAAGCGGCAATGCCCTGCTGGATGGCTGCTTCCGGCGTCGTAAAGCGGATACCGCCATCCTCAGCAACGCGGTCCGACGCGGAGGCAGCGGCAGACGCAAAGAGCCCGGCGACCGCGATCGCCAGACCCAGCGCCAAGCCTGTGCACCACTTAGATGTCGGCGTAGCTGACAACTTCGGCCTTCCCACCTTCATGCGTCACCGCGCCATCGCGGGCGGGCCCAACCTGGGCGGCATACTTTGCAAGCACGCCTGACGCGTATCCCGTTTCCGGAGCGGTCCACGCCGCACGCCGGCGCGACATCTCCTCATCGCTCATCTCGACGTCGAGCGTTCCAGCTTCGGCATCAATGGAAATCATGTCACCATTTTGGAGAAGCCCGATCGGTCCCCCGACTTGAGCTTCTGGTCCAACGTGCCCAATGCAGAACCCGCGGGTCGCGCCTGAGAAGCGGCCGTCCGTGATCAACGCGACCTTTTCCCCCGCGCCCTGGCCATAAAGCGCGGCTGTCGTAGAGAGCATTTCCCGCATGCCAGGGCCGCCGCGCGGGCCTTCGTAGCGGATGACGAACACGTCGCCCTCTTCGTATTCGCGACGTTCCACCGCGGCGAACGCATCCTCTTCGCAATCAAAAACCCGCGCCGGGCCTTTGAACTGCAGCGTCTTCATGCCGGCGACCTTCACGATTGCGCCATCGGGTGCGAGCGAGCCCTTGAGGCCGACAACACCGCCGGTCGGCGAAATCGCTTTCGACACCGGATAGACGACCTTCTGGTCTTCGTTGAATTTTACGTCAGCGAGGTTTTCTTTGATGGTGCGCCCGGTGACCGTGATGCAGTCCTCGTGCAGATAACCGCCATCCAGCAGCGCACGCATGATCTGCGGCACGCCGCCGATCTCATAGACGTCTTTCGCGACGTATTTCCCGCCGGGCTTGAGGTCGGCGATGTAGGGCGTCCGCTTGAAGATCGCTGCGACGTCAAACAAATCGAAGTGGATCCCGGCTTCGTGCGCCATCGCCGGCAAGTGGAGCGCGGCGTTTGTCGAACCGCCGGTCGCAGCCACGATGGTCGCTGCATTCTCAAACGCCTTGCGCGAGCAGATTTCACGGGGGCGAAGGCCGTCGGCGATCATGCGCATGACCGTGCGGCCGCTCTCGACGGCATAGTAGTCGCGGCTTTCGTCAGGTGCCGGTGCGCCAGCCGAACCCGGAACGGCAAGCCCAATCGCTTCTGAAACGCAGGCCATCGTGTTGGCGGTGAATTGCCCGCCGCATGCGCCGGCGCCAGGGCAGGCGACGCACTCGAGTTCGTGCAGGTCATCATCCGACATGTTGCCGGCGGAGTGCTGTCCGACGCCTTCGAACACGTCGACGACGGTGACATCCTTGCCGCGGAACGTGCCGGGCTTGATCGATCCGCCGTACATAAACACCGATGGCACGTTGAGGCGGAGCTGCGCCATCATCACGCCGGGCAGGGACTTGTCGCAGCCTGCAATGCCGACCATCGCGTCGTAGCAGTGCCCGCGCATCGTCAGCTCAATGGAGTCGGCAATCGTCTCGCGGCTCACCAGCGACGACTTCATGCCCTGGTGACCCATGGCGATGCCGTCAGTCACCGTGATCGTGCAGAACTCACGCGGCGTGCCACCCGATTCGTCAACGCCCTTCTTGGCGGACTGGGCCTGACGCATCAGCGCGATGTTGCAGGGCGCGGCTTCGTTCCAGCAGGAGACCACGCCGACGAACGGCTGGTGGATTTGCTCCTCCGTCAGGCCCATCGCGTAATAGTATGAGCGATGCGGCGCGCGGGTCGGTCCCTCTGTGACGTGCCGGCTCGGCAGTTTCGATTTGTCGAAGGTCTTCGCGTCCATACCTTTTGCCTCTCCCCGGGGTCGGTTCTTATTTTTCAGCGGACTGGCGAAGCGCACATGTCGCGCACGCCGCAACGTCGCTGATGGAACCTGACCTGTAAGGGCACCGGGACAGAAATGTCACGCAAATTGCGCGTCCCGGTTGTGACCCGTGCGGCGGGACTAGGCGATTGGTTTGTGGCCCGATCGTGGCAGGCGCGCCGCCATCACGTGGCGATTGCGCAACTATGGTTATCGCCAGTCCCAGGATTGCGTCTCAAGGCCGTCAGCGTAGCGGGATCGGCAGCCCTTCAAACCGGCGGACTTCACGGATCATCAGGTTGGATTTGAGGCGCGCGAGGTGCGGCAGCCGCGCGAGCCGATCCCGGTGGATGCGCTCGAAGTCGGCGAGATCAGCGGCGACGACCTTCATCAGGTAGTCGGTCTCGCCTGCCAGCAGATGGCACTCAAGCACCTCATCAAGAACGGCGACGGCGGCCTCAAATGCGCTCTGATGCTCCATGCCTTGGCTGTCGAGCGTCGCCTCGATGAAAAACATCATCGGGAAGCCAGCGCGCTGCCGGTCAAGCCGCGCCACGTACCCGTCGATCAGGCCATCGGCCTCCAGTTGCTTAATCCGACGATGACAGGCCGAAGACGACAGGCCGGCGCGCTCCGCCAGCTCTGCGATGGGCCGCCGCGAGTTCATCTGGAGTTCGCGGAGGAGCCGACGGTCAGCGGCATCAAGGCGGTGGGACGTCATTTGCATTTTCAGGACTACATCGGGATCTGATCCCGCGAATGTTGCTCAATGGCGGAAGTCCGGCAAGCTTTCCTCCGTCGGAACCTGCAGACTGCCCAAAAGCAGCTCACACGCCGTGGTCGGGCCACCGCGTGATCAATGGAGGACGGTCGCGATGCGGGTCGGGGTGCCGAAGGAGATCAAGGTCAAGGAATTCCGGGTCGGTTTGACGCCGACGAGCGTGCGCGAGCTAACCGCACAGGGCCACGAGGTCTGGATCGAGACCGGCGCTGGCGCGGGCATTGGTGAAGCCGATGCGCGTTACGAGGCGGCCGGCGCAAAAATCGCGCCCGATGCGAAAGCCATATTCGGCCAAGCCGATGTGATCGTGAAGGTGAAGGAGCCACAGGCCGTCGAGCGCGCGATGCTCTCAGAAGGCCAGGTCCTATTCACCTACCTGCACCTCGCGCCGGACCCTGAGCAGACGCACGACCTCATCAAATCGAAAGCCACCTGCATCGCCTATGAGACGGTGACCTCGCCCACCGGCGGCCTGCCGCTGCTCGCGCCGATGTCGGAAGTCGCAGGCCGCATGTCGATCCAGGCGGGGGCTTACTATCTTGAAAAGGCGCATGGCGGACACGGCGTCCTGCTTGGTGGCGTGCCGGGCGTTGAGCCTGCCAAAGTCCTCGTCCTCGGCGGCGGCGCCGTTGGCTCGCACGCCATCCACATCGCACTCGGCATGGGCGCTGACGTTTGGGTGGTGGACAAGAATGTCGACGTTCTCCGCCGGCTCTGGTCGCAGTTCGACCGCCCGCTCAACACTGTCTTCTCAACGCGGGATGCCATCGACCGCCATATCGCTGAAGCCGATCTCGTCATTGGCGGCGTCCTGATCCCGGGCGCGTCGGCACCAAAACTCATAACCCGCGAGCACGTCGCCTCCATGAAGACGGGCTCCGTCATCGTCGACGTCGCAATTGACCAGGGCGGATGCGCTGAGACTTCAAAGCCAACGACGCACGACGATCCCGTCTACGTTGTCGACGACGTGGTCCACTATTGCGTGGCAAACATGCCGGGCGGCGTACCGAAGACATCGACCTACGCGCTCAACAACGCGACGCTGCCGTTCACGCTGGCGCTGGCGGACAAAGGCTGGCGTCAGGCGCTCATCGACGACGTGCACCTGCGCGCAGGCCTCAATGTTCACGCCGGCCACATCACATGCGCCCCGGTTGCCGAAGCATTGAGCCTCGACTTCGTCACACCGGACTCCGTGCTCGGGCTCTAGCGTAGATCGGTTCAGCGCTGCCGCGCCTGAACTGACGGAGACCTGCGACGTCTGCGGCACGGAAACGTCCTCACACCAACCAAGCTCGCATTGGTGGCGCGCCCTCCCACATCAACGTTGCGAAAATAGCGAACAGGGAAGCGCTGATGCGAGAAGACCATCCGAACCTTGCCGTCCTTGCCGACATCAACATCACCGACATTGCGGGCTCAGCTCATCTCTTTACGGAAGACGTTGTCTGGCATTTCGTGAACCCCGAAGCGCCCGATCTCGCAGGCGCCTATGTCGGGCGGCACGGTCTGAAGGGCTTTTTCGACAAGCTTGCGGTCCGAACCGGCGGCACGTTCAAGGTCAAGGTGATCGAGGCGCGCGCGGTCGGCGATGAGTTTGCCGTCGCCCACACGTGCAACTCCATGACGCTTGATGGGAAGACGTTCGAGGTCGACGTCGTCCTCGTTTGGCGCTTTCGCGATGGCCGCATTGCTGAGGTTTGGGATATCCCAGCGGTCAACTCCCGCCGGCCTGCCAACTAACGAGACTTGCAACGCACCCGTCTCTTGCCGCTTGATCGCGCCGCCTGCCAATCGTCGGTCGGGCTGCGGGATTTAGGAGAGACGGCATGCATCTGGTCTGTGGCGAAGCGCTGTTCGACTTCTTTGCGGGCGGCAGTGACGGGCCGGGCGCAATCGGGTTCGATGCGCGGGCCGGCGGCTCACCGTTCAACGTTGCCATCGGGATGGTTCGCCAGGGCGCGGCCGCAGGCCTCCTCACGGGGCTTTCAACCGACATGCTCGGCGCCCGGCTTGCAGCGCTCTTGGAGGCTGAGGGCGTTGCGACCGGATATCTCATCCGCTCCGGCCGCCGCACAACCATCAGCCTCGTCGACCTCGTCTCGGAAGGCGCACCGCAATACGCGTTCTACGGGCTCGGCTCGGCAGACTGCAGCGTCACCTTTGACGACATTGCCCCGCTTGGACCAGAGGTCACCGGGCTGCACTTCGGCTCCTACTCCATCGCGGTCGCGCCGGTCGCCGATGCGTTCGCGACGCTGGCCGAACGCAATGCCCAGTTGCTGATCTCGCTTGACCCCAACGTGCGCCCGACCGTCGAGCCGGACATGGATGTCTGGCGGGCGCGCATTGACCGGCTGCTTCAATCCGCGACGGTGGTGAAGGTGAGCCGCGAGGACCTGGACTTGCTCTATCCCAGCAAGGCGTCCGGCGAGATCGCGGCTGACTGGCTTGGCAAGCGGCCGGAGCTGGTTGTCGTCACCGATGGCGGCGCGGCGGTCACGGCATTCCGCGCAGGCGGCCCCTTGTCGATCACGCCACCGGCAATCGAGGTGGTCGATACCGTCGGCGCCGGCGACGCGTTTCAGGCAACGTTGCTTGCGCGCCTCATCGCGCGGCCGGCGGATGCGCCTTTGGGAGACCTCGCCGAGGATGCGCTCGCAGCCATTCTGGTCGACGCAGCCGAAGTCGCCGCCGAGACCTGCCGCCGCCGCGGCGCCGACATCCCGCGCCTGCGATAACGCAAGGCGCCCACGGGCCTACTTGTACTGCCCAAAACTCTTGCGATTGCGGCCGGTGATGTGGTCGCCGGCGGTGATGGGATCGAACGTGCGATCGGCTGCCGCGGTGCCGAGATCGCACGGGTCGACCGTCGCGCCAGAGGACGGGTCCCAGAAGACCGGGATCGCGTAGCGTTCATTGCCGGAGCGATTGATGACGCGGTGGACGGTGGAGTTGAAGCGCCCGTTGGTCCAGACTTTTAACAGATCGCCGATATTGCAGACGATCGTTCCAGGGATCGGTGGCGCCTCGATCCAACTGCCGTCCGTCGCGCGCACCTGCAGGCCGCCGTTGCTGTCCTGGAGGAGCAGCGTCAACACGCCGAAGTCGGTGTGAGGGGCTACGCCAAACCTGCGCGCGTCTTCGTCGGCCGGTTGTGACGGCGGATAATAGACGAGTTGGCCGCGCGCGAGCGGGCGCGCGTAGGCGGCCGCGAACACATCAGGCGCCTGGCCGAGGCTCACCGCGATCGCCTGCATCAGCCGTGCACCAACGCCGCATGCCGCATCGTAGTACGGCAACAATTCTGACCGCAGCCGGGGGAAGACATCGTCCGGCCAGCGGTTGGCTGCGACGAGCGGCAGGCCTGCTTTGAGATCAAGATCGTCCGCTCGGACTTCGCGGCCCCAGAAGAAGACCTCCTTGAGGTCGTGCGTCTGGGAGCCTTCAAGGCGCGAAAGACCTGTCGCCATCCAGCCGCGCTGATCCTGCCCGATGGCGACGGTCTGCTTGGCAGCCACAGGCAGCGCGAAGAAGTCACGCGCGACGCCGAACGCCTGGTCGATCAGCCGGTCGTCGATGCCGTGGCCTGCCACGTAGAAGAAGCCGCTGCCCGTCGCGGCCTGATGGAGCTGGCTGGCAACATTTGCGATGTCGCCACCCGCCATCAACGGCGCGATGTCGATGACCGGGATCTCGTCCGATGCGGTCTGCCGGGCGGCGGCAAAATCAACGTCACTCACTGGTCACCCCTACGCCGGCCACGGACCATCCGGCCCACAAACGCGCCTGCAGCTTTCGATCGACGCCCGAAAAACAATCAACGGTGCCCGATGCCTGCCCCTTGCGCATGCCGCATGAGGCTTTAGAGCTACTGCGCCAGATCAGTTCGGGGTCACATTTGCTCACCTGCGCTGATCTCGCTCGGTTTTTTTGAACGCTGCATCGTCCAGGTCAGGCGCCTCCGCCCAGCCCGGACGAACGCGAGACGATCCGGCCACGCGCGCAGGGGAGCCCAGTCGCCGTTACATGGAATACTTTGTTCAGCAGCTGATCAACGGGCTGACGCTCGGATCGATCTACGGGCTCATCGCCATCGGCTACTCGATGGTTTACGGCATCATCGGGATGATCAACTTCGCCCACGGCGACATCTTCATGATCGGCGCGTTCATCTCGCTGATCTTCATCCTCCTCTTCCTTTCAATCGGCATGGCCTCAGGCGCGATCCTGTTCCTGATGCTCCTGCTTGTCCTCGTCCTTGCGCTTTGCCTGACGTCGGCGTGGGGCTGGACGGTCGAGCGCCTTGCCTACCGGCCGCTGCGCGGTTCGTTCCGCCTGGCCCCGCTGATCTCTGCGATCGGCATGTCGCTGTTCCTGCAGAACCTCGTCCAGATCATTCAGGGCGCGCGGGTGAAACCCCTGCAGCCGCTGATCAGCGGCGGGTATCCAATCATGGAGAGCGCCGAAGGCTTCACGGTCCGGCTCTCGAATATGCAAATCCTGATCGTCATCACGACGATCGTGCTGATGGTCGCGTTTACCTATCTCATCACGCAGACGTCGCTCGGCAGGGCGCAGCGCGCGTGCGAACAGGACCGGACGATGGCGGCGCTGACGGGCGTCAACGTCGATCTGACCATCTCGCTGACGTTCATCATCGGCGCGGCACTCGCCTCCGTCGCGGGGCTTATGTTCCTGCTCTATTATGGCGTGATCGATTTTTACGTAGGCTTCCTCACCGGCATCAAAGCGTTTACCGCGGCCGTTCTCGGGGGCATCGGATCGCTTCCCGGTGCGATGCTTGGCGGGCTGGTGATCGGGCTCATCGAAGTGTTCTGGTCGGCCTACTTCTCGGTCGAATACAAGGACGTGGCAGCGTTCTCTATCCTTGCGATCGTGCTGATCTTCATGCCGTCCGGCCTGCTCGGCAAACCGGAAGTTGAGAAGGTCTGACGATGGCAGTTGAAGCAGAACCTCAAGCCTCAGCGGTCGGCGCGCCGGCTCATGGCAGCCGACTGGTCACGGCAGCAAAGCGCGCATCAGTTGCAGCCGGCGTGGTCGCCCTCCTGTGTGTCCCGCTGATTGTCCTGCGGACCGTCAACGCCGGCACGGCGCTCGAGCTTTACACACGCTACGACCTGATGGCCGCGCTCGTCGGTATCGCGTTCGCCGGCCAGTTTCTCATCAGCCTCGCCGGAAGCGAAGGCGGCGACGCACTCGGCAGCGTTCTGAAACCAGTGGGCGGCGTACTGTCGGCCGCGCTCCCGTTTGCAGGAGCGGGGCTCTTGCTGTTCGCGGTCGTCATGCCGTGGATGCCGTTTTCCGACCGCTACATCATGGACCTCGCAGTCCTTGTGCTCACGTACGTGATGCTCGCCTGGGGCCTCAATATCGTCGTTGGCCTCGCGGGTTTGCTCGACCTTGGGTATGTCGCGTTCTACGCGGTGGGCGCTTACTCATACGCGCTGCTCGCGCAGTACTATGGCTTCTCGTTCTGGGTCTGCCTGCCGCTCGCCGGCATCCTGGCGGCCTTCTGGGGCATCCTGCTTGGCTTCCCCGTGCTCCGCCTGCGCGGCGACTACCTGGCGATCGTCACGCTCGCGTTCGGTGAGATCATCCGCATCGTGTTGCTCAACTGGTATGAGTTTACCGGCGGGCCGGACGGGCTGTCCGGCATCCCGCGGCCGAGCTTCTTCGGGCTTGAATTCAAGCGCTTTCCGGCCGAGGGCGAAGTGACGTTTCACTCGTTCTTCAATCTGGAGTTCGAAAGCGTCCACCGGATTATTTTTCTGTACTACCTGATCCTCATCCTCGCGCTGATCACGAACTTCGTGACGATCCGCCTCCGCCGCCTGCCGATCGGGCGGGCCTGGGAAGCGCTGCGCGAAGACGAAATCGCCTGCAAGTCGCTCGGCATCAACACTGTGACGACCAAGCTGACGGCCTTCGCGATCGGCGCAATGTTTGGTGGTTTTGCAGGATCGTTCTTCGCGACAAAACAGGGGTTCATTTCGCCGGAAAGTTTTACGTTCCTTGAGTCCGCGATCATCCTCGCAATCGTCGTCCTCGGTGGCATGGGCTCGCAGATTGGCGTCGCCATCGCGGCGATCGCGCTCATCGGCGGGCTCGAAGTCCTCCGCGATCTCGACTTTCTCAAAGTCGTGTTCGGACCCGATTTCGATCCGAAGCAGTGGCGCATGGTCATCTTCGGCGCGCTCATGGTGATCGTCATGGTCTGGAAGCCGCGCGGACTTGTTGGCAACCGGCAACCCACCGTCGCGCTCAAAAAGCGGAAGGCCATCGGGTCCGACCTCGTGCAGGAGGGCTCAGGCTGATGCGCGTGGTCTCCGATCCGATCCTTGAGGTCATGCACCTCACGATGCGCTTTGGCGGCCTGGTGGCCGTCGACGACATCTCGTTTGGCGCCCAGCGGGGCGACATCACCGCCATCATCGGCCCGAACGGCGCCGG
This sequence comes from Pseudomonadota bacterium, assembly GCA_038523925.1. Taxonomy (GTDB): domain Bacteria; phylum Pseudomonadota; class Alphaproteobacteria; order Rhizobiales; family Hyphomicrobiaceae; genus JBCBWG01. Next base: position 21,625 of record JBCBIY010000014.1, on the reverse strand, counting down.
CAAGACGACCGTCTTCAACTGCCTGACCGGCTTCTACAAACCGTCGGTCGGCATGATCCGGTTGGTCCGCAAAGACGGCCGCGAGTTCCTGCTTGAGCGTCTGCCCGATGACGCCATCAACGCGCGCGCCGGCGTCGCGCGGACGTTCCAGAACATCCGTCTGTTTGCCGGTATGACGTTGCTTGAAAACCTGCTTGTGGCACAGCACCGCCCGCTGATGGCGGCCTCGGGCTTCACGGTCGGCGGGATCGTCGGGCTCAAGAGCTACCGCACCGCGGAGAAGGCTGCGATCGACAGGGCGAGCGCGTGGCTTGACCGCGTTGGCCTGCTGGACCGCGCCGACGACGCTGCCGGTGACCTGCCCTATGGCGCGCAACGCCGCCTCGAGATCGCGCGCGCCATGTGCACCAGCCCAGAGCTTCTCTGTCTCGATGAACCGGCAGCCGGCCTCAACCCGCGCGAGAGCCAGGAGCTGAACGAGCTGCTCTTGCAGATCCGCGAGACCGAGGACGTGTCGATCCTCCTCATCGAGCACGACATGGGCGTCGTCATGGGCGTCTCAGACCACATTGTCGTCCTCGACTACGGCAAGCTCATCGCCGACGGCACACCTGAAGACGTGCGCAACGACCCGCACGTGATCGCAGCCTACCTCGGCGTCGAGGACGAAGAGGTCGAGGCGGTCGAGCAGGAGGTCTCATCGTGAGCGAGAACCCGATCCTGCAGATCCGCGGGCTTGAAACGTACTACGGCAAGATCCAGGCGCTGAAGGGCATCGATCTCGATATCGCCAAGGGCGAGATCGCCACGATCATTGGTGCAAACGGGGCCGGCAAAACCACGCTGATGATGACGGTGTGCGGCAACCCCCGCGCGCGCACCGGCTCGATCGTGTTCGAGGGCAACGAGATCAGCCAGATGCCGACGCATAGCATTATGCATCTAGGCCTGGCGCAGTCGCCCGAAGGCCGCCGCATCTTCCCGCGCATGACGGTGTTCGAGAACCTGCAGATGGGCTCGATCCTGAACCCGAAGCGCGAACAAACCTTCGATCAGGACGCAAAGCGCGCCTACGAGCTGTTCCCGATCCTCAAGAAGCGCGAGAACCAGCGCGCTGGCACTATGTCGGGCGGCGAACAGCAGATGCTCGCGATCGCACGCGCGCTGATGGGCCGGCCGCGGCTTTTGATGCTCGACGAACCTTCCTTGGGTCTCGCGCCGCTGATCGTGAAACAGATCTTCGAAGTGATCGGCGAGCTCAACAAGAACGAAGGGTTGACCGTCTTTCTCGTCGAGCAGAACGCGTATCACGCGCTGAAGCTCGCGCATCGCGGCTACGTGATGGTCAACGGGTTGATCACGATGAGCGGGACAGGAACCGAACTCCTCCACCGCGAAGAAATCCGCGCAGCCTACCTCGAAGGTGGCGCGCACTAGACTGCAGTCGGGTGACGAGGAACCATCTCACCCGGGAGATGTAGACCCAAAACGAACGTAAGCTGGAACTGGCCAAGCAGGCTCCGGGGCAAGCGGCCCCGGTCCAGGACTGAAGGACACCACGATGGGCATCCTCTACGAGAACTCGCTGCAGGCGTTTTTGATCGTCACGATCCTGCTCGGCGGCGGAGCAGCTTGGATGACCGGCCGGGCGATTGCACAGACGTGGGGGCCGCTCTGGCAGGCGCTTGCCTACATGCTGCCGCTCACCTGCGCCGCGCGCTTTCTTCACTTTTCGCTCGGCGGCGGCGAGCTGCTGAACGGCTGGTACTTCGTGGTGAACCTGGTGATCCTCTCAGGGATCGCTGCGATCTCGTTCCAATATGCGCGCACGGCACTCATGGCGCAGCAGTATCCATGGCTCTACAAACGCGCGACGCCGTTCTCGGTCAGTAAGATTTAGGATTGAGCGGTCTCTTTTGGTCCAACAGGGCAACAGCCCTGTTGGCACGCGAGTCCGGCCGCCACTCGCTGCGGCGCGCTGCGCTGACCGAAGGCCAGCTTCGTGCGCCGCGCTCTGTTCTTTTGGTCCAACAGGGCAGCAGCCCTGTTGGCACGCGAGTCCGGCCGCCATTCGCTGCGGCGCGCTGCGCTGGCAGAAGGCCAGCTTCGTGCGCCGCGCTCTGTTCTTCGTGCGGTTCACAGGTGGCTGCGGTGTGCGCGGTTGCTGCGGGCTTGCCTCGCCCGCCGCTCGCCAGCCTCGATCATCCATCGGAGCGGCGGCTTGCTGCTCAACTCTCAACCACGCAATCAACCATGGTCAATATTTAGCCGCTTTGACACACTTCCACTCCTTCCATGTGCTCTTGGCTGTGCTAGGACACACGTCTCCGTGAGATCCAGCCAAGGTGGCCGGTTTCATTAGCTTGGGAGGAGTATTCGAATGAAACGTTTGATCGCTGCAGCGGCACTCTCGACGGCATTCGCCGGCGGTGCGATCGCGCAGGAAATTCCGATCGCAACCATCGGTCCGATGACCGGCCAGTACGCCTCGTTTGGCGCACAGATGAAGGCTGGCGCTGAACAGGCCGTCGCAGACATCAACGCTGCTGGTGGCGTCAACGGCAAAATGCTGAAGCTGATCGTCGAAGACGACGCTTGCGACCCGAAGCAGGCTGTTGCCGCTGCCGGTAAGCTCGCAAGCCAGAAGGTGGCGCTCGTCGCCGGTCACTTCTGCTCAGGTTCCTCGATCCCAGCATCGAAGGTCTATGCGGAAGAAGGCATCGTCCAGATTTCGCCGGCATCGACCAACCCGAAGCTGACCGATGAGCGCGCGGGCCCGAACGTCTTCCGCGTCTGCGGCCGTGACGACCAGCAGGGTCAGGTTGCCGGCGCCTACATCGCCGAGAAGTTTGCCGGTAAGAAAGTCGCCGTCCTTCACGACAAGACGGCATACGGCAAGGGCCTCGCTGACGAGACCAAGAAGTACATGAACCAGGCCGGCCTGGAAGAGACCATGTACGAAGCCTACACGGCTGGTGAAAAGGACTACTCGGCGCTCGTGTCGAAGATGAAGTCCGAAGGCATCAACGTCGTCTATGTCGGCGGCTACCACACGGAAGCCGGCCTGATCGTGCGCCAGATGCGCGACCAGGGCATGGACGCACAGCTCATCTCCGGTGACGCTCTCGTCACGCAGGAGTACTGGCAGGTGACAGGCGATGCGGGCGAAGGCACGCTGATGACGTTCTCGCCAGACCCGCGGAAGAGCCCGGCCGCTGCTGACGTCGTGAAGAAGTTCAAGGACAAGGGCATCGAGCCGGAAGGCTACGTGCTCTACACGTACGCAGCGATCCAGGCTTGGGCCCAGGCTGCAACGACGGCTGGCGGCGTTGACGCCGGTAAGGTCATCAACGCGCTGAACGGAGGCGAGTTCGACACCGTGCTCGGCAAGTTCAAGTTCGACGCGAAGGGCGACCCGAACCTGCCGCCGTACAAGTTCTACGAGTGGAAGGGCGGCAAGTACGACCAGATCAACTAGGTCGCACTCACTTTACCTCTGAATGACGAAGCCCGCGGTGGTCTCCCACCGCGGGCTTTTTCTTTGCGTGGCGGTTGACGCCGCCTCGGCCAAAACGCCGCTTCTGTAAGAGCATCCGCCTCTGACCCCACGCACGCCGTGATGACAGGGCGCCCGGACCGATCTCACGCGAGGCGGGATCGCTTTAGAGCGCAGGCAGGTCAGGCAGCTTCTGGCCGAGCCACTTCTCCGAAAGCTTGCCAAGGTCACCGCCGAGCTTCTTGTGCAGCACGAAGACGTTGACCCACTGCAGCAGATCGAAGTTGCCCTTCTTCACCCCGATAAACGCAGGGCTGTCCTTGATGATGAACTTCGTCTCAAGCTTGAGATCTGGATTGTCCGCACCGAGCTTTGCCGCGACCGTGTTGCCAGTCACGAGGACGTCGACCTGCCCTGAGGTATAAGCGGCGAGCGTCGCAGCGTTGTCGCCGAAGCGCACAACCGTCATGTCCTTTGGGCCGTTGCTTGTGATCTCGAGGTCTTCAAGCGTCCCGCCGGTGACCCCGACCTTCTTGCCGGACAGGTCCGCGATGGAGCTGATCGACATGTCGGCCTTTGCAAACGCGCCTGAGAAAAACGGCGCGTAAGCGCTTGAGAACCAGATCGACTTCGCACGCCCGGGGTTGGCCCCCATGGATGAGACGACCAAGTCGACGCGGTCCGTTTCCAGAAACGGAATGCGCTGCTTGGACGTGACGGGGACGAGTTTCAGCTTCACGCCGAGGTCTTTGGCGATCATCTTCGCCACGTCGACGTCATAGCCCTGATACTCGCCATCGGCCCCGAGCGAGCCGAACGGCGGGAAGTTTTCAGGGACCGCGACTTTCACGGTCCCCGTCTTCAGAACCTCTGATAGGTCCGCCGCCGCCGGACCCATCAACAGCGCCGGGAGAGCCGCCAGACCGAGCGCCATTGCCCAGCCGCTTTGCTTCAGTCGTTTCCACATTGCTTTGCCTTTCAAGACTTTTGGTGCGGTACGCCGGGTCGCCCCGGCACTCATGCGGTCGCGACTGCACCTTTCCCGGACGCTGAGCCAAGCCTGCGTTCGAGAGATCGCGACCAAAGGGAGAGCGGAAAGCAGAGACAGAAGTAGATGAGCGCCATCAGCGGAAAGATGATGAAGGGCTCGGTGCCGTCGACCGGCGCGTTTGCCCAGCGCTTGCCGGTGTTCATCAGGTCCTGAAAGCCGATGATGAAGGCGAGCGACGTGCCCTTGATGATCTGGACCATGAAACCGACCGTCGGGGCGAGCGCGAACCGGATGGCCTGCGGAATGATGATCAGGCGAAGTGTCGGGACAAAGCGCAGGCCGATGGCGCGCGCTGCATCCCATTGACCGGCCGGAACAGCTTGCACCGCGCCGCGCCAGACATCCGAGAGGTAGGCGCTCGCATAAAGGATGAGTGCGATCGACGCGGCAGCCCAGGGGTCAACGTCGACGCCGAGCAGCCGCGGTATCCCAAGGCCAAGCAGGAACAGCAGCATCAGCAGCGGCACGGACTGGAACAGCCAGACGTAGATGCCAGCGATGGCTTGCGCTGGCCGCAGCTTCGAGACACTTGCCAGCGTCACGACGAGCCCGACCGCGCCACCGGCAATGAACGCAATCAGCGACAGGTAGACTGTGTATTGCGTCGCATCGATCAGCTGAAACAAGACAATCCCGAACGGCTTGCCGAGCAGCGCGACAAAGGCCTCCTTCATCGCGCGTGCCTCCAATGAAAGAGGCTGTGTTCGGTGAGCTTGAGCGCGGCTTTGAAGGCAAGCGCCATCGCAACATAGAGCGCCGTCAACGTGATGAAGACTTCGAACGAGCGGAAGGTGCGGCTGTCGATGAAGAGGCCGGCGGACGTGAGGTCCTCGACGCCAATCTCAGCAATAACGCCCGTCGTCAGGAACAGGAACACGTACTGGCTCGTCAGCGACGGCCACATCGCGGCGACGGCCTGCGGGAAGGTGATCTGCCAGAACGTCGCCGGCCAGGATAAACCAAGTGCGCGGGCCGCTTCGGATTGCGTGTCGGGTATGGAGGCGAAACCGGCGCGCAGGATCTCTGAGAAATAGGCAGAGAAGTTCAGCGTCAGCGCCAGCAGTGCATGCGCCCAGAACGGCCACGCGTAGCCGAGCAACAACGGCAGGCCGAACGCGACGAAGAAGAGCTGGACGATCAGCGGCGTGTTGCGGACGAACTCAACGTAGCCAGCGGCCAACTGCGCTGCGACCGGCACCTGCGCGTAGCGGGCCGATGCGAGGCAGATCGCAAACAGGAGGCCGGCAGCGCCACCGGCCATCGCCAAGCCAGCACTGGTCAAAGCCCCGCTCAGCAGCAGCGAGATGAACTCTGAATTGCGATAGATCTCGAAAAAGCGAAGTTCAAAGCCCGCGTCCATGCCGGCACGGTCTGCATGCGTCGTGCCATGGCTTAGCGATCTGTTTTTGTTTGATTTTTCGCATCACCAGCTTGCATAGCACCGCGCACTGCCTAACGCACAAGCAGCACTTGCCGCCCAATTGGCCAATGCGCTTGAGCCTTGCGGGCGCCCATCTGGATTGCGACGCTAGTCTGCAAACGGGGACGTGTTCTGGATGGGGAGACGGCGGTGGCGCGACCGGTTCTCAAAGTACTTGCGCTTGGCTTCGCCATGCTCGTCCAAGCCGGACCGGCGGCGCTCGCCTACAGTGACATGTACCCGCCAACCGAGATCGCGCGCGACGCCCACCGGCTTGAGACAGCGGTCCGCAAGATTTACCGGCGCGGGCTCGCCCCGGGGCTGTCGCGGCGTGAGCGCGCGCGGCTCGGCAAAATCGCGCTCCGGTTCCCGGCGCCCAAGCCTGACGACGCGCTCCTGAATTTCTACGCATACACGCAGGACGGCGTGGGCCACGTCGTGATGCCGATCCTCTCGCTCAAGCAGCTCGAAGACCTCGCGACCGCGTATGCCTGGCTACAGGTCAATCGTAAGAGCCTGTCGAGCATCGATCTCTATTTCGCGATGCTTCGCCACAAGCTCGTGATCGACTTCCCCGGAGGGCGCTTTCCGGACATCTTATCGGCGCTCGGGCTTCCAAAAGATGCCCACACCCAGCGCGGCGTCGACACGCTGTCTCTATCGCTGCGCAACGAAGCCTTTGCATTCATCATCGCGCACGAACTCGGCCACATCCTGTATCGCCACAAGCCCTACGCCGATATCACGAAGCCGCAAGCGCGGGCCGACGAACTCCAGTCCGACCGCTTTGCACTCGACCTTTTGGTTCGCACCAACACGCCGCCGATGGGCGCCGTCCTATTCTTCCAGGCGCAGGCCTATGCGATGCCGCATCGCGGGCAATTTGCAACGGAGGCCGAATGGACAACGTTTCTCAACAAAGCCGCGACGCATCCGATGTCGACGGAGCGCATCGCGTTGATGGCCGGCACGTTTTCTGGTCCGCTCGCCCGCCGCCGCCCGAGCGAGGCCGCGACCTGGCGCGCAATCGGAGCCGGCGTTCTGAAGATCAATCGAATACTCGAAGAGGTTGCGATCCAGCGCTGCATCGCGAAGACCGCAAGTGCGTCTTCGCTCGACGACTTGAAGCCGTCGCGGGCCCATGTGGGGCTTGCCGGCTGCCAGTCGCGATAAGGGCTGGCACGTACACGCAAGCGCGCCCACAACGAAGACCAGGCGACCCGCCGCCGCTTGTTCGACGGATGGGATCTCCCGCCGGCCCGGATGTTGCGGCCAATGCCGTTCCTTCGTGCGACCATTCAGAGCGTTGTGATAATTTCGCACGCACGAAATCAAAACTTGATCCATTTTGTTGTCGGCTCTGCGCATCGCGCACAGCCTCTTACCGCATCGCGCGCACAGCGGGTTGGGAGTGATCAGTGTGACGGAAGCTGAGGTTGAAGAACTGACGCGCTACCGCCGGATGTTCCGTCAGATCGCACGCTTCATCGGGGTGCTGGACCTTGAAGGCCGCTTCCTGCACTGCGGGTCGCTTGCGTACGCGTTGACTGGTCTGCCTGAAGATAAGGTGATCGGCGAGACATTCTGGGGCTGTGATTGGTGGGCGGACCACACAGCACGAGCGCAGAGCAAGACGCTCGTCGAGCGCGCGTTGGCCGGCGAAACGAGCGATCAACGGATCTTTTTTCGCCGCGCGGACGGCTCGATCGGCACGACCCATGCGATGGCTCAGCCAGACCGCGACGACGATGGCAAGATCGTGGGTGCGTTGGTTCACGGCCAGGACGTCACGCGCCTTGTCGAGAGCGAAGCCGAGCGCATCGAAGCGTTGCAGCAGTCAGAGCAACTGTTCGAAGAGCTGACACATCGGGTGAAGAACAGCTTGTCGATGATCGCGGCGATCACGCGCTTGCAGCGCCGCCACATCAACGACCCGCTGGCGCTCGCAGCCGTCAAGTCGGTCGAGACGCGGGTTGTGGCGATCGGCGAACTCTACGCAGCGCTTACGAACAAACGGGACGTCAGCACCGTCAACGCCGATGACTACCTGACGCGCATTATCGAGAAGCTGTCGACCGGGTCTGCGCGCGACGGCGTCGCGGTCAGGCTTGAGGCGAGCGCGGCGCCGCTTCCGAGCGCGGTCGCGACATCTCTCGGATTGATCGTCAACGAGCTTGTCACGAACGCGCTCAAACACGCGTTCCCCGACGACGGTGGAGGCGAGATCAAAGTTGCGTTCAAGCGCTCCGCAGACTGCGACGTGCTCTCAGTCGTGGATTCAGGCCGTGGGCTCGACGAGCAGATTGCGCACACAGACACAAGCGGCGTCGGCGAGAGCATCGTAAAAATGCTGGCGTTGCAGCTCGACGGTGATTTCCAAACGCGTAGCTCAGCAACCGGAACGGAAGTGACGCTCACCCTTCCGCACACCACGACAGTGCCGCCGAGCTCTCCGGCCTAGGCAGCAGGCGGTTTAGAACCGGTCTGTCACCGGCTGCCTCAACCGTCGTCTTTCGTGACCGCGGCGCGCACGCGGCGGACGCCGAACCAGACACCGCCGGCAACGATCGGTATCGCAATGCCCATTGCGACGCCCGGGTTGATCGGCAATCCGCCCGCCTCAAGCGCCTTGGCAGCGTATCCAACGAGCCCCACGACATAGTACGTGACGGCTGCAACAGAGAGACCCTCAACCGTCTCCTGCAAGCGAAGCTGCAGTTGCGCACGCCGCGCCATTCCCTCGAGCACTTCCTGGTTCTGGCGTGCGCGCGCAACGTCAACGCGCGTCGAGAGCAGTTGCGTCGCGCGGGCAACGCGGCGGGAGAGCTTCTCCTGCCGGTCCGCGATCGCGCCACAGGTCTTGATCGCCGGCATCAGCCGCCGCTCGGTAAACTCGCGGAACGTCTGGAGGCCCTCGAGCCGATCCTCCCGCAATTCTTCAATGCGCTGCGTGACAAGATCGGCATACGCGCGCGCGGCACTGAACCGGTAGTCGGTCTCAGCCTGCCCGCTCTCGATCGCCGCTTGCAACCGCGTCAACCGATCGAGCAGGATCGGCTCGTCCTTGGCGTTCGGCTCGGACATCGCCGTCGTTATGAGACCAAGCTCGCGCTCCTGCACGGTCAGCTTCGGGCCAAGTGCACGGGCCACCGGAAACGCGAGCAGCGCCATCATGCGATACGTCTCGATCTCGACGAGCCGCTGGATCACGCGGCCTGCCTGCCGCCGGGCGAGGCCGTCGTCATAGACGACGACACGCGCGAACCCGTCGCTGTGCACGCGGACATCGGTGTAGGCCTGCGCTTTGCCGCCACCGACCGAGGCGCCGACGAGCGGATTGCCGTTAAAGAGGTCGTTCGACAGCCGCTCGGGATCGATTGGTTTGGCGGGCTTGGGCAGCAGCAGGATCTGTGTTGCCACCAGGGTCTCGCCCGGCAGGTTGTGCACCCACGCATCGGGCACCTTGTCGTGGGCGAAGGTCGCAAACGTCGCGTCCGCTGCGACCGGCACGATGATCTTAAACCGGCTGAACTCAGTGTGGCGCTCCCATTTGATCCGGAAGTCGCCGAAATCGGCACTGTAGTGGACAGCCGTTTCCTCAGGCGGCGCGACCTTGAACTGCTCGGCCAGTTCACGGACCGCGCGATGGTCCTCGCCGCGTTTGCCGGCGGAGAGGAGCGCGAGATAGGTGATCGCGACCGGCGCCGACAACGATTCCGGTGGGCGGGCGTGGACCTCATTGTGCAGCGCAAGCCGCTGGCCGTGGTTCTCAGGCAGGATCATAATAGCGGCAGTCCCTCGAAGGCAGTCAGCACTTACGCGGACGAACTCGGAACGGTGCCGAACGCTTCGAAGATCAGATCGGCGACGCGGCCAGGCGCTTCTTCATGCGCCAGATGTCCGACGTCTGAAAGGCGACGCACGGAAGCAGGCGGCACCTGACGCGCAACCACCTCGGCGTCGGCCGCCGGTACGGTCTTGTCGTTGACGGCCGCGATTAGCAGCAGCGGCACGGTCAGTTTCGGCAAGTCGCGCTCGAGCGTGGCGAGATCCCAGTTCGCCATCATGCCCAGCGCGCCTGAGATGTGGCCCGCGTAGCCCATCAACATCGCATACGGCGCGACCTGCTCGGGCGTCAGATCAGACCCCGTACTCTTCAAGAGCTTGTCGACGCTGGTTTGCTGGCGCGCGCGCCAGGCGAAAACCTGCGGCGTGAGCGGGTTGAGAAACAGGATGCGGGCGAGCGACGGAAAGATGCTCCGCGCGACGCCCGGGAACGGCAGAAACGCGCCGTTGATCGACGCGATGGCTCCCGGGGCGATCCGCTCATCGAGCGTCATGCGCACGCCAAGCGCTGCACCAGCCGAATGTCCGACGACGTAGGCCGGCGCAAAGTCGAGCTGGTCGAGCAGCCGGTTAATTAGCGCTGACATGCCGTTGAGTGACAGATTGCGCGAGCCTGGATCTGCCGTGAAACCGTGGCCTGGAAGGTCGACTGCCAACACGTCGTAGTGCGCGGCGAGAAGAGGCAAAAGGCCGGCCCACGAGTGGGTCGCTGCACCCGTGCCATGCAGCATCAGAAGCTTCGCCTGCCCCGCATCGCCCGCGCGTTGGATGTGCCAGCGAAACCCTGAGACATCGACGAACGTACTCCACGCGCGGTTTGGCCAGTCGCCGCCATCGGTTGCCCAATCGGGGCGGTCTGCGACGCGCGGTCGTCCGGTCTGCGTCATGGCCGCGCGACGCTCTCGGCAATACCGCCGACAGCGGCGGCGACACCGGCTGCATCGGCGCGCGGCAGCGGCAGATAGCGCGCGCCCATGGCGTCTGCGATCTCTCTCGCGCGCGGCTGCGGGCGCTGGCTGGTATCGATGACGATTGCGCTGAGCCTTGTGCCGCGGATACCGCGCGCGGCGGCGATCGCATCGGCGAAGGCTGCGGGGCGCCCGGGCTGACCGGTGCGGTCGATGTTGGCCTGCCCGTCGGTCAACGCGATCATCATTGGCGATTGCCCCCGGCGCTTTGCCATCGCCGCCAGTTGCAGCCCGGCTTCAAGTCCGCTCGCAAGCGGTGTCCCGCCACCCCCCGGCAGGCCCGCGAGCAACCGCTTGGCCCGCGTCAGAGACCGCGTTGGCGGCAACAACACCTGCGCTTCGGTCCCGCGAACGGCAACGAGCGCCACCTGATCGCGGCGCGCATAGGTCTGGCCCAGCAGCAGCTCCACCGCGCCCTTGGCTTCCGCCAGCCGCTCAGCGGCCGATGAGCCCGACGCATCAACGACGAAGATCGCAAGCGTTTCGGATGTATCGCGGCGGCGGTAGATGCGCAGGTCACTCTTTGCGAGCTTGAGCTGTGGAACCGGGCTGTCGCCATCACCCGACGCGTCGCGGCGCAGGGGTTGCCAAGGGGCTGCTGCGCGCAGCGTATCGATCAGGTTGAGGCGCGCGCCACCGCGCGGCAGACCCGGGCGGCTTGCAAACGCGCGGCCGCGTTGCAGGCTCTTGATGCCGGCACCGGCGGGCCCTGATGCACCGCGCGCGTCCGCCGCGAGGCCCGCCGCGAGTTCCGCCAACAAGTTTGCCGGAAGCGAGGCCCGCACCGCTGCAACCAAGCGATCGGCAAGGCCGTCGGACGAGTTGTCGTCCGCTTGCGGCGCGTCGGGCGGCTGGTCCGGCGGCGGCTCCGGGGCATCATCGGGCTCGGCGTCTTCAGGTTCGTCAGGCGCAGGCATCTGCGTCGCGCGCGGTGCCAACGTCATGAGGACCGCAGACGTGATGTCCGCCTCCGCGACCTCACTGCGCCCATCGCACGCCGCGAGAACGGCGGCTGCGCGCAGGCAATGATAGGGCGCGCGCAGGCTGTCGATCCCGAGCATCATCGCAAGGCGCACGATGTCGGGCACATGTGCATGGGCGAGCGGCCGCAGCAAACCTGCCGCACGCGCCTGCTTCACGCGGCGGCGCATGGCAGCCAGACGGTCCTGACCAAGCCGCGCGTCACGGATCGATAGCGCGCTCAGATCGACGACAAGCCCGAGACGGTCCGTCAACGCGACGGGGGGCCCGGCCTCTTCATCGCCCTCACGCCGCTCGTCGATGGCCAACGCTGCAATCGATCCCGCATCGGTGCCGTCGATCGCGGCCGTGATATGCGCAATCGTCGCTCGCGGGAACCGTTCGATCCCTCGCAGCAAGACGGTCCCGCCCGCCGCCTCGGCAAGCACACCCGGCTCCATCACCGGCCGCCCGGCTGCCAGCGTCGCGGTCAGATCAAGCCCGCCGAGCAGTCGATCCTCGCTAATGTGCGCCGGGATCGGCCGCAGGGGTCTTTCGTCGCCGAGCAGCACGTTGAGGGTGTCGATCCAGAGCGTCACGACCGGACCTGCCGGCGCGCGCACGAGAATACCGCCGATTGCGAATGGCGCGGCTGCGAACACTTCGGCAGCGCTTAGCGCGCGGGCCCAGACGGCCTCAGGCGATGCCGCCTCCGTTGCAGCGTCAGCGGTCATCAGCCGGCACCGAGCGTCGCCTCGACCGCACGCGCCACGCGCGCCGTGGAGCCGGCCTCGTCAAGGGGATCGCGGCGGAGCCGATGGCGCAGCGCCGTCGGTGCGACCTGCCGCAAGTGGTCGGTCGTCACCTCTGAGGCGCCTTCGAGCGCGGCGAGCGCCTTAGCGGTGCGGGCAAGCGTCAGCTCACCGCGGAGGCCGTCCGTGCCGAGCGCCATGCAGAGTTCGGCAGCTTTCGTGAGCGCGGCATCCGAGACTGCGACATCCGCGTGGCGCGCGCGGGCGGCTGCGATCTGGTCTGACAGGCGGCCGGTCTCGGCTGACCATTGCGCAGCAAAGCCTTTGGGATCGGCCTCGAACGCTGCGCGCCGCTTGACGACTTCGACGCGGGTCTCGATGTCCTTGGGCGTGGTGACTTCAACTGAGAGCCCGAAACGGTCGAGCAACTGCGGGCGGAGTTCGCCCTCTTCCGGGTTGCCGCTTCCGATCAGCACAAACCGCGCTGGATGGCGCACGCTGATGCCTTCGCGCTCGACGATGTTTTCGCCTGAGGCTGCAACATCCAGCAGCAGATCAACGAGGTGATCTTCCAGCAGGTTGATTTCATCGATGTAGAGAAAGCCGCGATGGGCGCGCGCAAGCAGGCCCGGCTCGAACGCCTTTTCGCCACGGGTCAAGGCACGTTCGATATCGAGGGCGCCGACCACACGGTCCTCAGTCGCGCCGAGCGGCAGGTCGACGACCGGCACCGGCCGCGTCTCGACGGCCTCTGACGTCGCGTCATCACGCGCGCAGTGCGGACAGGACTGCGCGGTCGCTTCCGGCGCGCGGTTGTAGGGGCAGTTGGCGATCGCTTGCATCGGCGGCAGAACATCAGCGAGCCCGCGCACCGCCGTCGACTTGCCCGTGCCGCGGTCGCCAAAAACCATGACGCCACCAATGGCCGGATCGATCGCCGCGATCATCAATGCGCGGCACATCTCATCTTGACCGGCGATGGCGGCAAACGGGAAATTCAGTTGCATGGACCGCGAGCCTCGCCCGGCTGTTCACTGCACGGGACACTGAATACTGTCAGGCCAGTTTGACACTTTCCCGCCGTCCCACGCAACACCGTTGCCCGTCAGGTAAACGCCCAGACCGCGCCGTAACCGAGCGCGCCGAGCACGAACCATCGCAAGCGGCGGACGTCTGGCCCGGCGATCAGCCAGACGAGTGCCATGGGCCCGGCGATCGCGAATGATCCGGCGATCGCGAGGCCGACCCAATCAGGCACGCCGAGCGCGGCCGCTAACGCTTCGATGCGCGGCTCGATCATAGCGCGGACCTGCTGCCCGGCCGGCCCGAAAGTGAAGAGCGGGATTGCGCCGGCCACAAAGCCCGCGCCAAGCCCCGCGCATAGCGCCCGGCCAAACATATTTCGGACAAGCCCCATCCCTCACGCCTGCTTGGCGACCCCTTTTCGCATGAGCCAGAGGAAGAGCCGGTTCGGCAGCATGCGCATCAGCTTCAGGAACCAGACCGTCTGCCAGGGAAACGCGATCTCGTAGTGGCCGGCCGACAGCCCCTTGATGATCCGGTCCGCGGCGGGGGCTACCTCCATGAGGAACGGCATTGGGAAGTCGTTGTCTTCGGTCATCGGCGTGTCGACGAAGCCCGGATTGATGATGCTGATGTCGACGCCGTGGCGCTTCAGGTCCGGCTGCAGGCACTCGGCAAGGTTGATGAGCGCGGCCTTCGTCGGGCCGTAGGCGCCAGCGCGCGGCAAGCCACGATACCCGGCGACCGAGGCGACGATCGCAAGGCGTCCAGACTTGCGCTCCATCATCCGGTGCGCGAGCGGGATCAACGTGGCGACCGTCCCGTTGAAGTTGACGGTCATGCCTTTCTGCACCGTCGGCACGTCGAGCTCTTCGATGTCCTGCACCGCCCAGACCGCCGCGCAGAATACGGCGAGATGGATCGGCCCAAGCCGGCCTTCGATGTCGTCGATCGTGGCGGTGACCGCATCATCGTTCGTGATGTCGAGCGGGAAAGCTGTAATGCCGTTTGACGCATCTGCGATGGCCGTCAGCTTATCTTCTGACCGCGCGCTGATTGCGACGGTCATCCCGCGCGCTGCCAGGCGTTCGGCGACGGCTTTACCAATGCCGCTGCTCGCACCCGTCACCCAGGCGACCTTGCCGGCCGCAATTGTATTCTCAGCCATTCCATCTCCGAGCCGACCGTTGCGGCATTGCGCTTACGCCGCGCTGACCGGCTTGGACCCGTCAGGCGTTACGACCTCGAAGACGTTGAGCGTCAACGAAACGAGGCAGTAGTAGCCAACGATACCGACGAGTTCGACGGTGCCTTGTTTGCCGAACGCCTCAATCAGCGCCGCGTAGTCATCATCAGGCAAACGCCCGCGCTCAAGCATTTGTTTCGCCGCGTGATGGACCAGCGCTGCGTGTTCCGGGGCATGGGCGAAGTCAGGCTCGCCTCCGGTGCGGATCGCCTCGATCACGTCATCGGGAATGCCAGCCTCGCGCGCGATCTTTGCGTGCGCCCAAAACTCGTAGTCCGCCCCCCAAGTCTTGCCGACCGTGATAATCGCGAGTTCGGAAAGCGCCAGCGGCAACGTCGAGCCATAGCGGCAGAAGGCGCCGACGGCCTGCGCGGGTTCGGCAAACGCCGGCGAATGCAGCCAGATCTGCTGCGGCGGCGGGACGGTGCCGCGCGGGCCGGCTGCGATGTCATCATGAATGCGCTGCTGTTCTGGCGACAGCGGAACGGGCGCTAGCGGGGCAAGCCTTGCCATCGCGTGCTCCTCCTTGTGGTTGGTGCTCAGCCAACGGCGCATGGCGCGGCGCTGCTTGCAAGCCCCGCCGCCAGCGCGCGGGTTTCAACCCCGCGGTTACCGGCACGAAACCTCAGAAGAGTCCGGGGGCCGCCGCGGCGCGGTAAGGCCGTAATCCAGCATGGACTTGACTTCGCGCCCGCGCCTGCGCATTCGACCCAGAACCCCGACAACCTGACCGAGAGAGGCTGGCCCTCCATGCCGCTGATCGAGACGCAGAACCTGACGAAATCCTTCGGCGACGTCCTCGCAGTCGACGATGTATCGCTTGGCGTCGACCGTGGCGAGGTGGTCGGCTTCCTTGGCCCGAATGGGGCGGGTAAGTCGACGACGATGCGGATGATTGCGGGGTTTCTCGAGCCCGATCAGGGGACAGCCGAGATCTGCGGGCATGACGTCGTCGCAGACGCGATCGCCGCACGCCGGCGGCTTGGGTATCTGCCCGAAGGTGCGCCGGCCTATGGCGACATGACGGTTGCAAGCTTTCTGAACTTTGTCGGTCGCATGCGCGGCATGAGCGGGCCAGGCCTTAACGACCGCCTCGCCTATATGGTCGACAAGGTCCATCTCGGCGATGTCTGGAACAAGCCGGTCGACGCGCTGTCGAAGGGGTTTAAGCGGCGGGTCGGCATTGCGCAGGCGCTCGTCCACGATCCGGACGTGCTGATCCTCGACGAGCCGACGGACGGCCTCGATCCCAACCAAAAGCACGAGATGCGCAGCCTCATCGGAGAGATCGCCGCTGAAAAGGCCATCGTCGTCTCAACCCACATCCTCGAGGAGGTCGAGGCGATCTGCACACGCACAGTGATCATCGCCCGCGGCAAGGTGGTCGCCGATGAAACCCCGGCGGCCCTCTTAAAGCGCAGCCGCCGTCCGCAAGAAGTACGTGTCCGGATCACGCGCCAATCGGGCGACGCAGACCTCGTCAAAGCGCTGAGCCCGCACCTGCCGGGCAGTGACATCCGGCTTATCGAAAGCCACGGCGACCAGTCAGAACTCGTCGTCAAGCTCGGCCAGGGCCGCATCTCTACCGCCGACCTCACCAACACGCTGGCGCGCGATGGCCTCATCGTCACCGAGATCGCCGAAGCCCCGCCGCGCCTCGACGACGTGTTCCGCGAGATCACACAGAGCCAACCGCCGTCCTGATAGCAGACCGCCCGCCCGAGCCCACCGCATGACATCGCAACGCATCCCGCCAGACGCAACGAGCCCAATGTCCAACTCTCTCAGAACCATCGGCATCGTCTTCGCCCGCGAGTTCTTCGCCTATTTCAAGACACCGCTTGCCGCCATCTTCCTGTTCGTCTTCCTCGCGCTCGCAGCAGGCCTGACGTTCTTTGCGACGGGCTTCTTCACCCGCGGCCAGGCCGACCTCGCAAGCTTCTTCACGTGGCATCCGTGGTTATTCCTGATCCTGATGCCGGCCATCGGCATGCGGCTCTGGGCTGAGGAACGCCGCTCCGGCACGATCGAACTTCTGATGACGCTGCCGGTGCGGACTTGGGAGTTGGTCGTCGCCAAATTCCTGGCCGGCTGGGCATTCGTCGCCGTCGCCCTCATCTGCACGTTCCCGATGTGGTGGACGGTCAACTACCTTGGCGCGCCCGACAACGGCGTCATCTTCGCAAGCTACGTCGGAAGCTGGCTTATGGCCGGCGCGTTCCTCGCCCTCGCCGCCTGCATCTCGGCAATGACGAAGAACCAGGTGATCGCCTTCATCGTCGCCGGCCTCATCGGCTTCCTGCTGGTGATGGCGGGCTTTGACCTCGTGCTCTCCGCCGTGCGCGGCTGGGCACCCACGTTCGTGACGGACGCCGTCCAGTCGCTGTCCTTCATCTCACACTTCAACCGGCTGAGCCGCGGCGTCATAGAGCTGCCAACAGTCATCTTTTTCATCTCGATGATCCTGCTCTGCCTCTGGATTAACATTCAGGTCGTTGACCTGAAGAAAGCTGCGTGAGGTCGGTCATGACGGAACGATCACTCTCAAAGACGCTGCAGATCACGCTCGCGATTGCTCTTGCGGTCGTCCTGTTCCTCGCCGTGAACATCTTCTCGAACAACACGTTCAGGACGGCGCGGGCGGACCTTACCGACACCGGGCTCTACTCGCTGAGCCAAAGTACGCGCGAGCTTCTGCAAAACCTGAAAGAGCCGATCCATATGCGGCTCTTCCTGTCGAAGTCGCTGGTCCAATCAGCACCACAGCTCTCGGCTTACGCGAACCGTGTGCAATCGCTGCTCGCCACCTATCGCAACCTTTCGAACGGCAGGATCACGCTTGAAGTGATCGACCCGGCGCCGTTTTCCGATGACGAAGACCGCGCTGTTGCGTTTGGCATAAACAGGCTGCGAGCAACCGGAGGGCCGGAAGTCTTCTTTGGCCTTGCGGCGACGAACTCGACGGACGGGCGCGGCCAGATCCCGGTATTTTCACCAGACCGCGAAGCTTTCCTCGAATACGACATCACGCGGCTCGTCGCCGAACTCGGACAGCCAAAGAAACCTGTCATCGCGCTCATCGACGGGATCGGCATGGCGGGCAACCCGATGTCGCGCGTGCCGGAGCAGCAAATTCTTAAGCAGCTCCGCGAGCTGTTTACGATCGAGCCGTTGCGCGGCGACGTCGATGCGCTGCCTGAGGGCACGCGCGTTGTTTTGATGGTCCACCCCAAAACGCTGACCGAGCGTACGCTCTACACGCTTGATCAATGGGTGCTGGGCGGCGGCGCGACCATCGTTATGGTCGACCCGTATGCCGAGAACCAACCTGGACTGCGCCCGGGCATGCCGCCATCGAATCCGGCTTCGAACCTCGACAAGCTGTTTAAGGCCTGGGGCGTCCAATACTCGACCGACGAAGCCGTTGGCGATCCGGGCTTTGCGATCCGCACGGCGCGCGATGTCGGCGGGCGCCCGACGCCGGTGACGACGCTCCCGTGGCTGGCCGTGACCCGCGGCGGTATGGCGGAAGACGACGCGATCTTTGCGCAGCTCACCAGCATCGTCATGACGACGCCAGGCCACCTCTCGATTGCGGACGGCAAGGCCGACGTCTCGCTTTCGCCGCTGCTGACGACATCAATCCAGGCTGGCACCCTGCCCGCAAAACTCGCAGGCAACCCGCAGACCGATCCCCGCCAACTCGCAGCCGAACTGAAGCGCGCCAACGGTCCGATGACGCTCGCAGCCCGCCTTCAAGGCAAGCTTGCGACGGCCTACCCGAAGGGGAAGCCCTCCGGCTCTGAGGCCGCCGGCGCTCCGTTAAAGGAGAGCACTGCGAAGCCGAACGTAATCCTGATTGCCGACGCCGACATGGTGATGGACCGCAACTGGATCCGGCAACGCCAGGTCCTCGGCCAGACCTTTGCCGATGCCTTTGCGAGCAACGGCGCGTTCGTCCTCAACGCAATCGAACAGATGGCTGGCGGCGTAGCGTTGGCTGATCTTCGCGGCCGCGGCGTCTCGTGGCGGCCGTTCGAACGCATCGAAGCGCTCGAGAAGTCCGCCGAGCAGCGCTACCTGAAGAAGCAGCAGGAATTGCAGAAAAAGCTCACGGAAACCGAGGGCCGGCTGCGCCAGCTTTCAGCCGCGGATTCAAACGGCAGTGCTGCCGTTTCTGAGGAGACCGTACAGGCCGTCGACCAATTCCGCGGCGAGCTGCTCGCAACCCGCGCTGAACTTCGTAACGTGCAATTCAACCTGAACCGGGACGTCGATCGGCTGAAAACGTGGCTTACGGCAACCAACGTCGCGATCGTACCGGCAATCGCCGCGGCCATCGCACTGGCGTTCGCGTTCGCAAAGCCGCGCCAGCCGGTGCCGTCCATTCCACCGGAACGCAGGCCCGCCGCGCGCCGCGAGGAGGATGACCAATGAACCCGAAGACGCTTCCGATCCTCGCCGGTGTCACAGCCATCGCGGTCGCCCTCGCCTTCACGTCGGCGCGCTACAATTCCGTGAGCGACGCCATCAGCGACCGCGGCCGCCAGCTTCTGCCAGGACTTGCGGAGCGATCGAAGGCGATCGCAAAGATGACCGTGACGACGTCCGATGGCACGACGACGCTGGTGCGCGATGGCGACCGCATGGTCGACGCAAGCGGCTATCCGATCCGCGATAGTCTCGCGAGCACGCTGACGACGAGCTTGTCGGTGCTGAAGATCGAGGAACGCAAAACGGATGACCCGGCGCGCTATGCTGACCTCGGCCTTGCTGCGCCCGACGCGAAAGATGGGGCCGGCACACGCGTGGTCGCGACGTCGGCCGACGGGGCAACGCTCGCCGATGTCGTGCTCGGCCGCCGCGAGGCGGCCGTCGGCGGCATGTCGGGCGGACAATACGTGCGCACGGCCGCCAATGCGCGGAGCTTCCTCGTGCGCGGCAACGTCCGCGTACCGCCAGACCGCTCAGGTTGGTTCAACACGCAGCTCCTGAACATCGCCGAAGCGGACCTGACGACAGTGACCGCGCCAGACTTCAAGGTCGCCCGCAAAGGCGACGAGCTGGCGCTCGATCCACCACTCAGCGCGAGTGATGCGCCGCCGGCAACTGGGAACGCGAAGCCGGAGCCTGGCGCCGAGCCCGCCGCCGCAACGGGCGATGCAAACGAGACCAAGCCTGCCGCAGCAGCGCCGGAGCTCGATCCGAACAAACTGAACCGCGTCAAGCGCATGTTCGCGCCGCTGACCTTTATCGATGTTCGCAAGGCGGACGCATCGGCACCAAGCGGGCCGGCAGTTACCCTTGAGACGAAAGATGGCCTGGCGATCAAGCTCACGACGTTCCCGACGACCGACGACGAGGTCGGTGCATGGGCGCGGCTCGAGGCCTCGGCGCAAAACAAGGATGCCGAACCGCAGGCCAAGACGATGTCGGAGGAGTTTGCCGGCTACGACTTCAAGATCGGTACCGGCGATTACAACACCCTCATCCTGAAGCGCGCTGATTTCGCGAAGAAGCCGCCGCGGTCGTAGTCGCAGTCGTCATCTCACGAACCGCATAAGAGTGCTCCCGCCGCAAAGTCGCAGCGGGAGCAGCTTCTGCCGGCGAGCGAACTCTGCGGCTACGGCTTCATCAGCGCCGCTTTTTGCACGGCCCGCGCGGGATCTTCGGGCACGGCGGCAGCTTTGCCTTGAACGCCTTTGCGCCGCCGATGCGGACCGCACGCTTATACGTGCCGCCCTTCTGCTTCGCCGTGTAGTCGGTCGTACAGGTATGTTTGTTCGATGATCCGACCGACGTCTTGCACTTCGGGGCGGCTGCTGACGCGACGCTCGCGCTGACGGCGATGACGAACGCGCCTGCCAAAAGCGCCGATGCCGCAAGCGTGGCCTTCGATTGAATGGACGACATGGGACTGTTCCTCTGTGATGTGAGCACCGCTTGAGCGGCTCAAAGGATCAGTCGCAGCGCACGGCTTGAAGGTTCATCGGCGCAGCGATTTTTTGCGCCGTCCGCGTAGCAAAATAGAGAAAGCCCGACCGCCGGTTGGAGAGACCGAGCGATCGGGCCTTGGGGTGAGTTGGGCGGCTGCAGCCGAGGTCAGACTGCGCCAAACGCCAAGCTCACCACCAGCCGCGGCAGATAAAGTAGCGGCGCTTCCAATAGTGACGTCCGGTCCGGTGCCAGCGGCGCTTCAGCCAGCCGCAGCCGCGGTAGCGCGGGACGTAGCGGTAGGGGCGGTAGTAGCCGTGGCCGCGATAGCCGTGACCGAAGTGAATGTGAACGCCGAACCGGCGGCGCTTGAAGCCAACGGTTTGCACCGGTGCAGTCTGCGTTGCAGCGGCGGGTGCGGCGGTCGGGGCTGCGACCTTGAATGCTGCGGCTTTGGCGCCTGAAGGGGCAGTCGTCATCAGCATGACGGCTGCGACGGCTGCCGTTGCGCCAGCGGTGAGGGTCTTGAGAATAGTCATTGGGGCTCTCCCTTGGGTCGTGTTCTTGGCGCCGTTCCGTGGCGCCGATGAACAGACCCTAAGCCCCGCTCCCGCCCCGCACTGTTTCGCGCGGTACAGGGAGGAGGTTTTTTATCCAGCCGCGCTGTTCTTTGTTTTTTGGTCCAACCTGCGCAAGCTTGGTTGGCACACGAGTCCGCCAAGCCATCCGCTGCGGCGCGCTACGCTGGCCAATGGCCAGCTCCGTGCGCCTCGCGCTTCTTCTTTTAGTCCAACAGGGCAACAGCCCTGTTGGCACACGAGTCCGCCATGCCATTCGCTGCGGCGCGCTACGCTGGCCGGAGGCCAGCTTCGTGCGCCTCGCTCTGTTCTTTGTGGGGTTAGCGGGTGGCTGCCGTGGGTGCGGTGGGT
>JBCBIY010000013.1:0-78303 GCA_038523925.1 Pseudomonadota bacterium | reverse complement strand
GCTTGCGCTCTGGAAATTTAGGTGGCTGCCGCGCGGTCTTTTTTGGCCCGTCCACGCTGCCGCTTGACGGTGCTTCGAGTCCGCGCCCAACCGCACCGCGCGATCCGCTGCGCTTCTTGCGCGGTGCTTGCGCTCTGGAAATTTGGGTGGCTGCCGCGTGGTCTTTTTTGGCCCGTCTGCGCTGCCGCTTGACGGTGCTTCGAGTCCGCGCCCAACCGCACCGCGCGATCCGCTGCGCTCCTTGCGCGGTGCTTGCGCTCTGGAAATTTAGGTGGCTGCCGCGCGGTCTCGGGTGCCAACAGGGCTGTTGCCCTGTTGGACAAAAACAGAAATCACCGCAGCTCAGACAAAGTGCTTTGAGAGTTTCAGGCTTTGGCCCTGGTAGTTGGACTGCATGTCGGCGCCGTAGAGCGTTGCGGGCGTCGCGCTCATGCGTTCGTAGATGAGGCGGCCGATGATCTGGCCGTCTTCCAAGATGAAGGGAACGGTGTGGCTGCGCACTTCGAGGACGACGCGGGCGCCTGTGCCGCCGGCGCTGGCATGGCCGAAGCCCGGGTCCATGAAGCCTGCATAGTGGACGCGGAATTCGCCGACCAGCGGGTTGAACGGCATCAGTTCCGCCGCGTGGCTCGGCGGGATCGAGACCGCTTCTTTTGAAGCGAGAATGTAGAACTGATCCGGATCGAGGATCAGGCGCCGCGCGCCGCCTTCCAGATAGATCGGGTCCCAATAGTCAGCAATTGCGCAGGCCCCTGCCGCATCGATGTCGACGACGCCCGTGTGCCGCCGCGCGCGGTAGCCGATCAGCGTCTCGCCGCTCGCCCCTTCGAGATCGACCGAGAGCGCGATGCCGCCATCAATGTCGCCCTGCGCGTCGTGACCGCCGCTGACGAGCGTTTCGCGCGCGTGCAGTGCATTCAGTTCCGCGTCATCCTCGCGCGGGTCGCCGCTGCGAAAGCGGATTTGCGAGAGCCGTGATCCCGCGCGGACGACGATTGGAAACGTCTGCGGACAGATTTCAGCGTAGAGCGGCCCGGTATAGCCGGCGGGGATCTGGTCGAACGCCGGGACGCCGTCCGCGATGACACGCGTGAAGACATCGAGCCTGCCGGTCGAGCTCTTCGGGTTCGTCGCAGCGGCGAGTTCGGGCGGCAGATCGAGACGCTCCATCAGCGGCACGATATAGACGCAGCCGGTCTCGAGCACCGCGCCGTCCGAAAGGTCGAACGCGTGCAACGTCAGCTCGTCAAGCCGGTCTGCAACGCTGACGCCCGGCCCCGGCAGAAAGCTCGCCCGCACGCGATGGGCGCGCGCGCCGAGCCGCAAGTCGAGGCTTGCCGGCTGCAGCTGGCGGTCTGCGAGCGGCTGCGGCAACGTAAGACCGCCGGCCCCGATCAATCGTTCGATCAGTTGGGACGGCAGGATGCCTTCGGCGAAGTCGGCGTTTGTCATGGCGTCATGTCCGGCCAGGCCCGGCGCGCGGGCCACTGTGGGCCGCTCTTCTAGCGCGACTCGATGCGGGCCGCCAAAGCGCCTGCCACTGGCGCCCAATCGGCCGCGAGCGTTGACCCGGGTGCGCGTGCCGTCTACCTAATGGCCGTCGTGGTGATTTGGCCGGCCGGCTTGCAGCCACGTTAAACAACTCGCTAAAAGGCCGTGCGCGCGAGCATGACGCAATCGGCCGTATCCAATGGGTGGGCCGCATGCGCGACGATAACAACACATTCGATAAGTTCGATCCGGCACGGTCGCCGCAATGGCAGCCCGAGACGCTGCTCGTGCATGCCGGCACGAACCGCTCGCAGTTCTCCGAGACATCCGAGGCGCTGTTCCTCACGCAAGGGTATCTGTACCCCGACGCGGAGACGGCGGAAGCGCGCTTCAAGAGCGAAGAAGGCGGGTTCATTTATTCGCGCTACGCGAACCCGACGGTGCGGATGTTCGAGGAGCGCATGTGCGCCTTCGAAGGGGCGGCGGACGCCCGCGCAACGGCGAGCGGCATGGCGGCAGTTTCGTCAGCGATCCTGTCGTATCTGAAAGCCGGCGATCACATTGTGGCGGCGAAAGCGCTGTTCGGCTCATGTCGGTATGTCGTCGAAACGCTTTGTCCGAAGTTCGGTATCGAGGCGACCCTCGTTGACGGAACGGACCTCGACGCCTGGGCGCGCGCCATGCGGCCCAACACGCGCGTCTGTTTCTTCGAGACGCCCTCCAACCCGACACTCGACCTGGTCGACATCGAAGGCGTGGTTGAGATCGCGCATGGCGCAGGTGCAATCGTCATCGTCGACAACGTGTTTGCGACGCCGATGATGCAGCGGCCAATGGCGCATGGCGTCGATGTCGTTGTCTACTCAGCCACGAAACACATTGACGGCCAGGGCCGCTGCCTCGGCGGCATCGTGCTTGGCAGCGACGCGTTCATCTGCGAGCACCTGCATCCGTTTTTGAAACACACGGGGCCATCGCTGAGCCCGTTTAATGCGTGGGTGCTGCTCAAGGGTCTCGAGACGATGCCAGTCCGGGTGCGGGCGCAGTGCGCATCGGCGGATGCGATTGCAGGCGCGCTTGCGGGCCGGCCGGAATTTGCCCGCGTCATCTACTGTGGCCGGGATGATCATCCCCATGCAGGCGTCGCGCGGCGGCAGATGAGCGGCGGCGGACAAATCGTGGCGCTCGATTTCAAGGGCGGCAAGGCGGACGCTTTCCGGTTCATCAACGCGCTCCGCCTGATCCGGATTTCAAACAACCTTGGCGATGCAAAGAGCCTGATCACGCATCCAGCCACGACAACCCATCAGCGGCTGTCAGATGAAGATCGCGCCGAACTCGGCATCACCGATGGCGTCGTGCGGTTGTCGGTCGGACTTGAAGCAGCCAGCGATCTGATGGCCGACATCGAAGGCGCGCTTGCCAACGTGACTGCCGCGTAACGATGGCGACAAACGTGGCCGCTGCCCTCTGGGCAACCGGGTCCGGCCGTGTGCTATACTCGCCGGAATAAACGCGCGAGGCGATAGCGCCCCGCGCACAAGGACGATGAGCATGTACGAAGCGATTACCCGCGATATTCGCGTGCGCGTTGAGCCGCACTACGACGACCACCGGTCCGAGCCTGAGCGGAGCCGGTATTTCTGGCTCTACACCGTCGACATCGTCAACGAGGGCGAGACGCCGGTGACGCTCGAGACGCGGTCGTGGCGGATCATCGATGCCAACGGCGCGCAGGAGCACGTCGACGGGCCGGGTGTCGTCGGCAAGACGCCGACGCTCGAGCCCGGCGAGACGTTTACGTATACGTCGGGCTGTCCCTTGACGACCTCGTCCGGGATTATGGCGGGCAGCTATCAGATGGTTGAAGAAGGCGGCGATGCCTTTGACGTCACCATCCCGACCTTCTCGCTTGATGTGCCGTTCGTCCAACCGATCCTCAACTAACCCGGAGCGCTCATGGCAGCCGACCGCCACGCCCAACACGATGCCGCGCGTGACATCCTGACGACGCTTGTCGGGTTCGACACCGTCAGCCGGAATTCAAACCTGCCGCTGATCGATTGGGTCGAGCAGTACCTCGACGGCCATGGCATCGCGAGCGTGCGGACGCCGGACGAGACGGGCGAAAAGGCCAACCTGTTTGCGACGATCGGGCCCGAAGGTGTGCCGGGTGTTGGACTGTCGGGCCATACGGATGTCGTGCCGGTTGACGGTCAGGACTGGGACACCGATCCGTTCAAGCTGACGGCCAAGGACGGCAAGCTCTACGGCCGCGGCGCTTGCGACATGAAAGGCTATCTCGCCTGCGTCCTCGCAGCCGTCCCGCTGTACACGCAGCGCAATCTGCAGGTGCCGATCCACGTCGTGTTTTCCTACGACGAGGAGATCGGCTGCCTTGGCGTGCTGCCGATGATCGACCGCATGGGCCGCGACCTCGTTAAGCCGCGCATCGTCTTTGTCGGTGAGCCAACCGAGATGACCGTCGTAGACGCGCACAAGGGCCCGTGCCGGTGGACGGTCGAGCTCAAGGGCAAGGCGGTTCACTCAAGCCTCGCGCATCAAGGCGTGAATACGATCACATATGCCGGCCGGCTGCTCGCGAAGCTTGACCAGATGGAGCACGCCTTCAAGGCCAAGCCGAACCCGCGATTTGATCCGCCCTATACGACGCTCCAGGTCACACAGCTCGAGGCCGGCCGTGCAACCAATATCGTGCCGGAGAACTGCTGGTTCGGATGGGAGATACGCGGCATACCCGGCGCTGATGCGGAGGCCGTTGAGCGCGAAGTACGCGAGGTCGCAGATGCCCTGGCGGCTGAAATGCGCGAGATCGATCCTGACGCCGGCATCGAGCTGAAGCGCTCCCACAGCGTGCCGCCGTTTCTGTCGAACCCAGACCGAGAGGCGCTGCCCTTGGCGCTCAGGCTGGCCGAGACGAACGAGACGTTCGCCGTCGCCTACGCAACTGAAGCGAGCCACTTCGAGACCCACAACATGCCGACGGTGGTTTGCGGGCCCGGCAACATCGCGCAGGCGCATACGCCGAACGAGTGGATCGAAGAAACTGAACTCTCGAAGTGCTTGGCGTTTCTCGACCGGCTCGGCGACTGGTGCGCTGATCATGCCAACGCCACTGCGCGCGCAGCCTGACGGGCAGGCAGCCTGGCGCCCGGTCAGACCCAGTCGAACCGGTCCTTTGACAGAACCAGCACCTTGTCCTGCGGCACAATCTGGACCGGGATTTCCTCGTCTTCGAGCGGCGTGACGAGCGCGCGGAGCACGCGGCTGATCCCGCCGTGCGAAACGACAACGGTGTCGCGTTCGATGGTCGCCGCCCAATCGCGCGCGCGGCCAAGCAGGTCCGCGTAGCTTTCGCCGTCGACGGGCCGCCAGCGAAACTTGTTGTCGCGCCGCTCGACATACGCGGCCCGGTCTTCGCGCTTCAGCCGCTCAAGCGATGCACCTTCCCACGCGCCATAGCGGATCTCTTTCAGGCGGTCGTCTGTTGCAAAGCCCGTCCGCGTCAGGCCCGCGGCCTCGCGGGCGATCTCCATCGTCTCGACGCAGCGGATGAGCGGGCTTGCAATAAAGTCGAGCTCGGCCAGACGGTCACGGCCAAGGTGCTCGGCCAGCGCTGCGCCATTGCGCGCCGCTTGCTGCCGGCCGAGCGCGTTGATCGGGATGTCCATCTGGCCTTGCAACCGCTTCACACGGTTCCAGTCGGTCTCGCCATGGCGAATGAAGTAGAGCGTGCAACCGCTTCCTAGAATGCTGCCGTGATAGGGCGGCGCAAGCTCGCTCATGCGCGCATGTCCAAGACCAGCTTGCCCTGATTGTCGCCGGAGAACAGCAAGTTCACGACATCAGGGAACGCATCGGCCCCGCCATCGCGGACGTCTTCGCGGATGATCAGCTTGCCGTCAGCGTGCCAGGTGCCGAGCTGCTTGATTGCTTCGTCGATGCGGTCTGCCCAGTCGAAGACGATCAGCCCCTGCACGCGCAGGCGATGCGTCAGGACCATACGCAGATTGTCGATGGGCTTGGCCGGCTCGGTCGCGGTATAGGCCGAGATCAAGCCGCAGAGCGCGACCCGGCCGAATGTATTCATCTGCCCGAGCACGGCATTGAAGATCGGCCCGCCGACGTTCTCAAAGTCGACGTCGATCCCGTCGGGGCAGGCAGCCTTGAGCGCATCCGTGACGTCGCCGGCCTTGTAGTCGACACTCGCGTCGAACCCGAGCGTGTCTGTCAGATACGCACACTTTTCAGGCCCACCGGCGATGCCGACGACGCGGCAGCCCTTGATCTTTGCGATCTGCCCGACAACGGATCCAACGGCACCGGAGGCTGCTGAGACGACGACGGTGTCGCCGGCCTTCGGCTGGCCGACTTCGAGCAGTCCGAAGTAGGCGGTCCAGCCCGGCATTCCGAGGCCGCCGACCCAACGCTCCAGCGGCGCCTGTCCGGTGTCGACCTTGTTGACCCGCTCGCCGTTGCTGATCGCGTACCGTTGGACACCGAACAGCCCCTGCACGGCGTCACCCTCGGCGTAATCGGGATGGTTTGACGCTTCGACATGGCCGACGCCGAAGGCCCGCATCACGTCGCCAAGCGCGACGGGCGGCACGTAGGATTTGCCTTCGTTCACCCAGCCGCGCATGGCGGGGTCGAGCGAGACATAGTCGATCCGGACGCGGAACGCGCCATCGCCCGGCTCCGGGATGGCGGTGTCTTCGATTGTGAAAATGTCGCGCGTGAACGGGCCCGGCGCCGGGCGGGCGGTCAGTTTGATTTGACGGTTCATGGTGGGCGTCTCGGCGGGTTGTGGGTTGGACCAGAGACGCCGGCTCAAACGACGGAGATGTCCGGCGCCTCTTCGTTCTTCATCCCCTGCACATGGTAACCGCTGTCGACGTGGTGAACCTCTCCCGTGACGCCGTTTGAGAGATCCGACAGCAGATAGACGCCGGCGCCGCCGACGTCCTCGATCGAGACCGTTCGGCGGAGTGCGGAGTTATACTCGTTCCATTTCAGGATGTAGCGAAAGTCGGCGATGCCCGATGCGGCAAGCGTTTTGATCGGGCCGGCGGAGATCGCGTTGACGCGAATGCCGTCTTTGCCAAGGTCGGCTGCGAGGTAGCGCACGCTGGCCTCAAGCGCCGCTTTGGCAACGCCCATGACGTTATAGTGCGGCATGACTTTCTCGGCGCCATAGTAGGTCAGCGTCAGAAGCGATCCGCCAGGCTTCATCAGCTTTTCCGCGCGCTTTGCGATCGCGGTGAACGAGTAGCATGAGACGAGCATCGTCTTTGTGAAGTTATCCTCGCTGGTGTCGACATAGCGGCCGTCGAGCTCAGACTTGTCCGAGAACGCGATCGCGTGGACGACGAAGTCGAGGCCGCCCCACTTGGTCTGCAACGCGCCGAACAGATCATCGATCGATCCGGGGTCGGTCACGTCGCACGGGACGACCGTGTTGCTGCCAAGCTCGGCTGCGAGCGGTTCAACGCGTTTCTTCAGCGCATCGCCCTGATAGGTGAGCGCAAGATCAGCGCCTTGCGAGGCGGCCGCCTTCGCAATGCCCCACGCAATCGACCGATTGTTTGCGACGCCCATGATGAGGCCGCGCTTCCCGGCCATCAGGTTCCCGCTGGGCGACGCTGCGCCCGACGTTTCCGTGCTCATTCAACCCACACCGTCTATCTAGTCCCGCGAGCCGGGACTCTACACGAACGCGAGTTTGGGTCCACACTCTGCCGGGCCACGGCGCGCGGCCGTACGCACAGGTCCGCAAGCGCAATGATCAGCCGTCGAACGACCATCGCCCGTCGTCGCTCCGGCAGGCCGTTGCACGGATCGAGCGCGACTTCGGGCCGGACATCAGGGTCACCCGAAGGCGCCGGCAAATGGTACCGGCCGCGTTGCGGAAAGAGCGCTCCGCCTTGATGAGGCCGCTCAATCGGCCATGCCGGCGGTGCCAGAGGTAGCTCGCGCCATCGCCGACCTCGGTGAGGACGAGCTGGACGGCTTCGAGCGTTGCGAGCCGGTCGGCGGCGCTCAGTTTTGGCACGGCAAAGCCGAGCACGGTGCCCCGCAGCGGGTTGGTCGCGGCCGGGTCCTGCGCTGTCGCAGGCGTCTGTGTGCCGCGAAGCTCGCTCGCCTGCACGGTGTGGAACGCGAGCAAGAAGCTCAGCAGCGCCGCGAACGCGAAGGCGAGGGCTGTTGAAAGGGAAGGGGCCTGTGAAGGGGACATGGACGCTGGACCTGAAAATGCTGAACTGGCTCCGAGGCTGCCGCGACAGGGTTAAATTTGCGTCAATCGCTGAGTTGAAGCAGGACGGTGCCTGGCGGGCGCAAGGCGGACCGCGCACGGCGCAACTTCGAGGACGACGAGATGTCGATTGCAACCACTGGTCCTGATGAACCGACAAGCCGATCGGCGGATGACTTTCTGAAGGCGCGCGATCCGTTTGCGCTGTTTGGCGAGTGGTTCGCCGATGCGACGGCGCACGAGATCAACGACCCGAATGCGATGGCGGTTGCGACGGTCGATGCCGACGGCTTGCCGAACGTTCGCATTACGCTGCTGAAGGAGCTTGATGAGGCACAGCGTGGCGCAGATCGCGGGTTCGTTTTCTACACGAACTTCGAGGGTGCGAAGGGCCGCGAGATCCTCGCGTCGGGGAAAGCCGCGCTCAACTTCCACTGGAAGACGCTAAGACGCCAGGTTCGCATTCGCGGGCTCGTGCAGCCGGTCGCCGATGCAGAAGCCGACGCCTATTTCGCGAGCCGGCCGCGCCAGAGCCAGGTTGGGGCTTGGGCGTCGGCGCAGTCGCGGGAGATGCCGCATGGCGGTGCCTTGCAGGAAGCCGTCACCGCCAAGGCGTCAGAGTTTCCGGAAGCCGAGGCCGTCCCGCGCCCGCCGCATTGGTCGGGCTTCCGCGTGACGCCGCTCGAGATTGAGTTCTGGCATGACCGGCCGTTCCGCCTGCACGACCGGCTCGTCTTCCGCCGTGCGGCCGCGGGCGAGGCTTGGGTAACGGCGCAGCTCTATCCCTAGCGCGGGGCGACGTCGCCGTCGGCTGCCTCATCCAAGCTGCTGGCGAAGCCCGGCGCGGCATCGTCGGTGACGACAACCGGCGGGGGCGGCGGCCGAGGCTCGAGCGCGAGCCGCGCAAGCAGGACGCAGGCACCGCCGCCGTCCCGGCGCCGCCAGACCGTGCCGACGGGTTCGGTCCAGTCATCATCGGCAGGGGATGTCCAGATGCGAAGCGCGGCGTTGGGAACATCGCAGCCGGCGTCCTGCGGGCGCGTCGTTGCGTGCAAGTGCTGATCGGCTGATGCCGGTAAGCCGCGATCAACCGGCCCGCGCGTTGCCAGAATGACCGTCTGGCCCGACCGGCGCCGCTGCTTGATCCATGACACCAAGCGCGCGGTCACCGCCGCTTCGGCGCGGCATGCCGGCGTCGCGTCGTCGGCTGATGCGCACGTGTCAGAGGCCGCATGCGCGACGACCCAGGCGACCTCCCGCTCGAGCAGCACCTGCACCGCGAACGGCAGCGTGGTCACTTGCCCGGCCATCTTGAGATCATCGGGCGTTGTCGAGAGTGCGGCCCCTCCGCCGCCGGATGCGAATACCGCCTGGACGCGCTGTCGGGCACGAACGCCGCTGCCACGCCGGATTGCGAAGGCCATTGCGGCATGAGCAAACCCTTGCTCTCGCCCAAGCCCGGCAAGCGCCAAGCTCCGCAGTTGCGGTGAGGTGATAAGGAAGTAGTCGCGTGCCGGAAATGCACGGCGAAGCAGTTTGAAGTTTCTGACACCCGTCAAAGCGATCAGGTCCGCGTCGAAGCCTGCCGCCGTGGCCGTCTGTGCGCGGGTCTTGCGCTCTGAGCCGAACGATGTGCGCCACGCAGGCTCTTCTTTCTTGGGCACCACGATGTCGGGGGCCTCGAAGGTCCAATGTGCGAGCGTGATCGGCGTCTTGCCGGCTGGCACGCGCTTGAGTGCGATCGGCGGCGGCAGTGCGGGCTCTTCCGTCGGCGTGCGCGTCGCCGCCCTCTGCGGGCGCTCAAGCTTCGCGCGCGGGTCGGTCGCGCCGATCTGCGGACCACCAAAGTCGACAAGCGAGATCAGGAACGGGACGTGATTGCGCAGCGCGAAGGCAAGGCCGCCAGCGATAACGATGCCTAGAAGGATCGTTGTCGGTCGCACAGCCCGGCCCCTCGCTAAAGTGATTCGGCTCGTTTGAAGTCGACGATGTGCAGCCGATGAAGGCAAGCGCGAACGCGCCGCCGCGGCGCCACCACCAAACGTTAAAGGTCCGCGGACGGCGTCTCCTCAAGCCACTTTGCCGTGCGGTCCAGCGCGCGAGCGAGCTTGTCAAACGCCTCGTTGATCTGCGCGCCGGTGATGATCATTGGCGGGCACATTGCAACGACGTCGCCGCCGACCGCGCGGCAGATGAGGCCTTCGTCCTCGGCAAATGCGACAACCTTCGCGCCGACGCCGCGCTTTGGCGGGAAGCTCGTTTTGGTGGACTTATCGGAGACCAGTTCGAGCCCGCCAATCAGGCCGACGCCGCGGGCTTCGCCGACCAGCGGATGTGCGGCCAGCGCGTTGAGCCGCATCTGGAAAACGGGCGCGACGCGGCGCACGTGGCTGACGATATCGTCGCGCTCGTAGATTTCGAGCGTCTTGTTGGCGACGGCACACGCGAGTGGATGGCCGGAATACGTAAAGCCGTGGGCGAACATACCGTGCGTGCGGCTGGAATCGAGCAGCGCGTCGTAGTCGTCGTCGGAGATCGTAACCGCGCCAAGCGGCACGTAGGCCGATGTGATGGCCTTTGCGACCGAGATCGTGTCGGGCTTCATCCCAAAGGTCTCGGAGCCAAACCAATTGCCGGTGCGCCCGAAGCCGCAGATGACTTCGTCTGCGATCAGCCGGATGTCATGCTCCTTAAGCAACGGCCCAAGCTTCTCGAAGTAGGTCTTCGGCGGCAGGATCACACCGCCCGCGCCCTGCAGCGGCTCGGCGATGAAGGCTGCAACCTCATCTGGGTTTTCTGCGAGGATCATCGCCTCGATGTCGTCGACCATGCGCCTCGCGAAGTCTTCTTCCGTCTCGCCAGGCTTCGCCGCGCGCCAGTAGTGGGGGCAGGGTGCATGGCTCACCCGGCTCATCGGCAGGTCGAAGTCGGAGTGGAAAGTCGGCAGTCCGGTCAGGCTGCCTGAGGCGACGGTGACCCCGTGGTAGCCGCGCAGGCGTGAAATGATCTTTTTCTTCTTCGGCTTGCCGCGGGCATTGTTGAGATACCACGCAAGCTTGACCTGTGTGTCGTTTGCCTCGCTGCCGGATGCGGTGAAGAACACTTTCGATGTTGGCGCGGGCGCGATGGCCTTTAGCCGCTCGGCAAGCTCGATCGCCGGCTCATGACTGCGGCCACCGAACAGGTGCGTGAACGAGAGCTGTTCCATCTGCTTGCGCGCGGCTTCGACGAGTTCGGCGTTGCCGTAGCCAAGCCCCGTGCACCAGAGCCCGGCAAGACCCTCGATGTATTTCTTGCCGCGCGTATCCCAGACGTAGACGCCGTCTGCGCGATCAAGAACGAGCGGGCCGTGTTCGCGATGGGCTGCGAGGTTGGTCGTTGGATGCAGGAGGCCTTCGATGTCGCGGGCCGCCGTGTTCGAAAGCTGTTGCATGCGGATCAATCTCCAGGCGGGGCCGGGTGCGCTCAGTCGGCCCGGCACCCGCATCTTGTACCATGACCTTGAGCGTGGCCCGCATTGCCATCAATTGCCCGAAATGCTGAATGACAGCTTCGCGGCGCGGCAGGGGCGTGCCGCAAGCGCGGCAGAGGTTGAGCGGGTCATGGCAGCGCGGCAGGGCGATAAAGTGCGGCAGTCGCGCTCGAGTGCATGGGCGCTGCGGATCGCCGTATTTGCCCTCGCACTGATTATCGCAGGCCTCGTGCTGCATCGCCTGTTCGGTATGTCGACCGCAGTGGCGCTCAATCTGTTTGCGCTCTCGTTCGGTCTCGCGCTTCTCGCGTGCATCCTTGCCATCGTTGGCATGCTGCGGATCTGGGCCCACGGCGGGCGTGGTGCCGGCATGGGGCTTACGGGTCTTCTGATCGGCATCGGCATTCTCGCATGGCCAATGTCGTACGCGCCGCGTGCCATCGCGCAGGCGCCTTTGAACGACGTGACCACCGACTTCGAAAACCCACCCGAGCTGACGGCTGCGCGGCGTCTTCGGCCGAAAGGGACGCAGTCGCCGGACTACCCGGGCCAGATTGCCGAACGTCTCCAGCAGCAGCTTTATCCTGACCTTCAGCCGCTCGTCGTCGACCGGCCAGCCGCCGAGACGTTTGATTTGGCGGTCCAAGCGCTTCGCAATCTGGGCATGACCGTTGTCGAGGAACGCGAGCCCGAGGACGGGCGGATCGGCGTCGCCGAAGCGGTGGCGCGGACGCTCATCGTCGGGTTCCGCGATGACGTTGTCGTGCGCGTTATTGGCCGTGGTGGGCGCTCACGCGTTGATATTCGCTCTGCGTCGCGCTGGGGGCGGCATGACTTTGGCCGCAACGCCGCGCGCGTCCGGGCTGTTGTCCGCGCCCTGCTTGAGCGGCTCGAAGCAACCGTGCCCGCATCAGAGGCCGGCAGCTAGGCGCTCACTTCGTCAGTGCAAGCGTGACGTCTGGGCCGAGCGCCTCTGCGTCAGCGCGCACCATACCTTTGGTGATCATGTGTTCGACGTGGGCCTGCACCGACAGCATGGCGGCGGCGCGCAGCGAGCTGTCGATCTGCGTGTAGATCAGCGCGACGATCTTCGCGATCGTGTCGTTGCCGGCGCGGATTGACTCAGTGATCGCCTGTTCGCGCATGCGGCGGTGGACGAGGTAGGCCTTGGTGACGCGGATGGGCTCGCGGATTTGTCCGCCGTGGCCAGCGTGAAAGACATCGACCGGCCGGTCGATTAGTTTTTCGAGCGATGCGAGGTAGTCGCCCATGTGCCCTTCCGGCGGCGCAATGACGGTCGTGTTCCAGCCCATCACGTGGTCGCCTGAGAAAAGGATGCGCCGCGCGGTCCACTCAAAGCAGAGATGGTCCGGCGCGTGGCCCGGCGTGTGATGAACGAGCAGCTCCCAACCGTCGCCGGAGACGCTGTCGCCATCGCGCAGCTTCAGCTCCGGGTCGAAGTCGGAATCGATGAAGTTGCGCCCATCGGGCGAGAGGATGACGTCGGGTGTGTTGAGCCCGGCGCGGCCGAAGCCGCCAACGGTCGCGCCGGTTTCCGCCTGCAGGGCTGCCAGCCCATCAATGTGGTCGCGATGCGTGTGCGTGATCAGAATATGGCTGACCCGCCGGCCGGCGATGACGTCGAGCAGGCTTGCGAGATGCGCATCGTCCTCCGGGCCCGGATCGATGATCGCAAGGTCGGTATCGCCGACGATGTAGGTGTTCGTGCCCTTGAAGGTGAACGGGCTCGGGTTGTTCGCCGTCAGCCGGACAAGCCCGGGGCCAAGCCCGCGCGGTTCGCCATAGGCAAACTCCATCTCAGTGCGAAACGACAGGCTCGATCCGGCGTGCTTTGACGCGCTCATGGCAGGCTCCGACAACATGAAGCCGCCTCCTTACGCGTTCGGCTGCGCCAGCGGAAGCGTTGCGGGCCAAGGCCCAGCGGTTGCCCGGACGGATGGAAGGTGGCAGGCAGAGGGAACGCGATTGCCTGCACCCTCCGGCTGACTGGGACGATATGCATGACAACGGACCCCGTTGAAGCAGACGCCACGCGCGCGAATGAGCTGTTCTACGAGATCAAAGACGGCGTGGGCGTCGTAACGCTCAATCGCCCGCAGGCGCGCAATGCGCTGACGATCCCGATGTACGAGCGCCTCGCGGAGATCTGCGAGACCATTCCCACGGATGGCTCCGTGCACGCGTTGATCATCACCGGCGCCGGCGACAAGGCGTTTGCAGCCGGGACCGACATCTCGCACTTCCACGATTTCTCGACGCCGGAACAGGGCCTCGCATACGAGGCCGCGGCCGAAGCAAACTTCGCCACGTATGACGCCTGTCCCGTGCCGGTCATCGCAGCCATTTCAGGTGCATGCACCGGTGGCGGCGCTGGCATCGCGGCCTGTTGCGATCTGCGGCTTGCCACGCGCAGCCTCAAGTTCGGCTTCCCGATTGCGCGCACGCTTGGCAACTGTCTCTCCGCATCAACGCTCTACCGCCTCGTCGCTCTGATTGGCGAGGCGCGAACGAAAGACCTGTTGCTGACGTCGCGTCTGATGCTTGCTGAAGAGGCGCTTGCGATCGGCCTCGTCAACGAAGTCCTCGAGGATCACGCAGCCTTGATGGCGCGCGCGTTTGAGCTTGCAGCAACGTTGAAGGGCCATGCGCCGCTTACGATGCGCGCTACCAAGGTGCTGCTCAGTCGCATTCGTGATCACGGGCCGGCCGCAGAAGATGCCGACTGGATCGGCCGCATCTATGCAAGCGATGACTTCAAGGAGGGCCGCGAAGCGTTCCTCGCAAAACGCAAGCCCGCGTGGCGAGGCCGTTAGCCGAGTACGGGACAGCCTTGCGGCGGCAAATTCGGGCTCAGTCGGTTGCGCCCGCGCGGCAATCAGACGTTGAGAGGACATCATGGCGACGGTCGGGTTTATCGGGTTGGGCAACATGGGCGCGCCGATGGCGGCCAACCTTGTTTCCGCCGGTCATGCGGTGCGCGGGTTTGACGTGGTGGCCGACAACATCGAGACGGCGGCCGCGAAGGGCGTCACGAAGGCACCTTCCGCACGCGAGGCGGTCAGCGGCGCCGATGTCGTCGTGACCATGTTGCCGGCGGGCCAGCACGTGCGAAGCGTCTACGACGACGTTGTCGCCGCGGCGGCTTCGGGCACGGTCTTCATCGACTCCTCGACCATTGACGTCGACAGCGCAAAGGCCGTTCACGCACAGGCGTCAGAGGCTGGCATGCACGCGCTCGATGCACCCGTCTCCGGCGGTGTTGGTGGCGCGGAGGCCGCGTCGCTCACCTTTATGTGCGGCGGCACGGCAGACGCGTTCGCCGCCGGCGAGCCGATCATCGCGAGCATGGGCAAGCGCATCATCCATTGTGGCGACGGCGGCGCGGGGCAGGTCGCGAAGGCCTGCAACAACATGGCGCTCGCGATTGCGATGATCGGGACGGCGGAGGCGATGACGATGGGGCAAGAGCTGGGGCTCGATCCGCAGACGCTCTTTGACGTGATGTCGACGTCATCCGGCGGATCGTGGGCGCTCGTCAATCATTGCCCGGTGGCGGGCCCCGTGCCTCAGTCGGCTGCAAACAATGATTTCAAGCCGGGTTTTGCCGCGGACCTGATGCTCAAGGATCTCGGCCTCGCACAGGAGGCGGCGCGCGCAGCCGGCACCGCGACACCGCTCGGCGCGGCCGCACTTCAAATGTATCGGATGCTCGTGGCTGGCGGTGCCGGCGCGAAGGACTATTCAGCAGTCATCCAGATGCTGAGCGCGCGAGACTGACACCGGCGCGCGTTTGCGGCCGGCCGGCCGTGACGATCGAGAGGACGACGATGAAGTACACACACTACGTCTTCGATGCGTACGGGACGCTCTTCGATGTGCACGCCGCAGCCAGTCGCCACGCTGATGACATCGGTGAGGGCTGGGATCGGCTGTCGCAGACGTGGCGGGCCAAGCATCTCGAATACACGTGGATTTATGCGCAAACGGGCCGCCATACGACATTCTGGGATCTCACAGAGCGAAGCCTCGATACGGCGATCGCAACGATCGGCGGCGTCCCGTCAGGCATCCGCGAGAAGCTGCTTGAGGCGTACCGTGTGCTCGATGCGTACCCGGAGGTGCCGGGCGTGCTCGATGCATTGCGCGCGAAGGGCGCGACCTGCGCGATCCTGACGAACGGCGACCCGGATATGATCGCCGATGCAACATCTTCGGCCGGGATCGCAGATAAGCTCGACCGCATTCTAACCGTACACGACGTTGGGATTTTCAAACCTTCGATGCGCGTTTACAGCCTTGTGACCGATACCTTCGGCTGCAAGCCTGGCGCTGTTTCGTTCCAGTCATCAAACCGATGGGACGCAGCCGGCGCCACGGTGTTCGGATTCGACACGCTGTGGGTCAACAGATCTGGCGCGCCGGCCGAATACAGCGAGACACCGCCAACGCGCGTTGCAACGGACCTCAAACCGCTACGCGACGACTAGCCGGCGACACCGACCGCGCCCGATGAAGCGCACATCCAAAAATACAAAAGGCTGCAACAGGCAATGGTTCAGATCGACTATTACATCTCGCTCAACAGCCCCTGGACGTTCCTTGCAGGCGCGCGCTTTCATGAACTCGTGAAGGCGCATGGCGCCTCTGTCACGACCAAGCCTGCGAAGTTCGCTGATGTGTTCGCCGCGACCGGCGGGCTGCCGCTGCAGAAGCGGTCCGCCGCGCGTCAGGCCTACCGGATGCAGGAGCTCAAGCGCTGGCGCAAAGAGCTCGACGTCCCGATGCTGCTCGAGCCGGAGAACTTCCCGTCAGACGAGACACCTGGTGCGCGCCTCGTCATTGCAGCAGAGCTTGCGGGCCTCGATGCCGTCCGCCTTGCCTACGAGATCGGCCACGAGCTTTGGGTGCGTGATCACGCAATCGCGGAAGAGAGCGTTCTCAAGACAGCCGTTACGCGCGCCGGCATCGACTACGACGACCTGACGTCGAACAGCCCGGAAGACGCGACGCTGGTCGAGATCTGGGACCAGAATACGCAGGACGCCATCGAGGCTGGCGTGTTCGGTGCGCCAAGCTTCGTTTTTGAAGACGGCGAAGTTCTGTGGGGGCAGGACCGATTGCAGTTCGTCGAAGGCCGGCTTGCTGCAAGCTGAGGCTGCAGCCGCGTTATTCCGCAGCCGAGCGCCGACGCGCCGCCCGCCGCGCATTCCATCGTGACTGGATGACCTTGCGGCGGCTCGCAGAGACCAGCCGATCTTCCCGCTCGACGACGCGGACCGATGCGATTGGATAGAGCGGGATCCGGCCGGTCTGGTCCGTCCCCGGGATCGCATAGTCAAACGACGTCGCTGGGTCGCCGAGGAAGTCGTCGAGCGCGAACACCATCCAGCCCGGGCGGGATTTGATGACGTCAGCCGGCCAGAACTGCGAGTAGGCGCGCGCATCGCGAAGTGCGGCCCGGCGTGCGGCATCCGCAATCGCCGGATGGACGGCGACGAGGTCCTCATCATCGGGCGCGGTGTCGGTTGCGTTGGTGTCGCCATCCGCTTGTGCCGGCCTGCGCAACGACCACCACGGCGCGGTTCGGGGCAGACCGTCAGCGTCCTTGCCCGCGGCGCGATCAGAAGGCGCATCGGCTTCGGTGTCAGGCAACGTGGCTTTCGCGACGATGTCCTTTGGCGCGGCCGGTCCGAACCAGTCCATCCGCCATCCAAGGATCGCAAGCGCAATGCCGACGATGAACAGCAGCACAGCAAAATCGCTGATCACGTCCAACATGGTTTGGCGGGGCTCGTTTTGCTCAGATCGGTTGTTTTTGGGCGGCGCTGATCAGCCGGACACCATCATCCGCGCCGCCGCCGGAAAATCAACTTTGCCGGACCCCAGCCGAGGAATTTCCGGGACGGTCATGATGCGCTTTGGCACCCACAACTCTGGAAGACCGGCTTTTTGCGCCGCCTTCACCAGGGCCGATCGCTCTGGCGAAGCGCGTTCGGTCATCAGGATGAGTTGCTCGCCGCGCTTCGGGTCGGCCTCGGTGAGCGCGACATGCGTCTCCTCGGGCCAGACATCGGCTGCAAGCGTTTCGACGACGGCGAGCGACACCATCTCGCCTGCGATCTTCGCAAACCGCTTGGCGCGGCCTTTGATCCGCACGAAACCTTCGTCGTCGAGATCGATGATGTCGCCGGTATCGTGCCAGCCATCGGCTGGCGGCTGCAGCTCGCCGGGCCGGTCCGCCTTTAAATATCCCGCCATAACGTTGGGGCCGCGGATGTAGAGCCGGCCGCCGTCCGAAATTCCTTCAACCGGCGTGATGCGGAATTCGAGGCCGGGCAACAGCCGCCCGACGCTTCCGGGCGCATGCGCCTTTGGCAGATTGCAGGCGAGCACCGGCGCACACTCCGTCGCGCCGTATCCCTCGAGCAGCAGCACGCCGCTCTTCTTGAACAGCGCCCGCGTCGGTTCCTTGACCTTCTCCGCGCCCGCGATCGCGAACCGCAAGCTATCGAGATCGCCGTTATCCGCCGAGCGCCCGTAGCCCTGCAGAAACGTGTCCGTTGCCAGCAGTACAGTCGGCCGACGCTCCGCGATGAGCTTTGGGATCTGCTTGTAGTGCAGCGGCGTCGGATAGAGCGTCGCCTGCATGCCGTTCAGGATTGGCGTCAGCGTACCGGCGGTCAGGCCAAACGAGTGAAAGATCGGCAGCGGATTGAAGAAGTGGTCGGACGGCGTCAGTTCGCCATCGGCGTGGTCGAAGATTTGGCGGGCGTTTGAGAGCAAGTTGCCGTTGGTCAGGACAACGCCTTTCGGATGTCCTTCGGTGCCTGATGTGAACAGGATTACGGCCGGCTTATCGCGGTTGGCGGCCGGGCCGGGGCTGCGAACGCGGTCGAGGATGCCGGATGCAACCCCGCGCGCTTTGTCGAGCGCGCCGATACTTGTCCGGACGTCTTCGAGGTAGACGATTTTGCGCGGCGCACCGTCAGGCGTCTTGCTCTGCTCAAGCGCGGTGACGACGTCGTCAAGTTCGGCCATCGCGATAAAGCGGCGCGAGGTCACGATCACGCGCGCCTTCGCGGTGTCGACGGCTGACAGGAGGTTGCGCGCGCCGGCGGTAAAGTTGAGGAGGGCTGCGACGCGGCCTTCGGCGTTGAGCCCGAAAATCGTGAGCACCAATCCGACGACGTTTGGCAGCAGGACCGCGACCGCTTCGCCCGGTGCGGTACCCGCGGCGACTTTGCGGCCGAGAATGCGGCTGCCGATGATCGCCTTGCTGTACGGAATCGCCGGCGTCTCGGCGTCGGCAAGACAGGGCGTTGAACCCCCGTGGGTCGCGGCGGCAGCGCGGAGCGCGTCAAACAGGCTCCGGTCGCTCTCCAGCGCAACGAAACTGCGGGTTTGTCCAACGGCGGCGGAAGTCATGTGGTCCTCTAAGTCAAAACGCTCTGACGCTCCGGATCGCGCCCGGCCGCGCTCCGATGACGCACCTTAAGGCGTCATTGACGTGTCGTCATGCAGATGAAGCGGCAGAATCGCCGCAATGTGTGGCGGCCGCCCAATTCTCCGCAAACGATTGGGCGAAACACTCGCGCCTGCCGGAAGTCGGACGCCGGCGACATTGGGGGACGAGATGACGGGCCACGACCGCGTTTCAAACGACGAGATGAGTGCGCGCGCATGGGGGCTGAGAGCCGCTTTCGCGCTTCTTGCCGTCCTCGCCCTCGCAAGCACGACAGCGACGGCGCAGGCTGGGAAGTATGACCGCTTTCTAGCGACGCTCAGCGCGCAGGACCGCGCGGCTTTCGAGCGGTATTGGACGGCGCGGACCTTCCACAACGCGGCGGCTGACGCCTATTGGGGGCGGGTGGTCTCACTGCGTAAGTCGCGCCGCGCGCGGCTGCGCAAGCGCCAGCTCGTGACGCAGCGCAATTACGTCACCAAGCTTCCGCCAAAGTACCGCGGCCCGAAGGTGAGCCGCGCGCTCTGGCGCCGCTGGACATCGTTCGAAGCGCGCCCCGGAAAACCACGCAAACGCCGCTCGCTGCCAAACATCAACGATTTCCTGGCCTCGGCTCGGCAGCACTACGGCTTCACGCCGGAGCGCGTCAGCGAGCGCACGTTCAAGATCCGCTATGCATCGGAGGCGCTTCGCCTTGGGCTTACCAAGTCGCAGGTCATCCGCGTTTACGCCCTGGAGACCGGCGGGATCGGTACGGCCGACATGGTCGCCGGCATCCATCCGATCCGTAAAACCGGTCGGCCGATTTCCAGCGCGCTTGGCTACGCGCAGCTTTTGTCTGCGAACACGCTCAACATGCTCCAGAAGCACGGCAAGCGCTTCATGCGGCGGCTGCGCGACCTGCGCGCACAGGCCACAACCCAGCCGCGCCGCGATCGCCTGACGGAGAAGATGCGTTCGCTGAGCCGCATGATCGCGCATGTGAACAAGCTGCCGCGGCGCTGGTCGTACCTGCAGAAACATGCCCGCACCGGCAAAGGGCGCGGCGTGCACGCAATCAATGTCGATGGCGACATCGGACCCTGGATCCAGGTGCAGAAGTTGCGCGACACCAAGGGTTATGCGCTCCGAGCTGGCCGCAAGAGCCTGACACCGGAACAGTTGGAGCTGATGAACCTCGCAGGCCCGGCGACGGGGCTTGAGATGATGACGGCGCTTGGCAGTCAGATGCCGACGTCCAACTTCTTCTCGCGGCGCGGCTATGAGCGCAACACGATCGTGCGCGGCAAGGACGGCGCCGGTCTGTTGCGCGCGCTCGGCGAACGCATGGACGTCAACCAGAAGAACCGCGGCGCGCGCGAGTTCGCAGATATCTTTGATGCGCTGCTCGGCCGTCGCCTTCGCCAAGCCCACCGCTGACGCGCGACGCCCCGACCCCTGACAGCAAAAAGCCCGGCTCGGGGGAGCCGGGCTTTTTGCTGAGCAAGCTCTTGGCGAGGCGCCGCTAGAGCCTCGGATGAGACCGGACGAACCGGGGCATGTCTTCGCGCGTCACGTCACCCGCACCGCCGCTCTCGTAGGATGTCGGCGCT
The DNA here is from genome assembly GCA_038523925.1 of Pseudomonadota bacterium. GTDB lineage: Bacteria > Pseudomonadota > Alphaproteobacteria > Rhizobiales > Hyphomicrobiaceae > JBCBWG01. The sequence goes on along the minus strand of JBCBIY010000013.1, from coordinate 57,991 downwards.
TCGTCCGCCTGGGCCGGCTGTGTTGGTTCCGGCTCGTCCCACCAGCGCGCCGGCTGGTCCTGCTCCTTCGCGCCGTCGTTGCGCGCGCTTCCCGGCGGGCTCGCAAACCACGTCTCGATCAGGTCGAGTTCGCCGGTCGAGAGCGTGAGGCCCTGGCTCCGGCAGCGCGCGACAACGAAGTTGCGGAACCGGCCGGCAAACAGGTTGGCCGTCGCGCCCTGTTCAAACCAGGGGTCCGCCTCGCCAACGACATCCAGAATGAACCGGACGTCTTCGCGCTGGATCGAGACGCCGCGCTCGCCTGCGCGCGCTACAACGTTCGCAATCGTCTGCACGCCCTGCAGTTCGTTTTCCGTGATCTCGCCGGCCATCTCCTCGAACAGGATCCGATAGTCCGGCGGCGAAATCGGCGGGGCTTGCGAGGCTTCGTGGATCTTTGCGATCGAGCGCTGTAGCGCTTCGGCTTCCTCGGCGGCCTGCTGCGGATCAACCGTCGGCGTCTCGGGTACTGTCTGGCGCGTTGCGGCCATCTGTGGTTTTGCCGCGGCCTGGCGAACGGGCTCTGACGCCGCAGGGGGTGCCGGCTCAGGTGCGGCCGCGACTGCAGGCTCGATCTGCTTCGGCATGGGCTTCGACTTCAGGCGCGTGCGGTCGAACAGGACCGGCGGCTGCTGCGATGAAATGCCGATGTCATCAGGCAGGTCTGCGCGCAGGAGTTCAAGGAACGAGCCCGATCCGCCCCAGGCTGATCCAACCGTCGCATCGTGGCCGAGCACCCGCGTCGCGCGTTCGGCGACGATCTCAAGTGGCAACGGCTTCGGGGCCTGCCGCACCTCTTCTGCAACAATCGAAACGATGTCATCGCGCAAGTCGCTGATGTCGACCGGCTCGGCGTCAGCCTCAGGCTCGACGGTGATTGACGGCGCGGTTTCCTCGGCGACCTGCAATTCACCGAGCAGATAATCGATCAGATCCTGTTCGCGCACTTCGCCGTCGGCAAGCGCGGTGTAGGGCGCGGCGGTGTTGTCGTTGGCGAAAATCACGGTGCGCCGATTGTGCGCGCGGAGCCGGTGCAAGACCGGCGTAAAGTCCGCGTCCGACGACAGAATGATGAACTCCTCGAAGTGCGTCGCGTGGGTCAGGAAATCGCGCAGATCCATGACCATCTTGATGTCGGAGGAGTTCTTGAGCTGCGCGGTGAGCGGTGGGCAGTCAATGATCTCGAAGCCGCTGCGCAGGAAGTGATGGCGGACGAACGGGAAGGAACTCATATCCGTCGAGTTGTCCGACGGGTTTCGCCGCGGCACCGGATTGCCATAACAGCGGTTCATGACGAGACGGCGCGCTGGGTCGCCAAGCCCGGCGCCCGTCGGCGTGATCAGTTCGCCGCTCTGCAGACCGGCAATCCAGCGGCCGGCGTCTTTCGCAAACCGCTTCGCGGCCTCTTCGTTCTTGCGCCGCAACGACAGGTAGATGTTGTCGTAATCAACAAATACGGCGCTGAGAATGGGCGTTGTTGAGACGCTCTGCATAATTGAAATACCCCCGATCGGCCCGCAATCCGGGCTTTGACAGCGACCGTTCGCGAGTCGCACGGCGGCTGCAATGCCATCGCGGCATCACCTAGGGCTCCCCTCCGGATATCCAGAGAATTCGCCCGGAACGGGCGAATCGGAGCCGCAGATGACCGTGGAAAACCGGGCGTTTTGCGCGCGTTGTTGCCGATAGGTCAGGCCCGGTTCTTCCGTTCACGGATTTCGGCAAACACTTCGGTGTCGCTCGCAGTCTGCATGCCGAGGTGCGCACGGATGGCGGGGTCGGCGGCGCGCAAGAACGGGTTGGTCTCGCGTTCAACATCGACCCGGGTTGGAAGCGTCGGCTTGCCGCCGGCGCGCAGCTTGCGGACGTCGTCAGCGCGGGTCTTGAGCGCTTGGTTATCCGGGTCGACGGTCAGCGCAAACTCTGCGTTGGCGACCGTATACTCGTGGCCGCAATAAAGCGCGGTCTCCGGCGGCAGCCCGGCAACCGTCATGACGCTCGCGTGCATTTCAGCCATTGAGCCTTCGGTGACGCGGCCGCAGCCCATCGCAAACAGCGTGTCCCCGACGAACGCGGCTTGGGCATCCGGGACGTGGAATATGACGTGACCGGCTGTATGCCCTGGCGTCTCGTGGACAAACACTTCGTACGTGCCGAACGAAAAGGTGTCGCCGTTGCCAACTGCGGTATCGAGGCCTGGGATCTTGGCGGCTTCGAGTTTGGGGCCGATGACGGTCGCGCCGGTCTTGGCTTTAAGCTCTTCAACGCCCTGCGTGTGGTCCCAGTGATGATGCGTCACCAGTATGTGCGTCAGCGTCCAACCGGCCTCATTAAGGGCATCGGAGACGGCGTTGGCATCCGGGACATCAATCGTCGCCACGCTGTTTGTTGCCGCATCGCGCAGGATGACGCCGTAGTTGTCGGCCAAACAGGGGAATTGGCGAATGTCGAGGGCTGAAGATTGTGTGACCATGGTCGCGGTCCTTCCCGGTTTGGTCTGAGGCGGTCCCGCGCGCGGGCGGGCTTACTTACCCGAATAGATGGGATGCGCCGGCTGCTGCCTGCAACCCGTCGCCGTACGGCGCCGCATCTGGGCAAACGCATGCCGACACCGTATGTGTCGAGGCAATGTTCATCGAGGCGAGCGAGCTCTGGGATTTTTATGACCGGCCGCTCGGGCATATGACCCGGCGCCTGCTCGGGACGCGTCTGCGTTCGCGATGGCGGCATATCGAGGGCGAGACGCTGATGGGTCTCGGCTATGCCGCGCCGCTGATGGGATCGTTTCGCGGCGAGGCGCGGCGTATCGGGGCACTGATGCCGGCATCGCAAGGCGCGCTCGTCTGGCCGGCCAACGGCGACAGCATGACAACGCTCGTCGATCCAGAACACCTGCCGCTGCCGGACAATTCCGTCGATCGCCTGCTCGCCGTCCACTACATCGAGCACGTCGACCGCGCGGCGCCGGTGCTCCGCGAGATCTGGCGCGTTCTCGCACCTGAAGGGTCCGCCATGTTCATCGTGCCGAACCGCGGCGGGCTTTGGGCCCGATTTGAATCAACGCCGTTCGGACACGGGCGGCCCTATTCGCGCGGTCAACTTGAGCGGCTCCTGATGAGCGCGATGATGACGCCGACGCATTGCACATGGGCGCTGCACCTGCCGCCGATTAATCGCCAGCTCTTCGTCAAGTCAGGTGTCGTGTTCGAGCGGATGGGCGCGCGCATTCTGCCGGGCGTCGCAGGCGTTATGATGCTGGAGGCAACGAAGTCGGTTGCGCAGGCGACCCCGAAAGGCACGCCCGCATCCGTCCTCGGCGATCTGGTCCGCCTGCCGGCGGTGCGCCCGGCCATTCGCCCGGCGTCGTACGGGCAGCGGCTCGAGCGGACCAACGTTCGAGCGTCACTTCCGCTCGAGCAGGAACACGGCTTTCTCGCCGAACAGGTTCTGGAACCGGATCGATCGATTGATCGGGAGCCGCTGGCCGGAACTATTAAACGCAACCGCTGAAACCGTTTGCGCGCCGACGGCTGTGACTAGCGCGTCGAAGTCCGCGATGGTGCAGAGGTGCGCGTTCGGGCTCGCGTACCAGGCATCCGGCAAGTTCGCGGTGACTGGCATGCGGCCGCCGGTTAGCAACTGCCAGCGGATCTCCCAATGCCCGAAGTTGGGGAACGACACGATGGCGCGACGCCCAATTCTGAGAAGGTTTTCGAGCACAGGCTTTGGCTGCCGCGTCGCCTGGATGGTGAGCGAAAGCACCGCATAGTCGAACGCGTTGTCGGGGAAGTCATCGAGGTCGCTGTCGGCGTCGCCCTGAATGACGGAGAGCCCCTGCGCCACGCAGGCGTTGACGCGCTCGCGGCTGATCTCGATGCCGCGTCCGTCGACGTTGCGGCGGTCTTCGAGCAACTGCAGCAATGCGCCATCACCGCAGCCAACATCGAGGACGCGGGCGCCGCTGTCGACCATCTCCGCAATCAACACGTGGTCGGCCCGGTTGCCGGTTGCGCCGAGGTTGGTCCGCTTCAGCATGGCCTACGCCCGCTCCGCAATGCCGCGGCGGCGGGCACCTGAATCGAGGAACCCGCGCACGGTCGCAAAGAGTTCGGGCTCTTCCAGCAGAAACGCGTCGTGGCCTTTGTCGCTGTCGATCTCGACGAACGAAACGTTTGCGGCCACCGCGTTGAGCGCGCGGACGATCTCTTTGGATTCGCGCGTCGGATAGAGCCAGTCGCTCGTGAACGAGACGACGCAGAACCGTGTCCGCGTGCCAACAAACGCGTTCGAGAGCACGCCGCCGTACTCCTCGAATAGGTCGAAGTAATCCATCGCGCGCGTGATGTAGAGATAGCTGTTGGCGTCGAAGCGGTCGACGAACGATGAGCCCTGGTGGCGCAGATAGCTTTCGACCTGAAAGTCCGCGCTGAACGAAAACGACAGCGCTTCGCGATCCTGAAAGCTGCGCCCGAACTTCCGTTGAAGCGCTTCTTCCGAGAGGTAAGTGATGTGGGCTGCCATGCGGGCCACAGCGAGGCCGCGGCGCGGGATGACGCCGCGGTCGAGATAGCGCCCTTCGGACCAGTCGGGGTCTGCCATGACCGCCTGCCGGCCGACCTCGTGGAATGCGATGTTCTGCGACGAGTGCCAGGCAGCCGTTGCGATCGGCACGGCGGCATACACCCTGTCGGAGTAGCGCGCAGCCCAATCGAGCACCTGCATACCGCCCATTGATCCGCCGACAACCGCGAACAGTTGGTCAATGCCAAGCGCGTCGATCAGGCGGACCTGCGCGTTGACCATGTCGGAGATGGTCACAATCGGAAAGTCGAGGCCGTAAGCGGTGCCGGTCGCCGGATTGATCGAGGCTGGCCCCGTGGAGCCAAGGCAGCCGCCCAGGATGTTCGGGCAGATGACGAAGAACCGGTCGGTGTCGATCGGCTTGCCGGGGCCGATCATGGTCGTCCACCAGCCGGGCTTGCCGGTTACCGGATGCACGTTCGCCGCATGCTGGTCCCCGGTCAGCGCATGGCAAATCAGGATCGCGTTGGTGCGCGCATCGTTGAGTTCGCCGTAGGTCTGGTAGGCGATCTCAATGGCCGGCAAGGCTTCGCCCGAGACAAGCGCGAGCGGCGGGTCAGTCGATTTCGTCTGGAAAACCGCGCTCGACGGCGCCCGCGCTTCCGGGTGCGGCGTCGCGCCCCCGCTTGAGGCGCGATCACCAGGCTCCGGCGCCGTTGCGACGGTGTGTTGGATGCGGTCGGGTATCTTCAGGTCTCTTTGGATCGGCAATCGGCGCCGCGGCGATGAGCCGCCGCACTTAAGGCCATTTCAGCGATTGATCAATTCGCAGGCAATCAAAGCCTGCGTCAGGCGCGTGGCATAACGGGCAAGCTCGGCCGAGTTTGCCATTGCGCGGTCCCGGGCGTATCACGCCTGCCTGCACCTCATCTACACTCACGCTCTCGGCCACCTGGCCCGCGATCGCCTGCAACGCCAACGCACCTGCCCATGACCGCCACACAACCGATACCCCAGCCCGGCATTCTCGACATTCAGGCCTACGTCCCCGGTGCGAGCAAACCGCAAGGTGCGGGCCGGCTGGTAAAGCTCTCGTCAAATGAGACGCCGCTCGGCCCTTCGCCGCGGGCGCGCGAGGCATATGCTGCCGCCGGTGCGCATCTCGAACTCTATCCGGACGGCGCGGCAACGTCGCTGCGCGCGGCGCTCGCCTCGGCCTACGGGCTTAACGCTGATCACATCGTCTGCGGGACGGGGTCTGATGAAATTCTGAGCCTGATCGCGACCGCCTACATCGGCCCCGGCGACGAGGCGATCCACACCGAGCACGGCTTTCTCGTCTACAGAATCGCAACGCTCACAAGCGGCGGCGTCCCGGTCGTCGCGCCAGAGACCAACTATACCGCCGACGTCGACGCGATCCTCGCCCGCGTCACGCCGAAGACGCGGATGGTATTTCTCGCCAATCCGAACAACCCGACCGGGACTTATGTGCCGTTCGACGAGGTCCGGCGTCTGCGCGCAAGCCTGCCGGGAGACGTCGTGCTCGTGCTCGACGCGGCGTACTGCGAGTACGTCAAGCGGAACGACTATGAAGCCGGGCTCGAACTGGTGGCGACGACCAACAACACCGTCATGACGCGCACGTTCTCCAAGCTGCACGGTCTGGCCGCGATCCGGCTCGGCTGGGCTTACTGTCCGCCGGCGATCGCCGATGTGTTGAACCGCATCCGCGGGCCTTTCAACGTGACCGCGCCCGCGATCGCCGCCGGCCAGGCAGCCGTCGCCGATACCGCGCATGTCGAGAAGGCTGTTGCGCACAACGACCAGTGGCTGCCGTGGCTCTCTGACGCGCTGAGCCGTCTGGGCCTCCAAGTCACGCCGAGCGTTGGCAACTTCATCCTCGTGCACTTTCCAGACGTGCCGGGCCGCACCGCCGCCGAGGCCGACGCGTTCCTGCAGTCGCGCAACATCCTCGTCCGCCGCATGGTGCCCTATGGGCTGCCGCATGCGCTGCGGATCACCATTGGCCTCGAAGATGATTGCCGCGCTGTCGCCGATGCGCTCGGCGCATTTCTCGATCGGCCGCCGGCGTGAGCTTTCAGCCCTTCCGCCGCGTCGCCCTCATCGGGCTTGGGCTGATCGGCTCATCGATCAGCCTCGCGCTGCAGCGTGGCGGGCTTGCAGCCGAAATCGTCGGCCATGCGCGCTCTGGCGAAACGCGGGCCCGCGCCGAAGAGCTCGGTCTGGTGTCAGCAAGTTTCGACACGGCGCGCGCGACCGTTAAGGGCGCCGACCTGGTCATCCTCTGCGTGCCCGTCGGCGCGAACGCGGCCGTCGCCGAGGAGATCGCGCCGGCGCTCAGCCCGGGCGCAATCGTCACCGACGCGGGCTCGGTCAAGGTCGCGGTTGTGCAAGCTGTGCGCCCGCACATGCCAAGCGGCGTCCAATTCGTCGGCGGGCATCCGATTGCAGGCAGCGAACAGACCGGGCCTGATGCGGGCTTCGCTGAACTGTTCGATGGGCGCTGGTGCGTGCTGACGCCGGACCCGGACACCGACGCCGCCGCAGTCACGCGGCTTGCCGATCTGTGGCGGGCCATGGGCTCGCACGTCGAGATCATGGATGCTGCGCACCACGACCTCGTGCTCGCGATCACGAGCCATCTTCCGCACCTGATCGCCTACAACATTGTCAACACGGCGACACACCTTGAGCAGGTGACCGATACCGAAGTCATCAAGTTTTCAGCCGGCGGTTTTCGCGACTTTACGCGGATCGCGGCATCTGACCCGACGATGTGGCGCGACGTCTTCCTCAACAACCGCGATGCGACGCTCGAGATGCTCGGGCGGTTTTCCGAAGATCTGTCGGCGTTGCAGCGGGCGATCCGTTTCGGTGACGGCGATGCGTTGTTCGCGCTGTTTGCCAAAGCGCGCGAAGTCCGCCGCGGCGTTATCGATGCCGGACAAGACACGGCTGAAGTTGACTTCGGGCGGCGCACGACGGCTGTTCAGGACACGGCGGATGGAGAGCAGGGTGCATGAGCGGGGACGCACTCTGGGTCTTCGGGTATGGCTCGCTCATTTGGCGCCCGGGCTTCCCCTTCGCTGAACGCGCGCCGGCGACGCTCACCGGGTTCAACCGCAGCTTTTGCGTCTACTCCACGCACCATCGCGGCACCGAGCGGCGGCCCGGGCTCGTGCTCGGCCTCGATATCGGTGGTGTGTGCCACGGCTGTGCCTATCGCGTCGCGGCGTCGGATGCGGCCGAAGTCCTTTCGTATCTGCGCGCTCGCGAGCAGGTGAACGGCGTCTATCGCGAGGTGCAGGTGCCGGTTGATGTACGCGGCGCCGCGGATCGGCGCGTCTTGGCGATTGCCTACATCGTCGAACGCGCACACCCGAGTTATGCGGGCCGGCTCTCGCCAATGCGCCAGGCCGAGCTTATCCGTGCCGCTGAAGGCATTTCAGGCCCGAACATCGACTATCTCGCGAACGCGGTTGACCAGTTGCCGGGCGGTTTTGCGGACACGCGCGCGCTCAGCCGCGTGCTCGCGTTGGTCCATCCCTTCTTCCGGCGGTCCGCGCGCAACGGTGCAGCATCGAGCCCGAGCGCCCGCGCACTTGTTGCGGCAAGCCGCGCCCAAGGCGGCCGCGTGCGCCAGCCAAAGCGCGCCGAGCGGCGCCGGTTTCTCTATCGGATGAATTGCCCGGGCCTCAGCGTCAGCGCTGGCAGTTGAGTTGCGCGACCGGTGGTTCGGGCGTTGATCTCGGCGGCTGGGCGGGTGCTCGCCCGGTGCACGGTGTCAGTGGGCGAGCGCGTCCACGTAGAGTTCGCCGTCTTCGTCAGCGGCCGTCGTCAGACCTGTCTCGATGTCGAAGAGGACAACAGCGCGGTCGCGGTACGACGTGCCGAGGAAGTGGACGTGCACTTCATTGGCGCCGAGCTCGGCTGCCTGCTGGCGGATCTGCGCGCGGTTGAGCGTCGCGCTGTCGTGGGTCGTCTGGCCCATCGCGCGGATTTCGCACGCGCCTGTGTCATGCCGGTTCACGAGGATGTAGCAGGCCTTTGGCAGCTCAGGGCAGTCGCGCAGGCGGAACACGCTGTGCACGTAGCAGCCACCACTGGCGCCCGGCCAGAACTCGAACTCGCCCGCAGCCGGAGTCAGGCCCTGCGCTTCTGTCTCCTGGGCCTGCTGAAAGGCCTCGAAGATTTCCGACAACTGGTCGACACGCGTACTCATGACCCTGACCTCTACCCCGTACTGACAACACGTCCTTGCAACTGCGACGCTACGGGCCCGCAATTAACGGTTGCGCCCGTTTGAAGCCGAATTTGGGCAATTCTGCCGGCTTTTGCAGAGTGTGCTTAGAGGACGGTTAATGCGCGTTTCGGTTCCGCTCCGAATGAATTTATCCACAGATGTCGCAAGAAGCGCTGTGTTTCCAGGGGTTAACCACACGCAGCAACCCCGCAGCTCCGGCAGACCCAGCAGCCCTCAAAGCTGATCCTCGCGTCTTCGCCGCAGGAGGGGCAGGTCGACGCAGTCGCAGCCCCGTCCGGCAGTTGCGGTTCAGGGGCGGCAGCGCCCGTCCGGCCACAGCTCTCGCGGTGGGCGGCATGATGGCGCGAGAGCGCGTCGGCGACGGCATCAAGTACGGCACGGTCCGTGACGTCAGCGCCTGACGGTCCGGCGGCGCCTGCGGCCGCGCGGCGGCGCGGGCTGCGCAATACATCGACGACGCTTTGGGCATTGCCGTCGCGCGCGAGGAGGGCGCTTGCCATGCGCGCAAGACCGCCGAGCCAGACCTGGTCTTCCGCGACATCGCTTGAGATCAGGATTTCGCACGGGCGCGGCCGGCCGTGCACGACCGTGTCGTTGACTGTCACGCGCAGCGTTCCGGCATCGCCCGGCAAGGCATGGCGGTAGGTTACGCCTGCGAGCGCGTCATCTCCGGGGTCCGGTGGCGCGAGGTAAATCACGTTTTGGCCGCCACTGTTGCCGTCTCCGCCACCACTGGCAGCGCCGGCGGCGTCCGTGTTTGCCGCGCCCGCGCCACCGTCCGCATCTGTCGCAGGCTTTGCATCCCCGATCGCTTCCAGCACCGCGCCCCGGATCGCGCTTGGCCGATACGTCGTGCAGCCCTTGAGGCCGGCATCGAACGCGTCAAGGTAGATGTTTTCGAAGGCTGCGAACGGGATGTCGGACGGGCAGTTGATGGTCTTCGAGATGGCGCTGTCGATGTGAGCTTGGGCTGCCCGCTGCATCCGGATGTGGTCTGCGGGCGTCAGCGCGTCGACGTCGGGCAGGAGGCCGTCGCTGATCTCCGTGCCGGTCAAGGCCTTGTGGAGCGCTGCGGCGTAGTCGGTCACGACCGTCTGGCGCGTTGAACCGTCGGCCTCCAGGACGCGCCTGCGTGACGATCGTGCGAACGTCGGTTCGATGCCGCTTGAGACGTTGCCTGCGACGAGCGAGATGGTGCCCGTCGGCGCAATTGTCGTCAGGCAGCCGTTGCGCAGGCCATGCTTTGCGATGCGCTGCCTGAGGTCGTCCGGCAGGTCGGCGAGGTTCGCGCGCGCAAGCAGGGCATCGCTGTCACACAGCGGGAACGCGCCCTTCTCGGCTGCGAGATCGGCGCTCGCTTCGTAAGCGGCAAGCTTCAACGTCCGTAGCCAGCTTTCTGTCAGCGCGACGGCCTCGTTGCCGCCATAGCGGGCGCCACACATCGCTAGCGCATTCGCAAGACCCGTAATGCCGAGCCCAAGCCGCCGCTTCGCAACCGCCTCGCGACGCTGTGCCTCGAGCGGGTAGTTCGAGACGTCGATGATATTGTCGAGCAGGCGGACAGCGGTCTTCACATGCGCGGCGAGCCTCGCGGTATCGAGCCGGGCTTCATCTGAAAACGGCTGGGCCACGAACCGCGTCAGGTTCATCGCGCCCAGCAGGCAGGCGCCATAGGGCGGCAGCGGTTGTTCCCCGCAAGGGTTCGTCGCCGCAATCGTTTCGCAGTAGCCGAGATTGTTGGCCGCGTTAACGCGGTCGATGAAGATCACGCCCGGCTCGGCGTGATCGTAGGTCGCCGTCATGATGTCGTGCCAGAGCGCGCGGGCCGAGATCGTCTCATAGATGTGGCCGTCGAAGACGAGATCCCACGGCCCGTCGGCGCGGACGGCTGCGATGAATGCGTCGGTTACCAGCACAGACAAGTTGAAGTTCGTCAGGCGACCGCGGGCTTGTTTGGCCTCAATGAAAAGCCGGATGTCAGGGTGATCACAACGCAGCGTCGCCATCATCGCGCCGCGCCGCGCACCAGCCGACATCACCGTTCGGCACATCGCATCCCAAACGTCCATGAAGCTCACCGGGCCGGAGGCACTTGCCCCCGTCGCCCTGAGCGTCGCGCCGCGTGGCCGCAGCGTCGAGAAGTCATGCCCGATCCCGCCACCCTGCTGCATCGTGACCGCGGCATCCTGAAGCCCCGCGAAGATGCCATCGAGTGTGTCCGGGATTTCGCCGAGCACGAAGCAGTTGAACAGCGTGACGCGCCGGCCGGTGCCGGCACCGGCCAGAATGCGTCCGCCCGGCAGAAACGCGAACGACGCCATGGCTTCGCGGAAGCGCTCGCGCCAATGCGCTTCAGCCGCAGCCCCGCCGGTCTCGGCCGACGCTGCCGCATCGGCAACCCGCGCCCAGGTATCCGCAATCGTGAGGTCGGCGCCGCGCGTATCATTGCCGTTGAAGCGGTATTTCTCCCGCCAAATCTCCTCGGCGATCGGGGCGAGCGCAAAGGGGTCGGGATGGGCTAGTGCGGGCATTAGGACGTCTCGTGATCGGGCCGGCGACGCGCGCCTCTTGAGCCCTAAACTTAAGCGCCCGGCCTAACCGCGTCAATCAAATGTTCTTATCATGTTCTATTTTTGATCTTTGTTGCGATCTTTGACGACCGCCGCGTTGGCTCAGGTCGTCACCGGGCCGTTGAAGCCCGCCTCGCGCTGCAGGGCGGCCGTGCGCGCCTCGATGATGTCGATCACCTCGTCGCGAACCTCGCGGCGGTTTTTGCCGGGCAGAATGGGCGGGGCAATATCGACGATGATGGTCCCCGGATAGGCGAGGCTCGATTTGGGCGGCCAGAAGACACCGGAGTTGAGCGCGATCGGGACCAGCGGCACGTCGAGGCCGTCGTAGAGCGCAACGAACCCCGGCTTGTAGTCAGGGGCTGCTCCCGGTGCTTTCCGCGTGCCCTCTGGGAAGATCAGAACTTCGCGGCCGGCGGCGACCCGCTCGCGCGCATCGGTGACCATCAGTTTAAGCGCGGCCGCCTGCCGGTCACGGCGCACGAGCACATGTTCAAACTTCACACAGAACCAGCCGTAAAGCGGGATGCGTGCTAGCTCTGCCTTAAGCACGATGGCGGGATCGCGGAACAGCGGGATGAGCGCCATCGTCTCCCACGCTGACTGATGCTTGGCGACGGCAAGGCATGGGCCGTCTGGCAAGTGCTCGCGGCCGCGCACCTCCATCCGCGTGCCGGCCACGATGCGGAGCAGAACCAAGATCGCGCGTGCATGCGCCTTGAGCCCCGCCATCGCCCAGCTCCGTGGACCAAACAGCAGCGGGCTGCCGAGGATCAGGAACAGAGCGGTCACGACATAGAAGAGCACGGCGAAAGCCAAGCTGCGGGGCGTTACGCCGCGCGCGCGCGTTGCGGGTTCGTCCGCCGGCGCCGGCGCTATGTCAGACGTCGCCATGGTGAGATCAGGAGCTTGTGATGCCGGATCGCGGGACGGGCGGCGGCGGGGCCGGACGCTGCCTGGCGACAGGTTTCTGCGGCCAGATACGATCGACGCCACGGGCGACGACGTAGCGCGCCGCCGACGGGAGAAACTTGACGTACTCGCCAAGCAAGAGCTGCAACTGGCCGGCGTTCAGCCACCATGGCCCTGGCGGGCGGCGGCGCGGCGCGACGGGGTAGGGAACCCACGTTGTGCGCGGGGACCAGCGGGCAAGCTCTGTCAGGCTGCGCGGCATGTGGAACGCGGACGTGACAACGAGGACGCGGCGGAAACTGTTCTGTGCGATCCACGCGGCCGCTTCAATGCCGTTGCCGCGCGTATTCTGTGCCTCGTAGCCGATGTCGACGCAGCAGGAGAACCGCGGCTTCGACAGCGTTGTCAGACGCCGCAGGTCCTCGCCGGTCGTTCGGCGGTTCACGCCTGAAATAAGCAGACGATTGGCGCGGGCGCGGCCAAGCAGCCGGCCCGCTTCTGCGATGCGTGCGCTGCTACCGGTGAGCGCCACAATGCCATCGGCGACCGGCTGCGTGTTGAGCGGCCGCGACAACGGGCCGGTGACGTGACTTGCGAAGGCGAAGAAGCCTGCGAGGAGGGCGGCTGAGACAAACGCAAAGGCGCAGGTGGCGATCATCGCAAAGCGGCGTCGCCTTAGGGTGCGTGGCGTCCGGTCCGGCGCGGTCGGTTGCGCGTTCGATGTCGCGGCCTCTGACGTCATGACACGTGTTCTCGGCTGGTTTGCGGGCCGGCGCAATCTTGAAATCGGAGGCGATCGAACGGCGCTCACAGATCGTCCACCGGTTGTCAGCAGCGATCCGTGTACGGCGCCTCACGCCGGCTCAGTCGTCGCGGGCGTTCAGAATGCGGTAAACACTGAATCGCGATGTGATCATGCAAATCGCTGATATCGCAACCACAACCAGCCCGAGCACGATGAAGCCCTGCCCGTCGAGGCTGCCGCTGCCGATGATGCGCCTGACTTCCGCCATGCTCATCGTGCCGCCGCCAATGAGGCCCATGACCGTCGGCATGGCGAGAAACGCGAGCGTTGCTGCGAAGGCGCCAACGAGGCCTGCGCGGATGCCGAGCGATAGGAAGTGGCGCTCGAACTCGCGGGCGATGAACTTATCGGTCGCGCCGACGAAGTGGAGGACTTCGACGATGCCGCGGTTGGACAGCATCGCGCTGCGGGTGGCGGACACGATGATGGCGGTCGTCGCCGCGCCGACGAGAAGCAGGATCGCAAGTCCGCCGAGCGCGAAGCTGTTGGTGACGGTCCGGATCTGCTGCTGCCATTGGCGATGATCGTCGAGACTGACGCCGGTGAAACCTGAGCTCAGCCGCGCGCGGACCTCGTCCAGGTCGGGCGGGCGGTTGCGGTCGATCTGAATTGCGATAAGCCGCGGGATTGGCAGCGCTTCAAGCGCGTCGGACGCGCCGAGCCAGGGCTCAAGAAGCGCACGCGATGTCGAAACTGGAATGATCGTGGTCGATTGAATGCCGGGCTGGCTCGCAAGAAATGCGTTGACCGACCGCATGTGCGCGGCGACGTCCGTTTCCTTGTCGACCTCGACCTGAACCGTGACCTCGCTCGCGATATTGCGCACCCACGCCGACGCCGATTGGTTCATGAGGTAGACGGCGCCTGCGGTGAGACAGGCGAGGAAGCACATGATCGCGATGACGAGCACGAGTGAGCTGCCCGTGACGGAACGCGCGGGCACGATGGGTGCCGATGCAGACGCGTTGGCCCGATCATGCGCGCCAGAGGGGGCGACATCGAAGTCGCGTGGCGGGGGCAGCGGCGGCGCGCCTGACGGCGGCTCCGGTGGTTCTGGCGGGCGCGGCGGAGACGTCACGGGGCCGCGTTCGAACGCATCGTAACCGAGCGGTTCGTACGTCGGCGGCGCGGGCGAGCCGGGCTTGTCATATGATCCGGACATGACCCTCGTGCAGTTCGAGCCGCGGCGCCTTAAACTGGCGCATGAGCTGGTGATCGTGCGTTGCGATAACGACGGAAGTGCCGAGCCGATTGAGCTCGATGAAGAGGCGCAGCAGCCGCCGGGCCATCTGCGGGTCGACGTTGCCGGTCGGTTCGTCGGCCAGCAGCAGCTCGGGCTTGCCGATGACAGCGCGCGCGATGGCCGCGCGTTGTTTTTCGCCGCCCGATAAAACCGACGGGAACTGATGCATCCGGTCGCCGAGGCCAACCCATTGCAGCAGGTCCGTCACATCCTCTTTGTACTCACTCTCGCGCCGTCCGATGACGCGCAGCGGCAGCGCTACGTTCTGCCACGTCGTCATATGATCGAGCAGGCGGAAGTCCTGGAACACAATCCCGATCCGGCGGCGGAGTTCTGCGCGCTTGGCCGGCCCCGCCCGGTTCGCGGTCTCATCGAATAGGTCCATGCGCCCGGCCGTCGGCTCGAGCGACAGAAACATCAGGCGCAGCAGCGTCGTCTTACCCGCGCCGGACGGACCGGTCAGAAAGTGAAACGAACCGGGTGCCAGATCGAACGACACGTCACGGAGAACCTCCGTAGCCGTGCCGTAGCGCAACGACACATTGTCGAACCGGATCACGTGTTGACGTCCCTCAATTCCCGTAAGGCTCCGCTCGCGCGCCGCCGCTTGGAGCCCCGGGTCTTATGTGCGAAGCAGAAGGCGCGATCAATCGGCGATGAATGTGGCGTCTGAGTGAGTATTTCACAGACCTCGGACACGTTTGCAGGCGGCTTCGGGCCATCGTGATGGCCGGCCCTGCAAAGCACTGACACAGAACTGTTTTCAGATGAGATGACCGGGACGGGCGGACGCCACAGGGCGCTCGCCGAGGCAAGGAGGTGGCTCACCATGACGGCGATAAAAGAGGGCGACATCGAGGTTCTGATTTCCGCGGCTGAAATTCAGGCGCGAATCAAGTCGCTCGCCGATGAGATTTCGGATGCCGACTTCAAGAACCTGCTGGTGATCGCGATCCTGAAGGGCAGCTTTATCTTCGCAGCCGACCTCTTGCGCGCCATGCAGTCCGTCGGGCTGGGCCCCGAGGTCGATTTCGTCACCCTGTCGAGCTACCGGAAGGGCACGCAGTCGACCGGCAGCGTGCAGATCCTGCGCGACATCGATCTCGATGTCTCCGGTCGCGACGTGCTGCTGATTGACGACATTCTGGAATCCGGCCGAACGCTCGCATTTGCCAAAGATCTGATCAGCGCGCGTGGCGCTTCTCAGATTAAGACCTGCGTCCTGCTCAATAAGACCGTGCGCCGTTCAGCCGAGATCGAAGCGGACTTCAAGGCATTCGAGTGCCCGGACTATTTTGTAGTCGGCTACGGAATGGACCTCGCGTACCGCTATCGCGAGCTGCCGTTTGTCGGCCGTGTGGTGCGCTCTGAGAGCTAATTCTCAGGTCATCGATGCATCGCGTCTAGCTCTGTGTGGCCAGCAAATCGCCAGCGGCGTCTGGCTCCTGGGACGACCAGGCTGTCAGAAGCGGCGACAGCAAGAGGCCGAGCACGACGGGGCTGATCCAGGCGAACGCGTACCAGGAGTGTGAGACGCAAAAGATGCCGATCGCGATGCCGGTGACTACGTGTACCGCGTGATAGCGCAGCGCTTCCCCGAGGGTGATGACTGAGCCTTTCCGGTTCTGCGGGTTCCAGCCGCTATCTTGCCCGGTTAGGATCTGCACCAGAGATCGAAGCTGCATTAGCATGAGCGTCGGCGCCATGAGCGCGCTAAAGACAAGCTCAAAGCACCAGCCGCCGATCAGACGTCCGGCTTGGAGCCAGGTCACGCGGCGCTGGGTGTTGCGCCAAAGCTCGACGCCGAGGCCAAGTATTTTTGGCATGAAAACCGCGAGCAAAGTCACGCTCAAAAGCCAAAGGCCGAGCTGCGGATCGAACACCGGCCAGTTCGGGAACAGGGTCTTGTCGTCTGAGAAGTAGCTCACCTCGCGGCGATCTTCGCGCCAGATCAGCCAAAGGCCGGTCGCGATCATGAGTGCCCAAAGCGCCGAGGAGATGTAGGCGAAGATGCCGACTGCAAGGTGCAGGCGGCTGATCGGCGCAAGGCCGCGGCTCGGGACGACGGCGACGTGTTGGAGGTTGCCCTGCATCCAGCGCCGGTCACGGACTGCGATCTCGAACAGGTTCGGTGGCGAGCCTTCGTAGCTGCCTGTCAGGCTGGTGATGAGCGCAACCCGCCAGCCGGCCCGGCGCAGGAACGCGGCCTCGACGAAGTCGTGGCTTTGGATCGGCCCGCCGAATGGCTTGGGGCCTCTCAATTCCGGCAGTCCGGCAGCGGAAGCAAACGCGCGGGTGCGAATGATCGCGTTGTGGCCCCAGTAGTTGCCGGATGAGTCCTGCCATGCAGCGAAGCCGGCGGCTGAAACGGGCGCGAAGAGGTTGTTGGCGAACTGCTGCAGACGCGCGAACCAGGTCCGCGCGCCAATGAGCCGTGGCACCGTTTGGATAAGCCCGGTGCCAGGATGCGCCTGAAGCGCGAGTGCGAGCCGCAGAACGGTTTCAGGCGACATCTCGCTGTCGGCATCGAACACGATAAAGTGCGGGTAGGCGCCACCAAACGTGCGCACCCAGTCGGCGACGTTGCCGGCCTTCTTGCCGGCATTCTCGCTTCGGTTCCGGTAGACGACGGTCGTCTGCGCCGGAACGTCGGCTTCGAGCGCGGCGAAGACAGCCTTCTCGTTCGCGCGGGCATCGTCTGTGCGGCTGTCGCTCAAGACGAAGACATCGAACTTGTCGGTGACCTCAAGCCGTCCGAGCCCCGTCACAAGTGTGCGGATGCCGTCTGCGATCTCCTGCGGGTCTTCGTGATAGACGGGGTAAAGCAACGCCGTGCGCGCGCGCAGCGGCGTGCCGACCGGCGGAGCCTTGATCGTGTCCTGGCCGCGCCCGATCAGAAGCGCGCCTGCACCGACGATGGCATTGGCGGCGCCAAACGCGATCCAGCCGAACGTTGCGACTGAAATGCCAAGGAACAGATAGTGCAGGACGCTGCCGCCGTTATCGAGCGAAAGCGCGTCCCACAACCCAATCGCGAACCCGTAGCTGCATGCGATCGTCAGCGCGAAAACGGCAATGGAAATTGCGCGCGCCGTCAGGTTCTGGCGGGCGCGGCGATTGCGGCGCGCTTCACTCAGTTCGGACGCCTTAAACAGCGCCTGCTGCGGCATCGCGAGCGGCGCTTCATCAATCGGTTTCGCGCTCCACCACTCGCCGCCGGGCGCGCCTGAGCGAACGTGCATGGTCATCGGTCTCGTACCCATCGGTAGATCCAGGTCTCCGGCGTGCGGCCATTCCACGATCCGAGATTCAATCGGATGTCGGCACGATCTCGGTCGCCAGGCTGGAAGATGAATGCTGCGCGCAGGCCTCCGGTTTCAGGGTTTTTCTGGACGACCACGTCTGAAACAGTGCCGCCCGACACGGTGACGGCTGCTTCCGGCAGGTCCTCACCCGTGAATGGGCTTTGGTCGACGTAATCGATGACGAACCGCCGCCGGCCGTCGCGCGGGCCAAGATTGACGTTGCCGGATCGTGAGTTTGCGACCCAAGGTCCATCAGAGCGCGTTGGCACGTGATTGCGCCACGTCAGGCGGTAGCTGATACGATGGGGCTTGCCCGCCGGGATCGGGTTCTTCGGCCGCCACATCGTGACGATGTTGTCGTGGATCTCTTCGACGGTTGGGATCTCGACGAGGACAACGCTGCCTTCGCCGAACCCTTCCTTCGGCTCAACCCAGGCCGATGGCCGCTTGTCGTAGCGGGCTTCAAGGTCCTGGTAGTCCGCGAATGTCCGCTGGCGCTGGATGAGGCCGAAGCCGCGCGGGTTGGTGTCCAGGAACGCTGAGAGCTGCAGCGTCGCTGGGTTATTGATCGGACGCCAGATGCGCTCGCCGGATCCGGTTTGGATTGCGAGCCCGTCGCTGTCGTGAATGCGCGGCCGGAAGTCGGCGACCCGCACGGGGTTGAGCGGGTTCAGCATGTTCATGCTAGTGAGCGGTGCGAGGCCGACCTCGGTCAGGTCGCGCCGCGGGAACAGGACCGCCTCGACGTCCATGGCGGTCGCTTCGCCGGGCGTGACGGTGAAAGCAAACGCACCTGTGGTCGACTGCGAGTCGAGCAGCGCATAGATGCGGATCGTGTCCGAGCCAGGCTTGGGTCGCTCGACCCAGAAATTGCGGAAGGCTGGAAACTCTTCGCCTTGCGGGCTTGCGGTACGGATTGCGAGGCCGCGCGCAGAGAGCCCATAGACATGACCCTTGCCGAGCGCGCGAAAATAGCTCGCGCCCTGGAAGACGATGATCTCATCGGCGATGTCGGATGTGTTGAGCGGGCCATTGATCTTGAAGCCCGAGACCGGCACGCCCGTGCGCGGCAACTGCGCCGACTTGCGTTCGCGATTGTCGATGAAATCCTCGACCTTGAACGTCTGCAACCAAGACGCCCCATCATCGACGATCGACAGCGTGACGGGGGACTTGAACAACCACCCGACCGGCATCGCGTGCAGCTCGAACTGCGGCGGTACTGCATTCCAAAGCGCGGACCCGGGCCGCATCCGCACTTTGCGATACTCATCGTAGCTGTTGGGGAACCATTCGGCGCCGACTTGCTGCGGCGCAGCATAGGCTTGCTCGGACAAAACCCTTGCCGATTGAACGACGGTGTCGAACGAAAAATCTGGCAGGCGTGGCGCTGACCCCGCAGCCGTTTCGGATCCGGGCGTCGGCGTCGTTTCAGATTTAATATCAGCGGTTTGAGCACTTACTGTGGGTGCGCTCACGGTCAGTGACGCCACCAAAAATGCGGCGGTCCCGACGATCCGGAGCCGGTTCAGACCCGACATATGCATCATGACTGCATCCTTGGGCCGGTTTGTTTGACGGCCTCATTGAGGCGCAAAACGCGCATTTGCTGAGAGTGTTCCGCTGCGTTGCAACAAGACTGCCGATTTGCGATCTTTTTTCGGCATTTGTCGGCCATGCAACCAGTGGCCGCACATTCAGCCGGCGCGCGACGTGATCAGCGGGTGGCGCGCGCCTTGGTCTGGCGTTCGCGGACGAACGTGTAGATCCCGGCTGCCATCACGATCCCGGCACCGACCAGCGTCATGGCCGATGGCACCTCGCCGAGAAACAAGAAACCGAAGACGATCGCCCAAAGCACAACCGAGTACCGGAAGGGCGCCGTTGCAGACACCTCGCCCGTTCGCCAGGCCTCGATCAGCGCGTAATACCCCGTGCAGACAAGGAGCGCTGCGGCGCCGAGCATCGCCACGTGCCAAAGCTCAGGCATGAGCCAGGTCTCGATCGGCAAGAGCAACACGCCGGCAATGGTGACGACCGCGGCGGTCAGGAACACGACCACCAGCGTCGGTGTTGCCGGCGCGATGAAACGCGTTGCGATATCGCGCGCAGTGACGACGACCACTGAGATGAGCACGGCGACGTACCACCATGAAAAGTCTGCCGTGCCCGGCCGGATGATCAGCAGCACGCCGAAGAGGCCGACCACAGCCGCACTCCAGCGCCGCCAGCCGACCGTCTCCTTGAGAAACAACGCAGCCGCCGCCGTCATCGCAAGCGGCACAAGCTGGAAGACCGCCGTCACGTTCGCGATCGGCAGCCGGAACAGGGCCGACAAAAACAAGATGACCGCGATCATCTCGGACACATTCCTGATGAGCAGCGGGCGGGAATAGGACTGCAGGATCGTGCTGACGCCGTGCCGGTGAAGGACGAACGGGGTGAGGAGGACGGTCGCGATGAGGTTTCGGATGAAGATGATCTGACCGGTCGGCAGGTCGCTCGAGACGGATTTCGTCAGGGTATCATTGAGGACGAACACGCCCATCGCGAAGACCATCAGCAGGATGGACCGCATGCTGCCGCTCGTTGACGCGCGGCCTGCCGCGTTGCTTGCCGATGATGTCGCCATTCCGAAGTGTCGCACGAGTGTTTGGTCAAGGGATACGCCGGACGCGGTATGGCGGGCATGCCGTAGCTTGCGTTCGGTGTGATGCGGCGTGGGCGTGCCTATCGCGGGGCGAGCGCGCGGGCTCAACCGAAGCGGCACGTTCATCGCGACGTGAGTTTGCGGTGCGCTTTGCTGGCGGCCTTCGCGGCGGTGGCGAAGACCGGCCGCGCCCAGGCGTGCGACGAGGTCGTTTGGCGAACCGGATGCCAGACGAGCGAGAGCGTCGTCGGTTGAATGTGGATTGGCGACTTGCGGGTCACGAAGCGGTCGTCGAGGCTACCGGCCCACCGTGCTGGAAAGAAGCTGACGAGATCGGTTCCCGCGATAATCGGCGGGACGATTTGGTAGCTCGGCACCGTGAGCGCAATGTCGCGCTTCAGCTTTGACGCATTGAACACTTCATCCGCCGGGCTGCGGCCGCGAGTGAGCGCCGGTGCCACGCGAATGTGGCGCAGCTCCGCAAGCGCGCGCTTGGTCAGCGGCTCAGTTGCCGCCGGATGACCTCGGCGCAACAGGCACACAAAACGCTCTTCAAACAGACGCCGAGCGTTCAACCCCTCCGGCGCAAGCGAACTTGGAAGGATCGCGAAGTCGAGGGCGCCCGATGCCAGCGCCTGCTCGAGCGAAGCGATGTCGAGGTTGCGAAACTCAAGCCGGGTCCTCGGCGCTGCGACCGCCAGCTCCGCGATGACGTTCGGAAGGATGGACCCCATCGTGAAGTCGGAGGCTGCGATCTGTAGGACGAGCGGGTCCGTCGCGGGATCGAAGGCGGCCTCTGGCGCCGTCAGACGGTCGAGTTGGTCGAGGACGTGGCGCGCCTCATTGGCGAGGGCACGGCCGCGGTCTGTCATGGCAAGGCCGCGGCCGCTTCGCACAAACAGCGGATCGCCGAACGCATCACGCAGTTTGCGCAAGGACGCACTGAGCGCCGGCTGCGAGACGTTGAGCGTGTCGGCGGCCCGCGAGACGCTGAGCGTCTCCGACAGGACGATGAGGACGCGGAGGAGGCGCGGTTCAATCATAATTTCGCAGTTATGAATGCCATCAAAAGCATTGCATAGCGCTTATCTCGAGGCCGCGCTAGCGAATGGCAGAGCGCAATTGCGCGGTACGCCACAGAGGGTCTTCAAAATGTACGCATTCACACGAAAGGCATATTTGGCCGGGCTCGTGTTCGTCGTTGTCGTCGGCATCGCAAGTTTCGCGTCAGCTAAGAACCGCGTCGCCGGCGAGCAGCTTCGCGGCTATCTGGCGGGCAACACCGTCTACGTCGATCTCGTCCCCGGAAAGCCGTTTGGCAAAGGTGGCGTGACGCCGTTTTTCTACGGCGCCGATGGGCGGTTCGCCGCTGACCTACCAAACGGCAAGGTCGAGGGCACGTGGGCCGTCTCGAAGACGTCGAGCTACTGCGTCGATGTCCCAGCCCAGTCCATCACGTTCTGCACCGATGTCATCCGCACGGGCGCCGGCATCGAACATCACAGCGTCGGGCTGAAGCGGCTTATGGGCCCAGTCAGACAGATCGTGCCCGGCAACGCCGCCAAGCTCTAGCAGGCGGACCAACCATTTATGCCGGCAGGTGATGCTGCCGGCGTCGCCTGCGAACGCTAGCGCGCGATGTAGCGGTCTTTGCGGTGGTTGAGCGCGAGCAGCACGTTCATGACGGCCGCGCCGGCCAGCGAACAAAGGACGAGCTGCCAGTCGAGGAGAAACAGCGCGACTGCAAAGATGACGGCGTCGACGCAAAGTTGAAACCAGCCTGCCTGCAGTCCGATCCGGTCCTGCAGCCAGAGCCCGACGATGCCGATGCCGCCGAGGCTTGCGCCATGGCGGAAGAGGACGAGCAGGCCGACGCCTGAGAGCACGCCCGCGACGATGGCGGCCACCGCGGGGTTGAGCCCCTCGGCAAACGGTAGCAGCGGCGGCAACACCAACATCGCGCCTGACAACAGCGCGACGGCTGCGAGCGTCTTCAACGTGAACCCCCAGCCCATCTGTGCGATGGCGACCGCATAGAACGGGATGTTGACGACGAAGAAAACGACGCCGAATGGCCAGTCGAACGCATAGGCGACAAGCAGCGCGGCACCAGCCGTCTGCCCGGTAACGAGGCCTGCCGCGGCCAGGAGATGCAGCGACAGGGCAACGAGCGTGAGCCCCGTGAAGAACCCGGCGATGTCCTCCAACGCGGAATGCTTCTGTACGCGCGCGTCGACACTGTCTGCTTCGATGGCCATGCCTTTGGATAACCCGGCCAGTCGGCAACGCAACGCCCAAGCGCTGCCCGCCCTTTGAGCGGCCTGCCGCGCGCGTGATCAGATCAATCCGGTCATCCGCCGTCTGTCGCCGTTGCATCATCGGGCTCATAGACCAACAGGTCGCCCGGCTGGCAGTCGAGAACCGCGCAGATTTTGGCGAGCGTCTCGAAGCGCACGCCTTTGACCTTGCCGGACTTCAGCAGAGAGAGATTGGCCTCAGTCAGCCCGATTTCGGCTGCGAGGTCTTTCGAGCGCATCTTGCGAAGTGCAAGCATCACGTCGAGGCGGACGATGATCGCCATGGTCAGACGAACTGCTTTTGGTCGGCGCGCACTTCGGCTGCGAGCGTGAGGACGTGGCCGATCGCAATGAGGGCTGCGGCGGCAAAGAGGCCTACGATATGACCGCTTGAGATCGCGACTGAGATTGCCCGTGCGCCGGGGCCGTTCAGCATCGTGACGGCGTAGGAGAGCGGCACTTGCAGCGCGATCGCAGCCAGCGTCGCGAGCCCCAGAAGCATGCCGCTCGCTCGCATCGCGCGGGCGGCTGACGCGTTCAGCGGGTCGCGCGCGGCGAGGTGTTGGAAGGCGCTCGCAAGCGCGTTGAGCGCGGCGGCCAGCAGGCCGGCCTGCACAAGCAGGACCGCAGCAATGAGCGTCAGTTGCAGCGCGCTCGACAGCGACGTCGTCGGGCCGAAGCGTGCCCGGGCCAGCGCCTCAAACGGCGCCCGATCGATCGCGAACCAGACGGCCGCGACGACCGGCGCGAGCAAGACAATCGCCATCAAGACGCGCGTTGCGAGTGCCATCCGGCGGCTGGCGCGCTGGGCCCGGTCGCGGTTTTCCAGATCCTGCATGATCGACCTTGTGTTGCCTCAATTCGCAAATATTTATTGTTTTGCAGAAATTATTCAAGGGAAATCGGACATGAGGTCTCCATCAGCGCCGGCGGTTGTCGCGCTCGCGATCGCTGCGATGTCACTCACGGCGTGCCTGCCGAAGGCCATGCGCCTCAACCCTCTCGACCCGCAAATGGCGCGGATGTCGGCTGCCGTGGCCATTCCTAATAGCTATGCGCTTGCTTCAGGCGATGTGGTCATGACGCTCGCATTCCGGCCAGACGACGCTAGCGCGCCGATCGTTGAGACGTTCCCGCTTGAGATCGTGAGATCCAACCTGCGGCCCGGACTACAGCCCGGCCGCGATGAAGCTGTGTTCGTCGGCAAGCTCGCAGGCAATGACGTCGCGCGCTTTGAGGCGACGCAGGCTCGGATCCGCTCGCGCCGGGCAGCGACCACGGGCAAGGGCTCGTTCTCAATCTCCGTGAAGGGCTTGTGCGCTGCTGCGGGGACCCCGGTGAAGGACTTGCCTGTTCGCACGTTCGTGACGGCGTCGGGCGACAGCTTTTCTCCGTTGGCGGCGCATCGAAATCTGTTCGACGCGCTCAACGCTGAACAACGCGCGGCGCTCAAGAGCCAGATACGCCGGTGTGCAGCTTAAGCTGAGTGATGACGCTTGACTTTGATCGCGACCGAAGGTGCAGAGCCTGCCGCGATCGCCAAAGCCAGGCGCGCGATCCGCGCGCGCCAAGTCGCCGAACGCCGCCGCTTTGGGCGCTCAAAGGCCGCCGCCGCCAGCAACCACGCGCGCAGCCCGGCTGCATACGCGACGTGCGTTTCGCGGTCGTCCCGGTGGGGATTAAAGCTGCGCACTGACGTGAAGAGACAGATGAAGCGGCGGCGGCAGTTCGTGCATCGCGCGCGCTGGATGGTCCGTTCGTCCGCGTCAGGTCCGGGCCCGAGCTCGACGCTGCCAATGATGCGCAAGGCCGCATGCTGACAGGATGGGCAGATGAGGCTCATGAGGTGCCGGCGTTCGATGCGCGAGGAGTGTCCGGCACGTCGTAAATGCGATCGTCTTTGTTCGATGCGTCGAGGCGCACCTGCGTCCCGGCCGTGCCTTTGACGAACCAGAGAAACACCCCGCACCAGTATTCGCCGCTTGCGGTTTCGCGCGTTGCAAACAGGACCGTTCCGGCTGCATCGCGGACCTCCAAGTCAGCGGCGACTTCGAAGTCATACGTGCCATAGGTGCCCGAACGCTGGTTTGGTGCGTCGCGCTTGAAGATCCGCCTGCCGCTTTCCGCGTCGTGGTCGATCTCGCTCCATTCCGCTTCCATATCCGCTCCCACCATGTGACGCGCGAACGCGCCGGAAACACCCCGCGATCAAGCATAGAGACCGGGAACGCCCAGAGCCATTTCGGCCGCTGTCTGACGAGACCTGGGCAACACGGACGATCCGCTCGCCTTCTTGATCACTGTTCGAAACTGTCGTCGATGTGCCGCGCTTTGGAAGCAGAGCCGGTTGCGGGAGCGCAGCAGATGAATGTTTCAGAACGCGTGATTGCCGTCCCAATCGTGACGCTTGCGATCGTGGTCGGCTCGGTCATCGCCGGCGACCCGACGGTCGGGCCCTACGCGGAATTGCGCCAGCCGTCTTGGGCGCCAGGTCTGCCGGTCTGGTTCGCGGTGGCGGCGATCTACTATGTGATCATGGCGGTCGTGCTGACGCGGCTTTTTGCACGCCAGAACGAGAGCGGTGCCTACGTCGCAATCGCGATGACGATCATCGTCCTGATCGCAAGCGAGCTTTGGAACGTCTCGCTGTTCCGGCTCGGCCGGGCTGACTATGCGTTCTATACGATCCTGCCGATTGCCGTGCTCACGTTCATCGCCGCGCTTACTGCGTTGCGGGTCGACTGGCTGTCGGCTTTTCTGCTGACGGTCTTTCTCGCGTGGATCGGGTTCGACATTGTCTGGACGCGCGAGCTGATGGCGCTCAACACGCCGGCTGCGATCGGGTCCTGACGCGTGCAGCCTAGGTCGGCTTTGTCTCAGGCAGCCGCGCGATGACCTTGATCTCGAAGATGTATCCCTCGACGAGTGCCGCAACGCCGACGGCGGTCCAGTTCGGGTAGGGCGCGGACCCGAAGTGCTTCTGCTTCGGTGCCCAAAGGTGCTCGGCGGTGTTGGCCAAATCGACGTGGAAGGTCGTCACGTCGATGACGTCATCAAATGAGCAACCTGCGGCGTCCAGAACCCTGCCGAGGTTTTCGAAGGCCTTTGCGACCTGTTCGGCCGGGTCTTCGACAACGGAACCGTCGTCGCGGTTGCCGACTTGCCCCGACACAAAGACAAAGCCGCCGCTGATGATCGCTGGCGCGTAGGTGTTCTTCTCATACAGGGCGTTGCGCCCGGGAAGGCTGACGGCTTGACGGGACATCGTGCGCTCCTCTGGCTGGAATCCAGCGAAGGTGGCGCGTCGTCCTGGAGAGACAAGACGGACGGCGGAGCATCCGGCTCAAGTCCGGGCAGGCTCAACTGTCGTCGATGATTTGCGCGAGACAGATCGCAAGTTCGGGCGCAAGCGATGGCGTCAGCATGTCGTCTTTCGCGCGCTCGACCGTCGAGCCGTAACCGTCGTCGCCGGGGCGTGTGTAGATGGTGGTTGAGCAGGCCGCGGCGTCGATAACCCAATACTCGCGGATACCTGACTTCGCGTAAACCGGCGCCTTCAACAAGTGGTCGCGGCGAGACGACGTGCTCGCGATCTCCACGAGGAGGATGATCTCGGCTGGCGGCACTTCGGAGATCCTGTGCTCGGCCGGATAGACGCAGATGTCGGGCCCTGGCGCACTGATGCCGCTGAGGTAGACCGGCGATTCGCTTGCGATCTTGAGCCGGGGGAGCGGCCGCCGAAGCCAGTTGATCAAAAGCTCTGACCGAAGATCTTCGTGCAGCGGCCCCTTCGGCGACCTGGCCACAAGCTCCCCCTCAATGAGCTCGACGCGCTCCCGATGGATGCCGTCGCCGTCGAAAAAGCCGAGTTCCAGTAGCCGCAACAGTTCATCCACCGTCCACACGCGTCGCGGATAACCGTCGGCGGCCTGCGTCGTGGCGGGTTGGACTGTCTCTGGCCGATGGTCCTGCATGCGCGCGAGACTACTGCCTGCGGCGCGAGTGCGGCTAGCCGCCGGTCACGCTCATATGGCGGCTGACGGCCGGCGCTTGGCGCTGGCGGTCAATGATGAAGTCGTGCCCTTTGGGCTTCCGGCCGATCGCTTCGTCAATCGCCGAGAACAGTGCCTCGTTGCCGGTCGACGTCCTGAGCGGGGTGCGCAGGTCAGCAGCATCATCCTGGCCGAGGCACATATAGAGCGTGCCGGTGCAGGTCAGCCGCACGCGATTGCAGCTCTCGCAGAAATTGTGGGTCAGCGGCGTGATGAAGCCGAGCCGGCCTCCGGTTTCTTTCACGTCCACATATCGCGCCGGGCCGCCCGTCTTGTAGGCGATGTCGGTCAGCGTGAAGCGCTCTTCGAGCCGTTGCCGCACGGTCGAGAGCGGCAAGTACTGGTCGGTGCGGTCGCCATCGATGTCACCAAGCGGCATCGTCTCGATCAGCGTGAAGTCCCAGCCGCGATCATGACAGCGGCGCATCATGCTTTCGATCTCGTCTTCGTTCACGCCCTTAAGCGCGACGGCGTTGATCTTGATCGCGAGGCCAGCTTTCTCTGCTGCGGCGAGGCCGTCCATCACTTGTTCAAGGCGGCCCCATCGCGTGATCGCCTGGAACTTGTCGGCGTCAAACGTGTCGGCGGATACGTTGATGCGGCGAACGCCGGCGGCTGCGAGATCGCCTGCGAATTTCGCAAGCTGGCTACCGTTGGTCGTCAGCGTCAGTTCCTCAAGGTCGCCTGTCTCAAGGTGGCGCCCGAGCTGACGAAACAAATGCAAGATGTTCTTGCGGACCAGCGGTTCGCCGCCCGTGATGCGCAGCTTGCGCACGCCGCGGGCAACGAACGCTGAGCAAAGGCGATCGAGTTCCTCAAGCGTCAGCAGGTCTTTGCGCGGCAGGAACGTCATGTGTTCCGACATGCAATAGACGCAGCGGAAGTCGCAGCGGTCGGTGACAGACACGCGCAGGTAACTCACCGTCCGGCCGAACGGGTCGATCAGCGGCTCAGCCGGGTCTGCGCGGGTCTCGGACGGGTCGTTCAAGAGCATGGCGGATGTCGTCTTTGCGTCGCGGGTGCTAGATGCGGAAAGCGCCGCACCCAGCCTAAACTTTCATCTCAAGACTAACGTGGCGCAGTTGCCGCAAGCCCGCAATGGGCAAGGCCGCGCAGGCATAACTGCCTAATGGTTGCGCATCATCAGTAGACCTTGGTCTAGCGCGACCCCCCATTTACTGTTTCGCTGTGTCCGGCCAAACTTGGAATCGTTCCAAAGTAGAAGAGCAAAGTCTACTTTGCCAAGGGGAGGAACATGCTGGCCGAGGTGGAGGCAACCCCACCGGGAGATGTTGGCGCGGAGGATGCTCTGCGCGCTTCCGTGTACCGACTGCTGGCGCGCCTGCTGACCGCGGCGCCGTCGCAAACTGTGTTGAATGACACCGCAAATCTGGCCGGCGATGAGGCAACAGCCTTCGGCGCGGTCATTAACGATCTCGCCACGGCTGCACGGACCGCTGACCCTGACGCCGTCGACACCGAGTTCCACGACCTCTTTATCGGCGTCGGTCGCGGCGAACTCATTCCCTACGCGTCTTACTATCTGACCGGCTTCCTGCATGAACGCCCGCTGGCGAAACTGCGCGGCGACATGGCGGCATTTGGCCTGAAGCGCGCCGACGACATCAATGAGCCCGAAGACAACGTCGCGTCGATCCTTGAGATCATGGCCGGCCTGATCGACGGCGGGCTCGGCATCAATTCGAACCATGACCGCGAACGCGCATTCTTTGAAGCGCACGTCGCAAGCTGGATCCCGCATTTCTTCGCTGATCTTTCGAGCGCTCAGAACGCGCGCCTCTACGCCAACGTCGGGCGTGCCGGTGCTGCCTTCCTTGCGATCGAGGAGGATGCGTTCCGCATGGCCTGACGGCCGAATGATTGCGGCGGCGCCGATGGCGCTGCTGAACACTGAGATGAGATCCGGCGGGGCGGCCGGGAAACAAAGTTGGAAGGAGACCTCGAGATGGCTGACACGAGCAAAGATAGACGGTCCGACCGCCGGAGCTTCTTGAAGCTCGCCGGCGCCAGCGTCGTCGGTACGGGCGCGGCTGCCGCAGCGGCGGTTACCGGCGCGCAAGCCGCCGAGGCCCCGGCCAAGCCGACCGCTGATGGCGATTACCACGAGAGCGCACACGTTAAGCGCTACTACGACCTCGCCCGCGAGTTCTGATCTGAACCTGAAACTGCCTCGCGCCGGCTGCGCCGTTTGTTCAAAGCGCGCTTGCACCCGCCGCGACTGAGGAGGAGAGACTTCAAATGCTGAGAAAGAAATCGTCAGGTTCGGCCCGCAGCGCACGCCTTGCCAGTGCCGCTGCTGCCGGTACGCCGGGCGTCGTTGACCGCCGCGCGTTCCTTCGGAACTCCGGTCTCGCCGTCGGCGGCCTTGCGGCTGCTTCGGCCGTTACTGTTGGCCGTGTCGAGAAAGCGGAAGCCGCAGGCGCCGGCGCGACGGGTAAGCTTGAGACCCGCATGTCGGTCTGCACGCACTGCTCGGTCGGCTGCTCGGTGATCGCTGAAGTGTCGAACGGCACGTGGGTCGGACAAGAGCCCGGCTGGGATTCACCGTTCAACCTCGGCGCCCACTGCGCAAAGGGCGCGTCGGTCCGCGAGCACGCGCACGGTGAGCGCCGGCTCAAGTACCCGATGAAGCTTGAAGGCGGGAAGTGGAAGCGCATTAGCTGGGACGACGCCATCGGCCAGGTTGGCGACCAGATGATGAAGATCCGCGAAGAAAGCGGACCGGATAGCGTTTACTGGCTGGGGTCTGCGAAGCATTCGAACGAGCAGGCGTATCTGTTCCGCAAGTTCGGCGCGTTCTGGGGCACCAACAACCTCGACCACCAGGCGCGTATCTGTCACTCGACCACGGTTGCAGGTGTTGCAAACACCTGGGGCTACGGCGCGATGACGAACTCGTACAACGACATTCTGAAGTCGAAGGCGATCTTCCTCATCGGCGGCAACCCTGCAGAAGCCCACCCGGTTTCGCTGCAGCACCTGCTGAAGTCGAAGGAGCAGAACAACGCTCCGATGATCGTCTGCGACCCGCGCTTCACGCGCACGGCCGCCCACGCGACGGAGTATGTCCGGTTCCGCCCCGGCACTGACGTCGGCCTGATCTGGGGCATCCTCTACCACATCTTCGAGAACGGCTGGGAAGACAAGCAGTTCATCGAGCAGCGCGTGTGGGGCATGGACCTCATCCGCGAGGAAGTGGCCAAGTGGACGCCAGAAGAGGTCGAGAAGGTCACCGGCGTGCCGAAGAGCCAGATGCTGCGCGTGGCGCGGACACTGGCAACGAACAAGCCCGGCACGGTCATCTGGTGCATGGGCGGCACGCAGCACACCAACGGCAACAACAACACCCGCGCCTACTGCGTGCTGCAGCTCGCGCTCGGCAACATGGGCACCACCGGCGGCGGCACGAACATCTTCCGCGGCCACTGCAACGTGCAGGGCGCAACGGACCTTGGCGTGCTGAGCCACACGCTGCCCGGCTACTACGGTCTCTCGGCCGGCGCCTGGAAGCACTGGAGCCGCGTCTGGGACGTCGACTACGACTACATGAAAGGCCGCTTCCAAGACGAAAAGGCGATGAGCTCGAAGGGCATCGTCGTCGCGCGCTGGATTGATGGCGTGCTCGAAGACAAGGCCAACATGGACCAGCCGGACAACGTCCGCGCGATGGTGTTCTGGGGCCATGCCGCGAACTCGCAGACCCGCGGGCCGGACATGAAGAAGGCGATGGAGAAGCTCGACCTTCTCGTTGTCATCGATCCGTTCCCAACGGTGGCAGCCGTCATGCACGACCGCACGGACGGCGTGTACCTGCTGCCGGCGACGACGCAGTTCGAGAACTACGGTTCTGTGACGGCGTCGAACCGCTCGATTCAGTGGCGCGAGAAAGTCGTCGAGCCGCTGTTTGAATCGAAAGTCGACCACGAGATCATGTATCTCTTTGCGAAGAAGTTCGGCTTCGAGAAGGAGATGTTCAAGAACATCAAGGTCGAGAACAACCAGCCGGACGTCGAGGACACGACCCGCGAGATCAACCGCGGGATGTGGACGATCGGGTATACCGGCCAGTCGCCTGAGCGCATCAAGAAGCACATGGCGAACCAGGCAACGTTCGACCGTGTTACGCTGCAGGCGCGCGGCGGGCCATGCGACGGCGATTACTACGGGATGCCGTGGCCGGCCTGGGGGACTCCAGAAATGGGCCACCCCGGCACGCCGAACCTCTACGACACCTCGAAGCCGGTCGCCGACGGTGGCCTCTGCTTCCGCGCACGCTTTGGTGTGAAGGCACCTGAAAAGTACGCAACGGGTGACGAGAACAAGGACAACCTGCTCGCCGTCGACAGCTACCCCGTCGGGTCGGAGATCAAGTCCGGGTATCCTGAATTCACGATGGCCATGCTCAAGAAGCTTGGCTGGGATGGCGACCTGACGGACGAGGAAAAAGCCTCGATCGAGAAAGTCGCCGGTGACAAGACGAACTGGAAGACCGACCTCTCCGGCGGCATCCAGCGCGTCGCGATCAAGCACGGCTGTGCACCGTTCGGTAACGCCAAGGCCCGCGCGGTCGTCTGGACGTTCCCGGATCCCGTGCCGGTCCACCGCGAGCCGCTCTACACGCCGCGCCGCGATCTGGTTGACCAATACGCAACTTACGAGGACCGGAAGTTCTACCGGCTCCCGACAATGTATGCGTCGATCCAGAAGCAGGACTTCTCGAAGGACTATCCGATCATCCTCACCTCCGGCCGTCTGGTCGAATACGAGGGTGGCGGCGACGAGACCCGGTCGAACCCGTGGCTCGCTGAGCTGCAGCAGGAAATGTTCGTCGAGATTCATCCGGCCGACGCCAATGACCTTGGCATCAAGGATGGCGAGACGGTCTGGGTCGAGGGGCCTGAGAAGGGCAAGGTGAAGGTCGCCGCGATGG
This sequence comes from Pseudomonadota bacterium, assembly GCA_038523925.1. GTDB lineage: Bacteria > Pseudomonadota > Alphaproteobacteria > Rhizobiales > Hyphomicrobiaceae > JBCBWG01. The sequence goes on along the minus strand of JBCBIY010000013.1, from coordinate 26,358 downwards.
TGACCGAGCGCGTCGGCAAAGGCGTCGCGTTCATGCCGTTCCACTTCGGCGGGCACTTCCAGGGCAAGGATCTCAGGGACAAGTACCCGAAGGATGCTGACCCATACGTGCTCGGCGAGGCGACCAACACTGCACAAACCTATGGCTACGACAGCGTCACTCAAATGCAGGAAACGAAGACGACGCTCTGCAAGATCTGGAGGGCATAACCCATGGCACGCATGAAGTTCCTGTGTGACGCCGAGCGCTGCATCGAATGCAACGCATGTGTCACGGCTTGTAAGAACGAGCACGAGGTGCAGTGGGGCGTGAACCGCCGCCGCGTGGTCACCATCAATGACGGTCAACCGGGCGAACGTTCGATCTCGGTTGCCTGCATGCACTGTTCGGAAGCGCCTTGCATGGCGGTCTGCCCGGTCGACTGCTTCAGCCAGACGGCACAGGGCGTGGTCCTCCACGACAAGGACCTGTGCATTGGCTGCGGCTACTGCTTCTACGCCTGCCCATTCGGCGCGCCGCAGTATCCACAGCGGTCGAACTTCGGCACGCGCGGCAAGATGGACAAGTGCACCTTCTGCGCCGGCGGACCGAAGGACGAACCACAAAAGGTCGCCTATCAGAAGTACGGCACCAACCGTCTCGCAGAAGGCAAGCTGCCGCTCTGCGCCGAGATGTGTTCGACGAAGGCGCTGCTGGCAGGTGACGGCGACGTTGTCTCCGACATCTACCGTAAGCGCGTCGTCGGCCGCGGCTTCGGGTCAGGCGCCTGGGGCTGGGGCAAGGCCTACTCCGGCCAGGCCGGCTAAGCGGCTTTGCCTGCGAGCTAGGCACCGCTTCATCGCGCTGGCGCGCGATGGTCAATTCGTCCCCCTCCTCGCATACGGGGTGGGGGACACTTGTTTCAGGCAATCGATTTGCTGATGATCGCGTCGGCACGCTGCAACAGTACGGTCAAGAACATGCGCCTTCTCCGCTCATTCGGTTTCGCCCGCACCGCGGTTCTCGCGGGCCTCGTCGCGCTCCTCGGCGTGATGCTCGCCCCGTCGTCCGCCGATGCGCAATCGAGCGTCCGCCCACCATCGGGCGCATCGACGCCAGGCGAGCAGCAGGCGCCAACCAATTTGCCGGGCGGCGCCGGACTTGGCGGCGCGCCGCAGTACGACACCGAGATGTGGCGGAAGGTGCGCGAGGGCGCATCCGGCAACGCGCAACAGATTGGTCCGGGTGCGGCCGTCCTCGTCGATTCATCCGGCAGCAACTGGCAGATCCTCCGCGAGGGCGACTACACGAAGTATGGCGCTTACGGGCTTGGCGGCATCCTGTTGCTGCTCGCGCTGTTCTTCCTCCTGCGCGGCCGCATCAAAGTCGACGCCGGCATGTCGGGCTCGACGATCACGCGCTTCACCGATGTCGAGCGGGCCGGCCACTGGCTGCTAGCCGTCTCGTTCATCATCCTTGCCGTCTCCGGCCTCAACATCGTCTACGGCAAGCACGTGCTGATGCCGGTCATGGGCAAGGAGCTGTTCGCGAGCTTTTCGATCGGCATGAAGTGGGCCCACAACTACGTGGCCTTCGCCTTCATGGTCGGCCTGGTGCTCACGTTCATTATGTGGGTCGCGCAAAACATCCCGAACCGGTACGACGCCATCTGGCTTCTGCGCGGCGGCGGCATGATCGGCGGCGGACATCCGCCTGCCAAGAAGTTCAATGCCGGCCAGAAGATCCTGTTCTGGCTCGTGATGCTCTCCGGCGTCTCGCTTTCGCTATCGGGCATCGCGCTGCTCTGGCCGTTCGAATTCCCGATGTTTGCGAAGACGTTTGCGTTCCTCAATCAGTTCGGCCTCAACCTGCCGACGGAGCTATCGGCCAACCAAGAGCAGCAGTACGCCACGCTCTGGCATGGCGGCCTCGCGATCTTCATGACCATCGTCGTGTTTGCACACATCTACATCGGGACGATTGGAATGCAGGGCGCATTCTCGGCGATGGGATCCGGCGAGGTCGATGTGAATTGGGCGAAAGAGCACCACAACATCTGGGCCAAGGAAGTGCTCGAGAAGGAGCGCGAGGAAATCACCGGCGGCCGCGTCCAGCCGGCTGAATAGCGACGCACGTCCCGCCCGCTATGCGGTTCATGACGAAGCACTTGACGAAGGGCGCGGCCGCCTTGGTGTGCGCCCTTTGCGCTGTCTGGGCCGTGGCCGGCGCTCAAGCCAACGAGCCGGCCGCGAAGCAACCGGCAAAGCCGAAGCCCCCGCTAAAGCTCACGGGCCACGGTGGCCCGGTCAAAGCTCTTGCGCTCTCGGCAGACGGGAAGCTGCTGCTCTCCGGTTCGTTCGATTATTCGATGATGGCCTGGGACACGTCCAAGCCCACGCCCTCCGAAGCCGGCCGCTTTGATGACGTCGAAGGTGCGATCAACGCCGTTGCCTTTGCCGCCGGCGGCGCTGTCCTTGCCGGAGACGATGGCAAAGTCCGGCTGATCCCGGCGGCCGCACTTAAGCCGAACGGCGCGCGGTCGCAACCGATCGTCCTCGAGGGCCATACCCACAAGATCAACGCGCTTGATGTGGCACCCGGCGGCGCGGCCATTGCGTCGGCAAGCTGGGATCGCACCGCGCGCATTTGGACGCCCGGCGCCGATGGCACATGGGCCCACCGTCATACGCTTGAGGGACACGGCGGCCCGGTCAGCGCCGCGGTCTTTTCCGCCGACGGCAAGTCGATCTTCACTGCCAGCAGCGATGGCCGCCTCCGCCGGTTCAGCGCGGCCACCGGCGCGCTCGAGCGCGCGGTCCTCAATCATGGCTGGGGGCTCAACGTTCTGACGCGGATCGCCGGCACAAACCTCATTGCCTTTGGCGCGACCGATGGCGCGGTCGGCCTCGTCGATGCTGCGACCGGCGAGCAGGTCAAGACGCTCGCCAAGCATGGCAAGCCGGTCCTCGCGCTGGCTCATCGCGCAGGCCGTCTGGCGACCGCTGGTGGCGATGGCCTCGTCCGCGTCTGGAACACGAAGACCTGGGCGCTCATCGAAGAGTACCGAAACCCGTTCGGGCCGATTTGGGCGCTCGCGTTTTCAGCCGATGCGAAGGCGCTCTATTACGGCGGCCTCGATGACGCCGTGCACATCTGGCAGGTGACGCCGCGGAAGCCGTTCGAGCCGGTGCCGTCATCGTTCCCGCGCAGGTTCCAAGTGACGGCCGACAGCGACGACCCGGTCGAGCGCGGCCGCATCCAATTCGCGCGCAAGTGCAGCGTTTGCCATACGTTGTCGCCCGATAGCCGGAACCGTGCCGGCCCGACCCTGCACGGCGTGTTCGGCCGGCGGATCGCGACGGTAAAGGACTATCGCTACTCCGAGCCGTTGAAGCATCTTGATATCGTCTGGACTGCGGAGACGATCTCGAAGCTCTTTGAACTCGGTCCGGAAGTCTTCACGCCGGGCTCGAAGATGCCGCTGCAAAAGATGCGCGATGATCGCGAACGGGCGGACCTGATCGCCTTTCTTGAGCAGGCAACGAAGTAACGCTGTCTCGGCGCGGCGGAGGGCTCCGCCGCGCGAGCCTTGAGCGCGTGCGCTGACTATCCGGCCGGGCCGCGGAAGGTGAGGTTCAAGTTCTTGACGCCGACTGCGATGTTGATCCCGGTCTGCGCCTTCACGCTGACCGGCTGCAATGCAAACGACGTCTCGCCGCCGCCGACGAGTGCGTCAGCACCGAGCCCGATCCCGGCTGACGCTTCCGCTGAGACGCCGACATAACCACCGGCGAGCGATCCGACATCGTAGTTGTCGCCCGCAGCCGTTGCCGGCGCGAACACAGCCCAGATCATCGACGTCTGCCCGGTCTTGCCGATGTCGAGACCGAACTTCGTGATCGTCGCATCGTAAACGCCGAGCGGCTTACCGGAGAGCGACGTGAACGTGCAGGTCATCGTTTTCTGAGACCCAATGATCAGCCCCCATCCACCCTGACCGCTGCACTCCAGGAGCCCCGTCTCAATCCGGTCGGTATCAGCGCGCGCCGGTCCGGCCAGTGCGATTGCACCGATCAGAGCGGCTGCTGCGGCGAACGACTTGACCATGTTCTTCTCCCGTCTGGGTTTGAGCGCCCGGCATGAGCGCCTGGCGCGGCGGTGAAATGTGGTGCCGCCAACAGCAATCAAGTGGTGGCGCGCATTTCTTCGCACCTGGCATGATACGCTTATGGCGGGCGTCGCATCGCGCTGGTTTCGCTTGCTGGCGCCGGGCTTGCCTTCATTCGCTCGCTAGGTCACACCTGCCGTGAAATTGAGCGGTATCGGCCGCCAGCCGCCGCCATTGCTGCCTTGGAGTTCAAGACATGAAAGCGTTTGTCGTCGCGATGATCCTGATGGTCGCGCTCGTCGCCGTCACCTGGTTCGGCCTGCAATCGGTCGCGACGTCGTCGTCGGAACAGTATCAGGCCGACGGCACCGTCCGGCTGCAGTCGGTCTCGAAACCAAACCAATAAAACTCCGGGAGGAGCCGCCGATGGACGAAGAGAAATTCAATATGAGCCTCAGGAAATTCCTGAAGCAGGTTGGCGTCACGTCACAGCGTGAGATCGAGCGGGTCGGCCGCGAGAAGGGCACCGGAACACTGAAAGTTCGCATGGTGTTGACGGCGGAGGGGACGGACCTCGAACACGTGGTCGAGGACGAGATCAGCCTCGGCTGACGCGCTCCATCGATGCATCTTGCCGATCCGAGATTTCCGCCGCTGGTCACCGGGCACAGCGTCAAGTCGCCTGAACGCCCACATGATGTTGCGATTGCCGGCGCGATGTCCGGTACGCTCGGCGCCGGTGATCTCGTCTGGTCGCGGAGCTCGCAGCAGGTGACGGGCGCGCTCGTGCTTGAGCCTGATGTCCCGCTGGCGCGTGCGCGCGAGATGGCGCTGGTGTTGCAATCGGCGGTCATCGAGGCGCTTGCGCTCCTGATGCCATCGCAGACGGCGCTGCAGATCAGATGGCCGGACCACCTCATCTGCAATGGCGCGCGCGTTGGCATGCTGAGGCTTACCGCGCCCCCCGTTGACGACGATGACGTGCCGCCGTGGATGACGCTCGGTTTCGACATCGTCCTGCAGCGCAAGCTCGACCGCGTTGAGCCGGGCGAGATCGAGTCTGAAAGCGCAATCGCTGAAGAAGACGGCGCTGACATCACACGGACCGACCTCCTTGAAGCGATCGCGCCGCCGATCATCGCCGGCATTCACCGGTGGGAAGAAGACGGCATCCGCCCGATCGTAGAGCCGTGGATCGGCCGCGTCATCGGGCACCAATCAGAAGCCGAGTTCGAAGACGCTGGTGGACTTCAGCGAACCGGCGAGGTGGTCGGCATCGACGATGATTTGGCGCTGATCGTGCGGACCGCCGACGGCGAAACGTTCCTTGCACCCTACCGGCACGTGATCGCCGATGCTGCGGCTGCAGCCAATGGGGGCGGCAGATGAGGAAGATGCTGCGGACAATCCGCTTCGACGGCACGGACGAACGCGTGTTTGAGACCGCGGCTGCTGAAGATGAGATCGCGGTCACCGGTGGCTTCGCGTTCGCAGGACTTCACCCGGACGACGTCACCGGCAAGGTCCGCCAGGCGTTCGCCAACGGTTTCTTGGGCCTCGGGAGTTTCGGCCGGGCAACGTTTGCAAGCGTCGCCGAAGTCACTGATGCCGACCGGGCGGCGGCGCACGCGAACCTCGCGGCACACCTTGAGGACGAGTACGGCGCACCAAACCGACAGGCAGCGGAAGCAGCGGCCGAGGACGAACTTACCTTCGCCGAGAGCCTTTGCGCCGACGTCGAGATTAATACGGTTTTCACGATCCGGCGCACGCGCGACGACGCTGGCGAGATCGTCGAGGAGTTCCGCACGATCAAGGCGCCATCGGGGGAGCCAATGCACGCGCGGATCTGGACGCTGGTGGATGACGATGCCTGAGTTTTGGAAGTCAGCCGGGCTGCATCTACTTGAGCGTGACGAACAGGGCTGGCTCACGGTCACGCCGCAGTTCATCCTCGCCTACCTGACGCGGCCCGAAGTCCATCCGGTCGCGGAAAGCTGCGCGAACGAGATCGCGCTGCATGAGCGCCTGCTCGAAGACCCGTTCGCGGCTGTATCTGACGCCGACATCACCGCGATGGCCGATGCCGATGCGATCGACAACTATCGTGTCGTCCTCGCTTTCCGCGACGCACTCATCAAAGCCGGGACGATCGAAGGCGCGTATCTTGATCTGATCCGCGAGCGCAAGAACCGGACCCCGCCAGTGTTCCTTGATCAGCTCGCCCATGTCATCGCGCGCAACATGCTCGATGGCGCAACCGATCCGTTCCGCGTGCGCGCCGGCGAGCTTCTGTTTCGCACGCAAAAGGCATCGACCGATGACGGCCAGCTCATGCTTGCGGACGAAGAGATCGTCGAGATGCATGCCAAGGCTGAAACGCAGACCGGCATCAGCCAATTGCTTGCCGAAACCGGAACGCCCATGCGCGAAGTTGCGCTCGATGTGCTCGATGAGGACAACGCGGCAGGGTATTGGGCGCGGTCAGACCGGTTCGATACGGTCATCGACTTCCGCTTTGAGCAGCCGGCACTCGATGGATTTGCGCGCGTGCTCGAACGCTGGCTTGCGCATCTCATCGGCCTTGAGGTCCGGGTTGAACCGCGGCCCCGGCTCGATGACACGGACTGGCGTTGGCACATCGGGCTTGATCGCGAGGCGACGGGGCTGCTCAACCGGCTTTACGATGGCGAGACGGTTGATCTCGACGACATGGCGAAGATCGTTGGGCTCTTCCGCATGACGATTACGGATGAAGCGCGCGTGCTCGACCACGTCCGTCGCCGGCCGATCTACCTCGCACTTGCGATGGATGCCGGCGGTGTGGTCCGCATGAAGCCGCAGAACCTGCTGACCAACCTGCCGCTGGTCCAAAGTTCGTAAGCTTCGCGCGGTTTGTGCGCCGGGTTCAGCTCAGGAAGTCGTCCGGCGTCTTTGGCTTGGCCGAAGGGGCAGATGCCGCTTCCGCGAGGTCATCGTCCGTCGTGCGGATGCGCGGACGCCCGCCACCGCCAAACGGATTGTCGTCGCCCTCCGCCACCGTGATGACGCGACAGTCATCGCACATTTGGATGAGCCGCATCTGATCCTCGCGGGCAAACATGCTGTGGCCCTTCAAGCGTTCCAGCACCGCATTGATCGTCGACTGCGTGCCGAAGTCCTTGCCGCAGCGAACACAGGATGCCGGCTGTTCGGTCTTGATAACCGTCGGCGCCATCGCGTCCGTGCTGAACGTGTAGCGCGGCTCAAGCGCAATGACGCCTTCCGGGCAGGTTGCCGCGCAGAGGCCGCACTGCACGCAGGCCTGTTCGGTAAACGCGATCTGCGGCCGGTCTGCGTCGTCGGTGATCGCGCCGGTCGGGCAGGCGCTGACGCACGAGAGGCAGAGCGTGCAGCCCGACGTGTTGACGTTGATCCGGCCGTAGGGCGCGCCCTTTGGCAGCGCGAAGGTCTCCGGCGCAGTCTCAGCCGCGCCGCTCAGATGGGCGAGCGCGAGGCGCACCGTGTCACGCTTGGTCCCGCTGGTCGCGAATGCGCCGGGCGTTACGTCCGGCAGGTCAGCAAGGCCGTACAGCAACGCCTCAAACGCGTCGGGGTCGGCCTCGTCTGCGAGATGCAGCCGCCCGGACGCATGCCCCATCGCTTCGAGAAACGCGGCGGCGAGACCGATCTGGCCCTCGAGGACCGGCCGCTCTTCTTCGTTCTTTTGCGACAGGTGCAGCACGACATGCTGCGCCCCGGACGCGATGAGCGCGAGCAGAACGTCGTGGCCAAGCTGGCTCGTTGCATGCAGCGGGAATGGCAACACGTTCGCGGGCAGTCCGCGGCCGAAGCGGGCGATGGCGTTGATCAGCGCCTCGCCCTCATCGGTGTCGTGGAATAGGAGGACGGGCGTGCGCCCGCCTGCGCCGCGGTAGACGCCGAGCGCGATCTGCATTTGCGCGAGCAGGTCGGGTCGCTCGGGATACGCATAGCTGACAGCGCCGGTTGGGCAGACCGCATGACAGCTGCCACAGCCGGCGCAGATTTCAGCGGCGATCTCGACGTGCTCTTCGGCAGGCGCGATCGCACCCGTCGGGCACACATCGAGGCAGTTGCGGCAGCCGATTTTCCCGCTGCGGGCATGCGCGCAGATGGCTGCATCATAGGAGACGTAGAGCGGCTTCTCGAACTCACCGACCAGGTCGCTTGCGGCAAACATAGCCTCCGCAACAGCGCCGGGGCTTGCCGGGTCTGCGCGCAGGTATCCATCGCGCTTGGCATGGCCAGTGAACAGCGGCGGCGCGTTTGTGAGATCGAGGATGATGTCGCAGGTCGAAGCCGCCCCGTCGCGGGCGAGCGTGAAGTGCGGCTCGGCGCGTGACGAAGGGATAAGCTGCGCATAGCCATCGACGTCGATACCAAACCCGCCGAGGTGGCCCTTCGCCGACCGAATGCGGCCCGTCGCGACCTGGCACGGAATGTTCGACGGCAAGACGATGTCGCGGGCATCTGTCAAAAGCAGGCTGACGCTCATGCGGCTTGAGAGCTTCATCGCGGTATCAAAGGCGTTCTGCCCGGCGCCGATGACGAGGCAAACGCCCTCCGATGTGAGCGTTGTGAGACCTGCGGGTTTCGCCGGGTAAGCGGCCGCCGCCAGCAGAGCAGCGGTCTTCGGCGTGACCGCATCGCCGGCTTCTGACCAACCGGAACGCTCACGGATGTTTACGAACGCCGGCGCGTCTGCGGCGTGCTCATCGGCAAGTTCGGCAAAGAGCGCTGCTTCCTGCGTACACGCAATCCGCAGCGGTCCGCCGGCCTTCAAGGCATCCGCGGCGGTCGATATCTGCGCGCCGCAAAGCTCGGTGTGGATCGGGATCGCAACATCGGCGCCGAGCGCCTTGGCGATCGCGTCGCCGTCGAGGTGCATCGTTTTCTGGCAGTTGCAAAGAAGCAGGCGCGTGTCGGTCATGAAGGTTCGCGAACGGATCTAGCGTGGATGAGCGGTGGGCTCTTTTGCCCGGACAAGGACGGCCGTCAGGGATAGCTTGCAGGTGTGCGGCAGTCTGGCGCAGTTCGTCGCAGGCATGCCCGTCTGAGCGTCGTCGTCATATGTTAGCGGACGACGAAACAATTCGAAATGGCAGCGGGCGTGACCCAGACTTTGGATAGCAAAGAATTGTCGATCGACATCGGCGTCGTTATTGCGCGCGAGACGGTCGATCATGCCTGGGAAACGGAGCGGTGGCGTCCGGTGAGCGTGCTGCTCAATCCGCCGCCGTGTCCTGAGTGGCGCGAACTGGTGCGCGGCGACAGCTATGTGCACTGGCACGCAGCGAATGTCTCGCTGACGCTGCATCGAAAGCAGACCGCGGACTATCAGGTAAACCTGCTGCACGGCGAACCGGTCATTTACATTGTGCTGCAGGAAAACGCCGATGATCCCGACGGCCCGCAACTGATCGTCCATGAGGCGACGGTCTCGCCGTTCGACGCGCAGGCGCACACCGATAGCGGCGACGAAATCATCGAGGCGGTCGCAATGCCGGACGCCATCCGGGAACTCGTTCGCGCGTTTGTCGCCGAGCATCACGTCGAAGAGCCGTTCAAGAAGCGCAAGCGCAATCGCGGCCCGCGTGAGGAGACCTACCAGTTCGGTAAGGAACCGATCGTTGAGCTTCGCGCGCGGTTGCGCGCAGGCGGACAAGACCTGCCGGAGACCTGATCGGGACGCATGATGTCGGCAGGCGATGACAAACGAACGGACGTTGCAGCGGACGCAACAGCGGACGGCGAGGGCTTTCTCGGCCGGTGGTCGCGCCGGAAGTCAGAGGCGCGCGACGAGCCGGAACACGCGCCCGCTGAGGCTGATGCTGCGGCGGCAGAGGATGAAACGGACGAGCAGGCCGACGCGCCCGAAGACGACTTCTCCGACGTCGACTTCGAAGCGCTAAACGCAGACTCCGACTTCACGCGCTTCATGGGCGATGGCGTGCCGGACGATGTCCGCACGCAAGCGCTTGCCAAGCTCTGGACGTCGGATCCGGCGTTCGCAAAGCTCGACGGCCTGCTCGACTATTCCGAAGACTTTTCAGACGCCGCGACCGTACCGGTTGGTGCCATGCGAACCGCCTACAAGGTCGGCCAAGGGTTCCTCAACGATGAGGAAGTTGCGGAATGGGAAGCGCTTGGCCGCGAGACAAAGCCCGGCGAAGGGCCAGTGGAAGACGCTGTCGGGCCGAAGATTGTCGGGGCGGTGATTGGCGTTGAAAGCCCGCTTCAGGATGATGTGCGCGCCCTGTTTGCAGCCTCGGACGCGTATGCGAGCGCGCTCTACCCAGCCGAAAGCAATCACCCGGTTTCGCCCGAAGCTCTGGCATCAGCCGGTGCGATCTTTCACGTCGCGCGGGCGCGGGGTGCAGCCGTCGGATGTGGTGCTTTGCTCGTCGCCAAAGACCGGACGAGCGAACTCAAGCGGATGTGGGTCGACCCTGACGCGCGCGGCGGCGGCCTCGGCCGGCGTCTGCTCGACGGCCTGCTCGCCGAAGCGCAGATCCGCGACGTCGAAGTCGTTCGCCTCGAGACAGGCGTAAAGCAGGAAGCGGCGGTCGCGCTCTACCGAAAGTCCGGCTTCACCGATTGCGCGGCGTTCGGCAGCTATCGCGAAGACCCGAATTCACTGTTCCTCGAGCGGCGCTTAAAGGACAGCGACTAGGCATCCCCGGGCGCGTCTGCGTCGGGGGCGCTTGGTTCGTCGTCGGCAGCGGCCGGGCCGAGTGACGGGTCGCCGAGGTGCTGGCGCAGCATCTCGATGTATTGCCCGGCCATTTTTTGCACGAACGCCTCGTGGTTATCGACGTCGATGACGTTGCGTGCGACGTGCGCGTTGTAGCGCGCGGCGGCCCACAAAAACGCCATGTGCAGCTCGGTGGCCTTGGTGTTGGCGTTCTCGCGGTTGGCGAGATCGATGAACTTGTCAGAGATTTTGAGGAAAGCCTGATTGTCGAGTTCGCCGCGCGCGCGGGCAGCTCGGCGTTCTTTCCGATTGCGGGATTGGGTCATTGGGCGTCGCGGCTCCCGGTGGGGCTGGTGTTCAACGTGAGGGTGCGCTGGCCGAGGCGCGCGCGCCGGGGCGTGCCGGGCCGCGCGTCGGCGGTTATGCGTTTGACGAGGTCGGCAAGCGGCAGGTCCGGCTTGGCAGCTCGCGCGGTCATGGCATCGGCTGCGATGAGCGCCGCTGCAAGCCCCGTGCGATCAGTCGGTTGCCCCTGCGTTGGCGCGATGGCGAACGCAATCGCAAGCGTGATGGCGCGCGCGCCGACGTTCGCGCCTGGATCGGCCGTCGAGACGATGATGAGGTTATCAATCTTATCAACGTTATCAAGTTTAGCGCGCTTATCGAGGTTGGCGCTGTCGGCGCCTGCGGGAGCGATGAACAGCGTGTCGGGGAAGCGCGCGGCAGCTTCAGCGATCCAGGCAAGCGTCGAACTGCCCGCAGTCAGCGGCGGCGTCAGAATGATCTTCGCCGGCGTCTGCGTTGCGAGTTTCACCGCCTCCGGGAAGCCGGTTGGGGAGGACGGTGCCATGCGAATGACGACAAGCCCGCCGGTCTTCGCGCGGTCGATGATGTGCGTCGCAAGCAGCGTCTGGCCGGATGTCTCGTTAAAGGCAAACAGGTCGTCGCCGGCGAAGTCCCAACCCATCGGGTCGCCTTCGCCGTCTCGGGCCAGTCGCTTGGCGATTGCCTCCGCGCGGTAGTCGATCCCGTCGCCAATGAGTGCGACGTAGGGCGCGCCAGCGTCCTCGGCCGGCATAGGCTTCGGATCTGCGGCTTCAGCGGGCAAGCTGGCTGCGAGCAGAACAGCCAGTGCGGAAACCGCGTGAGCGCATCTGTTCCGGCGTGTCATGCGCTGTGTTGCGCGGCCGCTGCCGCGTCGCGATGGGCGAGGATGAGGTCGGCCACGCGCGCAACAGCGTCGAGTGAGACGACGGGCAGGGAGGAGCGAACGCTGCCCGGGTCGTCCGTCGCGATCGCGATGACGTGCGGGTCGGTCTCGGCGATCGGTGTTGCCTCGGAGGCTCCGCGCCGGCGTGCCTCGATCTTCGGGATTGGCGCCCGCTTGAACCCCTCGACGATCAGGATATCCGCAGGCCCCATGCGCGTGAGCATCTCGTTGAAGGCGCCGGCATCGGTGCGCGCGCCGCCGTCTTCTGTAATGAGCGCGGTCCGGCGGCCGGACGTGAGCCCAACGCGCGACGCCCCCGCCTTCCGGTGTCGCGCGCTGTCGGTCTGAGCTTCGTCAACGCGGAATGCATGATGCGCGTGTTTCATTGAATGCACCGTCAGCCCGCGTGCCCGTAACTCCGCGATAAGCGCCGCCGTAAGCGTCGTCTTGCCGGATGACTTCCAGCCGACAACGCCATAGGCGGGCGGCGGCTGGATGGCACCCGTCGTCTTCAGGATCGCTTCGGCAAAGCCCAGTTCGTCCGGCGTGTTGACGTTAAAGAACGGGTCGATCAGGTGCCCGTTGACGAGGACGGGCGCGAAATCGGCCGCCGCTGTGCCGTGGGTATCGGTCCACGCGAGCACCTTGCGCGTGCCCGCCGCGAGCGCTGCTGCCAGATCGTCCGCGAGTGCGACCGGCCAGAGTCCGATCACCGGATGCAACTGCCCGCCCGATCGCGCCATCGCGATACGCGCATCCGGTGCCGCGTCGAGCGCTGCCGCCAGCCTTGCGACCAGGTCAGGCGGAATGAACGGCGCGTCGGTCGAGACGGTCGCGATGTAGCGTGCCTCCGGGCGATGCGCGGCCGCCCACCCGAGGCCTGCAAGCACGCCTGCCAGTGGGCCTGGGTGATCCTCGACCGGGTCTGCAACGACGGGCAGGTCGAACGTGGCAAACCGCGTCTCGTCACCATTTGCGTTCAGAACAAGCGCGCCGGTTTGGCGCCGCAGCCGATCACTGACGGTCGCCAGCATCGGGGTGCCGCCGAGGGACTTCAGGCCCTTGTCTCCACCGCCCATGCGGCGCGATTGACCGCCGGCCAGCAGGACGCCGACAACGTCGCGCGCCGGCTCGGGCCACCACTCCGGCGGGGCAACCGGCCGGTGGCCGCGCTTACGCTTCGCCATCGCCGTAGTAGACGTGCCACGTGCCCCAAGAGAGCGGCTGATCCGGCTTGGCGATCCGCACATCATCCGCCAGATGCTCATCGGCGTCGGCAATCTCTTCGATCTCTTCGATGACGGTGTGATCCTCAATGGATATGACGCGCAGGCTCTCGGCCTTTGCGGCCTTCTGGATGAGCCGATCCACGTCCGTTTTCTCCTTCGCGACCGCGGCGACCCAGACGTAAGCGCCTTCCTCTTCCTCTGAGAACAAATTCTGCTTGGCCGTCTTCTCGAGTTGGACAAGTGCCAACCACCAAAACTTGTCGTCCGGGATGTCAGGCAGGACGGCTTCCTGTTCCTCACTCTCCCACATCGGCGAGGCTCCCTTTGCGCGCGTGCTGGCGCGCCTCATCCGCAACGGTTGCGATGTCTTCGTCAAACACGACACGCTCGGCACCGGAGAGGACGACGAACCGTTTTCCGCGCGCGCGTCCAATCAGGGTGAGACCGGCCTGCCGCGCAAGCTGCACACCCCATGCGGTGAAGCCCGACCGCGAGACCAGCACCGGAATGCGCATCTTCACGCACTTGATGACCATCTCCGAGGTTAGCCGCCCGGTCGTATAAAAGATGCGGTCGTCGCAGCTCACGTTGTGGCGCCACATGTAGCCGGCGATCTTATCGATCGCGTTGTGACGGCCGACGTCCTCCATGTAGATCTCGGGCACGTTCTCGCGGCAAAGTACGCAGCCATGGATCGCGCCGGCCTTCAGGTAGAGGCTCGGCGCGGTGTTGATCTGGCGGGTCAGCTCGTAAAGCCAGCTCGTTTTGATGCGGGCCTCTGGCGCCAATTCGATGTCGTCGAGCTCGTCCATCAGGTCGCCGAAGACCGTGCCCTGCGCGCACCCAGAGGTTTGGACTTTCTTCTTGAGCTTCTCTTCGTAGTCGGTCTCGCGCTCGGTCCGGACGACGATGGTGTCGATGTCGTCGTCGTAGTCGATCGCGGTGATCACATCGTCGTCGCGCAGCATGTTCTGGTTCAGCAGGTACCCGATCGCGAGCAGGTCCGGATGATCACCAATGGTCATCATCGTCACGATCTCGCGCGCGTTCAGGAACAGCGTGAGCGGGCGTTCCGTCACGACCGACACGTCGATTGCAGCACCGGTCTGGTCAATGCCGGATACAACCTCGGACAGGCGCGGGTCATCCGGTGTCGGCGCAACCGCGAGGCGGCCGAGCGCTGGCGTTTTCTGGCTGTTCTGGCGCACATGATCCTCCTTCGTTCGGTGTACCGGACGCCCTTGCGCCGCGCAATTTGACCCGCCTTGCGCGCGCGGAAATTGGTCTTATCCATTTGGCGAGATCATCGGGCGTCGCCTGCGTTAACCGAGACCTTGGACGGCGTTTCCGTCTGGATTTCCGCAAGGTAGCGTCCGCGCGATCACAGATCAGAGTAGCCAAGCGTAGGTTCGAAATGTCGCGACCCACCCGCCGCAATGTCATTGGCGCAGGCGCCGCCGCAACTGTTGGTGCGGTTGCAGCGGCCGTGCCCACATCCGCGCCCGCGCAGTCCGGCGGCAAGGCCGCGTGGAAACTCTCGCGCGCGGTGGCCGGCAGCCGCGACGCAGTTACGGGCCCGCTCGATGAGATGGCGAAAGACGTCGCGAGCCTGACGGGCGACAGCTTCAGGCTGACGATCAGCGAGGCCGCTGAGCAAGACGCAACGACGGTGGTGGCGCAAGTTGGCAAGGCTGAGATCGCAGCCGCCCTCGTCGACCCGGCCGCTGCTTTCGCCGACGCGCCGGCCGCCGCTATTCTCGGCGGCGCGCCGTTTGGTTTGAACGCCCGCTTGCATGCGGCCTGGCTTGCTGACCGTCGCGGGCTAGCGTTGATCAACGAGGTGCTCGGACAGCGCGGGCTGATGGCGATCCCGTGCGGGGCAACCGGTGCTGCGATGGGCGGCTGGTTCCAAGCAGAGGTGACAGGCGCGGACGGGTTCAATGGGCTGAAGATTGCGATCAGTGGCCTTGGTGCCGGCGTGATGCGGCGGCTTGGCGCTGAACCTGTCGCGTTGGCGCCGAAGGACATTCCAGCGGCGTTCGCGGCGGGTCAGATCGGCGCCGCTGTCTGGGGTCAGCCCTATGACGATGAGAGCCTGCGTCTCTATCAGAGCGCGTCCGTCTTGCATTACCCGGGCTGGTGGAACGGCGCGGGCCAACTCGCGCTGATCGTCAACAAGGCCGCATATGATGCGCTGACGGAGGCGCAACGCACGGCGCTCACAACCGCAGCGGCGGCTGCCAACGCGAAGATCCTCGCTCGCTATGATTCGCAGAACCCGGCAGCCCTGCGCCGCGCCGTCGCCAGCGGTGCCCGCCTTCAGCCCTACGGCGAGGCGATGCTCGATGCGTGTTTCGCAGCGGCCAGAGCCGAGATGGATGCGATTGCTGCGAAGGACGGTGCCTTCAAGGAAGTGCTCGCGAGCATGAACGCGATGCGCCGTGACGGCTATCTCTGGATGCAACTCGCCGAGACGACCTTTGATACCTACATGATGATCCAGCAGCGAAAGCAGACGCTCTAGCTTGCAGGGTTTGGCATCCAATGCGTCGGCTTGCCGGTTGACGCTCCGCGGCTGAGCCAGCATCTCTGCTCGCCGCAAGGGTGCGCGGCTCAAGATGCGCGCACGCCGAACGACCGGCGCATCATCCGGCGCGGAGGGAGAACTGAATGTCCGTTACCTCAGAGACCGTCCTCAACGCCCTCCGCCGCGTGAAGGGGCCGGACCTCGAGAACAACATCGTCGATCTCGGCCTCGTGTCTGAACCTTTGATCCGCGATGACAAAGTCATGGTGACGATCACGATTGATCCGGCGCGCGGGGAAGAGCTCGAACCGTTGCGTCAGGCCGCGGAACGCGTGCTCAGCGATCTCGACGGCGTGGCATCAGCGACGGCCATCCTGACGGCGGATCGGCCATCGGGCGGGCCCGGCAATCCGCCACCCGCCGCGGCGCCAAGCCGGCCGCCGGAACATCCCCGCGTCACGGCTGCACGGCAAGCCTCCGCTGCCCCATCGCGTCCGCAAACACCGGCGCCGGCGCCAGTGCCCGATAGCGCGCCGAAGGCGGCCGCGGGCGTCCCTGGCGTCCGGCATCTGATTGCCGTTGCGTCCGGCAAAGGCGGCGTCGGCAAGTCGACGACGGCTGTGAACCTCGCGCTTGGCTTCCAAGCGAATGGCCTGAAGGCCGGCGTCCTCGACGCCGACATCTATGGCCCGTCGCAGCCGCGCTTGCTCGGGCTGAGCGGCCGGCCGCAACCGATGCCGGACGGAAAGACGCTCCGGCCCATGGACGGACACGGCCTGCAGGCGATGTCGATGGGCTTCCTTGTTGATGAGGGCACGCCGATCATCTGGCGCGGGCCCATGGTCGTCTCGGCGCTCAACCAGATGCTGCGCGAAGTCGCCTGGAGCGACCTCGACGTGCTCGTCATCGACATGCCGCCGGGTACGGGCGACGTGCAACTCTCGATGGCTCAGCAGGTGCCGCTTTCGGGCGCCGTCATCGTCTCGACCCCTCAGGACCTCGCGCTGATTGATGCGCGCAAAGGGCTCAACATGTTCCGCAAAGTCGATGTGCCGGTGCTCGGCATCATCGAGAACATGAGCTACTTCCTCTGCCCGAACTGCGGCGAGCGGTCGGAGATCTTCGGCCACGGCGGCGCGGCAGCAGAGGCGGAAAAGCTCGGCATTCCGTTCCTTGGCGGCGTGCCGCTGCATATGGACATCCGCGCGAAGTCGGATGCAGGTCAGCCGATCGTGGCGAGTGAGCCCGATGGTCCGCACGCAGCAACCTATCGTGAACTCGCAGCCAAGGCCTGGGGCGAGGTGCAAACGGCGGCGAAAGATGGGCTTACGGCGCCCGATCTTCAGCTCGCATCTGGCAACGGGGCGCTGCTCGTCAACTTCGACGGCGGTGAAAGTTACGAATTGCCAGCCGAAATGCTTCGCGTGATGAGCCCGTCAGCCGAAGTGCAGGGTCACAGTCCTGAGCAGCGGGTGACGGTCGGCGGGAAGCGCAACGTAAAAATTGCATCGCTGCGGCCCATCGGGAATTACGCTGTGCGCATCGTATTCGACGATGGCCACGACACCGGGTTGTTTTCTTGGGACTACCTACAGACCCTCGGCCGCGAAGCCTCTGAGCGCTGGGCGACTTATGAGCGCGAATTGCGCGAGAAAGGCCTCAGCAGGGATTGAGTTTGGCCGACCTCGCAGGCTGATCCGCGTCCGGCGGTAGACAACGGGCGGGCAAACAAAAAAACCCCAGCCGGCGCCGGCTGGGGTCGTCGCTCTTTCTGCCCCGGGGGTAAGGCGAAAGAGCTGAGTGCAGAGGGGGGCTGGCGAACTAGCTCGCCTTTTCCTCGGTCTTAGTCGGTGACCAAGGACAGAACGCCAGCTTCTTCACGCTCGTTCCAGTTGCGCGATGGTTTTCCTTCGCGGCAAACGCTGCAGCCTTTGCCTGATAATCCACCTCAGACATCGCCGTCGTCGCGAACGTCAACGTCAGGGCCATAAGCACAAGCCCTAACCCATTCATATCATTCAAGGAAAACCGACGCGTCCGTCTTGTGCTCGTGTCGACCATTGATTGGCCTTTCTTTGTCATCTCGGCAGGCGTTCTTGTTTGCGTTTCGGCCTGCTTGTTGTGCGATCGAACCTAGGCAGGATACGTGCCCGTGCCCAATCGCGATTTGCGCGCGAACTCTCACGCCTGCGTGTAGGTGGTGCGAGGCTGGTCCGGCGCAAGGTCAACGAATGGGATGTCAGGGTTTCCGTCGGCGGGACGCTGACGTCTTGAGCCCAGCGTCCCGGGCGGCCGCCGCGTAGGCGGGAAGCGCAAACGCTGCGCCGTGATGTTCTGGTGTCCAATAGCGGGTCGCGATCCCGCGGCGCTTTTGACGCCGTGCGAGGGTTGCGACCGCAACGCTGCCCGGCGCATCCCCATCGGTCGCCGCGTTAATGGCGAGCGCGCCGCCAAAATAACAGGGCTGCGTGACGAGATAGGGCGTGACCGTCTTAAAGCTTGCAGCCAAATAACGCGTGGTCTGCTCAAGGTGCTCAGGCGCTGAGAACACGAGGCCGTTCTGCGCGATGAGAATGCCGCTGGGCGTTAGCGCTGCATGGCAGCTATCGAAGAAGGGCTTGCTGTGGAGCACGGCCGACGGCCCGATGGGTTCTGATGAGTCAACGATGATGACGTCGAACCGCTCCTTGGTCTCGGCGACGAACTTGACGCCATCGGCGATCACCGTCTCGGCGCGTGGATCGTCATATGCGCCGCCTGCGACCTGCGGGTAGTACTTGAGCGCGGTATCGATGACATCGCGATCGATGTCGACGAGCGTCGCGCCCTTGACGGACGGATGTTTCAACACTTCGCGGAGCACGCCGCCGTCACCGCCGCCAATGATCAACACGGACTTCGGCCGCTCAAGCGCCATCAGCGGCACGTGCGCCATCATCTCGTGGTACATGAACTCGTCGGCGGTCGTGAGCTGCGTCACGCCGTCGAGCATCAGCACCGTGCCCCAGCTCTTGTTCTCGAAGATGACGAGATGCTGATGCTTCGACTTGACTTCATGCAGGACCTTGTCGGCCTTAAGCCGCACCTGCCAGTCGGCATGGAATGTCTCGTTGACCCAGCGGGTCCGCGTCGTCGGTTTCGCCATGAAGAGCCCGCGCACACGCAGTGCGCCCCCGGTAAGAAGTCAAAATAGAAGATGTCCGGCGCGCCGGATGACCGCCGGCCAGGGCTAGCCGAAGAGACGCGTGCCGACGACGATGAGGGTCGTTGCGCCCTGGCTTACGTGAGATCGCTGCTAGCTTCGCGCGTGTCCAGTGTCATGCGCATGACGGCCCCAAAGATGTTGGGGCGGACCGGCCGTTAAACCGCGATCCACCCCGACAACATCACAGCCGCGCAACCGTCGCCTAGGCGGCTCTGGCTTCCTTCGCGGCGGCCTGCCACTGGTTGAGATCAAGGTCTTCGCCGCGCCGATGCGTCTTGACGACAACCTCGTCGGCCTCGAACGCATCGCGCAAGATATCGACGCAGACTTCAGGCTTGGCATCGCCGCACATGAAGACATCGAACGCCGCATACTCGGCTTCGGGCCAACTGTGGACTGAGATATGGCTCTCAGAAAGCACCGCAACGCCTGACACGCCACCGTTTGGTGTGAACTCGTGCAGGTGGAAGTGAAGCAGCGTGGCTCCGGCATCGCGAATACACTTGCGCATCGCGTCTTCCATGCGACCAACATCGTCGACGCCCTTCGCGCCGAACAGATCGATGATCAGGTGGTTGCCGGCGTAGCGCACGCCGTCGCGCTCAATGAAGAAATCCCTGCGATCATCCAGATCGCACGGATTGCTCTCATCGAGTTCGGTATCGTGTGGCGCAACCAGCGCCGTTTCACGGTGATCTTCCTTTTGGGCGGTGCTTGAACGAGTCAAGTCCATCCCCAATTGGAAGAGGGTGTCGTCATAGGCCATCGGACCCTCCCCAACCAGCAGATAGAATTAACCCGCCCGCTCCTTACTTTTGGGGTCTAGGTCGTACCAGCTTGCGCTACCGGGGCCTTACCTTCAGGGCAGGTGGACAGACGGAGACGCTGCATATGACGGCTCGGCGTCTGCTTCGCAAGTGTTAATCCGCAGGCGGGTGAACATTTGCTTTTGCCGATTTGTGCGCAGGCCTAACGCGTTAGCCGCCGATCGCATCGACAATGCTCAGCACGTCAATTCAAACGCCTGAATCGGCACTTATTTTCGTCATCTGCCGAAAAGACCTTCCAGAAGTTTCTTCGCCTCAGCGCCGTCGTTCTTGAGCAGACCGTCGAGAACCTCGCCGGTATCCTTCTCGCGGAACTGGCGCTTGAGATCCCTGATCTTGTCCTTGTTCTGGTCATAGGCCTGGCCGATCTGACGGGCTGCTTCGGCGGCCTTGTTCGGGTCTGAGAGGAAGTCACCGAGCTCCGGGCGCACGTCGGGATCATCCCAAGAGCCTTTGAAGCGGACGGGGATTTCCAGCCCGCCGCCGCCAACGCCGCCGCCCTGGCCCGTCAGGTCGGCGACGACACGCGGGCGGACCACGTAGTTGAGCTGCCGGCGGCCGATGTCGATGTCGCCGGCCCCCGTGACGCGGAGGAGCGGGCCTTGCAACTTAAGGTCAGAGTTCCGCGCAACGCCCTTCCGGATTTTGAAGGTCGCCGACATTTCGGAGAAATCGGTCTTCTTCGACGGCGCCGCCTGCAGACCGTCAAACCGGCCCTGTTGGGCGCGGCGGACCATCTCGGCGAGGTTCCACCCGATGATGGCACCGTTTTTCATCTGAACTTCGGCGGTGCCCGCAAGCCCTGAAGCGAGGTCTTTGACGCTCGCGCCGCCGCTGCCAACGGCGATCCGTGCATCAGTGGATGCCGCCAGCATGTCGACGCCGGCAAAGTCCTTGAGCAGACGGCGGGCCGCAAACCCATTCGCGCGTAGGTTCGCTCCGAGGCGGAGGCCCGGCTTGGCCGGATCAAGCGTGACGATGCCGCGCAACGTGCCGTCGTAGAGCTTTGCGTCATCAACATCGAGCCGTGCCGACCCATTGTTGAGCGCGAGCCGAAGCCTCGCGCTGTCGAGGCGCACGCCGCTTCCAGTCACGGGGCCCGCCTGGACCTTGACGCGGACGTCGGCTGCCCGAAGCACGCTTGTGTCAATCGGCGTTGCATCCCAGCCATCGCGGCCGACGAAGCCCTTCACCTGGCTCCGGCGCAGCAGATCATCGATCGAGTTGGGCTGGCCGCCACCTGAGGCTGCCGCCGATCCAGGCGTCGACGACGCTGGCAACGCGCCGGGCGCCACGCCTGCCGCGCCGGCGGTGAACTTGTCGATGTCGAGCTGATTGATCTTAAGGTCGGCCGTCAGGGCCGGGCGCGGGCCGTCAAACCGGCCGCCGAGCGCGCCGCTTGCCTGGACCTCTCCGAGCGTGATCCGCGCCCGATTGAGGTTCACTTCCGGCCCGCGGACGACGAGATCACCGGCGACCTTCACGTTGCCGAGCTGGTCGGCGTTCGGTGCCTGATAGGCTGCAAGCTTTGCGATCCGGCTAAGTGATGCGCTCGATGCAAACAGTGGCCCTCGGAAGACGGTGGCGCCCGTCAGGTCGACTTTGCCATTGAGCGTGCCGGCCACAGCATCGCTTGCAAGTTTGACCGCGATATCGGCCGGGCGGCCCGTGAGCAGGTCGCGCGGTACGCCGAGCGTCGCATCGAAGTTCATCGTCGTGCCGCGCACGAGCATCTGGCCGTTGATCGTCGCGCGGTCGCGCAGGCTGCGGCCCTGGATGGTGATGTCGATATTGCGGAACGCTTCGGCGTGGCCCGATTGCTCGTCGGTGTAGTTGACGGTGCCGCGCGTGATGCGCACGGCGTTGAGCTCGAGCTTGTCGAGGAGGGCGAGCGTGCGGGCGTCGGCTGCACCACGGCTGGCGGGGCTGCGCGCGTCGGTTGCGGTCTGGCCGGTCGCCTGCGCAAAGCGCGTGCGGCCGAGCGGTAGCTTGAGGCCTGCAAACGTCCAACTTGTCCGGCCCGACGTGTCGCGGCGCAGGTCAAACACCGGGGCCTCGAGGGCCACGCTTTCAACCTGCGCGCGGCCGTTGAGCAGCGGCCAGATCGCAACACGCACGGCGACTTCGCTTGCGCGCAGTGTGTCTGGCGCGGTCATGCCTGGCGGCGGCGACAAGGTCACGTCCTTCAGCGACACGGCAAGCTTCGGCCAGAACGAAAGGCCCGTCCCGCCCTTGATCGTGAGGTCGCGGCCGGTCGTCTGCTTGACCTGCGCGACCAGCCGGTTGCTGACCACGTCAACGGGGTTGATCAGCATCACAGCCGTTGCCGCCGCCCCGATCGCGACGACGAGCAGGAAGACTATGCCGAGCACGATGCGGCTGAACCAGGACATGCGTTTGGGGGCCGGGGGCGGGCGCTTGCGGCGGCGGCGCCGTGGCGGTTGTCCGGGCGGCGCCGGGTGAGGGTTTGGATGACCTGGTGCCGGCGGCTGCGCGCCGCTATGCGGCGCGTGTGAAAATGGCGGTGGTTCGCGATCCTGCATAGCAGCGTGATCCTTCAGTCCGGCAAGGGTCCACGGCAGAGCCGCGGCGCCCGGTTAAACCACACCGGCGGTCAGGCCCAAAGCCGCGGCGGGCCCATGCGGCAGGTTGCACGCCACGTAGGTGTGGAATGCGTCGCGGGCTTGGGCAAATCGCGGCGGCGGCGCTATGGTCAGGGGGAGACATAGTGCCGGGCAACTCGCTGACCGTGCGGGCGCCGTGGCGGCGCTGACCGGGGGCACGGCAGGGAGCTGATACCGAATTGGACCGCCTGAAGACGCTCGTTTACACGCGGCTGCCCGGTGTCACGCTCGCCTTCATCGTCGCAACGCTTGGCGCGGTCTTGTTCGTGGCCGTCGACGCGCCGCTGCCGATCTTTCTTGGATCACTCACAGCCTGCATGATCGCATCGATTGTCGGCCTGCCGCTCAAGCGGCCCCGCTCGCTGACGATACCGACGCGGATGGTGCTCGGCGTCGCGATCGGCAGTTCGTTTACGCCGGCCCTCCTGGACCGCGCCGGCGAACTCGCCATTTCGCTCCTGTTGATCGCGCCATACACCGCGTTCGTCACCGCGCTCGGCTATCTCTTTTACCGCCGCATCGCAGGCTTCGATCCTGCAACATCGTTCTTTGTCTCAGTGCCGGGCGGCCTCACAGAGATGGTCTTCATGTCGAAGGAGGCGGGCGCGAACGAACGCATGGTCACGCTGATGCAGTCGGTGCGGCTGGTGCTTATCGTTTTCGCGGTGCCGGTAGTCCTTTCGTGGACGTCGGACCTGCCGGTCCGCGGCGCTGTGCTCGACACGATCCACATCTGGGAGGTCACCGCCGTCGACGCGGCCGTCATGCTCGCAATCGCCGTCATCGGCTGGCAGATCGCGGCCTACTTTGGGATCCTTGGCGCGTCGATTGTCGGACCGATGATTATCAGCGGCACGGTCCACGCGATGGGCCTCACGGCCTCGCAGGTGCCATCTGAACTTCTGATCGTGACGCAGGTGACGCTTGGCATTCTACTCGGCGCGCAGTTTCGCGGACTGACGCTTGCTGAGTTCACGCGCTGGGTGAGTTGGGCGCTCGGCTACTCCGTCATCATCATCGCATTCGGGCTCGTCGTTGCCGCCGGCATCGCGCGCCTGACGGGCGCTGACTTCACCTCCGTCGCGCTCGCCTATGCGCCGGGCGGCCAGAGCGAGCTCAGCCTGCTTGCGATCGTCCTCAGCCTCGACGTCCCGTTTATCGCGCTCCACCACCTGCTGCGGGTCGCGGTTTCGATCCTGGGCGCGCAACTGGTATTCTCCGCGCAGCGCGTCAACTGGCAAACGGCCGCGACACCCGGCGCATCGCCGTCCGACAAAACGCCATCTTAAGGAAGTCCGCCGATGCAGGCGCTTGTGTTCACCGCCCCGAACGAGATGCAGTTCCGCGAGGAGCCGGCGCCGGAACTTGACCGCAACGCGACATGCGAAGAGGTCATCGTGAAGGTCGCCCATTGCGGCATCTGCGGTTCCGACATGCACGCCTATCACGGCCACGACATGGTCCGCCGTCCGCCGCCGCTGATCCTCGGTCACGAAGCCGCCGGCACGATCGTGGACGGCCCCCGCTCGGGCGAGCGGGTCGCAATCAACCCGCTGATGAGCTGCGGCACCTGCATCGATTGCCAACGTGGCGAACCGCACTTGTGCAGCGAACGCCGGCTGCTTTCGATGAAGGGCAGCCCCGGTGCCTTCGCCGAATATGTGCGGGTGCGGGCGGAGAACTGCTTGGCGTTGCCCGATGGCATGCCGACGGAGGTGGCGGCTCTTACCGAGCCAATGGCGGTTTGCAATCACGCAGTGAGCCTTGGCGAGCGCTGGATGCGGCGGCCGCTCAGTGAAGCGTACGCGGTTGTTGTCGGTGGCGGCGCGATCGGGCTTGGGACGGCGCTGGCGCTTGCGGCCCGCGGCGTGCGCGATATCGCGATTGCCGAGACGTCCGGGCTGCGCCGTGAGCGGCTTTCGTCGTTCGGGCCATTCGTTGCCTATGACCCAGCCGCCCAAAACGGCGCGCCCGACGATAGCTCCGCCGACCTCGTGTTTGACGCATTCGGCAGCGGGCGGTCGCGCGCTGAGGCGAGCCGCGTTGTCCGCCCGGGTGGCGCGATTGTGCATATCGGCCTCGCCGGCGGCGATGACGGCATTGATGTGCGGAAATTGACGTTACAGGAGGTCGGCTTTCTCGGCACCTACTGCTATACCCCCGCCGATGTCCGCGAGACGCTCGATGGCCTGGCGAAAGGCCGCTACGGCGACCTTTCGTGGACCGAACAACGACCACTCGCTGAGGGGGCGGAGAGCTTTCAGGACCTTGATGGAGGTCAGGTCGCATCCGCGAAGATCGTCCTCGCGATGGAATGAACAAACCACGCCGGAGTCAGGGCACCGCCGCAGCCAGCCTGCGCCGCGCCACTGATCCGCAGCAGACGAAGGAAAACACACATGGCCGGCAAGTCGCACACGCTCATTCTTGGTGCATCGTACGGATCGCTGCTCGCGACGAAAATGTTGATGGCCGGCCACGACACGACGCTCGTTTGCCTGCCCGCTGAAGCCGAGGCGATCAACACAGATGGTGTCCAGGTGCGCATGCCGATCCGCGGCCGCGACGGACTGGTCGAGATCAACTCCAAAGACCTGCCCGGCACGGTGAAGGCTGCCGCGCCAGACGCTGTCGACCCGAACGACTTTGATCTGATCGGCCTTGCCATGCAGGAGCCGCAGTACCGATCGCCCGGCGTCAACGAACTGCTTCAGCGTGTCGCCAAGTCGGGCAAGCCGTGCATGTCGATCATGAACATGCCGCCGCTGCCTTACATCAAACGCATCAGCGGGCTTGACCATGACGCGCTTCGCGCCTGCTACACGGACCCGACGGTTTGGGACGCTTTTACGCCCGGCAACGTCACGCTCTGCAGCCCAGACCCGCAGGCGTTCCGCCCGCCGGAAGAGCCGGTCAACGTCCTGCAAGTGAGCTTGCCGACCAACTTCAAAGTCGCAGCCTTTGATGATGACGACGCGACGGCGCTGCTGCGCACGTTGCAGGACGACATCATGGCCGTCCGGATGGATGTCGACGGCGGCGCGACAGAGATTCCGGTGAAGCTCAAGCTGCACGACTCGCTGTTTGTGCCGCTTGCGAAGTGGGCCATGCTGCTGACCGGCAACTACCGTTGTGTGATGGACACCGATGTGCGCCCGATCAAAGAGGCGGTCCACAGCGATATCGATGCTTCGAAGGCAGTCTACGATTGGGTGAAGGCGCTCTGCGTCGAGATCGGTGCGAATGAGGCCGACCTCGTCCCGTTCGAGAAGTACGCGGCCGCAGCACAGGGCCTCGCAAAGCCATCCTCAGCCGCCCGCGCACTCGCCGCCGGCGCGCCCAACATCGAACGCGTCGACAAGCTCGTCCAACTGATCGGCCAACAGCGCGGCAAGTCGAACCCCACCGTCGACGCCACCGTCGCCACCGTCGACGCCTGGCTCAAAAAGAATCGCGCCAGCGCCAGCGCCTGAAAAGGCGCTGGTTTTTGTTGGCCCGTCTACGCTGCCGCTAGTCGGCGCTTAGAATCCGCGACTAACCGCATCGCGCGATCCGCGGGCCTGACGGCCTGCTCCTTGCGCGCTGCTCACGCTCTGGAAGCGGTGGGGCTGCCTTTGCCGTCAGTGGGTGGCACCGCTTGTTTTTGTTTGCCCGTCTACGCTGCCGCTAGACGGCGCCTAGAATCCGCGACTCAGCGCATCGCGCGATCCGCCGGCCTATCGGCCGGCTCCTTGCGCGCTGCTGGCGCTGTTTGTTGGCCCAACCGCGCTGCCGCGCGTCGGCGCTTAGAATCCGCGACTAAGCGCAGCGCGCAAGGAGCGGGCCGTCAGGCCCGCGTATCGCGCGATGCGCTTAGTCGCGGATTCTAATCGCCGACGCGCGGCAGCGCGGTTGGGCCAACAAACAGCGCCAGCAGCGCGCAAGGAGCCGGCCG
>JBCBIY010000012.1:0-97764 GCA_038523925.1 Pseudomonadota bacterium | reverse complement strand
CGAGCGGAAGCGTGGACGGGCCAAAAAAAGCAGCCGCCACACTTTCCAGGGCGTGAGTACCGCGCAAGGAGCAGGCCGCTCGGCCTGCGGATCGCGCGGTGCGGTTTGGTGCGGATTCTATGCGCCGTCGAGCGGAAGCTTGGACGGGCTAAAAAAACTTCAGCCGCCACACTTTCCAGGGCGCCAGCACCGCGCAAGGAGCAGGCCGCTCGGCCTGCGGATCGCGCGGTGCGGTTTGGTGCGGATTCTGTGCGCCGTCGAGCGGAAGCGTGGACGGGCCAAAAAAAGCAGCCGCCACACTTTCCAGGGCGTGAGTACCGCGCAAGGAGCAGGCCGCTCGGCCTGCGGATCGCGCGGTGCGGTTTGGTGCGGATTCTGTGCGCCGTCGAGCGGAAGCGTGGACGGGCGAAAAAAATATCGCAAGCGTCGACGGGCCAAAAGGACTATCTCGCTTCCCTAGCCTTCGCCTAGCTTCTCGCGGACGGCGGCTTGGGCTGCGGCGAGGCGAGCGACGGGGACGCGGAAGGGCGAGCACGAGACATAATCGAGGCCAATCTCGTGGCAGTAGGCGACGGATGGCGGGTCGCCGCCGTGTTCGCCGCAGATGCCGAGCTTGATGTCGGGCCGCGCATCGCGGCCGCGGTCGATCGCGAGTTCGACGAGCGCGCCGACGCCCTCGCGATCAATCGAGATGAACGGGTCGACCTCAAAGACGCCTTGCGATGTGTAGTCTTCGAGGATCGGGGCTGCGTCGTCGCGCGAGAGGCCGAGGCAGGTTTGCGTCAGGTCGTTTGTGCCGAACGAGAAAAACTCAGCGCCGTGGTCTCCGGAAGCGACCGTGTCTGCGCGCAGGCAAGCGCGCGGTAGCTCCACCATCGTGCCGACCTGAAAGTCAATCTCGGCGCCTTCAGCTTTCGCGACGTCGGCTGCGACGCGGCGGATGACGTCGGCCAAAATGTCGAACTCGCGGCGGTAGGCGATCAGCGGGATCATCACCTCCGCCGTACCGCACTGGCCCGTCCGCCTCTTAACGGCGGCCGCGGCCTCGAAGATTGCCCGGGCCTGCATCTCAGTAATTTCCGGATAGCGGATCGCGAGCCTGCAGCCGCGGAAGCCGAGCATGGGGTTGAACTCTGAGAGCTCCGCGACCCGCTCGCGCAACTGCCGCGCCGGCACGCCAAGCGCCGCGGCGACGGCATCCTGCTCGGCGGCTTCATGCGGCAGGAACTCATGCAGCGGCGGATCAAGCAGGCGGATGGTGACGGGGTGGCCGTCCATGATCTCAAAGAGCTTCTCAAAGTCCGCGCGCTGCATCGGCAGGATTTTGGCGAGCGCGGACTTGCGACCCTCGACCGTGTCCGCGCAGATCATCTCACGCATCGCAAGAATGCGGTCTTCCTCGAAGAACATATGTTCGGTGCGGCAAAGGCCGATGCCCTCGGCGCCAAAGTCCTTGGCCTGCTGCACATCGCGCGGCGTGTCGGCGTTCGTGCGGACCTTGAGCCGGCGCGCGGCATCAGCCCATCCCATGACCTTCGCGAAGTCGCCGGAGAGTTCCGGCTGCTGCATCTTGACCGCGCCGTCGAGCACCTCGCCCGTTGCGCCATCGATCGTGATCACATCGCCAGCGTTAAAGGTCCGGCCGCCGGCGCGCATGGTGCCAGCCTTGCCATCAATGCGCAGCGTGCCGGCGCCCGAGACGCAGGGCCGGCCCATGCCGCGCGCAACGACGGCTGCGTGCGAGGTCATGCCGCCGCGCGCCGTCAGAATTCCGGTCGCAGCATGCATGCCGTTGATGTCTTCCGGGCTGGTCTCAACGCGCACGAGGATGACGGACTGGCCCTGGGCTTTGGCATGCTCGGCGGCGTCGGACGTGAAGACGATCGCGCCGGACGCTGCACCGGGTGACGCGGGAAGGCCGCGCGCAACCACGTCTTTTTCTGCATCTGGATCGATGGTCGGATGCAGCAATTGGTCGAGCGCTGCCGGGTCAACCCGAAGGACGGCCTCGTCGCTTGTGATTGTGCCGGCTTCCGCCATATCGACCGCGATCTTGAGCGCGGCGGCGGCCGTGCGCTTGCCGGAGCGGGTCTGCAACATCCAGAGCTTGCCGTCCTGGATCGTGAACTCGATGTCCTGCATGTCGCGGTAGCGCTCTTCCAGCCGCGCGAACACGTCGGTCAGTTGCTGAAACGTGTCCGGCATCAGCGCTTCAAGCGAGGGCGCCTCTTCGCCGGCTTCCGCGCGCGCCTTTTCGGTGAGCGGTTGCGGTGTGCGGATGCCGGCGACGACGTCTTCGCCTTGTGCGTTGACCAGGAACTCGCCGTAAATCGCGTTCTCGCCGGTTGACGGGTTGCGCGTGAAGGCCACGCCAGTTGCGCTCGTCTTGCCCATGTTGCCAAACACCATGGCCTGCACATTGACGGCCGTGCCCCACGCTTCGGGGATGCCGTGTAGGCGGCGGTAGGTGTCGGCGCGTGAATTGCGCCAGGACGAGAACACGGCTGAGATCGCGCCCCAGAGTTGATCGGTCGTGTCCTGCGGAAACGGGTTACCGGTCTCGGACTGAACGGCCTCTTTGTACTCGGCGATAACGCCAAGCCAGTCGTCGGCCGAAAGGTCGGTGTCGTTGACGTGACCGCTCAGGGATTTGCGATGCTCGAGGATGTCCTCGAACGCGCCGTGGCTCACACCGAGCACGACGTCGCCGTACATCTGGATGAAGCGGCGATAGCTGTCGTAGGCGAACCGCTTGTCGCCGGACCGTTCGGCGAGGCCTTCGACCGTCTCATCGTTGAGGCCGAGGTTCAGGATTGTGTCCATCATGCCGGGCATTGATGCGCGTGCGCCGGATCGGACCGAGACAAGGAGCGGGTTGGCGCGATCGCCGAACGTCGCGCCGACGGTCTCGGAGACAGCCGCCATGGCCTCGCTGACCTGCGCATCGAGGCCGGCCGGATAGGCGCGACCGTTCGCGTAGTAGGCCGAGCAGACCTCGGTCGTGATCGTGAAACCGGGCGGGACTGGAAGGCCGAGACTTGCCATCTCGGCGAGGTTTGCGCCTTTGCCGCCGAGCAGGTTCCGCTGCCCCGCATCGCCGTCGGTCCGGCCCGCACCAAACAGGTACACCGCCTTATCGACCGTCTTTGAATCCTGGCTTGCGGACATCCTGCTCTCCATTCTGGGCGCAATCGCATCGGCGTATAGCCGGCGATGGTGCCGAAACGACGCCTAAGGCGCGCTTGCCATACCAATCCGCCAGGCAATTACAAAGCAACCAACGTCCAACATCCGTGGAGCGTTGCGCGCACTCGACGCGGCCGCAGCGGCCATGGCATCAGATGCGGCAACGCCAAACGAAACCCGCGCGAACCGAACGGACCTGCCGCCCCATGCCGAACGACCTGACCGCCGTCTTGAAGCGCCTTGATGCGACGCGCGATGACGCGCTTTCGCGTCTTTTCGAGATTCTTCGCATCGATAGCATTTCGACAGATCCGGACTATGCCGAAAGCTGCGAACGCGCCGCGCAATGGTGTTCGGACCAGCTTGCCGACATCGGCTTTGATGCGTCGGTCCGCGCGACGACCGGGCATCCGATGGTGGTTGCGCATCGCAAGGGGGGCCGGCGGCCGGGCGTGCCGCATGTCCTGTTCTACGGCCACTATGATGTGCAGCCCGCCGACCCGCTCGATCTTTGGACAACGGCTGCCTTCGAACCGCGCATCGCGACGGAACGCGGCAACGGCAAGGTCATCATCGCGCGCGGGGCCAACGACAACAAAGGTCAGTTCATGACCTTCTTCGAAGCAGCGCGGGCCTGGCGCGACGAAGCCGGCGACCTGCCGATCGACGTCACCGTGCTGCTTGAGGGCGAAGAGGAATGCGGCAGCCCGAGCCTGCCCGGCTTTCTGAAATCGTCGGGCAAGGAGATCAAGGCCGACTACGCGCTCGTCTGCGACACGAGCCAGTGGTCAAAGAACCAGCCGGCGATCACGACCATGCTGCGCGGGCTCGCGATGACCGAGATCATCATCACCGGGCCGAAGCGCGATCTGCATTCGGGCATGTACGGCGGGCCCGCGCTCAACCCGATCCGCGCACTGACGCAGGCGCTCGGCGCACTGCACGACAAGAAGGGCAAAGTGCGCGTGCCGGGCTTCTATGATGGCATCGAGAAGCCATCGAAAAAGCAGCTCGCACAGTGGTCTGAGCTCGGCTTCAACGACAAGGCGTTCCTCGCAGACATCGGGCTCAAAGAGCCGGCCGGCGAAGAAAAGTTCTCGATCCTTGAGCAGATCTGGTCGCGGCCGACGCTTGAGTTCAACGGCATCACCGGCGGCTATCAGGGGACGGGATCAAAGACCGTGATCCCGTCGGAAGCGTCTGCAAAGATTACCTGCCGCCTCGTCCCCGGTCAGGATCCGAAGGCTGTCATCAAGGCCGTTCAAGCGTTCATGAACGAGCAGCTTCCGGACGACTGCAAGGTCAAGTTCCTCGGCGGCAGCGGTGGCGAGGCGATCGCGTTCGACACAAGCGCGCCGATGATTTCAGCCGCGGCACATGCGCTGGAAGCCGAGTGGGGCAAACCGGCCGTGCTCATGGGCTGCGGCGGTTCAATCCCAATCGTCACGGATTTCAAGAAGAAGCTGAAGATGGACAGCCTGCTGGTCGGTTTCGGCCTCGATGACGATCGCATTCACTCCCCGAACGAGAAGTACAACGTCACGAGCTACCAGAAAGGCGCGCGGAGCTGGGCCCGCATCCTTGACGCCTTGGCCGCGACGTAATTCATCGGTCGACTGACTGTGATTGTTTGCGGCCGAACGCTGCCGCCTTGCTGGATTGGACGACGACTGACATGCGCTCACTACTTCTCGCGGCCCTTATTGCGATCCTTGGCAACTCGGTCGCGCTTGCTCAGCGCGGACCTGAGCGCAACGTCGCCGGCAAGTTCGACTATTATTCGCTCGTGATGTCCTGGAGCCCGACCTACTGCGCGGCGGAGGGCGATCGGCGCCGCGACCCGCAGTGCCGCCCGCGCAAGGAGCGGCCCTACGCATTCGTCCTGCACGGGCTCTGGCCGCAATACGAGCGTGGCTTCCCGAACAACTGCCGCATTGGTCGCCGCCCGTTCGTGCCGCAGAAGATCATCAACGCCATGCTCGACATCATGCCGTCGCGCGGGCTGATCATCCACGAGTACAAAAAGCACGGCACGTGCTCCGGCCTCACACCGGCGCAGTACTACGGCGCGTCTCGCAAGCTGTTCGACTTCATCAAGATCCCGGAACGTTTCATCGCGCCCGAGAAAGAGCAGTTTGTCACCGTGCGCGAGCTGAAGCGTGAGTTCGCCCGCGTCAACCCGGCCCTTAAGCCCGATATGATTGGCGTCGTCTGCCGGCGCGGCGGCGGCAACCGCCTGCGCGAGATCCGCGTTTGCTTCACCAAGCGGGGACGCCTGCGCGCTTGCGGCTCGAATGAGAACCAGCGCCGCCTCTGCCGCGCGGACAAAATGTTCGTGCCGCCGGTCCGCTACAGCCGATAGCCGACACCAAGGCGCCAACAGCGAGGCGTCGGCAAGCGGCCGCGAATCTGTCACGCCCGATCCAATCGAGATCGAATGATGGCGGAGCCGTGGCCATGCCCCGGAAACTTGATGCGCAGGACACCACCGATCACCCGCGGTTCTCCCCGCGGCGCGGCGGCCGCTTGACGGCTGGCCTGATCGGCTTCGGATGCGGTGTGCTGACGTGGCATGCGGTTGGGTTCTGGGGGTTTGTGACCAGCGTCGTCCACGGCATGCCACCGAGCGAGACGTCAGGCGCGGCCATCCTCGCCAAGACCTCCGATCCAAAAGGCTGGGACCGGCTTGCGGCCGCCGGCATTCAATCAACGGCCGACGGCGGCAAGCGGTGCGTCGCGCTCGCAATGTCAGAGAACAGGGCGGGCGCGACCGAGACGCGCTGCAAGCCAGCCATTGAGGCCGGACTGAAGGCTGTGCCGGGCATTGCGCCGCGAAACGCGCGGCTGGCCACGTCGCAACAATTGCAAGCGACAGTTGGCAGGTCGAACGCCGCGCCGGTTGCCGGATGGGCTGCGCGGCTTGCCGAAGACAAGCCGGCTGAAGGCACACGCGCTTGGGACGACGAAACAACGGTCAGCGCTGCAGACTAAGCCGCGTATGCTGCCGGTGGCTCTTACGCCGCTGCCCGCCGCGATGTCACCGCCTTCGCAGCCCCGCCTGACCATCGAACAATCCAGCCCGGCTTCGGGACTGACGCGACAGCCCGTGAGCCAAGCCGCGTCGGGTCAACGCTCCAATGACCTGCAAGTGCAAACACGAACGCGCTGGTCGGCAGGAACACCAGACCGCTCCCGAAGTCGCCACGGCGGTCGTACATGCCGTCAAGCTCAAACAAGTCCTTGCGCAAAGCGTCTTCATCGCGCTCGCGCCGTCCGTAGGTGAGCGAACTGCGCCCGTGCTCGACGACTTCCGCGCGAACGATACTGCCGCCTTCGGCCTGAGCCCACGCAAAACCGCCGGGCACGACCTCGGCTGAAAACAGTTGGCACGAGCCAAACGTTTGCGAGAGCGCACGCAGGATCTGCGCGGCACGATCGTCGCTGCCAAGGTCGGTCACGCGTGGCAGCGTGGTGCCGGCAATTAGCGTCCAACCGTTGACGGGCGGCGCAATGAACACCCGGTCGGAAGCAAACTCGGGATCGTAGACCGTCGCAACGCCCGACGCCCAGTTGGACGGCCGCGCCCGCTTGACGCCAAGCGCCGAGAGAACCGCTTCCGTCCGCGTGGTCCCGACCGCGATCCACGTCATCGCATCGCCGAACGGTTGCGGACGATCAGGCTCGGTGCGGAACAGGACCCGGCGGCCAGCAATGCGCGGCCGGTTGATCCACGCGAGCACGGCGAATGTGACAAGCACCATCGCGGTTATGGCGAAGATCATCATAGGCGGCCCCTGCGGCTGGTCTTTCGATGAAGAGCAGTCCGCGATTCAGGTCCGCAGGAAAAGGCTGCGAAGCCGCGTGGCGCGCGGCGTGTGTCAGCGCGGCAAACAAATAGGCCGCCCGGCCGACCGATGCGCGAACGCGGGGAGTTCGGAGCAATC
The DNA here is from genome assembly GCA_038523925.1 of Pseudomonadota bacterium. Taxonomy (GTDB): domain Bacteria; phylum Pseudomonadota; class Alphaproteobacteria; order Rhizobiales; family Hyphomicrobiaceae; genus JBCBWG01. The sequence continues at coordinate 90,634 of JBCBIY010000012.1, read as the reverse complement.
AGCCAGGCCGGACGGCCGCATGTCATGGAGCGCGGCGAGTTGAGGGCCACACCGCAGTCCACACATCGGCATCACTGTCGCCGATGGTTGACGGTCTGACGACGTTGTATGACAGGAGTTGCAGGCGCAGACATTTCGCGGATTCGAGACTCAGCCTGTGGATAAGTGCGGTGCGCCTCGGGCCCTTGATTTAACGAACCCTGAGCGTCCGCTTGCTAACCTTCGGTGACGCGTTGACCATCCGGCGACACGCCTTATGGGTCGCCGAACCTAAGCGTATGAAACGCATCGATTTTTGAGCTCGCACTTCGGCCCCTGAGCTCGTTCTGATTCGGCCGCCAGACGCCCGGCGCGCCAGACCAAGGGAGATCCCCCATGTCGAATTCCGGCTCAGTTCCAAGTTTCGGTCGCCGCAAGGCCCGCATCCAGTCAGGCAACCGAGAGCCTGGCCCGTTCGATGCGGCAACGCCGGCGCCAGAGATCCCGCCAGCGCCGCAAGCCGCGTCCGACGGCCCGTTCGACACCGCCCCGCCACCGCGCGGCCCGGGCGAGAACGACGAGATCGACTTCATGATCTACGGCCAGGAGATGCAATACGTCGAAGTCGAACTCGATCCGGGCGAAAGCACGATCGCGGAAGCCGGCTCGATGATGTTCAAGGACCCTTCGGTGAAGATGGACACGATCTTCGGCGACGGCTCGAAGCAGTCGCGTGGCGTGTTTGGATCGCTTGCCTCGGCGGGCAAGCGCATCCTGACCGGCGAAAGCCTGTTTATGACGGCGTTCACGCACGAAGGTCAGGGCAAGGCGCGCGTCGCGTTCGCATCGCCCTATCCGGGCACCATCCTCGCGTTTCACCTCGCCGACCTCGGCGGCACCATGATCGCGCAGAAGGATGCGTTCTTGTGTGCGGCGAAGGGCGTGTCGGTCGGCCTGCACTTTCAGCGCAAGATTATGACCGGTCTGTTTGGCGGTGAAGGTTTCATCATGCAGCGGCTCGAAGGCGATGGCTACGCGTTCATCCACTGCGGCGGCTGCCTCGTCCAACGCGACCTGGAGCCCGGCGAGGAACTGCATGTCGACACGGGCTGTGTCGCTGCGATGACGCCGGACGTCGACTTCGACATCGTCCGCGCCGGCTCTGTGAAGTCGATGATTTTCGGTGGCGAAGGCTTCTTCTTCGCGCAGCTTCGCGGGCCCGGAACCGTCTGGTTGCAATCGCTTCCGTTCTCGCGCCTTGCAGGCCGCGTCCTCGCGAACTCGCCGCAGTCGGGCGGCGGCACGGGCGAAGGTTCGATCCTGGGCGGCCTTGGCAACATGCTGGACGGTGACAATTGATGCAGCCCGGCACGGCGCTGATAACTGGCGCCGCGAAACGCATCGGCCGCGCGATCGCGCTTGAACTCGCGAGCCGGGGCTGGCGCATCGGCGTACACTACCGCGCCTCGCGTACGCCGGCCGAAGCGCTCGCCGCTGAGATCGTGTCTGCGCACGGCGACGGCCACGCCGCCACGCTGCAGGCCGACCTTGCAGATCTGGCGGCTCTGCCACGTCTCGTCACTGACTGCACGAACGCCCTCGGCCCCCCAACCTGCCTCGTCAACAACGCCTCCGAATTCCGGCATGACATGCTCGCGGACATGACGCCCGAAACATGGGCGCTCCATCTCGACGTCAACCTGCGCGCGCCCGTGTTCCTTTCGCAGGCATTCGCAGCAGCGCTTCCGGGCGAGACCGATGGCGCGATCATCAATCTCGTCGACCAGCGGGTTCTCCGCCCGACGGCTGACTTTTTCTCCTACGGGATTTCAAAAGCCGCGCTGTTCGACGCCACGCGCATGCTTGCCCAGGCCCTCGCGCCGCGCATCCGCGTCAACGCCATCGGCCCCGGCCCTGTCCTGCAAAGCGTCCACCAGACGCCTGAAGACTTTGCCTCGGAAGCGGCCGAAACGCTGCTCGCGCGCCCGGTCTCGCCTGAAGAGATCGCGCAAGCCATCGCCTACATCCTTGACGCTCCATCGCTGACCGGCCAGATGATCGCGCTCGACGGCGGGCAGCACCTGAGCTGAGCTTTAAAGCTCATGGTCAGCACGCGGGCCTGAAGACACTTTCCGGACGACGAACATGGCGACACTCGCAGAACGCGCCCCCACCGAGGTGCAACCGGCAGCGGCCACACGGGCGTTGCGCAAGGTCCTCGTATCGGAGCTTGAGGTCGTCGCATCGATCGGCGTCTACGAACACGAACACCGCTACGTCCAACGCGTGATCGTCTCGCTCGAACTTGACGTCACCGACGACTACGACGGCCGCACCGACCACCTGGGCGACGTCTACGACTATGACGAAGCCATCCGCGCCGTGCACCTGACGCTTGATGAAGACCACATCAACCTGATCGAAACCGCCGCCGAGCGCATCGCCCAACGCTGCCTCGAGAACCCGCGCGTCCAAACCATCAAAGTCCGCATCGAAAAACCCGACGTTCTCACGTCCTGCCGCAGCGTCGGCATCGAGATCGTGAGAGCGGGTAGGTGATTTTTGTTTGGTCCAACCTGCGCAAGCTTGGTTGGCACGATTTTTTGCACTGTTCGCGCGCTCGCAGGCTCGCGGCTCGAGCGACGTCCGACCGCCACTCGCTGCGGCGCGCTGCGCTGGCCTGAAGGCCAGCTTCGTGCGCCTCGCTCTGGTCTTTGTGGGGCTAGTGGGTGGCTGCCGCATCGCCGGTTGCAATGGCGGCGTGGCGCCCACAACCGCTTTCCTCGGGCTTGGCCCGAGGATCCATCGTGCGGCTGCTTGTGCCGGGTGCGGAGGCGCCGCGAACTACTTCGCGGCGCTGTCTGGGCAGAGTTCGAAGGCCTTTTTCAGGGCTTTCGTCGGGTCGGTGTACTTGCCGATCGTCTCGCCGCCCTTTGCGTAGGCTGCGATGTAGGCGTCGGCCTCACGGTCCTCGCGGCCGGTGTTCACGTCGAGCACGGTGTAGTTCACGTGGGACTTGCTGATCGAGCGGATGATCAGGGCGTTCTGGCCGCCATAGCTCGCGGTCCACACGCGGCACTGGTCAGGGTCGGCACTCGACTTCGCGGGCGGGCGAACCGACCCGATGAGGTTGCTTGCGAACCGGCCGACCGATGTGCCGGCGGACGCCACGCGCTCGGATGACGGCCGGCTTTCCTGTGCGCCCGCGTTCGCGGCTGGCGCGATCTCGTTCGAGCCCGCATTGATGACGGACACACTTTGCGTCAGCGATTGCTGCGCCTTTTTTGCTGTATCCTGCACCGGCGAGCCGAGGCTACTGCGCGTTGCACCTTGCTGGCGCGCGCGCTCAACGGCTTGCTTTGCGAATTCGGCGCCAGTGCCGGCGCTTGCGACCTGCGTGCCGGCTGCCCGATCGCCCGTCGTCCGAATGCCCGCGACCAGGCCTGGCTGCGGATCAACATCGCCGCACCGCGTCCGCATGAAGCTGTCGGCAACGGACTGGATGTCACGCGCATACCCGCGATCGCCCGGCGACCACTTCCGCGTCATATCATTGAACCGAACGGGACGGCCGCCAAACCGCTGGCGCCACGTGTCGAGGATGCCCCACGACTGCACCTTGCGGGTGCGTTCCGACACCGGATTGTCGACCTGCCGGCCGGCGTAAATCAGAAGATGTTCGAGGTGCGCACGGACGCCTTCAGCAACCGTCGGGAAGCTCTCGCCGCGTGCGCCGCCGCCGGTCGCGCCGATGCCAGCGAAGTTGTTCTGCTGGGGTTTGACATCGCCCTTGTAGGTGAGCGAGCCGGTCTCAACGAGCATCTGGTAGAACGCATAGTCCCAGCGGACGCCGAGGTCCTGGCCAATGCGCATGTATTGAACCGAAATGTCTGAGTAACGGTCCGAGAGCCGCGGATTGCGGTCGCGAATGAAGGCCATTAGTCGGCCTGGCGTCACACACTCGGGGACTGGCCCCGCTGACGCCGCATCGATTGCCGGCAGCTTGGCCGCCGTTGCGCCTGTCGCTGCAAAGCCAAGGACGAAGCCGGTCGCAACGACCCCCGTGCCGAACCGCAAAATCATGTAACCCACCCGTACCGAACGAAACTCAGATGTGCACAGCGATTATGGATCGCTTTACGTTAAGGCTTCGTTAGCCTCCCCCGTGCCGTTCGAACCCATCTGAAAATCGCGGCAACAGTTGGGACGAATGGTTTTTTTGTCGCCGTCTCTCGGTCGGCCCGTCGCGGCAACCGGCGTTTCGGCGACCAGGCGCCGGGCGATCGGTGACGACACTCAAGCCCCACGGAGAACAGAGCGAGGCGCACGAAGCTGGCCCCAGGCCAGCGCAGCGCGCCGCAGCGAGTGGCGGTCGGCCTCGTGTGCCAACCAAGCTTGCGCAGGTTGGACCAAAAAAGAGAGCGCGCGGCCACAGCCACCGCCCACGCGACAGCCACCTCGCCAGCCCCTCAAAGACCAGAGCGAGGCGCACGGAGCTGGCCTTCAGGCCAGCGCAGCGCGCCGCAGCGAGTGGCGGTCGGACTCGTGTGCCAACCAAGCTTGCGCAGGTTGGACCAAAAAGAAAAAAAGCGAGGCGCACGAAGCTGGCCCCAGGCCAGCGCAGCGCGCCGCAGCGAGTGGCGGTCGGCCTCGTGTGCCAACCAAGCTTGCGCAGGTTAGACCGAAAGAAAGCGCGCAGCGCGTACCAACGCGCGGCGGCGCAAGTTGGCCAACAATAGAACCACCAGCCTCACTGTCGTACGATTTGTGTGGTGCCACGTCCTGGAACGGGTCGGAGGGACCGATGAGTGTGGGCGTAATGGCGCGGGGACGACCGGCGCTTTTGGTCGGCGTTGCGGTGGCGTTTGCGGCTGTGTTTCAGAGCACGGCGGTTTTTGCCGCGCGCAAAGCACCGCCAATCCGGACGGATGCGCGGAACCAGGTTCCGGCCTGTGTTACACCCGACCGGCTGATGGCGTTCTTGCGCACGCGCAACCGGCGGGTGACACCTCGCTTCCGGCGCATCGCGGACTTCTATCGCCAGCACGGCGAGACGTGGCGCGTGCGATGGGACTACGCGTTCTTCCAGATGGCAATCGAAACGAACTTCCTGACCTACCGTCAGCCCAACGGGAAGTGGGGCGACGTCAACCCGAAGCAGAACAACTTTGCGGGCCTTGGCACGACCGGCGGCGGTGTTCCAGGCGACAGCTACCCCGACGTCTCAACCGGCGTGCTCGCGCAGATCCAGCATCTTGTCGTCTACTCCGGCGAGCGCATTCCGCGCCCAGTCGGGCCGCGGACGCGGCTGAAGCAGGATGTGATCCTGGCGCTGAGCGAGCCAGTCGCGCGCAAACGACGGGTCACGTTCCAGGACCTTTCGGGCCGATGGGCCGTCGACAAGCGCTATGGCCGATCGATAACCTACATCGCATCGCTTTTCATGAAGCGGTTCTGTAAGGGCGCCCCACGCACCGAGGTCGCCAAAGCGGCGGTCGCGGCGCCACGCATGCGCGGCAGCGCGCGCCCAAGGGCCGCGGCGCGTCGCGACGGTCCGTGCCGTGTCTCGATCGCGAGCTTCGGCGGCAGCCAAACCGTTCTCATCGATGCGACCGATGCCAAGGGCCGGATGCTGACCGCGCTCGATGTTGAGCCGCGCGACCGCGCGCAGATGACTGACGGCTTCATCGCACAGTATGCGCGCGGCGGTCGCGCGATCGGCGTGTTCGACAATCGCCGCGCAGCTTTGTCGGAAGCGTTTCGGCTGTGCCCGGCGGCCGCGGCACCCGGCCGCTAATGGCGCGGCCCTTTGCGGCCCAGCGCGACCCATGAGGCGCTGTTTCGCGCGCACCCATAAGCGTTTGCTTCAGATTGAACTGTCATAATCCCGGTTATCTTTCGACAACACCGGGAGCGCGCTCGCATGACGTCTCAGTCTGCAACAGACCTTAGCCGTCGCTTCACCCACGATACTCGCGGCGTCATTGCTGTCCTGACCGCGTTGATGCTGATCCCGATCATCGGGGCGGTCGGCCTGGCCGTGCATTATGCCGAAGCCGTCAGCCTGAGGTCGCGCGTGCAGGCCGTGCTCGATCAGTCCGTGCTGGCCGCGGGCCGGACGCTCGTCGTGACGCAGAACAAAGACACCGCGCTCGAAGCGCTCGGCCGGTACTTTGAAGAAAACCTCGGCAACGTCGAAGGCGTTCGGCTCACCAAGCAGAAGGCCGACAAGGGCCAGTTCCGCGTGGAGGCAAGCGCCGGCGGGACCGTGGCGACACCGCTCCTCGGCATCCTCGGCCTCGGCGCATTCGACGTCAGCGCAAACAGTGCGGCTGCGATCGATGAGGTCGAACTCGAGGTCGCGCTGACGCTCGATCTTTCGAGTTCGATGACGGGCTCACGCTTCACCGATCTGAAGGCTGCCGCGACCGACCTCGTCGAGATCATCGACCCGACGCGTGACAAACCGTTTCGCCGCCGCATCGCACTTGCGCCATTCGCCTCAGCCGTGAACGTCGGCCCGTACTTCGACGACGTGACCGATAAGTCCGGTGCGAACACGTGTGTCGCCGAGCGGCACGGCAATGAGATGCTGACCGACGCAAAGCCACGGTCGGGCGCTTACTTTGAACCGCACATCAACGACTCGGAGTGGCCCTGTATTGCATCCGCGATCTCGCCGCTCTCCAGCGACCGTGATGGCGTCCTGCAGGCTGTCGCCGACCTGCGCCTCAGCCAGGGCACGGCTGGCCACCTCGGCACGGCGTGGGGCTGGTACATGCTCTCGCCGGAGTTCGATGGCATCTTCAAGGGCGACGCGAAGCCCGGAAAGTACGGCAACAAGAAGATTTCAAAGGCGCTCGTCATCATGACGGACGGCGAGTTCTACAAGGACTACGTCGGCACGATGCATTCTGAGAAGCAGACGACGACGCTCTGCGCGAACATGAAAGCGAAGGGCGTCGCGGTCTACACGGTCGGCTTTAAGATGGACGACGACAGCGCGATCCAGATGCTGGCTGCGTGCGCATCGAGCCCAACGCACGCCTACCTTGCCGAGGATTCAAACGCGCTGCGGCAGTCGTTTCGGGATATCGCGGAAAAGCTGATCCCGCTCAAGCTGACAGACTGACAGACGTCGATGGCGCGGCCGCCGGTCGTCACATCAGGATTTCAGACAAGATTTGCTCTTTGATGCGGCGCGGCGAGCGGTCGATCGGAATGACGATCGCCCACTCCGATGGCTGCGGCTCTTCAAGTGCAGCAAACTGGCTGTCGAGCAGACCGGTCGGCATGAAGTGGTTCTCGCGGGCGGCCATGCGGCGGGCGATCAAGTCCTGGTCCCCCTTCAGGTAGACAAGGCGCACGTCCGGCCGTCCTTCGAGCAGCTTGTTGCGGTAGACCTGCTTAAGCGCGGAGCATGTGACGATGCCGTGGGTGCCGGCCGCGCGATGACCATCGATCCACGCGGCGATTGCGGCGAGCCATGGCCAGCGATCTTCATCTGTCAGCGGCACACCCGACGACATCTTGTCGATGTTGGCCTGCGGGTGGAAGTCATCGGCATCTTTGAACGGCCAGCCGAACTCGTTTGCGAGCGCTTCCGCGTGCGTCGACTTTCCAGCGCCCGCGACACCCATGACGACGAGCACAGCAGGCAACTGGTCGACGCGGCCGTTGCTCATGACTTCGCCTTGCCCGGCGCCTCGACATGGCCGCCAAAGCCTTTGCGCATCGCCGACAGCACCTTCTCGGCGAACGTATGGTCCTGCCGCGAGCGAAAGCGCGTGTAGAGCGCGCTCGTCAGCACCTCGGCCGGCACGGCTTCTTCAATCGCAGCCTGCACCGTCCAGCGGCCTTCGCCACTGTCGGACACATGGCCTGAGAACTCAGCAAGCTCGGGGTCTTTCGCAAGTGCCGCCGCTGTGAGGTCGAGCAGCCACGACGTGACGACACTGCCGCGCCGCCAGACTTCCGCAATCTCGGCGACGTCCAGGTCAAGGCGATGCTCTTGCGGAAGCTTCTCCGAATTGGCGTGACGCAGAATGTCGAAGCCTTCCGCAAAGGCCTGCATCATGCCGTACTCAATCCCGTTGTGGATCATCTTGACGAAATGGCCGGCGCCGTTCGGGCCTGCGTGGATGTAGCCTTCGGACGCGCGGGGATCGCGGCCGTCGCGGTCGGGCGTTGGTTCGATCGTGCCGCGACCCGGCGCCAACGCTTTGAAGATCGGGTCGAGGCGCGCGACCGGCGCGTCCGGTCCGCCGATCATGAGGCAGTAGCCGCGTTCAAGCCCCCAGACGCCGCCCGATGTTCCAACGTCGAGATAGTCGATGCCGCGCTCGGCAAGCGTACGCGCACGGCGGATGTCGTCTTTCCAGAACGTGTTGCCGCCGTCGATGATCGTGTCGCCAGGTTCAAGCACATCGGCAAGCGCGGCAATCGCGGCCTCCGTCACGTCGCCTGCGGGCAGCATGACCCAGACTGCGCGCGGCGCCGCGAGCGCGCTGGCGAAACCTGCGAGGTAAGACACCGGCGTTGCGCCATCGCCCTGCAGCGCGTCGACGGCGGCCGCGTCGCGATCAAAGACGACCGTCGCGTGGCCGGCCGCCATCAGCCGGCGCGCGATGTTTGCGCCCATGCGGCCGAGGCCGACGATCCCGAGTTGCATAGTGTGGTCCTGCGCCGCTGCCATTCGGCCGGACAGGACCATGCGCCCGCCGCCCGTGCCAATCCGACTTTGGCGAAACGGGAGCCCGGTGAACCGCTATTGCTCGTTCAATCTCAGGTAGTTGGTCGCAGCCGTCGACGCCGCGCCGCCAATGATGCATGGCAAGCCGAGGTAGGCTTGGCCCGCCGCACTTGCGACAACGCACCCGAGTGCGATCGTCGTCGTCGCCGCCTGGCTCCACCAGGCCCAGCCGCGCGTCTTCGTCTGCGGCCCCTTGGCCTTCAGCGCTTCGATCTTGGCGACGGCTTGTTTCCGGACAGCTTGCGTCTCGAAGGTCTCTGCTGACTGCACAATCCGCGCGAGCTGTTCGCGGATCCCCTTGGGCTGGCGGTAGATCTCCTCGCGCAGGAAATCAAGGAGCGGCTTATCGCGCGATGCGTTCGACGACAGCGTCCACTGCGCCATGCCGGAGATCGTCAGCTTCTCGAGGCTGGTCGTCTCCTCAGACCAGGCGAGCGCCGGCAGGATGCGCAGGATCGGCTCGTAGGAGCCGGTGGCAAAGTAGTAGCCCCACCAAGCGTCGAGCACGGCCGGATTGGACTCGAGCTTCGTCTCAGCGAGCGGCTTCTTCTTTCCGTAGAGGTAGGCGCGGATCAGGATTTGGCGGGCCGGCATGCGCTCGGTGAACCGGCCCATCAGCGTCTTCCAGGTCGGCAGGCCGCTGTCAGCGATGCCGCGGATGACGACCACCTGGTCCTCAGGACGCAGCGGGAATGTCTCGGAGATCAACCGTTCGGCTTCAAGCTGGTTGGCGCCGATAACGCCTGCAAAGAAGCCAATGTAGACCCCGCCGCGATCGAGGTTGCGGAACAGGCCCATGCGCGACATGGCCTTGACGACCTCTGGCACTTGGTTGGGCTTCGGGTCGTCGCGATAGGCATTGATCCAGGCGAGGACGTCTTCCTGAGCGCGAAACTTCGGCGCGCCAGCGTCGCGCACTTGCGCGTTCGCACCGCCGGCCATCAGGCAAAACGCCAACATCAACGCCGCTAGGCCGCGCGCAATCTGCATGTCCCCTCGCACCCGTCTGGACCGCCCCGCACGCGCCCTACTCAACCCGAGATTGCGGCAACTTGGCGATGAGGGGGCCCGCGGCGCACTTGTGGAGGCAGGCGGCCGCGGCGCTGGCGAAGCTGGACCCGGCAAGGGCCGCGCACCTACATATGCTGCATGGTCACCAAGCAAGACAGCCAACCGGGCCCCGCGGCAGAAGACGCCGCCAGCGCGGCGCCAGACCCGCAGGCCGAGACCGGCCCGGCGGTGATTGCGCGATATTTGAAGACGCTGCCGTCGAGCCCTGGCGTCTACCGCATGCTCGATACCGCTGGCGACGTGATCTATGTTGGCAAGGCGCGATCGCTGAAGGCGCGCGTGAGCAACTATGCCCGACTGGGCGGCCACACGAACCGCATTGCGCGGATGATCGCGGCCACGGCGCAGATGGAATTCGTCACGGTCCGCACTGAAGCAGAGGCGCTGCTGCTCGAAGCCAACCTCATCAAGCGCTTCCGCCCGCGATTTAACGTGCTAATGCGGGACGACAAGTCGTTCCCATACATCCTGTTGACGAAAGACACCGTCGCGCCGCGCATCCTGAAGCATCGCGGCGCGCGCAACTCCGGCGGTGACTATTTCGGCCCGTTTGCGTCCGCCGGCGCAGTGGATCGCACGATCAACATGCTGCAGCGGGCATTCCTCCTCAGGACCTGCTCTGACAGCGTCTACGACAGCCGCACGCGCCCCTGCCTGCTCTATCAGATCAAGCGCTGCTCCGGGCCCTGCACCGGCGAGATCAGCAAAAGCGATTACGCGGAACTCGTGGCGCAGGCAAAGCGGTTTCTGCGCGGCCAAAGCCAGTCTGTTCGCGAGCTCTATCAGGGCCTGATGCACGACGCGGCAGAGGCGATGGAGTATGAGCGGGCGGCGTCTTACCGGAACCGGCTTTGGGCGCTTGCGCATGTCACGTCGGATCAGGCGATCAACACGGCGGGCATTGAGGAGGCGGACGTCTTCGCAGCCCACCAGGACGGCGGGCAAACCTGCATCCAGGTCTTCTTCTTCCGCACCGGGCAGAACTGGGGCAACCGCGCCTATTTCCCGAAGGCGGACCGCGCGCTTGAGGCCGGCGACGTGCTCGATAGCTTCATCGCGCAGTTCTATGACGACAAGCCCGTCCCTCGCCTGCTGCTCGTCTCGCACGACCTGCCGTCGCAGGCGCTGTTGCAGGAGGCGCTTTCGACGAAGGCCGGGCGCAAAGTCGAGATCCTCGTGCCGCGCCGCGGCGACAAGACGAGCCTCGTCCAGCATGCCGTGCAGAACGCGAAGGAAGCGCTCGGCCGGCGGCTTGCCGAGAGCGCGTCGCAACAGAAACTGCTGGCGCAATTGGCCGACCGGTTCGAGCTGCCTGACCCACCGCGCCGCATCGAAGTCTACGACAACAGCCACATCTCCGGCACGAATGCCGTCGGCGGCATGATCGTGGCGGGGCCTGAGGGCTTCGCGAAGGCGCACTACCGCAAGTTCAACATCAAGTCCGACGATACGGCGCCGGGCGATGACTACGCCATGATGCGTGAAGTGCTGACACGGCGGTTCAAGCGCATGCTGAAGGAGGCCGGGGCGGCTGACGCTGCGCCATCGGACAATGCGGGCGCGCCGCTGCCCGAAGCGGACTCGGACGACGACAAGCCGGCCGTCGAAATCGGCGTCGAGATGCCGACCAAGCCGGACCTCGTGCTCGTCGATGGCGGCCTCGGCCAGCTCAGCGTCGCGCGCGAGGTTTTCGCCGATCTCGCCATCGAGGACATCGCTCTTGTCGGTGTTGCGAAAGGGCCGGACCGCGACGCCGGCCGCGAGCACTTCCACATCCCCGGCCGCGACCGCCCTGTCATGCTCGAGCCGCGCGACCCGGTGCTCTACTTTATCCAGCGGCTCCGCGACGAAGCCCACCGGTTTGCGATTGGCACCCACCGCGCCAAAAGGTCAAAGCAAATCTCTGCCAACCCGCTCGACGAGATCGAAGGCATTGGCCCGACACGGAAGCGGGCGCTGCTCAAGCACTTCGGCTCGGCAAAATCGGTCTCGCGCGCCGGCGTGTCGGACCTCGCTTCCGTCAAGGGGATCTCCGCCGAGATGGCGCAGAAGATCTACGACTTCTTCCACGAACGGCGGAGCTGACGCCTTCGCAACCGCAGCACGCTGAGTGTCTGCCGCGCTGCAGGTCACGTCCCGGTAACCATCCACCGCAATGGAATCGCCGATGAAACCGTTTCCGGACAGTCGCTTGCTAAGCTGAACAAACAATGCTGCATTGCAGCGCCAATCCGGCTGCCGAGAACCGGTGCATCCAGATGCAATATCACGCTTACGAACTCGCTCATGCCATGGTCACGCCGATGCGCGTCGCCGCCCGCTTGACGAAGTATCAGCTCAAGTCGCCGTTCAATCCGTGGTCGCATACGCCGTTCGGTAAGCAGATCGCCGCCGCATGCGATGTCTTCGAGGGCCTGACGCGGCGCTACGGGAAACCCGAGTTCGGTATCGATCACACGTTCATTCACGGGCTCAAGGTGCCGGTTGAAGAGGACGTCGTCCTTTCAAAGCCGTTCTGCAATCTGCTGCGGTTTGAGCGCGATGAACGCGTGGCCGGCAAGCGCGACGACCCGAAGGTCCTGCTGATCGCGCCGATGTCGGGCCACTACGCGACGCTGCTGCGCGGCACCGTCGAGGCGATGATCCAGGAGCACGACGTCTACATCACAGACTGGACGGACGCGCGCGATGTGCCGGTGTTCCAAGGCGATTTCAATCTGGACGACTTCATCGAATACCTGATCGAGTTCATGCAGTTCATCGGTCCGGAAACGCACGTGATCGCGGTTTGCCAGCCAGCCGTGCCGGCGCTCGCCGCGGTCGCGCATATGGCCAAGTCGCAGATGGCCTGCCAGCCGTCGAGCCTGACCCTGATGGGCGGGCCGATCGACACGCGCCGCAATCCGACCGTCGTCAACAAGCTCGCTGAAGAAAAACCGCTGAGCTGGTTCCGCAACAACGTCATCGCGCGCGTGCCCTTCCCGAACGCGGGCTTCATGCGCGAGGTCTACCCGGGCTTCATCCAGCTCACGGGCTTTATGCAGATGAACCTTGAGCGCCACACCAAGGCGCACATGAAGCTCTTCGAGAACCTCGTGAAGGGCGACAACGATTCCGTGCAATCCCACCGCGATTTCTACGAAGAGTATCTGGCGGTGATGGACCTTCCCGCTGAGTTCTATCTGCAGACGGTCAAGACCGTGTTTCAGGAGCACGCGCTGCCCAAGGGCCGCATGATGCACCGTGGCGAGCGGATCGATTGCTCTGCGATTCGGCAGACGGCGCTGATGACCGTTGAAGGCGAGCGCGATGACATTTGCGGGCTTGGCCAAACGGAAGCGGCGCAATCGCTGTGCCCGAACATTCCGATCGACGAGCGGTATCACTACGTGCAGCCGAAAGTCGGCCATTATGGCGTCTTCAACGGCACGCGCTGGCGGACCGAAATCCAGCCGCGCATTCGCGAGATGATCCGCACGATCGATTTCAAGCGGAAGACCAAGTCGAGCATGGGCGTCGGCCTGCCGTATCGCGCGCTGACGCCGGAGCGTGAGGATGAGATCGACTGGCGCGAACCGCCGGCCGCCACGCCGACACCGTCTGAAACGGGCACGGCACCGGCTGTCAACGGTGCTGACAAGCGGACGCTGAATTAATTCACGCCGGCGGCTTCGGCCGCCTGCTGCGACCGGGGCTGCCACGTCAAGCGCGGAAGCCTTAACTCCCCCGCGTTTCACTGCTTGGCGTCCGACCTGTGGCCGCCGGTTGGCGAATCATCGAACGTCCAGTTTCAACACGCCTTTGTTCTGCGTTTTAAAGTTCGCGTCGGCGCCCGGTTCAAAGTGCCCGACTATGCAAGCCATCGCAGAAGCCCTGCTGTCGATCGATCTCTTCGCCGGCCTGAGCCCGTTTCAACTCACCGAAATTGCGCGCCGTGCAGATCGCCTGATTTATCAGCCGGGCGACGTTCTGCTTGCGCGCGATGAGGATCCGGAAGGCGCGCTGATCATCATTGATGGTGAGGCCGTCTGCCTTCGCGGCCCGGCAGATGAGCCGATTGAAGAGCCTGTGGCCGCCGGTTCCGTGCTCGCGGATATGGCGATGATCGTCGAGTATGAAGCCGCAGCGACCGTCGTCGCGCGCGCCCGCGTGCGCGCCCTCAGGGTCAATCGCGCTGATCTGCTCGAAATCCTTGCCGAAGACGCTGAATTGTCAGAAGCGCTGATCGAAGCGGTGACCGTTCGCCTACGTTCCGTCGCGGCAGGCTTGCGGGCGATTGAAAGCGAACTGGCCGAGACGACCGATCACGAGCGTGGCGACGGTACGGGCGCTGACGTATCGGCGGCTCACGCCGGAACAGCGGCCGCCGGTCCGTTTGCGATCGGGTTTGACGGCCAGCTTGCCCGCCTGCCCGTGCACTGAGCACGCAAGCGACGCGACCTCCCCGCACCGATACGCAACCGGCGCTTAGTTGTCGGCAGAGCTGAAAAAGAATACGCCCGGTTCCTGGGGGGAGGAACCGGGCGCTCTAAGCGCTTGGCGCGCTCACATCGGGAGGGACTCCGATGTTGCAGGTGATGCCGTTCGGTTAGACGGGGGGCACTACCGAAGCAGAGTGGCATCACCCGTGCAGCCAACTTAAGGAACTGTTTCCGGGTGTAACAGGGGAGGGCCACACTCCTCACGGAATCGTTACCTAGACCGCGCCGTATCCACAGATTGGGCGTTGATTTTCTCGAATTTGAGACGATCGGCAGTGATTTGCGAGACAATCTGGAGCTTCAGGATCCTGAATGCACCGCGCCGTTTAGCGGATTTTGTTCATAAAGAACTTCTCGCGCTCGAACAACTTCGCCGAGAGCTTGTCTCCATGGGAGACATTAAAGACCTCAACCTTGGTCTCGAGGCCCTGAGCGTCCCGCGTGATCCACCCGCGCAGCGCAACCTGCGGCGTCGTCGTCACCACGACCTTGATCGCTGATGGGACGTCCGGGTCCTTGTCGCGCAGGACAAGCGAAATCTGATCGGGGTCGCGCTTCACTTCGAGCACCTGCGCATCGCGCAGCAGGTTTACTTCGCGCCGCAACAACATGCGGAACGGCGTATTCGTCAGCTCATACGTTTCGTCGGTTTCAAGGTCGCGGTCCTGCACAGCTAGGAACCGCCCATCGGAAATGACGACCTTGCGGCTCGGACGATTGTACTCGAACCGAAAGCGGCCAGGCTTGGCGACGAACACCTTACCCTTCGATCGCTTGCCCGCCGGATCCGTCTGGATGAACCGGCCCTTCAACGTCTTGAGCGCATTGAAATAGTTGCTGACCGTCTCGATCGCCGAGATGTCTTCGTCAGCGAACGTTGAACCAACCGTGCCGGACGCCGCGTTGACCTGGCTGCCCCATCCGCCCTCGCTGGCCTGTTGCGCCTTCTGCTGGGCGGCGGCCGGTCCGGCTAAGACAACCGACGCGAGCAGCATGGCGGCAGCGGCGGCAAGATGGCGCGAGAACATGAGGCAATCTCCTGATGCGCGCATGCCGGACAAAACCTGAAGTTGCGGCTCGGTCGACGGTCACGCACTGCGCAGCGTGCTTCGAGCAGAATTTAGACCAGACCGGGGCGGCCTGCCCGCTGAACGAGGCTCTGGACCTAATTGAGTTGTGGACGTTGCGCTAGGGTCCCGGTCCGACAATCAACTGTCCTCTGACGCTCAGGCTGCGCCATCGCGTCACCGGCGCGCGCCGGCGCCACCGCCCATCAGGATCTCGCGGCGGCCGGCGTGATCGGCCGGGCTGATGAGGCCATCAGCTTCCATCCGCTCGATCAGGTCCGCGGCGCGATTATAGCCAATCTGGAGCCGGCGCTGCAGGTAGCTGGTCGAGGCCTTCTTATCGCGCAGGACGATCGCGACCGCCTTGTCAAACAAGTCGCTGGCATCGGCCGCTGACGGCGCACCTTCAACCTCGGCCTCGTCTGGCACGTCCGTGACGCCGGTCACGTAGTCGGGTTCGCCCTGCGCGCGCAGGTAGGCGGTCACGTCTTCCACTTCCGTGTCAGAGACGAACGCACCGTGGACCCGGCGGAGCCGGCCCGACCCATCGGACAACAGCATGTCGCCCTGGCCGAGGAGCTGCTCGGCGCCGTGCTCGCCAAGGATTGTGCGGCTGTCGATCTTCGAGGCGACCTTGAAGCCGATCCGCGACGGGAAATTCGCCTTGATCGTGCCGGTGACAACATCGACCGACGGGCGTTGCGTTGCCATGATGATGTGAATGCCGGCCGCGCGCGCCATCTGAGCGAGGCGCTGCAACGCGCCTTCGATCTCCTTGCCCGCCACCATCATCAGGTCAGCGAACTCATCGACAACGATCGCGATGTGCGGGATCGATGTCAGGTCGATCTCACGCTCTTCATAGATCGCCGCATCCGTCTCGCGGTCAAAGCCCGTCTGGACACGCTGCGACAGACGTTCACCGGAGGCCGCCGCTTCATCGAGCCGGGCGTTGTAGCCCGCGATGTTTCGGACGCCGAGGTCCGCCATCCGCTTGTAGCGATCCTCCATCTCGCGCACCGCCCAGTTCAGGGCTGCAACCGCTTTTTGCGGGTCGGTCACGACCGGCGTCAGCAGGTGCGGGATACCGTTGTAGACCGAGAGCTCAAGCATCTTCGGGTCGATCATCAGGAGCCGCAGCTCGCTTGGCGCATGCGCGTAGATGAGCGACAAGATCATCGCGTTGACGCCAACCGACTTGCCGGAGCCGGTCGTGCCGGCGACGAGTAGGTGCGGCATGCGGGCGAGATCGACCGAGACCGGCGATCCATCAATCGCCTTGCCCAGCGCGATCGGCAGCGTGCCGGCATCAGATTGGAACGTCGGGCTCTCGAGGATGTCGCGGAGGGCGACGGTTTCGCGGCGTGCGTTGGGCAATTCGATGCCGAGTGTGTTGCGTCCGGGCACGACCGCGATGCGCGCTGACCGCGCGCTCATCGAACGGGCGATGTCGTCGGCAAGCCCGATGACGCGCGAAGCTTTGACGCCGCGCGCCGGCTCGAACTCGAATAGCGTGATGACCGGACCTGGCCGGATCTCGCGAACCTCACCCTTCACGCCGAAGTCGTTGAGGATGTCTTCAAGCAGCCGCGCATTCCCGCGCAGCACTGTTTGCGACATCTCAGGCCCGCTGTCCGGCGCGAGCCCGCGGGACAACAGGTCAAACTCCGGTGCGCGATAGCTGCGGGCACGGGTCGTCGGGCGTTCTCGCGCAATGGCAGGTTCAACCGCGGGCGCCGGTCCAAGTGAGCGCTGCGCACCACCGAACAGGCGGCGGCGCGGTGCCGGCTCGGCCGGGACCTCGTGGGCCGCATGGCGCGGCGCGGCTGGGGCCGGTGCCGGGGCTGGGTCCGCATCACCGGCACCGCGGAGGAAACTCGGGAGCGGTTCGGCGTCGGGTTCCGGCTCAAACGATAAGTCGTCGCGGTCGTCTTCATGACGCGCGTCAGCGGCAACCTCCGGGCTCGGAGCCGGCGCGGCGGGCATCGGGTGCGGCGTGTGGATTGTTGGGGGCGCCTTGACTTCAGCGGGCTCGCGCGGCGCAACGCGCGGCATTTTTGGTGCAGGAGCCTCTGCCGCCTGCGGCTTTGCAGCGGGTGACTTCGCCCGCGGCCGGCCTTCATCGAAGGACCAGGCAAGCCTTAGGTCGCGGCCGTTCAGGCCAATCGCTTCACAGATCGCCCAGCAGCCTGCGGCGACCAACACGAGACCGGCGACGAAGTTTGCAAGCGTCTCGGAGATGACAGCGACAATGCCTGCGACAAGCATCAAGACGACGTCGCCGAGGAAGCCTCCGTAGCCGTGCGCAAGCGGCCACCGGTCGGCCGTCGGCAACCCTGAGAGCCCGCCAGCAAGCGCGAGCACGCCGAACACAAACAGAAGAACCTTGAGTTCCACACGCGGAATGCGTTCGCCGCCGATGAGCTGCAATCCCCAAACGATCGGCACAACAAGCGAGACGACAGAGGTGACGCCAAGCATCTGGAGAAAGAGGTCCGAGACGATGGCGCCCATCGGGCCCATGAGGTTGCGCGGCTCGCCGCTTGTTGCGTGTGTGAGCGATGGATCGTTGACAGACCACGTCACCAGCGCCAGCCAAAGCGCACCGCATCCGATGACAATCCCAACGCCAAGCGCACGCCGCGCCCAGCCGTAAACCAGCGATTCAACGCTGTCGGCCATCAGACGGTCAGGTGCCTCAGGTATGATTTCGGGCGACATCCACTCTTCGCAGCGCATTTGCGCCGGTGGATCAGGTCACCGACGCGACAAGTCTCTGGAGCGCTTCGCGGGTGGTGGCCAAGTCGTGCACGAGCGCCATCCGAATATAGGCGTCGCCCGGATTGTTCCCCTCGCGATCCGGCATCGCCAGGAAAGCGCCCGGCACGACTTTGAGCCCGTAGCGTTTCCAAAGTGTTACCGTGGCCTCCTCACCGCCGCCGAGTTCAGACACGTCGAGCCACAGGAAAAACCCGCCGTCCGGGCGCCCGTAGCCGAAGCGCTTGCCGAGTACGTCGTCGCACACATCGAACTTGGCGCGATAGGCATCGCGGATGACTTGGACGTGTTGCTCATCCGACCAGAGCGCGGCGGACGCATGTTGCTGCGGGCCCGGCATTTGCGGCGCGACGAGATTGCGGAGTTCCGCCATCGTCTCAAGGAAGTCCCCGTCTCCGGCTGCGAAGCCGGAACGAAGACCGGGCACGTTCGACCGCTTTGACAGCGAGTTGAACGTGACGACGTTGCGGAACCGGTCCGGCGTTGCAGCGGCGACTTCGAGCCCGCCCGGCGGTGGCGCGCCGGTGTAGATCTCCGAGTAGCACTCGTCGACGAACAGCATGAAGTCGTAGCGCCGCGCCAGATCGATCGCGCGCGCAATGTAGGCGGCTGACGCCATGGCCCCTTGCGGATTGGCAGGCGAGCAGAGGTAGAAGGCGGCTGTGCGCTTAAGCAAAGCTTCGTCTGCGGCCAGCGCATCGATGTCCGGCAGGAAGCCGGTCGCGGCGGTCGCATCGAGGTAGACGGCGTCGGCGTTCACGCAGTTGGCCGAGCCGTTGTAGGCCTGGAAATAAGGGTTCGGCATCAGGACGGCCGGGCGCGCAAGATCGGGCCGGCGGCCGATTGCCGGCAATAGCGCGAAGAACAGACCTTCGCGGGAGCCGTTCAGCGGGTGGACTTCGCGGGCGGGGTCTGGCGCCGCCGCGCCGAGGCTGTAGCGGCGTCCGATCCAGGTGGCGATGGCTGACCGCAATTGATCGCTGCCGCGGATGGCCGGATAGTTCGTCAGCGTCGCGGCTGCCTCCGCCATCTGGTCGGCGACAAAGGCCGGCACCGTCTCATGCGGCTCACCGACGGTCATCTCGATCGGCTGCTCGTGACCCGGCCGTACATCCCCGAGCAAGCGCCGGAGCCGCGTGAACGGAGACACGATCCCGCCAGCGGTCACGCGTGCCAGCCCGCTCATCTCGCCCATCTCCGGCCTCCCTACCGCGCCGCTCAGATCAGTCAGCGATCGCCTGATACACCAGCGCGCGGATAATTTCACGATAGCGCACGCGCACCGGCCCGGGCGCCGCCATCATCATCACACACGTCAAATCTTCAAACGGATCGACCCAAAAGTACGTCCCGTACTTGCCGGACCAATAGTCGTCGCCTCGCGCGGCGGACGGCAACGCCGAGCCAAAACCCGTCGCCCGGCGCACCCGGGTCCATCGTCACGGCGATCCGGTTCGGCGCGGGCAAGCACATCCGGATCGTCTGTCTCAAATGCGATGGGACGGGCCGTGTTCAGCGCGAACAGTTGCAAGCCAGCACGCGGGCCGCTGACGTCACAAAAAAGGGGCCCGCCTTAAAGCGAGCCCCACAGTCTATATTGTCATCAGACAACCGGCAGGTCAGCCGGGGTTGCTACCCGAATCGTAAGGCTTCTTGAATGCCGACATGCGGCCTTCCTTGCACGCAACGGTGCGTTCGTCGGCCGAGTACTTGCCGTCGCCGTCGACGTCGACGTTCGTCTCAACCGAGGCGTATTCGCTGGCTTCGGTGTTGTCGACGTAGCCGTCTTTATTGACGTCAAGCTTGTTGTAATCCGCAACGCAGGCGTCCGGATCCGTGTACATCGTGGCGGCAGTCGCGCCCGAAATCGCGAAGAGCGGCAGCGCAGCCGCAAGCGCGAGTGTCGAAAGGGTCTTCATGAGTGACTCCTACAATCTGTTTCCAAGTCTCCGCTGTGATCAGCGGCTTGAGCGGACAACGACTTGGGCGGAACATGGTTCCAGATTGATCATCCCGGCAGACATGGCGAATTGAGCCGACCTGCGGCGCGCAGCACCAATTGTCTCGGCGGCGTTGTTCGCCATATACAGGCGCATGACCGGCGAATACTCCGCCCACTTCTGGAAAATGAACGGCCTCGGCAATGAAATTGTTGTGGTCGACATGCGCGCGCACGCGCACCTCATCGAGGGTGCTCAGGCGGTGGCGCTGGCGGACAATCCGGCCACGCGATTTGACCAGTTGATGGCGGTTCATGCGCCCCGCAGCGGCAATACTGACGCCTACATTGCGATTTACAATTCAGATGGCAGCGCGGCCGGGGCCTGCGGCAATGGCATGCGCTGCGTCGGCCTCGCATTCGCGCCGATCATGAGTAAGGACCGCCTGCTGCTCGAGACGGTCGCAGGCTCGCTGCCGGTAAGTGTGCGCAACGATGACACGGTCGCGGTCGGCATGGGCGCGCCGAAGTTTGACTGGGCCGACATTCCGCTCGCCGAAGAGTTCCGCGACACCCGCTACATCGAGCTGCAGATCGGGCCGATCGATGCGCCAATCCTGCATTCGCCATCGGTCGTCAACGTCGGCAACCCGCATGCCGTGTTCTGGGTCGACGACGTCGACGCCTACGATCTCGACCGCGTCGGCCCGCTGTTGGAGAACCACCCGATATTTCCCGATCGGGCCAACATCTCCGTTGCCCAGGTCCTCGGGCCAGCGCACCTTAAAGTCCGGACTTGGGAGCGCGGCGCCGGCCTCACGCGTGCGTGCGGGTCGGCGGCTTGCGCAGCGGCCGTCTGCGGCGCCCGCACCAATCGGACGGAGCGCGAGGCAACGGTGACGGTGCCCGGCGGTGATCTTCACATTCGTTGGAGCGAGACTGACCAGATCATCATGAGCGGGCCGGCTCAGTTTGAAACCGAGGGCACGGTGCGGTTCGCCGGCGGCACAGCAGAGGTCGCCGCATGAGCCGTCACGATCTGGGCGCAACGCCTCCCGAAAACGAGACAACGGCCAGCGCGCGCCGCCCCGAACTCATCACGCTCGGCTGCCGGCTCAACACCTACGAATCTGAAGTGATGCGGTCGCGCGCAGCGGAAGCCGGCCTCGATGACGCTGTCATCGTGAATACCTGCGCCGTCACCCAGGAAGCCGTCCGCCAAGCTCGGCAAACGATCCGGCGGCTACGACGCGACCGCCCGGAAGCAAAGATTATCGCGACCGGATGTGCGGCACAGATTGATCCGCAGGGCTTTGCCGACATGGCCGAAGTCGACCACGTGGTCGGTAACGACGAGAAGCTCAATCGGCAGACTTATGCGGACTTTGCAGCCGGCGACCTGACGCGCGTCCGCGTCAACGACATCATGAGCGTGCGCGAGACCGCGGGCCACATGGTCTCGGGCTTCGGCAATCGCGCACGCGCCTATGTGCAGGTCCAGAACGGATGCGACCACCGCTGCACGTTCTGTATCATTCCGTTCGGCCGCGGTCCGTCGCGGTCAGTCCCCGCAGGTGATGTCGTCCGCGAAGTTCAAGCGCTTGTTGGCAACGGCTACGCGGAGGTCGTGCTCACAGGCGTCGACATGACGTCCTACGGCGCTGACTTGCCCGGCACCCCTCGCCTCGGCCGGCTTGTCCGCCAGATCCTGAAGCATGTGCCGGAGCTGAAGCGGCTCCGTCTGTCGTCAATCGACCAGGTCGAAGTCGACGACGATTTGATGCGCGCGCTTGCAGACGATGACCGTTTGATGCCTCATCTGCATCTCTCGATGCAGTCTGGCTCCGACATGATCTTAAAGCGCATGAAGCGGCGGCATTTGCGCGCCGATGCCATCCGCTTTTGCGAGGAGGCGCGGCGGCTGCGACCCGACATCGTCTTCGGTGCTGATCTGATCGCAGGTTTTCCGACCGAAACAGACGACATGTTCGCCGAGACCCGCGCGATCATTGACGACTGCGGTCTGACGTGGCTGCACGTGTTTCCGTTCTCGCCGCGCGCGGGCACGCCCGCCGCCCGCATGCCGCAGTTGCCGCGCGACACGGTTAAGGCGCGCGCAGCAGAGCTTCGCGAAATGGGCGCCCGCCAGGCAGCAGGGCTGAACGCGGCCCTCGACGGGACGGTCACGAGCGTGATCGCAGAAACGGACACACGCGCGCGGACACCGCACTTTGCTGAAGCCACGCTCGCCGTGCCGCAAACGCCCGGCAGCGTGCGCGATGTTCGGCTGAGCTCAAGTGACGGCGGCCGGCTGCTCGCAACACCGATGCCCGCTGCGGCGCGGGAGCCTGCGCCATGAGCCAGTCCGGGAAGGCAGGCCTGATCGGGCGGATGTTCGGCCGCGGCCGCGACGACGCCAAGACGCTGGCCGAGGCAGAAGCTGAGGCCGAAGCCGAGGCCCCTGACGCCGATCCGGCACAGCGGGCAGACGTTGACCCGCCCCCGCCCGCCGCAGCCTCCACACCGCCCGCCCCCGAGCCTGAGAAACGCTCGTGGCTTCAGCGTCTTACAGGCGGGCTCTCAAAGACGTCGGGCCAGCTCACCGCGGGTCTGACCTCGGTTTTCACCAAAAAGAAACTCGACGCTGCGACCCTGGAAGACCTCGAAGACGTCCTGATTCAAGCCGATCTCGGCGTCGGAACTGCGATGCGCATTACCGATGCGATCTCGCAAGGACGCTATGACAAGGGCATTTCGCCCGAGGATGTCCGCAACGTCGTGGTCGATGAAGTCACCAAAGTCCTCGGCCCGGTGGCCGAGCCGCTCGCAATCGAGCCGGCGCATGCCCCGCACGTGATCCTCGTCGTCGGCGTCAACGGCGCCGGCAAGACGACCACCATCGGCAAGTACGCAGCCGACTTCGTCGCCAAAGGCCACTCCGTCATGCTGGCCGCCGGCGACACGTTTCGCGCAGCCGCAATTGACCAGCTCAAAGTCTGGGGCGAACGCACGGGCTGTGAGGTCGTCGCGCGTGACGTCGGCGCAGACGCATCGGGCCTCGCTTTCGACGCAATCACTACCGCAAAAGCGGCCAATACAGACGTTCTCCTGATCGACACCGCCGGCCGCCTGCAAAACAAGCAGGAGCTGATGGATGAACTCGACAAAGTGATCCGGGTTCTCCGCAAGGTCGACTCCACGGCTCCGCATTCGGTGCTGCTCGTTCTTGACGCGACGACCGGGCAGAACGCGCTGTCGCAGGTGGACGTCTTCGGGCAACGCGCCGGCGTAACGGGCTTGGTGATGACCAAGCTCGACGGGACAGCGCGCGGCGGCATCCTTGTTGCGATCGCCGAGACGTACGGACTGCCGATCCACGCAATCGGCGTCGGGGAGCAGATTGAAGACCTCGCATCATTCGATGCGCGGGAGTTCGCCGAGGCGCTGGCCGCTGCCTGACGCGCCGGCGGGCTAATGAGATGACGGTAATCGGGTGAGCCGGCTCTAGAAACGGCGGCCCGGAGAATGAGCGAAGGGACAGAAGTGATGAGCTCGCTGCGCAAGATTTACCCGTTCAACGCTGAGCAGACCGTGAACCTGTTGAGCGAGTTCGGGCCGCTCATAACGCTGTTCATCGTCAACGCTATCTTCGGCGTCACCGCCGGCATATGGGCCCTGGTCGCCACCACAATCCTTGCACTGATCGTGATGTGGATCGTGTTGCAGCGCCTGCCGATGTTCGCGCTCATCGCCGGTGGCATCACGCTCGTCTTCAGCGGGATCTCGCTCTACTTCGACGATCCGATGTGGGTTCAGCTCAAGGTCACGCTGTTTAATGCCGTGTTCGCCGTATTCCTGATGGTAGGCCTTGCGATGAACAGAAACTTCTTCAAGTACACGTTCGAAAAGTCATTCCACTACTCGCAGGAGGGTTGGAACAAATTTACGAAGAGCTTCGTCGTCTTATTCTTGCTTTTGGCGGCCGCAAACGAGGCTATACGGATCGGTTTCTGGCATTCAAATGAATACAATATTTTTGGGTGGCAGACGGACGGTTTGAACATCTGGGTGATGTTTAAGATCGCGATCGTTATGCCCGTCAGCGGACTTTACGCCTACGTCATGACACGCGCGCTGCAAAAATATGCAGTTACCGCAAAAGGATCTGCCTCGCCAAGTGCCGCCTAAGCGAGGCGCAAGACGCGAAAAGCCAGGTTTGTCTTGGCCGAGTTGTCAGGACATGTTTGCGCTAACATTTAACAAATTAGAATGCGCTCGCGAAAGCGCACTATCGAGGAAGCATAGCTGATGTCGTCCGATAAGCAGCGTGGCGTAAAGCCGGACTTGGCGCCTGAAGCGGAAGCCTTAAGCGAACCGGACCACCTCGAGACCGGCGATGACGACGGCGGCAGCGACAGCGACCAGCCGCTGCTGAAACTCGCCGTCGAAGCCGGCCCGCTGGTCGTTTTCTTCATCTCGAATTCCTTCGCCGAGGAACTCTATGGCGCGACTGGGGATGCCAAGATCTTCTGGGCCACCGGCGCCTTCATGGTGGCGACCGTCATCGCGCTCGCCGTCTCGCGCATCGTGTTCAGCCGCGTGCCCGTCATGCCGCTGGTGTCCGGCGTTTTCGTGTTGTTTTTCGGGGCTTTGACGCTGTGGCTTCAGGACGACCTGTTCATCAAGATCAAGCCAACCATAGTTAACCTGCTTTTTGCCGGCATCCTCGGCGTTGGATACCTGACTGGCCGGCTGCTGCTCAAATACGTGATGGGCGACGCAATCCGCCTCACTGAAACCGGTTGGCGCATCCTCACAGTCCGCTGGACCTTGTTCTTCGTCTTCCTGGCGATCCTGAATGAGGTTATTTGGCGGAATTTTTCGACCGACTTTTGGGCAGCCTTCAAGTTGTTCGGCATCATGCCGATAACGCTCACATTCGCTATTGCGCAGGTCGGCGTGCTGACGAAGCACCAAGCCGAGTGACAATTGTGGCGTTCGTGCGCCCCGTTGCCGTTTAAAACCTTGACGTGTGATGCATCTTGCGGCGTTCCAACGCTGCTACGGCGCTTTACTTTCAATTAAATACTGATACCGATGTGCGTAGAAATTGAAACAAAGTTGTGGTGTGAGGTTAGGACATTGCAGAGCTTCGCGATGGTTTAGCGCGAAGCTTCGAAGCGTTTCTGACGCCACCACGGTCACTTAATGTAACGCGGGACAAGGCACGCAAATGAGCCGAGAGAGCGAAACCGAGACTGGCCTGAAGAACTCACCGCTGCACTTGCTTCATCGCGCCGGACAGTGCGCTGGCGACATCTTCCAGGCCGAAATGGCAACTGGTGATCTTACGCCGCGGCAGTACGCGGTGCTGGTGACGGTGTCAGAACATGAAGGCCTCAGCCAAACCAATCTTGTCGAGCTAACGGGTATTGATCGCTCGACGCTCGCAGACATCATCCGGCGGATGCTTAAGAAGGGTCTCCTTCAGCGCCGCCGGACGAAAGAGGATGCACGCGCTTATGCCGTGCGCTTGACGGACGAGGGGTGGCGTACGCTGCAAGCCGCGCAGCCCCTCGCCCAGCGCGTGGATGAGCGTGTGCTGTCAGTTCTTCCCGGCCAGGAGCGCGATCGCTTCCTTCAGGACCTAAGCCTGATCGTGGAAGCGCTCGGCCGGCTTGAGGATGACGCGCACGCAGAAGCGGCGTCCGGCATCACGCCAGCCGACATGCGCGCACTCGACTACCGGAAGTCGGGCAATCACTGACGCTGCGAAGGCACGCAGACCGAAAGTCTTGACAGGCAAGGCGGGGCTCCTCAGGTCCCGCCTTGTCTTTTTTGTAGTTCTCGGAGTCCTCGGCGTGCTTGCCCTGCCCTTCATTGAACGCGCGCTAATGTACCACCCGGACAAGCGTCTGCTCACGCCGGCCGATGTGGGCGTCTCCGGCTTTGACGTCGTCATGCATGACCGGCCGGACGGCGCGCGCATCGTCTCTTGGGTCCGTGCGCGGCAGTCACCTGACCAACCAGTCTACTACTATCTGCACGGCAACGGCGGGCATCTGGCCGGCCGGATCGACCGGCTTCAGACGCTGACGGCTGAGGGCGCTGGCGCGGTGATCATGTCCTACCGCAGCTTTTCAGGCTCAACCGGCACGCCGAACGAAGCCGCCAATGTCGCCGATGCACAGGCAATCCTCGACTGGCTGCAGACCGAGCGCGGCATCCCGCTGGGTGATATTGTGCTGTTCGGCGAGTCGCTTGGGACCGGGGTTGCGGTTCAACTGGCAGCGGCAGCCGCATCGCAGCCGGGCACCCAGATGGGTTTGCGCGGCCTTATCCTCGACTCGCCCTTCACAAGCATGACCGACGCCGGCAGCTATCACTATCCGCTGCTGCCCGTGCGCCTGATGCTCCGCGACCGCTACGCCTCAATCGATCACATCGCGAAAGTCACCACACCAATCCTGATTCTGCACGGCGATCAGGACGATGTTGTGCCAGTGGAAATGAGCCAGACGCTGGCTGAACGCGCAACAGCGCCGCTGACCCGCCATGTGCTGCGCGGTGGGACACACGTCAATCACGACCACCTGGGCTCGATGCGGATGGTTGCAGACTGGGTGCGGACGCTGCGTCAGCGCAATCCGGCGCCAGACGCGAAAACGGCGACGGAGCCGGTTGAAGCGCCATCGCCGCAGTAACTGAGTTGCGCCCGATGATGCCGGGCTGATGCCAAGGGTGTGGGGGCTTAGCGGCCGCGGCCGCCCTTTGCCTTTCCCTTTGACGGCAGAAGACCTTCCCGCTGCGCCCGTTTGCGCGCCAGCTTCCGTGCACGGCGAAGCGCTTCGGCCTGCTCGCGTGCCCGCCGCTCGGACGGCTTCTCGTAATAATTGCGCAGCTTCATTTCGCGGAAAATACCCTCGCGCTGCATCTTCTTTTTGAGCGCCTTGAGGGCTTGGTCGACGTTGTTGTCGCGGACGAGAACTTGCACGTAGCGATCCCTGCGTTGCTGAGATTTCGGTCATACGTGTCGGTGCTTCGCGATCGCGAGCTTCCAATACGTACGTGCCCGCGCGGTCATCCGGCAGGCCAGTTGCACGCGTGATACCAGCGCGCTGCTCCCAAGTCCACCATCTGGACGCTGAAACGCTCAAGAATCTGGGCCCGTCCCGCGCGGTTTTCCGGCGCCCAGACGGTTGACGTGCCCCATCTTGCGGCCCGGTCTCGCGTCACGCTTCCCGTAAAGGTGCACGGCGGCGTCCGCCGTCGCCGCCCACTGTGGCCAAGCGTGGAAATCGTCACCGATCAGATTGACCATCTCGACATCGGCGCGCCGCTCGGTCGGCCCGAGGGGCCAGCCGGCGATCGCGCGGATGTGGTTTTCAAACTGGCAGACCAGGCAGCCATCCATCGTCCAGTGACCCGAGTTGTGCACGCGGGGCGCGATCTCGTTGATAATCAAGCGCGCGTCAGCCGCACGTCCGCCGGCCACTGGAAGCACGAAGAACTCGACGGCGAGCACGCCAACATAATCGAGCGCTTCGGCAACGCGCCCGGCCATGCGCTTTGCGGCATCGGTAATCGCCTGATCGACGCGCGACGGGACTTGCGACACTCTCAGAATGCCGCCCGCATGCGTGTTGCGCGGGCAATCGTACGTCCTGACTTCGCCGTCGAGGCCGCGCACGGCGATGACCGAGATCTCGCAGTCAAACGCAATGCGCTGCTCAAGCACGGCGGGCAACTCTTCGATCGTCGCGAACGCGGCTGCCGCGTCCGATGACGGCTGCACGTTGATCTGGCCCTTACCGTCGTAGCCAAGCCGCCGCGTCTTCAGAATGGCAGCCGACGTGAATGCCGAGAGCGCAGCCTTCAGGTCGGCTGCACTGTCGATCGCGGCGAACGGGGCGACGGGCAGGCCAAGCGATTCCAGAAACGTCTTCTCGGTCAGGCGATCCTGAGCGACAGCGAGCGGCTTGACGCCCGGCCGTAGCGGTAAAGACTTCGCCAGATGTTCGGCCGCAGCAACGGGGACGTTTTCAAACTCATACGTCAGCACGTCGGCGTGCGCGGCAAACCGGTCGAGCGCTGCCAGATCATCGTAGGCGCCGCGCACCGACAGGGTTGCGACTTCGGTGGCGGGGGCTTCCGCTGCATCGGAATAAACGTGGCAGCGAAAGCCGAGGCGGGCGGCTGCGCCTGCGAGCATGCGGCCAAGTTGTCCACCGCCGAGGATTGCGATTGTGCTGCCGGGCGGAAGGCGGCCGTGACCGCGATCAGGTGCAGCGTCGCTCACGACGGAAGGTCGCTCGGCGCGTCCGCCACGGCGTTGGTGCGGCCAGCCCGCCAATCGATGATGCGGCGGCGGAGTTCGGCGTCGCTGACCGAGAGGATCTGGGCTGCCAGCAGGCCGGCGTTTGCAGCCCCCGGCGCGCCAATCGCCAACGTCCCGACGGCGACGCCAGCCGGCATTTGGACGATCGACAACAGGCTGTCGTGACCGCTGAGCGCCTTCGATTCCACCGGAACACCGAGGACGGGCAGCGGTGTCATCGCCGCCGCCATGCCTGGCAGGTGTGCGGCCCCGCCGGCTCCCGCGACGATGACGGACAATCCGCGGCTTTCGGCTGAGCGCGCGTAGTCGTAGAGCCGTTCCGGCGTGCGATGGGCTGAGACGATCTTCGCCTCGAAGGCAACGCCGAGTTCATCGAGCACATCCGCGGCACGCTTCATCGTCGGCCAGTCAGACTGGCTCCCCATGATGATGCCGACCTTTGGGCTTTGCTTCGTCATCCGGCCGCGGCCTTACGTCTTCCATTGACGGGAAGCCCGAGACAAAACCAGCGCCGGCGGGCTTTTGCAATATGTGCCGCCGCGCTGTGCAGACGTCTGCGTCAGGCAATGATGTCCGGAAACAGCTTGTCCTCAAGCGTTGCGAGTTGGTCTTTGACCATCAGCTTCCGCTTCTTCATGCGCATGATGCTGAACTGGTCGAAAGGCGCCGACTCCTCGAGCGTGCGGATGCGCTCATCAAGGTCGCGGTGTTCTGTCCGCAGCAGCGCGAGCTTCTCGTGCAGCTCGCGTTCTTCCTTGTCGTCCATCTGAGACCTGTGCCGGGCCATCGATCGCGTAAGCCGGACTAAGCCGATTTTCCCTTTGAAGACAAGCGCAAGCGCGGCCGCCCAAAACGGGATCGGGACGCATCTTTAGAAGTTACCCACGATGCCCGGCGGCAGGGCGCACGCGGAGTTAGACAACCCACAGGCCATCTGCCACACTCTGCGAATTGGTGATTTTTACGGAGGTTCTCATGGCGCTCGACGCACACGTAGCGGAACTGCAGTCAAAACACCGGGCCGTCGCCAGAAAGATTGAAGAGGCCCAGCTCCACCCGTCCGTCGACGACCTCACCATCACCCGATTAAAGCGCGAGAAACTGAGGCTCAAAGATCAGCTCAGGCGGATTGAGCAAGTCGCCGATTAAGATCTTAGCCGGCCACTGGGCATCGGCTTGACGTTCGGGTCGTTCGGCGACCCTATGACTGATCACCGGTTGAGGCGACGCACCTTCACGGCGAGCTTTGCAGCTCAGACGTGTCCGATGTGATCTTGGCGGCGGCCGCGTCGACGACCCAGGCAATCTGTTGTCGCGTCGCCTCCTCATCATAGGCGCCAAGTTTCTCGTCCAGCGCGAGCGCGACGAGGCCGTGAACTGCGCTAAACATCGCGCGGCTTAAGAGCTTTGCTTCAGCCTCAGTCGACGCGAACGGCGCGATCGTGTCTTCGACGATCGCAAAGAGCTGCGCCTGCTTATCCCGATAGGAATCCGGGACTGACTTCCCGCCATCCATCTGATGCTCAAAAAGCGTTCGCCACGCCATGCGGTGCGCGATCGCGAACTCGAGATAAGCGAGCGCAAACGCGGAGAGCACGGGCCCGATGCCCGAGCCTGCGTGATCCTGCTTCACTTCGACGAGGCGCTGGCCGAGCTGTTCGAGCGTGACGGTGTTGGCTGCGATGATGACGTCATCAAGACCGCCGAAGACATTATAAAGCGTTCCAATAGCGCAGCCGGCATCGCTCGCGAGGCGCCGCGCCTGAAGCGCCTGCAGCCCCTCCGTCTCCAAGATGCGCGTCGCGTTGGCGACGATGCGCGCGCGAAGCACGGTATGGCGATCCTGGCTCATGGTACCCCTCACCGTAGAGCCGAAGGCCCGCATCTGAAAGCGAATCTGTTGTTTTCACGCGAGTGTTAGCGGGGCTCGACGCGGGCGACGGCGCCATCAGGTCCGGTTCGCGTGCGCTCGCTTGATCTGATCCGGGCCCTTGGTTTCGCGCATTATCTTTGGCGTCCGGCGGTCCAACCGAACCCGCACGAGCTCTCAATCGACAAGCGTTTCGCGAACTCTGGAAACCAGATTTTCATGCCGCGGTCGCGATAGGACTTGAGCGTCGTATTCGCCTGGATCGCGTCGCGCGTCGGCGACCCGAAACTGTCCGCCATGATGCAGGCAACGCTTGCCCAAACCGACGCGTCGGATCCGCATGGTGCCTCACCGCCAAGCCATGGCCGGTCGCTGAGGATCTCGCCGATCGCCTCATAACCGCGGACCGCAAGGCGGGTCTGTTCGGCGATCGTGTGCCGGCCGAAACCCTGTGCGTGGAGCGTCTTGCGGACGCGGCGGCGCACCATGGTGCGGATAACAGGCCGTATCGGTTGCGGAATTTCGTCAAAGTACTGCGCCGGTCCCGTTTGGAAGTTCGCATCGTCCACCCAGCGCTCGGACATGATGACGTAGTAGAGATGGTCCTCAGCCATCTTCTCCGCGGCCCATGCGACGCCCTTGTCTTTGGCCGACATGGCGCCATCAAAGTCGACGCCGAACCGGTCTTCGAGCGCGAACCTGATGAACGTTGAATCGGGCAATGGCTCGCCATCGATCATGAGCACCGGGGCCTTGCCCTTTGGCGCTTTGACCATGTCGAACTTGACCGTCTCGAAGGCCAGCCCGGACAGCTTCAGAAGCACGATGGCTTTTGCGCAGAACGGCGACGGGTCCGGCAGTCCGAACATCGGCCCGAAGACCTGAAGTTCAAGCTTCGGACCCGATGCGTCGGCCGTCGTCCGTCGATCCTGCACGACCGGATCGACTGCGCTCATGCCGCTTTCGGCAGCAGCTTGCGCTGCAGGATCGTCTCGGCAATCTGGACGGTGTTGAGCGCGGCGCCCTTCAGAAGGTTGTCGGACACAACCCACATGTTGAGACCGTTCTCGATCGTCAGGTCCTCGCGAATGCGCGAGACGTACGTCGCGAACTCACCGGCCGCATCGACGGGCGTCACGTAGCCACCGTCTTCGCGCTTATCGACCACCATTACGCCCGGCGCCTCGCGCAAGATCGAGCGCGCTTCGGCAACCGTCATCGGGCGTTCAAACTCAACGTTGACCGCTTCCGAGTGGCCGACAAACACGGGCACGCGGACGCACGTCGCCGTCAGCTTGATCTTCGGGTCGACGATCTTTTTCGTCTCCGCCATCATCTTCCACTCTTCCCTCGTGGCGCCGTCTTCCATGAAGGTGTCGATGTGCGGAATGACGTTGAACGCAATCTCCTTGGGGAAATTCGACGCGTCGACTTCCTGGCCAGGCACATACTTGCCCTTTGTCTGATGCCACAGCTCGTCCATCGCAGCTTTACCCGCGCCCGACACGGACTGATACGTCGAGACCACCACGCGCTTGATCGGGTTCTCGTCATGCAGCGGCTTCAGCGCGACGACGAGCTGCGCCGTCGAGCAGTTCGGATTGGCGATGATGTTCTTGCGGTTATTGCGCGCCATGTACTCGGTCAGCACATCGGCGTTCACCTCAGGCACGATCAGTGGCACGTCGAGGTCATAGCGCCAGGCCGATGAGTTATCGATCACGATGCAGCCGGTTGCCGCGATCTTTGGCGCCCACTCCTTAGAGACCGTCCCGCCCGCGCTCATCAGCGCGAAGTCGCACTTTGAGAAATCGAACTGTTCGAGGTCGTGGCATTTGAGGTTCGTGTCGCCGAATGTGACGTCCTTGCCGATCGAGCGGCGCGAGGCGACAGCGAAGACTTCATCTGCCGGGAATTCGCGCTCGTAGAGGACGTTCAGGAGTTCGTGGCCCACGTTGCCCGTGGCGCCGACGACGGCGATTCGGTAACCCATGGTTTTGCCAATCGGTTTTGATCTTCGGATACCGCAGGCAAATACGCCCGCACCGCCTCTCTGACAAGGCTGCGCGGGGCGATCAGGATCTGCGAGCACACGCTGGCGTGGTCGCCGCGGCGCAATTCCGCCGCTCTGGTCAGGGCCCAGGTCTTAACCAAGGGTTTCCGCTATGCGGTTAAGCTCGCTCGGTCCGCATCAGCCAGGTCAGAGCATGTTCGAGCGCAACCCGATCGACAGCCACAACGCCGTCCTGATCGCCGTCGAGATCACGCTTGACGATGGCACGGCGCTGTCCGGCCGCGCGGCGCTCGAGCGGGGCCGTGCGGTCCACCAACTTATGAAGGGCGCCGACGACTTTCTTTATGTCGAGACCCACGACGGCGAAGCGGACTTTGTGCCGAAAGACGAGATCAAGCGGCTGAAGATTATTCGCCCGGTTATGCCGCGCCCGCTCGCGGCGCCTGCAGAAACCGGTGATGCTGCGATGCGCCCAGCGCATGTCCTCGGCGTCTCCGCCGATGCGGCTTGGGACACAGTTCGCCAAGCCTACCGCGACCTCGCCAAGCGGTATCATCCGGACCGGTTCGCTGGCGTCGAGCTGCCGCCGGAGGTCGCCGACTACGTCGAGGCGAAAGCCAAGCAGATCAATCAAGCCTTCCGCATGATGAAGGCATCCCGCTCGGGCAAGTAGCGCGCGCGTCGCCGGCCGCCGTCAGTAAAGGCCGCGCGCTTTCATATCCGCGTCCATCGCCAGAGACTGCTCAAGCGTGAGGCCGTCGACATGATCGGCGAGCATCTGCGAGTAACTTGGCAGGACACCGCGATCGATCTGTGCGTCCCGGTCCCAGAGCCGGCTGCGATTGAGCGCTTTGGCGCAGTGCAGGAACGCTTCATCGACGCGGACAACGATCCCAATCGTCGGCGCGCGGCCCTGCACGGCGCTTGGCTCGAGCAGCTTGGCATCATCCGTCACACGCGCCGTGCCGTTGATGCGCAGCGTCTCCGACATGCCTGGCACGAGCACCAGGAGGGCGACCCGCGGATCGGCGAACAGGTTTGCAACACCATCAAACCGGTTGTTGCCAATGCGATCCGGCAGCAGCACGTGCTTTTCATCGAGCGGGCGCAGGAAACCCGGAGGGTCACCGCGCGGCGAGACGTCAAGCCCGCCCGGACCTGACGTCGCCATCACGCAGAAGGGCGAGAGCGCAAGGATCGCCCGGCAGTGCGCATCGAGGTGATCAAGCACCTTGTCGGCCGCACGCTTCTGCATCTTCGGATGGCGCGCGCGAACATCATTGATGGCCTCGACCCACGAGATCGCGGCCGGATCGAACGGAGGGGTCATGCACGCTTCCTCATTGTCGGCCGGTGGTGTTTGCAGCTATTCATCGGCAATTCAGCGGGCAGATGATACAGACTAAAGCAAGCGCTAGGCTTTGCGCTGCAACAGGGAGTTCTGGCGATGACCCTACCGCAACGGCTTTGGAGCGGTCACGTGTGGGGCGGACTCGCGATCGTGGCGCTGGCTGCAAGTTTCGCAGGCGCGACGCCTGCACGCGCGCAGTACCAGATTGACTGCGCACATGGGCCCGACACCTATCGCGTGCGCAATGTCGCGCGCTCAGATCAGTTGAACGTCAGGTCGGGCCCGCGTGCGAGCCGGAGCATCGTCGGCCGCCTGCCGCACAACGCCTCAGGCATCGTGTGCGAGGGCCCGTGTGAAGGCCGCTGGTGCAGGGTCAGTTGGCGCGGTGTGCGCGGCTGGGTGAACATGCGCCACCTCGGCGAGTAGCGATCAGTCCAAAACACAAACGCCGCGCTCAAGGTTTGAGCGCGGCGCCTGCTGTCTGGACGCACAACTCGTTTGACGCGACATTCAAGTCATCCGCGGAACACTTACGGTCAGTGGCGGCCGGGTTCATCGCGCCGAGGGCGAACGCAAGCCCGCGGTCCGCCTACTCCCACTTGAAGATCTGGATCATCGCCGGGCCAAGGATGACGACGAACAGCACCGGCAGGTTGAACAAGATCATCGGAACCGTCAGCTTCGGCGGCAGCGCAGCCGCCTTCTTCTCAGCTTCCGACATCCGCATCTCGCGGTTCTCTTTCGCCATCACGCGCAGCGCCTGACCAACCGGCGTACCGTACTGCTCCGCCTGGATCAGCGCGGTTGCAACCGACTTGATGCCGGGAAGACCGGTCCGCTTGCCGAGGTTCTCGAAAGCCTTCTTGCGGTCCTGCAGGTAGGAGAGTTCCGCCGTCGTCAGGCTGAGCTCTTCGGCAAGCTCCATTGACTGGCTCGAAATCTCCGTCGCAACCCGGCCGAAGCCGGCTTCAATCGACATGCCCGACTGCACGCAGATCAGCAGCATGTCGAGCGAGTCCGGAAACGCAGCCTTGAGCGAGGCCTGCCGGCGTTGCACGCGGTTCTCGAGCAGAATGTTCGGCAGATAGAAGCCGAGGAAGCCCGCGGCTGCCGCGCCCATGACTTTCATCATTGGCGGCCAATCGAGGTTCTGGTTGATGACGAAGAAGTAGAGCAGACCGAAAAGGAAGAAGAGGATTGGTGCGGCGATGCGGGTGAACGCGTAGATGTAGACCGAGGATGGGCCGCGCAAACCGGCCATCTTGAGCTTGTGCTTCAGCTCATCGGTCTCAAACTTCGAGCGCAGGTCCAGGCTGTCGACGATCTGTTGGATCGTGCCCTTGTTCTGCTGCCTCAGGCGGCCGCCGGCTTCTTGGTTCTTGAAGTCGTTCATGCGGGCCGCGCGCATCTTATCGCGCTCCGTCGCCATGACGCGCATGCGCTGGTCCATCCGGTCCGCTGTAATCATCGGCAGCGCAATCGTCAGAACCGTCGCGAATGCAGCCACGCCCGAGAGGACGTAGATCAAGAACTGCGGCCGCATAATGAGTTCGATAAATTCAAGCATCACGGCACCTCGGTTGCCAGACCGCTAACGCGCGCCCGATAAAGGGCGGCGCTCAAGCCAAGCGATCAGTATTTGAATGCGATCATCTTCTTCATCACGAGGATGCCGATCAGCATCCAGATGCCGGCGCACGCGAGCATGAACTGGCCGTACTTCTTGGTCCACATGAGCGAGATGTAGTCCGGTGTGGTGATGTAGACGAGACCGGCGACGATGAACGGCAGGGCGCCGAGCACCATGGCCGAAGCCTTCGCTTCAGACGACAGCGCCTTCACCTTATTCTGCATGGTCTTGCGGTCGCGCAGCACGCCGGCAAGGTTGCCAAGCGCCTCCGACAAGTTACCGCCTGCCTGCTGCTGGATCGCGATGACGATCGCAAAGAATTTCGTCTCCGCCAGCGGCACCCGCGCGATCATGCGTTCAAAGCACTCACCAAGCGGCACGCCGACGCGCTGCTGCTCGACGACTTCCTGAAACTCTGAGCGGATCGGTTCCGGGCTCTCGCGCGAAATGATGCCGAGGCATTCGTTGAGCGGCAGACCCGATTTCACACCGCGTACGATGATCTCAATGGCGTTCGCGAACTCGGCGAGAAACCTGTTGTAGCGCCGCTTGGTCATGAAGCTGACGACCCAACGCGGCAAGCCAAACGCGCCAATGAAGCCCGCGATCGCAAAGCCGATTGGGTGCAGGTTGGGCACCATGACAAACAGGACGATGGCTGTGACGACGCCTGCAACCGCACTCGCGCCCCAGTAGACGTTCGGCGAGATGTCGAGACCGGCACGCTCGAGGCGGAGCCGCATCGTGAGCTTCTGCTTCGACTTCTGCCGGTTTTCGATTTCTTTCAGCGTATCGGCGACGGCCTGGCGGCGGTTGCTCGCTTGCTCGGCCGTCGCGATCCGGGCTTTCTTACGCGACATGCTCTCTGTCACGTTGGCTTTGCGCTGTGAGAGCGCGTCGCCGCCCGAGAATGCCGTGTAGCCGACAGCGTACACGACGGCCGCGGCTGAGACGCCGGCAAACGCCATAACCAGCATCTGCATGGTTTGCGGATCAAACACCGGTCTCACCCCGCACGTTGCCCTGCGCGTCCTGCACTTCAGACGACGCGAGCGCTTCAGAGAGCTTGTACTGTTCGCCGTAATATTCAGCGCGCTCGTAGAACCGCGGCCGCGCAATGCCCGTCGAGCGGTGCCGGCCAACGAGCTTGCCCGTCTCCGGATCTTCGCCAGTGATTTCGTAGACGAGGATGTTCTGGAGCGTGACGACTTCTTCTTCCATGCCGACCACTTCCGTGACGTGCGTGATGCGGCGTGAGCCGTCGCGAAGACGCGCGGCCTGGACGATGATGTCGATTGAGCCCGTGATCATTTCGCGAATGGTCTTGGTCGGCAGCGTGTAACCACCCATCATGATCATCGATTCAAGACGCGAGAGCGCTTCACGCGGCGAGTTGGCGTGGAGCGTGCCCATCGAGCCGTCGTGGCCAGTGTTCATGGCCTGCAAAAGGTCGAACGCTTCCGGTCCGCGAACCTCACCCACGATGATGCGCTCAGGCCGCATACGCAGACAGTTCTTGACGAGGTCACGCATGGTGATCTCGCCCTCGCCTTCGAGGTTTGGCGGGCGTGTCTCAAGACGCACAACGTGCGGCTGCTGAAGCTGAAGTTCCGCTGAGTCCTCACACGTAATTACGCGCTCATCGAGATCGATACATGACGACAAACAGTTCAGCAGCGTCGTCTTGCCGGAACCCGTGCCGCCCGAGACGAGGATGTTGCATCGCGTCCGGCCAATCACTTCGAGGATCGATTTGCCGTCAGGCGAGATCGAGCCAAACTTTACAAGCTGGTCGAGCTTTAGCCGGTCCTTCTTAAACTTACGAATGGTGAGCGCGGGGCCATCGATCGCGAGCGGCGGCGCAATCACGTTTACACGTGAACCGTCAGCAAGACGTGCGTCGCAGATCGGGCTCGACTCATCAACGCGGCGGCCGACCTGACTCACGATGCGCTGACAGATGTTCATCAACTGCTGGTTGTCGGCGAACTTGACGTTGGTCTCCATGACCTTGCCGTCCACCTCGATGAAGGTGACGCCGGCGCCGTTCACCATGATGTCGGCGATGTCGTCGCGCGCCAGCAGCGGCTCAAGCGGGCCATAGCCGAGAACATCGTTGCAGATGTCTTCGAGCAGCTCTTCCTGCTCGGCAATCGACATCACGACGTTCTTCAGCTGAATAATTTCGCTGACGATGTCGCGGATCTCTTCACGCGCCGCGGTCGGGTCGAGCTTGGCAAGCTGCGTGAGGTCGATCGTGTCGATCAAGGCGTTAAAGACGGTTGTCTTTACGTCATAGTACTCTTCCGAGCGCTTGCCGCCGCCAGATGTGTCTATACGGGCAGGTTCGGGACGCGGTGCCTCTGCCACCGGAGCAGCCGACTGCTGTGCCGGCGCCTGTTCCGGTGCTGGCGCCACAGCCTTCGGCGTGCGGGCTCCCGGCTCGCCTGAGCGTTTTCCAAACATGTCCTAGTGTCCCTCTGGCCGCGTTACTTCTTCATCGAAAATTTCTGCAAGAACTGGCCCATTCCGCCTGAAGACTTTGCCGCTGGCGGCGCAATTTCCTGACGATGCGTCAGGATCATTGCCAGGTCGTGAATGGCCTGAACCGACGGGGCCTGAGCGCTTAGCTCTTCGATCATCTGGCCGTTGTTGGCGGCATGACCGAAGGTCTCGCTATCGAAGTCGATTTCGACCGATGGTTCGATGTCGAGGCCCTGGCAGAACTCACGGACGGGGATCTCAGGCCGCTTGGGCATACCGATCTGGTTGATCACCAGGTGCGGCGGCCCATCGCTTGCGCGCGACTGGCGGATGAGCTCGACGATGTTCTTGGCGTTGCGCAGGTTTGCGAGGTCCGGCGAGGTCGTGATGACCACCTCATCGGCCTGCAGCAGGACCCGCTTTGACCAGTCAGACCATGCGTGTGGCAGGTCGACAATCACGTAAGGCACGTTCTGGCGCACCACGTCGATGACCGTATCGCAGGCTTCCGGCGAGATGTCGTAATCGCGGTCAAGCACGACGGGTGCTGCGAAGATCGACAGGTTGTCCGAGCACTTCGTGAGCAACCGGTCGAGCAGGACTTCGTCAAGACGTTCAGGCGCCGACAACGCTTCCGCGACGCCCTGCACGGGGTCTTGATTGAAGTCGAGACCGGTCGTCCCGAACGCCAGGTCAAGGTCAACCACGACAACGTTCGAGTGCAACTGCTCTGAAATCGTCCAGGCAACGTTGTGGCTCAGCGTCGATGATCCAACGCCGCCCTTTGCGCCGACGAACGCAATGACGTTGCCGATCGGGTCTGCATCCGGGTCGTTGTAGAGCGCCGAGATGCCTTCCATGA
Organism: Pseudomonadota bacterium; assembly: GCA_038523925.1. GTDB lineage: Bacteria > Pseudomonadota > Alphaproteobacteria > Rhizobiales > Hyphomicrobiaceae > JBCBWG01. Next base: position 52,018 of record JBCBIY010000012.1, on the reverse strand, counting down.
GCTGGATCGGCGAGACCGGTGCCACGAGATACTCGCTGACGCCGCGCCGGATCAGCTCGCGGTAGAGGACGACATCGTTGACGTGTCCGACTACGACCACCTTCGTGCCCGCATCGCAGCACTCGGCGAGCGCATCGATCTCGGCCAGAACCGTATCACGGTCAGCCGTTGACTCGATCAGGATCAGGTTCGGCGTCGGGCTTTCTTCGTAGTGCGCAACGGCTGCTGCCGTGCCGCCCTCGTGAACGCTGACGTTGGCTTTGGTCAGACGCCGGTCTTCGGCCGCGATCTGGATCGTCTCGACGACGCTGCGCGATTCACACCAAGCCTGGATTGAGATGCGCGGCACAGGGCGCGCCTCGTTGACGACGCCTGCTCCCGCGCCGGCACCATCGTCGATGGTCGCCAGCGCATTTTCGTCGTCGTATGCGTGAGCTGTATTCGACATGTTCAGTCTCTTCCCTATTGACCCTGACGCGTGTTCACGCGCTCATCCTGAGACCGCTGCGAGGTCGTGGACTGACCCTTGCGGTACTTGTCCCAAACCGTTGCACGGCGAGAGTTATCGCGAGGTGTCATCGTCCGCGGGCTAAGCAGATCGGCCGGGTTAGCAACGCTTGCTGCGAAGTTCGCCTGGGTTGAGCAGCCGAAATCCGGATGGGCGATGTTGCGGCCGCTTTGAGCCAAGTTCTCGGTGAACACACCGCATTCCGGACCTTCGGCGACGTAGCGCAGGTACGACACGTGAATCGGCGGCTGATGGCCGTCGCCGTGGTAGGCCGTGACCGCGACATTCGAGAGCGCGAAGCCTTCCTGCTCGGCCACCGTCTTGATGTCGTCGACGACGCGCATGGCTGCGACTTCGTTGGCCGCACCACTTGGCGCCTGGATCCGGATCCGCGAGTTGCCCGAGTTCTGCGCGTGGTAGTGCGTCAGGAACGAGATGAGCGTCGCTTTCTGGTTCGGCGAAAGCCCGTAGCTCGACCGGCTCACCGCCAGCTTGAGCGTCGATGGCTTCTTCGTCACCAGGATCGGGTGGCGCTGCGCGTGGTCAGCGACCGTCCACGAGCGGACCGTCGAGCCCTTGGTGAAGTCGTCGCGGCAACCGGCCAGTGCGAGCGCTGCTGCTGCGACGAGCGCCAGGCGGGATGCGGTCGAGTGGAAGCGCCGGTTATCTGACGCGCCGTTTCGAGTGAAGGTGATCATTGTACCGTCTCCAGATTGGCGGTCGTTATTCGACGATGAACCCGAAGTCGCCCTTCAGACCGCCGTCCGGGGCCGGTGCGCCCTTTCCGTAAATCCGGTTGAGGTGACCAAGGAAGTTCGCCTTGCGGTCAGAAGCTGCGATGAGGCCATCACCCGGTGTCCGCAGGTTCTTCTGCGATGTGGGCTTCACGACGTAGGGCGTGACGATGATGACGAGTTCGGTTTCTGACTTGATGAAGTCGCGGCTGCGGAAGAGCGTGCCGAGCACCGGCAGGTCCTTCAGGCCAGGGAAGCCATCGACGTTCTGACGCGTGTCTTCCGAGACGAGGCCGGCCATCGCGAGCGAGCCGCCCGACGGCAGTTCGACCACCGTCTTGGCCAAGCGCTTTTTGAGTGCCGGGATCGAGACGCTCGAGAGCGTGACGGCGCCATCGTTGGTCAGCTCCGAGACTTCCGTTTCGATCTTCAGGCTGATGCGGCCTTCGGACAAAACGTTCGGCGTGAAGGTCAGACCGACACCGAACTGTTTGAAGAGCACCGAGAGCGCACCGTCGCCATCGACGAGCGGCAGCGGATATTCACCACCTGCGAGGAACTTTGCAGCTTCGCCGGAGACCGTCGTCAGGTTCGGCTCGGCCAGCGTCCGAATGAGGCCGGTGCGCTCAAGCGCCCGCATCGTGTGGGCCAGCGCCTGGTTGCCACCGCGCCAGGTTCCAGCGAGACCGCTGTTGCCGAACCCGGACTGACCACCCGAAGCGCTTGGCCCCTGGTTGACAACACCAAGACCGTTGATCTGGCCCGGCGTTCCGTTCGAGATAAAGTTTCCGACGCTCGGGAGCGTGCCGAGACCGGCGGCAGCCGTCAGCGGCAGCGCGTTTTCGGTCAGGAACGTCGTCGAGAAGTTGCCGGCATTGATCTGCGCGCCCAGGTTGATACCGAACTGCTTCAAGATCGAGCGCTGAACTTCCGCGACCTTGACGCGGAGCATCACCTGCTCTTCGCCATCGACCGACAACATGTTGACGACCTTGTTCGCCGCGGTGCTGTCGGCTTGCGGGTCCGCGGTGACTGCGAACCGCATCGCGATTTCAAACGCGCGGTTTGAGTCGAGCGGCGTGCGCACCCGACCCGTGAGGATCAGCGTATCGTTGAGCATCTCGGACTTGACCTGCGAGCCCGGGATCAGGCGCTCCAGCAGGGTGTCGAGAGGCTTCGTGTCGACCTCGACGCGCAACTCAAGCGTCAGCATCTGTTCGCCGTGCTCGTCAAAGAAGAACGCGTTTGCCTGGCCGACTTTCTTGCCGATCAGGTAGACGCGGTCAGATGTCTGGACGACGGCATCGACGATCTCGGGGTCAGAGACGACGACATCGCGGAGCGTGCGCGGGACCTCGACCAGCATCGACTTGTTCCGGCCGATCGAGATCGCCTTGGTCATCGGCAGCCGGTCACGATGCGTGACGGTGAGGTTTGACGAGTGGCCGACGCGGGGCGCCATGCGTTTCGTCTGGCCGGTGAACTTCGAACCATAAGCGGAGCGAAGAACGGGAGCCCGGTGGTCTTCGGCTGATGCCTGTCCGGCGATCAATCCAGATGCGGCGACAGCGAGTGCGGCAGTGGCCGCGGCCGCAACATTGATCTGCCGGCCGAAAGTGATGAATTTCAGCATGGGTAGAAGCCTTTTCACGAGCTACCGAAATGGGGGAACTCGACGAGAAACGCTCACACACGCAGGAACTGAAAACGCGACGGGGGTTATAGGTTCTGAGCGTGGCGGCAGCCGGTTGGCCGCCGCCACGCCCGCGATTAGTTGACGCCGTAGGCGCGGGTCGTTGCGCCGTAGCGGGTGACGTTCACCGCGCCGGACGCTTCTTCTTTCTGCTGCAGCGCTGTGCCGGTCGTGTTGGCCGTGCTTGCAATGTCGGCGATCGAGCGGAGCGCGAGGTTGATCTCGCCCATCGAGTTCGCAAGCGCGAGCATCTCAGCCTGACGCGGGGTCAGCTCAAGCGTTGCGACTTCGCCCTCGGAGCCCTTCTTGTCACCGACCGTCTCAATGTTCTGGCCGATGGCGAGGACGCGGATGTTGCGGAACAGAGTATCTGCGACGAACTCTTCGCTGCCGTCCCGAGAGCGCTTACGCTGCGTCAGGATAACGTCGACGTGGTCGTTCGGGAGGATCATCTTCGCGACAGCGGACTGCTGCGTGATCTTTGTGGCCACCGCGCGCTTACCGGCGGGCAAGATCGCTGCGAGAACGCCGCCCTTGCCCGACTGGATGAGCTTTGCCGACGTAATCGGCTCCCAGCGGTTCATTGGCATCCGCGCCACGCCGCCTGCAAGTTCCTGCATGGCGTTGGGGTCGCGATCAAACGTGATGTAGTTCGGGCTGACCGCGTCGCGCGGCCACTCTTTCCATTCGAAGCTGTTGGACTCCGTCATCGTGCCAAGGCCGATGTCACCGCGCGCAACGAGAACCTTCGTCGCATCGACCGTCTCGCGGACGATCTCTTTCTGCTTCGGCTGATCAACCAACATGTGGGCGCCGAACATCGCCATGAGGCCTGCGCCTGCTGCGACGACGATTCCGATTATCTGCGGCCGTTTCATTACTTTCCTGCCTCGCACTTTCGCGATTGCACTAACGAATTGGACACAAGATGCCGGTCAAACCTCAACGGCGGGTTAATCCCCGGCCCGAAACTGAGCAGTCTGAAGTAAGGTTCTGTTTACGGAATGGACCCGTGGCGCAGCAGCGCGACGAGCGGATATGCTTAGGCTTGGGGCCTCGCAGCGCAGGCCGACGGTGCGCGCACCGATCGCTCAGATGGACGCGGCGTACGTGAACCAGGCCGTAGATGGGAACATCAACAGGCCGGCGCCGCCGATGGCCAATCCATAGGGAACACCGCTGCCCTGCCCATGCAGACGCAAGGCCCAGTCCTGACGCGCGAGCCAGGTCGGCGGCATGATTGAGCGGTAAAACAGGATGCCAAGCGAAAGCACGCCACCGAGCAAGGCGACGTAGAACATGAACATCGTCAGATGCTCAAAACCGATCCACAGGGACGCGGCCACGATCAGCTTCGCGTCGCCACCACCCAGAAGGTTGAAGGCAAACAGCGTCATCATGACGATGAGCATGACGCCACCCACGGCCATGTGCACCGCGAACTGTTCGAGTGGCATGCGCACGGCGACGGCTGCCACCAGGAACGCGGCTAACAGGAACATCGTCAGCTTATTTGGGATGGTCATTGTGACCATGTCGGTGAAGCCGGCAAACGTCATGGCCGCCGGGAAGGCGAGCAGAACGCAATAGACGAGCGTTGCATTGTCCATGACGGATGTCCTTGCAGGCACTGAAGCGGCGCGGGACCGCGATGTCCCAACAACAGCCTAGCTCGCAGACTTCAACGAGTAGCTAACCAGCAGTGGCCAGCGGCCTATCGCAGGTAATTCACAACGTTGTTGAAGATGTCGGCCAGGTTCAAGCCGATCTGCCGTGCGCCAACGATCAAAGCCAAGGCAATGAACGATGCAATCAAGCCGTACTCAATCGCGGTCGCACCATCTTCGCAGCTAAGAAAGCGCTTGATTTCTCTCACCATCGAACTCACCGGTTCCGCTTATGCGTTTTCCAGAAAGCTACCGTCTACGCCCATAAAAAACATTAACAGCGAAGGCGATTTGAGCGAAAGACAAACAGAATTTTAATTCAGATTGCTCCACGCAAAAGAAAAGGCCGCCGGCAAAGCCGACGGCCCTTGATCCACCGAAGTGGTTGCAGACTACTGCAGCTTGTTAGCAACTTCGTTGAACGTGTTGCTGACGCCCGTGCCGACCGAAGTAGCGGCCGTGATGATTGCGACGGCGATCAGCGATGCGACGAGGCCATACTCGATAGCCGTTGCACCAGACTCATCCTTAGCGAAGCGAGCGAACAGTTTCATAAGACATCTCCCGATTGGTGATCACACCCGGCTCTCTCTTGCCGAGGCCAGCGACTGGAATTCGCCGCCGGTCGACCGCCAATATGGCCATGAGGTCTTTCGAACGCTTTAAAGGAACTGGATAACAAAAGATGTCGAAGCCTTTCGATAATGTCTGGTAAAAACAATATTGATATTCGATGCAATTCGCCCCGAATTGAAACGACGTGAACCGACATCCCGCAGGCGCCCTGTCTTACTGACGCACTGGCGGGGATTGCGGCCCATCGCGCGCTCAGCCTGAAACGCGCATTTGCAATTCATTCATCTTTGTCAGGCCTACTCGGCCCTGAAATTTTCAGGTCTGGCAGGATAGAGCGATGATCACCCGCTTCAGAAACTATGCAGCGCGCGCAACACGCGCCCTCGCGATCGCAGCCATCACGGCCGGCGCAACTCTCACAGGCGTGAGCACGGTCCAGGCCAACGATCTCGTTGTGACCTACGACCAGTCGAAGCTGCTCCGGATGCCGCGCCCGGTCTCCGATATCATTATTGGCAACCCGTCGATCGCCGATGTGACCGTCAAAGGTTCCGACCTGCTCGTTATTACCGGCAAGTCGTTCGGCATCACAAACATCATTGCGCTCGATGCCGCCAAAAACGTCATCCAGGATCAGCGCATCATCGTGCAGCGGGACGAACTCAAGGTCGTCAATCTGAACAAGGGCGACAGCCGACGCTCCTATAACTGCTCGCCGTCGTGCAACCCGACTGTAACGGTCGGTGACGACGTCGTGTTCCTCGACACGGTCGCAAAGATGGCGTTGCGCAAACGCGTCCTTTCAGAGGGCGCCACACAGGCCGGCGGTGGCGGCGGCAGCTAAGCCGAGGCTGACAAGCGGCAATCCGCTCCATTTCTGATCGAGGCGTAACGTTTCCTTAACGTTGCGCCTCTTTTTACATCTCCCGAAACATTTATTTCATCGTCTCAGCGCTTCATGAGCGTAGCTATTAGTGTGTTCGTCACAGGGCGTTGAGTTCATGCGGTCCAATTACCCAAAGGCTATTAAAGGCCGGCTGGCTATTGCCTCTTTCTTGAAGCGCGCGCGGCGTGACGAGAAGGGCGTAACCGCAGTTGAGTTTGCGCTCATTGCGATGCCGTTCTTTGCGATGTTGTTTGGCATCATCGCCGTTGCGCTGTTCTTCTTCACGACATTCACCCTTGAGAACGCGATCGAGCAGGCCTCGCGCGCGATCCGAACCGGTCAGGCCCAAAGCCAGGGCATGACCACATCAGAGTTCAAGCAGTCTGTTTGTGATAACGCGCCAAGCTACATCGATTGCGGCGGCAAGATCCGGGTGAACGTCCAGACATTCTCGGCCTTCGGCTCGGTGTCGAACCCGTCCTGCACCGACTCCGGTGGCGACCTGATTCCGGAACCACCGCCAACGCCGGTGCCGGGCGCCGCAGGAGAAATCGTCCTCGTGACGGTCTGTTATCAGTGGGACCTCGCTGCAAATCTCCCGTTTCTCAAGCTCGGAAACATGAGCAACGACTCCCGCATGATCCGCGCGACAACCACCTTCCGCACCGAACCCTTCGGCAGCTAGTCACCACGGCAACAGCACGCCATCAGTTCGAGAGTATCCCGCATGTTCAAGTCATCAGCCATCACCGCGCTTCGGTCCCGGCTCGGCCGCATCCGCCGCGACGAGAAGGGCATTGCCGCCGTCGAGTTCGCCATCATCGTCCCGATCATGGCGATCCTGTTCATCGGCACGATCGAGCTTAGCCAGGCCATCACAGTCGACCGGCGCGTCACCAAGATCGCAAGCGCGACCGCCGACCTGATTGCGCGGACGAAGCAGACCACGCGGTGCGAGGTCGAAGGAATCATGGATATCGCCGATGAGATCTTGAACCCGTACGATCCGCAGCCACTGCGCGCGTCGATCGGGAACGTCGTCTCATCGCCGACGCCGCCGGTGCAAACGACGGTGAGCTGGGCCTACCAGCACAAGGGCGGCGCAAGCGGGACAAACCTCGTAAAGGACAACAACTACGTCCTGCCGCCAGGCGTTGTTGAGCCGGGCGACAGCGTGATCGTCGCCGAGGTCGAATACAATTACACGCCGCTGATCTTTAACGAGTTCATCACGTCGAACATGCGCCTCGAGGAAACGTTTTTCCTGAAGCCGCGCCTTTCAGCGATGATCCAGTATTCAGAATCCTGCTGAGCTTTCGCTGGCTGCGACTGAAAACGAAAAACCCGCCGGTCCGTCTGGCGGGTTTTGCTTTTCTAGTGCCCGGCCCAGACGTCAGCCGCGGGCCCTTTACTCTTGCGGTTCTTTGCGGACCGAACCCGTTGATATCTGGCTGACGTCCTCGTCGCGCACGAAGGCCCGCGCACCATCAGGGCCGAACATCCCAAACCAGGTGTTGTCGCGCGGCAGTAGCCGCTCGTGAATGCCGCTCCAGATTTGCGGCGACGTCACGCCCTCGAAGAAGTCCTTCGTCGGCGGCGCGAGCAGGAACGCGATGACGGTCATGCCCGCCACCGCAACCGTCTCGCCGAACTTCCGCCGGTCGATGAGCTTCAGCGCCGAGCCGAACGACAGCTTGAGCCGGCGGTCCATCAAGTCGACGCTATAGACCTCGTCGAGGATCAGGTGCGTGATTGTACCAACAAACATGAACCCGCCCGCGAGCCACGCGACGCCCGGGTGCTTGCCGAGGATCTGATGGAAGCAGATCGCGGTCAAAGCTGCGAACAGGAAGGCTGCAAGGATCGAGTGCCAGATGCCGCGATGATAGGAGAAGCGGTGGAAGGCCGCCTCGGCGCCATAGCGGACACCGAGAAAGACGATCCCGACGAGGATCCAAAGCTCGACGATCGAATACGCGCCTGCATTGAGAAACATCACGCAGAACGCGAAGAAGAAGGCGAAGCCTGAAAAGATCGCGCGGCTCGCACGTGAGTCCTTCAAATCGATGTCCGGGATAACGCTGCCAACGACCCCCGCCAGCGTGACGGCCAGCAGGCTATCGGCTGACAGGATGTCGGCTGCAAGCGTCATCGTCGCCATGACGCCGCTGACGACCGTTCCGACGCCGATGTGGGTTGCAAAGTTCGCCATCGTGCTCAGCCCTCGCGATTGCCGCCAACCGGGCGACAAAAGCTGATTCTGAGCGGTGAAGCGCGGGCGAAGGTTTGAGGACTGTGGATCGGCGCCGAACGGCAGGAAAAAGCGGCGGTTAGGACACGCGGCTTGTGACCTCGTCCGGCGTGCCGAAGTGGCCGAAGTACCGCGGATCGATTTCGCCGACGGGCAGAATGATAAACACGTCCGTTGTGCCGAATTGCGGATCGATTACTGCGCCGTCGCCAACGAACGCACCGAGGCGCAGGTACCCCTTAATCAAGGGCGGCAGCGCCTTCAGTCCGGCCCGCGCGTCGATCTTGTCCTTCGGGATCCGGTTCATTTCGACATGCAGGGCGTCGTGTGCGCGCACACGCCATTCGGGCGGAGCGAGGCGATGGTGATAGAGAAAGCTAAGAGCGTCGGCGTGCGCGTCAGGGTCGGTACCTTCGAAACTCGCACACCCCATCATCGCGCCAATGCCGTGCTCGCGGCAGTACGTCCAGAGCCCATGCCAGAGCAGCTCGACCGTGCGCTTGTTGCGGTACGGCTTCAGCACGCAGGACCGGCCAAGCTCCATGAAGCGCGTCTTGCCCGTTTGCGCCTCAAGCAGGGGCGCAATGTCGTATTCGCTCTGCGTGTAAAATGTCGTGCCGCGCTCGAGCATGTCCTCGCGGAGCACCCGGTAGGTCCCGACGACCTGTGGCGCGCCGCCGCGCAGCCAGCGGTTAGGCCCGCTGCCCCGGCGTTCCGTGTCGATCACCAGCAGGTGGTCGCAAACCGGATCGAACTTATCTTCGTCGCGCCGGCGCATCTGCATCCGCAGGCTCGGCGTCGCAGACATCTCCTCGTAAAACACCTGATAGCGCAGCCGCTGCGCGAGACGGAGATCACGTTTTGAGGCGGCCAGGCGCACCTCGAGAGGTCCGATCTTGCCGTAGACGATGGCGGGACGTGCCTTTGCCTTCAACCGGCGGAGCCGATCGCTGCGGCGCGTAGCACGGCGTTCCACCCAGCGCGATGCGCGGCGCTCGCCAGCCATGGCGCCGCGGCGCACGGCCCTCGGGCGCAAGCGCGCGAACAATCCGCGAGGTTGATACGTCATGAACCGCGTTCCCCATCCCGGCTTGGGTTGTCCTGCGGTCTTCGCCGCGCCTTGGCCGGTTGTCCGAACTCCCGATCTTTCAGGGAATCTCCCGACCAATATAGGCACGCACGCACATATTCGCGAACTTGTTTCTGATTGCGGATCAAGCCAGTCCGCAGCGGTGTGGCAGTCGCCACGGAAGAAGAGTGGTGCCGCTTGCGTGACTTGAACACGCGACCCCATCATTACGAATGATGTGCTCTACCAACTGAGCTAAAGCGGCAAACCGTTGTTTTCTCTTCTGAAATGCGCGTGCAAACGGCGCACGGCATCGGCGGACGAGGCCCGTGCGATCGGCACGGCGGGCTGCGGATCGGAGAGCTACATCAACCGTCGTGGCTCCGCAACCATCGACGGGGCTGTTCGCCACGGTATCCGACGCGACTGTTGAAAGCTGGCGATCGCAGCCGACGCGAGTGACACGGCCCGGGCCGCGCCAGGGCAAAACGAACTTACGACTGGCGCTCCTTGGCCCGCTTAGCAGACGCGGCAATCGCGGCCGAGGCGGCGACAGCGGCGGCTGACTTGCCGTCGCCGGTGTCGGTGTCGGCCGCGGATGTCTTGACCACGGGTTGATGGCCCGCCGTGCCGTTCTTTGCATGCCCGTTGGCCGGCCGCGCCTCAGTGACCGCACCGCCGGTAGGTTTCGCTGGTGAGGCCGCCGGTTTGGCAACCGCGTCACGCGATGGCGATGCTTTCACCGCTGCGACCGGTTCGGGCGCGGGCTTAACCGGGTCTGCTGACCGCTCTGGTGTCGGCGCTGACGGGGCAGTTGCTGCAGGCGCCGGCTTCGGCTGAGCGGTCGCCTCGATCACCTCGACATCTTCGACGGTCTCTGCAGGTTTGAGCGCAGGGGCCGGGCGCGGGGCGGGCTCCACCTCGGGTGCCGCTTTGGGGGGCGGCGTCGATGGGGCTGGCGCGGACGCGGGCGCGGCAGCTTGCGCCCTCGGTTGAATGGCTCCCGTGGCCTTTGCGGTTGCAGCACTTGCCGCTTCGACCGCAGCTGCTGCGCCGGCGGTTGCAGCACCGGCCGCGGCGACGGCTGCTGCGAGATCTTCTTGCGATGGCTGACCGGCGGGGGCTTCTTCAACGGCCTCGTTCGCGCCAATGCGAACCAGCTCCTCGACGCGCGCCGTCGTCAGCGCCAGATCCTTGCCGCCGTCTGACTCTGCCGGTACGCGCCACTGGAAGGCATCAAGCGCGCCTGTGACCGGCGAGATCGGCGCCCAGTCATCGGCAACCACACCATCCGCCGTCCAGACAGGGCTTGGCTCAGCGTGCACCGCGCGGGCAAGCCACTCGCGCACTTTGCCCGCATTGCCATCTTCGCCATCGATGCGGGCCATCAGCGTTGCGATCCGCTGCGTGAGCCGGCCGCTGTCGACAAACGGCATGAGGGCTGCGCGGGCTGCGTCTGCGTCCTTGGCTTCCAGCGCCGCATTGGCGACAGCGACCGGGCTTTCGATCGAGTGCGGGCTCAGCGCCGCAAGCTGCTGGACGCGAGCGAGGCGATCGCGCGGACTGTCGCCGATCCGTGCGTAGGCATAAGCCGTGGCGATGTCCGGGTGCGGGCCCTTGCGCCAACCGGTCTGCAGGACCTTCGTTGCCTTCTTAACGTTGCCGCGGGCCGCGAGGAGGCGGCCTGCAATCGATGTCGCAGCCACGAGATCGGGCGCGAGAGTGTGGGCTTCCTCAGCAAGCTTCATGGCGCGCTCAGGATCGGACTGCTCGGCGGCTTGCGCTTGTGCGGTCAACAGCACAGCGCGGCGACGATCAGCTGCGGCTTTCTCGACCTGGCCATGTTTGCGCGCCGTCGACAGCGTTTGCAGCGCAGCCTCCCAGTCGCCCTGGCGGCACTGGGTTTCGAACAACGCGGTGACCGGCCAGGCAAGCTTCGGATTGATCGCCATCGCGCGCTCGGCGAATTGGCGGGAGGCTTCGGTTTCGCCTTCCTTCTCGGCCTCAAGATAGAGACCCCGGAGGCCCAGCGGTTCGGTGTCGGGCGACGACAGCATCGCCTCGAAGATGCGCCGCGCGGTCGCCTGATCGCCGGTCAACTGGGCGGCCTGTGCGCGCAGGATATGCGTCAGCGGCTCGTTCGGCAGCGACTTCCGCGCCTGGACGGCATACCGCGTCGCAAGCGACTTATCGCCGGCGCCAATCGCAATCATGCCGCTTGAGAGCGCATCGAGCCCGCGCTTTTCGCGACGGCGGTTGAAGAAGTTGCCGAGGCCGGCTGGGAGCTGCCAGACGCCGCGGAGCAACGTCCAGGCGACGATCGCCAGACCGATCAGGATCGCGAGGCCGACGATCGCGTGGAACACCGTCGTCTGGATTTCGCGGCCTTCCCAATTGATGACGAGATTGCCCGGCCGGTCGGCCAGCCAGGCAAGCCCCGTCGCGAGGGCGACGACGAACAGGAGAAAAATGACAACGCGGATCATGACGGCTTTCCGGTACTGGCGTTCGGTGCGGGTGGCGGGCTGATGTCAGCCGCGCCGCGCTAGCTTTTCGTCTCTGCCGCCGGCTCTTCGCCAGCGAGTGATGACTTCAGAGTGTTCTCAACTTCGGCAATCGCTGTGTCCACGGCAGCCCGCGCCTTCAGGCGTTTGACAAACCCGTCTGCGGCAACCTTCGCCTTCTCCGGCAGCTTACCAGCCGTATCGGCAGCCGCCGACAGATCGCCGGCTTTCAACTGCTGCTCCATTTTGGCGACAACCGCTTCGGCTGAATTCGGATCGGCTTCAGCGCTTTCGCCCGTCCTGCGGACACGAACCACAGACTGGGCGCCCGACAGCAACTGATCGAGGAATCCGGCGTTCGGGTCTTTGGTTTCAGCAGCGATCAGATCGTGGCTCATAGACCGGAACTCGGTCTCGAGCTTCTGAGCCGTCGGCACACCCTGGTCTTTGTAGTCCTCGAGCGGACCGAGGTTGAGCTTGTCGCCAGCCAATTGCTTGACGTCCTCAAGCTCTGGCGCAAATCCAGCGCCTCGGTCGATGGCGCGTTTCAGGTTGGCGAGCTGAAGCGCGAGCACGATCCGCTGCGCGTTCTGTTTGCGGTCGCCTTCGTTCGCGACAACGCCAGCGACGTCCGATTCCAGCGCCGTCATCTTCTCCTGGATCGGCGCGATTGCCGTCTCGACATCCGCCGGCCGCGCGACCTTGCCAAGTTCCTGCTTTAGGTCACCGCGCAGTTCGTTGACCGAGGTCGTCAGTTTTGCGGTCTCTTCTTTGAGGACCCGCAGCGTCTCATCCACCCGCTTGTCCTCGGCCTCACCGGCTTCCGCGCGCTGGCTCAGTCGCGCGATCTCGGTGCGGGCGGTTTCGACGTCTTTCGAAAGCTTCTCGGCTCCGGCCTGAACCTCAGAGTTCGACTGCGCGAGCGCGCCAAACCGCTTCTCGACATCGGCCGACAGCGCGGTTATTTGCGCCGCTCCGCCTGCGCTGCCAGACCCATTGCTCCCGACCTCGGAGAGCGCGCCGAGCGTCTGCTCAAGCTTGGCGACGCGCTCCTCGAACGCTTGTGGCACCTCGCCGCCCGCCTGGCCTCCGCCAGCGCCCGCCTGCTGGGTGAGTTCGGCCTGCTTTGATTGCAGTTCAGAGAGGGTCTGCTTCAGGCTCGCGATCTCTGATGCCTGGGCATCGACCTGGCCGAGCTTGGCCGCCGCATCATCAGGCAGCGTCGCAGCACCGCCACCGGCGGATTGAACGTTCGCCTCGAGGGCCGCAACGCGCTCTACGAAGGCGTCGGGAACAGAGGCCTCACGCTTCGGCAATGGCAGCCCGGTCTGCTGTGCGACCTGCTCGCCGAACAGCAGCACGATGGCGCCGCCGACGATCGCTGCGACGAGATGCGTAAGCGTCGAGAGGAAACCACCGCCGCCGCTCTTACGCGGTTGCGGCGTGCCGCCTGGCCCCCCCGAACCTGACCCGGAACCGCCAGGCCCACCCGGGCGTCCACCACCGGGCGCTGCGCGCGCGGTGCCAGCCGTTGCCGCCGCGCCTGCGGTTGCAGCGACCTTCGCACCCGCGGCCGAGCCGGTCGTCGAAGCTGGCTTCGTCTGCGCGGCCGGTTTCGCAGCAGGCTTGGCAGCGGCTGCATCAACCTTGCGATCCTTCGCGGCCGGGAACGCGCGGAGCGCGTATGCCGTCTCGGAAGGGGGGGCAGGCTTCGTCGTCGAGGCGGGTGAAGGCGCAGAGGCGGGTTTCGCCTGAGCCGGTTTTGCGCCGGACGCGGGCGCTGATTTCGAGGCTTCGGCTTTGGCTGCGGCGCCGGCGCCTTCTGGCGTCTTCGCTGGCGAGACTTCCGTCGCCTTCACATCAATGATCGCCGACGGCTTCTTGCCGTCGCGACCGCCACCGCGGTTTTGTCTGCTCATGGGTTTGCGGAACTCCGAACGCCACTTTGGCCGCTGAACACGCGACCCTCATATCTTTCGCGGAGGCGTCATCGACCAGCTATCAGCAGGCCCCCGCATGTGTTGCTATTTTGCCGCTGAACGCCGTCTAAGTGCAAGCATTTCTTCGAGATTTGGCGCAGCAGCGACCGCGATATCGAGCCCGCCCAATTGCCGCAGCGGAGCCGCCACCCGCTCAGACAGACAATCGTGAACATAGACGGCCGCGCCCGCCGTCAGCCCGCGCGCCGTGATCTGCGCCACATACCGCTCAGACGCACGCGGCGAGAACAGCGCAACTGCGCCAAGACCGCGCCCGGCAATCTGGTCTGACAACGCAGCATCAGGTGCTCCGGTTTCAATCATTTTGTAGACGACGCGGCTTTCAACGTAGTGGCCGCGATCCTGTAGAGGGCTTTCGAGATCGACCGCAACGTCGGCGCCGCGCGCATAGAGAATGGCGAACCGCGCTTCACCGGCAATCGCATCGACGAGCGCCAGGAGATCGTGCGCTTCGCCAGGGCCCGAGCGGACATCAGCAAAGCCGGCCGCGCGCGCTTCATCCGCAGTCCCGGCGCCAACCGTCAGGCACGGCGTGGCTGCGAACTGCGCCGCGAGGCCGCGCGCTGCGAGCCCACGCACACCGTTGCGGCTCGTGAAGATGACGAGATCGAAGTTTGCATAAAGGCTGCCGATGCTGCCCGCATAGTCAGGTGCAAAGAGCGGCTGCAGAATCGGCGTCTGACCGAGCGCTTCGAGGCCGGCGGCGTAGGCTGCCGCATCGCGCGCGGGCCGGGTGACCCAAACCTTCAAGCGGGCCCGCTCTGCGTGAGACGCGCCGCGCCCCGGCCGAGCAGGTCCTCCGCAGCGGCCATCGCAGCATCAGCCAGGTCTTCGCGCTTGGCCGTGCGTTCGACGCTCAGTTTCTCCGACCCATCGGGCGCCAACACTTCGCCGCGGAAGCGAAAGCCATCCTCAACAGGTTCGGCAAGGCCCGCGATCGGCGTGCGGCACGATCCGTCAAGTTTGGCGAGGAACACGCGCTCGGCGTGGACGCGAACAGCCGTCGCCTCATCATTCAAGACGGCAATCGCGCTTGCCACCGGCGCATCATCCGCGCGGACCTGAAGCGCAATGGCCGCCTGAGCGACAGCCGGCAGCATGTCTTCCGTCGCGATCGCCTCTGTGATCCGCTCGGCCTCGCCAAGCCGCCTTAGGCCGGCGCATGCGAGAAACGTCGCCTCAGCGACGCCGGCTTCGAGTTTCGCGAGCCGCGTCTGAACATTGCCGCGGAATTCGACGACCTGGATGTCGGGGCGCGCATTGCGCAGTTGCGCGCGTCGCCGGAGTGATGATGTGCCCACGACCGCGCCATCCGGCAGATCGGCGAGCTTCGCGTGCTTTAGGCTGATGAACGCATCGCGGACGTCTTCGCGCGGCAGCACGGCGCCAACGGCCAGACCATCCGGCATGGCCGTCTCAAGGTCTTTCATCGAGTGGACGGCGACGTCGATATCACCGCGGAACATCGCCTCCTCAATCTCTTTGGTGAACAGCCCCTTCCCGCCGACCTCAGAGAGCGGGCGGTCCTGGATCTGATCTCCGCTGGTTGTAATGACGACAATTTCGAGCTGGCTCTCTTCGAGGCCATGCGCGGCTTGCAACAGCGCGCGCGTCTCGTGCGCCTGCGCAAGCGCAAGTGGCGATCCGCGGGTGCCGATGCGGATACGGTCTACAGCCACTCAGTCATCCTCGTTCGTCATCTGGCACCACGCGGGCGGCCGCCATCCATTAGTTGGCGCAGACACTGACCCTAGTCCGCGGCGTTTGTCGATGGCCGCGCGCCGACTTACTTGATAGGGCGTGCCACCGTCATGTCGGCATAGACCTCGCAACCTGGATCCACCAAAGCCGCGAACTCCCATGCCGCAAGCGGAGCCACTAACAGTCCTCGGGATTGAGACGAGCTGCGATGAAACAGCCGCAGCCGTCGTGCGCCGTTCGGCTGACGGTCGCGGCACGATCCTCGCGAACGTCGTCCGCTCGCAATGGGCGGAGCATGCAGCCTTCGGCGGTGTCGTCCCGGAGATCGCGGCACGCGCGCATCTGGAATGTCTCGATGATCTCGTCAGCGAGGCGCTGGCTCAATCCGGCGTCGCGCTCGCTGATCTTGATGCGATTGCTGCGACGGCGGGGCCCGGCCTGATCGGCGGCTTGCTGGTCGGAATGACGTTTGCCAAGGGCCTCGCGATTGCGGCCGGCAAACCTCTCGTCGCAGTCAACCACCTCGAAGGCCACGCGCTGACGGCTGGCCTGACGGATGGGCTCAGGCCGCCCTACCTGATGCTGCTGGTCTCCGGTGGGCATACGCAGACGCTCGCGATCAACGCCATCGCAGACTACCGCCGGATCGGGACGACGATCGACGACGCACTTGGCGAAGCGTTTGACAAGACCGCGAAGCTGCTCGGCCTCGGCAGTCCTGGCGGGCCGGCGGTGGAACACGCCGCGCGCAATGGTGACCCGCTGGCGTTCGCGCTTCCGCGGCCGATGATGGGCCGCGCCGAACCGCACTTCTCGTTTGCCGGGCTGAAGACTGCCGTCCGCCGCGCAGCCGAAGCGCGAACGCCGCTAACGGATGCAACCGTCGCCGATATCTGCGCAAGCTTCCAGGCAGCCGTCGCCGATTGCGTCATCGACCGCTGCCGCGTCGCGCTTGGTGACGTGCGGGCGCGTGGCAAAGGTATGCGAACGCTCGTTGCGGCGGGTGGCGTCGCGGCGAACGCGCACCTGCGGCAGCGGCTCTTGGCGTTCTGCGGCATAGAGGACCTGACCTTTACCGCACCCCCCCTCGCGCTCTGCACCGACAACGGCGCGATGATCGCTTGGGCAGCGGCGGAGCGGCTGGCAGCCGGGTTGGCAGATGATGGGATGGCCGTTGCGGCGCGCGCGCGCTGGCCGCTCGATGAGGCCTCCGCAACGGTCTACGGCTCCGGCCGACTCGGCGGCAAAGCGTGACTGGCCGCATCGCCATTGCGGGCGCCGGCGCATGGGGCACTGCACTCGCGCTTGCCTGTCATCGTGGCGGGCACGCAGTCACGCTCTGGGCGCACGCCGACGCCACCCGCGCCGACATCGCGACCAATCGGGAGAACACGCGCTACCTGCCCGGCCATGACATTCCGGCTGCCATCCGGGTTACGGGCGTGCTCGGCGCGGTGGCGGACGCTGACGTTGTGCTTGTTGCGACACCAGCTCAGCACGTGCGGGCTGCGTGTCAGGGCTTTGCCCCGCATCACTCGTCAGATGCGCCCGTCGTCATCTGCGCCAAGGGGATCGAGCAGGCCACCTCCCGACGCTTGAGTGAAATCGCCGCCGAAGAGCTGCCGGGCGCAAACATCGCGATCCTGTCAGGACCCGGCTTCGCAGCCGACGTTGCCCGCGGCAGGCCTGTCGCGCTGACGCTTGCCGGCGCGGACAGCTCCGCCGCCGAGACGGTCGCGCGCGACCTCGCAACGGCTGATATGCGGCTCTATTGGACCGACGACATCATTGGCGTCGAACTTGGCGGTGCGCTCAAGAACGTCATTGCGATAGCGGCCGGCATCGTTGACGGGCTCGACCTCGGCTGCAGTGCGCACGCCGGGATGGTGACACGCGGGTTCGCCGAGATGCGGCGGCTCGCGGAGGCCGTGGGCGCGCGCCCCGAAACTCTCGGCGGCCTGTCGGGCCTCGGCGACCTCATCCTGACTTGCGGCTCGACCCAGTCGCGCAACATGAGCCTCGGGCGGGCCATTGGCGGAGGACGCGCCGCGCGCGACGTACTTGCCGAGCGGTCGTCCGTTGCCGAAGGTGTGTTCACGACAGAGGCCGCGCTTAGACTTGCCGCACGTCACGGCGTCGACATGCCGATCACGCAAGCCGTCAGCGACATCGTCACTGGCGCGACGAATGTTCGGGATGGCGTGGCCGCACTGCTTGACCGGCCGCTGAAGCCGGAAGACTAACGTTCGCGCGACCAACTGCGGGGGATGCCGGCGCCATGGCCTACTGGCTGTTCAAATCAGAACCGGACGTGTTTTCGTGGGACGACCTCGTCGCAAAGGGTGCGGCCGGTGAAGAATGGGACGGCGTCCGCAACTATCAGGCGCGCAACAACATGCGCGAGATGAAGGTCGGCGATCTCGGGCTCTACTATCATTCCAACGAAGGCAAGGAAGTCGTCGGCGTCTGCATGGTCTCAGCCGAGGCGCATCCGGATTCGAAAACCGACGACGAACGGTGGGAATGCGTTGATGTGCGCGCAGTCTGCGCGATGCCGAAGGCCGTCACGCTCGCCGACGTCAAGGCCGAGCCGAAACTGGCCGACATGGCGCTCGTCACCTCAATGCGGCTCTCCGTTCAGCCAGTCAAAGCCGATGAGTGGAAGCAGGTCTGTAAAATGGCCGGGCTCAGCCAGAAAGCGGTGAAAGAGGCCTTGGCCGAGATCAAGTAACGGCCGACGACATCCGACCCACCGGATCCCGCAGCGGACGCACTGCTCCGCCTGCCCCATGCCCGCCAATTCACCGTTCTGTCGTCGTATCGACCATCGGGGCGGTTGTCCGTGCGCGCGCTGCGGCGATAAGACCTCAGAAAAAGCCGCAAACGACGTCGGAGGAAAACGCGATGAGTGACGGCCTTTATCCGGTCCCGGCGGAATGGGCATCCCGCGCCTGGGTCGACAACACCCGCTATCAAGAACTCTACGAGCGCAGCATCCGCGACCCTGAAGGTTTCTGGGGCGAGATGGGCAAGCGCATCGACTGGATGACGCCCTACACGAAGGTCAAGAACACGACGTTCGGGCCGGGCGAAGTCTCGATCAAGTGGTACGAGGATGGCGTCACCAACGTCTGTTACAACTGCGTTGACCGCCATCTGAAAGAGCGCGGCGACCAGACGGCGATCATCATGGAAGGTGATGACCCGACCGACGGCGAAGAAATTACCTATCGCCAGCTTTTCGAACGCGTCTCCAAGTTCGCCAACGTCATGAAGGCCAATGGCGTCAAGAAGGGCGACCGCGTCACGATCTACATGCCGATGATTCCCGAGGCGACGTACGCGATGCTCGCGTGCGCCCGCATCGGCGCGGTGCACTCCGTGGTCTTCGGCGGCTTCTCGCCGGATAGCCTCGCAGGCCGCATCGAGGACTGCCAGTCGAAGTTCGTCATCACGTCGGACGAAGGCCTGCGCGGCGGCAAGAAGATCCCGCTCAAAGCCAACACGGATGCCGCGCTTGAGCGCTGTGCGACGGGCGACGAAAAAGTGCTGGTCGTCCGCCACACCGGCGGCGACGTGACAATGAAAGAGGGCCGCGACCTCTGGCTGCACGAAGAGCTTGTGAAGGTCTCACCGGACTGCCCGCCCGAACCGATGAACGCGGAAGACCCGTTGTTCATCCTCTACACATCCGGGTCGACCGGAAAGCCCAAGGGCGTAATGCACACGACGGGCGGTTACCTCGTCTACGCCTCGATGACGCACCAATACGTTTTCGATTATCACGACGGTGACATCTACTGGTGCACGGCGGATGTCGGCTGGGTCACGGGCCACAGCTATATCGTCTACGGCCCACTCGCGAACGGCGCGACGACGCTGATGTTCGAAGGCGTGCCGAACTATCCGACCGCCTCACGCTTCTGGCACGTCGTCGATAAGTGGGGCGTCAACACGTTCTACACGGCGCCAACTGCAATCCGCGCACTGATGGGCGCCGGCGATGACTTCGTGAAGCGGACCGACCGGTCATCTCTGCGTCTGCTTGGCTCAGTTGGCGAGCCGATCAATCCTGAAGCCTGGGAGTGGTATCACAACGTCGTCGGCGACGGCCGCTGCCCGATCGTCGATACGTGGTGGCAGACGGAAACCGGCGGGATCATGATTACGCCGCTGCCCGGCGCGACGCAGACAAAACCCGGATCGGCCACCCGGCCCTTCTTCGGCATCCAGCCAGAGCTGGTCGACGACAAAGGTGCCGTGCTCGAAGGCGCGACCAGCGGCAACTTATGCATTACCGATAGCTGGCCCGGCCAGATGCGCACTGTCTACGGCGATCACGAACGCTTTGTGCAGACGTACTTCTCGACCTATCCCGGCAAGTACTTCACCGGCGACGGCTGCCGCCGCGACGAGGACGGGTACTATTGGATTACCGGCCGCGTCGATGACGTGATCAACGTCTCGGGCCACCGCATGGGCACAGCCGAAGTTGAAAGCGCGCTCGTCGCGCACGAGAAGGTCTCGGAGTCCGCCGTCGTTGGCTACCCGCATGACGTCAAAGGTCAGGGCATCTACTGCTACGTGACGCTGATGAGCGGCGAAGATCCGACGGACGCGCTCAAGAAGGAGTTGCGCGACTGGGTGCGCCAGGAGATCGGCCCGATCGCCTCGCCAGACCTGATCCAGTTCGCGCCCGGCTTGCCGAAGACGCGGTCCGGCAAGATCATGCGCCGCATCCTGCGCAAGATCGCAGAAGACGACTTCTCGAACCTCGGCGATACATCAACGCTTGCAGAGCCCGCCGTCGTCGACGACCTGATCGAGAACCGGCAGAACCGCGCCGGCTAAACGCGAAAGGGCCGGCACACCGCCGGCTCCTCCTTCGTCATCCAGTGAGACGGATTTACTTCGAGATCCGCATCATCTGCAGTTTGTCGACGATGTCGCGGAACGACATGATCAGCTCGCCTGAGTTATCGGCAACGTACGCGTTGTTCGTGTCGCCCGCGCAGGCTTGAAGCATGCTCTCGGCGGGCTCGGGGGCCTGATACGAAATGGTGTAGAGGCGGATACCCTGCGCGCGCATGGCACTGCAGAGCGCGAGGGCCTGGTTGCCCGAGCTACCGTCAGCGTCGGACGATTCAGAATCCTTATTGTCGCCCGTGTAGGCAATGTTGAAGATGCCGTCAGTCATCAAGATCACGGCCTTGATGTTCTCTTCATTGTCGTAGTTGCGCGGCTTGGCGTCGCCCGGCCAGATCGAACTCCAGTTTGGCGAAAGCGTATACCAGCCCCACGCGAGGCCGATGTGGCCTCCCGTCCAGCCATCCGTCATCAACTGATCGATCTTCTGCTTGAAGGCGTTGCGGTCATCGCTCTTACGCAGATCTTCAAGCGGGCGCACCACGTCCATCGGGCACTGGTATCGCGGGTTCAGGTTTGCGCTCGCCACAAGCGAGTAAGAGCCGGGTCCGGGGGCTGAATCGGTTGTCGCGTCGGCGCCTTCCCGCTCAGCCACACACGGTCCGCCGCTGGCGCCACCCGTTGCTGCTGACAAATAGCTGCCCGCATTGACGGACGCGGCATACGGCACGAGGGAGACGCGCACGGCATCCTTGCCTGGATTGTTGCCGTAGAGCGTTTCGACCATGTCCTTTGCAGCCGCCCGCAATCCCTCGATTTTCGTGCACGGCTCACACATCGATCCAGTAATATCGAGCACCATCGCAATCTCGAGCTTGCGCGATTTGTAGATGACGCTCGACGCGCGATTGAAACGCATTTCGTTGATGTTCACGACCTTGCCGAGCGTCGTTGGCATGACGACATCGACCTTCACCTCAACCGAGTGCTCTTTGCGGTCCGGGATGGTCTCGAAGTTGGAGTAGGCAACTTCCTTCTGCGCGGCGAAGACGTCCGCCTGGCTGTCGAAGTAGGCCTTCGCGCGCTCTTTGATCTGGCTGTCGCTCAGCTCAGCCGAGTCGAGCAGCTTGGCCGCCATCATTGCTGTTGAATCTAGAAGGTCGCCGGTCTTCTGCGAAACGAGAAGGCGCCGGGACGAGTCGACGGCGAGGCCGGCCACGCCCATGAGGAAGACGACACTGAGCGCGAAGATAATCGCGACAACGCCTTTGTCATCACGACGAAATCGCGTCAGAAGATCTGCTAATCGCAACATGGAACGCACCCGAATTTTCCTGGTGCAACTGCGATAGCTCTCAATTTGATAAAATTGCTCTAATTCGAGATCCGACGGACCCTGATATTCAAGATTTCGATCAAATGCGTCCTATTCTGGGAAACAGCGCGCTAACTGATGTTCCGGTTTGGAACGCCTAGCGGCACCGCCAGAATGGCCCGCGGTCAAAATGAAAATGATCGTGGTGGGCGGCGTTGTAGTTCGGGCTGAGCGCGACGCGGAAGAACGGGCAGGCGCCTTCGAAGATCTCACGCAAGAAGCGTGCGTCTTTCCCCTGCCCTTTCCACGCTTTTCGTATGACGATCTGCCGGCCGTTCTTCAAACGGAAGGCCCCGACATCGACGGCATTTGCCGTCGCGTGCTGGCTGCGGCGGCGCGACCAGATGCTGTTGCCGATAATGTTGCGGCAATTGTAAACGCCCATCTGGCGCATCGCGATGACGGGCTGGCCGAAATACTTCTGCGCGGCCGGCTGGACGACGTTGACCATCCAGAGCGCCATGCCGCCGGCGACCCCACAGTTGACGCGCGCGGCTGGAAACCGAGCACCGCCCACCGCGCTCATCCGGATGGCATTTGTCCAGCCGCATCCGTTCTCGATCGGCCGGTCTGCAATGCGCTTGCCCGTCACGTGCTTCGACGAAAGCATCCCGCGGCAAAGCGCATCGTCCTGTCCCAGCTCCCGCAACTGCCAATCGACCAGGATGGGGTATGGGTTCTCGAAGACGATTGCAGGAAGCGGCGAGTACTTCGGCGGGATCAGCCCCTGACGGAACGCGGCAAACGCGCCCAAAGCCGCAACACAGCAGATGGCGAGCTTGCGCACCAACGCCCAGTCCATCAATCCCGCCCCACTCGAGCCAACCGCCGCTTGCCGCTCTATCACGGCTGGAGCTCAAGCAAAACGCGCCAACCTCAGATGAGGCCGGCGCGTTGCTCTCCCGCGTGTCACGCGGCGATCACGTCCTGCAATCGCTCAGATCTAGATGGGCTCTAGTTGCTGAGGCGCAGGTTGGTGATGTCTTCGGCGATGTCGCGGAATGCCGCAGTCAAGGCCGCGCCATTCTCCGCGCTATAGGCCTTGCCTGGGCCTGAGGCGCATGCGCTCAGCGTGTCGGCCGCGGCCGATCCAGGGCTTAACTTGAAGCCGACCGTGTAGACGATGATCTTCTTTGCTTTCATCGCGGAACATGTCGACGTCGCCAGATTGCTTGACTGTGTGTCGTTGCCGTTCTCGCCGCCGACGGTGTTGTAGACGCCGTCTGTCATCAGGATCGCGACCTTGATGGTGCCCTCGTCGTTGTATTCGGCAGGCTTTGCAGACTGTGGCCAGATGCTCGACCAGCGCGGCGACAGCAGATACCAGCTCCAGGCTGTGCCGAGGTGACCGGCCGTCCAGCCGTCCGTCGAATAGCCGTCGACGGTCGACTTCAAGAGCGACTTGTCATCGGTCATTGGCAGAATGGGAGCTGACGCCGAGCAGCGGATCGCACCGGGAAGGTCTTTTGTCGTCTGCAGGCGCGCCTGACCCACAGGGGCTTCATCGCTCTGCTGGAAGCCAAGCTGGCGGCGCTCGTAGGTGCACTTGTCGGGCGTTGTCTCGCCGCCGGAGACGGCTGCGAGGTATGAGCCTGCGTTCACGCCCGCAGAGAACGGCGCATAGCCGATGCGGATCTTCTGGCCGGTGTCCTGGTCGGGGATGAGGATGTCGACCAGCGTCTTTGTCGCCGACTTCAGGTCCTGGATCTTCGAGCACGGGTTGCACATTGAGCCGGTCACATCGAGCTGCACGGCCACCTCGATGTCCTTGGCCTCAAAGATCGCTGTCGCCGTCTTGTCGAAGTCCATCGTACTAATCCCCGCGAGCTTCGCGAGGTGCATGCCGACTGACGTCGTCGCCGTGATCTCGACCTTGCTCTTCGACGCATCGGCGCTGATCTGGAGGTCCTTGATGGTGCCGTCGAAGCTCGTCAGGTCCTTGTAGTTCGCCTCAAACATCCGGCGGGCAAGCTCGCTTGCCTCAGTCTCTGAGAGCCCCTGAAGGCGCAGTGCCTTGGCGCCTGCGAGCGCTGCACTGTCGAGCGCTGCGGTTACGCGCGTTGACGTGTGGACGGCCCGGCCGACGTCGATCGCGAGGCCCGCCATCAACAAAAGCACAACCAGCGTCAACGCGAAGATCATCGCGACGACGCCGCGCTCATCGCGCTCGAACGATTTCAGAAAGCAACGGACGCGGTGAATATGAAGACCCATGACGCAACTCCAGATGGCAAGGCCGGTGGATTTGCGTCGTCAGGCTGCAAGGCTGGAGCCAGCTTGCGTCCGTCTCGTGAGACGACTGAGAAACCGAAGCGAGAGCTTTCTGAAACGTAAATTTCCCTGCGTTTCCGGTCCGTTCTGAAACAGATCGGCGGCTGGACGCGTCCGTCACGTCATCAAGGTTTCATCACAGGGTTTCAGCGCGTCCCGATGTGAAACGCGGCCCCGGTGACGGTGCCGCCGAAACCGGAACAGCGGTCCGCGCGCACCGTGTGGTCGCACGTGTCCCGCGGGAGACTTGGCAGCCGCACCATCCGTGGTATCGAGCCCGGTCTCCTGCATCGAAAGGTCTCCGATGACGCGCACCCAGCACGAACTGTTGCAGGCTGCCACGCCGTCAGCCCGCGCGCTGCCGGAAAGCGGCATCGTCGAAGTGTTCAACTACGGGCGGACGCGCGAAGGCCTGATCCCGCTTTGGGCTGGCGAGGGCGACACCCCGACACCCGCCCTGATTTGCGACGCGGCTGCCGCGGCGCTGAAGGACGGCGCGACCTTTTATACCTATCAGCGCGGCATGCCGCCGATCCGCCAGGCGCTCGCCGACTATTTCGCAGGCCTCTATCAGCGCGCGTTCACGCCGGACGAGTTCTTCCTCACTTGCGGCGGCATGCAGGCGATCCAGATGGCGGTCCAGCTTATCGTCGGAGACGGCGACGAGGTCGTCGTGCCGAGCCCGGCGTGGCCGAATTTTCACGGCGCGATCCTGTCGCGCGGCGGGCGCATCCGCGAAGTCGATATGCGCTTTGGCAACGATGGCTGGACGCTTGATCTCGACGAGTTGTTCGCAGCCGTCACGCCCAAGACCCGCGCGCTCTTCATCAATACGCCATCGAACCCGACCGGCTGGACGGCATCGCAAGACGACCTCCGCGCGATCCTCGCGTTCGCTCGGGAACGCGGGCTTTGGATCATCGCCGATGAGATCTACGGCCGGTTTTATTGGAAGGGCGAACTTGCGCCGAGCCTTCAGACGTTGCGCGAACCGGACGACAGGATCGTATTTGTCCAGACGTTCTCGAAGAATTGGGCAATGACCGGCTGGCGCATGGGCTGGCTTCAAGCGCCGGCTGAGCTCGGACAGACGATCGAGAACATGATCCAGTACAATACGTCCGGCGTGCCGACGTTTCACCAGCCGGCCGGCGTCGTCGCACTTTCAGAAGGCCAGTCGATCGCCCGCGAACAGATCGACCGCGCCGCGCGGGGCCGCGACATCGTCTGCAGCGCGCTCGACGGCCGCGAAGGCGTGTCGTTCGCCTGGCCGGATGGCGCGTTCTACCTGCTGTTCAAGATCGATGGCGTGACCGACAGCTTGAAGATGGCATTGCAGCTCGTCGATGAAGCCAACCTCGGCCTCGCGCCCGGTGCGGCGTTCGGGCAGGCCGGCGAGGGCGCGTTCCGGCTTTGCTATCTGCGGTCGCCCGATCAGCTTGAGACCGCGATGGCCCGGCTGACCGGCTGGCTCGACAAGCGCTAGTCGCTTGATGCTTTGGCGGCGTTAGAAGTCCCAGGCGATGCCGCCCTTTTCCCAGTCGCCGTACCGCACGGGATCGGGCCCATCGACGCCGCCCACCTCCCGGGCGCGGGCGCGCTTTTCGTCCTCGGCCTTTGCCAAGCGGCGGCGTTCTTCGGCCTCGGCCAGCGCGCGCTGCGCCTCCGGCGACTGATTAACCGGTTCTGCCGGCGCGTTCTTCAGCGCCGCGTCGACCGGTGCCTCGTCGTCCAAAACATCTTCGTCAATGCCGTCGCGGCGCGGTGCGTCTGTCATCGTCGCGTCTTCGCTTTGTTGCAATCGCTCATGTCACCCACACATATAGCGGCTAACGAAACGATTTACCGTAGGCCGAACAGTCGCGCTTCTGCGCCGGCCACCGGCAGTTGGTGATGAGCGTGAGATGTCGCTGAACTTTATCAAGACCGGGTTGCTGCTTGCAGCCCTCGCCGGCCTGTTCGTCGCGATTGGCGGCCTGATCGGCGGGACGAACGGGATGATCATCGCGTTCATTCTCGCAGCCGGCATCAACCTGTTCAGCTATTACAATTCTGACAAGATGGTCTTGCGCATGCACGGTGCGCAGCCCGTCGACGAGCAGACCGCGCCGGACTTCTACCGCCTCGTCGCACAGCTTGCCGAGCGCGCAGACCTCCCGATGCCGGCCGTCTACATCATCGAGAGCGATCAGCCGAACGCCTTCGCGACCGGCCGTAACCCAGAGAATTCCGCCGTCGCCGCCTCGACAGGCCTGCTCTCACGCCTCAGCCGCGAAGAGATCGCCGGCGTCATGGCGCACGAACTTGCGCACGTGAAAAACCGCGACACACTGATCATGGCGATGGCTGCGACGATCGCTGGCGCGATTTCGATGCTCGTCAACTTCCTGCAATTCCAGATGCTGTTTGGCGGCAACCGCAACGGTGGGCTTGGCATCATCGGGACAATCGCTGCGATCTTCCTTGCGCCAATGGCTGCCATGATTGTGCAGATGGCGATCAGCCGGACCCGGGAATACAAGGCCGACCGCGTTGGCGCCGAGATCTGCGGCAACCCTCTGTGGCTCGCATCAGCGCTTGAGCGCATCCAAAGCTACGCCCAGCGCATCCCCAACGAGCGCGCCGAGGAACTGCCATCGACCGCACACATGTTCATCATCAACCCGCTGATCGGCCGCGGCTTCGACAACTTGTTCTCGACGCACCCGAACACCGAGAACCGGATCGCCGAGTTGCAGGAGCAGGCGCGTGACATGGGGCTCGACGGGGCCGCTCCGTCGCGCGCCGAACGCGCCGCTCAGCCGTCGCGCGGCGCAAGCGGGCCATGGGGCCGGCGTCCATCGCGTAGCCGCCGCGGCCCCTGGGGTTGAGCGCGCGCGTGACACTGATGCAGGCCACACGATGACCGCGGCGGCGGGCCTGACCCCGCGCGCAATCGCCGTCGAAGCCTTCCGCGCGATCACGGACCGGCGCGAGCCGCTCGATGCCGCCTTCCCGGACGCCATAGCAAAGT
This sequence comes from Pseudomonadota bacterium, assembly GCA_038523925.1. Lineage (GTDB taxonomy): Bacteria > Pseudomonadota > Alphaproteobacteria > Rhizobiales > Hyphomicrobiaceae > JBCBWG01. The sequence goes on along the minus strand of JBCBIY010000012.1, from coordinate 24,904 downwards.
CCGGCGAAACCGATATCCCGGCCCGTGACCGCGCCCTCGCGCGGCTGATCCTGCTCGCGGGCCTGCGCCGGGCAGGTTCACTCACGGCACTCGTCGAAAGCTATCTTGAGACGGGCATCCCGCCAAAGTCAGGCCCGCTGCGCGCAATTCTGGTTCTCGCAGCTGCCCAGCTCATCCTCATCAGGGCGCCCGCCCATGCCGTCATCAACGTTGCTGTCACGCAGTGCCAGAAGCACCCCCGCGCCCGCCGCTTCTCGAAGCTCAGCAACGCCGTCCTGCGCCGGCTGAGCGAGACGGGCGACGAACGCTTTGCTGCGCTCGATGCTTGCGAACACGACATCCCGGCCTGGTTCCTTGACCGATGGACTGCCGCTTACGGCGCGGAGACGGCGCGCGCCATTGCGACGGCATCCCTCGCGCCAGCCGACCTCGACATCACGCCGAAGTCGCTCGAGCGCGCTGAGGAGATAGCGAGCGCACTTTCGGCGACCGTACTGCCAACCGGATCGCTCAGACTTGCGGGCTCCCATGACATCGCGGCGCTCGACGGCTTTCAAGATGGCGCGTGGTGGGTGCAGGATGTGGCCGCCACCCTTCCCGCCCGCATCCTGATCAACGCCGGCAATGCGGCCGCAGGCGCGCGCACCCTTGATGTTTGTGCTGCGCCCGGCGGCAAGACGATGCAGCTTGCGGCCGCCGGTCTGGATGTCACCGCGCTCGATCGGTCGGCGAAGCGTCTGGTGGTGCTTCAATCCAACCTCGATCGTGTTGGCCTCACCGCCAGCATCGCGACGGCGGATGCCCGCACGTGGGAGCCTGAAACCCTGTTCGATGGCGTGCTGCTCGATGCGCCCTGCTCGGCGACAGGAACGCTGCGCCGCCATCCCGACATCCTGCATGTGCGCACGCAAGACGATGTGCGCGGGCTCGTCGCGTTGCAGGCGGAGCTCCTGGCCCGCTCAGCACGGTTCGTGCGCGCGGGCGGAACCCTGGTCTACTGCACGTGCTCGCTTGAAACCGATGAAGGCCCGGATCAGGTGGCGGCATTTCTCGAAGCCCACCCCGAGTTCGAGACCGTCGCAATCGACGCAGCAGCCCTCGGCGTGCCCGCTGACTGGATGACCACCGACGGCGCGCTGCGGACGCTGCCGCACTTCGCATTCGCGGCCGACGCCCCAATGCCCGGTATTGACGGCTTTTACGCCGCTGCTCTCCGCAAGCGATCCATCTGATCCCTGACGGCCTTTTCCACAGCCGGAATTGGCGCACCGACGGACGGCGCTTAAGCCCTGATGTCGGGGGATATCGGCATGCTCAGTTCGACGTTCACGTCGGGGCTTCGACAGCGCCACGCGCGGCTTGCGGCACTGCGCCGGCGGACGACCGCGAAGATACTGGGGTCAGCCTTCTTCCGCTCCCAAACCGCGACCGGCCGCAGTGAATCCCTCGCGATCTCACCGGGCCACCTCGGCGTCACGGACCCGCGGGTCCGCGTCGACCTTGCAGCCGACCGCGTGGACTTCGACGGCGAAAGCATCATGCTCGACGGCCTCGGCCTCTTCGACGTGGCGATGCCCTCGGACCGGTTTGCGCGGTTCGCCGCCGGGTTTGCGTGGCTAGATACGCTGCGCGCTCAGAACACCGAACAGGCAATTGCCGCGATGCAGGGCTGGACGGCCGACTGGCTTGCTGGTCGCCATCGCCTCGCAAGTGACGCGCGCGATATCACGGTCGTCATCCGCCGGCTCAAAGCGCTGCTCAACCACGCCGACACGCTCCTTGCCGACGCCGACGCCGAGACCTACGACGCACTCATCCTCCAGATCGTGGATGATCTGCACGATGGCGCTGCCCGTTGGCGCTCAGCGCCCGACGGTCCCGAACGCGTCATCGCACTGATCACGGTCTTGCTTGGCGCGCTTGCTGTCGCCGAAGACGAGGAACAGATCGCCAAGTTCGAAGCGCTATTGATCGCCGAGCTCGGATCTGAGTTTGGCCGCAACGGCGGGCCGCAATCGCGCTGCGCGACGGACACTGTTGACGTGCTCGCCAACCTCATCCCGCTCGTGCGCACGCATCATCATCTCGGCCGGGAGGTGCCGCCGCAGCTCCTCGAAATCCAAGCGCAGATGAATGGCTACCTGCGCACGCTGCGGCTCGGTGACATGAGCCTCGCGCGATTCAACGGTGTTGGCGCGACCGAGACCGACACGCTGTTCCGCATCTTGAAACTGGATGCTGCGCGCGCACCGCACGTGGCGGACGTGGTCAACGGTTACGTCCGCCTCGAAGGCGGCCCGGTCGTCGTCATTGCCGATGTCGCCACAGCGCCGCCGCTGCCCCGGTCTGCCAAGGCGCACGCCGGCGCGTTCTCGTTTGAGATGTCCGACGGGAGCGATGCCGTGTTCTTGAACTGCGGCCATGCGCAACCGATGGCCGCGGGGATCACATCCGGATCGCGGACGACGAGCTGTCACAACGCGCTGGAACTCGGCAGCTCGTCATCGGCGAGTTTCCTGGAGCGAGAGGTGTCCGATCCAGCGGCCGAGCCGTTTCTCGCAGGCCCAGCCGGGCTCAAGGCGCAGGTCGTGGTGACGGAGGAGGCACAAGGCTTCACCGGACAGCACGACGGCTACGCGCGGCTCTTTGGTCTGCGCCACACGCGCAGCGTGTCGGTTCAAGGGGACGGCACGCTCGTTTCCGGCCGCGACACCCTGAAGGCGCCATCGGGCGACATGCGGTTTGCAGCCGATGTGCCGTTCGCTGTGCGCTTTCACGTGGCACCGGACGTCGACGTCAGAACCACGGGCAATGCCAACGAGATCCGCCTGCTTTTGCCAGGCGGCGCGGACTGGGTTTTCAACGCGGGCGACACCGTGCAGGCGTTCGTCGAGGAAACCGTCCACGTTGGCTCGGGCGGGCGGTCTGTGCCGGGCTTGCAGATCGCGCTCCGCGGTGCCTGCCACGGGGAAGCGGATGTCGCCTGGTCGCTCAAGCGCGCGCCATAGGCAGCCGTTGGCCGATGCGTGTGCAGCGGAACGATTGCCGCACGCCACCGCGCGACCTAAACAAGCACCGCGCCCACCCTATGTATGCCTGACCGCGCACGCGCTGCGCCAAGACCGGATGTGACCATGAGCGAAACCGTCAAAGTCCGCCGCGCCCTCCTCTCGGTGTCAAACAAGAGCGGCCTTACCGAGTTTGCCGAGGCGTTGTCCGAGCGTGGCGTTGAGCTTGTCTCGACGGGCGGCACGGCCAAGGCGCTGAGCGGCGCGGGGCTCAAGGTGCGCGACGTGGCCGATCTCACCGGCTTTCCCGAGATGATGGACGGCCGCGTGAAGACGCTGCACCCGGCAGTGCATGGCGGCCTGCTCGCCGTCCGCGAAGCGCCAGACCACATGTCGGCGGCTGAGGAGCACGGCATCGGCATGATCGACCTGCTCGTGGTCAATCTCTATCCCTTTGAGGCAACCGCTCTGCACGGGGCCGACGCGAAGACCTGCATCGAGAACATCGACATCGGCGGCCCGGCGATGATCAGGGCCGCAGCCAAGAACCATGCAAGCGTCGCAGTCGTCGTCGAACCAGCCGACTACGATGCGGTGATCGCCGACATCGATGAACATGGCGGCACCTGCTTCGACTTCCGCCGGACGCTCGCGGCGAAGGCATTTGCGCGGACGGCCTCCTACGACGCGGCGATCGCAAACTGGTTCGCCAACGAGACCGACGACAAGTCGCCGGGTTACCGCGCGATTGGCGGACGACTGCTGCAGGACCTACGCTACGGCGAGAACCCACACCAATGGGCCGCATTCTACCGCACGCCGGAACCGCGCCCGGGCGTCTCCGACGCAACGCAGCATCAAGGCAAGGAGCTGTCGTTCAATAACATCAACGACACGAACGCAGCCTTCGAACTTGTCGCCGAGTTCGACCCGAAGGATCGAGCCGCCGTTGCGATCATCAAGCACGCCAACCCGTGCGGTGTTGCGCAAGCAAACACGCTGTCGGATGCCTACCGCGCCGCGCTCGCCTGCGATCCAACCAGCGCATTCGGTGGTATCGTGGCGCTCAACCGGACTCTTGATGCAGAAACCGCTGAACTGATCGCCGAGATCTTCACGGAGGTCATTATCGCGCCGGACGTCTCGCGCGACGCGAAGTCCGTCCTGAAAGCCAAGCCAAACATTCGGCTGCTAACGACGGTTGAACTGCCCGACCCGCGCGCGCCTGGGCTCGACATCCGCACGGTCGCGGGCGGCATGCTCGTGCAGGCGCGCGACGCTGCCACCATCGACGACATGGAACTGCAGGTCGTCACCAAGCGTCAGCCGACTTCAGATGAGATGCGAGACATGCGCTTCGCGTTCCGCGTCGCCAAGCACGTAAAGTCGAACGCCATCGTCTTTGCAAAAGACCGCGCCACGGTCGGCATCGGCGCGGGACAAATGAGCCGTATTGATTCAACGCTCACGGCTGCCCGGAAGTCTGGCGAGGCCGCGCAGGCCGCCGGGCAGGAGACGCCACTGGCATTCGGCTCCGTTGCGGCCTCGGACGCGTTTTTCCCGTTCCCCGATGGCCTACTCGCGGCCGCCGATGCCGGCGCGACGGCAATCATTCAGCCAGGCGGCTCAATCAAGGACGAAGCCGTCATCGCCGCCGCCGACGATCGCGACCTGGCCATGATCTTTACCGGCACGCGCCACTTCAGGCACTAGTCCGCGCCGGCCTGCGGCCTGGCGGTTTGGTTTGCGCTCACGGTCCGTACCGGCCTGCGGCCGGGACCTCCGCGGGGGCGGCGCTTGCGCCGGGCCGCGGTCGCGGCCTTGGAAGCGGGATATGCACTTGCGGTTTGCGCTCGCGGTCCGCGCCGGCCTGCGGCTGGGACCTCCGCGGGGGCGGCGCTTGCGCCGGGCCGCGGTCGCGGCCTTGGAAGCGGGATATGCACTTGCGGTTTGCGCTCGCGGTCCGCGCCGGCCTGCGGCCGGGACCTCCGCGGGGGCGGCGCTTGCGCCGGGCCGCGGTCGCGGCCTTGGAAGCGGGATATGCACTTGCGGTTTGCGCTCACGGTCCGCGCCGGCCTGCGGCCGGGACCTCCGCGGGGGCGGCGCTTGCGCCGGGCCGCGGTCGCGGCCTTGGAAGCGGGATATCCGCTTGCGGTCCGCTTCGGAACCAACGCGTCAGCGGCGACGAAAACCGGTTGCGGCGACGTAGAGTTCTGAGCTGTCGGAGCGGCTTGCGGGCGGCTTGATGTGGCGCACGGTCGAGAAGGCCGCTTTGAGCGCGTTTAACAGATCGCGCTCGGTGCCGCCCTGGAACACCTTGCAGACAAACGCGCCGCCGGGCGTCAGCACGTCCTCGGCGAACTGGGCGGCCGCCTCAGCAAGACCCATAATGCGCAAGTGATCAGTTTTGGCATGGCCCGTCGTGGGCGCCGCCATATCCGAGAGCACCACATCCGCCGCGCCGTCCCGCAGCCGCGCCCGCAGCACGTCTGGGGCTTCGTCGGCCATAAAGTCGAGCTGGATGACCTCCGCGCCCGCAAGCTCTTCCATCTCGATGATGTCGAGCGCGATCACCTGCCCGCGTCCATCCAGCGCGCGGACCCGGTCGACGGCGACTTGCGTCCAGCCGCCGGGCGCCGCCCCGAGATCAACGACGCGCGCGCCGGGCTTCAGGACCTTCAGCTTGTCGTCGAGTTCAATGAGCTTGAACGCCGCGCGGGACCGCAGCCCCTGCGCGTTGGCGGCTGCGACGTATGGATCGTTCAATTGCCGTTGTAGCCAGCGCTGCGACGACGTCGTCCGCTTCGCTGCGGTTTTGACGCGCACGTGAAGCTGGCGATCGCCACCACCGGGCTTTCGCGTTTTCGATTTTTGAGGAGGACGCGTCATGGCAACACAGCTACCGCGTCATCAGTCCGGCCGCTAGATCCGATCAGGTGCGCGCGCGCTGACCCGCCCTGATCTGGCTGGCTTGTTTGACGCTGCATCGGCCGGGTTCAAGGACCTCCGCCGAACCCGGATGGGCCCGAAACCGTCATCCGGCGTCAGCGGGGCTCACCGGCGGGCGCGCCCTCCGGCGCTTTTGGCGGCGGCGGTTCGACTTCGGAAATCCATCCTCGGACATCAGCGTCGTCAGGATGCCTTCACGCAATCCGCGGTCGGCAACCCGCAACCGCTCCGTCGGCCAAAGCCTGAGAAACGCTTCGAGAATGGCGCAGCCCGCGAGCACGAGATCTGCGCGGTCGCGGCCGATGCAGGGCTGAGCGCACCTTTGCTCGTAAGTCTGGGCCAGCAGGTCTCCTGTGACCGTGCGCACATCATCGTCGCGCAGCCAGCAGCCGTCCACCTGCTTCCGGTCATAACGCGCGAGCTGCAGCCGGATCCCGGCAACCGTGGTGACCGTGCCCGACGTCCCGAGAAAGTGCACTTTACCGGCGCCAAGCCGATCGGCGATGCGCGCCTCCGCTTCGAACGGTTGAAGCTGGTCGAGGACGTCAGTCACCATCGCGTCGAAGCTCTCAGGCGTGACATCGCGGCCATTAAAGCGCTCGGCCAGCGTTACGACCCCGACCGGAAGCGACGTCCATGCGAGTAGCCGCGCATTGCGCAACGGCCCGGATGTCGCGAGCGGTTGTGCGGTCCCGCATGCGCCCGCGGCCGGACCCCTGAGATCGAGCCAGGCGAGTTCCGACGAGCCGCCGCCGATGTCGAATACAAGTGCGAGGTCGGACGTCTGATCAAGAAGCGATGCGCACCCGGCAACAGCGAGGCGCGCTTCCTGCTCCTGCGTCAGCACCTCAAGTTCGAGCCCGACTTCGCGGCGCACGCGCGCAATAAAGTCCGGCCCATTGCCGGCGAGCCTGCACGCCTGCGTTGCGACCAACCGCGCGCGGGTGACCTGCTGGCGCGCCATCTTGTTGGCGCACACGCGCAAGGCATCGATCGTCCGGCTCATGGCCGCGTCCGACAGCGCGCCAGACCCCGCGACGCCTTCGCCGAGCCTGATGATGCGCGAGAAACTATCGACGACGACAAAGCCGCGGCGCGATGGCTTTGCGATCAGCAGGCGGCAGTTGTTCGTGCCGAGATCGAGAGCTGCATAGACCGGTGCGGGTGGCGCGTCGTTGAGGACGGCGTCAAATTGGGCTGGTGCCTGCGACGTCTGGCCGTTGCCCTGCGCTTTGATTGCCGACGGCGTAACGTCTGTTGTCGGATGATCATTTCGGGGCGGATGAGGCCCAGGCGGATTCCGGTCAGGCAACGGTTTGCTCCAGTGCCTGGGTCTGCCGGAAGGCGACGGTGCGTCAGGCATCTGTCGGTTGGGTCTTGACGAAAAAGTAACATGAGACGCACAGGCGTCAAAGCGCGGCGCTCAGACGATCGGATCAGATCGCCAGCTGGCACGCCCAGATCGGTCGGGCATTCTCAGCCGCCGTGGGGTTGCAGGCATCGCGGCGAACCAGTATGTCACCGCTTCTGCTGCGGTTGTCGTGCCTGCGACGCCTTCGGCAGCCACGCGCGCGGCATGCCCGGATGCCGCCGGTGGGGGATAGTTTAACGGTAGAACCGCGGACTCTGACTCCGCTAGTCCTGGTTCGAATCCAGGTCCCCCAGCCATTTTCATTGGCCCACCTGCGTAAACTTGGTTGGCGCGGCCTCGCGCCGGCGTCGCCGTAAGTTCGCCCGCCATGTTCGCCCGTCCGCGCGCTCTTCAAGACACGTCTGACGGTTGCCCGGCTTCTACGCCGCGGAAATGCGTTGTCGGGCGGCGGGTGCGGCTCGGCGCACCGGCGGTCGCGACGTCAGCGCCGATCCATACGTCTGAGCAACGCACTGGCGGCTGAACCACGTGCAGGTTGGGAAAGTTTAACTGGTACCTCGGACGGTCCTTTGTAGCCTGCCGCCAACGACCACCCCCACCTGCTTCTGAGCCAGGAGCCCTGCCATGACCGACATAAAACTAAACCGCCGTCACCTTCTCACAGCCGGAGGCGCGATCGTCGCGACCGGCATGACGGGACTGAGCCTGCCTGCAACCGCCAGCGGCCTTGCGCCGACGCGATCGATGCGTGGCGGCTCGAACAACTATCGACCGGGCGCCGCGATCGTCGATCGTATTGGCGGCGGCGGCTTTTGGATGAGCGGCACCGTGCGCCGCGCGGGCGACGGCACGCCGCTCGCCAAACAACGCATCCAAATCTGGGCGCACACGACAGAGGGTTACGAGAGCGACCCTCAGAGCCACGGCGCGACGCTCACCGATGAAAACGGCGTCTTCCGCCTTGAGATGCCACAGATCGTACCGGCATTCGGCCAGCCGCATGCGCACCTCGCCTACGACAGCGATGACTTCAAAACAGTCTTCCTGCGGCCGATCATGAGAAGCGCGCGGCAGAAAAGCCTCGAAGCGCACTTCGTCCTGACGCCGGCCTGATCCCATTGCGCGCGCCAGGCACGCGATCGGCCCGCGGCATCATCGTTTGGGCGGCGCTGGCGATCATCCTCGCCGTGCCGCTCTCGTTCGCAGCCAGCAGCCCGCAACTCGAATGGCGCGGGCCCATCTACATTGCAGCCGGTTTCGCCGGTGTCGTGGGCCTTGCGCTGATGTTGATCCAGCCGCTGCTGATCGGCGGGTACCTGCCGGGGTTCACGCCCTATCAGGCGCGGCGCGTGCACCGCTGGGTCGGGACAGCGCTCGTCGCAGCGGTCGTCGTTCACGTCGCCGCTCTTTGGATCACAAGCCCGCCAGACGTCGTGGACGCGCTCCTGTTCGATTCCCCGACGCCGTTTTCGGCATGGGGCGTCATCGCGATGTGGGCTGTGTTCCTGGTGGCCGTGATGGTGGCCCTGCGCGGCCGTCTCGGATTGCGGCCCCGCACATGGCGCCTGGTCCATACCGGCCTCGTCCTCGTGATCGTTGCCGGAACGGTCATCCATAGCGTTCTCATCACGGGGACCATGGAGACGCTGTCGAAAGCCGCACTGTGTGCGCTCGTCATCATCGCGACGCTGAAGGTGATCGCCGATATTCGCTTTCGGCCTGGCAAGCGCAACCCACAAGACGGCACCATCGCAGACGCTCGCTAGCTCAAGCGTCTCCTTGCACGCCGAGGCAATCGTCGAGCGCCCGAAGATAGGCATCGATCACCCGCTGCTCGGCAAACTCCCGCTCCACCTTTCGCCGACCGGCCGCGCCCATCTCCTGCCGCCGCGCTGCGCCTAGGTCGATTATGGCGATAAGCTTGTCAGCCAGATCATCCGCATCCCGCGCGCGGCAAAGGAAACCGGTCTCGCCATCATCCACGGCTTGACGACAACCCGGCACATCCGTCGCAACAACGGGCTTGGCCATTGCGGCTGCCTCAAGCAAAGCGCGCGGCGTGCCTTCGCGGTAGGATGGCAGCACGACGCAATCGGATCGCGCGATGTGCGGGCGGACATCGTCGGTTGGGCCGAGATAATCCACCACGCCTTCGGCCACCCACTGGTCGACCTCGGCGCGGGTGACGGCCGTCCGGTTCGCGACATCAAGAAAACCGAGCAGCCGGAATTGCGCTGCGGTCCGCTTCTGCCTCACGATCCGCGCGGCCGCGACGAGTTCGCGAAGACCTTTGTCGTGGACGAGCCGGCCAATGAAGAGAAATCGGCACCTACCGTCATGCGCCGGGCCCGCGGCACGCATCGGCGCAAACGCGTCCAAGTCTATGCCGGAGCCAGGCAGAAGTTGGACTTGTTCGGGCAAGACCAGCCGCTTGGCGACGAAGGCTTCGCGATCGTCGCGGTTTTGGAAGAACACGACCTTTGAGCGCCTGAAGGCCGCGCGATAAAGCCGTGCGACAACGGCCTGCAGCCAGTTGTCCCGGATGAAGGCCGTCCCAAGCCCGGACACGTTGTTGATCACCGGGATACCCAGGCGGTGCGCCGCGAGAGATCCATAGACGTTGGGTTTGATCGTAAAGCCAAGGAACGCGTCGGGCTGTTCTGCCGAGAGGATCCGGCGGTAACGCGCCTCAAGCGCAATGTCTTCGAACGGGTTGATCGACTTGCTTGCGATGCGGCAATCGACAAACCGGCATCCGAGGTTCTCAAGGGCGCCAACGTTTTCGTCAGCAGGTGCAATGGCGATGACCTCATGACCCTTCGCAACCAGATGCCGGATGAGCCCCGCGCGAAAGTTCAAGAAATTCCACGTGCTGTTGATCGAGATGGCGATCCGTAACTTACGCGCCTTCGTCGGCACTTGCTGAGACGTACTCATTGCGCGCAACTCACGGCCAACTGAGCCAGGATTGGTAGGGCAGGTAACAGAGCTGGAAGTGTCGGGAGTTGCCCGCCCAGTAAATGAGAACAGCGGCGAGCCCGGCATAGGGTGCGGCCGCGATCAATCTGCCCGTCGGGGTCGCGCTCACCACGTATGGCAGACGCGCCATGATCATGATCTGGATTGGCGTGACGTAATATCCAAACCTGTCGGCGATCACCGAAGAGAACGGAACGACCGCCAGTGTCGCGATCATGATCAAGGACCCAATTAGGGCGGTCGCATAATCGGCGGGAAACTTCTCGCGAAAGGCGGGTTGCGCGCCGAGAACGAAGTACCCGCCAACGGCTGCCAGAAGCGCCGACCTGTAGAGCGCACCAGCGGAGTTCAGCTCCGAGTTCACGTAGCGATCGGCGTAGAACGCCAATGCGTCAGCGAATGTAAAGTACAGGCCCGGCAACAGCAGCACTGCGGCGAGCGCCAACGAGGACCGGGTCACAGCGACTTTCGCGAACGGGGCAAGTGCCAGAAACACAATGACGCTTGAGTGAAACAGCGAGCCGAGTGCGATCATCAAGACAAAGCGCAGCGCCTTCCGGTCACGAAACGCAATCAGCGCGAGGCAGAAGAAGCCGATCGCGGCCGACTGCCGGATCGCCGACATCGGCATGTTCAGGATCAGGACCGGAAACGAGAGGACAAGGAACGCAAGCGGATCAGGCTCCCGCCGCGCAAGCGCAATGATGCCCCAGAAGAACGGGATCGCCATCGCCAGGTTAAGATACGGGTACGGCAGTCCCGCCCCGTGCAACTGGACGATCAGGCTCCAGTAGCCTGGCTCAGTTCGCGCAAGCGCTTCCGTCACGCTCCAGTATCGGGCGAGCTCGAAGTTGTTCTCGTAACCCGACCAATCGCAGCCGACCTCGAAGCGGAACGCAACGAAGCCGAAGAGCAAGAGCGAAAAGACGGCGAAGAGCAGGAACCGGAACGGCCGCTGGTTCGCGCTGACGATGGAGCTGAACAGGAGACCGAGGTAGATGCCGACGTAGGTCACGACACACCCGCCTCGCTTCGTGCGCGACGATCGCCCGAGAGCGTCTCGCGGATCAGTGCCGCCAGGCGGGGACCCTGGGCCGCGAGCGCGTAGTGCTTTTCGACTTTGGCCCGGCCGGCCGCCCCCATGCGCGCGCGGAGGTCGGGGCTCTGCGAAAGCGTGGTGAGCGCGCTGACCCATTCAGCCTCGGTCGTTGCCAGAAATCCATTCACGCCATGCGCGACGATCTCTGTGTTGACGCCGACCGGGGACGCGACAACCGGCAGGCCGCACGCCATGTACTGGATGAGCTTGTAGCCGCACTTGCCACGGGCCCAGGGCTCGTCCGGCAATGGCATGATCCCAATGTCCATGCCCTGGATGAGGGCCACCTCGGAGGCTTCGGACCAGGCCAGAAACTCAAAGCCGCTCGGGACACGGTCTTGGTCCGGCGCGCCGACGATACGGATCTCGCGAACGGTCTCGCCAGCGAGGCGTGAGAGCGCCGGGACAATCGGCTTGACGTAATCCCAGGTCGTTGGCGATCCGATCCACCCGATGACGGGCAACGCGTTGTCCGTCGGGCTTTGAGCCTTCTGGTAGATCGCAGTGTCGACCACGGTTGGGACGACCGCGGTGCGCGCACAAAGAGCGGCGGCATAACGCTCGAGATACGCGTTCCCACAGATCGCAAGATCGGCCCGCCGCAGCAATGGCTTTAGCTTGTTGCCGAGACCTGACCTGACAATCGGGTTTCTATGCCGGTCGTACTGATGAAACAGCGCGTCGTCGTAATCCACGATGAGCCGCGTGCTCCGGCCGCTGGCGAAGGCTTCCATAATCCCCGGCAGGTACGGGAAGAACTCGTACTGCAGCCAGACACCATCGAACGATTTCGCGTTTCGAAGCCGCATCAATCGCGCAAGGTATGCCCGCGCGATCGCGCTCCAGTCGGTTCTAGCGCCAGCATAGCGGGCCTCGATGTAGGCGGTGTCGAGGAGCGGGGAAACTGACAGCTCGATCCCATGCTCTCGCAAGTGATCGCGGAAAACGAGAAAGCGTTGACGGGAGCTTGCGCCAATCTCGCTATACTTTGTGAGCGCAAGGACCTTCACGGCGATGACCCGCCTGCCGCGGCTAAAGCCGTCCGGTAGAGCCGGTCGTACGCCGCAACGCCGCGGTCCAGCGCGTAGACGTCTTCAGCAGCTCGGCGACACCGGTTGGCGAGGGCAGGGTCAGCCATAAGCGCATCAAGCGCATCCAGCGCAGCCGACATCTGCTGCCGGGACGGGCCCGCCGCAAGCACGCCCACAGCCCGATCACGCACCACACTTGCGACATCGCCGACGCCATCGTTTGCGATGACGGGCACACCACATCCCAGCGCTTCGCCGAGGCGCGTCGGCGAACTGCCAAGCTTGCTCAAGCCGTCGGTGAAGAACATGACCGACACATCGTGCCCGCGTATCACGTCCGGCATGTCATGCGGTTGCCGCGCAAAGATGTTCAGGCGGGACCCAAGCCGCGCCTGCGGATCGATGCACTGCCGGACGGCTGTCCCGTCGTCCCGCGTGACAACTTCGAACCGCGCTGAGGGATCGCGCGATGCGGCGGCTTCAAACACCGCGGCCAACCAATCGGTGCGAAACCAGCCGCTCAGGATCGTGCCAACGCAGCCGTAGACGCGCGGACGGTCGACCGCGGTCTGCGGCGGGCAGAAGCGGTCGAGATCAGCACATGTCGGAATGACCGCGATATCCTTGCCATCGAGTTCGGCTGGATAGGCCCGGCGCAGATGACGTGCCGCGGCTTCGGTCAGCGAGACCACACCGGCCGCCTCACGCAGACAGGCGCGCTCTATGCGTTGGATCGCGCGATGTGTCAGCGACCCGCGGCGGAGCCGGCCGGCGGCGATCAACTCCTCGGGCCAAAGCGCTCTCATATCGAAGATGAACGGCGCGCCGCTCACGGCCTTCGCGAGCCGGGCGGCGAGCGCCGGAAGATAGGAGCGCGCGTGGATCAGATCGGCGCGGCCCGAAAGCACCTCCCGCCGGCACGCGCGTACCATCTGAGCGACGTCCGTTGCAGGGGCTATGCCCTTCGGACCCGACGCGAACGCAGCAGGCTGCCAACTGATGCCGAGCTGATCGCACTCCGCGCGCGCATCGCTCATCGCCTTGGGATCGGTCCAGTGCTCCGGTTTCTCGCGCGTGATTAACGAGATCGCATGGTCGCCCGCGAGCGCGCGGAGATAGGCAAGGATCTGGCTCTGACCGAGCGGTTCAAGCAGGCCGTTTCGGGTGAGGTAGAGGACGCGCGCCACAGTCACAGTCCGCGATCAGTTACGCGCGCGCGGCGCCCGGTCTGTTTGCGTGGGGTGCATGCGGTCACCGTCAAGGTCACGTCCGTCGCCTTTCAATGCCGCGCCGCAGGAAAGACCACGTCGAGGTAGCGCGTCGTCGTTGCCGCCAGCGAGAACTGCTCCGCTCTTTGGCGTTGCCGGTTCGGGTCCGCGCCCTGCTCTAGCCCCTGCTTGATCGCATCTGAGAAAGCTGCGGCGCTGTTCATCGCAACGAGCCGGCCATACGCCCCGTCCGCCAGGATCTCCCGTGGTCCGCCAGGGCAATCGGTCGAGACAATCGGCAAGCCGCAGGCCAACGCTTCGAGGAGTACGTTGCCAAAGCCCTCAGCATCCGACGTCAGCGCAAACAGGTCCGCCGACTTGTAGTAGTCGACGGGCTGGTCGACATGGCCCGGCATCAGAACGCGGCTGGCGAGCCCATGCGCGCTGATGTAGTTGCGTAGCTCGTCTTCAAGCTCGCCGGTTCCGAGAATCATGAGGCGCGCGTGCGCGTCTGCTTCGAGCAGTCGAAAGGCGTCGATCAGCAGCTTCTGGTTCTTTTGTGCCTTAAGGCGGCCAACGGTCAGTATCCGCTTCCCAGGTGGGACGCCCCAGGCCGCTTCGGCAGCGTTGGACGCGGGGCCATCGTCGACGACGAGCGGAAGCGGATTTTGCACCACATCGAACCGCTGCGGTGGGAGGCCCGACAATCGCGCGAGATCGTTTTTGACATCGATGGAAACTGCGATCCGGGCATCGGCAAGGCTATACGTCGCCGCGATGCTGGCGCGCAGCATGGCGCGGGATACCTTGCTTTTGTTGCGGTACTGGACGGAGAGCACATTGTGGTCGCTTGTGACCAGGCGCGCGCGCGACCGCGCCAGCTTGTGAGCGACAACGGCCAGCGATGTCAGCGGCCACATGGCGGCAACGACTGCATCTGGCCGCTCTTCGATCAGGTAGCGCCGCAGGGGACGAACCACATGTCGCAAGCGGCCGGACCCAAAGTTGATGCAACGGGCGCCAGTTGGCAGCCAGTCCTGCGTCGCGTTCGGTTCATTCACGAAAAGCAGGTCGACTCTAAGCCCGAGATCGCACAGCAGCCGGCTCCGCGAGAGCGCGACAGTCTCAACCCCGCCGACGGGCAGCAGGCTCGGGAGCAGCAGCGCCAAACGCTTTCCTTCGAGATGAGCCGCGCGCGCAATCAGCTCTCCATTCAGGGCGATATCTTTCATCGGAGGGAGCGCCCGCTAGAAAGCGAACGCGCGCCACGCAGTGCCGAGGCCGCGACGCGCGCGATCGCGCCGGTCTGACGCCACTCGACGCCGAGGTCGACATACGCGCCGCCGAACTTTTTCTTGAACTGAAAGATGCCGTCGTCAGGACGCCGGCCGACGACGCCGCCCAAATCATACCACGCCATGCCGGCCGCCTTGAGCCAGCGCATCGCCTCCCAGTGAAGGTATTGCCCGGCGCCGTCGTTCTCTTTCGTCAAGCCAACGCCGTACATAAAGAACGCAGTCGTCTCAGCCTTGAAGACATGAAGGTAGTGGGTTGGCGCATCCCCCTTCGTTGCGACAAACAGCGTTGCGTCGCCCGCCGCATACATTGCGCGTAGGGCGGCAGCGTCTGGCTCGCGCACGCCGCGCTTTTGCGCGAACGCTGAGAACGCGTTGAGAAACCGCGCCTGCAATTCGTCGCTCGGGCGCTCGAAGGCTGCAACTTGGACAGCCGCCTTCTCGGCCTTGCGGACCTTCCGGCGGTAGTCGGGGCTGAGGCGAGCAAACAGCGCCGTCTCATCCTGACTGAGGTCGACTGCGAATGTTGCAATATTGAGAATGCGCTCGCCGGCGCTGGCCCGGCTGAACGCTTGGCGGTGCAGCAGCCCTCGATCATCAAAGACGCCATCAAAGTCATGGACGATGATGTCTGACAGGGCCCGGCGCGCGCGGATCTTATCCAGCCAATCTTGCAATGGCCGGAGGCCGCAATCTTCCAGCAGGACGAGGTATCGTTCGACTGCCGCGTGTCGCTTGGCAAGCACGCGAAAGCCGGGCTCATCAATGAGCGTGCGCCAGCCAAAATATGCCTGATGAGCCCACGTGCGCGACAGGAAAATGCTTCGGTAGGCGCGGCCCTCTGGCGGTGTCGGGCTCATTCCGTGCCACCGATCTTCCGGCACGCGTAATAGAACCAAGGCGAGAAACGCGGAGACGAGACCGCTGGATAGTGGCCGCCGACCACGTCTGTTACCTCGAAGCCGGCGTGGTTCAGTTGCGGCTTCATCGTCGCCGGCGTCGACACGTAGTGATCCATCCCGCCGTGAACGGGATCGCGAACGTAACCCTCTCCGGTCCAGTACGGCTTGGAGACGGGGCCCCGGATGAGCCGCACGGCCGTCTTCGACGCTGCGCGAACGATCCGCCACGGCACCTGATAACCGTTCGCATCACAGAGTTGCGGCCAGACGCCGAGCATTTGCGCGTTGTGCGACGAGAAGAGAAAGACGCCACCTGGTTCCAGAACCCGCGCCGCCTCGGTCAAGCACTTCTGGCGATCCTGATCGGACCGGATCACATCGATGCCGTTGAATGAAAAGACGACGGCATCGAACTCACCCTCTGCGAACGAATCCATCGCAGTCGCATCACAATGGCGAAAGTCGATCTCGGGGAAGCGATCGCGGCAGGCAGCGATCATCGCCGCCGAATAGTCCGCGCCGACATATCGCTTGCAAGCCGCGCTAAGCGCGGGCGTCGTGCGGCCGCCGCCGACGCCCATGTCGAGGACGGCCATGTGCGGTCCGATATAGCGGTCAAACAGATAGGCTTCGGCTGGCTGCAGGTCGTCCTGCCGCGCGTAGTGCGCGACCACGGCTTCGCTGTTGTATTTCTCCAGGTTGCCATCGACCCTCATGCGCGATCTCCGATGACGGCTTCGGCCGGGTCCTGCGGGCGCACAAATCCACCGCTCGCCCGGAACTTTGCTTCAGCCAGCGAGCGTCCGCGCGCCGTGAAGCGCTTGTGAACCGTGGCACGCGGCGATGAGAAGTCGTCGCCGACCAGGAGGACGTGGTTGTAGCCGGCATCCCTCACGATTTGCGGTTGGCCGGGTCGGTAGCTGCCGTTTGGAAGGGCGTAGACGTCAGGCGAAATTCCGAGCTGCTGGTGGAACCACACCCGGCAGCGCCGCGCATCATCGGCGAGATAGTCGTTCGTCTCGAACGCCATGCTCGCATGCTCAAACGCATGCGCACCGACCTCGTGATGGCGGGCTGCCTCGCGGACCTCGTCGACGGTCATCATCGGGGTCGGCCGGAAGCCGCTCACCTTGCCAAGCGCCGCGTCGAGCTGTTCGCGCAACGGGTGCTGCTCGCGCATTGGCCGGTTCTTGTAGAGGGCTGAAACGGCGGTCGCGGCTTGAAACCTGTTCTCTGGATCAATCTGAAACGAAACGCCGGGCAATCTGACTTCACGTAGAAGCGATGCGGGCGCTTGAGCAATGAAGTCCTGCACGAGCACGTTGATCGGTGGCTCACCACGCTCGACCGCGCCCGGAATGATGTTTTGGTTCGCGCGGATCTTATGGCGATCGAGGATCGGCATGACCGTCTTGATAAAGTCCTTGTAGCCGTCATCGAATGACAAGATCAGCCGTGGCTTGTCCGTGTCTTCACTCGCTGCTGCGCCGGCGCAGGTGGTGATTGCGAAATGCGCCTTGGCCCATGCGAGCAGCTCGTCGAAAAGCGCGGGCGGCAGAGCCTCGAATATGCTCGATGCATCCGATGACACACGGTGCAGGTTCAGGATCGTCAGCGCCTGCGTCCTCTCGATCCGACGCAGCTTTGCCGCCAGAGCCGGATCAGAGCCGAGCACAGAAAACACCGCGCGCTTCACCTGATGCTTTATCAAACCCCGATTGCGCATCACGCCGAAACGCGCCCCCGAACCGCAATGAAGTTGCGGCCGTCAATCGGCGCGATCGAAAACCCTGCGGCGCGCAGCAACCGCGCAGACTCGCCGCCGTCGGTTCGCCAGCTCTCGAATATGGCCGCCTTTGTTCGCTTAAGCATCTCAGCCCCACCCGCGAACGCGAGAGGCTCAGCGCCCTCAATGTCGATCTTGATAAGAGCGATTTGGCCGACCTCGGCGGCCAGTTCATCGAGCGTCGTCGTCGCAACCTCGACGATCTGAGACGCGCGTTCCGTTGGGTCGCCGGCGTGGGACAGACGCGCCTGACCGAACACGCCTTCGGTCACTTCAGCCTTCACGTGCAATCCGGATTGATCGGCGAGCGCACGCTCGATGACGCTGACGTTCTGAAGACCGTTGAGCGATAGGTTGTGGCGGAGGCACGCCGCGGTGGCCGGCAACATCTCGACGGCGAGAACTCGCCCCCGGGCGCCGACCTGCTTGGCTAGGAACACCGAAACAGCGCCAATGTTCGCCCCGGCATCGATCACCGTATCGCCCGGTGTCACGCGGCTGGAAATGGCCGCGAAGAGCTTCGCGTTGTTGGCCGGCAGCGTGTGACCGAGATCGTCTGACGCCCGCCTCAGTGCGAAGGTGCCGAGGCCACGCACGTGGACTGTCGCATCGTCGGCAAGCTCCGGCTCCCGCCAACGATCGATATCCGAGAGACTTGCGATGGGACCGCGAATGACGGAGCGGAGAATTACGCTGGCATCCTCAGCGGTGACGCCACGGACGTTGCGCCGGACTTGCAGCCAGGCCCCAAGGCGCCGCCCGTACGTTACCGGGCGCCTCAGCAAGCGCCGCGTCGACTGCGAAAGCGCTGCGCGCGCCCAACGGCGTATGTGGCCGGCAGAAGTGTTTGCGATGTCCGTCATCGTCGGCTCGATTGCGGTCTCATGATCGGTGGAACAAGCGCATCAGCGCGTGGGCCAGTCCGACCCGGATCTCGAGTTGCCGCGTTGCAGCGGCGGATAGCAGCACGCCTTTGGCGATCTCTGATGCGATCATCCCGAGAGCCACAGCGGCGACGCCGAGTGAGTCAAACAGCGCGAAGACGGTCGCAATCCCGACGGGTGGCCCGAATGCGAACGCCAGCGTCACCGCGCGCTCGCCACCACACATGTTGAGCATCGAGGCGGCCGCGCCAAAGTAGCCGTTGATCAGATACGCGATGCTGATCAACAGGAGCGGCAGCCAGGCGGGCGCAAACGCGTCGCCGAATACAAGCGTCAGCGCGGGTTCGCCGACTGCAAAGATGGTGGCCACCAGCAGGGCGGTCGCAGTGAAAATGACCGCCGCGGAAGCGGACGCGATGAACTGCACTTGCTCGCGTTCGCGCGCTGCATGGAGGCGGGCAACCTCCGGCATGATCACCGTCGCGATCAACGAAGACGGCAGGCCGACAAAGGCTGCAACTGAGAGCGCGACGCGGAACACGCCGACATCGTCGAGCCCAGCAATCAGGCCGAGCAGCAGGATCGGATAGTGCGCATCAATCGCTCGAAGAATTTCGGTACCCGCCATCGGCACCGCGCTTCGCGTCCACGTCCGCGTGTCGTACTTCGGCGAGACAGCCGTGAGTTCTAGCGGCAGCGCGCGCCGGACCATCGCAACGCAGGCAACGAGCACAAAGGCTCCAATCGCGAATTGCATGAGGAGTGCGGTGGTGGCGTCGAAATCGAGCGAGCTGACACCAACGGCGAAAAGGCCCGCTGCAAGCAACCCCTGTCGCGCGACGGCATCAAAGACATGCGCGGAGACGACGTGGCCCAAACCACGAAGCGCACCGCAACTGAGATTGAGCCATGCGACTACGGGCACCAGCAGAAGACCGACCGTGAGTGCGCTCGCAAGCGCCGGGGCCGAGGGCGGCCAGAGGATGAGCCAGACGGAAGCGAGTGCGACGATCATGATGGACGCCGCGGCAACCGCGCCGGCAAAACCGACGAGCGCCGCACGCATGCGCCCGAACAGGCGGCCTTCTCGACAGGCGGCAAGCTCGCGGGTCAGAAGTTGCGGCAGCCCAAGCTGAACCGGCACTGCAAGCAGCGCGACAATCGCGATCGTCGTGCCGTAGATGCCGAAATGCGCCGGGCCCAGAAGGCGCGCGAGCTGCACGCCGACCAGGAACGAAAGACCGATGCCTGCAAAGCGCACGAGCGCGCTTCCGACGGCAGCGCCCGCAAGCTTGCGAAACAGCTTGCCGTTTGGACCGAAGCCGATTGGCAAGCTCTGCAGACCGATGTGTGGCGTCGACTTCAGCACGAAACATTACGCCAGAAAAAACCACTGGTACGGATCAATCGCACACTCAGCGCCTCTCGGTCTACCGTTTCACGGCAGGTCGCAACGCGTCGGGAGGGCACCTTGGCCGCCAAGTCACAAGACGTGCCCACAACGCAAAACGCCCCCCGGCGGTGACCGCCGGGGAGCGTCGATAGTCATCAGTGCTTGGTGCGAAACCGTTAGCCGACGACGGCGTTGTCGGCGCGCTTGATCGCAATCAGCGATGACCGCGGCAGCGAGCCGTTGCCGTCCGGCCAGTCACCGCCCGGATGCTGGATGCCAACGAACATCGTGCGCAGGTCGGCCGACCAGCACAGACCCGTGACTTCGCAGCCGTTCGGCCCCGTCATGAAGCGGACGATCTCGCCCGTCACCGGATCGCCAGCGAGCATCTGGTTGTTGCCCATGCCTGCGAAATCGCCCTCATTGTCATCGTCGCCGTCGGTCTGGATCCAGGCGACGCCGCGCGTGTCGAAGGCCATGCCGTCCGGCGAGTTAAACAGGTTGCCCGCGTTGACGTTCTTCGAGCCGGCTTTGGCGCCCTCATGCACGTCCGGGTTCCCGGCCATCACATAGAGATCCCAGTCGAAGGTCGATGACGCGTGGTCGTCAACGGACGGGCGCCAACGCACGATCTGGCCATACTTGTTGGCTTCGCGCGGGTTCGGTCCGCCAACCGGCGTCTCGTCGCCACCGGCGTTCGTCTTGACGCCGCGGTTCTTGTTGTTGGTGAGGCAGCAGTACGCCTCGACCGCATTCGGGTTGGCCGCGACCCACTCCGGACGGTCCATCGTCGTGGCACCAACCGCCGACGCCGCCATCCGCGTGAAAATGAGAATCTCGCCCGCATCCATGCCGGTTGTCGCCGGCGTCAACGCAAGCCACTCGCCCTTGCCGTCATCGTTGAACTTAGCCGCGAACAGCGTGCCGTCATCGAGCAACCCGTCCGTCGAACCGCCCGGTTGGTAAGTGCCGTTGGAGACGAACTTATAGAGGTACTCACCGCGCTCGTCGTCGCCGAGGTAGACGACCACGCGGCCATCCGGCGCGAGCACGACTTCTGCGTTCTCATGCTTGAAGCGACCGAGGCCTGTGTGCTTCACCGGCGTCGCGTCCGGCTTCGTCGGATCGATTTCGACAATCCAGCCCGCACGGTGCGGCTCATTCGGGTTCTTCGACGTATCGAAGCGGGCGTCGTGCAGGTGATAGTCATACCCGCGGCCGCTCGCCTTGATGCCGTAGCGCTTGTAGCCCTTGGCGCGCAGCTCGTTGGTGTCTGCGTCTTCCGATGTCGCGCCGAAGTAGCCGTTAAAGTTTTCTTCGCACGTCAGATAAGTGCCCCACGGCGTTTTGCCGGAGCCACAGTTGTTGAACGTGCCGAGCGATTCGGTTCCGGTCGGGTCAGCATCGGTCTTTAAGAGTTCGTGGCCTGCAGCCGGTCCGACGATCTTCATCGGCGTACGATGCGTGATGCGGCGGTTGAAGGGGCTGTCCTTGACGACCTGCCAGCCGCTGTCGGTCTCAGCGATTTCCATCACCGAGACGCCCTGCAGATTCTGGAACTTCTGGACGTCGCCCAAGTCCTTGGGCTTGCCTTCCTGTGCCTTCGCCAGGTTGGTCTTGCGGTTGACGTACTCGTGGTTGATCGCGATGAGCTGCCGGCCTTGATAGGCGAAAGCCTCCATGCCGTCGGTGTTCTCGCCAAACACCTTGTCTGAATTCTCCGTCGGGCCGCCTTCGGTAATGTCGTAGCCGTCAGCCGATGAAAACAGCGGGTCGCCCCAGCGCGCGACGACTTTCCACTCGTAGCCTTCAGGCACATGCACAGTGCCGTCCGTGAACGCCTTGATCGGCTTGAACGCGAACCGTGAGGCAGCCTCCTGCGCGATCGCAGACGTTGTATCGAACAACCCAGCGCTCATCGCCGCGGCGCCCGAACCGAAGGCCAGCACGCCGCCGATGAAGCCGCGCCGGCACAGGGCACGCTCGACGACCTGGTCAAACTCGTTCTCGTCCGGACGGGGGAAGTTCAGCTCGTCCCAATCGTCAGCCGACAGGGTGTCATCATGGATCGCAGAAGTATCGGTATCCTTCACGGCAACGCCTCCTCACTGTGCATGAATGCAAGGGGCGGATAGCTGGCCAGTATGACAGTTCGTTAAAGCCGCGTGCGACCGGATTGCACGCTGCACGGTCCGCCGGCACCCCCAGCCATTGCCTCGCGCGCCAATCCCCGCTTTGCTGTCGACCTTCCGTCACAAGGCTGGCAGCGCACCGCATGATCGACTTCTCCATCCCCGATGACCTTGCCGAGCTGCAAGCGCGGACCCGCACGTTCATCGCGGACAAAGTGATCCCGCTTGAGCAGGACCCGCGGGCGAAGGTCGAAGATATCTCGGACGACTTCCGTCGCGAACTCAATGCGCTTGCCCGCGAAGCTGGCTTGCTGGCGCCGCAGGTCGCAGCCGAGTTTGGCGGGCTTGGGCTCAGCCACATTGGCCGCGCGATCGTCTTCGAGGAAGCCGGCTACTCGCCGCTCGGGCCAATTGCCATGCACGTGCACGCCCCCGACGAAGGCAACATGCACATGCTTGAGGCCATCGGCACCGACGAACAAAAAGACCGCTACCTCAAGCCGCTCGCGGCCGCCGACATCCGCTCGTCTTTCCTGATGACCGAGCCCGATGGCGGCGCGGGTGCTGACCCCGGCAATCTGCGCACAACCGCCGTCCGCGATGGCAACCACTTCCGCATCAACGGCCGCAAATGGCTCATCACCGGCGGGCACGGCGCCGGCGTCTACATCATCATGGCGAAGATGTCGGAGGAGGACGGCGCGACCATGTTTGTCGCCGATCCCGATACGCCCGGCATCCAGCGCCTGCGGCATGTGCCGACCATGGCCGGCGGCTTCACCGGCGGCCACGCCGAGATCCTGCTCGAAGATGTCCGCGTGCCGGCCGACCAGGTGCTTGGCGAGGTCGGCGAAGGCTTCAAGTACGCGCAGGTCCGGCTCGTGCCGGCACGGCTAACGCACTGCATGCGCTGGCTTGGTGCCGCCCGCCGGGCCCACGACATCGCGGCGGACTATGCGTGTGGGCGACAGTCGTTCGGCAAGACGCTTGTCGAGCACGAAGGCGTCGGCTTCCAGCTTGCCGATAACCTCATCGATCTCAACGCTGCCCGCCTGTCGGTCTGGCAGGTCGCATGGATGCTCGACCAGGGTGAACGCGCCAACCGCGAATCCAGCATGTCGAAAGTGTTCTGCGCGGAGGCGCTGTTCCGCGTGGCAGACCGGTCGCTGCAAGTCCTCGGCGGACTTGGCTTGTCCCGCGACACGGTCGTCGCGGAGATCTTCAACGGCATCCGCGCCTTCCGCGTCTACGACGGCCCGTCAGAGGTGCATCGTTGGGCGCTCGCAAAGCGGATCGCGAAGGCGCATGCGGCGCACTGAGGCCACAGATCTGAGATGAGAACTGCAGGACAGTTGTTCGACCTGACCGGCCGCGTGGCACTGGTGACAGGGGCCTCAAGCGGGCTTGGCCGGCACTTTGCGAAGGTGCTGGCTGCCAACGGCGCGCGGGTTGCGATCGCAGCCCGGCGGCGCGACCGGCTCGATGCCCTGAGCGGCGAGATTGAGGCGTCCGGCGGCACCGCGCTCCCGGTCGCGCTCGACGTCACAGACGCAGGCTCCGTCGCGTCCGCTTTCGACGTTGCAACCGACGCACTGGGTCCGGTTGGGATCGTGGTCAACAATGCGGGCGTGCCGTCGGAGGGAAAGCTTGCCGATACTGATGACGCGGCCTGGCGCGCCGTCCTCGACGTGAACCTCGACGGTGTCTTCCGCGTCGCCCGCGAAGCTGCCTCCCGCATGGCAGATACCGGCGGCGGCAGCATCATAAACATCGCCTCGATCCTCGGTCTCGGCGTCACGCGCGGGCTCGGGCCCTACGCCGTCTCGAAGGCCGCCGTCATTCAGCTCACCAAAGCCCTCGCGGTCGAGACCGCGCGCGACCACGTCCGCGTCAACACACTTGCACCAGGTTACTTCGCGACCGAGATCAACACCCGCTTCCTGACAAGTCCGCCCGGCGAGAAGATGCGCGCACGCGTGCCGATGCAGCGGTTTGGCCGCGAAGGCGAACTCGACGGCGCACTCCTTCTCCTCGCTTCCGACGCCGGCGCCTACATGACCGGCAGCACCCTCACCATCGACGGCGGCCACACCCTCGCGATGGCGTGAGTGGAACGGTGAGGCGGCAGGGGGGGGGGGGCGTGTTTGTAGTTTGGCACGACCGCGCTGCCGCTTGTTTTGTTTGCCCGTCAACGCTGCCGCTCGACGGCGCTTAGACTCCGAGACTAACCGCACCACGCGATCCGCAGGCCTAGCGGCCAGCTCCTTGCGCGCTGCTCGCGCTCTGGGATCGGTTGGGCTGCCTTTGCCGGCAGCGGGTGGCGCCGCGCGTGGTTGTTGTTGGCCCGTCGACGCTGCCGCTCGACGGCGCTAAGAGTCCGCGACTAACCGCACCGCGCGATCCGCAGGCCTAGCGGCCTGCTCCTTGCGCGCTGCTCGCGCTCTGGAATCGGCCGCGGCTGCCTTTGCCGTCAGTGGGTGCCGCCGCGTGTTTTTTGTTGGCCGGTCCACGCTGCCGCTCGACGGCGCTTAGAATCCGAGACTAACCGCATCGCGCGATCCGCTGGCCTAGCGGCCAGCTCCTTGCGCGCTGCTCACGCTCTGGAATCGGTTGCGGCTGCCTTTGCCGTCAGTGGGTGGCGCCGCGCGTGTCTTTTGTTGGCCCGTCTACGCTGCCGCTCGACGGCGCTTAGGATCCGAGACTAACCGCATCGCGCGATCCGCAGGCCTATCGGCCAGCTCCTTGCGCGCTGCTGGCGCTCTGGAAGAGGTCGCGAGGTGCGCTGCCTTTAGCGCCAGCCGGACCGGCATATCTGCGATCGTCGCGATGGCTGCCTTGGGCGGGGCAGTGTGGTGACACCCACCAT
>JBCBIY010000011.1:0-106826 GCA_038523925.1 Pseudomonadota bacterium | reverse complement strand
TTTTTGGTCCAACAGGGCAACAGCCCTGTTGGCACACGAGTCCGACCGCCATCCGCTGCGGCGCGCTACGCTGGCCGATGGCCAGCTTCGTGCGCCTCGCTCTGGTCTTCGTGGGGTTGGCAGCTGGCTGCCGCGAGGGCGGTGGGTGTGGCGCGGCGCGCGCTCTCTTTTTTGGTCCCACAGGGCAGCAGCCCTGTTGGCACACGAGTCGGCCAAGCCACTCGCTGCGGCGCGCTGCGCTGGCCGATGGCCAGCTTCGTGCGCCTCGCTCTGGTCTTTGTGGGGCTTACAGGAGGCTGCCGCGAGGGCGGTGGGTGTGGCGGCGCGCTGCGCTGGCCGATGGCCCGCTCCGTGCGCCTCGCTCTGGTCTTCGTGGGGCTGGCAGTTCGCTGCCGCAACATCTTTGGAAGCTGCAGCCACCTCGGTTTCCAGGGCATGAGCAGCGCGCAAGGAGCCGGCCGATAGGCCTGCGGATCGCGCGCTGCGGTTAGGTGCGGACTCTAAGCGCCGTCGAGCGGCAGCGTAGACGGGCCAAAAAAATTTCAAGCCCGAGGGAAGCAAATGGTGGGTGTACAAGGGCTCGAACCTTGGACCCGCTGATTAAGAGTCAGCTGCTCTACCAACTGAGCTATACACCCACACCGCCGACGCGGAAGCCGGTGGGTAGCAAAACGCGTTGCCGGTGTCTACCGGATCAGTCCGCCATATTGGCGATGGGAGGTGTGCGGCAGCCCAGCTACCAGAGCGCGCCGATATCCTGGCGCCGGAACGCCCGGTGGCGATGAACAAAGCCGCACATGGCGAGGCCGAACGCGAACAGGAAGGTCGTCATCGAGGTGCCGCCGTACGAGACGAGCGGCAGCGGGACGCCGACGACGGGCACAAGCCCGGTGACCATCGCGACATTGATGAAAACATAGACAAAGAGGCTCAGCGACGCGCCGCCGATCAGGAGCCGACCGAAGCGATTGCGCGTCGCAACCGCCATGCCCATCAGCGTCAGCAGCAGCAAGGCAAAGACGGCGAGCACGCCCATGCTGCCGAAGAAGCCCCACTCCTCCGCGATCATCGTGAAGATGAAGTCGGTATGCTTTTCGGGCAGGAAGTCGAGCTGTGCTTGCGTGCCTTGGCCATAACCCTTGCCGGTGAGGCCGCCAGAGGCGAGCGCGATCTTTGATTGCGTGATGTGGTAGCCGGAACCGAGCGGATCGGTCTCGGGGTTCAGGAACACTTCGATCCGGCGGCGCTGATAGTCGTGCAGCATCGAATAGACGAGCGGGATCGCGCCGATGATCGCGCCGCCGCTGATGACAAAGTACCAGTAGCTCACCCCGGCCATGAACATCAGCCCGAAGCCCACGAAGGCGAACAACAACGCTGTGCCGAGGTCCGGCTGTTGCAGGGTGAGCGCGACGGGCACGAGGATCGCGAGCGCGGGCAGGATTACGTACAGCGGCTTCGAGACGTCCTCCTTCGCGACCCACTGATAGTAGCGCGCCAGCATAACGATCAGCGCAATCTTCATGACCTCCGACGGCTGAAACCGAAACGCCTCAACGCCGAGCCAGCGCTGCGCCCCGCCCGCTTCGATCCCGATGACAGGGACAAGTGCCAGGAGACCGAGCGCGACGATGTAGGACGGGTAGGCAAGCCGCAGCCAGAACGTGAGCGGGATAACCGCGATGAGCAGGAGCCCGCCCATGCCGGCAATGAAGCGCATCGCATGGCGCTCGGCCCACGGGCTGAACGAACCGCCCGCGACGGAGTAGAGCGCCACGATCCCGATGGACGCCAGAACGCACAGCAACAGCATCACCAGCCAGTTGAGCTGCAGCAGCTTCCGGCCGATCGGGATCGAGTCGTTTGGGTTCTCGAAGGTCTGCGCCATGGACGGCTGATCTGCCCTTTAGCCCTTGCTGACCTGGCTCGACCGACCGCCGACACGGAACGGGGGTGCGGCCTGTTTTTCATAGGCGAGCAGAATGCGCATAACGTCGGCTGCAAGGGGCGCAGCGATCTTGCCGCCGCTGCCGCCGTGCTCGACGACAACGGAGACAGCATAGCGTGGGTCGACGTACGGGAAGTACGACACGAACAGGGCGTGATCGCGATACTTCCACGGCAGGCGGCGCTTGGAGCGGTACGAGCTCAGCCGCGAGACCTGCGCCGTGCCGGTCTTACCCGCGATCTCAATGCCGCTACCCTCGAGCCGGGCCCGCTTGCCTGTGCCGCGGCGCTCGTGGACGACGGCATTCATGGCGCGGCGCACGGCCTGCAGGTGTTCGGGATCGACGTCGAGGGGCGCGAACGTGCGCTCGGTCCCGAGCTTGTCCGGCAGCACGAGGTGCGGCTCGATTGCTCGACCGGTCGCAAGGCGCGCAGTCATTACGGCAAGCTGCAGCGGTGTGGTCGCGACGTAGCCCTGGCCGATGCCTGACAGCAAGGTCTCGCCGCCGAGCCAGCGCTTGCCGCGGTATCCGCGCTTCCAGGTGGGATCCGGGATGATGCCGGCGGCCTGAAACGCGAGGCCGAGGTCGTCGTAGGTCTGGCCGAAGCCAAGCCGCTCGGCCATCTCCGAAATGCGGACGATGCCAACGCGCTTGGCGACTTCGTAGTACCAGGTGTCACAGCTCTCGCGCAGCGCGCGGTGTGCGTTGCAGCGGCCATGACCACTGCGGTTCCAGCAGCGGAATTTCTGGCCGGCGTACACATAGGTGCCCTGGCAGTTGATCTTTTCGCCGAGCGTGACCTCGCCGCTCTCTAGCCCGGCAAGCATGGTCACCATCTTGAACGTCGAACCGGGCGGGTAGAGCCCCTTGATCGGCCGGTGGAACATCGGATCGCCGGACGTCTTGCGAAGCTTCGTCCAGGCTTCCTGCGTAATGCCGTCGCCGAGGTCGGTGATGTCGACCGTCGGCCAGGAAGCCATCGAGAGGACGTCGCCACTCTTCACATCAAGGACGACAACCGCGCCGCGGCGCACCTTCGAAAGCCTGTCGAGGATTTGGTGTTGCAGGCCCGCGTCAACGGAGAGGACCAGGTCGCGGCCGCGCTTCGGTTCGCGCCGTTCGAGATCACGGACGACACGGCCGCGCGCGTCCACCTCGCGCTTGACCGATCCGCCTTCGCCACGGAGCCTACGCTCCATGCCGCGCTCGATGCCGATCTTGCCAACACGCATGCCCGGCAGGCGAAGGACCGGGTCGTCGTCCAGCGCGAAACGCTCAACGCTTCCGACGTGGCCGACGATGAGGCCAAGCTCGCGCCCCTGGAAATACCGTCGCTGGCCGATCAGGACGGTTTCGATACCCGGCAGTTGCGGGGCAAGGACGTTGACCCTTGCGATGGTCTCAAACGACAGGTTGTCGGCGACGACCAGCGGCGCGTTTGGCGACTGGCGCCGCGAGCGCGCAATTAGTTCCTGACGCGTTGGCAGGTCGAGGTCCATGACCTGCGCGAGCTTCGAGAGCACGTTGCCAATGTCGCCTGCAAGCGACGGCACGACGACGACACGGAAGTTTTCGATGTTGTCTGCGAGGACGCGTCCGGCGCGGTCATAGATGATGCCGCGGATGGGCGCGAGTGCGCTGGTCGTGATCCGGTTTGTATCCGCGAGCGGCGCAAACCGGTTCTCTTCCATCACCTGGAGCTGATAGAGGCGGCCTGCCAGGACCGAGAACCCGATGGCCTGTAAGCCTGTGACGACGGCGGCCCGGCGCGAAAACAGGGCTCGGGCGCCACGCTCGTCAAGCTGGTTACGAATGAACATGACACCTCACCCGATACGCCCAACCGACCGTCAGGACAATGCTTTTTCGTCTGAGCGCGTTAGCAGCGCCAGCGAGAAAAACGGGTAGACGCAGGCAACGACGACGATGCCTGTCGCAAACGGCCAGACGTCGACCCATGTCACGAAATAGATCGAAGCCGTCAGCCACTGCACGGCGCCCAGAAGCGCGACAACGGCAAAGAACCCAAGCCAACGCCGGGTCCGCGTCGCGCCAAGACTGCCCGACAACCAGAGCGCGCTCATCTGGCCAATGAGGAAGATCATCGCCCAGAAGCCGAGCGGACCGCGCGTGACGAAATCAATCACAAGGCCGCAGAGGAACACGAGCCACGCAGGCATCAACCCGCGATTGTTGAGCGTCCAGTAGTGGATCG
The DNA here is from genome assembly GCA_038523925.1 of Pseudomonadota bacterium. GTDB lineage: Bacteria > Pseudomonadota > Alphaproteobacteria > Rhizobiales > Hyphomicrobiaceae > JBCBWG01. The sequence goes on along the minus strand of JBCBIY010000011.1, from coordinate 102,662 downwards.
CGACATAGGGCAGCATCGGCATCACAAAGCGCGCTTCAACCGGAAGGCCCCAGGGCAGGATCGCGATCAGAACGAAAAGCGCGAGCACGATGGGCGGCGTGATGACCCAGTAGCGCTCAGGCGCGGATTGATCTGCGAGGGCCATCGCCTACTGGCCCACACGGCGCGGCGCGACCGTTCCCGTCGTCAGCGGAAGCGCCGGGCTCTCAAAGATGAGAACGGACACAAACTCGAGCCGGTCCAGACGCGCGAACGGCTTGACGACCGGCTCGCCATTGTCGTCCTCGACCGTGCCGACCCGCAGCGCCCTCGGAAACAATCCGCCACGGCCGGAGGTTGCGACGACGTCCCCCACTTTCGGGACCGCGTCACGCGGCAGAAACTTTAAGCGCGGCCGGGGCCCATTGGTGCCGGTGGCGATGGCACGGATACGATCGTTGCCGATCTCGACCGGGATGCGGCTTGCAAAGTCGGTCACCAGTAAGACGCGCGCGGCGGCCGGCGTCACATCGACAAGGCGGCCGACCATGCCGTCTGCGCTGATAACAGGGTGGCCTTCTTTCAGGCCGCGGTCTGAGCCGGCATCGATGACGACCGATCGTGCAAACGGCCCCCGGCTGTCAGCAATGATGCGCGCTGTGATGAACGGGATCTCCGCATCGGGTTCGCGCTTGGCAAGCGCCGAGAGCGCATTGAGCTGGCGCTGCAGATCTTCAGCCTTCCACTGCCATCCGCGCAGTTGCTGGATCTCGGCGCGCAGCCGCTCGATCTCGTCTTGCTCGGCGAGCAGCATCTGCACGCGCTCCGACAAGCGACGGACCGGCGCAAGCGGGCCTGAGAGCGCGGTCAAAACCGGGGTGAGGACAGGTGCCGCCGCGGACCGCATCGCCGCGACGTAGGGGTGATCAAGGCGCGACAGGACGAGCAGGGCAATCGAGACGAAGATCAGGGCGAACACGACAGCGCCGACGTACCGCCGGCGCGGGCGGCTCTTGCCGCGCCTTTGGAATGTATCGTCGCGCAGTCTCGTCATGTGAACCCGTCGTCGGCCGGACACCTCCGTCCGGACAGCCATCAAAGATCCCGCACACCGCCGTTAAACTCATGCGAACGTGACGCCGCAATGTCGAAGTGGCCGACCGAACGGTTGAACGCGGTTAACGCCGCCGTGCACCCGGCGAATTACGGCTTGATTAGCAGGTGGTCCCGCTCCGGCAGTGTGCTTAAGACTTGCGCCGTCCCGTCGATGACGCACTGCGTCGGCTTGTCGGGCAGCAGGAACTTAACGCCGACGCGCCGTTCAAGTTCGACATCGAGCTTGTTCAGAAGCGCGCCGCCACCGGTCAAATAGATCCCGTGATCGCAGATATCGGTCGAGACCTCCGGCGGGAGATCTTCAAGGGCGCGCTGCACGAATTCGGCCATCTCTTCGATCGGGTCTTCAAGCGCTTCGGCGATGTGCATCGGGCTCAGGACGATCGACTTTGGCCGGCCCTGGCGCAGATCGCGGCCGCGGATGTGAATTTCGGCGTCCCGGCCGTTTGGCTGGACCATCGCCGTGCCGGCTTCGATCTTGATACGCTCTGCGTTGGCATCGCCAATGAGAAGCTGATGGCGGCGGCGCACGTACCGGATGATTGCGGCGTCCATGGCATTGCCGGCGCAGCGCAGCGAGCGCGCCTGCACCACGTCTCCAAGCGAGAGGACCGCGATATCCGTCGTGCCGCCGCCGATGTCGACGACCATCAGCCCAGACGGTGCATCGACGGGAAGCTGCGCGCCAATTGCGGCGGCCACTGGCTCTTCGATCAGCCACACCTTGCGCGCGCCGGCGTTGTGCGCGGTCTCAAACACGGCGCGGCGTTCGACCGGTGTGGCGCCTGCGGGAATGCAGATCAGGATGCGCGGCCGCATGATGTTCATCATCGACTTCGTGCGCTTGATGAACTGGCGGAGCATCTCTTCGGTGGCGATGAAGTCAGCAATGACGCCATCGCGAAGCGGCTTAATGGTCTCGATGCTTTCAGGCGTCCGACCAAGCATCAGCTTTGCGGTTTCGCCGACCGCGAGGACCTCGCGGCTGCCATTGCGGGTCCGGATCGCGACCACAGATGGCTCGTCGATGACGGTGCCGCGGCCGAGGACGTGCACGAGCGTGTTCGCGGTCCCGAGGTCGATCGCGATGTCTTCGGAGAAAATTCCCGTGACGCCACCAAACATTAACGCAGGCCCTCGATCCGCTTTTCATGACGCGCGCGCCGGTTATGACATCGCGACAGCGCCACAGTGAGACGGACGTAAATCGTCCGTGAACCATCACTTTGATCTTGCAGGTATGGCTTCAGCCGCCCCCCTGAGCAAGGCAGCGAAACGGGATTGGTTTATGGCGCCGGCGAGTGCCCGCGATTGGGCCACCCGTGCAGGCGGGGCGCGGCGCAGCTTCCTGCCGCCGGCCGCCCCACCCTCATCTGCTCACCCATTAAAATGCTGCGCGGCGCCTCCGCGTTCCCGCATGATCATCAGCTTATTGACGCACGACAGGTAGGCCTTCGCCGAAGCAACAAGCGTATCGGGATCGGCGGCCCGCGCCGTCACCGACCGTCCACCCTCGTGCAAGCGCACCGACACCTCTGCCTGTGCATCCGTACCTTCAGTCACGGCATGCACCTGGTAGAGTTCGAGCGTCGCCTCATGGGGCATGATAGCCTGCACCGCATTGAATGTCGCGTCGACCGGGCCGTTACCGGTGGCCTGCACCGTCTGATGCTGGCCATCGACATCAAGGGTCAGCGTCGCGGACTGCGGCCCTTGCGTGCCAGCAATCACCGTCAACGAGACGACCGACACACGGTCTGTCGCCGTCGCAATCTTCTCATCAACAAGGGCGACAATATCTTCGTCGAAGATGATCTTTTTACGGTCCGCGAGCGACTTGAAGCGGACAAAGGCATCCTCAAGCGCGTTTTCGCCCAGCTCGTAACCGAGATCCTTAAGCTTCGTCTTGAACGCGTTTCGGCCTGAGTGCTTACCCATCACGAGCGAGGTTTTCGTGACGCCCACGCTCTCCGGCGTCATGATCTCGTAGGTCTGCGTATGCTTCAGCATGCCGTCCTGGTGGATGCCGCTCTCGTGCGCGAACGCGTTCCGGCCGACGATCGCCTTGTTGTACTGGACCGGGAATGACGTCGCCGCGCTCACGAGACGCGAGGCGCGCGTCAACATGGCCGCGTCAATGCCCGTGTGGAACGGGAGCACGTCCTCCCGCGTCTTGATCGCCATCACGAGTTCTTCGAGCGCGGCATTGCCCGCCCGCTCGCCAATGCCGTTGATGGTGCATTCGATCTGGCGCGCGCCGGCCTTAACGCCGGCCAGTGAGTTCGCGACGGCCATGCCGAGATCGTTGTGGCAGTGAACCGAGAAGATCGCTTTGTCGGAGTTCGCAACCGTCTCGCGGATGCGCGTGAAGAGCTCGAAGTGCTCTTCAGGCGTCGTGTAGCCGACGGTGTCTGGAATATTGATCGTCGTGGCGCCGGCCTTAATGGCGGTATCGACGCACTGGCAGAGGAAGTCGAATTCGGTTCGCGTCCCGTCTTCGGCCGACCACTCGACATCATCGACGAGATTGCGCGCCTGCGTCACGGCCCGCCCGACCATCGCGCGGACCTCTTCCGGCTCCTTCTGAAGCTTGAACTTCATATGGATCGGCGACGTCGAGATGAACGTGTGAATGCGCGGCTTCTTCGCTTTGCGAACGGCCTGGCCGCACCGGTCGATGTCCTTCTCGCCGGCCCGCGAGAGCCCAGCGACGGTCGCTGACTTGACGCGCTCGGCGATCAACGACACCGCCTCGAAGTCGCCGTCCGACGCGATTGGGAAACCGGCTTCGATGATGTCGACGCCCATCGTGTCCAGCAGATCGGCGATCTCGAGTTTCTCCTCGAGTGTCATCGTCGCGCCGGGACATTGCTCGCCGTCGCGCAGGGTCGTATCGAAGATGAGGACGCGGTCACCGGGACCCGTGACTGTGTTCTCGTTGGCCGTCTGATTTTCGTTGGCGGATGTGTCTGACATCGAATGCTTTCCTCACGGGCCCGCGCTGAGGCGCCGGGCGTGGTGTTGAACCTTGCATCGTCCCCTAGGCGCCCGCGGATGATCGATCATCCGCCCCAGTGGCCTAGGGGCAGGTAAGGAGAAGCAGGAGGATCGCGTCGGGCCGGCGGGAGCGCGCGCGCGCCGGATGGCTGGCTCGCCGTCCGGCCAGTCGGCTTCCTGCAATGTCATGCGTCTGCCGCATGGATGTTGGCCGCGCCTCTTATTCGATGGGCCGGTGGTAGCCGAGCCCGGCCCTGCTGACAACCTGCACCTTCGGCGATCCGAGCGGCTGATCCGTTGTCAGATCGCAAGAACGCCGCTTGCGACAGCGACCGCTTGGCCGCCGATCCGGACATTCGCGAGACCGCCGCCATCGGCGACTTCAAGCGAGAGCGCAATTCGGCTTGGCCGGCCCATCTCAATGCCCTGCGCAATCTCATAATTGTGCGTGCCCGGCCGCGGCCGGTCGAAGTGGCGGATGACGCCCGAAAGCCCCGCGACGGCGCTTCCGGTTGCAGGGTCCTCCGTCACGCCGAGGTCCGGTGCAAACATCCGGGCTTGGATATCAGGCCCGCCCGGGTGCGCGGCCTTCGCGTAGACGAACGCTGCGTTATGCCCATCGCCGCCAAAGGCCTCGCTCCAGGCCTTCAAGTTGAGGTTGATCTTCGCAAGCGTCTCCACGCTTTGCACCGGGACGAAGGTGTACGGCACGCCGGCATCGGCGCGGACCGGCGTATGGTTCTGGCAGCCGAGGTCGCTTGAGATGAGACCAAGGGCCGTCGCAATGGCCTCGTGGTCGAGCGCGCCGTCACCACCGGCTTCAACGTCCGGCAGCTTTGGCAGGTCGAACTCGGCGAAGGGCGCGGCACCCACGCCGCCGCGAACGCCAACGCGGAGGAGCCCGATCTTTGCCTCCATGACAATCAGCGATGGCGACAGGTCAGCGCCTGCGTCTGCCGCGCGCTTCTGGGCAATCGCGATGGCCGTGCCGACCGTCGGGTGGCCTGCGAACGGCAGCTCGTTTCTCGGCGTGAAGATGCGGATTCGCGCTGCGTGCACTTCGCGCTCGGGCGGCATGACGAAGACGGTCTCCGACAGGTTGAATTCGCCCGCGATCGCCTGCATCTGCGCGGTGTCCAGGCCCTCTCCGCCAAAGACAACCGCCAGCGGATTGCCAGCAAACCGGCGGTCGGTGAAGACATCGAGCGTCACGAATGGCAGCGGCATGAGTGGGCGTTCCAGTTTGAGGTCCGGGTGGGCATGGCGGCATCCGCCAGCGATCGCCCTACTTGTGCGCCTTACGCCAAGCCTTCGTCAAAGACGTGCGCGAGCAGCGCCTCTGCATATGCGAGCAGCGGCGGCGCTGATGCGTCGCCCTTTGCAGGCACGGCGCGGACGATTTTTGGATCTGCGAGTTCCGGCGTGGCCATTGCGGCGTTTGCGGCCCGCACGCTTTCAACAATGGCAGCGCCCGGCAATTGACAGCGCACGATCCGCGCAATCGACAGCTCTCCGGGCATCGACGCAAGCAGATAGCCATCGCCGAATGACAGGGTCTGCGCCGCGAGCCCGGTCTCCTCGGCAAGTTCGCGCAGGATCTGGCCATCAATATCAATCGTGCGCCCGCCCTCAGGGCTTATGCGCACGTCGCCCGTGTCGATGAACCCACCGGGAAGGTAGGTCGAGCCGGCGTTGACAGTGTTCGGCGCGCCGACCGCGCAAAGCACGCCTCCGTCCGACGGCACTAGCAGCGCTGTTCCAAACGCATTCGCGATGCCCTCGGCCGGCCAGTTGTTGTGGCGGAGATAAAGGTAGCTCGCAAATGTCGACTCGACACACGCGATCGCCGCATGACCCTGCGCAACGCCATGCGCAGACGCCAGGAACACCGCACCATTGAAGTACGCGGGGGTCTCGGCCGACACGCGCGCCCAGTGCGCGGCAATCGCTCCAGACAGCGCGCGCAATTGCGGCGGCTGGGTATCAGAGATTGCAAGTTGGCAGGTTGCAGCTTTCAGAACCTGCACGTTTTGGTTTGCCATAGGATCATCCGCAGGCCGCATTAAGACCCGGAACCAAATTGGTGATGCCGGGATATCAACGGTCAACCAGAAATCGGCGCATGAAAGCCGCAAAATCCCCCGATTGTTATCGTTGATACAGTTTCAACAGGAACGGGGCAAATGTGGTCGGAATGACCATAAAGCTGGGGGACCCACAATCAGTCATTGCCGGACGTTCTGATCTCGGTTCGCGGTCAGCCGCGAGCCAGGGACCGGGAAGGGTGAAATCCCGCACGCACCCTTCCCGGTCCGAAACGTTTTGCGGTGAGGGCTCGCCCAAACCGTGCGCCGGAAGATCTGTCAGTCGCACCGCCACACACCTCCCTCCCCAATGCGGCGGGCGGATCTTCCGGTGGCTTACTTTCTCTCAACCTCCATGCAGGCACGCCCGCTCCGCACACACGAAACGTAGGTTGCGTCAGCGACCTAAATAGCATTCCACCAAACTGTGGTTATTCGGACGCCATAATCGGAACACGGTTTCATTGGCGATCCTGGTTCAGAGCGGTTCGAAAAAACTTCGAACTTTGTTCTAAATCGCATGCTGATAATCTCGGTTGCGCGGCGCTTACAAGCGCTCAATTACGGCGCGTTGTCGCCCAATCCAAATCTTCTCAGGTTCGGCCCGCCACCGACGAGCAAGCGGTGGGTAGTGCTTCAGCGTTTCGACCGACTTGAGAGGCAATCGATGATTACCAGAGGGCTTTTGGCGCTCACAGCCGCAAGCACATTCGTGCTCGGCACACCAACAATCGCGGCCGCGGCGGACTTTGGCGGCATGAAGGACAGCCCGTTCCTCGCCCAAACACACACTGCGCCGAGCTGGACCGGGTTTTTCGCCGGCTTGGAGCTCGGCTACGCATGGGGCGATCACGATTGGACGTTCGTCAACGACGGTTACTACAACGACAACGCTGGCGACACGGCCAGCATGTCAGGCGATGGCGTCCTTGCTGGAGCCCACATCGGCTACCAGGTGCAGTGGCGGCGTTTCGTTTTCGGCGTCGAGGCGAACCTCAACTCGGTCAGCACAAACGCCGATGAGCAAAGCCAATATTTCAATGACGACACATTCAAGACCGACATCGATTGGCTCGCGACCGTTGCTGGCCGCGTCGGCTATACGGTCAATGCCTGGCACGGCTACCTGAAGGGCGGCTTCGCATTTGCCGACGTTGAAGTCTCGGCGGAGGTAGACGGCGGGCGCCGCTTCTCGGACTCGGACACGTTGACCGGGTATGTGCTCGGCGCTGGCGTGGATTACCGGGCCGCAAAGAACTTCGTCATCGGGATCGAATACAATTACATCTCACTTGACGACGAGAGGTTTGCCGAATCCGACCCCTCACTTTCGGAAGTTTTGATCGATGCAGACGCCGAACTCCACACGCTAAAGGCAAAGGCGAGCTTGCTCTATTAAGCGCGGCGGCCGACATCAGATTTGTGTTGGCGCGCGGTGGATGCTTGATCCGCCGCCGCTGCGCCAACACACTGATCGAACCGTGCACGCCGGCGATACCGGGACGCGGGGAACCGACTGCTAGTGTCAGGATCATGTGGTGATGACGCACGCTCGTTATGCCGTCTATTTCCAGCCAGCCCCTGACACGCCGCTTGGTGCGTTCGGCGCCGGTGTCCTCGGCTACGATGTGGCAAGCGGGCAGGACGTGACGCGTATCGCCGTGCCGGGCCTCTCGACAGAGACCCTTGCGAGCCTGACCGAGACGCCGCGTACCTACGGCTTCCACGCGACGCTGAAGGCGCCGTTCTATCCGCGCGAAGGCGTCAACGAGGCAGACATTTTTGCAAGCGTTGCAGCGCTCGCCCGCGACCTGCAAACACCTGCCCCCCTGCGCCTCACCGTCCGTCTTCTCGCAAACTTCATCGCGCTCACACCGTCAGAGGCGGATCCCGGTCTCGCAGCCCTTGCAAGCCGCTGCGTCACCGATCTCGACCACCTGCGTGCGCCGCTGACGCTTGGCGATCGTGCACGCCGTTTGAAATCCGGGCTGACCGGGCGGCAAATCGCGAACCTCGACGCTTATGGCTACCCGCACGTGCACGAGGACTTCCGGTTTCACATGACGCTGACAGGACAAGTCCCAGACAGCCTTAAGGATACCGCCCGCGATTGCCTCGCAGCCCAGTTCGCAATGGTAGCGCAGCCGACCGCGCTCGACGCACTCGCCGTCGCGAAACAAGCTGATCGCAATGCGCGCTTCGTCGTTGCCCGGCGTTTCCCGATTGGCCGCTAAAGCTTACGCTGTTGCTTCACGGCGCGCCCAGCCCGAGCGACCGGGCAATAAGCTTTGGTCGTAGTTGCCGTGAAATCAGGCGCGCTGCCGCCGGGCTGCTCGCAACAAGTCCTTGCGTTTTCAAGGCGATCGCCAGACATTCCGGTGCCATATCGCGCCTCATCTCAGCCCTGAGATGCCGCGCACTTCGTATCGTAAGGGAGGTCTATTGATGATCCGTCGCATTCTGCAGCTCGGTGCTGCGCTCACGATGACAGCAGCGATCGCGACTGGCGCGGCTGCCAAAGAGTGGAAGGAAGTTCGCATCGGGACGGAAGGTGCGTACGCGCCGTTCAACTTCTACGATTCGAACAAAGAACTTCAGGGCTTCGACGTCGACATCGCGAAGGCGCTTTGCGCGAAGATGCAGGTGAAGTGCACGTTTGTCGCGCAGGACTGGGATGGGATTATCCCAGCGCTCCTCGCCAACAAGTACGACGCCATCATCGCCTCGATGTCGATCACCGAAGAACGCAAGAAGAAGGTCGACTTCACCGACAAGTACTACCAGACGCCGGCCAGGTTCATCGCCAAGAAGGGCGCTGGCCTCGACACGTCGCCGGCTGGCTTGAAGGGCAAGACCATCGGCGCGCAGTCCTCGACGACGCATGCGACGTACCTTGAAGACAACTACAAGGGCGCGAGCGTCAAGCTGTATGCGACGCAGGATGAAGCCAACGCTGACCTCGCGTCAGGCCGCCTTGATGCCGTGCTCGCCGACTCGGTCGTGCTGCTCGACTGGCTGAAGAGCGACGCTGGAAGCTGCTGCGAGCAGACCGGCGAAGCCATCGTCGATCCGAAGTGGTTCGGTGAAGGCGCCGGCATCGCACTGCGCCAGGGCGACGACGAACTCCGCGACATGTTCAACAAGGCCATCGCTGAGATCCGCGCTGACGGCACGTACGAGAAGATCAACGCGAAGTACTTCCCGTTCTCGATCTACTAATCGAACGCATGTAACGGGCCGGGCCGGGCATTGCGTCCGGCCCGAACCGTCCCGCTGAGACTTCGCCGGACTTGAAGCCTGAGACCGCATGGAAGAGACGCAGAGCCTCCTTCAACTGCTCTCGCTCGGTGCCGGCGGCTGGGGCGACGAACTGCTTCTCGGCGCACTCCTCACCATCACGCTCGCTTTGACGACGCTGCCGTTCGGGCTTGCGCTCGGCTTCCTCGTTGCGCTCGCCAAGAACTCAGATGAGCCGTCCCTTGTTGCTAACGGCACGATCTTCACGACCATCTTTCGCGGGCTGCCCGAGCTCCTGACGCTCTTCCTTGTCTACTATGGCGGCCAGCCCATCCTGCAGGCGGGATGGAGCGCGCTCGGCGGCGGCTACATCGAAATCTCGCCGTTTGTTGCAGGCGTCATCGCCCTCAGCCTCGTACTCGGCGCGTTCTCAAGCGAGGTCTTTCTCGCAGCCATGCGCGCGATCCCGAAAGGTCAGGACGAAGCTGGCGCCGCGCTGGGCCTGACGCGGTTCCAAGGCCTTCGCCTCATTCAACTGCCGCAGATCATCCGCATTGCATTGCCGGGCCTCTCCAATCTCTGGCTTGTGCTGCTGAAGGACACGTCGCTGGTCTCGGTGATCGCGCTCAACGACCTGCTGCGCCAGACCAACATCGCCGTCGGCTCCACCAAGCAGCCGTTCCTGTTCTACGCTGTCGCCTGTCTCATCTATTTGACGCTCTCACTTGTCTCTTCGATCGGGCTCACCCGGATCGAGACCTGGGCGGACAAGGGACGCCGCAATGCGTGAGCCCGTCTCAGCGGCGGCGCCCGACGCCGGGGCCGTCTTGACCAACCCGTCGGTGCCGCGCGCGCGCCCGGTCGATGTCGCCTCGGGACGAGGCTTCAGCCGTGCGCGGGTGACCGGCTGGGTGCTGCTCGGCTGCTGGGCGGCCGGCGCGGCGGGTCTCGTCTGGTATGCCGCAAGTGGCTACGACGCTGAACTCTACGCAAAGTATCTGCCGCGCCTCTTTGACGGTCTCTGGGTCACGCTCAAGCTCGTCGTCATCTCAGTCACGCTCGGCGCCCTGCTTGCAATGCCGCTCGCGCTCGCCCGCCTCAGTGAGAGCCGCGCGGTCAATGGCTCGGCCTTTGGCTACAGCTATCTCTTCCGCGGCACGCCGCTGCTCGCTCAGGTGTTCCTCGTCTACTACGGCGCCGGCCAGTTCAATCAGGAGCTGCAGGCCGTCGGTCTCTGGTGGCTGTTCCGTGAGGCGCTCTATTGCGTGATCCTGACCTTCACGCTCAACACCGCCGCCTACCAGGCTGAGATCTTCCGCGGCGCGATCCAGGCCGTGCCGGATGGCCAGTGGGAAGCCGGCCGCGCCGTCGGCCTTTCGGAGCCTCAGATCTTTCTGAAGATCATCGTGCCGCAAGCGCTCGCAATTGCGCTGCGCCCGTTCGGCAACGAGATCATCCTGATGATCAAGGGGTCGGCGATTGCGAGCGTGGTGACAGTCTTTGAACTGATGGGCGAAACCCGCCTCGCCTTCTCGCGCACGTTCGACTTCACACCCTATCTCTGGGCAGCCCTCATCTACCTCGTCCTCGTCGAGGTACTACGCCGCGTCTGGGACCGGATCGAGATCGTGCTGACGCGGCACTTGAAGCGCTAGCGCCGGCCGGCGTTAGTGGGATGCGCCTTAACAACCGCTTGCGCCGTGTCGCGACATGAAACACGCGGGCGCAATCTTAAGCGCGCAAGCAGATTTCTGCAGTTCGACAGACATCATCACCCGGCAATTAACGGGACGGCGAAGACTTTCCGCTAGCATCACTGCATGTGTGTGCTGCGTCGTCTGTTTGCGTGTCTAGCGTTTGCGGTCGCCCTCTCGGCGGGGACGTCGGCGCACGCGGTCGTCGTCTATGACGAACGCCTGCACCCCTTCGACATTGGCGCCAACATCAGCACGCGCGGCGACATCTGGAATGCGATCCGGCGCTACGGCCCAAGCGAATACAGCTCAGGCACGGTCACCGTCGGCCGCGCCAACTGGCGTGTCGGCTACTCGTACGCGATCGAGCCCACGCGGGCAGGCACCTGCTCATTCAAGACGCTGAAGGTCGACGTCCGCGTCATCATCAACATTCCGAAGTGGGACTTTGCATCGACTGCGAGCCAGCAGACGCAGGACTTCTTTGCCTGCGTGAAGCGGACCGTGACCGTACACGAAGAGCGGCACGCCGACATCGCACGGCGCGCGGGTGAGCGGATCGAAGCGCAGATGCGTCGACGCTTGAGCAATACGTCCTGCGACGACTTCAAGCCGCGTGCGAAGGCGGTCTTCGACAGCGTCTACAAGCAGGGTGCCGCCGAACAGCAAGAGTTTGATCGCCGGGACTATGCCAAGCGCCGCTATCAGGCCTGCTGGGACCGGCCCAACACGTCCGCCCGCGATATGAGCCGCATGAGCCGGCGCTGGACGAGCATTACGTCCGCCGACCACAAGCGCCGAATGGCCTCACTTGAGGCAGATCGCGCGTATTCAGAACACCGCCGCATCCGCCGTAGCGACACGCAGCGCCCGCGCGGCCGTCAGATCGCAACCAGCAGGCCGAGCCCTGATCGCGAGCGCCGCCATCAACGCGACGACGACATGCCGGGTGCAGACGCCGCCGGCGACGGCGATGACCCGGTCTCTCGCGCGGGCCCGCCACAGAGCCGCGGCGCGCTGACCATTCCACCCTATGCGCTTGCCATGATCGCCGCCGCCATGGGCGTGTTGATGTATGTCTATTACACGCACACCAAGCGGATGAAGGAGGGGGCCGCGGCCGCAGGGCCTTCGGGTCAAGGCGCTGGCTCGAACTGGGAGGAGAGCGCACTTAAGGCGGTCGCCCAGCGCAAGTCCGAGGCGCCAGAGCCGGGCGACGGCGGGCGCACGCGACGCTCCGAGCGCGGCACCGGCGGGCAGCCGAGAGCCAGCCAGAAGCCCGCGGGCTTTGGCAAGCGCAAGCCGGGCCTCAAGCGCTAACGCTAACGCACCTCAGGCAGCGCCGTCCTCGCCGGCGGCCATCAATGCATTGTCCTTGTCGTTCGCGCGCTTGTGCCCATCGCGGTCCGTCACCCGCGCAACGTAATCGGTCAGCGCTGGCTGCGGCGCGATCATCTCGAAGTTGAGGGCGTACTCGAGCATCGACCCGATGAAGAGGTCGGCTGCGGAGAACGTATCGCCTGCGATGAAGTCCGACTTGGCAACCGCATCAGCGATGGTGCTGACCGTGACATCGTAGGACCCGTAGCCGGAGCCTTGGCGCTGTTCGTCAGCAAGCGCGAATCCCATGACGCGATTGGTCATGGCCGCCTCAAGTGGACCGGCGGTGAAGAACATCCAGCGATAGTAGTCTGCGCGGGCGTTCACGGGCGGGGCAAGGCCCGCCTCGGGAAACGCATCGGCGAGGTAGGCGCAAATGGCGGCCACCTCAGTGACGACGCGGTCGCCGTGCGAAATCGCCGGCACCTTTCCCATCGGGTTGATCGCGAGAAACGCGGGCGCCTTGATCGTCGTGCCGAATTCGAGTGTCTCGACGTCGTAAGGCGCGCCGACCTCTTCAAGCATCCAGCGCGCCGTCCGCCCGCGCGACATCGGATTGGAATAGAGGGTGAGAGCTTCCGCCATGCCAGACACTCCGCTGCTGTTGATGCGTCTTGAACCGGTTGAATTCGCGCCCGGGACCGTGACAATCGCGCCAGACAAACAGGGATCGCGAGCGCCAGCCCATGACAGACACACGCTACGACACCGACAACATTTTTGCGAAGATCATTCGCGGTGAGATGCCGGCGGTGACCGTCTACGAAGATCGCGAGACGCTGGCCTTCATGGACATCATGCCGCGCGCGGCTGGGCATGTGCTGGTGATCCCCAAAACGAACGCGCGCAACCTGCTCGACGCCTCACCCGAGCAACTCGCTGCTTGTCTCGCGACCGTGCAAAAGATCGGCCGCGCGCAGATGACGGCGTTCGGAGCTGACGGGCTGACCATCCAGCAGTTCAACGAGAGCGCTGGAGGACAAGTCGTCTTTCACCTTCACTATCATGTGCTGCCCCGACATGACGGCGTGAAGCTGCGCCCGCATACCGGCGACATGGAAAAGCCCGAGGTGCTTGAGGCCAACGCTGAAAAGCTGCGCCGCGCGCTGGCGGGTTAGCTGATCGCGGCCAAACCCAGCATCGCGACCATTCCTGCGGTGACGCCGAGGAACAGGCGGCGGCCGGACGCGAGGTAGACCGCGATCCCGGCGGCCATCGCACCGACGCGGGCAAAAGCTGAGACACTCTCAAGCGCGCCTGCCGGAAACACGATCAAGCGGAGCACGAGACCTGCGACGAGCGCTGTCGCAACAAGCTGCACCCACCGAAAGACGGCGCTGTCGGTCGTAAGCTCCCGGCTGAGCCACAGCCCCGCCCAGCGCCAGCTCTCATGAAAAAGCGCAAACAGGGCAATGAGAAGCAGAACACCGGCAACGCCATCGGGGATCGCGCTCATGGCTGCCGCGCTTTCTCGATCGCCCACGCGGCCGTGCCGCCGACAAGTCCGGTCAACAGCAGATCCAGGCCGGGTGCTGCGAGAAACATGACGGGTCCGAGGGCCGCGCCCGCGCTAATGGCGAGCCAGTCGCCAAGGCGGACGGCAACGCCAATCAGCGACAGAATGAAGTAGACGGGCGTCAGCAACAGGAGGGCTGCCGATATGACCGACGGCACGCTGCCTGCGAGCAGATAGCCGAGCGCGGCACCAACGATCGTCGTCAACGCGAGGCCCGCACCGATGCCGATGAAGTGCGGCACCCTCAGCGCGACGGGCAGGCCGGGCAGCCGCCGGCGCCCTTCAAGCCAGGCGGTGATCGCAACGAAGTGGACGGCGACGACCTTCAGCCAGCGCGACTGCGTATCATCGCGAAAGTACGGGACGATCGAAACCGTCATCGGCAGGAGCCGGATCGCCGTCAGCATGACCGCGAGCATGGCAGCAAACAGGCTCGCATCGCGCGCAAGCTGATCCATAAAAACGACTTGCGCTGGCAGTGCATAGAGGAGGCCCGCGAGCAGCATGGTGAGGCCGAGAGACGCGTCGGCATCGCGCGCCAGTGCGCCGTAGCCGATGGAGGTTGCGAACAGAACCCACCCGGGCGTCGAGCCGGCGACGCGCAAGCCCCGCAGGACGGCATAGCGCCGCGTTGCCGTTGCAGCCCACTGGGGCGCGGTTTCAGCATCTGGCCTGAGCGTCGAATTTGGCGATGCGCCGGTGGCGTTGAGGTCAGATGCTGGTCGCGGCGCGGTCATGAGAGCTGGTGTACCGGGATCAGCCAGGCGCCGCCAATTGGGCGGAGGCGCAAAAAATTGGCCCATGTTCCAGCCGGAACAGCGCCGGGCGCTCCAGGTCCCTAGATTGCAGACATCGCGGGAGACACCCCGCCCCAAAGTTCTAGACCGCAAGACCTGGAGAGAGCCATGACAGCCTTCAAAGCAACCGCAGCCGCCTTCGTTGCCATCGCCACGATCGCAGCCCCCCTCATGACCGCAACCGACGCCAATGCCGGTAAGCGATCCAAGTACTTCTACTCCAAGACCACCTCACACGCTTTTGCGGCGCGCGGCGTCGAAGGGTTCGCAAGCCCGAGCAAGTTCGGCGTCTATTGCTCCTACACCCGCGTGCCGATCCGGCGCTGCTGGCTGACGCGGCGCGGCGGCGAAGTCTGCAAGGTTGTCGGCTGGAACAAGACGCAGCGCTGTTACTGAGTTCGGTTCGCGAGGCAGGACCCCCTCCCCCTCCTCCTGATCCTGCCTCGCGGAGACTGCCCCCACCCCCGGGCTTTCAGGGCGCCAGTGCCACGGTATCTTGCTCCCCGCCACGTGCACCGGCCCCTGTAACGGCAAAGGCCACCCAATCGGGTGGCCTTTGCTCATTCAAGAGTGTCGCGATCGACCTAGTCGGACGAAGATTTCTTCGGCACGCTCGGGACAGTTCCGCCGGACTTCGGCTTGGTGCCGCCGGCCTTCTTGCCGCCCTTTGGACCCGGGAGCGCTTTCGGTTCCGCGTCCGCCTCAATCAGCACCGCTTCGCGGTCGTCCTCGTCGTCGGCCTCGGGCTTCGGCTCGGCCGGGAAGTACTCGAAGTCGAGTTCGGCATCTTTGCCTTCGCCCTTTACGAGCACCTTGACCGCGCCGCCATGCTCGAGCTTACCGAACAGCAGCTCTTCGGCGAGCGGCTTCTTGATGTGCTCCTGAATGACGCGCGTCATCGGGCGGGCGCCGAACTTTTCGTCATAGCCACGCTCAACAAGCCACGTCGTCGCTTCCGGCGTCAGTTCGATCGTCACGCCACGGTCGGCGAGCTGCGCTTCGAGCTGGAAGATGAACTTCTCGACAACCTTCGAGATCACATCTTCCTTCAGACCCGCGAACGGGATGACGGCATCAAGACGGTTGCGGAATTCCGGTGAGAACATCCGGTTGATCGCCTCGGTGTCCTCGCCTTCCCGCTTGGTCTGGCTGAAGCCCATCGGCGGCTTGGCAAGATCGGCGGCACCCGCGTTCGACGTCATGATGAGAACGACGTTGCGGAAGTCGATCTGCTTGCCGTTGTGGTCGGTCAGTTTGCCGTGGTCCATGACCTGCAACAGGATGTTGAAGAGGTCGGGATGCGCCTTCTCGATTTCGTCGAGTAACAGCACGGAGTGCGGATGCTGATCGACGCCATCGGTGAGAAGTCCGCCCTGGTCAAATCCGACATAACCCGGAGGCGCACCGATCAAACGCGAGATCGTGTGTTTCTCCATGTACTCTGACATGTCAAAGCGGAGCAGCTCGACACCCATGAGATTTGCAAGCTGCTTGGCAACCTCGGTCTTGCCGACACCCGTCGGGCCGGAGAACAGGTAGCAGCCGATCGGCTTTTCCGGTTCCCGGAGGCCGGCGCGCGCGAGCTTGATCGCACTCGAGAGCTGCTCAATCGCGTGGTTCTGGCCGAAGACCAGCCGCTTGAGATCTCGATCAATGTTGCCGAGCACTTCCGCATCGGATTTCGAGACCGTCTTCGGCGGGATCCGCGCCATCGTCGCGACGGTCGCCTCGACCTCCTCGACGTTAATCTTCTTTTTGCGCTGGTCCGCCGGAACGAGCATCTGCGATGCGCCGGTTTCGTCGACCACATCGATCGCCTTGTCCGGCAGCTTCCGGTCGTGAATGTACTTCGACGACAGCTCGACAGCCGCCGAGATCGCGTCGTCGCTGTATTCGATCTTGTGATAGTCCTCGAAGTACGGCTTCAGGCCCTTCAGGATCTCGATTGAATCCTCAACCGTCGGCTCTTTGACGTCGATTTTCTGGAACCGGCGGACGAGCGCGCGATCCTTTTCAAAATGCTGGCGGTATTCCTTGTAGGTCGTCGACCCGATGCACCGGACGAGGCCCGATTGCAGCGCGGGCTTCAGCAGGTTTGACGCATCCATCGCCCCGCCGGACGTTGCGCCCGCGCCAATCACCGTGTGGATCTCGTCAATGAAGAGCACCGCTCCGGGATACTCTTCGACTTCCTTCATCACGGCCTTCAGCCGCTCTTCGAAGTCGCCGCGATAGCGCGTGCCTGCGAGCAGAGCGCCCATGTCGAGCGCGAAGATCGTATTGTCTTCGAGGACTTCCGGCACATCGCCTTGCGTAATCCGCCGCGCGAGACCTTCGGCGATTGCCGTCTTGCCGACGCCCGGATCACCGACCAGCAGCGGGTTGTTCTTCGACCGGCGGCAGAGCACCTGGATGGTGCGCAGCACTTCGGCTTCGCGCCCGATCAGCGGGTCGATCTTGCCGTCTTTGGCTTTCTTGTTGAGGTCGATGCAGTAGGTCGAAAGCGCATCTGACGTCTTCTTGTCGCCCTCCTCGCCGTCGGTGCCTGCATCTTCTGCGCCGCGAATGCCGCGCGGCTCCGATGCGCCAGGGCGTTTTGCGATGCCGTGACTGATGTACTGGACCGCGTCGAACCGCGTCATCTCCTGCTCTTGCAGGAAAAACGCCGCGTGGCTCTCGCGCTCGGCGAAGATTGCGACCAGCACATTCGCGCCGGTCACCTCTTCGCGGCCGGACGACTGCACGTGGACAATTGCGCGGTGAATGACGCGCTGGACACCGGTCGTCGGCGTCGCTTCCGACATGCCGCGCACTTCAAGCGATGTGAGTTCGCCGTCGATGTATTCGACGAGGCGCCCGCGCAACGTGTCGAGGTTTACCGCGCACGCCTTCATCACACCGCTTGCATCGCGATCATCAATGAGCGCGAGCAACAGGTGCTCAAGGGTTGCGTATTCGTGGCTCCGCTCGTTTGCGTACTCAAGAGCACGATGAAGCGTTGCTTCGAGGCTTTGCGAGAATGATGGCACGCGCTGTCCTACTCTTTCTCCATGGTGCACTGCAGAGGATGACCATGCTGCCGTGAAAAGTCGATGACCTGCGTCACCTTGGTTTCCGCGACTTCATATGTGTAGACGCCGCAAACCCCGGCGCCCTTTTGGTGCACATGAAGCATGATACGGGTCGCGTCCTCGCGGCCCTTCTGAAAATACTTCTCGAGCACGTGAACGACGAACTCCATCGGCGTGTAGTCATCGTTCAACAGCAGAACGCGATAAAGGTTCGGCTTCTTCGTCTTCGGCCGCGTCCGCGTGACAACGCCGGTTTGACCGTCGCCGTCTTCGTCACGATCGGAGGGGCCGCCCGGGCCCGCTGCCATCGGCACAGTCACGGAAGTCATCGTCTGGTGTGAACCCTGCTTGGTGCCGGCCGCAACGGGATTGCGGAGGCCGCTTGTTGGTTAAGTGGGGTTTGCGCTCAGCGCTGCAAGTTCTACAACTCCGGCCGCGTCGCTTCAATCACGGACCGGCGCCTTTCACGTGCGCCGTCCGCATCGATGCCGCATCCGGCGTGCCGCCGCAATCTTCTTAAAATGCCGTTCAAACCGTAGCCGCTCCGCTGACCGCCAGTTTACCACAACGCGCGATTGCGCCCGCCACTTAATCCGATCCTCAGCGTCGCCGCCTAATGTTTTGCCAGAGCGCCTGCCGCTTTTACGACGCAAGTCAGTCGATCTGACGCCGCGTTGAGATGGTGGACAGGTGGTCGGGACGCGCTGGGGGGCGCGCCGCGGCCCGGGCAACGGGTCGCATCGGTGTGATTGACGCGTATTGAGGACCGGACCGAGGGATGTTTCGGGTGGGGATTTTCAAAGCCGTGCGGCGTACGGGCGCTGCGATATGTGCGCTGGCTCTCTTGCCCGCGCTCGTTCTGCTGGCCGCTACGCCGGCGCTGGCTGCAAAGTCCGCGAGCCTCGTCATTGACGCCAACACCGGCCGGACCTTGCACGCAAGCGACGCCGACAAGCCCCGCTATCCCGCCTCACTCACCAAGATGATGACGCTCTATATGGTGTTCGACGCCATCGAGCGCGGCAAGCTCAAGTATTCATCGCGCATCCGCGTCTCGGAGCATGCCGCAGCCCGCCCGCCATCGAAGCTTGGGCTGAAGGCCGGCCAGACGATTTCCGTCCGCGCAGCCGTGGCAGCGCTCATCACCAAATCCGCGAACGATGTCGCCTCGGCGGTTGCCGAACATATTTCAGGCAGCGAGCCCGCCTTCGCGCGCGCCATGACGCGGAAGGCCCGCAGCATTGGCATGCGGCGGACGACGTTTCGCAACGCATCAGGCCTGCCGGACCGGCGCCAGCTAACGACCGCGCGCGACATGGTGCGCCTGGCGCTGCGGATGCAGGACAACTTCCCGAACCACTATCGCAGCTTCCGTATGACGCACTTCAAGTGGAAGGGCCGCACGTACCGGACGACCAACACACTCGTGCGCACCATGCGCGGCACCGACGGCATCAAGACCGGCTACACGCGCGCGTCAGGGTTCAATCTCGTCTCATCGATCAAGCGCGGACAGCGCCATGTCGTGGCAGCCGTCTTCGGCGGTCGCAGTGCGCGCGGCCGCAACAAGCGGATGCGGATCCTGCTGACGCGCGGACTTGCAAAGGCGTCCACCCGGAAGACCCGCAAGCGGGCGCCACAGCCAAAGCCGCTGCTCGTCGCGAAGCGCAAGCGCGCACCGGTCCGCGCGCCACGCCTGATCGCCAAGCCGCGCACGGTGACCCGGGTCGCTGCCCGCACGCCGCAACCCGCGATCCGTCGTGCGGTGCCAAGCCTCGGCCGCAATGTTCAATTGGCCAACGTGCGCCGCGTTGCGCTGACGGGTGAGCGGCGGCGACAGCAACGCCGCCTCGCCGTGGCAAGCACGGCCCCGCCGCGGTCGATTACCGACATTCTGTCATCGCTCAAGCGCAAGCCGGCGCTCGCGCGCCGCCCGTCAACGTTTCAAGCGCAGGCACGCGCCCTCGGCTTCCCGCAAGGGCGCCGCGCGCCGGTCCGCGGCCCAGCGCAACTGCGTGGCACGCTGCCGAGCGGGCTTCAGATTCAAGTCGGCGCCTACCGGACAGAGCGCGAGGCCTTGCAGCGGATCAACGCCGTCCGCGCGCGGGCCGGCCGCGTGCTTGGCAACAGCGCGCCCTATGCCATGCCGGTCGCAACCGGCAGCCGCCAGCTCTACCGCGCGCGCTTTGCGGGCTTTAATGCGCGCTCAGCAACGGCTGCGTGCGTCAGCCTCCGGCGCCAGGGCATCGACTGCCACGTCGCGCGCTGAACCGGCGTTGGTGTTCTGAGGCCGCCAACCGCCTTGGTCTGAGGCAACGCGGAAACCCGACGCGACCATCACCGCGCAGTTCTGAGCAGGATGTCGCGGGCTTCGTTGATCTTCTGGGCCAGATAAGCCGACCCACCGTGATCGGGATGGATTTTCAGGATCAGCGCTTTGTGTGCGCGGCGGACATCCTCGGCGGAGGGGTTTGGTTTGAGACCAAGCACTTCGAGCGCCTCGGCTTGCGTCATCTGACCACCGGCGCCGGGCCCTGCTTCTGCCGACGCCATGTCCTCACGCCAGCTCGGGTGCACGCGGTCCAGATACGCTTCGAGAAGCTGCGCTGACTGCGGATCAGAAAAGCGGCAGTCCTGCCAAAGCAGCGCGATCTCTGCCGGCGCCATCGTATCGATGTCGCGGCCCGCAAAGACGCCCTTGCGCACCCGGCCGCTGAGGCCTCCCGTCTCGCGATCGAGCTCCATCTCGAGGTGATCGGTCTCAACGCGGGAGGTCTGCCCGCTGCCGCCGCCCGCGCCCGGCATTGGCCGGACCCCGCCCGGACTGCCGGCGAGCGACAGCAGATAGATGCCGAAGCTTGCAAGGCCGATGGCGTAGGCGAAGGCGCCCCGCACGAGAAAGAACGTCGCCGCGCCGAGCGCGACAATCCCGCCGATCGCGCGAATGGCGCGGGCGGCTGTGCCCGGTTGTAGGCTCGTCGCGCCGCGCAGCATCAGCAGGATGACCACCAACGCCGCGAGACCGAAAATCAAATAGGCCATGCATGCGTCCCGTCAGCTTTGCCGAGCCCAACGCCTACACGATTGCCGCGCGTGCGAAAGCCCAAGGGCGTCAGCGCATCTGCTCCAGCAAGCGCTGCCCGCCACCATCACGCGAGCGCTTTGAGAAGTCTTCGAGGGCCGCGCGTCCACCCGCCGCATAGACGGCGACCGCGGACAGGAGCGCGCGCAGCTCAGCCGCCGAGCCCGGCCCGAAGTGGCAATGCGCGCCCTTTGTAATGCGCGCAATTTCTTTGAAGACCCGCGTCGCCCGCGGATCGTGGCCTTCCTGAAAGACGAACACCGGCACACCATGCAACGCGAGTTCACCGGCGCGGCCGCAAAGCTCATCTGCGTCTTCTTCCGTCGCGTCTCCGACATAGACGAGCGCGTGCACCTTCCGGCTTTCCGTCTCTTTGAGCGTGTGGCCAAGCACCTTGCCGATCTGCGTATAACCGCCGGCAACGGTCACCGTCGTCATAAGCCGCGCGAGATCGGCCGGATCGCTGACCCACTTCGAGGCCCGGCACTCGCCCGCGCCGCGAAAATAGATCAGTTGCACATCGAGCCCGCCGACATCGCGGACGGCGTGGAACATGTCGGCCTGAAGCCCGAGCGCCATGTCCCAAGTTGGCTGCCGGCTCATCGTCGCATCCATCGCAAACGCAAGCCGCCCGAGGCCACCGCCGGTGCGCGGCGTCGTCGCTGCTAGATCCGCGAGGAACGAGGCCACATCCCCAGACGGCTCTGCCGTCTGCGCTGGGGCTTCGTCCTGGAGCGGTGCGACCGGCTGCGCGCGGCCGGCAATTTCCGGCGCCTGCTCAGACCGATCGGCCGTTTTGGTTTTCGAACGTCGCCAAACCATGGTGTGAAATGCCTTCGCTCGGCGCCTGGTTGCAGCGCTCTCACAATATATGCGGGTCAGGCGAGGCTTTCTATGTCGCGGACGACGAACGTCTCCTGCTGAAAGCCCATGAGCTGTAGCGGGCTTCCGCCAAGTGCGGCGCGTCCCAATGGTCCCTGTCCGCCGAATATCGGCAGGATCCCTGCGTCCCGCGACGGAAGTCGGTTGAGTGCGACAATCGCGGCTGAACGGCACTCCGGCAGCAGTCCGGGCGCGTCGCTCCGTCGCGACATAAAGGTCAGGCTGCGCAGATCGCTGCGCGCGGCCAGGTCATCGAGGCGAGCCTGGAACGCGTCTCCCTCCGCGACGCTTAGCGTCAGCAGCGGCCCCGGCCAGGGCCGCAGATCGTCGGTGTCAGCCGGCAGCGCAATCAGCGCCGCGCCCACATACCAACCCGCAACGCAGTCATCGGGAATGGCCACATCGGCGAGCATTTCGCCCCGCGCTGCAAGCTCAGCCCGCGCGATCAGCGCATCTTCGCGCGCCGCGCGTGTTGGGAGCGCTGAGAGATCTGTCGCAACAGCCAGCGGCTGGCCGAGACGCAGCGCCCCAAGCCGGATGACAAGTGCCGCTTTCAGCTCATCGGCGATTGCCTCGTGCACGAGCACATGGTGCGGGCGGTGGCAGGTGAGCCCGGCGCCGTCGACGAGGCGAGTGATGAGGTCAGCGGCGATTGCGTCGGCGTCGGCGGTTGGGTCGACGACGACGGCATTGAGGCCTTCAATATCGGTGAGGATCGGGATCGCGGGCAGGCCTGCGCCGTGGCGCGCCTTGCGGACACGCTCAGCGGTCGCGCGCCGCCCGGTGAGCGCCAAGCCATCAAGGCCCGCTGAGACTGCGAGCATCTGGCCGGCATCACCACCGCCAAAGACGCGCGGCAGCAGATCGGCTGCCACACCGCATTCCTCCACCAGCCGCGCCATCGCATCAACAGACAACGCCGACTGTTCGGCCGGAGCGATCACGACCGCATTGCCCGTGAGCAAGGGCGCAATCGCCTGATCGACAAACGCGACAAGCGGCTGTGATGCGGGCATGAGCGCACCAAAGACACCGCGCGGCCTGAGCGACCACGTGCCGGACGTCCGCGGATCGAGCTTGACGAGCTGATCAGCGCCGCCGGTCTCGCGCGCGATTGCGAGCAGATGCGCCAGGCGGTGCCGCGCCGCCCGCCACTCCACCTGCGCCGCCTCGAGCGTCAGCCCGGTCTCGCGAATGAGCGCGGCCAACAAGTGCGCGCGGTCGCGCAGCATCACACCGGCGAGGCCTGCGAGATGCGCAACGCGCTCTTCCGTCGGCGTTCGGCCCCAAACAGCCTGCGCAGCCCGCGCGCGCGCCACCGCATCGGCAACGTCAGCGGCAGTGGCGGGCAGGACTTCACCGACGATCAAATGTGGATCGAAGGGTGCGGTGACCGCGACGGCGCCCGCCGCAGGTGGCGTGTCGGCTCCGGGCTTGGCCGCGTCGCTCGCGTCTTCCGTTTGAGGTGCGGCCGCGCGGGGCGGCGCGGGGCAGCCGTTGATTGCGTCGACCAGGCTGCCGCGATGGCCGGGCGAAGTCAGCGGCACGGCATCGCCGCGCCCATCGGGGGCACTTTGGCGGCGCTTCGGCTGGCAGACCGCGCTCAAGTCCGCGACGCCCTGATCTGATTGCGCGATCAGGTCGAGCACTTCGCCGCCACGCACGTCCGCCTGCAGCGCATCGTCAATGGCAGCCGAGAGGTTTGCGAGGACCTCTTCCTGTGCCCCCACGATCGCCTCAAGCCGCGGCCGGGCCGGGCTTACGATTGCGTCTGACGGCGGGGCTTCGTTTGCATATGCCAGATCAAAGGTCCGGGTTCCGGCAAACACCTCGACCGCCGCCTGCTGCAGCGGCGTGGTGCAAACAAAGATCCCGTGCAGCGCCGTGCCGCTATCGAGGATTGTGCGCGCGGCGGCCAGATAGGAAATGGCGCGCGCCGCTTTCGTCGGCAGTCCGGGGCTCTCCGGCCAATCGCGCTTGCGGGCCATGGCGAGTGCTGCATCGGCAGTGCCGCCCTCCGTCAAGCGAACCGGCAGACGGCTGCTGCGGTCCTTCGCCAGCGCGCGCAGCCGCCGCACAAGCGGAATGGCCCGTTTGTCGTCAGCCGGGATCGTGAGCCCGAGGCGAACTGGCGTATCTTGTGGGCGCCGCTTGATGGCCGCCTCATAGAGCGCAACCGTCGCCGCCAACCCGGCCGCGTCGCTGCAATAAAGGATCAGCAGAACGCCACGGGCATCGGCCTGGCCCATCAACTCCGCGAGCGGGCCGGCCGCCGCGCCCTCGAGATCAGCGGGCGACGCGCTCGCAAGATTGGGGATCAAGGCGCCTGCACTGACCACGACCGCGGGCGCATTAAAGACAGCGTCGCGATGCGCCTGGCCCGCGTCTCGTGCACCCGCCACAGCGCGTGTCCGGCCGACGGTGCGGATCGCAACGGCGACCGCCTCGACGTTGGCATCGGCTTCCTCGAGCGCGCGCGCCGGGCCGTCGGCCAACTGAAGTGTTAAGTGCGCGCGTTCGATTTCGCCGCTCTTTGCAAAGCGCTGGGCGGCCTCGAAATCGGTTTCGGCATACCGCAGCGATTTGAGCAGCGTCCGCGCGGTCGCCGGAAGCCGCGCGCCGCTCAATTGCTGCTGCACGGCAAGTGCAATCTGGCTCGACCCTTCTGCGCCAAGCGATTGAACGAAAAGCTGTGCGCCCACTTTGTTTGAAATCCGCGCGAGCACGCTCGCCTGGCGCGCGCGGGCGGCGGCATCCTCGATCGCGTCAGCATGCTCGCTTCCGGCAATCGCGACGAGCGCCGCCTGGATCGGTGAGGGCACCTGCCCTGCCGCTTCGAGTGCGACCATGCGGGCACGGATCTGTGCGCGATCGCCGTCGCTCAGCAGCAAGCGCTCGAGCAGTTGGCGGACGACCCGCTCGGCGGGCATCTGATGGTACTGGTCGAACTCAGAAAGCAGCCGCGGCGTCGCGCGCTCCTGCGGCGGCTCGCCCGAACGGCCGAGGCTTCGGCTGATCGCTTTCAGCATGGCAGCCTGTCTCCCTCGCCCGCCCCAGCCAAGGCGGCCATCAACCCGCGCGCCCGTGTCAGGCTTAACCGAATCGCCGCTCAGTATAGAGCGACTTGACCCCTGAGAGTGCGCGGTCCACCACCGGCGCGGGTTTCTGGTTGCAACCGGCCATCATCATGCCTGACACGCCCGCCCCCATCGTCATTCGCGAGCTTGACGCGCTGCGCGCTGAAGTCGGGCGATGGCGCGCGAACGGGGAGCGCATCGGCCTCGTGCCGACCATGGGCGCGCTTCATCCCGGCCACATCGCGCTCATCACGGCGGCCGCCGCCGAAACTGACCGCGTGATCGTCTCGATCTTCGTCAATCCGACGCAGTTCGCGCCCAACGAGGATTTCGAGACCTACCCGCGAACCTTCGACGCTGACATCGCGGCGCTCAGGACGGTCAAATGCGATGCGGTGTGGGCGCCGCGGCCGGGGCTGATGTACCCGGACGGCTTTGCAACCACCGTTCAGCCGGGCGGTCCCGCCGAGGGCCTGGAAAGCGACTTCCGGCCTGAGTTTTTCGCAGGCGTCGCGACCGTATGTACGAAACTCTTTATTCAGTGCGCGCCTGATACAGCGGTCTTCGGCGAGAAGGACTATCAGCAGCTTGCCGTCATCAGGACGCTCGTCCGAGACCTCAACCTGCCGATGACCATCCTCGGCGTCCCGACCGTCCGCGAAACGTCCGGCCTCGCGATGAGCTCGCGGAACGCCTACCTCAGCGATGAGAGACGGGCAGTCGCAGCCGAGCTTTACGTGGTCCTCAAGGAGCTTGCAGGCGATGTCCGCGCCGGCAAAGCGATTGCAGCCGCCGAACGGGGCGCAAAGGCGCGCCTCCTCGAGCGCGGGTTCTCGAGCGTCGACTACGTGGCCGTTCGGCACCACCTCACGCTCGCTCCGTTGCCCGCAAACGAACAGGCCGCCCGGCTCAATGCCCGCATCCTGGCCGCTGTATGGCTCGACAATACCCGCCTCATTGACAATATCCCCGTTGCAAACTTGGACGGACATTAAGCGCACGCTTAGAGTTCTATTTCGGCACGGCACGGAACAATTCAATCACCTCGGAAAAACTCGAGATTGAATTATATAAAATTGTCCGCAGCCGTTTAAGTGGATGAATAAGGCCCGTCGCCATTCTGCCTTCAACAGAACGGCAAACGTTCAAAGTTCAGGGCCAAACCATGTCATTAAATCTCCCCCGCAACAGCTCCGAAGTCTTTAAGGAATTTTTTGACGGCGAATGGACCTATGAGGGCTACGACCAGAACGATCTGATCCAGGCCTCCCGCGGCAACGACTACGTCTTCAGCGGCCGCGGCTCAGACCTCGTCTACGGCGGCAGCGGCGATGACTTCATCGATGGCGAAGAGGGCGACGACTACCTCTTCGGCGGCTCGGGCAACGACACGATCCTCGACACCGGCGGCGACAACTACATGTCCGGCGGCAGCGGCAATGACTACGTCGAGATTTCCGAATTCGGCAACTCGATGATGTTCGGCGGAAAGGGCGACGACACGGTGGTTGCCACGTACGGGACGTCCGGCGAGCTGCACGGGAACAGCGGCAACGACACAATCATCGTCGACGGCGGCACGAACCAGCTGTTCGGCGAGAGCGGCAATGACACGCTGGAAGCCTATAGCGGCACGAACTTTATGTCCGGTGGCTCCGGTGACGACGTCGCCTACGGAGGCCGTGACTCAGACGAGATCTGGGGCGACAGCGGCAACGACGAGCTCTACGGGAACGGCGGCGACGATACGATCTTCGGCCGCGCCGACGACGACATCCTCGACGGTGGCGACGGCAACGACGCCCTGAGCGGCGGCACGGGCCGCGACCAGCTCGCAGGCGGCGCGGGCAATGACAAGCTCCAGGGCGGCGAGCAGGACGACGTGCTCGATGGCGGCGACGGCGATGACCTGCTGTTCGGCGGCCTTGGCCGGGACGTCCTGACAGGTGGCGCCGGACGAGACACCTTTGCGTTCGGCATGCACCTGGATGGCGCCGACACGATCACTGACTTCACGGTTGGCGAAGACGTGATCGACCTCCAGGACGAGGGTCTCAGCTTCGGCGATCTCCAAATCGAACGCTCGACGGACGGCGCGGCAATTAATGTGACGGCGAATGGGCACACAATAACGCTCGAAAACATGTCGCCATCCACGTCACTTTCAGAGGTCGACTTCGTATTCTAACGCAACCCGGCCGCATTTTAGAAAAAACGCCAAAAGCGATGCGATCCTGCCTTCGGCGTTTACAACCGGGTAAAGCTAACAGTCTCTAACGCGCCAGGCGATAATAGGATTTATCGCCTGGGCATTAGCGCAATTATTACCACGTGTCGGACCGAATATAACCGGCCAAAACATCTGTTTCACCGTGGCGGTGCGGCGTGGCTGCACCGCCACTTGCGTGTTGCCCCCGGCGCATGTCACTTCCGCCATCCAACGACAGCGATAAGAGATTCGCGGCGCCCTGAGCCCTTTCGTGCCCGCTTGCCCCGTCCCTAGAGCGCCTGCATCCGGTTCCGCTGGACTGCACGAGAGGGGACGACGGCGTGTCACAAACGGCTCGGAAGACGGCGCGGGATCTTCTGTCCGATCTCGAGGATGCCATGGCGCCCAAGTCCGCCGCCAAATCCGCCGCTAAGCCGGCCACGGCAAGCAAATCTGCTGCCCGCAAGTCTGACCAGGCGTCTCATACAGATGCCGCCAGCGACTACACGGCCGCCGATATCGAGGTCCTGGAGGGGCTTGAGCCCGTCCGCCGCCGGCCCGGCATGTATATCGGCGGGACCGATGAAAAGGCGCTGCACCATCTTTTCGCGGAAGTCATCGACAACGCGATGGACGAGGCGGTGGCTGGCCACGCCGACTGGATCGAAGTTGAGCTTGGGCCTGATCAGACACTGTCGGTGACCGACAACGGCCGCGGCATCCCGGTCGACCCGCACCCGAAGTTCAAATCCAAGAGCGCGCTTGAAGTCATCATGACGACGCTGCACGCGGGCGGAAAGTTCGACGGCAAGGCGTATGCGACGTCCGGCGGCCTGCACGGCGTTGGCGTCTCCGTCGTCAATGCGCTGTCGGAATGGCTCGAAGTCGAGGTCGCGCGCGGCCAGCAGCTTTACCGAATGGTGTTTTCGCGCGGACAGCCGCAGACCAAGCTCGAGAAGCTCGGGTCGATCCGGAACCGCCGGGGCACGCGCGTTTCGTTCCAGCCGGACCCTGAGATCTTCGGAGACGGCGTCGCCTTCAAGCCTGCGCGGCTGTTCCGCATGGCGCGGTCCAAGGCCTACCTCTTTGGCGGCGTTGAGATCCGCTGGCGCTGCGACGCGAGCCTCATCCGCGACGATACCCCGGGGGAGGCGACGTTCCATTTCCCGGGCGGGCTGCGCGACTACCTTGAAGCGCAAATCGCCGGCCGCACGCGCGTTGCAAAGGACATCTTCTCCGGCCGTGTCGAGCGGAAGGGCGGGCACGGCTCCGTCGAGTGGGCGATCTCCTGGATCGCTGACGCCGACGCGTTCTCGCAGTCCTACTGCAACACCATCCCGACGCCCGACGGCGGCACACACGAAATCGGCCTGCGCGCCGCGCTCTCGAAGGGCCTGCGCGCGTACGGCGAGTTGGTCGGCAACAAGAAAGCTGCGCAGATTACGGCTGACGATGTGATCGGGACTGCGGCTGCGATGCTGTCGGTCTTCATCCGCGAGCCGGAGTTCCAGGGCCAGACCAAAGACAAACTTGCGACCACGGAAGCCGCCCGCATCGTTGAGACGACGATCAAGGACGCCTTCGACCACTGGCTTGCCGACAGCCCGCAACAGGCGACCAAGCTGCTAGAGTGGTGCATCGAGCAGGCCGAGGACCGGCTGAAGCGCAGGCGCGAGAAAGACATCAGCCGCCAAACGGCGACGCGGCGGCTCAGGCTGCCCGGCAAACTGGTGGACTGTTCGTCCAACTCGAACGTCGGCACCGAGATCTTTATCGTCGAGGGCGACAGCGCCGGAGGGTCGGCCAAGCAGGCGCGCAACCCGAAGACGCAGGCCGTCCTTCCGCTGCGTGGCAAGATCCTGAACGTTGCCAACGCCAGCAGCCAGAAGCTCGCCGCCAACCAGATGCTATCCGACCTCATCCAGTCGCTGGGCGTCGGCCTTGGCGCGCGCTACCGCGCCGAAGATCTCCGCTACGAGCGGGTGATCATCATGACCGACGCCGACGTGGACGGCGCCCATATCGCAGCGCTTCTGATCACGTTTTTCTATCAGGAGATGCCGGCACTGATCGAAGGCGGGCACCTGTTCCTGGCCGTGCCACCGCTGTTCAAGCTGACGCAGGGCGCGAACACGGCCTACGCGCGCGACGACAAGGAACGCCTGAGCCTGCTTGAGAGCGGCACGTTCAAGGCCAATCAGAAGATCGAAGTGACGCGCTTCAAAGGCCTCGGCGAGATGAACGCAAGCCACCTCAAAGAGACGACGATGAATCCTGCGAATCGCGTGCTGCTTAAGGTCGAGATCGGCGAGGGCGAACGGTCCGAGATTGGCGATGCGGTGAACGCGCTAATGGGTTCGAAGCCGGAGCTACGATTCAACTTCATCCAGGAACGCGCGGCGTTCGCGACCGGCCTCGACATCTAGATTAGCTTGGGATCAAGGGCGGGCTCACTGGGCTGAGCGCGCAAATCCGCAGCGGTTCATCGCGAAACGACGCGACAACTCCCATTCATGGTTCGCAAGCGGCTGGGTTGCGCTCACCAGCGATATGTGTCAGCACCCGACTTGTATTAGACGTCGACCGCTTTGACGTCCCCGTCGGGTGTGCATTTGGGACTGCCCGCTCTCGACCCGTAACGCATTGTCATTGCGTACGCCGACACCTCCCAAGGTCCACGGAGACCAATCTCTTTGAGCGAGAAAACTTTCGCCGATTTGGGCCTGAGCCCAAAAGTCGAAGCTGCTATCGAAGCCTCCGGCTACACCATACCGACGCCGATCCAGGCCGAAGCCATCCCGATTGCCCTTGCCGGACAAGATGTCCTTGGCATCGCGCAAACGGGCACCGGCAAGACAGCGTCGTTCACGCTGCCGATGATCACGCGGCTTGAACGCGGGCGGGCGCGGGCGCGGATGCCGCGCTCTTTGATCATTGCGCCGACGCGCGAGCTGGCGGCGCAGGTCGCCGACGCGTTCGAAAAGTACGGCCAGTCCAACAAACTCTCGGTCGCGCTGCTGATTGGCGGTGTGTCGTTCGACGAGCAGAACCGCAAGCTTGATCGCGGCGCCGACGTCCTGATCGCGACACCCGGCCGGCTGCTGGATCATTTTCAACGCGGCAAGCTGCTGCTGACCGGCGTCGAGATCCTCGTCATCGACGAGGCCGACCGGATGCTCGACATGGGCTTCATTCCGGACATCGAGAAGATCTGCCGGCTGCTGCCGCCAAAACGGCAGACGCTGTTCTTTTCGGCAACCATGCCGCCAGAGATTCAGCGGCTGGTTGACCAGTTCCTCAAACACCCGATTCGGATCGAAGTTGCGCCGCCGGCCACGACCGCGAAGACGATCAAGCAGAGCTTCACGTTCTGCGAGAACGGAGAGGACTGGGCCAAGCGCGAGCGGCTTCGGGATCTGATGCGGGCGGTCGAGATCAAAAACGCGATCATCTTCTGCAACCGGAAGCGTGACGTGGCGATCCTTCTGAAGTCGCTGACCAAACACGGGTTTAACGCCGGCGCACTCCATGGCGACATGGATCAGACAAGCCGGATGGAGACGTTGGCCGCGTTCCGCAGCGGCGAAATCACCGTGCTGGCTGCGTCCGATGTGGCAGCACGCGGCCTCGACATTCCGGAAGTGAGCCACGTCTTCAACTTCGATGTGCCGCTTGCAGCCGACGATTACGTCCACCGCATTGGCCGGACGGGACGCGCTGGCCGCGAAGGGTTTGCTGCGACGCTGGTCGGGCCGGAAGACTTAAAGCGCATTTCGGATATCGAGAAGATCACCGGCGCAGACCTCGCTTGGGAAGGCAAAGCGCCGACTGAAGAGGACTATGCGGAGGCAGCCGCCAGAAAACGCCGCGGGCGTGGTGGCGGCCGCGGCGGTGACAAGTCGTCGTCTGAGCGATCCGGCGAGCGATCTGCCCGCGGCGGCAGTTCAGAGCGGTCAGGCCGGCGGTCACGCGGAGGGCGCAGCCGCAGCAGTGGCAGCGCGCCAGATGACCGCAAGACGGAGGCACCCGTCGAGGCCGCACCTGCCGCGACGAAGGCTGACAGCGCGGCAAACGACGTTGAAGCACCCGTCACCCCGGGTGAGAGCGCGCGCACAGAGCCGCGCCGCGATCGCAACAGCCGTGGTGGCCGCCGACGTCAGGGCAGCGACACCGCTCAGCAGGCCGCCGCTGGCGAGACCGGTGACGGGGGCGCCAGCTCGTTTGGCGGCAATGTCCCCGCGTTCCTGCAGCGCCCGGTGCGCCGCGCTGAAAAAAAGCAAGCGGCCGAGTAACTCGGCCGCTTTGGCGTGGCACGATGTGCAGCGTGCTAGTCGGAAATCATAATCGTGTGGATCGGCGCTTCCGATCCACCGCCAAGCCCCTCGAAGGCGCTTGCAACAGACGATTTGTCTGAGACGCCCTTGCGCGTCACCAACACCACCACACCTGCAGACGGCATCCAATTGAGTGCGCGCCGCGACGTGCCGGCGTCGACGACGACGAGATCAAAGCTCTCACCAAGTGCGTAGGCGAGATCGGAGATGCGGTTGCGGTTGGGAATGCGCTGCGGATAGACCGTGCCGCGCCCGGCCGACAACAGACCGACCGGCAGGTTCCGCAACCGGTGGATTGCAGCCGTCAGCTTGTACGGCCGGTCAAGGACTTGCAGCAGCCCCGGCACATCCGTTCTGCCTGCAAGCCGCGACAGATTTTGCGTCTGCATATCGGCATCGATCAGCACGACACGCTGACCTTCCGCGGCCGCAGCAAGCGCCAGGTTCAAGGCGACTGTGGACTTGCCTTCGTCATGCGAGTGCGAAGTGACGACGACAATCGGATGCGTCCGCGATTGCAGCGTGTACATGATCTCGCCGGTGGCGGCTTCGGTTGCGGCGGCGGCTTCTGAGTCCGGCGCATTCACGACGAATGCCGGGATCGGGACGATCGCCGGGTCGCGCCGCTTTCGCCGCTTGAGGAGAACGCGATCGTCCGTCTGCGCGATGGCGGAAGCGAGCTGCGGGATCTCGGAGACGCGCCCGCGATTGACGAGGCGGCCGAGCTGATCGCTGCCTTTCAGCACCGGATCAGACGCATCGCGCCAAAGTGCCAGCCCGGCGCCAAACGCCAGCCCCATCAGCGCGCCAAGACCGGCGAGCAGTGCGCGCGGCGGCCCGACGATGCCATCGCTCGGCACGGCAGGCGACAACACGAGTGCGAGCGAGTTGTCGACCGGCTGCTGGGCAGACAGCTCCCGCGTGCGCACGAGGAACGCCTGATAGACCTGCCGGCTGGCTTCCGCGTTGCGCTCAAGTTCGCGCAGGCGAACCTGCTTTTGATCTGTGTCCTGCGACCGCTTTTTCTTCGTTGCCAGATCGCGACGGAGCGCGGCCTCATTCGCCTCGGCCCGCTCGAGATCAAGGCGCGCTGCCTGAGCAATCCGAGCAAGCTCTTCGCGCACCTGCGCCTGCGCATCGTTTAGTTCCCGCCGCGCGCGCTGCAGGTCCGGATGCGTTGGCAGCAGATTGGCCGAAAGCGCGGCAACGCGGCGCCTCACCTGGGCGACTTGTCCGCGCAGCGCCGTCAGTGCCGGCGAGGCAACGGCCTCCGATGTGGCGCCCTGCCCGACGCCGGTGCGCCGAAGCCGCTGGACTTGCTCAAGCCGGGCCTTTGCGCGGATGGTCCCCGCTGCCGCCTGGCTGAGCTGTGTGTTAAGTTCGATAAGCTGCTGGCCATCGACCGTGCGATCGCCGCTCTCGACGATGTCGTTGTCGGCCTTAAACTTCGCGACCGCCTGCTCGGCCGTCTCAACGCGCGCCTTGAGCTCATCCAGTCGATCCGTGAGCGATCCGGCCACCTTCTCTGTCGCGGACGCGCGCGCGCCGAACCGTGAGTCGACGTATTCCTGCGCGACCCAGTTGGCGACGTTGGCGGCCTTTTGCGGATCGGTCAGGCGGGCGACAACGTCAATGACGAAGCTGCGCGGCTGGCGTTCTGCATTGACCGCGGCCCGCAGGTTCGACAGCGCGGTCAACGTGTCGTCGCTCTCACGCTCCGGTCGCCCGAAGAAGCGCCGGACCGCGCGTCCTGCGCCAGCGCGAAGGTCGCCAATGAAGCTGAGCGGCCCGCGCAACGACCCATTGAACTCGGGGTCATCGAGGAGGTTGTTCTTTTCAATCACGCGGCGAAGCACGAGATCGGACGTCATGATGCGCGCTTCGCTCTCGAGTACCGACAGCGATTCTTCTGCGCCTGCGGCCTGCGGCTGCGCGCTACGCTCGAGGACTTGAAGGCCGCGGGGGTCGATCAGGACGCGCGTCGTGGCTTCATGGCGCGCCAGAAACAGCATCGGCAGAATGATGCCAAGCGCGAGACCGAGGAGCGCGAGCGCTGCGATCCACTTCCACCGGCGAGCCAGTGCGCGAAGAAGTGTCCCGGCGTCGAACTCGTCCGTGTCGGCTGCGCGCGAGACCGCGGGGCGCACTGTCTCATTCCGCCACGATGTGGCGGGCACGGCCTGCATAACTTCAACCAATTGTCTCATCACGGCATCCGCGGGTGCCAAAAGCTGGTGCCGGAAAAGCGCCCGGCGTCCGGTGCATGGCAGAGTATAAGGCGGCCCAGGCGGACTGCCCTGCGGTGATCGGCTGCAACTGACATGCCATGGGCTGCGACCGGCCGAAATCCAGCGATTTCGACGTCTGAGAGACTGGCCTGCCCGGCGCGGATGGACTATTCAAACGCCTCAGCCGGCTTAGCTCAGTTGGTAGAGCAACTGATTTGTAATCAGTGGGTCGGGGGTTCGAGTCCCTCAGCCGGCACCAGAATTCCAATGACTTACAGTGTCACAACGGATCGTACGACTTGGAGAACGGTCGTGCGTATGACCATCGGGGTTCCAGACCAACAGATGTCCGATCTCGTCATTGAGGCCCCGCCTCTCGTCACACTGCCCGTGAGCGGCACGGACAAGCGGTTTCCGGTCCGCCGGATTTACTGCATCGGCCGGAACTACGCGGCGCACACGGTCGAGATGGGCGGCGATCCGGATCGCGAGCCACCGTTTTTCTTCCAGAAGAACCCGAACAGCCTCGATACCAGCGGCGCGTTTCCCTACCCGCCGAAGTCGTCTGACGTGCACCATGAGGTCGAGATGGCGGTGGCGCTGAAGTCGGGCGGCACCACCATCGCGATCGGCGACGCGCTGGACCACGTGTTCGGCTACGCCGTCGCGATCGACATGACGCGGCGCGACCTGCAGGGCGAAGCGAAGAAGGCGAGCCGGCCGTGGGAAATCGGCAAGTCGTTCGAGCGGTCGGCGCCGTGCGGTGCGCTGACGGCCGCGAGCGAGACGGGCCACCTCGATGCCGGACGGATTGAACTGAAGGTCAACGGCGATGTACGCCAGGAAGGCGACCTCGGCCAGATGATCTGGAAGGTACCTGAGATGATCGCGCACCTGTCAGAATACTTCGAGCTCGCGCCGGGCGATGTCATTCTGTCAGGCACGCCTTCCGGCGTGGGCCCGGTCGTCAAAGGCGATCGCATGGACGCGGCGATCGATCGGCTGGGGCGCATTTCCGTCGAGGTCGTCTAGAGCGACTTCAGGAATGAGCTGAGCGCCGTGACGACCGCGTCCGGCTGTTCTTGCTGCACCCAGTGGCCGGCACCCTCAATCAGCGTCGTCCCGCGGTAGTCCACGCTGCCCGCGCACTCCATCGCAGCCAGCGCACCCGGCACCTGATGCACACCCCAGTCAGACGCCCCGGCGATGAACGCCGTCGGCACCTGAAGTTTGCAGCCAGCAAACATCGCTAGGTCGGCCGCGTTCCGGCCCTCGGTCTGACAACGGTACCAAGTGAGCGGCGCCTGGAACCCGGTTGCGCGAAACGCATCGGCGTAGACGCCAAGCTCATCGTCCGTCAGCCAGGCCTGCGCCGCGATCTCATCGGCCGTCGGCATTGACGCGCGCACGGCCTCCGGCATCGTCTGGTCCGCGCCCATCACGTAGTAGTCCGGCAGCCACGCCAGGTCTTTAGCCGACCAGGCCGCCAGTGGCGCCGGCCTATTCGCGGCCCAATCGGCACTCTTCATATGATAGTAGGCGCGCAAAAACGCGTGCAGACCTTCGGGCGGCGCAAGCATGTCCGTGGCGGCCGTGCGCGTCGAATAATACCACTGGTAGTGCTTGCGCGGCCGGTCGAGCGCACGCAGGTCGGCGTGGACGTCGCGGCCGTTCGGCGCCTGGTACGGCCCAAGCGGCAGGGCTGATGGCGATGGCACGGGCGCGCTCATCATGACGCACGCGCGGAACACGTCCGGCCGGATGAGCGCCGCAGTCTGTCCGACCGGCGATCCGAAGTCGTGGCCGATGACAGCGGCAGCCTCGGGGCGCCCAAGAGCTGAAACAAGCGCCAGCGCATCGCGCGCGAGCGCGACCAGCCGGTAGCTGTCGACGTCACCTTCAAAGCCGTCGACCCAGCCCGTCGTCTGCCCATAGCCGCGCTGGTCCGGCGCGACGACGCGGTAGCCTAAGTCCGCCAGCGGCACCATGACCTTGCGCCAACTGAACGCTAACTCTGGAAACCCGTGCAGGAGTACCAACAGCGGGGCGTCGGCTGCGCCCGCTTCCAGGTAATGGACATCGAGCCCGGTCGCGGTCTGCACCCGGCGGGCGGCAATGGCTGAGTCTAGAAGGCCGTCTTGCACGACTGCCGCTCTCCACGCGGGTTTTCGTTAGTCACCACCAAGATATGCCAAGCCAATGAGCGCCTGCACGTCATGCCCGCTCGAAGCGCTTGAACTTGATGCGGCTTGGTTCGACGGCGGCGTCACCCAGGCGGCGTTTCTTGTCTTCCTCATAGTCGGCGAAGTTGCCTTCAAACCATTCGACGTGGCTGTCGCCTTCGAAGGCGAGGATGTGGGTCGCCAGCCGGTCGAGGAAGAAGCGGTCGTGGCTGATGACCACGGCGCAGCCTGCAAAGTCCTCAAGCGCAGATTCGAGCGCTGACAACGTCTCCACATCGAGGTCGTTGGTTGGCTCGTCGAGCAGCAACAGGTTGCCGCCCTCTTTCAACAGCTTTGCGAGGTGCACGCGGTTGCGCTCACCGCCCGAAAGCATCCCGACCTTCTTCTGCTGGTCGGGTCCCTTGAAGTTGAACCATCCGCAATAGGCGCGGCTGCTCACCTCGCGCTTGCCAAGCTGAATGATGTCGTTGCCGCCCGAGATTTCTTCCCAAACCGTCTTGCTATCGTCGAGGTGCGCGCGCGACTGGTCGACGTACGAGATCTCGACACTTTCGCCAACGCGGATCGCGCCGTCGTCCGGCGTCTCATCACCGACGAGCATCTTAAACAGCGTCGACTTGCCGGCCCCGTTCGGGCCAATCACGCCAACGATCCCGCCCGGCGGCAGCTTAAACGTCAGATCATCGATCAGAAGCCGCTCGCCAAACGCCTTCGAAAGGTCGTCGGCCTCGATGACGACGTTGCCGAGCTTCGGCCCCGGCGCGATCTGGATCTGCGCGTGATTGACCTCTTCCCGGCCCGCCTCTTCGGCAAGCTTCTCATAGGACTGGATACGCGCCTTCGACTTCGCCTGACGCGCCTTCGGGCTTGAGCGGATCCACTCAAGTTCACGCTTAAGCGCGCGCTGCTTGGCTTCTTCCTGGCCCTTCTCAACTTCGAGGCGCTTGGCTTTCTGCTCGAGCCAGCTTGAGTAGTTGCCCTTGTAGGGCACGCCGTGACCGCGATCGAGTTCGAGTGTCCACTCGGTGATGTTGTCGAGGAAGTAGCGGTCGTGGGTGACGAGGATCACGCAGCCCGCGTACTCCTTCAGGAAGCGCTCAAGCCACGCGACGCTTTCGGCATCGAGGTGGTTGGTCGGCTCGTCCAGCAGCAGGATGTCCGGCTTCGACAGCAGAAGCTTTGTGAGCGCAACGCGGCGGCGCTCACCGCCGGAAAGCTGCGACACGTCCGCGTCACCCGGCGGACACCGCAGCGCATCCATCGCCTGCTCGACCTGACTATCGAGATCCCAAAGGTCGAGCGCATCGATCTTGTCTTGCAGCTCGGCCATCTCGTCGGCTGTCTCTTCTGAGTAGTTCGACGCAAGTTCGTTGAAGCGGTCGACCATTGCCTTCTTCTCGGCAACGCCGTCCATCGCGTTGCCCATCACGTCCTTGTCTTCGTCAAGCTCCGGCTCCTGACTGAGATAGCCGACCTTCACGCCGTCGGCGGCCCACGCTTCGCCAGTGAAATCATCGACCGTGCCGGCGAGGATCTTCAGCAGCGTCGACTTACCGGCGCCGTTGATCCCCACCACGCCGATTTTCGCGCCCGGCAGAAACGAGAGCGAGATATCGCGCAAGACCTGCTTGCCGCCCGGATAGGTCTTTGAAACGTTCGACATGTGATAGACGTATTGCGGCGTGGCCATTTGCAGCCCTCCGTGAAATCGCGTGTCCGGATCAAGGGATTTGGCCGTCGGTCTAACGCATTGGCGCGCCAGGCTCAATCGCCAGCGGCCCGCCGGGCGCGGCAGCAAATCCGGTGATAAAGGAGTGATCGCGATATGGCATCTGAAAGCCGCCAATCAAGCGCCGACGGCGTGCACTTCGTCTACTTCGGCGATCCGATGTGCTCGTGGTGCTATGGCTTTGCGCCGATCATGAAGGCGGTCGCTCAGCACTTTGCGGACCGCGTGCCGCTCAAGGTCGTCCTTGGCGGTCTCAGAGCCGGCAATACACAGGCCATGCGGGATCAGGACCGCGACTACATCCGCAACGCCTGGACGCGCGTGCACGAAGCCTCGGGCCAGCCGTTCGACTTCTCGTTCTTCGATCGCGAGAGCTTCACCTACGACACCGAGCCCGCCTGCCGCGCCGTCGTCGCCATGCGGCATCTAGCGCCCGAGCAGACGCTCGAATTCAAGTCTCAGATTTCGACTGCGTTCTATGCAAACGGGCGCGACACGACCGATGGAGCCGTCCTTTGCGACATCGCCGAAGAGGCGGGCCACGACCGCGCGGCGTTTAAGGCGCACCTCGCTGATCCCGACATCCGCAACGAAACGTTCCGCGACTTCCTGTTCGCGCAACAGTCCGGCGTGCAGGGCTTTCCGTGTCTGGTGATCGGCACCGAGGATCAGGGCTACGCGCTGATCACCAGCGGTTTCCGCCCGCTCGACGGCCTGATCGAGGCCATCGAAACCTGGCTCAAACAATCCGGCCAACCGACCGCTGCTGAGTGAGCCAAAAGAATTTTTTGCACGTTTGTCGAAACAACTGGGTACCGCACGTCATCCTTGCGGCCGCGACGACCGTTGCAGCGCGGCATGAGACCAAATGGAGGCCGACATGCAGTACATGCTGATTCAATACCCACCCGTGAGCGAGATGGCCGGCAGCGCTGCTGACGGCGGCGTGCCCGATGAGGCTGCCTGGCAGACTTACACACAAATACTGATCGACGCAGGCGTCCTGCGCGGTGGCAATGGCCTGCAACCGCCGAGCACCGCGACAACCGTCAGCCAGAAGGACGGAAAGCGCGTGGTGCAGGATGGGCCATTCGCCGACTCCAAGGCGCAGCTCGGTGGATACTACATCATCGAAGTTGCTGATCTCGACGCAGCCATCGCGCTGGCCGAACAAAGCCCGGCGGTGAAGAACGGTTCAGTCGAGATCCGGCCTGTCTACGCCGAGTAGCTTGGCTCGCCGATCATGACGGGCTCTGCCCCAACGACAGACGCGGCACGCGCGGCGGCAGCCCTTGCCGCCCGCGAGGCCTACGGCCACCTGACAGCCCGGCTCGCGGCCCGCTCCGGCGACGTTGCAGCCGCAGAAGACGCTCTTGGCGAGGCGCTGGTCAAAGCGCTGGAAGTCTGGCCGGAAACCGGCGTCCCCGATGCGCCGGTTGCCTGGCTTACGACGGTCGCGCGCCGGCAGCTGATGGATCGCTATCGTCGCACGCAGACAGCTAGCGCCGCCGAGCCGGCGCTCAAGCTTCTGAGCGAGGAGACCATGCTCACAGATGCGCCGGCGACACCGCTTAGCGATGACCGCCTCAGGCTCATGTTTGTGTGCGCGCACCCAGCCATTGACGAAAGCGTTCGCGCACCTCTGATGTTGCAGACGCTGCTCGGTTTGACAGCCGCCGAGATCGCGGCGGCCTTCCTTGTCCCGCCCGCTACGATGAGCCAGCGCCTCGTGCGAGCGAAGGCAAAAGTGAAGCAGGCCCGGATCCCGTTTGAGCTGGCGGAGGCGCGCACGCTCACAGAGCGATTACCGAGCGTGCTCGATGCCATCTACGCCGCGTTTACCGTCGCAGATGGCGCAGACGCGGCCGGCTGCGAAGATGCGGCCCGGGCCACTCTTTCGCAGGAAGCGATCTGGCTCGCGAGCCTCGCAGCGGCGCTATTGCCGGAAGCGGGGGAGACGCATGGGCTGTTGTCGCTAATGCTGTTTTCTGCGGCGCGGGAGCCGGCCGGGGGCGACCTGTTCGTGCCCCTCAGCCGCCAAGACCCTGGCAACTGGGATGCCGATCGCATCACTGACGCGGAAGCTGCGTTGCGGACGGCCGCGCGCCTCGCCACGCCGGGCCGCTATCAGATTGAGGCTGCCATCCAATCGGTGCACATGGACCGCCGCCGGACCGGACGGACCGATTGGGACGCGATCGACCGCCTCTATGAAGCGCTGAGCGCGGTCGCGCCAAGCCTCGGCGCAACCGTTGCCCACGCGGCAGCTCTCTACGAAGCCCACGACGTCACGCGAGCGGCTGCGTTGCTCGCATCGCTGCCAGCCGACGCGGTCGCCGACTACCAGCCCTACTGGGCCGTCAGGGCGCATCTGGAACTTGCCACCGGCCGGGACGCATCGGAAGCGCTCGCCCGCGCAATCGCCCTCACCCGTCGACATGACCACCGGACGTATCTCGAAGGTCTCGCCGACCGAGACCTCAATTGAGGTTTGAGACGCCGGTGAAGAAGAAGCGGCCGAGGCCGATCGTAAAGATCAGGCAACCCCACAGGCTGTGCTCGAGCCAGACGGCCCAGAGCGATCGCGTGGCCTCGTATCGGAACGCGAGAATGAAACCGAGCACGACGGTGCCTGCGACTGCGATCCAATTGCCGAAGATGATATGCGCGAACCCGAACAGCGCGCCGTTGGTGAGGATTGCAAGCCACCCGAGATCGCCGAACAGCGGCCCATAGCGGTGAAAGAAGAACGTCCGGTAGACGAGTTCCTGCGGGATCACCGAGAGCAGCGGATAGGCTGCCATCACGAACAGCCAGAGATTTGGGTTCCAGCGCGGGAATGACAGCCAGAGACCTGGAAACAGGTAGTAGGTCGCAATACTCACCGCACTGCCGAGCGCCAGAAAGACGGCGGCGATGAAGAGGATCGCCCGTGCGCTGATGCCGACGGCAAGCTCGTTGCGCAGCTTGAAGCTGTCGTCCCAGAGCAGGTAGGCGATGAAGCCAAGCAGGATCGGTTGCAGCGCCACAAACAGCGGCACGCCCCACGCGTGGATCGCCCAAATGATCGCGATCGGCGCGCCGATGTAGAACAGCGCCATCTCTGCGAGCAGCCAGACGCGGCGCGCGAGCCGGGGATTGCGCTCGCGGTCGATGCGGTAGAGCGAACCGCCGGCTGCGAGGTTCGGCTCCGGATCCTGCGATTGGATTGCGGCTGTCGACATCAGCCCCCCTCCCCTTCTCCGCCGCGGCGACCGCGCCATGCGAGATAACGCGCCACAATCGCGTCCCGAATATCAGACGTCGCATCACTGGCCGTGTAACGCCAGCCGTCAAGCCGATCGACCACCGCCGGTAGCTCCCGGCACGCGCCTTGCCGCTCAAGCGCCTCATGAAAACGCGCGAACTTGGCGCTGCCGCGGCTTGGATGAAACACGTAGACCGGGGCTCCGGTTGCAGTGGCTTCGCCCGTCATACTGATCGAATCCGCCGACACGACGATCATGTCCGCGTGCGCCAGGAAGTCCGCGTAGGGGTTTGGGCCAGTCCCGTCATAGACCAGCGCCGGGGCGTCCCCGATGCCGGCAATTGCTGCGCGGAGCAGCCCATCGTGCGTGCGCCGTGAGGGGGTGATCAGGAATGACGCGCCGAGGCGGGCCATCGACGCCAGCGCTCCGGCAAACCGATCGTGGTCGGCGTCCGTGAACCGAAAGACGCGGTTTTTGCCGCCGAGCAGCACAGCGACCTTTGGCTTTGGCAGCGCGGCAATGGCCGGCGGCATGTGCTCGCGGAGGACCGCCAGCCGCTCCGGCGGAAACCCATGCGGGCTCGTCGGCGTCGTGATGACGTTGGGGCCGCGCAACCGGTCGTGTTCAGGGACCCAGACGACGTCGGCAATGTTGGCGCCCGCGCGCGGATCCTGCAGCACGATCGTGAAACAGGCCCCGCCGGCGGCGCGCTGCAACGCGCGAAGCACAGGCAGGCTCCGCCGGCCAATTGAAATCGCAACATCGGGCCAGGGCGGCGCAAAGTCCGAGCCGGTCTCGCCAAAGCGAACGCGCGGATCGGGCGGCCCGTACGGTGCAATCAGTCTGTAGAGGCCAGTGGGGGCTGCGCGCTTTAACGCAGCGTCAAGGCCAAGCGCGCCAGCGACGCCGAGCGCCTGACTTTCCGACCCCGCTTTGCCGTCGGTTATGACCCACGCGCTGAGGCCGCGCATCGGTTGATCCATCGCGCGCGCGGCATCTCTCACGTCGGCATCTGACGGCATTTGATGTCAGCCCCCACCGCAGCGCTTCATCGGCCGGTTGACTAGGCCGTCCTCAAATGCACCGGTCGGAGCAAACGTGCAATGCGGAGACAGCCTTGAGCGACGCCCTAGACGCGATCGACACCCGCATCCTGCGTGAATTGATGGCGGACGGGCGGCAGACGAACGTGGCCCTCGCCCAGCGCGTGGGGCTGTCCGGTCCGGCGTGTTTGCGCCGCGTGCGCGCGCTCGAAGAGGCAGGGCTCGTCTTAGGGTACTACGCGGAAGTGGACGCCGAAGCGCTCGGGTTTTCGGTGACGGCATTCGTCGCCGTTACGCTGCACAACCAGGCCGAGAAAGACCTGCGCGCCTTCGAGAACCTGTTGCTTAAGTGGCCGCTTGTTCGCGAGGCCCACATGATGGCGGGCGACGCGGACTATATGTTGAAGGTCGTCGCCCGCGACCTGCGCAGTTTCCAGTCGTTCTTGATCGACGAGATCAGCTCGGCGCAGAACGTTGCCAGCGTCAAGCCGACCGTTGCGATGCGCCGGGCCAAGTTCGAGGCGGGCGTGGGCCTCTAGCAGCCGACGTGGGCGTCGCCCCGGCGCGCCTCTTCGACGGCGCCGGACGCGCCTATTTCCACTCGACCTTCAGGATCTCGTAGCTCTTGGCGCCCTTCGGGGTCGTCACTTCAACGCTATCGCCTTTTGCCTTGCCGATGAGGGCACGCGCAATTGGGCTCGTGATGGAGACCTTGCCCGCTTTTACGTCCGCCTCCATCTCGCCGACGATCTGGTACTTGACCTTCTCTTCGGTGTCCTCGTCTTCGAGGCGGACGGTTGCGCCGAACTTCACGGTCGACCCGGACAGCGAGGTGGGATCGATGACCTCGGCGCGGCTCAGCTTGTCTTCAAGCTCAGCCACCTTGGCCTCGTTCATGCCCTGCGCTTCTTTGGCGGCATGATATTCGGCGTTCTCAGACAGGTCGCCATGCGCGCGCGCTTCCGCGATCGCGTTGATGATGCGCGGACGCTCTTCGGACTTGAGACGCTGAAGCTCCGCTTCGATTGCGGCATGTCCTTCGCTCGTCATCGGAACGCGTTCCATCGACATCTCAGCATCTCCAAATTGCTCCGGGCAGAGACCCCAGAGCCGGCGTGACCCATCAGCCGGGCGGCGGCATGGTCAGAGAAAGTATGTCACCGATATGGTGGGGGTGGACGACTGAAAACAGTCCTACGGGGCGGCATATGCCTGAAGAGGCGCTACCCGGACCACGTCGGCCTTTAGCGCTGCAATCGCCTTGGTGACGGCCACAGCACCCGCCACGGTTGTATAACAGGGGATGTGGTTCAGCAAGGCAGTCCGCCGGATGTCCTTGGAGTCGATCAAAGATTGACCGCCCTCGGTCGTGTTGAAAACCATC
The DNA here is from genome assembly GCA_038523925.1 of Pseudomonadota bacterium. GTDB lineage: Bacteria > Pseudomonadota > Alphaproteobacteria > Rhizobiales > Hyphomicrobiaceae > JBCBWG01. The sequence goes on along the minus strand of JBCBIY010000011.1, from coordinate 59,392 downwards.
GCGACCTCGCCATTCTTCATCGCGTCAACGATGTGCGGCCGGCCTTCAAGGACCTTGTTGATGACGCCGCACGGGATGCCGTGCTCGCTGAGGAAACGGGACGTGCCGCGCGTCGCGATCAATTGGAAGCCGAGGTCGACAAGTTCGCGCGCCGTCGGCAGCATCCGCTCCTTGTCCTTATCGCGGATTGAGATGAAGACGGTCCCGGTCTTGGGCAACTTCTGACCTGCGCCGATCTGGCTTTTAGCAAACGCAATCGCAAAATCACGATCGAGGCCAATGACTTCGCCGGTCGACCGCATCTCGGGTCCGAGCACGGGATCGACGCCCGGGAACCGCGCGAACGGGAAGACGGCTTCCTTGACGGCGATGTGGTCGAGCTTGGGTTCGCGCAAGTTGAGCGTGGCGAGCTTCTCTCCGGCCATCACGCGCGCGGCAAGACCGGCGACGGGCAACCCGATGACCTTGGCGACAAACGGCACCGTCCGGCTCGCGCGCGGGTTCACCTCAAGAATGTAGATCGTGCCGTCCTTGATCGCGAACTGCACGTTCATCAGCCCAACAACGCCGAGCGCTTTCGCAAGCGCATGCGCCTGGCGCTTCAACTCATCGATCGTCGCCTGATCGAGCGAGTGCGGCGGCAAGGTGCAAGCGCTGTCGCCGGAGTGAATGCCGGCCTCCTCGATGTGCTCCATGATGCCGGCCACAAACACGTCCTCGCCGTCGCAAAGACAGTCGACATCGACCTCGGTTGCATCCGTCAGATAGCGATCAATCAGCAGCGGGCGTTTGTCTGAGACGACGAGCTCTGATGGGCTGTCGAGCGTCGCTGAAAGCCGCGTGACGTAGCGGTCGACTTCCGCGCCATCGCTGACGATCTCCATCGCCCGGCCGCCGAGCACATAAGAGGGCCGGATCACGACCGGATAGCCGATGCGATCAGCTTCGGTGCGCGCGGCATCGGGCGTCCGCGCGATACCGCTTTCTGGCTGGCGCAGGTCCAGATCGTCGATGAGCGCCTTGAACCGGTCCCGGTCTTCCGCAAGGTCAATGGCGTCCGGCGGCGTGCCGAGGATCGCGATGCCGGCGTCTTCAAGTGCGGCTGCGAGCTTCAGTGGCGTCTGCCCGCCGAATTGGACGATCACACCCTTGACCGTACCGCGCGCCTGTTCCGCGCGGATGATCTCGATCACGTCCTCGGCTGTCAGCGGCTCGAAGTAGAGCCGGTCCGACGTGTCGTAGTCGGTCGAGACCGTCTCGGGGTTGCAGTTGACCATGATGGTCTCGTAGCCGGCATCACTGAGCGAGAAGCAGGCGTGGCAGCAGCAATAATCGAACTCGATGCCCTGCCCGATCCGGTTCGGCCCGCCGCCGAGGATGACGATCTTTTCGCGATCACTGATCTCGGCTTCGCTGATCGGGGCGCCATCGAGGCCGCGCTCGTAGGTCGCGTACATGTAGGCCGTCGGCGACGCGAACTCAGCCGCGCACGTGTCGATCCGCTTGAACACCGGCGTCACGTCGAGCGCGAGGCGTGCCGACGCGATGTCCGCCTCGCTTTGGTTTGTCAGCTTGGCAAGCCGCGCGTCGGAAAAGCCCATCGCCTTCAGCGTGCGCATGTTGCCGGCGTCTTGCGGCAGGCCGTGCGCGATGACGCGGGCCTCCATGGCGACGATCTCGCTTAGGCGGTCGATGAACCATGGATCGAACTTGCACGACGCCTGCACCTGCTCGGGATCTGTCCCGAGGCGGAGGGCTTGCGCGACCTTCAAGATGCGGTCCGGCGTCGGCGTCCCAAGCGCCGCGCGAATGATGTTCTTGTCGTCGCCCTGGCCAAGCCCCTCAAGCACGACGTCATCGAAGCCAGTAAGGCCGTTCTCCATCGAACGGAGCGCCTTTTGCACGCTCTCGTGGAACGTCCGCCCGATCGCCATCACTTCGCCGACCGACTTCATCGCCGTCGTCAGCGTTGGATCGGCGCCAGGAAACTTTTCGAACGCAAAGCGCGGGATCTTCGTGACGACATAGTCGATCGACGGCTCGAACGAGGCAGGCGTCGCGCCGCCGGTGATGTCGTTTTCAAGCTCATCAAGCGTGTAGCCAACGGCAAGCTTAGCGGCGACTTTGGCGATCGGGAAGCCCGTCGCCTTCGACGCAAGCGCCGAAGACCGCGATACCCGCGGGTTCATCTCGATGACGATCAGGCGGCCATCATCAGGGTTGACCGCGAACTGCACGTTGGACCCGCCGGTCTCGACACCGATCTCGCGCAGGACCGCAAGCGATGCGTTGCGCATAACCTGGTACTCGCGATCAGTGAGCGTCAGCGCCGGCGCGACCGTGATCGAGTCGCCCGTATGCACACCCATCGGGTCAACGTTCTCAATCGAGCAGATGATGATGCAGTTGTCCGCCGTATCGCGGACCACTTCCATCTCGTACTCTTTCCAACCGAGCAGACTTTCATCGATCAGAATTTGACCGACAGGGCTCGCATCGATCCCCGACCGCGCAATCTGTTCGAACTCTTCGCGGTTGTAGGCAACGCCGCCGCCCGTGCCGCCGAGCGTGAACGCCGGGCGGATAATTGCCGGCAGACCGATCTCGTCGAGGGCTGCCATGGCTGTCTCGAGGCCGGCGCGGCGGTTGTAGCCCGTCACCTGCCCGTTCTCGCCGCGGATTTCCGGCGACGATGCAATCGCAGCCCGCGGGTTCTCAAGCCCGATCCGATCCATGGCCGCGCGAAACTTGTCGCGGTCCTCGGCCATCTCAATCGCCTCGGCCTTCGCGCCGATCATCTCGACGCCAAGCTCTTGCAAGACGCCGCTGTGGTGGAGGGCAAGCGTCGTGTTGAGCGCCGTCTGACCGCCCATCGTCGGCAGGATTGCGTCGGGGCGTTCTTTCTCGAGGATTTTGGCGACGATTTCAGGCGTGATCGGCTCGACGTAGGTTGCGTCGGCCATGCCCGGATCCGTCATGATCGTCGCCGGGTTCGAATTCACGAGGATGATCCGGTAACCCTCTTCGCGAAGGGCCTTGCACGCCTGCGTCCCGGAATAGTCGAACTCACAGGCCTGACCGATCACAATCGGCCCGGCGCCGACGATGAGGATGGACTTGATGTCGGTGCGTTTTGGCATGGCGTCCCGGCGATGAATCAAACGCCTGGGTCATAGGGTGTGCTGCGACCTTTGGCTAGGCGGTGGGCGTGCATAACCGGTGCGGCGTGGTGGCGGCGCGTCTCGTCCGGTGCGGGGCCTCATCAGCCCGCAATCAGACCGATGCGATTGTGGCGACGGCCGCCGCTGCGACCTTGTCGAGGGTTGGATACGCGCCTCAGAGCCCGGCGGCCTCTCTAGACCCGGCCGGTGGCCGCCGAAGGCAGCGGCCACACGCGTCAAACAGCGCCGCCTTCGTAGTAGACGGTGACGATGTGCTTTGCTTCGGCGAAGAACAGCCAGCGCTCGGTGAGCACGCCGATCGCCGCTGAGATGACGGCTGCGAGCGTGAGCACGACGGCGAAAACGCCGCCGGTGAGCAAAGCGAGGAGCAGCGCGCCGCCGGGAATGATCCCGAGACAGAGCGTCGTCGACCAGCGCAGCTTGTCGGCATGCTTGCGGGCGACCTTGTAGCCCATTTCGCGCATGACGAAATTCGGCTGCGTGTGCGGCGGCTCAAGCGGCGTGACGCGGCCAAAGCGGCCGAGACCCGTGGCGTCTTCCGCCGTCCACTTTCGCGGTGCGGTGTCGATGTCGCCCCAGTAGAACGCCTTCAACGCAAGCGAGGCGAAAATCGCAAGCAACGTCAGCCAGCCGACGCTGCCGATGTCGCGGCCGAAGGCGGCCATGAGAGCGCAGTAGAGAACGCCGCCGGTCGTCAGCGAAAGCACAATGTAGATCGGCGCGACGACCGGGCGGTTCCACGCAGGGATCGTCCTGAGCGACGCGTAGATCATGCCGGTGCAGTAGACGGTGACGCCCGCGCCGATGATCGTCAGGACGGCTGCGAGGGCCGCCAGCGACGGTGACACGTCCCTGATGATGACCGCCCAGGCGAGCAGCAGAATCGGGGCGAACGTCGCGAGCGCAACGACACCTTCGCGCGACAGCCAGGACGTCTGCCACTGCGAGAACGCCCGCCACGCGCGCTCGGGCCGGCCGAGGTGGGCTGTCGATGACAAAAGCCCGCCGGCGATCAGCAAGAGGCCAAGCCCGAACGCGACCGTGTTGAGGGCCGCGCCGTTCTGCACCTCGCCGGTCAACACCGTGTAGGCGATCCAGGAAACGAGGCCGTATCCGGCGCCGGAGGCGGTTGTAAACAGAATGACAGAATAGGCGGGATGCATGCGAAGAAACGTCCTGGAAGGCTGCGGCGCGGCGGCTAGCGGCTGAGCACCTTGTCGGCCCAGGCAAAGAATTTTTCGAGCCGGGCTTCGGGTGGCGTGGAAGAGATGGTCTCGGCGTGTGCGGCCTCGGCGGCGGCCGCCCCATTGTCATGCGCCTTCGGCCGCGGCGGCAGATACTTGTTAACCGGTTTGTAGCCGAACGCGCCAAGGAGATCGAAGCCGCCGCGCTCGGCGACAAGCTGGCTGACGTCGCTCGATGGATCGCCAATGTCGCCGAAGTGGCGCGCCCCCGTCGGGCAGGCTTTGACACACGCCGGTACGCGATCCTCCGGCGCAAACGTCTCGTTATAAATCCGGTCGACGCAGAGCGTGCACTTCTTCATGACGCCGGACGAATAGTCGTACTCGCGCGCGCCATAGGGGCAGGCCCACGAGCAGAGCTTGCAACCGATACACGTCTCAGGATTAACAAGCACGATGCCGTCTTCGACGCGCTTATACGAGGCCCCGGTCGGGCAAACGGTGACACAGGCGGGCTCTTCGCAATGCAGGCACGAGCGCGGGAAGTGGACGGTGCGGCTCGTGTTGTCTTCCGCCGACTTCACCTCGTAGCCGTGAATGCGATTAAGCCACGAGCCGTGCGGGTCGGCGCCCATCGGCTCTTCGTCGGTCAGCGGCTCGGAGTAGCCTGCTGTGTTCCATTCCTTGCAGCTCGTCGCACACGCCTGACACCCGACGCAGGTGTCGAGGTCAATGACGAGGCCGAGCTTCTTTTCAGTCGTCGCAGGGAGCGCGGTCATTCGGCTGGCTCCTTCACCATGCCGGGCACGATCGCCGCCTCAAACCGCGGCGCGGTCTGGCCCTCGGCGTCCGCATCGGCCTTCTCAATCTTGACCTTGAGGTCATACCAGGCGGCCTGACCGGTCACCGGATCGGAATTCGAGAACCGGTAGCCGCCTTCGCGAGCAGGCAGCAGCTCCGTGATCAGGTGGTTCAACAGGAACCCGCGCTTGAACTCCGGCGCGTCATGGTCGAGGCCCCAGGCCCCGCGTCGCTTGCCAATCGCGTTCCAGGTCCAAACCGTGTTCGGGTTCACCCCGTCCATCAGCCGCACCTGACATTTGACCCGGCCGATGGGTGACGAAATCCAGACCCAGTCGTCATCAGAAATGCCGCGATCCGCCGCGGTCTTGCGGTGAACGTAAAGTCGGTTCTCAGCGTGGATCTGGCGCAGCCACGCGTTCTGCGAGCCCCACGAGTGGTACATCGCCATCGGCCGCTGCGTGATCGCGTGCAGATCGTATTCCGATGCCGCGTCCCCGCCCGGCGCGCCACCATCGGCGTGACCCGGCCAGAATGGCAGCGGATCAAAGTTGGCGGTGATGCGCTTGCGGTGGCTTTCGGGCGGCTGGATCTCACCGTGACCTTCGCCAGCGAGCCGGAATTTCTGCATCGGCTCAAGGTAGAGCTGGAACACGATCGGGTTCGTGCTGCCAACGAAGCCGACGCTCTTGGCCCATTCGAGATAGCCGGCGTTGGCGTGTTTGTAGAAGCGGTGGCTCTCGTCCAGCGCGTGATGATGAAAACAGCCGTTGTCGATGTAGGCCTTGAGCTGATCCGGGTTGGGCGCGCCCTTGCCGTATGTGGCGCCGTCCTCGCCGCGGAAACCTGCGAGCGGGCCGATGCCGGGCGCGCGCTCGTGATTGACGATGTAGTCAGCGTAGCCGCCCGGATACTTCGGCGCGCCATCCTCATCGACGAAGCCCGGCAGGCCGAGCCGCGCGCCAAGGTCGAGCAGCACGGTCTGGAACGGGCGCACGTCGCGGTCCGGCTCGACGACGGGCTGGCGGATAGAATCGGCCGGCCCGTCCGGCTCCGAAATCGGCCGGTCCAGCAACGAGATGCAGTCCCAGCGCTCAAGATAGGTCGTGTCCGGCAGGATCAGGTCGGCATAGGGGATCATCTCGGAGCCATACGCATCCGAATAGATGATCTTCGGGATCTTGTAGTCGCCGGTCGCAGGATCCTTCGTTGTCAGGTGCTGCAGCACGGCCGGGATATTCATCGATGAGTTCCAACTCATGTTCGCCATGAACATGAAGAGGACGTCGACGGGGTATGGGTCCTGATTGGCCGCGTTGGTGATGACCATATGCATGAGGCCGTGGGCTGCGATCGGCGCATCCCAGGAGTAGGCCTTGTCGATCCGCTGTGGCGTCCCCTCTGCGTCCACGAGCAGGTCCTCCGGACCAGCCGTGAAGCCAAGCGGCGGACCGCCCATCGGCGTGTTGGGCTTTATGGTTCCCGGCTTGCCGAACGGCTTCAGCGGTGGCGGCGGCGGTTTTGGGAACGGCGGCTTATAGCGGAACCCGCCAGGGCAATCGATGGTGCCAAGCAGGATCTGCAGCAGGTGGATCGCGCGGCAGGTATGGAAGCCGTTGGCGTGCGCTGAGATCCCGCGCATCGCGTGCATCGAGACGGGCCGGCCGACCATCTTGTCGTGGTGGCGCCCATGCGTGTCGGTCCAGGGGATGTCGAGCGCGATCTCGCCCTTGAACGCTGCCTCGGCAAGCTCACCCGCGATCCGCTTGATCGTATCCGCCGGGACGTCGCACTGCTCGGCGACCTTTTCCGGCGCCATGTCGGGCGAGAGATACCGCTCCGCCAGATGCATGAAGCTCGGCCGTGCCTTGCGGCCATCAACATCGAATGTCCCGACAAGGGCCGGCGTGATATCCGCGTCGCCTGCGGGCTTCAGGCCGCCGCTTGTCTTGTCGTGGCAGAGCGGGTTGCCGTCGGCGTCGCGCGCGAACAAGCCGTGGTCGGCGGCGCCGGGATCGTCGATCACCAGCCAATGCGCGTTGGTGTAGCGGACGAGATAGTCGAGATCGACTTGCTCGGTGCGCAGGAGTTCGTGAATGAGGCCGCCGACAAACAACGCGTCCGTACCCGGCCGGATGCCGACCCACTCGTCGGCAATCGCCTGGTAACCCGTACGCACGGGATTGATGGCGACGACCTTGACGCCGCGCTCTTTGAGCTTGCCGAGCGCCATCTTCAGCGGGTTCGACGCGTGATCTTCTGCAACGCCGAACAGCATGAAGTACTTCGTGCGTTCCCAGTCCGGCTCTCCGAACTCCCAGAACGCACCACCGAAAGTGTAGAGGCCTGCGGCTGCCATGTTGACGGAACAGAAGCCGCCGTGGGCTGCAAAGTTCGGTGTGCCAAATTGCTGTGCGAACCAGCCGGTCAGCGCCTGGCTCTGGTCGCGGCCGGTGAAGAACGCGAGCTTCTTTGGATCGTCGGCGCGCACGGTGCCGAGCCAATCCGTGGCGAGCGATAGCGCTTCGTCCCAACTGATCTCTTCGAACTCGCCCGAACCGCGCGGGCCGACACGCTTCATCGGCGCTTTGAGGCGCGCAGGCGAATAGTGCTGCATGATCCCGGCCGAGCCCTTGCCGCACAGGACGCCCTTGTTGACGGGATGATCGCGGTTGCCGTCGATGTAGCGGACGACGCCATCCTTGAGGTGCACGCGGATGCCGCAGCGGCACGCGCACATGTAGCAAGTGGTGGTCTTGATCTCGTCGGCGGACGGCTCGTTGAGCGCAACGTCGGGTTGTTCGAAGCTCATCGTCAGGCCGCACTCCGGTTCGCGCGCGGGGCTGCGCGCTCAGATGGCGAAAGTCTCATTCAATGAGCCTAATCGTATCGCAGCCCGACAAAGGCTCGCCAAGACCCCTTGCCGATAATTCATGCACCCAAGGCGTCACACCCTGCTTTAAGCTAAGCACACTTGTCAGTCTGCGAGGCCCGCTGAACGACAGGGCCGGTCTCGCCGCGCGTCAACGGAGAGCCCCCATGCGCCGAGGTTTCTGCCTGCCTGGAACGACTGCACCCAGCCTCAAAGGCCTGGCCTTTGCCCTCGCAGTTGCGTTGGCGGTCGCGGGACTTGCCGGCGCGGCGGCCGCGCAGTCCGAGACCCAGGAGCAGGCCCAGAAGCTTGCGCCAGACCGCTGCCTTGCGCTGGCTTCCGGGCCGCGCCGTTCGCTCGTCCATCGCGCGGCAGCGACTGAGAAGCTTGCGCCCTATCAGGTCCGCGTCACCTTCCTCGGCCACGCGACAATGCTGATCGAAAGCCCCAAGGGCGTCAAAGCGGCGACCGACTACGCACTCCCGATCCCCGCGCCGAACATCCCCAACATTGTAACGATGAACATCGCGCACTCATCGCATCACACCTACACGCCGCAGAAAGAGATCACGCATGTGCTCGAGGGCTGGAACACGGAGGCGGGCGCGCGCCTGCATGACGTGACGGTCGAAGACATGCGCGTGCGCAACGTGCCAACCAACATTCGCTCCTGGGGCGGCGAGACGCGGGAGTTCGGCAACTCGGTTTTCATCTTTGAGGTCGGTGCGCTCTGCATCGCCCACCTCGGCCACCTGCATCATACGCTGACGACGCAACAGCTTGCCGGCATCGGCCAGATGGACATTGTGTTTGCACCCGTCGACGGGAGCTGGACGCTCGACTATCCGGGTATGCGCGAAGTTCTGAAGGCGATGAACCCGCGCTATATTATCCCAATGCACTACTTCACGATGTCGACGCTGGAACGGTTCCTGACGCTCGCGCGGCCGGACTACAAGGTAACGTTCAATCAGAGCCCGACGGTCGTCATCTCGAAGGACCGGCTCCCGGAGAAGACGGAAATCCTGGTCTTGCCGGGGAACTGAACCGCGACGGCTGCCGGCTAGAGAAGATCGATGGCTTCCGGCATCGGGCGGCGCGTCGTTGGCGCGCGGCGGAACACCGACGACTTCGCAAGTGCCATCGCGATGAGGTCAGCGAAAATCGCAGCCGTCAGGTCATCTTTCGAGAGCACTTCCATCGCACCGAGCTTCAAAAGCCGCTCGCGGCGACCGGGCGGCAATTCGCCGGTGACGACCACCACCTGTGTGTCCGTGCCGAGGTCCTGCACCAGTTTGAGATTGGTCAGCGCATCGCCGTGGCCGAGATGATCATCGAGCAGCAGCAGCGAGATGTCGCCGCGCGCGACAACCTCAAGTGTATGCTCGATCTCGGCAAAGCCGTCGAAGGTGACAGCCGTCGGCATCTGTTGAAACGCAAGCCGCTTCAGCCAGGCAAGGTCCATCGGATTGTCGTCAACGGCTGCGATGCGGAGCGGCATGGCGTGTTGCGCCTCGAAGAAATCTTGAGCGATTTCAGGAGTAGCCGACCCGCGCTAAGCGGCCGCTAACCCGGCGATCCGTATTCCGATCAAAATTCGCGCAAATCGACTGTGTTGGCGCAAACACGAGCAATCGCGGGTGCGCAGCCGCCATGCGAACTTCAGTTTCTACGATGTAACGGAAATGGCCCGGCGGGCAGTGGCAGCCCCTAGGGGAATCGAACCCCTCTTTCCAGAATGAAAATCTGGCGTCCTAACCGATAGACGAAGGGGCCGGACCGGTGTGAGAGCGTCGATATACGGAGGTTTGCGGGGGCACGCAAGGGGGCGCGACGCGCAGGCACCACGGCGATGGTCACGCCCCTGACGGATCGGCGACATCGTCGATGAAGAGCTCGATTTTGTCGCGGCCGCCCCAGGTGTCGCGACGCAATGTGCCGGCGATGTGCATCGCCCGCCCGCCAGTCGTCAGCAACGCTTCGCCCATTGGTTGGCCGGCCGCGCGGAACGCAATTGCATCGATCCTGGACGCATCAGGCCCCTCGAGCGCGCACCTCACGTGGGCGTCGCCAACGACCTTCGCGAACTTTACGCGGTGGTTCGGAAACACAAAGCGCGGTTGCGGATTGCCCTGCCCGTAGGGCCCTGCCTTTTCGAGCAGCTCGAACAGCGCGTGCGACGCAGCCGACGGGACCAGCGCGCCATCGATCTCGAGAGCTTGCGCCGCGCGTGCTTCCGGCGTCGCTGACCTAAGCGCCGCGCAGAGCACATCCTCCAACTCGCCGAGTTTGCCGTCCTCAACGGTGAGACCGGCCGCCATCGCGTGGCCGCCGCCTTTCACCAAGTGCCCATCGGCCATCGCCTGGCGGACCGCCGCCCCGACATCGACGCCCGCGATCGATCGCAGCGACCCCGTCCCCTGCCCGGCACCGTCCTTGGCAACGATACATGTTGGCCGCCGGAAACGGTCCGTCAGACGGCTCGCAACCAGGCCAACGATGCCCTTGTGCCAATCGTCAGAGGCGAGCACGAGGATCGGGCAATCGGGATCGGCTTCGACGCGCGCTTCACCCATCGCCATCGCGGCTTCCAGCATATGGGTTTCCAGCGCTTTGCGTTCGCGGTTGAGCCGGTCGAGCGTGGCCGCAATCTCGGTGGCACGCGCCGCGTCCTCAGTTGAGAGCAGCTTGGCGCCAAGCGCTGAGTCCCCGATCCGCCCGCCCGCGTTGATCCGCGGCCCGAGCACGAAGCCCAGATGATAGGTCGAGGGCGCCTGCGCGAGGCCGGCTGCATCCGAGAGCGCACTGAGACCGACGTTGCGGCGGCGCTTCATGACTTCGAGGCCTTTCGTGACGAACGCGCGGTTCAGACCCTGAAGCGGGACGACATCGCAAACCGTCGACAGCGCGACAAGATCAAGCAATCCGAGCAGGTCAGGTGCGCCACGTGCTTCAGAGTATGCGCCGCGCGCGCGCAGCTCGCGGGTCGCCGCGACCAGCAGCATGAAGACAACGCCGCCCGCACAGAGATGACCGAGACCGGAGAGATCGTCCTGCCGGTTGGGGTTCACGACGGCTGCGGCGGGCGGCAGCGTCTCGTCCGCCTGGTGGTGATCAACGACGATCACGTCGAGGCCGCGGTCGCGCGCGCGCTCAAGCGGCACAAAGCTCGTGACGCCGCAGTCGACCGTGACGATTAGCGACATGCCTTCATCGGCGAGCACGTCCATCGCGGTCGCGTTCGGGCCATAGCCTTCGCTCAGCCGATCTGGAATGTAGATGCGGGCGTCGATCCCGTGATGGGCGAGGAAGCGATGCATCAGCGCCGACGCACAAGCCCCATCGACATCGTAGTCGCCGAAGACCGCAACGCGTTCGCCCGCCGTGATGGCATCGGCGAGCCGCGACGCCGCCGGGTCCATGTCGCCCAGCGTGCTTGGGTCCGGCATCAACGCCTTCAGCGACGGATTGAGCACGGTCTCGACGTCATCGAGACCGATGTCACGAGCGGCAAGCACGCGGCCGAGCAGTTCCGGCAGGCCGTGGCGCTGGGCGATCGCCTCGGCGACCGCGTGCTGGCGGCCCTGCAATCGCTCAGACCAGCGGTAACCGCGCAGCGATTGCGCCACCCCGAGGAATGGCCCGTCGTCCGCCGTCAGGTCCGCATCGAATTGGAAGTCACGTGCCGCAACACCCACGTCGCCCTCCGCCTTTGATTGAGCATCAGAAGACGTGATTTGCGGGCCGGCGGGAACGCCCACGCGCGGCCATCAACAGGGCTGTGCAGAACTTAAGCCGCCGGCGCGACTGCATGGATCAGGCGTGGGCGCGCGCCGGAAACTGCTTGCCGAAATTGCGGTAGCTCGTCTGGACGCGGCGAACCGTGCCGGTTTTGGCGCGCATGATCACAGTCTCGGTTTCCGCGAATTCGCCGTTAAAGCGCACGCCCTGCAGCAGCGAACCATCCGTCACGCCCGTCGCGGAGAACACGACATCGCCAGATGCCATGTCCTCGAGCACATACTTCTTGTTGACGTCGGCGCCCATCCGGGTGGCCCGCGCCCGCTCCTCCTCGTTTGCCGGCAGGAGGCGGCCCTCCATCTGGCCGCCAATGCATCGGAGCGCTGCGGCCGCCAGCACGCCCTCGGGCGCCCCGCCTGAGCCGAGATAAATGTCGATGCCGGTCTGCTGCGTATCGGTTGTCCAGATCACGCCCGCGATGTCGCCGTCAGAGATGAGCTGGACCGCGGCGCCCGTTTCGCGCACGGCGGCGATCAGTTCGGCGTGGCGCGGGCGATCAAGGATACAGGCCGTCACTTGCGAGGTGGGCTTACCCTTTGCTTCCGCCACCGCCTTGATGTTGTCGCCCGGTGCCGCATCCAGATCGACGAGCTGGTCGGGCAGGTGCGGGCCGACTGCGATCTTTTCCATGTACATGTCCGGCGCATGGAGGAAGCCGCCGCCTTCGGCAATCGCAAGCACGGCGAGCGCGTTGGGCATCGCCTTGGCGCAGAGTGATGTGCCTTCGAGCGGATCGACTGCGATGTCGACGGCCGGGCCTTCGCCGGTGCCAACCTCTTCGCCAATGTAAAGCATCGGCGCTTCGTCCATCTCGCCTTCGCCGATGACGACTTTGCCTTGAATGTTGACCCGGCCAAGCTCCTTGCGCATCGCATCGACGGCGGCCTGGTCCGCGCCCTTGATGTCGCCGCGTCCACGTAGCCTTGCACACGCGATGGCGGCCGCCTCGGTCACGCGGCCGACCTCCATCACGAGGACGCGGTTCAGTCCGGCGCGCATGGGGGTGTCAGTGGCCATCTGTTCTGTTCTCTTGCGGCGGGCCGGACCGGCCCCTCTCGACATTTAAAGCTTTTCAATCCGGATAAGTTGCGCCGGCTCGGTCATCACCTCGCCCGACTCGGCGATCGCGGCAATGGCTGCACGGACCTTTGTCTCGGGTGCCTGATGGGTGATCAACACAACCGAGGCTTGATCCTGATGCGGCGCATCATCGTCTGCCGGCGTTGCACCTGCGCCGCCCGTTGCCTGGCGCTGGACGATACTTTCAAGCGAGACGTGTTGGTTGGCCATGCCGCTCGCGATGGCCGCCATGACGCCGGGGCGATCATTCACCGTAAGGCGGATGTAGAACGCAGCTTCGCGCGCGTCAGCCGGTGCGGGTGTCGAGGGTGCAAGGGTGTTGGCGGGTTTCACGAACGGTGGCAGGCGCCAGCCGCGCGCAACATCGATGATGTCGCCTGCGACCGCGGATGCCGTCGCGCCCGCGCCGGCGCCCGGGCCGACAAGCAGCAGGTCGCCCACGGCATCGCCTTTAATCGCAACCGCGTTCGTAACGCCTGAGACTTCGGCGATGGCGGAGTGCTTTGGCACCATGGCGGGATGCACGCGCTGTTCGATCCCGGCCGCGGTCCGCTGTGCGACGCCGAGCAGCTTGATGCGATAGCCAAGCTCGTCGGCTGCCTGGATGTCGGTCGTCGTGATCGCTTCGATGCCGTCCATGTCGATCTGGTCGAACGCGACCTCGGTGCCGAATGCAAGGCTTGTCAGCAACGCAAGCTTATGCGCGGCGTCGTGGCCGCCGATGTCGAAGGTCGGGTCAGCCTCCGCGTACCCCAGCGCCTGCGCCTGGGCTAGGACATCGGCGAACGCGCCGCCCTCGTCCTGCATCTTGGTCAGGATGAAGTTACACGTGCCGTTGAGGATCCCGTAGACGCGCGCGATCTCATTGCCAACGAGCGCCTCCCGCATCGCTTTGATGACCGGAATGCCACCGGCAACCGCTGCTTCGTAGCCAAGCGCAACACCCGCATCTTCCGCCTGCCGGGCAAGTGCCGTGCCATGGCTTGCAAGCAGCGCCTTGTTTGCCGTCACCACGTCGCGGCCGGCGGCCAATGCGGCTTCAACGGAAGCCTTCGCGATGCCGTCCGAGCCGCCGATCAGCTCGACGAATACATCGATGTCGGGCGACTTCGCGAGCGCCACGGGATCATCAAACCAAGCGACGCTTGAGAGATCGAAGCCTCGGTCTTTTTTGCGGTCGCGCGCGCAAACGCCGGCGATCACGACATCGCGGCCAAGAGCTGCCCGAAACGCCGCCCCGCGCCTCGCAAGCAATTCGACCAGCCCGCCTCCGACTGTGCCGAGACCGGCAATGGCAATCCGCAACGGCTGCGTCACGTGCACGTCCCTCCCATCACTGCTTGTCGCCTACGCCACGTCACTCCGCCGCCGATGGCATCATCTCGTCTGCGGCGCCGGCTGCATGCCCGTCCTTGGCAAGAAACCGACGGATATTGCGCGCCGCCTGCCGGATGCGGTGTTCGTTCTCGACGAGGGCGATGCGCACATGGCCATCGCCATACTCGCCGAAGCCAATCCCTGGCGCGACAGCGACATCGGCTTCCTCGATCAGGCGTTTTGCGAACCCAACCGAGCCGAGGTCGCGATAAGCCTCAGGGATCGGCGCCCAGGCAAACATCGTCGCTGGCGGTGCCGGCACATCCCAACCCGCGCGTGCGAAACTCGAGACGAGCGTGTCGCGCCGTGATGTGTAGGTCGCGCGAATATCGTCGACACAGTCCTGCGGACCGTTGAGCGCTGCGGCGGCAGCAACCTGCACCGGCGTGAACGCCCCGTAGTCGAGGTACGATTTGACGCGCGCAAGAGCTGCGATCAGCCGCTCGTTGCCGACCGCAAACCCCATCCGCCAGCCGGGCATCGAATAGGTCTTCGACAGCGATGTGAACTCGACCGCGCAGTCCTTGGCGCCTTCGACCTGCAGGACCGATGGCGGTGGATTACCGTCGAAGTAAATCTCGGCATAGGCGAGGTCTGAAAGGATGATCAGGTCTTCGCGCTTCGCGAGCGCAACGGCCTCCTTGTAGAACGCAAGGTCGGCGGTCTCAGCGGTTGGGTTCGATGGATAGTTCAGCACCATCGCGATCGGCTTTGGCACCGTGTGGCGGCACGCGCGCAGGATGCCGGCCAGATACTGGTCGCCGTCGGCAGCGTGCACGTGTCGCGCGCTGCCGCCCGAGATCAGGAAGCCGAACTCATGGATCGGATAGGTTGGGTTTGGCGTCAGGACGACGTCACCTGGAGCGGTGATCGCCTGCGCCATGTTCGCGAAGCCTTCCTTTGAGCCAAGCGTGGCGACGACTTCCGTTTCCGGGTTGAGCCTCACGCCGAACCGGCGCTCGTAGTAAGCGGCTTGCGCGCGCCTCAGTCCAGCAATGCCCTTTGAGGCCGAATAGCGGTGGGTCCGTGGCTTCGTGACCGTCTCGACGAGCTTCTCGACGATGTGCTGCGGCGTCGACATGTCGGGATTGCCCATGCCGAGATCGATGATGTCAGCACCCCCCGCGCGCGCTTTCGCTTTCAACGCGTTCACTTCGGCGAAAACGTAGGGCGGCAGGCGCTTGATGCGGTGAAAATCTTCGATCACGCGGGTCTCCGACGCTCAGGTGTATGGGCCTTGGATCAGTGCCGGCACTTAATCCGTTTCGTTTGGCGAGGTCCACAGGCCCACCGGCACGGGATTGCACCTGTCGCGCGATTTGCCCGGGTTACTTGGACAAACGCATCACCATGGCCATTAATGAGGCGAACCGCATCAGACGGGCCCATAAACAAGCCAAGATCACACAAGCCATGAGCGAATCGCTGACGACCGCGCCGGAGCAAGGCGCGATTGACTACACAGAGTTTCAGATCCGCGATCCGGAGGCGTTCGCGCGGAACATGCTGACCGTGTTCGAAGAGAGCCGGAAAGTCATGGACAGCCTGGTCGAGAAGTCCGACTCGCAGGTCGGCGCATACTCGGCGTTCAACGAGTTGTCGGAAGCCGGCCGGACGATGGGCGATATCTGGCAGATGTGGCTGCAGAACCCGGCCAAACTCGCGGAAGTACAGGCCGAACTCAGCTACTCCTACATGGCGCTCTGGCAGTCGACGATGCTTGCCATGATGGGACAGCCGACGGAGCCGGTCGCCGAGCCCGACCCGACCGACAAACGCTTCAAGGACCCGGCGTGGGAAGAGAACCCGTATTTCAACTACTGGAAGCAGGCCTACCTGATCACGACGCGTTGGGCTGAAGACCTGCTGCAGAAAACAGATGGGCTCAATGAAGATCAACGCCACCGCTCCGAGTTTCATCTCCGGCTTTTGACGAGTGCCCTGTCGCCGTCGAACTTCCCGACGACCAATCCTGAGGTCGTCCGCGAGACGTTTCGAACGAATGCGGAGAACCTCGTCGAAGGCATGGCGAACCTGACGCGGGATCTCGCCTCGTCAGGTGATCTCCTGAAGATCAGCCAGACCGACGGCACGGCGTTCGAAGTCGGCGGCAACCTTGGCGTGACGCCCGGCAACGTCATCTTCCAAAACGACACCTTCCAGCTCATCCAGTATGCGCCGACGACCGAGCGGGTGCATCAAACGCCGATCCTCATCGTGCCGCCGTGGATCAACAAGTTCTACATTCTCGATCTCACCGAGAAGAAGTCCTTCGTCCGCCACCTCGTCTCGCAAGGCTTCACGGTGTTCCTGATGTCGTGGGTGAACCCTGGGCCTGAGTTCAAGGAGCACACGTTCGAAGACTACATGCGCGACGGCGTGCTGACGGCGGCTGCGAAAGTGCGGGAGGAGACGTCTGAGAGCCAGTGCAATGTGCTTGGCTATTGTGTTGGCGGGACGCTGCTCGCCTCGACGCTTGCGTATCTCGCCGGTCGCGGCGAAGACCTCTTCAAGTCGGCGACGTTTCTTACGACGCAGGTCGACTTCGAGCACGCTGGCGACCTCAAAGTCTTTACCGATGACGCGCAGCTTGCGGCGCTCGAAGACATGATGGCCGAGCGCGGCTATCTCGACGGCTCGCGCATGGCGACTGTCTTCAACATGATGCGCCCGCGCGATTTGATCTGGCCCTACGTCATCAACAATTACCTGCTCGGCAAGCAGCCGGTTGCGTTCGACCTGCTCTTCTGGAACCAGGATTCAACGCGGCTTCCGGCTGCCAACCACAAGTTTTATCTGCGCAGGTTCTACCTCGAGAACCGGCTCGCGAAGGGCGAGATGGAACTCGGCGGCACGAAGCTCGATCTGGGGCGCGTCACGCTGCCGATCTATGAGCTGGCGGCGAAGGAAGACCACATTGCGCCGGCACAGTCGGTTTATGTTGGCTCGCGGCTATTTGGCGGACCGACCGAGTATGTCCTCGCAGGCTCCGGGCACATTGCGGGCGTTATCAATCCGCCAAATCCGGAGAAGCCGAAGTATCAGTACTGGACCAATCCGGAGCGGCCGACGACGCTCGAAAACTTCATCGACAGCGCAACCGAGACCAAAGGGTCTTGGTGGCCGCATTGGATTGATTGGCTGAGCGAGCGATCAGGCCCGCAGATCGAAGCACGCACGCCCGGCGCGGTGCTTGAGCCGATTGAGGACGCGCCAGGCTCGTACGTCCGCGTTCGCCACTAGATCGGTACCGCTCGAAGCGGGGCCGCCGTCGCGGCCTTGCGGGCTTCGAACGTCATCTCAAGGCGGGTTAGGGCGAGGGCGCGATCAGCCAAACAAAAAAGGGAGGCTCGAAAGCCTCCCCCTCCAACCACACGGCACTGCGCCATTATGGGCAGTACGTCACCGGTCCGATGATGACGCAGCCACGGCGGCGCCAATTGCGCGGACGGTCCCGGAAGGCACGCACGCGCTGCGGACGGCACCGCGGGCCAACGTGACGGTGGCGGAACCGGCGATTGCCGCGGCGCGGCACGCGGTGCACGCGCGGACGGCGATGACAACCGCGGACGTCGGTGACGCCGTTGCCGTACGTCAGACCGTTCGCGCCGGGATTGAGACCAACCGCGTATGATTGCGTCGTCAGGAAAAAGAAGCTCGCCACAGCGGCAAGCAGAACTTTCAACATCAGGTTTCCCTCTCGAGCTGTTCAAGCGTGACCCGGCACGCGTGCCGGATCTCCATTAGCGCCCCAGACGCGCCCTTGTCAGTGCTCAACACGGGTCGGTCAATGCTAAAGTTCGACATGCGCCCGCCTGCAAACTCCGAACGCTCATGCGCCGGCCCCGGCTACCAGTTCACGTAGAGGATCAACTCCGCGTTCCGGTCCTGCTTGTTGCGTGCATCGGTGACAGAGCCTTCAAGGACGATGGGCGCGCGCACCGGATAGACCTCGCTGACGACGCTCTTCAGGAATTCGGCTCTGAGAAAGGGCAGATCGCGATTGCGAATGCGGTCGCCAATTGTCTGCTCGGAAAACTCGCTGACGTATTTCCCTCCACCGAGCGCGCGCATGAACCGGACCGAGCGGAATTCGTAGCCGTCCTCGAAGCGCCCCCGATAGGGCACGCTGTCGGCGCTCCCGCGCACGAACAACACGTAATCAACATTGCCTTCGACCTTGCCAACGACATCACGCATGAAAACGCTGAGGCCGTTGCGGAAGGCCTTGCTTGAGCGCGAAAGCGTGTACTTGCCGCCGCCGAACTGGAAGCGCTCGCCATTCTCGGCGTTCTTGATGTCGACGACGTAGTACTTGCCCTGCTTGCCGCCCACGAGTTCGTTGTCGGGATAGACCTGGACGCCGTAGTGGTCGGTCTCAAATCCGTAGGCCATGCGATCGCGCAGTTTCGCGACCTCGCCAAAGGACGCTGGCTGCGCCTGTTCGATCTTGGTTTTGCGGCCAAGCTGCTCGCCGAGCCGCGCGATCTCGGCTTTGACGCGGGCTGCGAGCTTATCATTGCGCGCCTGCGATGCGGCCTCACCTGGCGAACGCTCGGGCAGGCGCACGTTGCTTGCCGCCGGGTTCACAGCGCGTGCAAGCTTGAGCGTGTCGAGCAGCCGCGTGTCGTGCACGTCAATCAAATCCTGGTTGCGCGCAGTCATCCGCCTGACCTGCTGTCGCGCGACGGCGAGTTCGGACTTGGCGTTGGTGAGTTTGGTTTCGGTCGCGCCGAGATCGTTACGCAGCGCTGCGATCTCAGCGCCTCGATCCGTCCCGCCGTCAATCGCGAGACCAAGCCAGGCAGCCGCGCCAATGACCGCGACGCCGAGCAGCATCGAAAAGATACCGCCAACGATGACCGCGTCCTTGCGCAGCGCATTGCCCATGTAGATTAGGAACAGGCCCGCGAGCCCGAAAAAGACGATCAGATACAGCGCCACTTTGCCCCCCAAAGCTTTCTGCAATCGCTCCTTAGAGTGTTGGGCGGGCGTCGGCTGAAAACAACGGCTGAGATCGCCCGGCAGGGAAGAACAGAAGTTCGGGCGCGGAGAAACTAAACTATTGCGCTCCGCGCGGCGGCGATGATTCGCGAGTGAAAATGTAGATCGCAAGCGCGACCAGGGCGAGCGCTGCGGGGAGCCAATAGACGACCGCATAAAGTTCGGTCCACGTCGGCCCGCCGGGCGGACGCGTTACGTAGAGCACGGGCGCAAGAACCGTCATGGCCGCGACCGGCAGCGAAAGATGCGCTGCAAGCAGGGGCACGATAAAGACGAAGTACCAGGGGTAGTGCGGCGAGGTCAGCCAGACGAACGCAGCCGCGAGCCAAACGAGCGAGACCGGGCGGACCTCATCTGCCCCGCGCGCGAACAACATGAACAGCGCGAGCGCACCGAGGACCGCCATCGCAATCGCGGCGTACATGCGCCCGCTCATGTCGCCGAGATCAAAGTCGCGCAGCATCCAAACGACATGAAATCCCCAGCCCGCGCCATAGCCCTGCATATCGAGATGCGTGCCGAGGTAGCCTGAGAGATCGGGAAAGCCCCACAGCCAATAGGGGAGTGCTGCCGCACAACAGACCGCGGCGAACGCCACCACGGGCCGCCACGCAAACCGCCGCCAGAGGGCCGGCACCAATACGAGAGGGAAAACCTTCGTCATCGCCCCAAGCGCCAGCAGTGCCGCGCCAGCCGACTGCCGCCCGCGCGTCACTGCAACGACGGCGGCCATGAGAAACAGCGTCGCCGCGCCATCGATGTGCGCCTGGCTGACGACCTCCCAGACCGGCAACGGGTGCCACGCGTAGATGACGACACGTTCGCGCGGCAGCCCGAGATCTCTGAGCCAGATGAGCACGAGCGCGAGCGTCGCCAACTCGCAAAGCGCAGCGACGAGCTTTTGTCCGAAGACGCTGTCTGAGATCAAACCGCCGAGCGTAAAGACCACTTGCGCGATGGGCGGGTAGATCGTCACCGCACGCTCTTTCTGATTGATGAGCGGGTAGATATCGCCATCGCGGAGGCTTGCGAGGTCCGGAGCGGCAGGCACGAATGCGTACGGGTTAAAGCCCGCAAGCTGGATGCGCGCATCCCAAACGTAGCGATACGCATCGGTCGTCAGCCCGTCATGGGGCGCTGCGAATGCGATGAGGCGGATGAGAATTGCGGTGCCGAGGATGAGGATTGGCAGCACCGCCATGCCGCCGCGCCACGTGATCACGATCCAAACGGCAGCGGCGTAGGCCACGCCTTGCGCGACGACGGCGCCGACATACCCGTCGAAGTCAGACGCTGCGATCTCGGGCCCAACCCAAAAAGCACCGCTCGAAACAAGAAAGGCGGCCAAGGACAGAAGCACCCATGGCCGCCATTCAGTTTTCATCGGTCGCGTGGGCCCGGACTAGACGGCGGCGAGCGCTTGTTCGATGTCGGCGATGATGTCCGCCTTGTCCTCGATACCGATCGACAAGCGGACGACTTCGTTGCCGGCGCCGGCGGCTGCTCGTTCGTCGTCGGTCAACTGGCGGTGCGTGGTCGAGGCCGGGTGAATGACCAGCGAGCGCGTGTCGCCGATGTTGGCAAGGTGGCTCAGCATCTCGAGGCCTTCGACGAACTTCACGCCGGCGTCGAAGCCGCCCTTCAGGCCGAACGTGAATACGGCGCCTGCTCCCTTCGGACACAGACGCTGCTGCAGCTCATGGTTCGGATTCTCTACCAGCCCCGCATAGTTCACCCACGCAACCTTGTCGTGACTGCTGAGGTACTGGGCAACAGCATGCGCGTTCTCGCAATGGCGCTCCATGCGCAGCGGCAGGGTCTCGACACCGTTCAGGATCAGGAACGCGTTCATTGGCGCGATTGCCGGGCCAAGGTCGCGCAGGCCCATGACGCGGCAGGCAATCGCAAACGCGAAGTCACCAAACGTCTCGCCGAGCTTCATGCCATTGTACGACGCGTTCGGCTCAGCCAGCGTTTTGTAGACGTGCTTGGCGCCCATCCAGTCGAACGTCCCGCAGTCGACGATGATGCCACCGATCGAGTTGCCGTGTCCGCCGATGAACTTTGTCAGCGAATGAATGACGATGTCTGCGCCGAACTCCTTCGGCTGGCAAAGATAGGGTGTCGCCATGGTGTTATCGACGATCAGGGGCACGCCGGCGTCTTTCGCAACCTTTGCGATCGCCGGCATGTCGACAACGTTGCCGCCGGGATTGGCCATGCTCTCGATGAAGATCGCGCGGGTCTTGTCGGTCACGGCTGCGGCAAAGCTCTCGGGCTTGCCTGCATCGGCCCAGACGACATTCCAGCCAAACTTCTTATATGCGTGATTGAACTGGTTGACGGAGCCGCCATAGAGCTGGCGGGCTGCGATGAACTCATCGCCTTGCTCGAGCAGCGTGTGGAACGTCAGAAATTCCGCCGCGTGACCTGAGGCGACGGCGAGCGCGGCGGTACCGCCTTCAAGCGCTGCAATCCGCGATTCAAGCACGGCCTGCGTCGGGTTCATGATCCGTGTGTAGATGTTCCCGAACGCTTCCAGGCCGAACAGCGAGGCGGCGTGGTCGGCGTCGTTGAAGACGAACGAGGACGTCTGATAGATCGGCGTGACGCGCGCGCCTGTCGATGGGTCAGGCGCTGCGCCCGCGTGCAGGGCAAGTGTCGCGAACTTCGGATTGCGCGGAGGGGAAGCATCCTGCATGGCGGGGGTCCTTCGTGTTGTCGTCGTCAGGGAACGCGTCTTGCGCGCACGGGGCGCGGCAGCACGTAGGCTTCAGTCGCGCTCAAGTCCGGATGGACGTTCGTGTCAGGCTTCGGCGCAGGCTTGTCAACGAATGGGCGGCCAAACGCACCGCCGCCTCCGGGTGACTTTTCCGCCGGGACGCCAGCCGGCCGAATTCGCGCGCCGGCCAAACGCCGTTGTCTGCAATCGATTGCCCGGGCCGCGCCCGAGCTTGGACGAATCATTCTTTCGTGTGTGCTGACGAAACCCGCCAGTGTGCCAAAACTGCCACATAAACGGGCAGGCCGCCTTTCAACCGTGCAGTTTTGCCCGGTCTCTGATAATCGGCGCCTGCCGGCGTCGGAGCGACGGCGAACGATGATCTCAAACGGGGAAGATCGATGGAACAACTGATGCAGTTTCTGCCGCTGATTACGGGCGGCGCTGGCGGCCTCGTGGGCGGCAACATTTTTGGCGCGATGTTCCGCAAGTCGGGCATGGGCGTAGGGTCGAGCTCGCTGATCGGCATGGCCGGCGGCGCGCTTGCGACGCAGTTTCTGGGGCCAACCATTGGCCCAATGGTTGGAATGGCCATCGGTTCGGGCGGCACCGATCTGATGTCGATCCTTGGCAACCTTGGCGCCGGTGCGGCAGGCGGCGGCGTCTTGTCGATCGTCTTCGGCATCATCCGATCGATGTTCGGCGGCCGGTAAGGTCCTGGGGGGCTGCTCAGTTCATGTGCAGCCCCGCACGCTTCAAAGCGTCTTTAGAAACGCGATCAGCTCACCGCGCTCACGCGCTGACAGCGAGAGATCGCGGACGAGCGTCTCGGCAAGGCCGGGCCGCGGCTTCAGCCCGCCGGCGTAGTGCGCCACGACGGCCGCCAGGTCCGGCTTGCTGCCATCGTGCATGTAGGGCGCCGTGTTTGCGACCTGGCGCAGCGTCGGCGTCTTGAACGCGCTGAGCCCTTTGATCCCACCCGGCACGGCCCCTCGCCCTGGATCGCCTCCCGCGAGCCCGATGTTGTGGAATTCATCGTCAGTCAATCGCCACCCGCCGTGGCAGGTCGCGCATCCGCCTTTGCCGGTGAAAATCCGGAAGCCCGCGCGTTCTTCATCTGACAAGGCCGCTGCATTGCCTGCAATCCAGTCATCGAACCGCGTCCGCGGCGCCTCGAACACGCGGACGGCTGCCGCCAGTGCCTCCGTAATCGTCGCGCGGGCAATCTTCGGCGATGCCGGAAACGCTGCGCGGAACAGGGCGCGGTAATTCGCGTCGCGGCCGAGGTCTTCGACGATCTGGTCCCAGCGCCCGGCCATCTCGTCAGGCGATGTGATCGGGCGCTCGAACTGCGCGACGAGTGAGCCGGCGCTCCCGTCCCAATTGAACCGTTGCGCATTCCCGATACCGAGCAACGTCGGTGTGTTGCGTTTGAGCGGTCCGTTGCGGCCGCGACCGCGCACCCGGCCATCGGTCAGCGTTGGCCCCGCGTGACAGGTTTCGCACGACCATGTGCCGTCGCCGGAAAGGCGGGTGTCGCCGAAGAGGGCAAGACCGAGGTTCACGCGGGTCACTTCGGTCCGCGACGGCGATGGGGCTGGTGACCGGCGAAAGATGTTGCGCCAGACCTCAGCGGCCAGCGCACCTTCAGATGGCTGTTGTGCGGGCGCGGTTGCGGCAAGGCCGAGGACCACCGCCGCGGCGCCGAAGCCGAGTGCGACGGCTGCCGTCCGCGCGACGCCGCTAGCTCTCACGGCCGCCACGGATCAAGTGCCCCTGCACGCCGCCTGGCTTCAGGAGCGGACGCTGGCTTGAGATGACGCCGGAATTGACACCCGCCCAGCCGATCTCTCCTGAGAGCCGCCCGTACTCGATCTTCGGGCAACGGTTCATGACGACCTTGAGGCCAGCCGCTTCTGCACGGGCGGCCGCGTCGTCGTTGCGAACGCTGAGCTGCATCCAGACCGCTGTGATGGCGAGCTTGTCCTTTAGCTCGATCGCCTGATCGATGATGGCGCTGGCCGCTTCAGCGTTACGGAAGATGTCGACTACATCAACCGGCGCCGGCACATCCGCGAGGTCGGCGTAAACGGTCTGTCCCAGCAGCTCTTGGCCCGTGAGGCCCGGGTTAATCGGATGCACCTTGTAGCCCTTGGCGAGCAGGTACTTGAGGACGAAGTAGCTCGGCCTGCTGGTGTTCGCCGATGCACCGACCATCGCGAAGACTTTCGAGCCGCCGAGGATGCCCGCGATGTACTTGTCGTCGTAGCGGTCGTGGTTCATGGCGCGTCAGCACCGGCGTCGGGCGCGGTCTCGAGTTGCATCTGGCCGTTGGCGTCGAGCGGCGCGAACGGGTTATGTGCGATCTCCCAAAGGTGTCCGTCGGGGTCGGCGAAGTAGCCGGAGTAGCCACCCCAGAACACTTTTTCCGCCGGCTTCGCGATGGTTGCGCCACAGGAGGCTGCAAACGCCAACGCAGCATCGACATCAGCTTCGCTCTCAAAGTTGATCGCAAGCGACGTCGCGCCCGCGACCGACGTGCGCGTCTCGACCGTCGCATCTTCCGCAAGAGCGTCTGCGCCATAGAGACCAAACACAGTCGCGCCGAGTTGGAAGAATGCGACCGTATTCGTGCTCATCGCAGCTTCTTCAAAGCCAAGCCGCTGATAAAACGCACGCGACGCTGCAAGATGGCTTACGCCGAGCGTCACGATGTTGATCCGTTTCGGCAGCGCCTGCATCAAACCTTGCCCCATTCGGGTTCGCGCTTTTCGAGGAAGGCGCCGATCCCTTCCTCCGCGTCGCGCGCGAGCATGTTCTCGGTCATGACGTCCGCGGCAAAGGCATATGCGTCCGGCAGCGGCTTCTCGATCTGCTCGTAGAACGCGCGCTTGCCGATCGCGATCGTCTCGGCGCTCTTCGCGGCGATTTGTTCGGCAAGTTTGGCAGTTTCCGCTGCAAGGGCTTCGGCCGGGACGACGCGGTTGATCAGACCGATCTCGGTGGCGCGCGCAGCCGGGATGAGATCGCCCGTCAGCAGCATCTCCATGGCGTGCTTGCGCGAAACGTTGCGCGACAGGGCAACCATGGGCGTCGAACAGAACAGGCCGATGTTGACGCCCGGCGTGCAGAAGTGCGCAGCCTCAGATGCAACGGCCAGATCGCATGTGGCGACAAGCTGGCAGCCGGCCGCCGTGGCCGTTCCGCCGACAGATGCGATCACCGGCTTCGGACACGTGACGATGGCCATCATCATCGCCGCGCATCGCTGCATCGTCTCGGCAAAGAACGCGCGGCCGCGATCGCCGTCGCCGCGCCGGGCCGTCAGCTCTTTCAAGTCATGGCCGGCACAAAACACCGGCCCGCTCGCTGCAATGACGATGACTGACACATCGGCACGGCCGCCCACCTCGGCGACGGCCTCGCGCATCGCGCCAATCATGGCGAGCGAAAGCGCATTGCGCGCCTTCGGCCGATTGAGCGTCAGCGTTGCGACACCGGTTGCGGCAACGTCAATCAGCACCGGCTCAGTCGTGGCATCGTTTGCGATTTGCGGTTCGGCGTCCTGCACGGCTTCGGCTCTCCCGGTTCATCTCTGACGCCTAGTTGATCACGCCCTCGATCTCACGTGCAAACTTCCGCACCAGCTCAACGTTCTCAGGAAACTCAACTTCCGGCGTGGTCCGGATCGCCTCTTCCAGATCTTTGACGAGTTCGGCGCGCTCATCGTCGGTCAGTGTCGTGTCCTTGTTGATGTCGGCGATGTCAGCCCGCATCAGCTCTTTCGGGTTGGTATATTTACCGGTGTCAGGGTCGATCCCGGAGATGACGAGCGTGATGTTGCTTGCCACCACATCGAAGTTTTCAAAAGACCCGAAGCTGTTCTGCTTTGCGAGGTCTTCGAGCCGGGCAGCAATGTTTTGTTCACGCGCCTTTTCCTCGGTGTCGATGGTTTTGGCCATCTCCGCGAGGACCTTCTGCATTTCGACGAAGCCGCGGATGTGCTGCTCCGTCAGCCGCACCTGCTTGATCTCAAAGGACGGCTCCGACTGGGGAACCGCAGCGGCCGCCGACAGCGTCAGCAGCGCGCTGGCAAAGACGGCCTTCACTACAATCGACATGCGTCGTGGTAACATCGCGATCGCCTCTCCAACCACCGAATCTCCACAGGCATCGGGGACCAGCAATCTGTCACAAAGGTGGAGGCCCAGAAACGCACGATGGATCACGGAATGACGACTGCACCGGACGCCAGAGACCAGATTGCCGAAGTCACGGCGCTGGTCGCGACACACTTTCCGGAAGTACAAGTTGGCGGCGAGATCGCAATAGAGCAGATCAGCGAGACTGGCTGCCGGTTGCGGCTGAAGGCGGACCCATCGCACTTGCGGCCTGGCGAGACGATTTCGGGGCCGACGATGTTCAAACTGGCGGATCTATCCGTATGGGTCATGTTGCTCGGCATTCATGGCGAGCGCGCGCTGCAGGCGGTCACCACGTCTCTCACCATCAATTTCCTGAACCGGCCGCAGGCGGCAGACCTCATCGGCGAAGCGCACCTCTTGAAGCTCGGCCGCCGGCTTGCGGTTGCTGACGTGCGCATCACGTCCGCTCTCGACAGCCGCCTCGTCGCGCACGCCACAGCGACTTATGCAATCCCGCCTGAAACGCCGGGCGCATGATTCCGGTATTATTTTACCATATCATCAATGCGTTGTTCTTAAAGCGTTTTCAGTTTTGCATTGACACCATCCACCGAGCGCCTTAACCGACGCGCTCCGTTATCCCGAACTAC
The DNA here is from genome assembly GCA_038523925.1 of Pseudomonadota bacterium. Classification (GTDB taxonomy): domain Bacteria; phylum Pseudomonadota; class Alphaproteobacteria; order Rhizobiales; family Hyphomicrobiaceae; genus JBCBWG01. The sequence goes on along the minus strand of JBCBIY010000011.1, from coordinate 32,574 downwards.
GGCAGATGCCATAGTTCATCTCCCAGGACACACTGATGCGAACCTACAGCGCCAAACCGGGCGAGGTGGAGAAGAAGTGGGTTGTGATCGACGGTGAAGGACTGGTCGTCGGCCGCCTCGCCTCGCTGATTGCAACGCGGCTTCGCGGCAAGCACAAGCCGACCTTCACGCCACACGTCGATACCGGCGACAACGTTATTGTCGTCAACGCCGACAAAGTGGTCTTCACCGGCAATAAGTACACCGACAAGAAGTATTACCGGCACACCGGCTATCCGGGCGGCATCAAGGAACAGACGCCGCGGATGATCCTCGAAGGCCGCTTTCCTGAGCGCGTCGTCGAGAAGGCCGTCGAGCGGATGCTTGCGCGCGGCCCGCTGCAGCGGAAGCTGATGCGCAACCTCAAGGTCTACAAGGGCGGAGATCACCCGCACGAGGCCCAAAGCCCAGAAGTGCTCGACGTCGCGAGCCTCAATCCGAAGAACAAGAGATCGTAATGGCTGAAGAAACGAGCACCGTTAGCAGCCTGGAAGACCTGGGCTCGGCCGCAACGCCGGTCGCCGACAACGCACCCGTCTACGAACAAAAACTTGATGCGCAGGGCCGCGCGTACGCGACCGGCAAGCGCAAGGACGCCGTCGCGCGCGTCTGGATCAAGCCCGGCAACGGTCGGATCGTCATCAACAACCGCGAGTACGACAAGTACTTTGCGCGCCCTGTCCTGCAGCTTCTGCTCCGTCAGCCGCTGCAGACGGCAGAACGTGTTGATCAGTACGACATCATGGCGACCGTCAAAGGCGGCGGCCTTTCAGGCCAGGCGGGCGCCGTCCGTCACGGGATCTCGAAAGCGCTGACGCACTACGAGCCGGAACTGCGCAGCACCTTGAAAAAGGGTGGCTTCCTCACGCGCGACAGCCGCGTCGTCGAACGCAAGAAGTACGGCAAGGCCAAGGCCCGCCGCAGCTTCCAGTTCTCGAAGCGCTAGTCATCGCGTCGGCGGCGCCCCGAGCACCGCTGCAAAAATGGGCGTCTACAGAAAGCCGGGAACTGCCCCGGCTTTCTTGTGTTCGTCTCGATACGCTTGCGTGGCGTCTCACCAGGCAATACTAACTGTCGCGCCATACGGACCTTCAAACCGCGTCCGTTTCAGGACCGGGGGTCAACACGCATGCTCGAGCAGTTGCCAGCGATCGGCGATCTTTTCGCGGCGATGCAATCCGAGCTTGCCAACGCGACGTCGTCTGAGTGGTGGCGCGCTAACGCATTCAACATCTGGAACATCATCGTCATTGACGTCGTCCTCGCGGGCGACAACGCGATTGTCGTCGGGCTCGCAGCCTCCCGCGTGGCGCCCGAGATCCGCGCCAAGGTGATCTTCTGGGGCATCGCGGGCGCCGTCATCCTGCGCATCCTGTTTGCTGCGATTACGACCCAGCTTCTCAGCATCATCGGTATCCTGCTCGTCGGCGGACTGCTGCTGCTCTGGGTCTGCTGGAAGATGTACCGCGAGATCACGCTCGCGGAGCATCCTGACCTCGACGAAATCGAAGCCGGCGTTGCATCGGAAGTCCCACCCGACGGCGGCTACGTCAGCTTCTGGGGCGCGATCGTCAACATCATCATTGCCGACGTTTCGATGTCACTCGACAACGTGCTTGCTGTTGCCGGCGCCGCGAAGGGCTCGACGTTGGTGCTCGTCTTTGGCCTCGCGGTCGCCATCGTGCTGATGGCGGTTGCCTCACACTTCATCGCACGGCTGCTCGTCCGCTACCCATGGATTAGTTGGATCGGGCTTTTGATCATCCTCTTCATCGCGCTCGAGATGATCTACAAAGGCGGCCACGACATCACGTGCCAAGCCTACAGCATTGGCTGTGACGGCGACACGCTGATGGCCTTCATCAAGGCCAAGATCGGGCTTGGTCCGTGAGGTGAAAGCTGCCGGCTGCCGCGCTTTTGCCCTGGCTGACGTGAAGGTGGTCGAACGTTGACTTAAGCCGCGTAGTGCTTGCATCGCCGCGAACCAAACAACGGGACCGAAGCCCATGGCAACCAACATCAGCCGCACCGGCCTCGCAGCCACGATCCTGGCTCTGGCCATCGCCATACCCGCAGGCGCACACGCCGGTGAATTGCAGGTCTCGTTCCGCGAGAGCGCGCCAAAAGACCGGTTTACCATCCGCAACAGCGGCACGTGCACGGTCGCCAGCGGCCGCATTTCGATCGACCTCGCGGGATCAGCCGGCAAGCTGATCTTCGATACGACCGCGACGGGCAGCGGCGTCGAAGTGTTTCAGCCGTTCGAGATCGTGACCGGACGGGACAAGCTCGCGCGCCTTCCAACCGTCCGCGATGGCGACCAGCGGATCGACCTCGATGTGCGAGACTTCGCAGCCGGCGACGAAATCGCATTCACGATCGACGTCGATGATACGCTTCGCAACAGCGAACTGGGCCAGATCCGGGTGAGCGGGTCGGAGATTTCGGGCGGCCGGGTCATCTTCACGTCAGGCGGCGCATCGTCGGATGGCCAGTTCAGCGCCGCCGCCACCGCGCGTGTTGCAGCCAGCGCCTGCGTCAGCTAAGCAACGCAAGATGCGCGACGATCTAGATGGGCGCTAAATCATGACCTCTCACGCGGTGCGGCGGCACGAACGACGACGATAGCAGCCAAGCAGCCGGCCTCCGCTGGCGCTCAATTCTGCTCGCGCCCCGGCGCATCGTCTCTTTCGCCTTCGACCCATGAGGTGCCCCGATGTCGACGACATCCACGTCCAACACGCACGCGTCCGCTAACACGACTTTCTCCGTCTTCATCGATGGCCAAGCCGGCACGACCGGCCTTGGCATTGCCGACCAGCTCGCCGGCCACAGCCGGATCCGGATCGTCGAAATCGCCGATGCTGACCGCAAGAGCGCGGCCGCGAAGTCGGAGATCCTAAGCGCGGTCGATCTCACAATCCTCTGCCTGCCCGATGCGGCGGCGAAAGAGACGGTCGCGCTTGCAGACGCACTGCCGGGCGGCGGGCCGATCATCGTCGATGCGTCCACCGCCCACCGCGTCGCCGAGGGCTGGGACTATGGCTTTGCCGAGCTGTCTGCCGGCCAGGCCGCTGCCATCAAGGCGTCGCGGCGGATCGCAAACCCCGGCTGTTACCCGACAGGCGCTATCGCGCTCATCCGGCCGCTCATCGAAGCTGGCATCATCACACCGGACCACGCGATCACCATCAATGCGGTCTCGGGCTATTCAGGCGGCGGGCGTCAGATGATCGAAGCCTACGAGAGCGGTACTGCGCCGCCGTTCGTGCTCTACGGTCTGGGCCTCAGCCACAAGCATCTGCCCGAGCTGCAAAAGTTCAGCGGGCTCTCAGCGCCGCCGATTTTCGTGCCGTCCGTCGGGAACTTTGCGCAGGGGATGCTCGTCTCGATCCCGCTGCACCTTGGTGCGCTCGCCAAGACATCGACGCCGGATGACCTGCGCGCCTATCTCGAGGCCTATTTTACCGGGACCGCCGCCGGGTCCACGCCGCTCGTCAGCGTGCCGGATCACGACCATCCCGCCTACAGCGGCGGCCGCCTGGCAGCCGACGATCTCGCCGAGACCAACGCGATGGAGCTGTTTGTCTTCGGCAATCGCGAGGCGGGCCAGGCCGTGCTCGTCGCGCGGCTCGATAACCTCGGCAAAGGCGCATCTGGTGCCGCCGTCCAGAACATGGAACTTGCGCTCGGGCTCGACTGAGTTCCGCCGCGCGTCCTCGGACCTGACCTGAACCTAGGCCGCGCGCATCTCGAAGAAGCGGACGGCGTGCCAGACCGCGATGGCGAGCACGACGGCCGCGCCCCCCTGGTGGACCAGCCCCAGGCCAATCGGGATCGCGCCATCGGCTGCGAGCAGCGTCCAGATGCCGAACACAGCTTGCGCAATGATCGCGACGGCAAGGACGGCTGAGCTTGCGACCACACCCGGCGCATCGGCCCGGCGCCACAGCCAGAGCGCATGCGCGATGGCCAGTACAACGAGGAGGTATGCGCTGACGCGGTGGTTGAATTGGATGGCCGTGATGTTCTCAGTCACATTGCGCCACCAGGGCTCAAGCACCCAGCGGCCGCCGGGGACCAGATCGCCATCCATCAGCGGCCAGGTGTTATACGTGAGGCCCGCCTTTGTCCCGGCAACAAATGCGCCGAGCGCCACCTGCGCGTAGACGAGTGCCACGAGCATGCCAACGACCCATGCGCTCCCCTGCCCCACCGTCTTCAGCGTTGGCGCAGCCGGTCGCGGCGACACGCTCAGCAGCGTGGCGACGAGCACGCCGAGGATCAGGAACGCAAGCGACAGGTGGAGTGCGAGCCGATACTGGCTGACGTCCACGCGGTCGACGAGGCCTGACTGCACCATGTACCAGCCGACAAAGCCCTGCAGGCCGCCGAGCACGAGCAGCATAAGCAGGACCGGCTTCAGCCGGGTCGGCAATATCCCGCGCCACCAAAAAATCGCGAGTGGAATGGCGAACGCGAGCCCGATGACGCGGCCGAGGAACCGATGCGCCCATTCCCACCAGTAGATGAACTGAAATTCCGCAAGGCTCATTCCGGCGTTGACCTCAAGGTACTCCGGGATCTGTTTGTATTTGTCGAAGGCCACCTGCCAATCGGCATCCGTCAGCGGGGGAATGACACCGAGCAGCGGCAGCCACTCGGTAATCGAAAGCCCGCTGTCCGTGAGCCGCGTCGCGCCGCCGACGACGATCATCGCAAAGACCAGCAGGATCACGCCCGCAAGCCAGACCTGCACCGCAGCAGCGCTGGTGGCGGCCGCCAAAGCCGGTCGCGGCAGGGATCTTGAGACGGTCGTGTTCGTTATGGCCATGAGCTTGCGACAGAGGTGCCGGACGGGTTACCCGCGCCCGATCTGAGATCTATGTCTGCACAGCTATCGTTGACTGGTTACGGCGCCGCAATGCGCCCACTTAACGCGGCGGCATTTCGGCCGGCGCCACCGCCATTGAGGACCGCGACTATGAACATGCGGATGCGCAAACTGATCGGCACGGTGCTTTTGGCTGTGTTCCTCAGCCTCTACGCCCTGCTCGCAATGGGCGCGGCGATCGTGTTGCAGGTCCGCGAAAGCGTCTGGATCGAACCGCTGTACTACGTCGTCGCCGGCCTGCTTTGGGTGGTGCCTGCAGGTCTCATCGTCTGGTGGATGCAAAAGCCGGACGTGGACACGCCGCCGCAGCAGCGGTGAGCCCGTCCGAGCTGATCCAGCTACGCCGGCTCTTCCGTGCCAAGTTCACGCCGCTGCGTTGACGTCGCGCTGTTTTCAGATCGCTCATAGCGGATGACGTCGATATCGGTGACTTCGAATCCGAGGAAGCTGTTCTCGCTCTCTTCAATCAGCGACGTCTTGCGCCGCTCATCGCAAATCGACACGCCGGCGTCGAACCGGCCCTGGATCGCTTCAAACAGGTTCTTCGCGTCCGTATGCCCACCCGTCACGACGATATGGTCATAGGCTTCGTCGAGAGCGTCGAGAATGAGATTGATGCCGTCGCCATCGAGCGCCACGTCCGTATCGATCGCGCCGCCGCATGGAATGAGATGGACGGGTCCATCCATGAGGCTTGAGATGACGTCGTCGAAGCCAACACCGCCCTCGAGCAACTCGACGATGCCCGGCTCACCATTGAGGCCGAGGTCGGCCCCGAGCCCGCGGCCGTCGGTTGCCCAGTCCACCAAGACAACCCGCTTACCCGTTGCAGCCAGCGCCTGGACGAGATCAATCGCCTCGTCGTGCGCGGTAATCCGATCCGTTTCGCCAACGACCATCGTCCGGTAGCCGACGCCGTCTTCGGCGCGGCTCTCGAGATGTGTGGCGATGTTTGCAAGACCCGTCGGGATCTCATCTTCGTCCGCAGGCGCCGCAGCCGCCGTGTCGAGCCGGACGCGCGCCGGTGCAGCCGCCGCAGGTTTGGGCGCGCCGGCCCGTCCCCTTGGCAGCACGGACGCCGCAACAGCCGCGCCTCCGGCAGCAACGGCCGCCGCCGCGCCTGGGCGGCGCACTTCGACCTGAGGCTCGTCGTCATAGTCGTCTTCGAATTCTGGCTCCGTGACCTTGCGCGAGGCCTTAGCCCCGCGCACCGGACCGGCCGGCTTCGGCGCGCCTGTTTCCGGCGAGATGATCGCGCCGGCCGCAGTGATCGCGAGCCCGAACAGGAAGGTCGCCGCCGCCGCCAGTGCTGCGATCGGGCCTTTCTTGGGGAACGTTGGGACACCGGTCGGCCGGGCCTGCGAGGCAAGAACCGCCTCAACCGGCACGTTCTTCGTCACGACCAGCGTTTTGTTGTCTTCGAGCTGGCGCTGCAGCCGCTCAAGTTCGGCACGCTTGGATTTCGCCTGGCTCTCAAGCAATCTGAGCTGTCCGTCATCACCGCTGTTGTCGACGGCTTCGGTGCGCAGCTGCGCCATCTGCCGCGCAATCTGGTCAACGCGCAGGCTTGCTGAGCGGAACGACTTTTCGAGGCTCTGGACGACCTTGCGAACTTCGGCGTTGATCGAACGCTTGAGGCCGGTCAGGTCAGCATTCAGTTGGCGCATGCGCGGGTGTGCCGGCAAGAGTGCCGCCGAGGCCTCGTTGACTTGACGCTCAAGGCGGACGCGTTGGCCGATCAGGCCCTGGACAACCGCTGATTGCTGCACTTCCGGAAGTACTTCGCCGGAGCCCGTGCGCGACAGATCGTTCGCAGTGCGCCAGCGCGCCTCCGCTTGCGAGCGCTCACCTTCAGCGCGCGACAGCTCTTCGCTTAACGCACTCAGCCGCTGGCTTGAAAGCGGCACAAGCTGCGGGCCCGACAGAAGCCGGCCGGTCCTGGCGCGGAATTGTTCGACGGCCGATTCTGCGTCGACGACTTCGCGGTTCAGTTGCTCGATCTTCGGCTTCAGCGCCTCGAGAACCGTGTTGGTCTCGCGCACGGGCACGTCGACGAGGCCATTGCGATAGGATTCAGCAAGTGTGTTTGCGAACGAGGCAGCCAGGTTGCGGTCGACGGATGAGAACGTGATGCTGATGTAGCGGCTCTCGCGGGCCGCCGAGATCTGCAGGCGATCCTTGACCGCCTTGAGGACGCGGTCGTCGACGGTCTCGCCGGGGCGCGGGCCTGCAAGGCCGATTAGGCGCATGACGCGGTCGAGCGTATCGACGGCGCCGGCTGCGCTGTTGAATTCGGGATTGGCATTGAGCTCAAGTTGCTCGGCCACCTTTAAGAGAAGTGACGGCGCGCCGATGGCTTGGACGTGCGTGTTGATGGCTTCGCGGTCGAGACGCGGGGCGGAGTTATCAGGCTGTTGCTGGTTGCCGCTATTCTCAGGAAACGGGTTCGTCGTCTTCGAGACGATCGCGAGTTGCGCCTCCGACGTGAAGCGCGGCGCAATGAGCGACATCACACCAAATGCAAGCGCGCCGACAATCGCGCTGATCACAAGCAGCATAGGCAGCTTGCGGCGGATGGCACCAAAGACGGTCACAAGATCGATGTCATCTTGGGCTGCAGAAGACCGGGTCGCCATTGCTGTCATCTCTTTCGGCATGTTTTGCGCACGTCTCATTCTTAGACGCCGGCGCGTAACCAATCCCTTAATCGTCTCAGCGCGAAACGAGCGCCAAGCCTTTCTTAACTTCCGTCCGGCATCGTGAGGCCGAGGGAAAACCTGCGTTTCAAAGGCAAGGCCATGTTTGTGCGCTCGCTTCTTATTTTGATTGTTTCGTCAGTCGCGGTTGCTGGTTGCGCAAACCGGATGGCGGCTCCCGAAGCAGACATCGGCGCACCCATCGCCGGCGATCCGTCAATGAAGGATAGCTGGTCGACGACGACAGCCGCACCCGGCGTCATCCCGAGCCCCGAATACCCGAAGGGCGACGAACACATTGGGACGACCGTTGCATGGGGCGAGCCAAACATCGTGCCCGCTGGCCTTGATCAGCACCCGCGCGCCGTCGCGGAGACCGACGGGCCGTACCTGCTCGACACTGGCGACCGCCTTCGCGTGTTCGTCTACGGCCAGCCAAACCTGTCGCGGCTTTATACCGTTGACCACGCGGGCAACATCGTTGTGCCGCTGATTGGCCGGGTCAAAGCCCGCGGCCGCACGGTCTACCGACTGGCCGGCGCCATCCGCGCCAAGCTGGCCGCCGAGTTCGTCCGCGACCCGCAAGTCACAGTCGACATCAACCAGAACCGGCCGTTCTTTATCCTCGGCGAAGTCGCAAGCGCGGGGCAGTTCCCCTACGTCAGCGGCATGATCGTCAAGACCGCCGTTGCCATCGCAGGCGGCTTTTCAGAGCGCGCCAACCAGCGCAACGTCATCCTGAGCCGTCGCATCAACGGCGTCATGGAAGTCATCGAAGCGCCGCTGGACTACGTGGTTAAGCCGGGTGACACCATCGAAGTGAAAGAACGCTTCTTCTAGAGCGTCGCCACCATCGCGGCGGCGTAGATCTTGCTGCGGGTTCCGCGACAGCGATTGTCGCGGACCCAAAACTCACATTTACCGTGCATATTCTCCATATTCTCCGAGCCCCCGTCGGCGGCCTTTTTCGTCACGTGGGTGATCTCGCGCGCTATCAGAGCGCGGCCGGTCATGCTGTCGGCGTTCTCTGCGACAGCACTGTTGCCGACGCGCTGACAGAGCAGCGGCTATCTGAGCTCAAGCCGGACCTGGCGCTCGGACTGCACCGGTGTGCGATGCCGCGGCTGCCGGGCGTCGGAGATATTGCGGCCGCGCGGGAAACAGCCCGGATTGCGGCCCAGACAGCCGCCGACATCATCCACGGTCACGGTGCGAAGGGCGGAACCTATGCCCGGCTCGCAAACGTCAATTGGCTTCGCGGACGTGCGTCAGGCGCGGCGCCGCGCGTGTTCTACACACCCCATGGCGGCAGTCTGCACTACGACCGGTCGACCGTGCAGGGCCGGCTCTATCTCGCCGTCGAGCGCAAACTGGCAGCCGTCACGGACGGGATTGTCTTCGAGAGCACCTACTCGCAACGCCGCTACGACGATGCGATCGGCGCGAACCTCGCACCCGCAAGGGTCATCCCGAATGGCCTCGCGCCCGCAGACTTCGCAGCACTCCAGCACGCGGATGATACGCGCGACATCGTGTTCGTCGGCGAACTGCGCCACTTGAAAGGTGTCGACCTGCTTTTGCAGGCGCTGGCCCAGCCTGGGGCCGCCTCGGACCTGACCGCGACAATCGTCGGCGACGGACCTGACCGAGCGGCATTCGAGGCGCTCGCTGGCGACCTCGGGCTGGGCGGGCGCGTCGTCTTTACCGGCGCTTTGCCAACCGCAGACGCGTTCCGGCGCGGACGCGTCCTTGCAATGCCATCGCGGGCAGAGAGCTTCCCATACGTGATCCTCGAAGCGGCCGCGGTCGGCTTACCGATCGTCGCAACAAACGTTGGCGGCATTCCCGAGATCGTCGCCGGCACCGACACCAGCCTGATTGCCGCCGACAACGTCGATGCGCTCAGCGCGGCCTTGCTTGCCGCGACGCATGACCCGACGGCCGCGGCTGCAAAAGCCAATCGCCTGCGCGCCCACGTCGCCAGCGCCTTCACCGTCGAGCGGATGGGGACCGCGATTGACGCGTTCTATTCTGAGGCCATTAACGACGCTTCTTAACCCCGGCAACGCGTTCTCCGCCGATATTCTTGATGGCATGCAAACTGCTTTGACCACGGGCATTAACACCTTGGTTACAGTTGGATTTGCTACCAATGCGTTGGCTCTCTCTTGCAGGCCGCGAAACGTCCTCGGAACTCCGTCAACCGGCCGACACGGCGAGTGCCGGCGCGCTGCGCCCGGCCACGCGGGCTGCGACACTTGACGCATCTTCACGCCGCGGCCTCATCTCACCGACCGTTGTGCGCGGCTCCGCCCGTGTCGTTGAGTTTCTCGGCCTCTGCCTCCTCGGCTTTGCGATTGCGTTTCTCTACGTACCCGCACCCGACCTCTGGGCGAGTTCGCAATACTTGATCGCGCTGATTGCAACGGCGCTCATAACCGTCACCATCTTCGAGGCGCTCGGCGCCTACACCGTCAGCGCGCTTTCAACCGTTGTCCAACCGATGACGCGCCTGCTGCTCGGATGGACAATCGCGACCGGGCTTCTGGTTGCAGCCGTCTTCTTCCTGAAAATCGGGGCTGAGTTCTCCCGCGTCTGGCTTGCGCTTTGGTTTGGCATCGGCGCGTTCGGCGTGATCTCAACCCGCGCCCTGTTCTCGATTGCTGTGCGCGACTGGGTCCAAAGCGGCCGGCTCAATCGCCGCGCGGTGGTCTATGGCAGCGGCGCGAGCACGCAGGGGCTGCTTGACGCCCTCGCCTCTGATCCACGCAGCGACGTCAGCATTCTTGGCGTGTTCGATGATCGCGCGGCGTTTCGCGACGCTGATGCTGACGCCGCGGACACGGATACCGTCACCGGCTATCCGCGCATGGGCACGCTGGATGAGCTGGTCTCGTTTGCCCGCGCCACGCGCATCGACGTGGTGATCCTGAACCTGCCGGTCACGGCTGAGACGCGGATGCTTGAGACGCTGCGCAAGCTCTCTGTGCTGCCGGTCGACATCCGCCTGCCCGCCATGGCCTCGCGCGTGCGCTTCCAGCCGCGCACCTACTCCTACATTGGCGACGTCCCCTTCATCGACGTGTTCGACCGGCCGATTGCCGACTGGGGCCTCGTCGCGAAGTGGACGTTCGACAAGATCATCGCAGCGCTCGCCATCGGGCTGCTCGCACCCGTCATGGCGGCCGTGGCCGTCGCGATCAAACTTGAGAGCAAGGGCCCGGTCCTGTTCCGCCAGAAGCGCTACGGCTTCAACAACGAACTGATCGAGGTCTTCAAATTCCGCTCGATGTTCACAGACCGCTGCGACGCAACCGCAAGCCGGCTCGTGACCCGGGACGACCCGCGCGTTACCCGCATCGGTCGCTTCATCCGTCGCACGAGCCTCGATGAACTGCCGCAGCTTTTCAATGTGCTGCGCGGCGAACTCTCGCTGGTCGGCCCGCGCCCCCATGCGCTCGAAGCGAAGGCTGCGGACAAGCTCTACAACGAAGTCGTCGACGGCTACTTCGCGCGCCACAAGGTCAAACCCGGCATTACCGGCTGGGCGCAGATCAACGGTTGGCGCGGCGAGACCGACACGCGCGAGAAGATCCAGAAGCGCGTCGAGCACGACATCTACTACATCGAGAATTGGTCGCTGTTCCTCGACCTCTACATTCTGCTCCGCACACCGTTCGCGCTGATCTCTTCGAAGAACGCGTACTAGGCATCAGCGCAGCCCGGTCCCGGCCGGGCTGCCAGACTTGAAAGTTTGCGCCCGCGTATGGCCATTTCAGACACAGCGCCGAACGTGCCCGTTTCGCAGCAGAATGGCATCCACGTTTTGGCCCGGTTGCTCGTCTGGGTGACGGTCGCCTTGAGCGGCTTCGTCTTGATCGAACCCGCGCCGGTTGACGTGCTTTCGATCGGCCTCGTGATTGCGCTGCCGATCGTGGGGCTCGTTGCGTTTCGGCAAGGGCTGGTCGCGATTTTCGTCGCTCTTGCGATCCTCGGCGCTGCCGGTCTCATCGGATCGCTGCAGGCGCGCGACTTTGCTGAAGCCCTGACGCACAGCAGCGTCTCGCTCTATCTGTTCGCCGCCGCATTGGCGCTTGCAGCCTTCGTCGCCTTCAAGCCGCTTGCCCACGCGCGCCTCATCGCAGGCGCGCTGATGGTCGCCGGCACAGTTTCCGCTGCCGCAGGCCTCATCGGCTACGCTGAAGTGTTCCCGGGCGCCGGCGATCTCTTCACGCGCTTTGATCGCGCATCCGGCACATTCAAGGACCCGAACGTGTTCGGCGCGTTCCTTGTCGTACCTCTGATGCTAGCGCTTCATACAGTGTTAGCGGGGCGGCGTGTCTCCGTCGTCCTCGCGCTGTTCGCAGCCGCAATCATGCTGCTCGCGCTGCTGCTCAGCTTCTCGCGCGGCGCGCTGCTCAACCTCGCCGTCGCCGGCACGGTCTACGCCTACCTCGCGTTTGTGACGGCCAAGACCCATCGCCGGCGCTTTGGGTTTGCGATCCTGTTCGGCCTCGCGGTCAGCAGCGCACTCGCCATCGCGTCGGTTGCATTGCAGAACCCTGAAGTCTCAGCCTTCTTCACCGAGCGCGTGCAATGGACCCAGTCCTATGACGTGGGCCCGGAAGGCCGCTTCGGCGGGCAGTTGAAGGCCTTCGTGCTCCTGCTCGAAAACCCACTCGGCATCGGCGCGCTTGAGTTTGCCCCCCGCTTTCACCCCGAAGACCCGCACAACGTCTATCTGGCGATGTTCCTTAACGCGGGCTGGCTCGGCGGGTTCGTCTATCTCGCAGTGATCCTCAGCACGCTCGTGCTGGGCTTCCGGCATGCCCTGAAGCGGACCGCGCACCAGGAGCTGTTCCTTGTCGTCTACGCGCTGTTCGTCGGCCTCGCGGTCGTCGGCCTGCTCGTCGACACTGACCACTGGCGTCACTTCTTCATGGTCGCGGCGCTGGTTTGGGGATTGATGGCCGCCCGTCAACGACCCGCGCAGGTGCTGGCACGAACGCGCGAGCCCCGCATTCGCGGACGGATCGTCAAAGCAAAGGCCCCGCGCCGCCGCCAGACGATTCTGGGGCCCGCACGCCGGCGCATCCGCAAGCTTCCGCCGCAGCCCCGCCGCCCGCGCGAATGGCGGCCGCGGCGCCCTGAGCGCATCGCGTCGGCTGAGTAGCGGCACTACCCTTCGTCGTCGAAGGGCGATGGATCGCAGAACCGGGTCACTACGTTGGCGAGCAGACGCGAGACGTCGTTGTCGAACCCGTTCGTTGGCAGCGACCCGCAGAACGTGATCGAGCCGGTTGAGAACACCGCACCGGCGCCACCGGCTGTCTCGAAGAACAGCATATCTGCGCGAATGAGGTCGGCGTCACTGTCGCCCGGCAGCGTTGTCAGATGCGTCAGACGTTCCTCCGGCACCAACACCCACGGCGCGTCCGGCTCATGGCCTTCCGACTGCGCGAGGATGACCGCGTGATGCGGCGTGCCCAGCGCCTTGTCGGCGCGGTCGAGTTCGAACCCGGCCGCGCCGTGGCCTGAGAAGCCGTGCCCGCCAAAGACATCGCCATCGATGCCATCGAGGATCCAGCCGCCGCGGGACGCGCGCGCGTCACGCGTGATGCGATAGTGCGAACCGACGAAATTGCCCTGGCCTGTAAACCCAACACCGGTCAGGTGCTGCGGCGGTCGGCCGTTGCGCCGCCAGAGGCCGCCGTACGCGCCGTCGAACTGATTGTAGTACTCGCCAGGTTCTGACGCCCACGCGCGAATGCCGCCTTCGGCGCGGCGGATTTCGATGACGCCGTCACGCTCAGGCGACAGCGCGATCTTCCAATAAAACCCGTTGCCGCCGAGGTAGCAGAACCGCCCGCCGCCATCCCGGTACGCGACGAGCGCGTCGAGCATCTCGCGCGTGTGATACTCCGGGTGCGAGCCCGTCATCAAAACATCGTAGCTGCCGAGAAGCGCGATGCCCTCGGCGTGCAGTTCCGCATCCGTGATGATGTCGTAGTCGAACCCCTTCGCCTCGAGCCACATGGTCAGGTGCGTGTCCGCCTGATAGTGGCGCAGGCCCGACGCGCGAATGTCGGGATAGGGATACGTCAGGTAGCCGAGCCGCAAATTGAGCATCGGCCGATGCCACGACGCGATCGAAATGCCCGACCCGTCCGTGTGGGTGTTGTAGGTGGAGAGGCCCAGATCTGCGTGGTCGCCAGGGTTGTGCGGGTAGGCGCCCCAGCGCTCGGTCTGATCGCGCCACGCCGCTTGCCACGCCGCATCCGCCACCCACTCCGGCCGCGCGTGATTGCCGTAGACTGTGTACGTGAACGTCGAGACGAGCACTGCGATCTTCGCGGTCGCACGGCCTTTGGGCGGCACGACAAAGAACGGCACGTTCTCGCTATGGCCGCCGGCCTCAAGCATCAAGGCATATTGGCCAGACGCAAGGTCCGCCGGCATCCGCCATGCAGCAACCACCGGCCAGCGGCAATCGTCGATGTCATCTTCGTGGAAATGAATGGCCGCGTACTCATCCGGTGCATGCCGCCATGCCATCTCGCAGCCGGTCCAGCGCGCGCCGCGCACCGCACGCGTCGGCGTGTTGATGAGTTGGCCGTGCAGGGCGTGCGGGCCGACATCGACGATCCGCGACGACGCTATCTCCTGGGAGAAGTCCCAGGCGGCGATGAGCCGTTCCGGCATCTCTCCTGCGGCAGCCCGTACGACGTCGTCTGCATCGAGCGCGCCGTCGAAGATCATTGGCTGCTCGATCGCGCCGTTGAAGCCTGCGAAGACGTGACCGTCGGCCATGGCTGCGATGTGGAAGTCAGGGTCGGCCGGCGCGCTGTAGGACACGTCCTCGAAAGCCTGCGCAGTCGCGTTCTGATCGCGCACGTCAGTGACGATCAGCTCGGCCCGCTGCCGCTCAGCGTCGAACGCAAAGGCCACCCGTGTCCACGCGCGCTCGGCGAGCGTTGGCCCGAAGCCGCCGCCATTGCCAGTCGCAAACCCGACCGCACCATCGGCGTTGATGAGCAACGCCAAGCCCGCGCCCGACACCGCATCAAGCCAAGACAAAACCGGCGCGTGAGAGCTGCGACCGGACGGGCGCTTCGTGCAGTTCAGCGTGACGATGACGGTGAAGCTGCGCGCGCGGCCGAGCGGCCGGCAATTCGCCACGAGCCCGTATGAGCCAAGCGGCACCTGGTGCGGTGCGAGTGCGCCGGTGATCTCGACCTGCGCGCCGGTTACCTCCTCGCACTGAACGCCGCCAATGTCCGGGTTTGGATCTGCACATCGGACGCGCACGATACGTGCGGAGACCTCGGCATCCTGCGGCCCACGTGCGTGAAAGCGAAGGACGTCCCCAGGACGTGCAGAAAGACGATCGGCGTAGGCGGCAAGCGGCGGCATGAAAGGCTCCGGCTCTGGTTACGAGCCGGAGAGTTCGATGCTGCTTGTCGCCCGTCAAGCGCGTCGCGCTAAGGCGACAGCGTAAAGCCCGGACGGAAGGCGTCCTCGTCGTTCTCACCGCGCAACGCAGCAGCGCCATCGCGGCCATAAATGTCGGGCCGGAACTCAATCGAACCATCGAGTTCGGCCCAGGCCGTAAGGTACGTAAAGTAGACTGGGATCGGCCGCGTCAGCTTGATGTTGACGGGCTGCTGATCGTTGATGATCGACATGACGCGGGCTTCGGCTTCGTCAAAGCCCGGCTCGTAGCTCGCGATCCACGCGCCGAGCTTGAACACATCCTGCACCCGCACACAGCCCGCGCTAAACGCTCGCAGCCGCTGATTGAACAGCGGCTTCATCGGCGTGTCGTGCATGTAGACGATCTCTTTGTTGGGCATATTGATGCGCAACAAGCCAAGCGCGTTCCAGGGCCCTGGGTCCTGCTTGAACTTCACACGATTAGTGTCGACCGCGTTCCAGTCGATCGTCTGTGGGTCAATCTCTGGTCCGTTGAAGTTCCCTTCGACGAGGCGGATGTGTTCCTTGGAGAGGAAGTCCGGCTCCTTGCGGATACGCGGGATCAGATCCTTCGAGGCAACGCTCTCGGGCACACGCCAGAAGGGGAAGAAGTTGAGCCCCTGGATTTGCGCCTGGATCTCCGGCGTCTGGCGGTCTGCCTTGCCGACAATCACGCGGTGGCGCCGCTGCACCTGATAGCGCTCGACCGCCTCCAACTGGAACGCGGCTGCGTTCACCAGCACATAGCGGTCTTCGACACGGCGATTGACCAGGGCGACGATGCGCCGGCGATTGAGTTTGAGCTGCGCGAGGCGCTCTTCGGCCGAGACGTTGAGCTGCGCAATCGTCGAGCGATTAAGGAAACCTGTCACGCGCAGACCATGGCTCTGCTGGAACCGCTTGACGGCGACCTCCAGCCAGCGGTCGAACTCGGTCGAGCCATCATAGCGCCGCGCGCCGTCCTGGCTCAGTTCACCGCTCAGGAAAAGCCGGCGGCGCACACGTGGCATACGCTCATCGTAGCCGCCGACACGCACGAAGCGCCCGCGCGGGATCCGCGGCCAGTCGCCCTTGCGCACGACCCGCTCATATTTGGCGATGGCCTGATCCATCGCGTCGAGCATTTCATCTGAGCGCCAAGGAACGCTGCCCGGCCGCAAATCCTGCGGCGGGCCTGACTGACGTTTCACACGCTCCTGACGCGCGGCCACGGGCTCGCGGCGTGGAGCGCTCCGGCGCGGCGCGCCAAGGATGCTTTCCCACCACTCGTTGCCCTGAGCGGCAGCCGCGCCCGCGCCACCAATGGCCGCCGCGGCGCCTGCCGCACCGCGCAGCAACGTCCGCCGCGTGAGGTCGACAGCTTCGGCGCCGGGCTTTGAACCCTTCGCTTCGTCCGCGCTCGTCTCGATTGAATTGTCTTCGGTTGTTTTGTCTTGCCGCGCCACGGTTGGCTCAGGCCCCCATCCCGAATGTGTTGGCCGCCATGTCCGGCTGACGGCACATTTCCCTCAAGTCTCCCTATGGCTAAATGAGGGCCAGCGCACCCCTTGCAATGGGTGACAGTTGCTCACTGTTGCGCGAGGCGGGAGAAGCGCACCACCATTTGCGCGGGATCATTCATAAGCGGAGGGCCAGATGGCCGCGAATGCAGTGCTTTGGACTGTCGACCCGCGCGGTGTGGCGGAAGTGACGCTGAACCGGCCGGACCGCAACAACGCCTATGACGGCAGCCTGCTTGACGGTCTCCACACCGCGCTTGACGCACTGGAGACTGAGCGCGGTCTGCGCGCCGTGGTGATTCGCGGCGCCGGGCGTCACTTCCAGGCAGGCGCCGATCTCGATTGGCTGACGTCAGTGCGCGATGGCGGCGTGATCGCAAACGAGGCGGCGTCGCGTCGCACGGCTGAAGCTGTGGAGCGCCTCGACCAAACGCCCGTACCGACGATTGCACGTGTCCAAGGCGCCTGTATCGGCGGCGGAACGGGGCTGCTTGCGGCAACCGATGTGGTGATTGCCGAAGAGACGGCCACCTTCGCAATTTCGGAAGTCCGCTGGGGCCTGACAGCGGCGATCATTGTGCCGCATCTGGTGCGCGCGATCGGATCGCGACAGGCGCGGCGCTATGCGTTGACTGCGGAACGCTTCACGGCAAGCGAGGCACAGCGCATCGGCCTCGTCCATGAGATCGTCGCACCGGGCGGACTTGATCTCGCGTGCGCGTCGCGTGTTTCGGACATTCTGAAAAACGCGCCGGGCGCCATCGCTGAGACCAAGGCTCAGATCCGCAGTGCTGCAGCGTCCGAAGACGACGCCGATATGCTCAATACCTTCATCGCGGAACACAGTGCGAAACGGCAGTCGGAAGAAGCGGGCGAGGGCCTCGCCTCGTTCAAAGAGAAGCGGCCGGCGCATTGGCAGCCAGCCGACGATGCCTAGATTAGCGCAGCGTCACCCGAGCTCACTTGAACTGACCTCGCGTGACGATGAAGCGCTGCCTCTCTCCAGTCCGGCGACGCCGCCAAACCAAGACAGGGTCTGATCAGTTGCTGTCGCCTGGGAAGACGAGCCGGCGTTGCGGACGCGGCCGGCGCACGTAGCGGCGCGGTGCGGCCCGGCGGACGCGGCGCACCGAGATCGCACGGTTGGCGCGCGGATAGCTGGAGACGGTGTACGCGCGGCGCTCGGTCCGTCGCGGACGTTTGCGAGCGACGCGCGTTTTCGTCTTCGGCGTCGCGCCGGTCACGACAATCCGCGTGCGCTTGTAGCCGTGGCGATGCACCAGTGTGTAGAATCGGCGCGCGTGAGAGGTGCGCAAGCGGATGCAGCCGTGCGATGCCGGGCGGCCCAGTCGGTATGTGGCGGTCGTGCCGTGCGTCGCGATGCCTTTGTTGAAGAACACGGCATACGGCATCGGCGCGCCGTCATACTGACGCGAGTGCCACATCTTGGACGACCAGCTCGGCCGGAACGATCCGCGCGGCGTATGGTAGCCGGCGCGTCCCGATGAGATCTTCCAGGTGTGCAGCGTCTTGCCGCCGGCTTTCACCGTCATGCGCTGCGTCGAGAGGTTGATCGTCGCAAACAACGTTGGCCTCAGCGGCTTTTTCTTGGCGGCGACCGGCGCTTCCGGCTTGGTCAGTGCCGCCGTCTTCGTCTTCTCGGCAACAACCGTTTCCGCATCAGCCGCGGTCGGCAGCTTTGCGATCGGTGCGGCAGCCGGCGTCTCGCCCGATGCCGGGGCTTTTTCAGGAACGTCGGCGGCCTGAGCGGCGGTCGGCACCATCAGGACGGCGCAAAACAAGACAGTGCGAAACCCACGCATAACGACTGGACCCCTGAACGCATAACACTTCGGGAACCATAGGCGGCGTGCGCTGAGTTTCGATTAACGGGGCCGCCAAATGTCATGGGGATGGCGCGTTGCGATCGCGCCATCCGCTCACATTCCAGCTACCGGCGTATCCCGATCCGCGTGCGCGCGCGGCCGTAATTGCGCACGAGGTTAAAGAGCCGCCGCGCGTTGCCGGGCGCCAGTCGGATGCAGCCGTGCGATGCCGGGCGGCCAAGCCGGCTGACCGCGCCCGTGCCGTGGATCGCGTATCCGCCGCGGAAGAAAATGGAATACGGCATCGGCGCGTTATCGTACTTCCGCGAGTAATGCATCTTCGTCATCCACTTCGGCCGGTAGCGGCCCGTGGGCGTCCGGTATCCCTTGCGGCCGGACGAAATGCGCCAGACGTGCTTCAGCCGCCCGGCGACATAGACCTTCATGCGCTGCTGCGACAGCGAGACTTGCACACTCACCTTGGCCTGCGCGACGGCCGGCACCATGACACTCAACGCGAGCACAAAACTCGCAACTATTCCCCGCTTCAATTGACTCTCCTCCGTTGATCGCCGCCGCGCACGCATGCGCGCAACGCCTCAGACGGTAGAAGCCAAGGCCCTCTTCAGCGATGGGGCGCAGGCGGTCAGTTGTGGATCAGTTGCATGCACGCCTCTGCGCCACTCGGCGCGGTTACGACTTGGACGTTTTGATCTTGTCGTAGGCGGCGAGCGCGCGTTCCCGCGTTTCCTTATGGCCGACAATGGGTTGCGGGTAGCTGTCGCCAAGCGAGACTTTGCCGGCTTTCAATTGGCTCGCGGTTGCATCCCACGGAGCGTGAATCTGTTTCGTCTCAAGGCCCGCCAATTCTGGCACCCACTTGCGGATGTAGTCGCCGTGCGGGTCATAGGTCTCGCTCTGCTTGACCGGATTGAAGATGCGAAAGTACGGCGCCGCATCCGCGCCCGAGCCTGAGACCCACTGCCAGCTCGCCGAGTTCGACGCGAGGTCTGCGTCTACCAAACAGTCCCAGAACCAGGCTTCGCCATCCTGCCAGGGCAAGAGCAGGTTCTTCGTTAGGAACGAGCCGACGATCATGCGGACGCGGTTGTGCATCCAGCCAGTCGCCCAAAGCTCGCGCATGCCGGCATCAACAATCGGATAGCCGGTCCGGCCTCTTTGCCAGGCCTTGAGCGCCGTCTTGTCGCTCCGCCACGGGAACGCTGAGAACTGCTCGCGGAAGGGCGCGACGGGCAGATGCGGAAAGTTGAACAGCAGATGGTAGGAAAACTCGCGCCAGACGAGTTCCTTCAAGAAGGTCTCTGCGCCCTTCGATGTCTTCTTGTCATCGAGCAAGGGGAGCACGGCAAACCAGCACCGCGCGGGCGAGACCTCGCCATGATGAAAGTGTGGTGAGAGCCGCGATGTGCCCGGCAAGTCAGGCCGGTTGCGTTTGTCGTCGTAGTCAGCAATCGCATCGTCAACGAAGGCGGCAAACCGCTCGCGCCCACCATCAGCACCCGGCGCCCAAACGTCCTCGAAGCCTTCCGCCCAATCCGGTTTGGTCGGCAGATAGCCCCAGTCAGCGAGCGTGTCCGACGCGATCTTCCCGGCGAAGCCGTTGAGCGAGTGCGGAGCGTCGACCGGCGTGCGCACGCCGGCATTTGAGACCGCGCGCCAGAACGGCGTGTAGACCTTGTAGACGTCGCCGGTCTTGGTCCTGATCTGGTCGGGCTCGATCAGGAGGCGGCCGGCTGTGCGCGTGACGGTGATGTCGTCCTTGCCGAGCACATCGTTGAGCGCGCGTTCCCGGGCCGGCGCCCACGGCTCATAGCCACGGCAAAGATAGACGCCGGTGGCACCCGTCTTCCGTGCGATATCGCTGACGATGGTGATGGTATCGCCGCGCCGCAGGACGAGTTCGGCGCCGAGCTTCTTGAGATCGCGGCCAAGCGCTTCGAGGCTGTGATGCAGCCACCATTTTTTGGCACCGCCCGGGGCCCAAGCACCGGCCTCGTCGACGTCCTCCACGTAAAGCGGGATCACCGGCTGCCCGGTCTCGGCGGCCTTCGCGAGCGCCGGATTGTCGTCGACGCGCAAGTCGCGATCGAACAGGACGATGACGGGCGGGTCGGACGAGGCCATGCGAACTCCAATCTAAGGCATGCGAGGCCGGCTGTTCACAGCCCGCCAAGTTCGCAACGCACGCGCCGTGCTCCGGGATCAGCGGGCGCTCTAATTGCCTGTGAGCAAATCAAACAGCGTGCGCGGTCGCCGGCGGCGGCGCGAGCGGCTTCGCCGTCTTGGACCTGAGCGTGCGCGAGGCCGGTTCGCCCGCTCCCACGGGACCCATTCCTCCCGCCGCGCGCGCGCCCGTCGGCGAGCGGAGCGCCGCCGGCGCTGGGAGGCGGCCGCCGCGGCCGCACCGGCGGCAGGCGCGAGGCGCTGGCGGTTCAGCAGGATCTCATCGGTCAGGCCATCGACCGATGCAATCTCGATCGATGCCGCGTTCCAGCTCACGCGCGCCGTCTCAGTCCCGAACCGTGTCGGCGCGCGCCCGAGTTCTGCCCGCCGCGCGATATCGATCACGACACCGGCTTCAAGCGGCACGGGCTTTCCGGCTTCTGTGAGCCGGCCTTGTGCGTAGGTGAGCAGGCCGATGTCGCGGCCGGCCACTTTTCGCACCGTCCAGTCCACCACTTGCGGCGTTGCGTCGGCGACCGTCTCGAGCGGCACCTCGAATGGCCGCGGCTCTGCTTGGCGCGCAAAGAACTGTCCGTTGCGGCGGATAATGTCCCAGCCGCTGGCCGGCGCAGCGATGATCTCAATCGCCTGCGACTTGTCCCGCTCACCGAGCCGGTTGAGGCCGTAGCGGGCTGGCGCGAGGTCTGGCCGGCGCGCGAGGGCTGCGCGAAAGCTCGTGATCGCCGCGTCTTCGTTGCCAAGCGCCTCGTAGATTTCGCCGCGCGCCCACATCACGGTGGCGCTCGTCTGATTAAATTGTTCGGCGGTTCGGATCTCGCGCTCGCCAAGCTGCGCCTGGCCCATCTTTTTGTACATCAGCGCGCGATAGGCGAACGCTTCGGCCTCGCGTGGGGCAATTTGCAACGACGCTGTCAGGTCGGCCCGCGCGTCATCGAACCGCTCGAGCAATATCCGCGCGTGCCCGCGCTCCCGCAGCGCCTCAACGCGCTTTGGATCGAGTTCGAGCGCCTTCGAAAAGTCACGCTCTGCGGCTGCAGCATCGGCTGACCTCAGATAGGCCTTGCCGCGGTCCACGTAGGCTTCAGCATCGCCCGGCGCGAACGCAACCGCGCGGCTATAGTCCTGGATCGCCGCGTCGACGGCGCCGAGCGCAAGGCGGGCCTTTGCAAGCGCCTTGTAGACTGCAGGGTTCTTTGCGTCGTTGGCCACGGCCCGTGTCAGGTCCCGAAGGGCCGCGCGCGGGCGTTGCTGCGCGAGGTAAAGGTCTGCCCGTGCCGTCAGCGCGAGCGCTTGTTTTGGCGCCAGTTTCACAGCGCGATTGAAGTCGCCGAGCGCGGTGACCGGCCGCCCAAGCTCGGCATGCGCGACAGCGCGATTGGCGTAGGCGGCCGCATAGCCCGGCGCGAGCAGCAAGGCGCGGTCGAGATCCTTGACCGCCTCTTTGTGCAGGCCCAGCCGTGAGAGCACCGCGCCGCGATTGTTGTAGAGCGCGGCGTTCTCGGCAAAGAGCTGCGCCGACGAATTGAAGTCTTCAAACGCCCGCTCAAAACGATTGAGCCGTGCGCGCGCGACAGCGCGGTCGTTGAGGATGAGCGCGCGGCGATCGTTCGGCAGCCCGGCCTCGCCAAGGACGCTCGAATAGATGCCAATCGCCTTTTCGAGATCACCGGCAGCCTGGGCCTTGGCCGCTTCGCGCAATTGCTGGTCCCGCGTCAGCACCTGAGCCGCGGCAGGCACGGATGTCGGCAGGCAGATGACCGCCAGCACGGCCGCCGCCATCAGGGATCGCAAGTGCGCTCGCATCACCAGCCGTTGCCCTCTCGAAACCGCGCGTCCTCAGCCTTTGACGATGTCTGCGATCGCCTGGCCGAGGTCCGTGCATGAAGCCTTGCCGCCCATATCAGGCGTCAGCGCCGTCTGCGTTTCAATCACCGTCTCAATCGCACGCTCGATGTCTTTCGCGGCGTCCGCATGGCCCAGGTGTTCCAGCATCATCGCAGCCGACCAGATCTGGCCGATCGGGTTTGCAATGCCCTTGCCTGCAATGTCGGGCGCGGACCCGTGCACCGGCTCGAACATCGAGGGGAACTCGCGCTCGGGGTTGATGTTGGCGCCCGGCGCGATCGCGATCGTCCCCGTCGTCGCAGGCCCGAGATCAGACAGGATGTCACCAAACAGGTTCGACCCGACGATCACCTCGAACCAATCCGGATTGCGAACGAGGTGCGCCGTCAGGATGTCGATGTGGAACTGGTCAGTCTTGATGTCGGGGTAGTCGGCCGAGACGGCTGCAAACCGCTCGTCCCAGTAGGGCATCGAGATTGAGATGCCGTTGGATTTCGTCGCCGACGTGACCGAGCCAAGCCCATGCTGTTTTGCCAGATCGAAGGCGTAGCGCATGACACGATCACAGCCGCGCCGGGTAAACATTGCCTGCTGGATCGCAAGCTCGTGGTCGGTGCCCTCATTCATGCGCCCGCCGATCGACGAATACTCGCCCTCGTTGTTCTCGCGCACGATCCAGTAGTTGATGTCGCCCGGCTCACGTCCGGCGAGCGGCGATGCTAACCCCTTGAACAGCCGCACCGGCCGCAGGTTGATATACTGCTGAAACTGGCGGCGGATCGGGATCAGAAGTCCCCACAGCGACACGTGATCTGGCACGCCTGGATAGCCGACCGCCCCGAGGTAGATCGCGTCCGTCTCGCGGATTTGATCGAGGCCGTCCTCCGGCATCATCGTGCCGGTCTTCTCAAACCGCTCGCACGACCAGTCGTAATGCTTCAGCTCGAAGCCCAGATCGTATTTTGCGCCCACCGCTTCCAGGACGCGCAGCCCCTCGGGCACGACCTCGTTGCCAATGCCGTCTCCGGGTATAACTGCAATTGAGAGCGTGTTTTTGCCTGCCTGCTCAGCCAACCAACATCTCCTCGGCTTCCATCGCCATCGCGTCGTCCGGGCCATTGGTCGCCGGGCGTTGACCCCACGTGGCCTCGTCGTCGAAAGGTGATAGCCCGATTGCCCACGACAGCCCAATCCGAATCACGAACACCTTCCAAATGCAGCGAAACAAGAGGCCCCTATGAACCTCTACCTGCGGTTTTTCTGGCTGTTGCTGACGGCGCGATTCCGCCCGGCACTGGCGGCCGCGACCGATCCCGCGACGCTCAAGCTCCGGGTGTTGCCGAATGATCTCGACATCTCGCTGCATCTCAACAACGGGCGCTATCTGACCATGATGGACCTGGGCCGCATGGAATACCTGCTGCAGTCGGGGCTTTGGCGCGTCGTGTGGAAAGATCGTCTGACGCCGATTGTGTCGAGCGTTCTGATACGCTTCCGGCGCGAGCTGCGCCCATTCCAGAGCTTTGACCTGCGCACGCAGATCATCGGGTGGGAAGCCGAGACGGTCATTTTCGAGCAGACGTTTCTGTTCCGCAAAGGCCGGCGCAAGGGTCAGACGGCGGCAACGGCGCTTGTGCGGGCCGGGCTCTATGATCGCGCCATCAAGGCGTTCGTTGCGATCGACGATTTGATCGCCGCAACCCGCCTTGACGTGGTGCGGCCGGATATGAGCGCGACGCAGCAGGCGTTTCTGGCAGCAGAAGACGCGATGCGGAGCAACGGCGCGCCCGTGCGTCAGGCTGTACGGTCAGACGCCTGAAGCGCGTGCAGCACATGCGGGACCTGGTCTGGCAGGTCTTCTGCGATCAGCCCCGGGCCGAACGAGGCGGCTGCCGCGTTGTGCAGCCAGACCGCTTCTGCGATGGCCGAGAAGAGGTCTTTGCCCGGCGCGGCGGCGCGGCCCGCGATGAAGCCCGCCAGCACATCGCCCGACCCGGCAGTCGCAAGCCACGGTGGGCCGTCGGTCGACAGGATCGCGTTGCCGTCTGGCGCGGCGATGACCGTGGTTGGCCCTTTAAGCAACACCACAGCGCTTGAACGCTCGGCGGCAGCGCGAGCGCGCATGAGCTTGTCGCCGGCGAGGTCTGGGAAGAGGCGTCGGAACTCGCCCTCGTGCGGCGTCAGCACGGCGCGCGGACGCTCAGGATCAGCGTGAGCTGCGAGCAGATCGAAGAGGGCTTCGGACTGGTCTTCGAATGACGTCAACGCGTCGGCATCAAGAACAACGGCGGCACGCGTTGCAAGGCTTGCCGCCACGATCTCGCGCGTTGCCCCGCCGATGCCCGCGCCCGGCCCAACGACGATCGCGCTGATCCGCAGATCGCCGACGCGTCCGGCGAACGCTTGAGGCGTCGGGCACGGCGCAATCATGACGGCCGTTAGGTGCGCGGCAAGCGTCGGCACAGCCTCATCTTCGGCCGCGACCGTCACCAGGCCTGAGCCCGCGCGCAGCGCCGACCGCGCGCTCAGTCGCGCAGCCCCCGTCGCATGCGCCGGGCCGGACCAGACGACCGTATGCCCGCGGCTGTACTTGTGCGCTTCGTCACCTGGCCGTGCAGGACTGAGATCGGCAAAAGCCGGCGGCGTCAGCTTCCGGACCGTGACCGGGTCTGGCAGCGCACTTGCCGGAATGCCGATGTCGTGGACGGCGATGTCGCCGCAAGCCGCCCGCGCCGGGCCCAGCAGATGACCTGTTTTCAGCCGGAAGAAGGTCACCGTGCGATCAGCAGCGCGTGTGATGTCGTGGGCTTCGCCCGTCGTTGCATTGCAGCCGCTCGGAATGTCGACGGCGAGGACACGGCTTCCCTCACCGCCCGGCCATGACAATGCGCGACGGAGCAGCCGCTCAAGCGCCGGGTCTGTATCTGCGCGAAGCCCGGTGCCGAACGCGGCATCGATCAACAAATCGAAGGGCGCTGCTGGATCAATTGCATCGAAGCCCTGCACCGGGCCATCCCAGCGCTGCGCCATCGCCGCCGCGTCGCCCTTCAGTTGCGCCGGCGGCCGAAGCGCGAAGAGCGCGACGTCGGCGCCCATCTCTTTCAAATGGCGGGCGGCTGCGAAGCCATCGCCGCCGTTGTTGCCAGGCCCGCAAAGCACTGCGATCCGCGCGCGCGGTGCGGCTGCCGTCGCGACCAGGTCAGCCGCCTCAACCGCGACTGCGTGACCCGCGTTTTCCATGAGCGTCAGCGACGGTACGCCGTTGGCGATTGCGTGCGCGTCAGCGGCTGCCATCTCAGCCGACGTCAGCACCTCAGCCGGGGCCGGCGTAAAGCGCGTCGATCGCGTGTCCGGTGTCGCGTCAGACATAGACCGACAGCTCAATCAGGTTGGCATCGGGATCGCGGACGTAGACCGAGCGGATTGGCCCGCGCGCACCGGTGCGCGTAACCGGCCCCTCGATGATTGCAATGCCTGCCCTCTCAAGGCGACGCACCGCGGCGTCCAAATCGTCGACCACAAAGCAAAGATCGGCGGAGCCAGGCGTCGGCGCTGCCGCCTTCGGCTCGAAGGTTCGCTCGACCGCGTGCAGGTTGATCTTCGAGGGCCCGAACGTCAGGGCTGTGCGGTGTTCGGGGCCAAACGTCTCCACGCCCATCCCCAGCGCGCGGGTATAAAACGCGACGGTCGCGTCGATGGAGCCGACGGTGAGCACGAGATGATCGAGCGATATCACCGCGCCAAGCACGCCTTCCTTATCTGATGCATCATTGGGCATTGTGCTCATATTATCACCAATCAAGCCTGCTGAAAGTGTCCAGTTTTTCAGCGATGATCACATAAGCCTCTGACAGAAAACGCATAAAGGTTTCACTAACCATCTGGCATGGGCCCTGCTTTCTTAGCGCCGTCAGGGAGGTATCGAATGAAAAAGATCGAAGCGATCATCAAGCCGTTCAAGCTCGACGAAGTGAAGGAAGCGCTGCAGGAAGTCGGCCTGCAGGGCATCACGGTTATCGAGGCAAAGGGCTTTGGTCGCCAGAAGGGGCATACGGAACTTTACCGCGGCGCCGAGTACATCGTGGACTTCCTGCCCAAAGTGAAAGTCGAACTCGTCCTCGAAGACGGTCTTGTCCAAAAGGCGATCGACGCGATCCAAACCGCCGCGAAGACCGGCCGGATCGGTGACGGCAAGATCTTCATCAGCAGCGTCGACGACGCCATCCGCATTCGCACCGGCGAGACCGGAAGCGAGGCGATCTGAGCGCGCGCCGCTTGACATAACCCGCCCCGCCCGGCTTCTGCCGCCGGCGGAACACCCATACCCAAACCCAACAATCGGCATTCCACGAGGGGAGCATTAGCATGACCACACCTGCCGACGTCCTGAGCATGATCAAAGAGAAGGGCGTCAAATTCGTTGACCTGCGCTTCACCGATACGCGCGGGAAGATGCAGCACGTAACTGCAGACGCATCGTGCATCGATGAGAGCATCTTCGCTGACGGCTACGCCTTCGACGGATCGTCGATCGCCGGCTGGAAGGGCATCGAAGCCTCCGACATGATGCTGATGATGGATCCGGCCTCGGCCCACATTGATCCGTTCTTCGCCCAGTCGACGCTTGCCGTGTTCTGCGATGTGCTTGAGCCATCAACGGGCGAGCCATACGAACGCGACCCGCGGTCGATCGCCAAGCGTGCGGAAGCCTACGTCAACTCATCGGGAATCGGCGACACGGTCTTCTTTGGCCCGGAAGCTGAGTTCTTCCTGTTCGACGACGTCCGCTTCTGCGCTGACCCTTACGAGACCTCGTTCCGCGTCGATTCGTCGGAAATTCCGGCAAACGCGAACACCGAGATGGAGATGGGCAACCTCGGCCACCGGCCGCGCATGAAGGGCGGCTACTTCCCGGTCCCGCCGATCGACAGCGGACAGGACATTCGTTCTGAAATGCTCGCCGTCATGAGCGAAATGGGCGTGTCAGTTGAAAAGCACCACCACGAGGTGGCGTCTGCTCAGCACGAACTCGGCATCAAGTTCGCAACGCTGACGACGATCGCAGACCACCTGCAGATCTATAAGTACGCGATCCACAACGTGGCGCAGGCCTACGGCAAGACGGCGACGTTCATGCCGAAGCCGGTCTTTGGCGACAACGGTTCGGGCATGCACTGCCACCAGTCGATCTGGAAGGGCGGCGAGCCGGTCTTTGCGGGCAACAAGTACGCCGACCTTTCGGAGACCTGCCTCAACTACATCGGCGGCATCCTGAAACACGCCAAGGCGATCAACGCGTTCGCGAACGCGTCGACGAACTCGTACAAGCGCCTCGTGCCCGGCTACGAAGCACCGGTCCTGCTCGCCTACTCGGCGCGCAATCGCTCCGCTTCGTGCCGCATCCCGTATACGACGTCGCCAAAGGCCAAGCGCATCGAAGTCCGCTTCCCGGACCCGACCGCGAACCCGTATCTTGCGTTCACGTCGATGTTGATGGCCGGCATCGACGGCATTCAGAACAAGATCGACCCGGGCGAGGCGATGGACAAGAACCTCTACGACCTGCCACCGGCAGAGCTCGCAGAGATCCCGACCGTGTCGGCGTCGCTGCGTGAGGCGCTTGAAAGCCTCGACAAGGATCGTGAGTTCCTCAAGATCGGCGGCGTGATGACGGACGACATGATCGACGCCTACATCGAGCTGAAGATGGAGGAAGTCGAGCGGTTCGAGATGACCCCTCACCCGGTTGAGTTCGACATGTACTACTCGGTTTAGACCCGGGCGGCGCGCTCGCTAGCGCGCATCCAAACAGACGTTGCAAATGCCGTCGCACTCCGAGTGCGGCGGCTTTTTTCTCGGATCGAGCGTCGGGTCGCACGGGCCAACCATCATTAAACAAAATTTCAGCCGGCTGCTCTAACCTTGACTTGAGGCCCGTCTCCGGTCGGCGCTCCTCTAGTGGTCTGGGTTCTGCTCAAACCCTTTCTTTACGCTTCGGCAAGACACTGACGGTCGTCGTACAGCGTCAGGTGCCGGTCCGTGCGTTTACTCATCATCGACGATCAGGGCGAACTCTGGGGTGAATCCTCCAGCGTGATCAGGACGTCGTTTGCATCCTCGTATGCCGATGACGGGTTCTCGGCTTACCTCGTCAAAAACCTCGGCTTCGCCGCACTCGACATCTACGGGCGCTCCTGCCAGGTGCGCGTCCGCCCGGCGATCACCACGCAGGCCACGTTCGAAACGCTGATCGGCTGGGTCGCGAGCAACGACTATCAGCGCGTCGCCCTCAGCCACTTCGACGGCGACTGGAATCTCGAGCTTCACGCCTCACCGGACCTGCTAAGCCATCGCTTGATGCAGCTCATCAATACCAAGCAGCTTACCCGCCCAACCGACTTCATCGCGCAGGAGTCGAGCGTCGACACGCTTGCGAGCTATCCAGCCCTCAAGTCTCTCGTTGAGAATTGGGACATGCTGACTGCGAATATCGATGCGTCCGGCCTGCAGCGCATTCTCCGGCAACTGACCCAGGGCCGCTATACGCTTCTGCGCTATGAAGATGCGACGGACCAATTGCTGATTGAAGACACCGGCGCGGGCTACACGACCTACGGCAAAGACTGGCCGAAGCTGGCGCGCGGCGCACCGTTCGAGAACCAGCCCGATCCCGACTACGGCCACTGGCTGCGCGATACGTTTGCGGAGGCAATCTCGAGTGCCGACCCGCTGGTCCATAACGTCGATGCCATCGTCTCGACGCCGACGTTCGGCCGCTATCGGCTGCGCTACAAGCGCCTGATCCTGCCGTTCCACGCCAAGGGCAACACGTGGCTCTTAGCCAGCTCGGCGATGGAGGACCGGATCGACCTCAGGCAGATCGAAGGCCTCGAGCGCGCCGGATAGGTCCTCGATCAACTGCTCCGTGCGCATGGTCGCGAGCCCGACACGGACCCCTGCGAGGTGGTTGTTTTCAAACGCGACGTCGTAGCCGACGTCCGAGTAGCCAGCGCGCTTGGCGACACCGCCCTTTGCAACAGCCTCAGCAAAAAACGTCATCGTCACGTCTGTCGACCAGCGGCTGAGCGCATGCGCGCGCGAGATCCGCGGCAGGATGCCGGTGAGGCCCGTGCCCCGCACCTCTGGATGGCACCAGACACCGCCGGAGAAAACGACGCGCCCGCCAAGGCTGTCGCTACCGGGCACGGTCACGCGACAGGCCTCTCCGGGCTTCGCCTGCCGGACCGGGTCGGCGTAAAACAGGCGCAGCGATTGCGCCTCGCGTTTGAAGCTCGTCGACGTCCAGGGAAAGAACCGCCCGGCCTGCGTTGCACGCACCGCGCCAGCAGCGTTGCGCGCGATGAGGCAGAAGCCGTGCGCCCGATCCATGCCGTAAGCGGGATTGAACAGCGGCAGGAGCGGGATCCACGTGTCGCGGTTGGCTTCGTTGATCGCGACCAGCGTCTCAAGCGGCTCAAACGTCAGCGTGAGACCATGCGCCTGCAAGTGCGCCTCTGCGGCCAGAAAATACGCAGCCAACAGCGCGCGCGGGCCGTATTCGATATCGATGCCATCGCGGAAGGGGACCGGGGCCGCACGGGGCCTGCCCAGCGCGCCTGTGCCGTCCTGCGGACGCTCCGCCGCGTCTACCGCCTGATCCGCTTGTGCCATCGACCCACGCCTCGCGTTCCTGCCGCGCGGCGATCAGTAAAGGACATCCGAACCCGCGTGCCAAGATGATCCGCAGTCCTCCGAAGGCTAGCGCTTTTGTCGCGCGCGCGCCTTTGCGTTGCCGGCGGTAGACTGCTCCCTGCACACTGAAGCGGTCAGTGAAGGAGCCCGGCCATGTCAGAGACCAACCACCTACTCGAGCCCTGGACCGGTCCGTTTGAGCTGCCACCATTCGCGGAGACGGCAACGTCGGATTTCGCGCCCGCGATCGATGAGGCCTTCGAGCGTCATACAGCCGAAATCACCGCGATTGCCGAAAACTCCGATCCAGCGACCTTCGAGAACACTATTGTCGCCATGGAGCGCGCGGGCCGCGATCTCCGTCGCGTGGCCGCGATGTTTTACAACCTCTCCGGCGCGCACACGAACGCCGATCACCAGGCCATCGAGCGCGAGATCGCCCCGCGCATGGCCGCGCACTACAATGCGATCACCGCCAACGCGAAACTGTTCGCGCGCATCGATGCGCTGTCGCAGTCCGCCGAAACGCTTGGCCTGGATGCTGAGGGTGCGCGTCTCCTAGAACGCGTCCACCTCGGCTTCACACGCGCCGGCGCCGCGCTGCCCACTGACAAGAAAGAACGGCTTGGCGACATCAAGAAACGGCTTGCCGAACTTGGCACCGAGTTCTCGCAGAACGTGCTGGCCGATGAAGCGGCCTACGAACTGCCGCTGCCCGAAGAGGCCGACCGCGCAGGCCTCCCCCAATTCGTCATCGACGGCGCCGCTGCAGCCGCCCAGGAACGCGAAAGCACTGCCTCGCACGTCATCACGCTTTCACGCTCGCTTATCGAGCCGTTCCTCATGTTTTCGACCCGCCGCGATCTGCGCGAGCAGGCCTTCAAGGCGTGGACCAGCCGCGGTGCTAACGAGAACGATCACAACAACCGCGAGATCGTCGCCGAGACGCTCAAGTTGCGCCAGGAGCGCGCCGAGCTGCTGGGCTATGAAACGTTTTCTGCGTTCAAGCTCGCCGATGCGATGGCAGAGACACCTGAGCGGGTGCGCGAGCTTCTTGAGACCGTCTGGGCGCCGGCCAAGGCCCGCGCTCTGGAAGAAGCAGACGCGCTGCAGGCGGCCGCGCGCGACGAAGGCGCGAACATCGAGATCGCGCCCTGGGATTGGCGCCACTACGCCGAGAAAGTCCGGAAAGCGCGCTACGATCTCGATGAAGCCGAGGTCAAACCCTACTTCGCGCTCGACAACATGATCGCGGCCATGTTCGAGACCGCGTCCCGGCTGTTCGGCCTCAAGTTCGCGGAGCGGACGGACCTTGCGTTGTATCATCCGGATGTTCGCGCCTGGGATGTCACTGATGGCGACGGCGTCCACGTTGGCCTGTTTCTCGGCGACTACTTTGCGCGCGCCTCGAAGCGATCGGGCGCATGGATGAGCGCCTACCGCGGCCAGCGCAATCTCGACGAGACTGTCCGCCCGATCATCGTCAACGTCGCGAACTTCGCCAAGGCCCCCGACGGCCAGCCGACGCTGTTATCGTTCGACGACGCCCGCACGCTCTTCCACGAGTTCGGCCACGGCCTGCACGGCCTGTTATCCAACGTCACCTACCCGAGCCTAGCCGGCACCAGCGTTGCCCGAGACTTCGTCGAGCTGCCCTCGCAGCTTTACGAGCACTGGCTCGAGACCGACGAGATTATGACCGCCTTTGCGACGCATCACGAAACCGGCGCGCCAATGCCGGCCGCGCTCCGCGAGAAGCTCAAGGCGGCGCGCAACTTTAATCAGGGCTTTGCAACGGTCGAGTATCTCGCATCAGCCATGGTCGATCTCGCGTTTCACAGCGAGGACGGCGCCACCGCCGAGGATCCAATCGCGTTCGAAGCCGGCGTGTTAAAGCGGCTCGGCATGCCCGACGCGATCGTCATGCGTCATGCAACGCCGCACTTCCTGCACGTCTTCGCAGGCGATGGGTACTCATCCGGCTACTACAGCTACATGTGGTCCGAAGTGCTGGACGCCGACGCCTTCACCGCATTCGAAGAGACCGGCGACGTCTTCAACCCAGCCCTCGCCGACCGCCTCCGCGCTTTCATCTATGGCGCCGGCGGCCTGCGCAAAGAACGCGACGCCTACGAAGCCTTCCGAGGCCGCATGCCAACCGTCCAAGGCCTCCTAGAAAAGCGCGGCCTTGCTGCGTGAAGTTTGGTCTTTTTTTGGCCCGTCTACGCTGCCGCTAGTTTTTCTTTTTGGCCCGTCTACGCTGCCGCTCGACGGCGCTTCGAGTCCGCGACTAACCGCACCGCGCGATCCGCAGGCCTGACGGCCCGCTCCTTGCGCGCTGCTCACGCTCTGGAAGAGGTCGCGAGGTGCGCTGCCTTCAGCGCCAGCCGGACCGGCATATCTGC
>JBCBIY010000010.1:0-111810 GCA_038523925.1 Pseudomonadota bacterium | reverse complement strand
CACTCACGCGGCATGGCTGGATCAGGCTTTCGCCCATTGTCCAAGATTCCCCACTGCTGCCTCCCGTAGGAGTCTGGGCCGTGTCTCAGTCCCAGTGTGGCTGATCATCCTCTAAGACCAGCTACTGATCGTCGCCTTGGTGAGCCATTACCTCACCAACTAGCTAATCAGACGCGGGCCCATCTATCGGCGATAAATCTTTCTCCCAAAGGACGTATACGGTATTAGCTCAAGTTTCCCTGAGTTGTTCCGTACCGATAGGTAGGTTCCCACGCGTTACTCACCCGTCTGCCACTCCCTCCGAAGAGGGCGTTCGACTTGCATGTGTTAAGCCTGCCGCCAGCGTTCGTTCTGAGCCAGGATCAAACTCTCATGTTGAAGAGTTGGATGCTGGAAACCTCGAGGGGAAAACCTCGAGGGCAAACGTAACGGGCACCTTCACAACATTACGCAACCACCGGTTGCCCGGTAGCTGCGCCATGGTGATGGCTTGAAACGTCTGCATCCAGAAATCCTGTCGCTCGTTGCCGAGCGGGCAGAACTTCCGCCGCCTACGTTTCTCTTTCGTTGTGTTCAACTGTCAAAGAGCAATCGCTCTTGCGCGCATCACGCCCAGACACCAAAACGAACTCTAGCGCTGCTCGGAGTGAGCACGACCTAAGATCGACTGTGATCGAGAGTAACGCCCGAAGGGCGATCGCCGTGGGCAACCCCGCCGGCGAGATCGCGAATATCTTCAAACGGACGCCCGAAGTCAACACCGCTCTTTAATTTTTTCGAGATTTTTTCCCACGCCGTTGTTCGGACAAGAAAATTCGGCACCGGCAGCGTGTGGAACGCGTGATTCCGAGCCGAGCGGCTCTCGTATCCACGAAGCGGCGCCATGGGGACTGGTGCAGCTTGGAGCAGAGGTTACAACTATCTTAAGCGTTGGGGCGCAGCCTGATGGCGCCTTGATTCGCTGTGAGGGGGGACATGAGCGACGTCCGCAGACATGTGCCGGTCGGCCGGGTCCGCGCGCCACGCCTGAAACATGGCGACGGGGCCGGATTGCGGAACGTCTCGCGCGGACGCGGGCGCCATCTCGCAAACGACATCTTCGAGCGCGACCAATCCGGCAGCGGCGGCGGCAACCCGTTTCGTTGGATGTTGAGCACCCTGCTTGCAGCCGCCGTCAGTATGGTTGTGACCGGTGTCGTTGTTTATGGCTCGCTTGAGGCGCGCCAATCCGAACCTCTCGACCTCTTACAAGAGATCGAGCACGCCCAGCGCGAAGTCCGCCCCGTGATCCCGCGGCGCCGTGCCGACGCCGGCTTGTCCTGGCTGTCGCCGAAGCAGGACCGGCTGCAGCTCGCCTCAAGCGCGCTAACGCTGCGCCAGATGCTGCACGAACAGATCCGGGTGCGCCGCAACGATCGCCCGTTTCTCCAGATCAAGCCGTACGTTCGCATTGCGACACGACTTGCGCCTGCGACGCGCGACTACGCCGACCTGATCCCGTCGTTTAATCCGGTGCGTCTGTACGCGGCTGAGCCTGGCCGCAAAGGCGATGGCGCTGCGGACCGAGGCGGATTTGGCCGCGTTGAGACCGAAGTCGTCGAGTTGCTCGACGGGACGCTTCCTGAAGACGATGGCCAGGTGCTGCTCGCATCCGAGGTCATGCAGGTCGTCAAGAACACGATCGACAGTGACAACGAAGCGCCTGCCGTGCGCATGGGGCTTCAGCAGAACGTTATTGCAGGCCTAACGCCAGACTATCTCGTCGACATCGGTGCCGAGCCGTCAGCGACGACCGGGCAGTCCGGCAACGTGACCACGCTTGTGAAGTCTTCCGATCCGGACGACGCGAACGAAAACGATCTCGAGCGGCGCGAAGTGCGCGTGCTCAGCGCAAGCGACGGACAATCGCTCCGCGCGCTTCTGACCAGCGTTGGTGTCCTGCAATGGCAGGCGGAGGCGGCCGACGAAGCGGCGGCGCCGAAGCTTGGGGGCGCGAGCCTGCGCGCCGGCCAGGAGGTTCACGTCACCATCGCCGCCTCCCTGCAGACGCCAGGCCAAAGCGACATCATCAAGCTCAGCGTCTTCGATGAAGGCCACACGCACCGCGTCACTGTGCGGCGCAATTCATCGAGTGAATTCACATCGCATGAGAGTCCCGACCAGGATGCTTTGATCCGCGCAATCCTCGGGTCCGGCGGCGACAAAGCCAAGGCGAGCCTCTACGCGAGCATCTATGCGACGTCGCTGGCGCAAGGGCTGACGCCATCGCAAATCATGCGCGTCTTACGCATTCACGCCTACGACACGGACTACCGGAGGCGCCTCAAGAGCGGCGACGGCCTGGAGGTGTTCTTCGACCTGCGCAAAACCGACAACGGCGACTTGGAGCCCGGCGAACTCCTGTTCACCGCGCTGACGTCCGGAGGCGATACCCGCCGGTTCTGGCGCTTTCGGAGTCAGGACGGCACCGTCGATTACTACAACGAGTTCGGCCAGAACGCGCGCAAGTTCCTCATGCGCAAGCCCGTCCGCGGCAGCAACGTGCGGCTGACTTCGGGTTACGGCATGCGGCGCCACCCGATCCTGAACCGGCTCCGGATGCACTCCGGTATCGACTGGGCTGCACCAAGCGGCACGCCCATTCTCGCAGCCGGCAACGGCGTCGTCGTCGAGGCCCGCCGGCGCGGCGGAAATGGCAATTTTATTCGCCTGCGTCACGCCAATGGCTACCAGACAACCTACTCGCACTTGCGCAGGTTTGCGCCCGGCATGCGGCCCGGACGGCGCGTAAAGCAGGGCCAGCTCATCGGCTTTGTCGGCACGACCGGCCTCTCGACCGGCGCGCACTTGCACTTTGAGGTCCATGTGAACGGCCGGTCGGTCGACCCGCTAAAGATGAAAGTGCCCCGCGAGCGCACGTTGCGCGGCCGCGAACTTCGCGACTTCCAGCGTGAGCGGGCGCGCATCATGACGGTGCTCAGAAGCCCGCCGGTGCGCGTCGCCGGACGCTAGTTGCCGCCATTCTCCAGAGCCGCTTGACGCCAAGCCTCTGCCACAGCTGCGATGGCTTCAAGCCGAAGTTCAGACCAGCTTGCGGGTGCCGCACGTACGACCCGTCACAGCTTTCGAGCAGCACTGATCTGCAGGGTTTTCATGCGGCGGGCCTTGGCCGCGCTGTATCGCGGCGTCTAGGGTTCCCCCAACAAACACTCCCGGAGGACGCCCGCCCATGACCAACGCCACGACCAAACACCTCCGCGATCGGATGCGCGACCGCGAGATCCTTTCGGGCACCTTTATCAAGACGCCCGCTTACGAAGTGATGGAGGTGCTGGCGCTGTCAGGGCTCGATTTCATCTGCCTCGACGCCGAGCACTCGCCGTTTGACCGGCGCAGCATGGACGCGTCTCTCGCGGTTGCAGGCGCCGTTGGCCTGCCGGCGCTGGTGAGGGTTCCGGAGGGCACGCAAGCGGAACTCTTGATGGCGCTCGACAGCGGCGCACTCGGCGTGGTCGTCCCGCATGTCGACACGGCTGAGAAGGCGCGCGATCTCGCCAAGTGGGCCCGCTTCGGCCACTACGGCCGCGGCTTTGCGGGCTCCACGCGATGGGCCGGCTACGCGACGCGCGGCATGGGCGAACTGCTCGAGAAAAGCCAGCGCGAGACGATCGTGATCGCGCAGATTGAAGAGCCCGAAGCGGTCGACCGGATCGACGAGATTGCCGCCGTTGAAGGCATCGACGGATTGTTCGTCGGCCCAGCCGACATGGCCGTTTGCCTTGGCAAGACCGATGCGTCCGACCCCGCGGTCCGCGAAATGATGCGCCGCGTTGGTGAGGCTGCAAAGAAGCACGGCAAATGCTTCATGACCTTTACGCCTTCAACCTCGGCGGGCGCCGAACTCAACGCGCTTGGCGTCACGATGTTCTTCGTGGCCTCTGATCACGCATTGCTGCTGGCGGGCGCGAAACAGGTCGCATCTGACCTGAAGACACTCGGTTAACACCGGCTGGCGCCTAGCCTCAGTCAACCGAAGCGAAAGCTCGTCTTCAAGCGATTTGGCAATCGGCGTGCAGGTCTCGCAGTTGTCATGTCAGGAAAGACGCGGCACTCTCACACCCAGAGCGACGTCGCAAAAGAACGGTCGCCGGGAGGACATGCAGGCCAGCCAATGTGCGGCCTGCCCATCAGACTTTCTCGCGCGTCCCCCGACGACCGTCCGCAGCGCCGCATCCGCTCGCACGCAAGGTGCAGCACGCGCCACGCGAACACTCGGAGGAAATACATGCGAATTCTGACAGGCCTCATGATCGCAGGAGCGGCGGTTGCGCTTGCCGCACCCGCAGTCTCGGCCAAGACCATCAAGGTTCAGGCAAGCTCAAAAGCTGGCGACTGGGCCCACAAGTTTATGACCGACAAGTGGGCGCCCAAGCTCGCTGAGATGACCGGCGGCAAGCTCAAGATCGAAGTCCTGCCGACGAAGGCTGTCGTGCCGCACCGCGAAACGATCGATGCGGTTGCAGCCGGCATCCTCGACGGTGACCTCAACGCGGTCAGTTACTTCTCAGGCCGCGATCCGGTGTTTGCCATCCTCGGTGACCTTATCGCCGGCTACGACACGGTCGACCAGGTCCGCACGTTCTTCGCGTTCGGTGGCGGCAAAGAGATCCTGCAGAAGGCCTACGACAAGTACACGAAGGGCAAGCTGCACGTGATTGGTGCTGGCCCTTACGCGAAAGAAGCGTTCGTCTCGACGATCCCGATCAAGACGGTCGCCGACATGAAGGGCGTCAAGGTGCGCTCGCCCGAAGGCCTCGCCGCCGAAGTCTTCAAGCGCGCAGGCGCCGCGCCCGTGTCGCTGCCATTCTCGGAAGTCTACACGGCGCTTGAAAAGAAGGTCATCGACGCAGCCGACGCCTCTGCCTTCGTGAACAACGAAGCAAGCGGCATGCACAAGATCGCGAAGTATCCGATCTATCCGGGCATCCACTCGATGGCCGTGCTGCAGTTCGTCATGAACAAGAGCACGTGGGATAAGCTCTCGAAAGAAGACCAGTCCGCACTCGAAATCTGGTACGCGGCCGCCTACGACGCGATGCGCCGTGAAGCCAAGCTTCAGGACGCAGAGATCGCCGAGAAGTATGCCGACGGCAGCGACGTGACGGTGATCGACTGGTCGAAGGAAGAGCGGGCGAAGTTCCGCGAAATCGCAGTCGGTGCATGGAACGACTTTGCGGCCAAGACACCGCTCGCGAAGGAAGCGCTCGACGCGCACATCTCGTACATGAAGAAAGTCGGCCTGCTTAAGAAGTAAGCCTGCTTCCGGGACCGGCGGACACGTCTGCCGGTCCCGTCCTGCCTTGCGAACCGATCTGCGCACGCCCACCGACATCCTCTTACCCATCAGGAGCCGCCAATGACGGCCGTCACCCAGGAAGCTATCGGCGCGCGCGCGGACGGCGCGTTCTCCACGAGCGTCGATCACTTCAGCCGCTTCCTCGGATTGGCCGTCGGCA
The DNA here is from genome assembly GCA_038523925.1 of Pseudomonadota bacterium. Classification (GTDB taxonomy): domain Bacteria; phylum Pseudomonadota; class Alphaproteobacteria; order Rhizobiales; family Hyphomicrobiaceae; genus JBCBWG01. The sequence goes on along the minus strand of JBCBIY010000010.1, from coordinate 106,294 downwards.
ACCTCTACATCGTCGCGGCGGTGGCAACGCTCTACGAGGTGGTCGCGCGCTACGTCTTCAACGCACCGACCCAATGGGTGTTCGAAGTTGTCATGGTGCTCTGCGCGTGTGCGTGGATGCTGTCAGCCGGTTTCGTGACGCTTCAAAAGCGCCACATCGGCATCACTGTCTTCTACCTCATGGCATCCGATCGCACCCGCTGGTGGCTCGATCTGTTCGCCATGGTCGTCGGCGTCTTCGCGCTCTACATGCTGTCATCGGACACGCTCATCCGCGCACTCGATTCAATCGATGGCGTCGAGCGGGCCGGCACCGCCTTCAACTCGCCGCTACCGCTGGTCCTCAAAACCGTCCTGTTTTCGGGCCTGCTACTTTATCTCATCCAATTGCTCGTCAACCTGCACCGGCACTTTGAGACGAGCTTCCTGCGCATGATGACGATGGTCGTGCTCGCAGCGATCGTGGTCCGCCTCGGCCTCCAGATCTTCGCGCACTACTTCGGAACCGAAAGCGGGCTTGGCTTGGTCTCCGCGCAGATTGCGTCCACCGGATCCGATGTCGTCGACCTCTTCCGCGTCGATCGCGACAGCGTCGGCATCGCAACCATCAGCCTGGTCATCGTCGCAGCCCTCATCGCGCTCATGATGACCGGCATGCCGCTTGGCATCGTCACGCTCATCATCTCAGTCGTCTCGGCGCTGCTGTTCTACGGCGTCAACGGCATGTTCCTCGTTTCGACCAATGCGCTTGATCTTCTCGAGAAGTATCCGCTGGTCGCCGTACCGTTCTTCGTGCTCATGGCCTCGATCCTTGAGCGGGCCGGCATCGCGCAGGACCTGTTTGATGCCATGAGCATCTTCGCAGGCTCGCTGCGCGGCGGCGTCGCACTACAGACGACGGTTGTTGCCGTGATCCTTGCGGCTATGTCGGGCGTGATGGGCGGGGAGATCGTCATGCTCGGCCTGGTCGCACTGCCGCAGATGCTGCGGCTTGGCTATGACCGGAAGCTGACGATCGGGCTCATCTGCGCGGCGGGCGCGCTCGCAACGCTTATCCCACCGTCGATCGTCATGATCGTCTACGGCCTCTCGGCCAACGTCGGCATCGGCGACCTGTTCTCGGCCGGCTTCGTGCCCGGCCTGATGCTCGCGACGTTCTACGTCACCTACGTGCTCATTCGCTGCAACCTCAACCCGAAGCTCGCGCCAACGGCCGCTGAAATAGCGGCAATAAAGGGCGATGACGTCCAGCCGCTCGGCGCAAGCCGGCTGATTGCGGTCGGCCTCTGCATCCTGCTCATCGGCTGTGTGATGGGCTCGATCTATGGCGGCATCGCGAGTGTGACTGAGGCCGCAGCCGTCGGCGTGTTCGGCGCGATCATCGTCGCCGCCGTCCGCCTACAGTTCAACTACAAGCTCATCCGCGAGGCGCTCTCCAACACCATGGCCGTGGTCGGCACGATCATCTGGCTGATCCTCGGCGCCGTCGCCTTCGTCGGGCTCTATAACCTGATCGGTGGCGCGGACTTCATGCGCTCGCTGATCGCGGAAACCGGCCTCGGACCGCTCGGCACCATCTTCGTGATGATGGCGATCCTCGTCATCCTCGGCACGTTCATGGAGTGGATCGCGATCATCTTCATCACGGTGCCCGTGTTCGCCCCCGTCGTCCGCGACATGGCACCCGCCCTCGGCATGGAGCCGGAGTGGGCCGCCGTCTGGTTCGGCGTCCTGTTCGTCATGAACATCCAGATTTACTTCCTGTCGCCGCCGTTCGGCCCAGCCTGTTTCTGGCTGAAATCAGTCGCGCCGAAGGACATCCAGTTGCAGGAGATCTTTGTCGCGGTCCTGCCCTTCATCGCGCTTCAGATCATTGGGATGCTGCTGGTGATGTTCTTCCCGCAGATCGCGCTGTGGCTGCCGCAAGCGCTCAGTTAGCGCAGCTCAGCGAGCAGCCATCCGACACACGCACTTAACGAGGACTTGCCATGCACGGCGGCGAAGAAGACGACCAGATCAGCAACTACTACGGGATCTGGCCCGGCATCGCCGGATTGCTGATCGCGGCGGCCATCATCTGGTTCATGTTTTACGTCGCCGACGGGTTCGCCTGATCGCGGCGCTGGCTGTCGTTACGCAATGATGTCGAGGACTTCGATGTCATAGGTGTGCGCGATCGTCCGGCCGAGAACCGGATCGTGGAGCCGCATCTCGAACCGGTCCGCGCCGCGAATACCGCCGATCGCCGGTGGCGTACCGCTCATCAGGAGCGTCCCATCTGGAAGCGTCTCGCCGCCGCCAGCCACACCTCGGATCAAATCTGCCGGGCTCTTGATATCGCCAAGCGTCGCCTGCTGGTACGTCTCGCGCTTCGCCGCTGACACGACGTCGGCGCTAATCTCGATCCGGTCCCAGTGCGGGAGAACCTCATCAAGAGCCCACGCAGTCCGCGCAATGACCTTGCCCGCCAACTGCTTTGAGAGCGCGACGCCGATCTGCCCTTCCCGCTTGCGATCCGTTTGATCCGACCCGACCGTCACCCACATCGCACCGCCAGCTTTAAAAAGCACATACTCAACCTCGCCCGAGGTATCGGGTCCCAGCGCCTGCAGCGTCTCCGACTGTCCAATCAGATCGGCTGACGTGCGATAGAACATCGGCGTCCGGCTCGGCGGCGCGACGCCATGTTCGGCCAGTTCATCGATGTGCTCTTGCACTTTTGCAGCGTCCCGCCCGGTCCACCCGGCAAGCACGAGATCACGGATCTCAACGGTCTGTTCCGTCGTGCCCTGCGCGCTCACACACGCAAACGTCAGCCTCGGCATCACGCGTCTCCTCAGTTTGCCATTTCAGCCGCGGCCGAGAACTTCGACGGCCGCCGCGAACGTCTGCGCATACCCGCGCACGGTCAATTCAATCGGGCGCGCGTAGCCGCCGCCAATCGCGATGACAACCGGCAAAGCACGGCGATGCGCGAACTGGAACACCATCCGGTCGCGCGCTTCGAGCCCGTCAAAGGTCAGCGCAAGGCGTCCGAGCCGGTCGTCATCGAGCGGGTCGGCACCGCTGATGTAAAACAGGATGTCCGGACGGAACGCACCGATCGCATCGAGCGCGCGGAACAGGGCATCGAGATACGTGTCGTCGTCCGTGCCGTCAGCAAGGGCGATGTCGAGATCGCCCGGCACCTTCTCGAACGGGTAGTTGCTCGCGCCGTGCAATGAGGCGACGAACACGTCCTGCTTCGGACCGAGCAGGCTTGCATTGCCATCGCCCTGATGCACGTCGCAATCGAGAACGGCTGCCCGGTCGATCGCGCCTGCGCTAAGCAAAACGTTGGCTGCGACGGCGACGTCGTTGAACGTGCAGAAGCCCGCACCGCGATCGAAGAATGCGTGATGCGTCCCGCCTGCGAGCTGACCTGACCAGCCGGGCCGTCCGCCAAGCGCCGCGCGCGCAGCCGCCAGCGTCCCGCCCACCGTCCGCCGCGACCGCGCTGCCAGGACCTCGCTCCAAGGTAGGCCGATGCTGCGCTGGATGTCTTGGCTTAAGGTCCCGTCAGCGACCGCTGCGACGTAGGCCGCGTCGTGGGTCGTCAGCAGTTCGTCCGTCGTGACGGGTGGTGATGGTTGAAGCTCGCCAGCTGTGATCGTGCCATCGGCGAGCAGGCGGTCGCGCAGCAGGCGATACTTCTCGGCTGGGAAGCGATGGCCTTGCGGCAACGGCAGGTCGACGGTGTCTGGATAGAAGATCTTGAGCGCCATTGCGCACGAGCCTTGCGCGAACTGCGGCGCCGGCGCAATGGCGACCGTCAGGCCTCGACGCGTTTGCCTGAAATCAGGTCCCAGGCGACGTTGATCTGCTTGATACGGGTCTCGCGCGCCCTGCGGTCGTCTTCATCGGTCGCAAGGTCTGGATGCCACGTCGCGCGGAGTGCATCGACGAGCTTCTTCAGAATTTTCTCGCTCGTCGTCGGGTTCGCGCCAATCGCTTCAAACGCTTCGGCGCGATCACGCGGCAGGCCGCGTTCGACGGTTGATGACGACAGGCTGCGTTCAGCCGAATCGACGATATCGCGCAGTCGCAGCATGTCATTGACGACGCGCTGCAGTTTCGCGCGCATCCGCCGCCATTCCTGATCGCCGTCTGGTGCCGCGGAGATGAGTGCTGCGAGATACGTTTCGAGGTCGCGGATCTCGCGCATGAGTGTGCGTTTCAGAGGCGCGACGCCCTGCAGCCTGTCGACGGCCTCGTGGATCTGCACGACGATGCCTTGGGCTGACCGGCACAGCTCGCCGCAGAGCTGGGCGTCAGGCCGCTCAAGATTGACGCCATCGCGGCGCAGGACAACGTCATAGGTGTCAGCGGGCTTGAACGGGACCCGGCCGCGCGAACTCCAAAGCCACCCGACGCCGGATACGACGCCAGCCAGCAAGGCGAGGCCCAGCGCGATGGTCAGCATCGTCCGCTCAAACCGTTCCTGGTGTCCGCCAGGGCGCAACCTGTCGGACGTCGGCCGGATCTCGACCAGCGTCAGCCAGGACTGGTTCGTTGCACTCCCGGCCGCGGCGGTGCGCTGCTCGGTCTTTGTCTCTGGCGCGACGATCGGCAGTTGATCGCCGTCAGTCCGATTGGTGGCTGTCCGGTCGCCCGTTGCCTCGTCGGTTCGTTTTGGTGGCTCAAGCGGCGGGCTGGGAATAAAAGGCGGAACGGTTTTGGCTTCGACGTCTGCGTCAGCTTGCTTTGCGACCGGTTTCGAACCGCTTTCCGTCTGATCCGCGTGCGCCCGTTTCAGCGCTTCCGACAGCGCTGCAATGCGCGGGAGGTTGGCAACGCGCCGCACCGGGATCTCAATCCCATCCGCTGCGTCGTCAAACACTGGCTCCGGCGCAATCCGCGCGCCGATCTCGGTGACGAACCCGTAGCCTCGCGGAAGGAGCGTGAAGCTGCGGCCTTTGATGTACGTGCCGACCGCTTCGCAAGCGACATCCGGAAACGGCGAAGCCCGCGCGCTCAGCGGTGCGCCCCGGTGCGGCCAATCCCCCTTGAGGCACGGCGCTTCCGGCCATGGCCTGAGGCGTCCGCGGAACTGGATGCGCAAGCCGTTGCGCACCATGCGCGCGCCGCCGCCGAGTAGTGGAACGCCGATCGCGACCACGTCCTGCCATTCGACATTGCCGCCATCGCAAGCGAGGCGGAACGCATGCAGTGTCGCTTCGCGGCACGACGACTGTGACTGGCAGACCTTGTGAAGCCGCGTCAGACGCTCACCAATGATATCGTAGAAGCGCGGCGGCGACGGGCGGATCGTAAGCTTGCCGTTCGACACGCTGCAACTGAACGGCATGACGAGCCGCTCGCCCGCGAGTGCCGATCCGGCACCAGCATGAAGGCCCGCAAGAAGCGCCGCCAACGCCATGCCTAGGAATAGCTTCGAACCCCGACGCACCCATGCCCCCGAATGTGTATTCGTCGCGAAGTGTGATTACTGTTTCAAGCCAACAACGGCACGACTGTGGCTGAAATCGTCCTTTTCAACATTCCGGCGCATACGGATAGCGCTGCGCATCGACGTTTCGGGCTTGCTTGGCATGCGGAGCGTCGTTCACTGTCGTCGGGCTTGGTTAAGCTCGGTGGGCGTCCAATCCGTGCGAGGCGCTATAATCCTTCGCGGATCGCGGGGAGCGATATCAGGAACGCGACAATCAAAAGCGCACCGACAAGCATCGTGAAGGCCTGGAACGCGTAGAGCAGCGATCCGACCGTCACCGTAATCGGCATCATGAGCGTTGGCGGCTCGCCGGCGGTCATGAGGTCAAGGATGGCGACCGGGTTGGGGATCTCGATCGTACCAAGCGCTCCGTACGCCAAGTTGACCCGCCAATGGTCCGCGTAGCCGAAGTCGACGACGGGCGTTGCGGTGTCGAGCGCGTAGGCAATCGGATGGAAGTCCGGATAGCCCCGGCCGAAGCCTGTCTCGGTGTAGGCGCTGCCAGCCGTCTTCACGAGAATGGTTTCGTCCCGACAGCCGTCTTCCGTGCAGTACGCAGCAGCCGACGACCACACGACAGCTGCGGCGATTACAAGCCCGGCGAAGAGACCGAGCGCACGCAGGGGCTGGGTGCCGAAGTGGCAGGTGATGTCGGCCAGCCGGCCAAGAATGCGCGCGCTCAGCGGTGTGCCCTTCGCCCTGATTGCGCGGCGTCGATAGGTGCTCATGACCGCTGCGGCATCGGACCGGTAACCCTGAGCGTGCAAACAGCGTGCAAGCTGCCGCCACGGCGCAGCTCGCACGTGCGTGCGCGCTTCCTCGCGCGTTTGCCCATCGAGCCACGCGATGCGGGCGGCCGCAACGTCGCCGCCGCGCGCAGCTTTCGGGAATACAGCCCCGCCTGAGGGATTGCCGAGCGTCCGGTAAGTGAACCCGTCGAGCCGCAAATGATCGATGTCAGTGCCGTCGGTCCGGAAGCTACGGGTGCGGGGCTGTGGCCAGGCCCCGGCGCCATCGTCAAAGCGGTCGACCGTTGCTCCTGTTAGATCGACGATCCCGCTCGGGCGCTGATCTGCGCGCGTCGGCATCTTCAGGACGGCGATCGTGCTGCCGCTCAGATCAAGCGCAAGCTCATCATGCTCGCCGATCAACGCCGCCGTCTGCACGACATCTCGGAGCCCCGCACCGGTTCGCGCAGACGACCGGTCCGAGATGCCGCGTGCGATCGCGGCGCTCTTAAGCTTGCTTTCCGAGAGCGAGAAACTGCCGCCGACGCGGATCCCGGTCGCGGCCACCGCGCCAATCGTCTCGAATGCGGGGCCGAGGCGCACGTCTGTGCTTACATCTGCATGGGCAAGCGCCAACGCGGGGCCGCTCTCCACCTTGATGGTTGAGCCGCCAAGGTCCAGCGCACCCGCAATCCGCGCTTCCGACAACTCGCATGGGCCAACAATTGTCGCCTCGTGCAGAACGCACGCGCCGCCGAGGGACAGGCCGGATGCGGCAAGTGCATATTCGCTTCCAAAGATGCGCGCCTCTGAAAGGTTGAGCCCGCCACCGGCGGAAAGCCCCTGCATCCGCACGCGGCCAACAGCGCGCAACCGGCCGAGTTCGACCGACCGGCCAACGCGCGCCCCGCCAATATCAATGGCAGCCTCGCCGCCATCGACTTCGACGTCGCCGGCAATCAGATGGCGGCCGATCTGGCTATCGGAGAGATCGATCGTTCCGCGAACGTTGAGGTTGGAAAGGTCGACCCCGTGCGCGATCGCGCTGTTTGCGGCCAGCAGCCCACCCGACGTGATCTCGCTGCCAACCATGTGAAAGCCACCCGCGACTTCCGCGCCCATCAGGTGAAGCGGCCCGTCAATCTGTGTTCGGTCGGCTTCGATGCTTCCGCCGAGGCGTGCCGACACACATGACAATTGCGCGTCGGCCCCGACGATGCGCGCGTGTGAGACGGAGACGCCCGCTGCGACGTTTGCCCGGTCGAGGGAAACGCCGCCTTCAAACCGGGAGCGGTCCAGGAGGACATTGCCGCCAACGCGCATATCGCTTGCGGCGAATGCCAGAGGGCGGCCGGTGACCGTGACGCCATCACAACTGAGCGCGCCCGTCAGATCAGCACCGCTGAGGTCGAGCCCGCCGCCCACTGTTCCGCCCTGGATGCGGAGCGGTCCCTCGATGCGGGCGCCGGACCCCAACATTGCGTCTTCGACGGAGCAATCCATCAGCGCCAGACCGCGGCAGGCGGAATCGCGGAACCGGAGGCCGCCTCTCAGCGTGACATGCGCGAGCAGCAGAGCACCAAACCGGCAGCGATCCAGGTCAAGCGGGCCGTCAATCACGGCACGCCGGATCTGGACCGGTGTCCCGTCCGGTGCGCGCAGAGCAATGTCACGCACGACCTCGGCGCGAATAACAGCGCCCGCCAGGTCTGCGACCAGGCCGTGCTCGGTGGCCCGCAAAAGCCGCTGCTCAGCCTCGGAGACTGCGGATAGATCGTCGTTACCGCCCATGCATCACCGCAACGCGCCCACGCTTGCTTCACCAATCGGCGGCCTCTTCCCCGTTAAGGAGCCACACATCGGCTTTCTGCGCCTAAATAAGTTCAACAGTTCGCAAGAATTGCGCCAGGAAAACGCTGTGCACCGATCGTGCGGCCACGGCCATGCCCGAATGCCCGTTCATCATCGCGAAATACTCGACATGGCTCACCGCCAGTCGGTACATTGCGGCCTCGCAAGCGCGTGTCGCGGGGCCAGCTATGAGTGGCGGATTTCGGGACATGCGAGACGCGTGAGGGACTCGGACGGTCTCGGTGACAGTTCGTAAGCCGCGAGGTCAGGTTGTGGCGTTGGTCAGGCCTGGTGCCGACGCGGAGCGTTGAGGTGAGTGAAGCAATGGCGTCCACGCTCGGACACGGCGATGCCAAATCGGCTGAGGCGAAGTCGCCACGCCCCCAGACGGAGGGCGTCGCGGCGAATGCCCAGCTCGATGACAAGATCCACGCGCAAGACATTCTGCCGCCGGATCATCAGCGCCATCGCGAGACATTTCTTCCCGTAACACGGGCGGCACTTGTCGATCGCCTGACCAAACCTCAGGCATGGAACGCAGGCGAAGCCCGGCAGGCCGCCAAGTTCTTCCAATACCTCGCCTACTGGCGGAAGCAGCGGTACGGCGCCGCCAACATGGCCGTCGAACAGGACTACGAGCCCTTCAACCCTGACACGGACCTGCTGCAGACGCGCCAGTTCACCGATCTCGAACGCTACAAGATGCAGAAGCGGCTCGTCGCGCACATGGAACATCTGCTGACGCAGGCGAACTTCGTCCGCGTCGCGCCAACGGATGTCGAGATCATCATGACGGCCGAGACCCACTATGGCCTCGACTTCCATGTCGATCTCGATGCGTTCGAGGAACTGCTCGTCTTCTATCGCGGCGCCTCAACGCGGAAGGATCAGCAGCGGACGCTTCGCCGCTTTTACCGCAAGTCCGAAATCAAGGTGCCGGTCTATCAGCGGCTGTTCATCCTGTTCAAACTGAAGCCGGACGCCGTGCGCATCGAAGAGATCATGCGCCAGAAAAAGATTGGCCGTAAGCAGGCGACGAAGTTCGTCAAGAAGCTGCGCTCGCGGATGCCGGAAGGTGTGCGCACGGACAACATTTACATGAAGATGTTCCGCGACATGCCGCGCGCGGACATCGAGATGATCTTCCCGAATACGCGCGTCAAATTCCGCCTGATGGACAAGCTGAAGCTTGGCGTGACAGGTGGTGCCGGCGTTGCCGGCGGCGTGATGGGATCAGCCGGCAAAATCGCGCTGATTGCGTCTAACCCGATCCCGGCGGCGCTCGCGATTATGGGCCTTGGCGGTGTCGCCGTCCGCCAGGTGATGGGCGCGTTCAACCAGCACCAGCGCTATATGGTCGTGATGGCGCAGAACCTCTATTTCCACGCGCTCGCCGACAATCGCGGTGTGCTCTTCCTGCTCGGCGACAACGCGGCGGAAGAGGATGTGAAGGAGGAGATCCTTCTTTACAGCGTGCTTTCCAAGGAGAAGGTCAATCGTGCGGACCTGCCCGATGTCGATCGCGCGATCGAACAGTATCTGCGGTCAACGTTCGGCATCGACGTCGATTTTGACGTGGAAGATGCGCTCGACCGTCTGATCGCCGACGGCATCGTGACGATGGATCCGGACGGCACGCTGCATGCGCTGCCACCGGCAGAGGCGGCGGAGCACATCGACACCATGTGGGATCTCATCCTCGACAACCTGCCGGATGTCGCCACGCACGAAGGCACCGAGTTCGTCGGCCGTGCGGGCGGCGCGCGTCATGGCCCGCCAGCCGACGTCGGGCCGGCCGCCATGCCAGACGCCGCGCAGTGAGCCGTCAGCCGTCGCAGGGCGCAACACGCATAATTCATCGCGACCAGCCCGGTGACAGGCGCGCATGACCGAGCGGCTCACCCTTCGCACGCCGGATCGCGATGTTGGCTTCCGCGCTGCAGGCTTCCTTGAGGAGCTGGCCGCGCCAAGCCCGACGGCTGTCAGCATCTTCGAAGCCGACGGCGGATGGCAGGTTGACGCTTATGTCGATGGCCTCGACGAGGCCGGCCGCGACGGCTTCGTCGCAGCGCTCGTCTCAGCCTGCCCCGATGCCGCTGGCTTGTCGTCATGGGAGCCTGTCCCGGACGAAAACTGGGTTGCGATTTCGCAAAGCGCGCTGCCGCCTGTTGAGGCTGGCCGCTTTGTTGTTCACGGAACGCATGATCGCGATCGTATCCCGCACGGCCCGCTCTCGATTGAGATCGATGCTGGCGAAGCGTTTGGCACAGCGCATCACGCAACCACCTATGGTTGCCTGATCGCGCTCAGCCGCATCGCTAACGGCTGGCATCCCGCCCGCGTTCTCGATCTTGGGACCGGCAGCGGCGTGCTCGCGATTGCTGCCGCCCGGCTCTGGCCGCGCGCGGCGATCACGGCAACCGATCTCGACGCCGATGCCGTCCGCATCGCGCGCGAGAACGCCGTCAAAAACGGTGTCGGTGCGCGCGTCAGGCCAGAGATGGCCGATGGCGTCCCAACGGCCGGCGCAGGGGCTGCCTACGACTGCGTGGTCGCCAACATCTTGGCCGGGCCGTTGATCGAGTTGGCGACAAACATCACGCGGGCGACAGCGCCGGGCGGGCGGCTTTTGCTCTCAGGCATTCTGCTGCCACAAGCACCGGCCGTCTTGGCAGCTTACACGGCAAACGGCTTCGCGCTCGCCCGCCATGATCGCGTCGAAGGATGGTCAATTCTGACGCTGCGCCGCCGCGATACGCGACGCGTCCGTGCGCCTGCGATTGACCTCGACTGAGTTCCCCCGCCCGCACCGAGTGCGGCACCAGAACGAACAACGCCTCCGGGGCCGGAGCCGCAGAGGCGTTCGAGACATCGTCCGATCTTCGAGAAGAAGATTACTTCGTCAACCGCCCGACCTGGCGCAGTTCGCTGATCTGGCGCTCATTAAGGCCGAGCGTTTTCAGATGATTGTCGGAAAGGGTTGAAAGCTCGTAGCGCACGCGGGCTTCCGCAGAGCGCTGGCGTGCTGCAATGAAGGCTGACGAGAAGCGCGACCAGAAGCCGGACTTCTTGTCGGCGCCTGCTCGGTTCTCGTAAGCGCCGGCATGGCGCCGGTCGAGTGTTGCTTGTAGGCTCATGATCATCTCAACTCTGGAATTGGCCGCGCGATTTGCTCGCGTCTGGATGTCCTTTAGCTAGGTGCTTCGTTGCTGGTGCGGTAGCCTCACGTCGGCACCGCAGCATTGCAGTTGCTGCATGTGCGAAGAACATCCGTGACGGAACAATGACGCCCGTTAACCCGCGCGACTTGGAACGATCTGCTGGAAACGTGGACGATTGACGCACCCCATGATGAGAAAATTCCAGTCCTTCGACGCTCCGCCCAATGACGCCCGGGCCATCGCCGCAGCGCGGATCTCGCAGTTGCAGCAAGAGCTCGCGAACCGCGGTCTGGCCGCCTACCTGGTCCCACGCGCTGACCGGTTCCAGGGCGAGTACGTCGCCCCGGCCGATGAGCGCCTTGCATGGCTGACGGGCTTTACCGGCTCGGCGGGGCATGCGGTCGTGACGCCGAAGTCGGCCGCGCTCTTTGTCGACGGGCGCTACACGTTGCAGAGCCGCGCTCAGGCGCCTGACCCTCAAGTCGAGATCCAAGATGCGGGGCCGTCAGCGACAGCGAAGTGGCTGAAATCCAATCTCAGCGACGGCGATCTGGTCGGCTTCGACCCGTGGCTGACGACGGTCCGTGCGGCCGAGCAGCTTGAGAAAAACCTCAAACCGGCCGGTATCAAGCTTCGCGCGGTCGGCGCAAACCCAATTGACCGGCTATGGCGCGACCGGCCCGCGGCCCCATCGGCATCCATCAGCAGTCATCCCGCCAAGCTTGCCGGCCGCTCGGCGGCAGAGAAGGTCGCCGATATTCAGTCGGGTCTGAAGGAGGCCGGCGCCGATGCTGTCATCCTCACACAGACCGACTCGCTCTGCTGGCTCCTCAACATTCGCGGAGCCGACGTCGCGCACAATCCGGTCGTCCTTGCGTTTGCAATCGTGCCGGCGCAGGGCCCGGTGCAGGCGTTCATTGACCCGGCGCGCGTGCCGAACGCTGTTGCAAAATCTCTGAAAGGCATCGCGACGTTCGCGGCGCCTGAGACCTTCGACGCCGCCCTGAAGGCGCTGAAGACCGCAGCATCCAAAGTTCAGCTCGATCCGGCGACCGCCGCTTACGCGATCGCGCGCCGCATCGGGCCAAAGCTTACGAAGCATGCCCCTGACCCCTGCGTCCTGCCGAAGGCGATCAAGACCGACGCCGAGATCGCCGGCAGCCGCGCGGCCCATCTGCGCGATGGCGCCGCGATGGTCCGCTTTCTTGCGTGGCTCGAGACGGCAATCGCAGATGGCGAGCCGGTGACCGAGATCCACGCCGCCGAACGGCTTGAGCAGTTCCGCCAGGAGACGGGCGCGCTTAAAGAGATCAGCTTCGACACGATCTCGGGCAGCGGACCGAACGGGGCGATCGTGCATTACCGCGTGACCGACGCGACCAACCGAAAGCTGAAGAAGGGCGAGCTATACCTCGTCGATTCCGGTGCACAGTACGCCGACGGCACAACCGACATCACGCGGACGATCGCAATCGGCCGGCCAACGAAGCAGATGCGCCGGCACGCGACGCTCGTGCTCAAAGGCCATATCGCGATTGCAACAGCCCGCTTTCCGGTAGGCACTCGCGGCGTCGACCTCGACCCCTTCGCCCGCCGCGCGCTGTGGGACGCGGGCCTCGACTATGCGCACGGCACCGGTCATGGCGTGGGCAGTTACTTGTCCGTCCATGAAGGCCCGCAGGGAATCTCACGCCGCACGATGGTGGCGCTGAAGCCCGGAATGATCGTGTCGAATGAGCCCGGCTACTACCGGACCGACGCCTACGGCATCCGTCTCGAGAACCTCGTCATCGTGCGTGAGCCCGCGCGGCCGGAAGGCGGCGACATCGATGTTTTGAGCTTCGAAACGCTGACGCTTGCGCCCTTCGACCTGAACCTTATCGACGCTGACTTGCTCTCTGATGACGAGCGCTCTTGGCTGGACAGCTATCATGCGCAGGTCTTCAAGTTGCTTTCGCCGGACCTTTCGGCTGCCGACCGGAAGTGGTTGAAGGCTGCTTGCGCTAAGGTCTTAGGCTGAGGTCGAGACCGCCGACACGGGACTGACATGAGACCGCGCAGATGAGCGTCGCCGCTGACCGCCAACCTCGGGGCACGCTCACCCGCACGGCGGTCGTCGCCGTTGTCACGCTTGGCATCACGCAAATCATCTCATGGGGCACGACGTTCTATGCGCTTGGCGTGCTGGCGGAGCCGATCCGTCAGGATACCGGTTGGAGCCTGACGACGGTCTATGCCGGCGCGACGGTCTCCCTGCTTGCAGCCGCATTGGTCTCGACGTGGGTTGGCCGCAAGATCGATCAGCGCGGCGCGCGGCTGGTGATGACAAGCGGCAGCATGGCGATGGCCGGTGCGCTGGTGCTCATCGCCGTCAGCGGAAGCCCGCTCGTCTATCTCGCAGCATGGGCGCTTGCCGGCGTCACGGCACGGCTGACCCAGTATGACGCGGCATTCGCAGCCCTCGTCCAGATCGATGCGCGCAACGGTCGGCGGCTGATCGCCTACCTCACGCTGTTCGGCGGCTTCGCCTCGTCCGTCTTCTGGCCCATCGGACATGTGCTTGCCGAAAGCTACGGCTGGCGCGGCACGTTCTTCATTTTCGCCGGGCTCAACTTGCTGATTTGCGTACCGCTCCACTGGTTCTGCCTGCCGGCACCCGCTGCGACGCGAGGTGCGGCAGCCGCAACCGGGCCGGCACCCAAATCGCCTCAGGACAAGCCAGCCGCAGCTATAGAGCTGCCGCCGCTCGCCGGCGTCTCGCGCACGCTCGGCATCGTGCTGTTCTCGATTGTGATGGGCGCATATTCGTTCGTCTTCGGCGTCGGCGCGGTGCATCTCGTCGGCATTCTCGAAGCCTCCGGCGTCGCGCTCGCGACCGCCGTCGCGCTCGGCGCGTTTAAGGGCGTCGCCCAAGTCATCGGCCGCGTCGGTGAATTGGTCTACGGGCACAGGCTCGCCCCGCTCATGCTCGGTCGCGTCTCAATCGCGCTCCTGCCGCTGTCCTTCCTGCCGCTGCTGTTCATGGCCGGCGGCTACGAAACCGCCCTCGCCTTCGTGCTCGTCTACGGCATCTCAAACGGCCTCATGACGATCGTGCGGGGCGCCGTTCCGCTCGCGCTCTTTGGCGCCGAAGGCTACGGGGTCCTCCTCGGCGTGCTTGCAACACCGGCGCTGCTGGTGACGGCCGCCTCGCCGGTTGTGTTCGCCTGGCTCGTGGAGGCCCACGGCTACCGCGCCGGCGCCTGGGTCTTGTTTGCTTGCGGCCTCGTCGGCTGGCTCGCGCTCGAAGTGCTCAAGGCCTGGTATGAGCGCCGCGCCATACCCGCTGCGCAAACCGGCTGAAGCTGGCCGATCTCAACCCCCCGTTAACCGACTTGGGCCACGGTTCGTCACCGATCTCAGTGTGCGTTCCGAATTTTCCGTCAGCTTGCGGAGCGCCCTTTGGCTTGCCGGCCCTTTCAGATTCTGAGCGTTCTTGTCGTTGCATCAGCCGTTGCCACGCCGACCGTCGTGCACGCGCAGCAATCGTTCGAGACGATCACGACGATTGCGCCCCCGCCGTCGGCCACGCAGGTGCCGCAACGGCTCCGCGGCGCGCCGGAGCCCCGCTCAGCGCCGACTGATGACGATCTCGGGGCTGGCTTCCAGACGCGCGTCGTCCCGCCACCGCTGACGGACTTTGCGACAACAACCGAGCCTGCCGATCCGGCGCCGCCCATCGTCCCGACGCAGCCGCGGCCAGCGACCAGCGGGGCCACGACGAACCCCACGCCGACGACCGCGCAGGCTATCACACCACCGAGCGTTGGCGGACCGCTTGACAATCCCCTTCCACGCGCGCCGCTCGATGGCGATTTCAGCGCGCCCGTCACCGCGCCGGCACCTGTCGACGGCGACTTCTCAGACCCGCCGGTGAACCAACCCGTCGATGGCGAAGACCCAACCGGCCGGGATGATCGCGATGACACCGACCGCGCGGCGTTCTCAAGTCCGCCCGCGGGCTTCGACCCGTCGCTGTTCGCCATTGAAGTGTCCCCGATCCTTTCGGAACGTCCGCGCCAGCTCTTCCGCTTTCAGCCCTACACGCCCATCGGCGTTCGGGCCGGCAGCTTCGTCATCCTGCCAAGCGTCGAGATCGGCTCGCTCTACGACTCCAACGTCTTCGAGGCACCGGACGCGCAGTCCGACGTCGCCGTCGAGATCGTGCCAACGGTGCGCATCGTCTCTAACTGGAATGTCCATGCGCTGGAACTGCGCGCGACGGGTGTCCTCTCGCGCTTCCGCGATTTCGATACCGAGAACCAGAACGCCTACACGCTGGAAGCGCGCGGACGCCTGGACATTACCCGGCGGACCAACCTCGAAGGCCTCGTCCTTCGCGACGTCGCGCAGGAAAGCCGCAGCGACATCAACGCGGTGTCCGGGGCCGATGAGCGCGCCGACACGACGCGCGATCAGTACGCACTGACGCTCAACCATCGCTTCAACCGGCTGCGCCTGCAGCTTCGGGGGTCGCACACGATCGAGGACGTGAGCGAGACGGCGACCGACACCAACGAAGACCGCAATGAACGCGAGACCGAGATCGCGCTGCGGGCGAGCTGGGAGTTCAAGCCGACGCTGTTCGCGTTCGCAGAGACAGCGGTCAACGTCCGTCGGTTCGAGGCGCCGAGCGCCGATGATGGGATCAGCCGCGACAGCCGCGGCGCGCGTTACCGCGTTGGGGTCTCGTTCGGCAACACGGATCAGATCTTGCGCGGCGAGATCAGCGTCGGCTTCGGCACACAGACGCCTGACGACAGCCAACTCGATGACGTCTCGGGCCTGCTCGTCGATGCCAATCTCGCTTGGCGGATCAGCGGCCTGACGACGATGCTTTTCAACGCCAGCACCAACTTCGACGATTCAACCGACGCCAACGTCTCAGGCGTGATCACACGCAACGCCGGCGTCGAACTGCGCCATAGCTTCCGCCAGAACATCATCGCAAATGCCGGCCTTGGCTACGAGCACCGCGACTTCATCGGCCCCTCGCAGGACGAGGCGCAGCTCACTGCGCTCGCGGGGCTCGAATACCTTATGAACCGTCATGTCACGCTGTTCGGCCGCTACCAGTTCACCGACTTTTATGGCGCGACCAACGCCGACGACTACCAGGACCACGAAGTCCGCGTCGGCATGCGCCTCAGCCGCTAGCGCGCAAGCAGCTGTTCAAGCTCGCCCCTGAACTCGGCAGAGAGATCGTCACGGGCCAGCGCGTAAGCCGCATTCGCGATCAGGAAGCCAATCTTCGAGCCGCAATCGTGGATCGCGCCATCGAAGCGGACGGCATGGAACGGCTGCGCGTCATCGCCCATCAGCGTCAGCATTGAATCGGTCAGTTGGATTTCGTTGCCGGCGCCCGCCGTCTGCTTCTCGAGCAGGCCGAAGATCTCGGGCTGCAGGATGTAGCGGCCGGTGATGTGCAAGTTCGACGGCGCATCGGCCGGCTGCGGCTTCTCGACCATGCCGGTGATACGCGAGACCGCGGCTGACGGGTCCTCGACGCCGACGATGCCATACTGGTGCGTCTGATCTTCCGGGACGGGCGAGACGGCGATCATGTTGCCGCCGTGCTCACGGTAGGCATCCATCATCGTTTGCAAGCACGGCGTGTCAGACTGGTGCAGCATGTCCGGTAGCATCAGCGCAAACGGTTCATCACCAACGATGTCGCGCGCGCACCAAACGGCATGCCCGAGCCCAAGCGGCTGTTGCTGGCGCGTGAAGCTCGTCAGGCCCGCCTCGGGCAGCTCGGCTTTCAGCGTCTCAAGCTCTTTGATCTTGCCGCGTGCTTCAAGCGTGTGCTCAAGCTCGAACTGATGGTCGAAGTGATCTTCGATCACGCCCTTGTTGCGGCCGGTCACGAAGATCAGATGCTCGATCCCCGCCGCGCGCGCTTCATCGACCACGTGCTGGATGACCGGGCGGTCAACGACCGTCAGCATCTCTTTCGGCATCGCCTTCGTCGCGGGGAGGAACCGGGTCCCGAGCCCTGCGACAGGAAACACAGCCTTGCGGATCGTTTTGCGTGACGCCGACATCTCATGACCTCCAAAACGCGTCCCGCGGGGTAGCGCGCGGGCCTGCATTAAACAACCGTTAAGCCTGACTGCACTTGGCTAACCCGACGAAACGGACCAGTCATTCCAATGGTTCAAAACTGGCACCTATCCGTCCAACGCGGGCCAGATGAAGTGGCGGGATCTCAATGAGCGTACTTGTGACCGGTGGCGCCGGGTATATTGGCAGCCACATGACGCTGGCGTTGCGCGATGCCGGCGAGGACGTCGTTGTCCTTGACAATCTCAGCACGGGGTTCACGTGGGCCGTGCCGCAGGGCGTCTCGTTCGTCAAAGGCGACGTCGGGGACCGGGCGCTCGTCACGCAGGTTATCACTGATCACAACGTCGACGCGATCATCCACTTCGCCGGTTCGATCATCGTGCCCGAGAGCGTCGCCGACCCGCTCAAGTACTATCACAACAACACCGCCAAATCGCGCACGCTCATGGCAGCGGCAGTCTCTGCCGGCGTGCCGCACTTCATCTTTTCGTCGACCGCCGCCGTCTACGGCATGCCGGAGACGAACCCAGTCTCCGAAGACGCGCCGCTCAAGCCCATGTCGCCCTACGGCACATCAAAGCTCATGACAGAGCTCATGCTGGCCGACACAGCCGCAGCTCACGATCTCCGCTACGTGGCACTGCGCTACTTCAACGTCGCAGGCGCAGACCCGAAAGGCCGCACGGGACAGTCGACGCCGAATGCAACGCACCTCATCAAGGTCGCGTGCGAAACCGCGCTCGGCAAACGCCCCAAGATGAGCATCTTCGGCACCGACTATCCGACACGCGACGGCACCTGCATCCGCGACTACATCCACGTGACCGACCTCGCGAATGCGCATCTGAAGGCGCTTGCCTACCTGCGCGAAGGCGGCGCGTCCGACGTGTTCAACTGCGGCTACTCAGAAGGCTACTCGGTCCGCGAGGTCGTCGCAGCGGTCGGCAAAGCGTCGGGCACCGCCGTCCGCGCTGAGGAAGAGCCGCGCCGCCCTGGCGATCCGGCAGCCATCGTCGCAGCGTCTGCGAAGATCCGCGAGCGGCTTGGCTGGGCGCCACAGCACAACGATCTCGATGAGATCGTCACCGCGGCGCTTGCCTGGGAAAAGGGTCTCGACGCGCAGAAAGCGTCGTAATCTCGCCGTTGCGCTATGCTGCCTCCGCGACCAGGTGGACTGGCGGGAGGCGCGCGTGCAGACACGACTGTTAATCAGGGGAATTGGTATCGCGGGGCTTGCGCTCGTGGTCGCATCGCATGCGTGCGCCGGCGCCGCATCCGCCCAAATCCTCACCCAGCGCTTTGAGGCTTTTAAGGCGGAGGTTGTCCGCGATGGCGTGGCAGCAGGCCTTCCCCGCGCGCCGCTGGCCGCTGCGCTCCGCGACACGCGGCTGAACCTCAAACTGCCCGACCTTCAACTCCCAGGCGCGAAACAGAAGCGCGCGCCAAGCAGCAAGGGCCAGTCCGAATTCACCAAGCCGCCGCAGGCTTATCTCAACGCAAAGCAACTGGCGCGGCTCGCAGCGCGCGGCCGCAAGCTCGCGACCAAGCATCGCTCGACCCTTGCAGAGATTGAACGGCGCATCGGCGTGCCGGGGCCGGTTGTGCTCGGCATCTGGGGACGCGAAACGGCGTTTGGCGGCTATCGCCTGCGCCACAACGCGATCGACGTGCTGGCAACGCTCGGGTTCGTTGGCCGCCGCAAAGACATGTTCCGCAAAGAGCTGATGGCAGCCCTTCGTATCGTCGCCGAGGGTCACGCGCCGAAGGCGAAGCTGCGCGCCTCATGGGCCGGCGCGTTCGGCCTCACGCAGTTCATGCCGACCGAGTACTTTTCAACCGCGATCGACCTCGACGGCGACGGCACAAAGAACCTTTGGGCGCCACGCGATGCCCTCGCCTCGGCCGCCAATCAGCTCAAACAGAAGGGCTGGCTGTCAGACCGTCCATGGGGCATCGAGATCCAAATGGCGGGTCAGGTGAATTGCGCGATGGCGGGGCCGACCATGACGCGCACGATCGGCGAGTGGGCGGCGCTCGGGGCGCAGCGGCGCGACGGCAAACCGTTCACGGACGCGCAGAAATCGTGGCCGGCTTACCTGCTGGTCGCCGGCGGCACCTACGGCCCCGTGTTCCTTGTGACTGAAAACTACCGCGTGTTCCGCCGCTATAACTTGTCGGACCTTTACGCGCTGTTCGTCGGCGATCTCGCCAACCGCATCGCGGGCCGCGGCACCTTCATCGAGCCGTGGGCCGACCTTCGCCAGGTCACGACGCAACAGCTCGCCGAGATCCAGGATCATCTGAAGTCGCTCGGCCTTGCGATCTCCAAGGTGGACGGCAAACTCGGCAGCAACACGCGGAGCCAGATCGGCATCTATCAACAACGACGCGGCGTGAAGATCGACTGCTGGCCGACGCGGCAGTTGCTCGCAACGGTCCGGCGCGAAGCTGCGCGTCAATGACGGAGGCCGCCGAGCGTGCGGCTGTTGTGGCCGAGTTCACCGCGCTCAAGCACGACCTCGCCGCATCACTCACCGGCATGCCGGTCGTCGCCGACATCGTCGCGCGCGCGCTCTCGGCTGGGCCCAACTTCGACGTTGTCACGCTGAGCCGCCGCCAACCGGAGCACGAGTGGACTGTGGGCCAATACATCGCCCGCCTCGTCTCAGCCGAGCGTATCGATCGCGGGCGCGTCCTTCTGGCGGAGCATAGCGATTTGCTCGGCCAGTTGGCTGCACGCTTCGGTGCTCCGCCTGAAACCCTGGTCGCCATTTGGGGCATCGAAAGCCGATACGGCGAGGCCTGCGGCACCGCTTCGGTCGTGCGATCCCTGGCAACGCTTGCGATTGCTGATGACCGGCGCGGTGCGTTTTGGCGCGGCGAACTCGCGGCGCTGTGCACGCTCATGAGAGATGGCCGCCTCGAAAGCGCTGACCTCTCAGGATCGTGGGCCGGCGCGCTCGGCCAGACGCAATTCATGCCATCAACGCTCGCAGCCCACGGGGTCGACTTCGACCGCGATGGCCTGTGCGATGTGCTCCGCAGTCCCGCAGATGCACTTGCCTCGGCGGCAAACTATCTGAAGGCGTCGGGCTGGCCGGCGCAGAAGCCCTGGGGCATCAACGTTGCGATCACCCCGGACTTTAGCTGGGACGCTTGGTCCCCGGATGAGCAAAAGCCGCTCAGCGCTTGGCTGATAGCCGGCCTCGACGTCACAGATCCGGCATCGCCGCTTGGCGACGACACACCGCTGCGGTTGATTGCTCCCGAAGGCGCGGAAGCGCCGCTGTTCCTGGTGTCAGGCGCGTTCAACGCATTGCTCGCCTACAATCCGGCTGTCTCCTACGCGCTCGCCGTCGGGTTGCTGGGCGATGCGATCGTAGGCCGCCCCGGGCCCGCGCAGACTTGGCGGCAGGCGTCAGCCGTGCTCGGCCGCTCAGACCGCGTCACGCTTCAGAAGGCGATGTCGGCACGCGGCCATGACACCGGCGGAATCGATGGGATTTTCGGGCCTAAAAGCCGATCGGCGATCCGCGCGTGTCAGCAATCGGCCGGTTTGCCAGCGGATGGTTTTCCGACGCAGGCGCTCCTGCAACACCTCACGCAGGGATCGCGTATATAAGAGCTGAACCGTATCAGCGGCACGCTTTGAGGACAATGATGAGCACAGGCTTCACATGCTGGCTGAGGACGTGGTCGCGCGGCCTCGCGGTCGCTGCTGCCGTCGCGGTCGGGGCGCCTGCAACAACCGCTGCTGCGCAATCCTCGCCCGACGACCTGCCATCGAAGAGCTACATCACGCCGTTTCCCCAGGGCGACATCTACCGCGTCCGGGTCTTCGGTGATTCCTGGGCCGATGGGCTTCTCCCGAGCATCAAACAGGTGAGCGGCGAAGACGCGCGGATGCGGATCGACGCCAAAGTCTCCAAGCTCAATGCCGTCGTCACCACGCGTTGGGCGCGCGATGTGGCAGCCATCGCCGACGCGCCAAAGTCGGATCGCTATAACATCGCGATTGTGATGGTCGGCGCTTATGACCGCCAAAGCCTCCGCCGCGCCGGACAGCGGCGCGTTAAACTCGGCGATCCGGCTTGGAGCGAAGGCTACCGCGCGCGGATCGGGCAACTGATGCAGGCGTTCCGCAAGCGCAAGGTCGCCGTCTATTGGATCAGCCAGCCCCCGGCCCAGGGCGGCAATCGCAGCCGGCACGCAGCGCTGATCAACGAACTCATCCGCGAGGCGGCGCTGCGTTATCGCGTCAAGATGATCGACATCTACGAAAGCTTCGAAGCCGAAGGCGGCGGCTTTGCAGCTTACGGGCCCGATGTTGAAGGCAAGGTGCGGCGCCTGCGCTGGAAGGACGGCCTGCACTTCTCGTCCCACGGCTACATCAAGATCGCACACTTCGTGAACCGCGAAATCCGCCGCGACCTGCGCCAGGCCCGGTCGGAACGGATGGTCGACCTTGCAGGCGACACCAAGGCTCAGGCGCAGGTGCGCCAGCGCAACGAGCGCCGCAAAGCCCAAGGCTCACGTTGGGCGACATCGACGTCCGTTGAGACCGCCACGGCACCGGTGGCGGCAGGCGGCCGTCCGACGCAGGACCAGAACATCCGCGGCCTTGCAGCCGAGACATCGACGATTGCCATTCCCCAGGCCCCGGGCGCGGACAAGCGCGTCAAAATTTCGATCGTTCGCCCGGCCGTCGCCTCGTCGGTCTTGCAGCTTCTGACGCGCAACCGCTCCAGCGAGCGCGGCGTCAACCTTGGCGACACGGTCGCGCTCAAAGACGGCGACGGACAAAGCTGGCTGCAGACGGTGACGCCGGTCTCGCGGGGCACGCTTGCTGAGATCCGCGCGAAATCGGCGCCGACGCAGATGCCGTTCTTCAAGGTCTGGGCCAAGGGTGAGCGGCTCGCGCCAAAGGAGAACCGCGCCGATGATGCTGCCTGGCCGCGGCCGCAGCCCGTCGTCCTCATCCGCCAGTCGCGTGCGCAAACCGAGAGCGACCGCGACGACCGCAACCTCGACAGCTTCAAGAATGCGGCGCCCGCCTGGGATGGCCCGCCGATCCCGGAACGCAACCCGGAAGCGCTCTAGCGAGCTTGTTTGGTTCACGGCGCGTACCGGCCCGTTGGGCCTGCGCCTCCACGGGGGCGGCGCTCAGCGCCGGGCCGCGGTCGCGGCCTTGGGAGCTTCAGCGTGCACTTAACGTCTTCGGGTTGCCGGTTCACGGCGCGTACCGGCCCGCTGGGCCTGCGCCTCCACGGGGGCGGCGCTCAGCGCCGGGCCGCGGTCCCGGCCTTTGGGGCTTCAGGCCACCTTGCCGCGACGGGCGAGGACAGCGCCGACACTTGCCCGGTGATTGGCATGGCAGATGGCGATTGCGAGCGCGTCAGCTTCATCGGCCGTCTTGGCCTCAGCGCGCGGCAGCAGGAAACCGATCATCGCAGCGATCTGGCGCTTGTCTGCGTGTCCCGCGCCCACCACCGACTTCTTGATCAGGTTGGGTGCATACTCCGCCACCAACAAACCCTGCGTCGCCGGTGCGAGTAGCGCGACACCGCGGGCCTGACCGAGCTTCAGCGTCGCGCGCGCATTGTCGTTGACGAACGTCTCCTCGACGGCGGCTTCGTCGGGCGCGTGGGCTGCGATGACCATATTCAATTCCGCGAAGATCTGCGCGAGGCGCACGGCGAGGGCCTCGTTGGCAGCCGACGCGATATGGCCCGATGCGACGTAAACGAGGCGCACGCCGTCGCTGTCGATGATGCCCCAGCCAGTGCGGCGGAGGCCCGGATCGATGCCAAGGATGCGTGTCATCGCGGTCTTCATGCCGAGAGCTTAGCAGCGCGCTGCGATTCGCAGGCAGCCACAAAAGAGAAAGCAGCGGGTGGCCGAGGGGGGTGCCACCCGCTGCGAGGACCACTGAGACCGAGGGACTAGAAGCTCAGTGGAACTGACTGCGATGGGGCAGAGCCCCGATCGCGATCTGATGACTAGTCGATGTCCCAGCGGATGCCGGCGCGGAGCTGGTGCTCGTAGTCGGCGCCGGTCTCAAGCCGGCTGGTGTCGCCGCTCTGGCTGTTCACCGCGATGCTCGTGCCGTCGACGTAGAGAAGGCGATAGTTGACATCGAGTTTCGTGTTGTGCGTCAGCGCATAAGTGAAGCCCGTTGTCAGAGCCGCTGCGAGCGAGACCGTAATCTCTTTATCCGTCGCCGTGTGACTGAACACATTCGCAAGCGGCGCGCTTGGCTGCGTACAGTGTGTTGCCGTATTCACCGCCGCCTGCGGGTCGCAGGTCGTCTCCGTATGGGTCATCGTCCTGTGGACTTCATTCAGCGAGAAGCCAAGCCCCATGCCGATGTACGGGCTGAACTTCGAGCGCTTGTAGAAGTCATAGTAGGCGTTCGCCATGAAGACACCGCTGCGGAGTTTCAGCCGCTCAGTGACCGTGCCATTGGCTTGCGACGTTTCTGTACCCGCGCCGCCGATTGGTTCGTAACCTGTCGCTGGAGGGCCGCCGGTGAACTCGTGACGGAAGTACTCGTATTCAGCGGTATCGCTCTTTGACTGCTCAGCCCGGTACTCCGCCGTGAGGTCTCCGCGCCAGTTGCCGCCGATGTAAAGACCGACACCAACACCAACGCTGCCCTTCCAATCGGTCTCATCACCACCAAGGCCGTTGGTGAATAGCGAAGAGCCCGATCCGAACGGTTCTGGACCTGTCGGGAATGTGCCAGGCGCATCCGTCACGCCGTAGCGCGACCCGCTCTCGCTCATCCCGTCGTTCATCCGGTACCCGATGCCCACGTCACCGCGGAAGTAGTAGCGCGCGGTGTATTCCGGGATCGGCACGGCAGCCGGGACGTGTTCAGCAGGGTGGGCGTAGCTGCCCTTCAGTGGGCCCGCCGGATGGCCGCCAAGACCACCAGCCTGGGCGACTGCCGTGCCCGCCAGGAAAATGCCGAGAGCGGCAATCGAAACCGTTGGTAAAGACGTCTTCATCACTTCCGTCCTTCATGAGGCAGCCCGGGGGAGGCCGCGCGAAAACTGCGGAGTTGAACTGTCGGGCCGGGCAAGCGCCGGGCCGCGCACGCAGAAACTGAAGGACGCAAGAACCGCTGATCAGCGATGGCGCATCGGGCGCCTTGGTGGTGTGAGCTGCCAGCGGTCCGGCAGGCTCAAGTTCGTCTGGTTGGTTGGGGCGGGCGCGTGACCCGCCCCCAGTCTCAGCCGCCGTCCCTTGCGGGATCAGCGGATGTCGTAGCGAAGGCCGACGCGGACTTCGTGTGCATGGATGTCTTCGACCGTCGGGTCTTCGCTGACCTGCGTGCCGGTGGTGCCGCCAGTGGTGCGGACAGGGCCCGTTTCAGCGTGGCCGAGGTAGAGGAAGCGATACCCGGCATCGAGGTGGAAGCGGCTGCGCAGCTTCAGCGAGAAGCCTGCCATCAGCGCACCGGCGACAGACCAGTTCTCGCCCTCTTCGACGATGCCCGTCGTACATCCGCAAGACTCAACCGTGCCTTCCGTCGTCTTGTGACGGACAGCACCCAGGCCGATGCCGATGTAGGGATTGAAGCGGTTACCGCGATCGATGTCGTAGTAGAGGTTGGCCATGAAGAGGTCGCTCTTCAAACCGAAGCGGCGTTCGCCAGGCAGCGTCGCGCCAGAGTGGTTGAGCGAGCCGCGTGCGTCTGCCTCAAAGCGGCGCTCGTAGTTGATGTCAGCGCGCAGCGTCGACGTCATGTACTTGCCGATGCCGCCGCCGAACGCGAAGCTTGAGTCGAGGTCGGTTTCGGTCAGCGTATCGATGCCCTGCTCGACCATGACCGGCGTATCGTAGACCGCGTAAGCGCCATCGAGGCGCACATACCAAGATGGCTGTGTCGCGATCGCGGGCATGTAGCTCGTGTCTTTGAGGCTACCGCCCTTCGGCGCGTAGGTAGAGAGGTCTGCTGCCGATGCCGAGCCGGTGATGCCGGCGGCAAGGGCTGCGCCGAGCAGCATCGTACGGGTAAAGCTCATGACAGGTCCTTTCTGAACACAGTCGCCGGGGAGGGAGCCGGCAAACGCAAGCGCGTGTTTCAGGAAGGACTATCAGCGAGAAGACTTAAGGGACGGTTACCCGAAGCCGAACGCGTGTTCGATTTCGGGACGGGGCTTTGACCTTAACGAGCGGTAAACGTCAGGCGGCAGCGACGGCCGCGTCGCGAACCGCATCAGCGATCTCGCCTACGACATCGCGCACCAGACTTTCATCGTCGCCTTCTGCCATCACGCGAATGACGGGCTCGGTGCCCGACGGGCGAATGACAAGCCGGCCGGAATTGCCAAGCCTGCGTTTGGCATCATCGATGCTGCGCACGACCTTGTCATGCTCAAGCGGTTTGCCGTCCTGGTAGCGCACGTTCTCGAGGATCTGCGGCAGCGGCTCGAAGCGCCGGCAGACCTCGCTGACCGGCCGGTCAGCGGCGACGACCACAGCCAGCACCTGCAGCGCCGAGACGAGACCATCACCCGTCGTCGCGTAGTCCGACAGCACGATATGACCGGATTGCTCTCCGCCGACATTGTACCCGTGCTTGCGCATATGCTCGACGACATAGCGGTCGCCGACCGGCGTGCGGACGAGGGAGAGCCCCATGCCCTGAAGGTACCGCTCGAAGCCAAGGTTCGACATGACGGTTGCGACGACGCCGCCAGCTGCGAGGCGACCGCGGCGGTACCAGCTCTCGCCGATTACCGCCATCAACTGGTCGCCATCGACGATCTCGCCGCGTTCGTCGACGAGGACCACGCGGTCTGCGTCGCCATCGAGCGCGATGCCGATATCAGCGCGGACCTCGCGCACCTTGCTGATGAGCGCGTCAGGCGCAGTCGACCCGCACTCAAGATTGATGTTGCGACCGTTCGGTTCTGTGCCGACCGTGATGACCTCTGCACCAAGCTCCCAAAGCGCCTGCGGGGCGACCTTGTAACCAGCGCCATGCGCGCAATCGATGACGATCCGCAGCCCGTCCAGGCGCAGGTTCCGCGGCAGCGTCCGCTTTGCAAATTCGATGTAGCGTTCCTGCGCACTCTCAACCCGCGTCGCGCGGCCGATGTCATCGGGCACACTCAAGAGGTCGGCGGATGGGGCTTCAATCAGATTTTCGATACCAAGCTCGGCTTCATCGGAGAGCTTAAAGCCGTCCGCGTCGAAGAACTTGATCCCGTTGTCATCAAAGCCGTTGTGCGACGCCGAGATCATCACGCCCATATCGGCTCGCATCGACCGCGTCAGCATTGCGACAGCAGGCGTCGGCATTGGCCCAAGCAGGAACACGCTACAGCCAACCGACGTGAAGCCCGACAGCAAGGCGGCTTCGAGCATGTAGCCTGACAGCCGCGTGTCCTTACCGATCACCACCCGCTTCGGCGCGCCATTCCCATTCAAACGGAAGCTGCCGGCCGCCATGCCGACCTTCATCGCAAACTCAGCCGTCATTGGCGGCGTGTTCGCGCGACCGCGGATGCCATCGGTTCCAAAAAACTTCTGCGACATGAGTGACGATCCCAATTGGTGCGGCGGCCTGAGCCACGCGTGTCCAGCCCCCTGCGCAGGCAGCCGCGAATGCGCAAGGGTACCATGATGCAAACGCTATTCCAGCGCGGTTAAGCTGGCGCGTGTTGCAGATAGGTCAGGCGGCGAGACAGCCGGATGAATCCGAGCTATGAGCGGGGAAAGCGGCAAAAAATGGCGGCGGGCTCAGACCCACGCGCGTTGCGCTAAGTTTCTGTAATATATCGGTTTTCGCGCGAATCGGCGCGCCGGCCATGGGGCCTGATGACAAGGGGGCGGCATGTTCATCGCGGTTGCGAATCGCAAGGGCGGCGTTGGGAAATCAACAGTCTCTGTGATGCTCGCTTACGCCTTCAGCGTGTGGTCGGGCAAACGCGTCCTGCTGATGGACCTCGACCCGCAGTCGAACGCGTCACTGATCCTGCTCGGCGGCGCGGGCTGGTTGGAGACGAAGAAGAAATCCAAGAACATCGCAGCCTACATTGAAGATCGTCTCTATTCGATCCAGCAGACCAAGATACACGAATACCGGGTCCACGGCGTCGGTGACATCGAGCGCGAGGATGGCTCGCGGCCGGACCTGTCGCTCGTCTCCGGCTCGCTTGATTTCGAAGATATGCAGGACGAACTGATCACCGAGTACTCGCGCGGCTCGACACCGTTCAAGCAGGCGAAGCTCAGGTGCGCCGAACACTTTCGCGCCGCGCTCAACTTCGCAAAACCGCTCGCCGATGTCGTCATCCTGGACTGCGCGCCCGGCCTCTCACACGCAACGGCAGCGGCGCTACGCCTGGCTGATAAGGTCATCGTCCCGTTCCGGCCGGACGCCGTCTCCGAATTTGCCGTCGACCGCATCGCACAGATCATCGAAGGCAAGCGTGACCCGGAAGATGTCTGGGGCATGCCGGCCCGCGAGCGCCGCTATATCTGCCTCGCAAACTTCGTCCGCCCCGGTGGCCGCGACCGGACTTATATTGAGACAATCGCGGCCAAGCATCCGATGCTGGATACGCAGCTTCCGCTGTTGCCGGACATCGCGGATGCGTTCGACTACCTGGGCGAATCACAGACGATGGCGGAGAAATACGGCGATGCCGCCCCCGCATTGCAGGCGCTGCACGCTGAACTGACCATGCTCCTGCCAAAGTAGGGCGCGCGCACATGAAACGCACGACCACACGACTTGTTGGACCGCAACTCACAGCTTTCCTGCGGCGGGTCCTTGGCGCGGAGATGCAGGGTGCGTCACCGGATGAGGCGGCGGACCGGCTCGCGGGACTGCTTGCGTCAGCGCGGGTGAAGCGGTCGGCACTTGCGACCCTTCGGCGCCGTGAGCGGCTCAGAAACGGGCATGACGCTCAAACCGACGCGACGACCGGGCAAGATGCGGCGCCATCAGAGCCAACCGCAGCAGCATCATCCGCGCCGCCCGCCGCAGAAACCCGCGACTTCGACCCCTACGAAGTCAGCCTCGTTCCGATGTTTCAGCGCGATGGCGCTGATGCTGTCGCAACTGCGCTGAGCGCGATCACCGAGCCTGATCATCTGCGAAAGATGGCCCGCGCACAGCAACTGGCCCTGCCATCAACCATCCGGCGCGGCGATGTCCCGGCCGAGACGATCCGCGGCGCGATCCTGACGGCAATCGAGAAACGCATTGCCGACCGGAAGGCGGCTGCAAGCTGACCGGGCCGGTGCCGCCTGCGCCGCTCTGGAGCACCGCTTAACGCCCTCGCAAGCATTCCAGCCTAGCCTGTCGCGTGCAGGAGGCAGCCTTGTCGAAACCGGCTACCGCAACACTTCCGAGCTTCGCGGAACTGATCGCCAACGACGTCCAGGGCCTGCGAGCTGTGGCCGCGCCCGACGCCTTTGCACCGCCGGCTCGGCCAAGCGCACCGCGTATTTCGCCGGACCGGCTACCGCCAAGTGCCAGCCCCGTACGCGCCTCAGATCCTGGTGCGATCGCGACGTTCGTGAGCGCGCTGATGCCCATCGCGGTCACCGCCGCGGTCAATGGCTCGATCTTTAATGCGGGCCATGCAGCAGGCGGCATGCGCATCGCGTCGCTCGCCCCGCTGGACGGCCTCGTGCAGGACCTCAAGCGCACCGCCGCAAGCCTCCGCGATGCCATCGACGTGCCGGAGCACCTCATTCGGGTCGCCTCTGTCCATCTGACGCTCGCCGCCGTGAACGTCACCGGCATTCAGACGCTTAACGCGGAGCGACGTGCGGTCAACGCCAAGATGTGGCAGTCGGCGGCGCGCACCTGGCGCGATGCAGCCGATGTCGTGGCCGAACTCCTCGTGGCCGCCGATGTCCTCGCCCGGACCCACGACAACGAGTTGCTTCATCTGAGCGACGCACTGCGCTCAGCCCTGGCTGAGGTGGCCGATGGCGGCACACCGTGTCTCGAGAAGTCCGGCGCGATCGTGCTTCCCGGATTGGCAGAGCGCCGCCGGTCGCATCGCTATCCAGCAGACCTCGCAGCGACGCTGACGATCAACGGGGCCGCTTACGCCGTCCGCGTCAGCGACGTTGCCTCACGCGGTTACGGGCTCAAAGATACGCCCAACTTGGAGGCCGGCCTACGCGGCGAACTTGCAATCGCCGGCCAGCCGCCGCGCGCCATTGAAGTCCGCTGGAGCCGCGGCGGCCGCGCCGGTCTCGCCCGGCTCGACTAGATCCGCCTCAGGCGATCGCAGTCCAGACCGCGAGTGCCTGGCGCGTCTCGGCCACATCGTGGACGCGCACGATCTGCGCGCCTTGCGCAACACCCGCAAGTGCGGCTGCGACGGAACCCGATACACGATCTTCCGCCGCCTCAACGCCGCTCAGCGCGCCGATGAACCGCTTTCGCGACGCCCCGATCAGAAGCGGCACGCCGAGTGCGTGAAAGAGCGTGAGCCCGCGCATCAGCTCAAGATTGTGCTCAAGCGTTTTGCCGAACCCGATGCCCGGATCGGCGATGATCTTTGTCGCTGCAATCCCGGCTTCGCGGCAGGCGTCGATGCGGGCATCGAGAAAGTCGAACACGTCGAGCAGCACATCGTCATACTGCGGGTCGTCCTGCATGGTCTTGGGGTCACCCAGCGCATGCATGAGGATCACCGGCAGGCCGGTTGCTGCGACGGTCTCGAGCGCGTCCGGGTCATACGTCAGCGCCGAGACGTCGTTGATGATGTCACAGCCCGCGTCAGCCGCGCGTTGCATGACCTCGGCCTTGCGCGTGTCAACACTGATGAGCGCGTCGGTTTTGCCAGCTAGCGCTTCGATGATTGGCAGGACGCGGGCAAGCTCATCGTCGACGGCGACGGGCTCGGCGCCGGGCCGGGTGCTCTCGCCGCCGATGTCGAGGATATCAGCGCCGGCCGCCTCAAGCGCGCGGGCATGGGCGATCGCCGCGGCGGCATCCGGATGGCGGCCACCGTCGGAGAAGCTGTCGGGTGTCACATTGACGACGCCCATGATGCGCGGCCGTTCGAGCGATAGACCAGCGATGCGCGGCCGCGGCTCCAAAACGAGCTGCACCATGTCAGCCGCTTCCGTCGCCCGCCGCCCCCAGTCGCGCTCCAGCACGTCGCCAATGCCGCCGACGAAGCGATCGACGCGCGCGCCATTCCGCTCCAGCACCTCGATCGCCGTGAAGTCGAGCCAGCCGCCGGCGAGCCGCATACCGCCCCAAACATCCTGCGCCGTCTCGGCGCGGTCCGCCCGGTACAGCCCCAACGGCCGGATGTAGATGTTGCGGAGCATATTGGTCGCCTCTCAGAGGCCGAGCTTGCCGAGCACTTCGTTTTCGACCGCGCGCACTTCCGGCGGCCAATGGGCAGTCTTCGATCCGACGAGGTTCGCCTCCGATTCGAGGATCGTGCCGTCGTCAAGAATCTTGAGGCCATTCGCTTCCAGCGTCGCGCCGGTGCTTGTGATGTCGACGATCAGCTCAGCGGTCCCGGCGGCCGGTGTGCCTTCCGTTGCGCCGAGGCTTTCGACGATGCGGTAGTCCGAGATGCCGTTCTCATTAAAGAACCGCCGCGTTGTGTTGCCGTACTTGGTTGCAACGCGCATGCGCCGTCCATGCCGCCGGCGGAACTGAAAGCCGATTTCGGCAAGGTCCCGCATTCCGCGCACATCAATCCAGCACTGCGGCACCGCGACGACGACTTTTGCGTGACCGAAGCCGAGCTTGGCGTGCCAATGGGCGGTCTCGTCCGGCTTTGCGACGTCTTCGCGGACCAGGTCCTCGCCCGTCACGCCCATGTGCACGCGGCCCTGGTGCAGCGCCGCTGCGATCTCCGAGGCCGACATGAAGACGACCTCGACCCCGTGGATCGACGGCATCTCGCCTCTATAGCCACGCGCGCTGCCGCTCCGGCGAATGTCCATTCCGGCGTCGGCGAAATAGTCCAGCGTGCGCTCCATCAGCCGGCCTTTCGACGGGACCGCGAGCACCATCAACGCGTTACCCATTGCCGGCCTCCGACACCGCCGAAAGCAGCCGCTCGGTATGGATCATCGCACCGACAGCCGGTACCTCCGTCGTCGCGCCGACCATCTTCATCAGGCTGTCATAGCGCCCGCCACCTGCAACCGGGCTCTCGGGCCCAAGCATGTCTGAGACGACCTCGAAGACGAAGCCTGTGTAGTAGGCAAGCGTCCGCCCGAACTCTGCCGAGAAGGTCACATTCGCTGGATCGATCGGCGTATCGGAGAGGTGCTTCAGGCGCGTGTTAAAGACGTCGAGTGCCGGCGCAATATCGATGTCGGCCTGCTGCATGAGATCGCGCAGTCGCGCGCCGGCCGCCCGCGCAGGCGCCGCGACCTGGAAGTAGTTCTCGATCAGCGCGGCGGTCTCCTCCGGAAGCGCATCGGCTTCAGCGTCCTCTAGCGCCGCAAGCAAGCTCTCAGTGACCTCACTCAGGCTCCGCGTGCCAATCACATCCACGCCCTGCTCATCGAGAAACACGCTCAAAATGCGCTCGGCCGCCAGCGGCTCTTGCCCGCGGATGAGGCTCAAGAGTTCGGGCGGCAGACCTTCAATTCGGGCGTCGGGCTTGGTCGTCATCTGGCGGAGTTCGGAGCGGAAGGCTTCCGGTCGCCAGAAGTGCGCGCGCAGCCGCTCGCGCCACCGTGACGGCAAATCTGCGGCACTTAAAAGCTCATGGAAGATGCCGAGATCGCCAATCCGGATCGTGTAGTCGCGCAGCCCCGCGCGTTCGAGTGCGGAGACAATCACGCTTAGGATTTCGATCTCGCTCTTCTCGCGGTCGCGATCACCAAAACGCTCGATGCCGAGCTGCCGGTACTCGCGCGGGTGCGTATTCGCGCGCGACCCCGATGGCTGAAAGCGGAATGCCGGACCGTTGTAGCAATACTGCGCAAGCGTCGTGCCGCCCTCGCGGCTGCAGCGGTCCCAATGGAGGCGGCACGTTGGGATCGTCAGATCTGGACGCAGGCAGAGCTCGGATCCTTCCGGATCGGTAAAGACATACGTGCGCCCGCGCAGGTCTTCGCCGACCGCGTCCAAAAACACATCGGCCGGCTGAATGATGGACGGCGCCACCATCTCGAACCCAACGCCGCAGAAATACGACATCAGGTCGTGCGCCTGATCTTCGAGCGCCTGGAACTTCTGCGTTGCTTCTGGGGTCACGCTGCGCGGTCCTTAAGCGGCACGGTCGGCCTGCTGCGCGGCAAGGATGCGTTGGACCTCTTGCACCATCTGGCTTTCTGCGACAGCGACTTGTGCCGGCCGGGCAGCCCGCCACTCCTCCGACGTCTCGATGGTCTCGGAGAGCTTCGCGCCGGCGATCAGGTCTTTGATCTGGACCTGGCCTTCAGCCCGCTCGGTCTCGCCTTGAATGATGACGCAGGGGGCACCGCGCCGGTCGGCATACTTCATTTGCGCCTTCATGCCCGACGTGCCGAGATAGGCTTCTGCGCGAATGCCGGCTGATCTGAGCCCGCTTACCATGCGCATGTAGGCCGGCATCTGGTCGCGCTCCATCACAAGCACGACAACGGGGCCAGGTGTGACGTCGGCGCGGCCGGCTTGCTTCAGGTCCAATGCCGCGGCAAGCCGCGAGACACCGATCGAGATACCTGTCGCCGGGACCTGTTGTCCGGTAAACCGCGCGACGAGGTCGTCGTAGCGACCACCGCCGCCGACCGACCCAAACCGGACGGGCTGCCCATCATCGCCCGTGACTTCGAAGGTCAGCTCCGCCTCGAATACGGGGCCGGTGTAATATTCCAGGCCGCGCACGATCGACGCGTCAATCACGAACCGGTCGCGGTCGTACCCGGCAGCCCGCGCGAGCGCTTCCATGTCCGCGAGCGCTGCCAATCCCGCAGAGCCCGTCTCTGAGCCGGCAAGCTGATCCTGCAGTGCGGCAAGAGCGTTCTCTGAGGCGCCAGCTTCAAGGAACGCGATCACTTTGCCGATCGCCGCCCCGTCCAGTCCTGCGCCCTTGGTAAAGTCACCGGATTCATCCTTGCGCCCGCCGCCGAGAAGTTGGGCGACGCCCTCAGGGCCGAGCCGGTCGAGCTTGTCCATTGCGCGCAAAACGGTAAGCCGCGGACCATCAACGTTCGCATCCGTTGGGTCGATGCCGATGCTCTCAAGCAGCGCATCAAGCACGACGCGGCTGTTGGCGCGGACAACGTAGTCCCCGCGCGCGATGCCGAGCGCTTCGAGTGTGTCGGCTGCAA
The DNA here is from genome assembly GCA_038523925.1 of Pseudomonadota bacterium. Taxonomy (GTDB): domain Bacteria; phylum Pseudomonadota; class Alphaproteobacteria; order Rhizobiales; family Hyphomicrobiaceae; genus JBCBWG01. The sequence continues at coordinate 72,684 of JBCBIY010000010.1, read as the reverse complement.
GCATGCAGATCTCGGCGTCGGCTGCGATGTTGGCTGTGCCCACCGTGTCGGCATCAAACTGCATGAACTGGCGGAAGCGGCCGGGGCCCGGCTTTTCGTTGCGCCACACGGGACCGGAGGCATATCGGCGGAACGGCTTTGCGATCGTCTGGTAGTTCTCGGCGACATGACGCGCGAGCGGCGCGGTCATGTCGTAGCGCAGGCTCATCCACTGCTCGTCGTCGTCCTGCAGCGAAAAGACGCCGGCGTTCGGTCGGTCCTGATCGGGCAGAAACTTACCCAGCGCATCGGTGTACTCGAACGCCGGCGTCTCGAGCGGCTCGAAGCCGTAGGAATCGAACACATGCCCGATCGTCGCGAGCATCGCCTGCTGACGACGCAGCTCATCAGAGCTGATATCGCGAAAGCCGCGCGGCAAACGCGCCTTGGGTTTTACAGATTTCTGCTTCTTGGCCATCTGGCTCACGTGTCGGGAAGACTGCGCCGGCCCGATGGGTGGCACCTGCTCCGCGCGCGGGCGTGGAAACTATGACGCCGCGCGTTCGGGTCACGCGGTTTATATGGGAGCGGGCCCTCGACGCAACCACGCCCACGCCTGGCGGCCGGGCCGGCGCGACTTAACCCTTGTGCACGGTCGCCGCTTGTTCCTCCGTAGGCAGCGGATCAGCACTCGGCACATCGTGCGCGAAATTCTGGTAGCGCGACAAACCCTCAGGCACCGGCCCGCCAAACGCCCAGTCCAGCAGTTCGATCGCATGCAGGACCGGCAGCAATGGATCGCCGCCAAGCGCGGTCACGCAGCCAACATCGCGGACAGCGACCACGTCGATATCGGTCCGCGCGAGTTGGCCAAGCTTCCGTCGCCGCAATGACGCTGCCATCTCGGGTTGCATGAACGGAAACGCACCGCGTCCGCCGCAGCAGACGGATGGCTCGCCGAGATGCACGACCGTGTAGCCAGCATCGCGCAAGAGTTGAGGAACCGGATCACCGCGCTCGGCGGTCTCGCTGCGGCATGATCCGAGATAGCCCACACGCAACGTCGACCAGCGTTCCGGCGCGCCGATGTCGACGGCTGCGAGATAGTCGATGACGTCTGTCGCCTCCGCGAGCAGATGGTGCAGGCGGGTGTCAGCGGTGCCGTCTTCCGGCGTCGCGCGGATCTGGTCGCGGCACTTGTTGGACAGAGTGAGAATGCGGGAGACGGCCGGGCGCGGCATATCTGTGGTGTCGGATGTGCGCGAAACAGCTCGCTGCCACCCGTCGACGTTTCGCGCCTCGAGATCGTCCGCCGCGCGCGTCACGCCAAGCTCAGAGGCGATCGCGCCGCAACAGCCCGCATCGGCCGGCACTTCGACGTCAAACCCGCGCCGCGCCAGCAGCCGGATCGCGGCATCGATCATCGCGGGCCGCTGCATCCGCTCAAGGCAACCGCCGGCGAGCATAACGCGGCCACGCGCGACACCACTCGTCAACGCCGTACCCGCACCGCCAAATTGCGCACCGCCGCCTGCAATCCCGGCCGAGGCGATGCCATCGGCGAGCGCGCCAAGGCTTGAGCCAAGCATGCGGCGGCTTACTTTCGGCATGGCCTGGAGCAGGCGGACGATCCGCCCGAACTTGTCAGGTGTTGCAATGCGCTCGGCAAAGAACGCGTAAAGCTTTGACCGCCCGGCCGGCAGGCACCCGCGCGCAAACAGCTCGGCGCGCGCATCGTGTAGCGCTGCTTCGAACGGGACGTCCTCCGGGCAGGCCCGCTCACATGCGCCGCACGCAATGCACGTTGCGAGATGCCGCTCGATCGTCTCAAGGCCCTCGCCGGACCGCCGGCCATCGGCGGCGAGCATCTGCATCAGGCCAATGCGCCCACGCGGGCCCTCGCGCTCGTCGGCTGTCTCCAGATATGTCGGGCAGACGTCATTGCAGAGGCCGCAAGCCGTGCAGTTGGCAAGTGTCGGCCCGGCGGGCGCATCGACCGGGCCGGAGCCGCGCATCAGTCTGTCTCTAAGCCCCAACATGTCGCCCATCCATCGAAAGGATCCCGGCCGGGTCGAACACGCGGCGGGCTGCTGCGGCGATGCGCTCAAGGCCCGGGCTCATGAGCTGAAAGCACCGGGTGCCTGCGCGGATGTCAGGCGCGGCGCGCACGAGCGTCGCAAGCCCGCCGAAGTTGGCGAGGCTGCGGCGGACCTCGGTCACGCCCGCATCCGCTGCGAACGGCAGTTCGATCCAGGCCGCGCGCCCGGCGTTGTCGATCATGACGCGGGCATCAAAGACCCGCCGGATCGTTGCAAGCACGCTTGCCAACGCTGACGCCGGCACGGCAACGCGCCAAAGCGGCTCACCGCTGCCTGCAAACACCTGAAGCGATGCGATCTCAGCCCAGATCTGCCGGCTCGTCGCATCGTCCAGCGCGTCGGCGGCACCGTAAGCCGCCAGCGCAACCTGCATCCGGGCAAGCGTGTCCGCCATGGCATCAACCCGCCCTTCAAGCCGAACGAGCGTGACCGGTTCGCCGGTCTGGCCGAGGCCGCCGAGCGTCGGGGTTCGCACGGCAAGGCTCGCGTCGAGGTGGACGGCGCCGCTCACGACCGGCGCGGACTTCAGGGCGTCCGCGATAGCGTCGACCGCAATGTCATCGGTCAGGCCCCGCACGGCAAGGCTCGCCGTTGTCTCGGGCAATGGATCGGTTTGGAAACGCACGCGTACGAGGACGCCATACCGGCCCCAGCCGCCGAACACGGCACCGGCCAAGCCGGTTTCGGCTGAAGACTGCGCGCCCTCGCCGCCGAAGCTCTGCTCGCGCCCATCGCCCAACACGACGGAGAAGTTTCGCACCTGTCGCGCCAGCGGGCCGACTGCGGCTGCGCGCGGCCCCGGCAGCCCGGCGCCCGCCATGCCTCCGAGCGTGCCGCTTCCGGCGGGATAGCCGAATAGTGGCCCGAGGTCGGCGATATCAGACGGGAGCATGCGGCCGAGCCGCGTCAGCTCGCTTTGCAGCTCATCGAGCGTCGTCCCGGCGTGCGCCTCAATCAGCCCCGAGTGCGCGTCATAATTCTGGATGCCGCGTAGGCCGAGCGTTTGGACCGTCAGATCAACCGATCCGGCGTTGCCGACGGCGGCCTTCGTTGCTGCGCCGACGATTTGAACGGACCGGCGTTCGGCCGCCGCATCGGCAAGGATGCCGGCAAGCTCCCAGCTCGCGGCCGGACGGACGACTTCGCCGCTCATAGGGCCGGCTCCGGCGGCGCAAACACATAGATCGCGTGGGGCGACGGGCCATGCCCCGTCTCATCGGAGAGCCGCAGAGCCTCGGTGAAGGCAGCTTCCAGACCAGGCACTGCGCCAGCACCGCTGCGCACGATCGTGCCGCCCACGTCAGAGATGATGTCGACGAGTGTCTGCTGTGCGATCGCAAGGTTGGCGGGCTCAGCGTCGGTCGTCTTGATTAGAACGAGCGTTGCAAACCCATCGCGCACGCCCACCCGCCAGCCGACATCAAGTCCTTCCTCGGCAACGGCGTTGCGAATATCGCCAAGGGCGCGCTCAAGCGTGCCGACCGGCAAAGCCGCATTTACAGGCGCACCCGCCATACGCGACCGTCGGGCCCGGCCAAGCGCGCTGAAGACAGCCCCTGCCCGCAGCGCGTGCGCAGCCTCCGTGTCGGCGTCAGCAAACCGCGCCCCTGCCGCTTCGATCGCCGCCAGCACGGGATGCGCCGACGACAGCGGTTCATCGGCCCGCCACGCCGCAGCGCACCAGACGCCCTGTGGATCTGCCTCCGCGTCTGCTTTGGCGGGCACGGCACCGGAACTTGCGATCAGCGGTTGATTGGCGATTTCGAGGACGGACCCCCGCGGCGCGATGGCCGACAGGATATGACCGAGGCTCATGACCGCGCCGATGCCGCCGAGGCGAAACAGCCGGGCTTGCCTGACAATGGCTGGCTTCAGCCGGATCGTAACTTGGCAGAGCGCCGTCTGGCCGCCGGCGCCCGCCAGGATGATTGGCACGAGATCCGGGACGCCGACATCGCGGCCGGCTTCCGTAATCGTGAAGCGTTCACCGTCGGCGTGAAAGCCATCGAGCGCAACGACGTGATCGCGCAGCGCTTCGCGGCGGTCCATGCCGAGGCCAATGGCGCCGGCGGCAATTGCGCCGCCGAGCGTTGCCGTTTGCGCGCCCTCTATCTCAACGGGGAGCATCAACCCCTCGCCGCTCAAGCGGTCCCGCGCTTCAGCGAGCTTCAGACCGGCCGGCGCAACGAGTGTGCGGTCAGCCGCATCGATGCGGGCGCCCTTGCGTAAGCCGGTGCACACGATTGCGACGGTCGCATCAAAGGCGGCCGGATCGCGCATGCCGACCGTTCCCGCGCCAACTGCTCGGAACGTGGCGCCGCGCTCAACGCAGGCGGCAACAATGGCGCCAATAGCGTCAGAGGTCTCAGGCAGGACCGCCAGCTTAATGCGCGGCGCTGACGCTGCCGTCGCACTGCCGAACCCAAGCCCGATCAAGCCCGCGCGATCGCTTACGGTTCGATCGCGGCCGACAATGTCCGACAGCGCGGCCTCAAGCGACCGCGCATCCCCCGACCTGTCGCGCTGTACGCGTCGTCTCAACCAGTTCTCAGCCACGGTCCGCCCTGCTTCAGCACCCGCCACCGGTTATAGGCAGCGCACCGCCGGGGTAAACGCCCGCGACATCAGCCGCCCACGCCATCGCGTTGTTTTCGTCGATTTTTCAAAATACTTTCGCATCTCACGCGCAGCGTAGACACAGTTTAGTCAAGCCAGAGCATAATTCAGGGAGGTGACCATGGCGGGATCTCGCCGTCAGACGAACAAGGATGGGGCCGTGACGGCAATCAGCGATCTCGACATCTTTGCCCGCGTCGCCCGCACTGGAAATATGTCTGCAGCCGGTCGCGAGATGGAATTGTCCCCGGCTGTCGTCTCAAAGCGCATCAGCCTGCTCGAAGACCGGCTCGGCGCGAAGTTGTTTCAGCGCACGACCCGTCACCTTACACTGACTGACACTGGCGAGGGCTACTACAAGCGCGTGATCGACATCCTGAGCCTCGTCGAAGAGGCCGAGGACTTCGTGAACCGGCGCAACACCAAGCCGCGCGGGCGATTGAAGGCAACGCTGCCGACGGCGTTTGCAGCCAGACACATTGCCCCCTACGTGCCGGAGTTTCTTGATCGCTATCCCGAGATCGAGCTCGACTTCCACGTCACCGATAGCGTCATCGACATCATCCGCGACGGCTTCGACATCGCGATCCGGATCGGGGAACTTCAGGATTCATCGCTCGTCGCCCGCAAGCTTGCCACCGATACCCGCGTCATCTGCGCGTCGCCAAAGTATCTCGAGCGTATGGGCGTTCCCAAAGACCTCAGCGAGCTGTCGCTGCACACGTGCCTGCCCGCTGGCAACCAGGATCACTGGCGTCTAGAGACCGAAGGCGGCGAGACGACGCAATTGCGTATCCGCGGCGCCGTTCGCTGCAACTCGGCCGTTTTTACGCGGGAAGCGTTGCTCGGTGGCGTCGGGATCGGGCTGCGGTCAACCTGGGACATTGGCGCTGAACTTGAGAGCGGCGACCTCAAGATCATCCTGCCGGAGTACCGCGGGCAGAGTTCGAGCGGCGTGTTTGCCGTCTACCCGAGCCGGGACTTTATGCCGGCCAAGGTCAGCGCGTTTATCGAGTTTCTGAGCGAGCTTTACGGGCCTGAAGCGTATTGGGACAAAAACCTCGATCTTGATGCGCTTGCCTCGCGGCCCATGAGTTTCGCGCCGACCTCAAAATCGGCTTGAGCCGGGCGGGCGTGGCTCTCCCCTCGCCTTGAACCATCGCGACAGTTGGCAGGTTGCAGGCGCCGGGCCGCGCCGGTACCCATGCGGGCTCAGATCAACCCGCCGCTGAGCACCTGCTGAGAGCCGATCGTCCCGTGATTGAAGCCGCCTCATCCGCCGACGCCCGCCCGCGCGTCGGCCTGTTCGTCACCTGCCTGGTCGACCTTTTCCGGCCGAGCGTTGGGTTTGCGACCGTCAAGCTCCTGCGCGATGCCGGCTGCGACGTCGACGTGCCAACGGGCCAAACGTGCTGCGGGCAGCCGGCGTACAACTCCGGCGACCGGGCGACCGCGACCGACATCGCAACCCAAACGATCGCGTCGCTTGAACACTACGACTACGTCGTCGCCCCATCCGGGTCGTGCGCGGGTATGCTGAAATCTCACTACCCGCGACTGCTCAAGGACGATCCGATCTGGGGCCCGCGGTCAGATGCGTTTGCCGCCAAGGTGCACGAGTTGATCTCGTTCCTCGTCGACATCCGCGGCATGAGCGAAGTCACGCAAACCCTCGAAGCGCGCGTCACCTATCATGACAGTTGCTCCGGCCTTCGCGAGCTTGGCATCAAGGATCAGCCGCGCGCGCTGCTCAGTTCGGTCTCCGGACTCGAGCTGGTCGAAATGGCCGACAGCGAAGTTTGCTGCGGTTTTGGCGGGACGTTCTCGATCAAGTACCCTGACATCTCGAACGCGATGGTGACCAAAAAGACCGACAATGCGGAAGCCGCTGACCCGGACCTGCTGCTCGCAGGCGACCTTGGATGCCTGATGAACATGGCCGGCAAGATCCGGCGCGCGGGCAAACCGATTGCCGTGCGCCATGTCGCCGAAGTGCTTGCCGGCGAACTCGACGACCCACCGATCGCGGCGCGCGAATAGAAGGACAGTTTCGTGGCTGAGCTCCGCCAAATGCGCCCAGTCCCGGTCATGCCAGCACAAGCCAAACGCCGCCATCAAGCTAGACCCTAACCAGCATCACACCCATGGAATCGACAACCAGCTCATTTAAATCAAACGCACGCGTCGCCCTCAGCGACGACCAGCTACAGCGTGCGCTTTCGGGCCTGCCAGGCGGTCTGGTCGCACAGCGCGCACGCGCGCGGGCGGCGCTGCCCGAGTTCGAGATGCTGCGCGATGTCGGCAAAGACATTCGCGACGCCGCGCTCGAAAATCTCGACGCGTATCTCGAGATCTACGAGCAGAATGCGACGGCCGCAGGTGCACAGATCCATTGGGCCCGCGACGCCGACGAAGCCCGCAACGCGATCCTCAAGATCTGCAAGGGTGTCGACGCGAAACTTGTGACCAAGGGCAAGTCGATGCTGACCGAGGAGATCGGTCTGAACGGCTACCTCGAAAGCCAGGGCCTCGAAGTCGCCGAGACCGACCTTGGCGAGTACATCATCCAGATCCGCGGCGAGACGCCGAGCCACATCATCGCGCCGTCGATCCACGTCACCCAGGATCAGGTCGAAGCCGACTTTCGCGAGAAACACACGCACCTCAACGAAGATCGCGTCCTCACCGAGCCGCACCAACTCGTCGACGAAGCCCGTAAAGTTCTGCGCGAGAAGTACATCCGCGCCGATGTTGGCATCACGGGCGCCAACTTCCTTATCGCCGAGACCGGCTCATCGATCATCGTGACAAACGAGGGCAACGGCGACCTGACGCAATCGCTCGCCAAGGTGCACGTCGTCGTCGCGTCGATCGACAAGGTTGTGCCGACGCTCGAGGATGTCACGTCGTTACTCCGCTTGCTTGCGCGGTCTGCGACCGGCCAAGAGTTTTCGACCTACACGACGTTCTCGACGGGCCCAAAGCGCGACGCGGACCCCGATGGGCCGGAGGCGTATCACGTCATCCTGCTCGACAACGGCCGGTCTGAGATGCTCGCGGGTGAGATGCGCGAGGTGCTCCGCTGCATCCGCTGCGGCGCCTGCATGAACCACTGCCCGGTCTACAACGCTGTTGGCGGGCACGCTTATGGGTGGGTCTATCCGGGCCCGATCGGGTCAGTCCTGACGCCGGCGCTCATCGGCGTCAAAGACGCGGGCCACCTGCCAAATGCGTCGACCTTCTGCGGGCGCTGCGAACAGGTCTGCCCGATGAAGATCCCGCTACCGAAGCTGATGCGGCATCACCGCGAGGCTGAGTTCGATGCCGCCGATACGCCCTGGCAGCAGCGCATGGGGCTGAAAGTCTGGGCAAGCTTCGCAAAGCGGCCGCGGCTTTATCATCTCGCGTCACGGTTCGCGATTGCGGGGCTGAGCGCCCTTTCGTTCGGCCGCGGCGCGTTCAAGCGGTTGCCGCTCGCCGGCGGTTGGGTCCGCGACCGCGATTTCCCAGCGCCGCAGAAACGGACGTTCCAGCAGCTTTGGTCGGAATCGAAAGCGGGGCTTGAGCGATGAGCGCACGCGAGGCGATCCTTGGAAAAATTCGCAAAGGGCTCGCCGAGGGCCCGCCCGAAGCCGACCGGCGGCGCGCTGCAGCACACCACATTGCACAGCCATCGCGGCACCCGATCCCAGAGCGCGTTGCCGGTCGAGACCCGGATGCTCTGAAAGCGCTGTTCAAGCAACACCTCGAAGGTCAGGCCGCGACGGTCCTTGAGATCGAGACAATGGATGACGTGCCGGACGTGGTCTCGTCATATCTGCGCGACCACAACCTGCCGCAACGCGTCCGCGTTGGCGCAGACCCGAGGCTCGGCAACGCGCCCTGGCAAACCGTGCCAGCGCTTGAAGTCCAGTCAGGCCGCGCGGACCCTACAGATGAGGTGGGCGTCAGCCATGCCGCCGCTGGCGTCGCTGAGACCGGAACGCTTATCATGACATCAGGAGCTGACAACCCTGTAACGCTCAATTTCGTGCCCGAGACGCATATCGTCGTCGTCTCCGCGCGCGATCTGGTCGGACCCTACGAGGACGCGTTTGCAGCGGTCCGCGACACCTTCGGCGCGGGCCAGATGCCGCGCACGGTCAACATGATTTCGGGGCCGTCGCGGACGGGCGACATCGGCGGGCGCATCGTCATGGGCGCGCACGGGCCGCGTCGCATGTGCGTGGTGATCGTGAACGATACCGCGCCGGCGGAAAGGCTGCCGGCTTAGCGACGAGCCAGCCGGAGGCAACAGCGCGGCTATCGTCGCAGGCAACGCCTCACGCAGGCTTGGAACCGGCGGTCGCAGGAGCTGCTTCCGTTGGTTGCAATCCGGCACTGGTTGTAGGCGCTTAGGCAGCCGCTCTTGCACGCATTGGCCGCGACGGGGCCGCTCGACGACATCAAGCCGACGCTGAGCGTGACGACAAAGAGCGCCACCGCCAGCCCGCCGACGACCCGCCGTCCGGTGCGCTTATCAAACATGTTCAGAAAGTCGGCCAATGGCCCTCTCCTGGATCGACGGGGGGCGGCAGCAACATGCCAGCCTCAATGTTGAGCCAAGCATTATACGGAGCGTGATGAATACAGCCTGAACTCAGGCACGACGGCTCGCCTTATACTTAGAACGCATACTCTTCAAAAACCCGGGCGATGTCGCCCTTCCACGACTTCTCGTAGCGATTGAGCAGTTCATCGGCAGGGCTTCGACCGGTGGCTGCGGCCTCTTCGACGGAATGCAGGAAAATGGTCTCGTCATCGCCGCGGCTGTTGAGGCGGGCGCGGCGTTTCAAACCGCCGGCCGCGATCTTCGCCGCATCCTTCGCGAGATCCTGCACCGTCCGGTTGCGGAACGACGTTTGCAATCCATCGCGCGGCACCGCGTCTCGCATGGCCTGACGCTCATCCGCCGACCAGTCCCTGACGAGCTGCCAGGCTTCATCGAGGGCCACAGCGTCGTACAGCAGTCCAACCCAAAACGCAGGCAACGCGCAAATCCGTCGCCAGGGGCCGCCGTCAGCGCCGCGCATCTCGATGAAGCGCTTTAAGCGCGCCTCAGGAAAGATGGTCGTCAGATGATCCGACCAATCATCTTCCGTTGGCTTCTCGCCGGGCAGGACGGCGAGCTTGCCGTCGAGGAAGTCGCGGAACGACAGGCCGGCTGCGTCAATGTAATTGCCGTCGCGGTAGACGAAGTACATCGGCACATCGAGCGCGTAGTCGACCCAGCGCTCATAGCCCATCCCATCTTCAAACACGAAAGGCAGCATGCCGGTCCGGCCAGGGTCGGTGTCGCGCCAGACTTCGCTGCGGAGTGACTTGTAACCGTTCGGCTTGCCTTCCTTGAACGGCGAGCTTGCAAACAGCGCAGTCGCGATCGGCTGGAGCGCGAACGACACGCGGAGCTTTTTGACCATGTCGGCTTCAGAGCCGAAATCCAGGTTCACCTGGATCGTGGTCGTCCGGTACATCATGTCGAGCCCGTCGCGCCCGACTTCCGGCATGTACCGGGTCATCACCGCATAGCGCGGCTTGGGCATCGTCGGCATTTGGTCCCGCGTCCACGTCGGCGCGAAGCCAAGGCCGAGAAAGCCAATGCCGAGCCGCTCGCCAACCGCGAGACATTGGCGCAGGTGCTCCCCGGCTTCGGAACAAGTCTCGTGCACGCTCTCAAGCGGCGCACCCGAAAGTTCGAACTGACCGCCCGGCTCCAGCGAGATCGTCTCGGAGCCCTCGCCGCGCGGACGCTTGAGCGCGATCACGTTGCCGTCCTCGCAGATCGGCTCCCAGCGGTATTCGCTGATGAGTGCCTGCATCAGCGCGCCAATGCCGGACGGGCCGTCGTAAGCGACCGGCGATCGGTCCTCTGTCAGGAACGGAAACTTCTCGTGCTCAGTGCCGATGCGCCAATCACTCGCGGGCTTCTCGCCGGCGGCAATCCAGCCGATGAGGTCGTCGCGGCTTTCAATCGGCGGGCTGACCGCACCTGGCTGCTTCGTCGACATTCAGCCCTCCACACGCTCCAAAGTCGGACCGAGCCGACGCACGGCGGCTGTCGGTAAGCCTTCAGCCAAAGCGCCAGTCTTTTGCGTTATGCGCAGGCCCACGAACTTAGTCCAGCCCGCTTAGAACGCGCGCCAGTCTCCAAGCGTTGCGTTGACCAGCGACAGGATCGCCACTGCCGCGGTATCCGCCCTCATCACCCGGGGGCCGAGCGACACGGCGGTCACGTTTTCGCGCGCCAGGATGTCTGCGCGCTCGTTTGCTGAAAACCCGCCTTCCGGGCCGATGAGGACGGCGATCGGCGCACGCGGCACGGCGGACAGGGTCGTCACCGGATCTGAGACGGCGGCTGCCTCATCACAGAAGATGAGCGGCGCTGATGCCGGCCAAGCATCAAGGGCCGCGTTCAGCTTTTGCGGCGCGACAAGCTCTGGCAATCGCAACACGCCGCATTGCTCAGCAGCCTCAATCACATTCGCGCGCATGCGGTCCAAGTTGACGCGATCAGCGACCGTGTGTGCCGTCAGCACCGGCACGATGCGCCGGACACCGAGTTCCGTTGCTTTCTGGACGAGGTAGTCGAGGCGCGCACGCTTTAGCGGGGCAAACATGTAAGTGACATCCGGACCGTCAGTCTGCGCGCGCGTCTGGCTCACGACCCGCAGCGTACCGGACTTCCGCGATACCTCGGCAAGGCCGGCCAACCACTCCCCGTCCCGGCCGTTGAAGACAAGCAGTTCCATGCCCGCCTTCGCGCGGAGCACGTTTGCAAGGTAATGCGCCTGCTCAGATGTCAGCGCGATTTCAGAACCGGCCTGCAATGGCGCATCGAGGTAGAGGCGCTGCGATCTCAAATCTCTGACGGCCATGGGCGCAGTCCACTTCTCCACCGATCTGCCACCATCGGACACATCGCCAAACGCGGATGGGTATCTTTAAGTGACACCAGGGGACGGGGGAACACTGCAGCGACGCAACTCCGGCCGCGCCCTGCCAAACGTCCGGTGCCATGACGGTTGACTCCTCAGACAGCATGAAATCCGACGCGCCTGTCGCCGATGCTGCGTCCGGCAACTGGGTCGATACGCAGGCGCCGGAAGCCCTGCGGCCCTACTTAAGGCTCGCGCGCGCCGACCGCCCGATTGGGGCATGGCTCCTGCTGTTCCCCTGCCTTTGGTCGCAGGCGCTTGCGCACCTCTCTGTGGGCCACGCTGGCTACAACGTCTGGTACGGCATCCTCTTTACGATCGGCGCATTCGTGATGCGCGGGGCCGGCTGCACGTGGAACGACATCGTCGACCGCGACTATGACGCGAAGGTCGCGCGGACAGCGTCGCGGCCGATCCCGTCTGGTCAGGTCAGCGTCAAAGCAGCGTTCGCATTCGCCGTTGCGCTGTCGCTGATCGGCTTCGTCGTGCTGATCCAGTTCAATACGTTCACGATCTTCCTCGGCATCGTCTCGCTCGGCCCCATCGCGCTCTATCCCTTTGCCAAGCGCTACACCTACTGGCCGCAGGTCGTCCTCGGCGTCACGTTCATGTGGGGCGCACTGGTCGGCTGGGCGGCAGTGACCGGAGGGCTCGCGATTGCACCAATCCTCCTCTACATCGGCTGCATCCTCTGGACTGTCGGCTACGACACGATCTATGCGCATCAAGATGCCGAAGACGACGCGATGATTGGGCTCAAGTCGACCGCGATCAAGTTCGGTGACATGACCCAACCGGCCGTGGCGGCGCTCTATGCGGCAGCCCTCGTGACGTGGGGCATGGCGATCGCGATGAGCGGGGCGACCGGCATCGCATTTGCCGCGCTCCTTGCTGTGGGCGTTGTGCTCGCCTGGCAAACACTGACGCTCGATACCGCCGACGGGGGCAATTGCCTCGTTCGCTTCAAGTCCAACCAATGGGTCGGCTGGGCCCTATTTGCCGGTCTTCTCCTTGAGATTATCCTGATCGGAATCTGATCCGGCTGCGCGTCTGCTTGCATGTGCGCCGCGGCTCAGGCACGACCGCTCAAGGCCGGCAATCTAGGCTGGCACGGCGACCCACTGCGACGGGAGACAGAAACTCATGGCGGACAAAGAGCCCGGTCAGGAACCGAAGCAACTGCTTCACCTCGTCTTCGGCGGGCAACTGACGGATCTCGAGGGCATTACGTTCCGCGACCTCGATAAGCTCGACATCGTCGGCATCTATCCGGACTACGCAGCCGCTGAAGCCGCCTGGCGTGATGCCGCTCAGCGCACCGTGGACAGCGCAGAGACACGGTACTTCATCGTCCACCTGCACCGCCTGCTTGACCCGGACACTGACCCGGCCGCCTGATGGCCAAAGCTGATCACGCAACACCGATGACGCCGCGCGAGGTGACAACGCGCTTTGTGCGCGAGTGGGTTTTCCCACGGTGGCGCCAACTCGGCATTGTGTTGTTGGTGACAGCCGGGCTGTCCGCGGCGACCGGCGCCTACCCGCTGATCATCAAGGTCTCGTTCGACTCGCTCCTCGCGAACCAGTCGGGCATCCTCCTCTACATTCTCGGGGCCGTCGTCGCCGTCACGCTGGCGCGGAGCCTGTTTCTGTACGCTCAAAGCGTGCTGAGCACCGGCCTCATTGCGCGGCTCTCGACGGATCTGCGCAAGCACGTCTTCCGCCATTTAATCTCGCTCGACTTCGCGCGGCTGACCAAAGAGGCACCCGGCCACTCCGTCTCGCGCCTGACCCACGATGTCACCTTCGTCGAAACCGCGGCGACGGCGGCGCTCAACTCAGCAATTCGGGACACGCTCTCCGTCATAGTGCTCGTCGGCACGATGTTCTACCTCGACTGGGTGATGTCGGTCGTCGTCCTCTGCATCTATCCGATTGCCGCATGGCCGATCATTTCGATCAGCGAACGCCTGCGCAAAGTCGCCAAGCGGACGCAAAGTCACCTCGGCGACATGACATCCGGCCTGACGCAGATCTTCAGCGCGCCGCGGCTGATCAAAGCCTACCGGCTGGAAAACTACGCCGACCGCCAAGCCTCCGATGCGTTTGAAAACAACTTCAAGCTCCGGATGAAGGCTGTCCGCACCAAGTCGCAGATTGACCCCATGCTTGAGGCCCTCGGGGGCATCGCGGTCGCGGGGGTTATTGCGCTTGCTTACTGGCGCATCGCGTCGGGCGAATCGACCGTTGGTGATTTCATGGGGTTCGTCAGCGCGCTCCTGATGGCCGCGCAACCGATCCGCGGGCTTGGGTCCCTGCTTGGCCGCATCCAGGAAGGGATTGCGGCTGGCGAACGCATCTATGGCCTCCTCGACACGATGCCGGCGACGGCTGAAGCTGCGACCGCGGAGCCCATCAAGGTTGATCACGGCGCAATCCAGTTCGATGCGGCTTCTTTTCAATACCCCAACACCGATGTGCCGGCGCTTGACGGCGTCACGCTCGATATCGCGCCCGGGACGACAGTTGCGCTCGTCGGTCGTTCCGGCGGTGGCAAGTCAACGCTCGTCAATCTTGTCCCGCGGCTGTTTGACGTCACCGCCGGCCGCATTCTGATCGACGGCCAGGACATCCGCGACGTCACGATCGCAAGCCTGCGCGACAACATCTCAATCGTCTCGCAGGATGTTGCGCTGTTCGATGACACAATTGCGGAGAACATCCGCCTTGGCCGCCTCACTGCAACTGATGAAGAGATCGTCGCAGCAGCCGAGGCCGCTGCAGCCGACACGTTCATTCGCGCGCAACCGGCCGGGTACGAGACCGTGGTCGGCGATGACGGATCGCGTCTGTCTGGCGGCCAGCGTCAGCGCATTGCGCTTGCGCGCGCGATCCTTCGCGATGCGCCGATCCTGCTGCTGGACGAAGCCACCAGCGCGCTCGACGCGGAATCAGAAGAACTTGTGCAAGCAGCCCTCGCCCGCCTGACCCAGGACCGGACGACGCTCGTCATTGCCCACCGCCTCTCGACCGTTCGCAACGCCGACGTCATCTGCGTCATGGACCGTGGCCGGATTGTCGAGCAGGGCAGCCATAGTGAACTCATTGCGCGTGACGGCATTTATGCCGGCCTGCATCGCACGCAGTTCCAGGATGACAAAAAGGCTGAAGCGGCGTCCGCGCCGTCGGTGCCGGGCGATCATCCGATCGACGCGCCGGCGACCGCGAAGTAAGCGCCGCGCTATTCCCGCCTCAGAATTCCGTCGACCAGCCGGTCCGCCCACGAGCGCGATTCGAAGCTGTCGATCAGCGCCTGCGGATCGTAGACGGTATCGACCCACTCGAAGAATGAGATCGGCGTCTTCGCGTTGTAGTCGACATACTGGTCGAAGAACGCGTCGAGGATGCCCGTCTTGGCTTGCCGGATGTGGCCGAACCGAAGAGCGAGCTGTGCGCGCGCCTCTTCGATCGGCAGCCCGCCGCGGATGTGCATGTAGAGAACGCTCATGAGACCCGCCCGGTCTGCGCCTGACTTGCAGTGCAACAGCATCGGGTACGAGATCTCATCAAAGATCTTTTTCGCGCCGTGGACTTCGTTGCGGGTCGGCGCGCCGCGCGATCGGACGGTGAAGTTGACGAGTTCGACGCCGTGCTTCTCGCATGCGCGCTGTTCCAGCCAGAACGAGCCGCACTGGCGCACGCCCCGCAGGTTGATGATCGTTTTGAGGCCGCGATTCGCTAGCCGCCGGACCTGTCCCGGTGTCGGTTGCGCGGCGCGTTGCGCATCGGGGCCGAGCTGGTGTCGATTGAGATAGGCGACCCGAAAAATGCCGTGGTCGACGAACAGCATGTCTGCATGCAGGCCGACGGGCGCCAGCCAGCGCCGCAACGGGCCCGGGGTCTTGTCCACAAGCAGCGAGCGGCTCGCGCGGGTGGCGCGGGTCAGAACGCGGCTTGCATGTTTTCTGTAGGTCGCGATCGGCACGTAGGCGTCAGGTCAGTTCTCACCACACATCAGCGGTCTTGTACCGCGCTTCGCCATTGCCTGACGAGAGGGATATCGGCATGGAAGCCACATCAGTGGGTGTGGCGGCCTGGGTGTTACGTGTTATGCGCTGTTGCAAATCGTGATCGACCCCGCTGACCGTCAGACCGCGCACCAAACGAAACCCGCCAAAGCAGCGCACACGCCGCATACCAGCAGACCCCCGCCAATGTCGCCGAAGCTCGCTAAATCCGATGCGGTTCGTGGCCTCTATGGGCGGGCCATTGCGCGCTACATCAAGCTTGTGCGCGGCACCTCGCGGCTGACGGTTGAGCCCGACGATGCTGTGGAGCGCTATGTGGCTGCCACACCACAGATTATCGCGATGTGGCACGGCCAGTTCATGATGATCCCGGCGATCAACCCATCGGACGAGGTGACGACGGCCGCAATGGTCGCGCGGCATGGCGATGGGGACCTGCTGAGCCAGGCGCTCGCGCGATTCGACATGCCGCTGATTCGCGGCGCAGGCGCTGGCGAGCGCAAGAAGGACCGTGGCGGGCGGGCAGCGCTCGTGGGCGCGCTCCGGGCGCTGGAACAGGGCGACAATGTCGCCATGACCGCAGACGTGCCGCCGAGTTCGCCGCGCACCGCCGGGCTCGGGATCGTGGCACTTGCAAAACACTCCGGTCGGCCGATCCTGCCGGTCGCCGTCGCAAGCCGGCGGTTCATCGCGTTCAATACGTGGTCGCGGATGACGCTCAACCTTCCGTTCTCACGACTGGCGCTCGTCACGGGCGACCCGATCAACGTGCCGCGCACCGCAGACGAAGCAGCACTTGAGACTGCGCGCGCTGCGGTGGAAGCCGAACTGAACCGCATAACGACACGCGCCTACGAACTCGCAGGCGGCGATCTCATCAAGGCAACACCGGCGGCCGCCATGGCGCCAGACGCGCCGCCGCTTGGCATCGGTCTGCGCCTAAAACTCTACAGAGCGTTGACGGCGCTTGCGTCGCCCGCCGTTCCGCTGTTGCTCAACCGCCGCGAGCGGAAGGGCAAGGAGGACCCCAAGCGCCGCCCGGAACGTCTCGCGCAGACAACGCATCATCGGCCAAGCGGCCCACTGGTCTGGTTTCACGCAGCCAGTATTGGCGAGGCCAACGCCATCATGCCCGTGATCCACGAGATCGCGAGAGCAAGACCCGATCACACCATGCTGCTGACCACAGGCACGCGCACGTCAGCACAGCTCGCCAGCGACCGCCTGCCGGTTGGCGCGATCCATCAGGTCATCCCGTTTGACACGCCGGCCGCCATGCGCCGCTTTCTTGCCCACTGGCAGCCAAGCCTTGCCGTGCTGACCGAGAGCGATTTGTGGCCCAACCTGCTCGTCGAGACGTCGGCGCGCAGCGTCCCGATCGTGCTCGCCAACGCGCGCATCTCGCTCAGATCCTTTCAGCGCTGGCGCAAGGTGCCGGGTCTCGCGGGCCAGCTCTTCTCGCGCATTCGCGTTGTGCTTGCGCAGGATAAGTCCATTGCGCGGCGCTTCCGGTCGCTCGGCGCGCGAGATGTTCGCCAGTTCGGCAACCTCAAGATCGACGCCCCGGGTCAGGCGATCGACGCGACGGCCCGCGCCCGCGTCGGCATGGCGCTCGGCAACCGGCCTGTGTTTCTCGCAGCAAGCACGCACGATGGCGAAGAAGAGATCGTCATTGCTGCACATAAATCCCTGCGCGACCGCGTCGGGGATCTCATCACGATCATCGTCCCGCGCCATCCAGAACGGGGCGATGCTGTCGCAGACGCAATCCGCGCAAGCGACCTTAGCTTCTCCAGGCGCAGTCGCGGCGAGATGCCGTCGGCCGCGCATGAGATCTATCTTGCTGACACGATCGGTGAACTCGCACTCTTCTTCGATTGTGCCGATGCCGCATTTATCGGCGGTTCGCTGGTCCCGCATGGCGGGCAGAACCCAATTGAAGCCGTGCGCGCCGGCTGCCCGGTCATGACCGGGCCGCGCGTCTCAAACTTCGCGGAAGTCTATCATCACCTGCTCACAGCCGGCGGCGCGGCGACCGTGACGGATGCCACAACCATGGCCGCCACGGCCGAACGCTGGCTGACGTCGGCGGAGGCCCGCGCCGAAACACAAGCGGCGGCGACCCACGCGCTCGAGACGCTCAGCGGTGCGCTTGCGAAGACCTGCAACGTCATCCTTGAGCTGCTGGCGACGCGCGAACCGGACGACGCGACGAGCCTGAAGCGTGCCTCTTGAAGAGCCGGCATGGTGGTACGACGCTGAGGCGAAGCCGCCACTTTGGGCGCCACTGCTTGCGCCGGCCTCGTGGGTTTATAACCGCGCAACCGCGCGCCGGCTTAGCCGGACCGGGGCCCGGGTCGGCATCCCGGTCATCTGCGTCGGGAACCTGACAGCCGGCGGCTCCGGCAAAACGCCCACCGTTGCCTACATCGCTGAACGCCTCGTTGCTCGCGGTCACCGGCCGGCCATTCTAACACGCGGCTACGGCGGCACGGTCCGCGGCCCAACGTGGGTGACGGCTGAGGCTTCGGCCCGGTCTGTTGGCGACGAAGCGCGATTGCTGCACGGGCGGGGCCTACCCGTCATGGTCTCGCCCGATCGGCTCGCAGGGGCACGGCAAATCGTGGCCGACCGCGCCGACATCGACGTCATCCTGATGGACGACGGCCTGCAAAACCGCCGGCTTGCGCACGACCTTTCCATTGCCGTCGTCGACGCGGCCCGTGGGTTTGGCAACGGTCACGTGATCCCACGCGGGCCCCTCCGGGCGAGCATCGCGGCCCACGCCGGATACGTCGACGCGGCACTCGTCGTCAGCTCAGGCAGCGGCGCGGCACCTGAGACACCCAGGCTCGCGCAGCTGATCGACGGCCCGCCGCCGGTTCCCAAGATGAGCGGTCGCATTGTGCCGGCCGAGGACGCCGGGCTCGCTGGCGCGCGCGTTGTCGCCTTCGCCGGCATCGCAAACCCTGACCGCTTCTTCGACACGCTGAGAGCCATCGGCGCCGACGTGATCGCAACGCGCGTCTTCAAAGATCATCACGCGTTCACCGCGGGGGAGCGTGCGCAATTGTCGGAGATGGCGCGGGACAACGATGCGCGGTTGGCTGCGACGGAGAAGGACCTCGCACGACTGGATCCAGCGTCGGGTGCAGAACAGGCGTTCGCCGCTACCTGCGCCACCTTAAAGATCGCGCTTGCGCTCGACCCACCGTCAGACGCAACGCTCGAACGGTTGATCAACGCGGCGATAACCGGCTCAGGATCGGTCTGACTTGCGCTCGCGCAGTTCCTTGTAGCGCGCGAAGGAGACGGCGGCCGAGGCGTACGGCTCCTGCAGATCAACGCTCCAATAGCGCAGCTCGTCAATCGGAATCTGCTGACCGGTGACCGCGCAGCGGACGAAATCGCCCGGGCTCAGGATCTGGAACTCACCGTCCTGATACCGCACGCGCGCCTCGCCCTTGAGGCCGAAAAGCCGGTCAATCTGGTTCATCATGCGTCGGGTCTCTTGGGCGCGGGCGTGTCAGCCCTCTGACATCGGGGAAAGGCCCGAAAGCGTCAAGCCGCGGCTTGGTCCGATTGGGCGCGCCGTTGGAGCTAAAACAGCGATCCCTGACGGTTTCGGCTGGCGCGGGCCTCGCGGGCGGATTTCGATTTAACGCCATTGCGCGCCGGCGTGGCTGCCTGCGGCTTGTCTTCCGGCGGCGGCGATGCATCCGGCTT
Source organism: Pseudomonadota bacterium (assembly GCA_038523925.1). Lineage (GTDB taxonomy): Bacteria > Pseudomonadota > Alphaproteobacteria > Rhizobiales > Hyphomicrobiaceae > JBCBWG01. The sequence goes on along the minus strand of JBCBIY010000010.1, from coordinate 53,262 downwards.
GGCGCCATCCGCCGTGACGGACTGTCGCCCGTCGGCGAACTCAAGCTCGAGCCGCACGCCATCGCCAATGCTGCCCGCCGTCCGGACCATGCCGCCCGACGCATCGCGCACAAGCGCAAACCCACGCTGCAGGACCGACTGGTAACTAAGGGTCGAGAGCATCTTGGCGGCGTTCTCAAAGCGGCGCTGCTTCATGGTGAGGTCGGTGCGCATTGCACGCTCAAGCCGGTCAGCGCGCGACTGAAGGCGGTCGCGATACTGGCTGAGACGCCCGGCCACCAGCCGAGGATTGACGCCGGCGGCCAATCGTTGAAAGCGGCGATCGTGAGCGTTCGTATTGGCGCGCAACGCGCTCGCCAAACGATGATCGACGGCGTCGTATCGCTGCCGTGCCGGCTGCAAGAGGTCTTCGATCCGCGGTAGCCCGCGTTCAGCCGCGCGGTATTCGCTGCGCGCCAAATCGAGCCGGCGCTTGATGCCGCCGAGAAGCCGGGCGCCCGCCGTCTCGGTTCGTTCAACCAGATCGCTGTATTTGGGCACAGCCCATTCCGCAGCCTTCGTCGGCGTCGGCGCGCGCGCGTCGGCCACGAGGTCAATCAGCGTCCAATCGGTCTCGTGCCCGACCGCGGAAATGACCGGGATGCGGCTCTCTGCGACCGCGCGCACGACAACCTCATCATTAAAGCCCCACATGTCTTCGAGGCTGCCGCCGCCGCGGGCGACGATGAGTGTATCCGGCCGAGGGATCGCGCCGCCCGGCGCAATCGCATTGAACCCGCGCACGGCTTCGGCCACTTCAACCGCCGATGTCTCGCCTTGCACGCGGACGGGCCACAGGATGACGTGCGTCGGGAAGCGCTCCGTGAAGCCCGCCAGCATGTCGCGAATGACGGCCCCGGTCGGCGACGTCACGATACCGACGACGCCCGGCAGAAACGGGATAGGCTGCTTGCGCGCTTCGTCGAACAGCCCCTCCGCCTGAAACTTGCGCTTGCGCTCTTCAAGCAGCGCCATCAGCGCGCCGACACCGGCCGGCTCCAGGCTCTCGACGACAATCTGATACTTCGACGCGTTCGGGTAGGACGTGATCTTGCCGTGCGCGATCACCTCCATGCCCTCTTCGGGCCGCACCTTCAGCTTCGAGAACACACCGCGCCAGATAACGGCATCGATCTTCGCGCGATCATCCTTGATGCCGAAATAGCAGTGCCCTGAGGCGTGCGGCCCGCGATAGCCCGAGATTTCACCGCGCAGACGCACGTGGCCGAACCCATCCTCAAGCGACCGCTTGATCGCCTGGGACAGTTCGCTGACGGAGAACTCGGCCACGTTGACCGCCGCTTGCGCCGCGCGCTGTTTTTCTGCCACTTCTCATCCTCATGGGCGCATTTCGCGTGCTGCTGATTAGCACATGTTTGGGCGGTCTTCTGGCAGACCGCCTGCCCGTACGTGTTGATAAAGGGTGGGCTGTCGCGCGATGAACGTTCTCCTGATCGGTGGTGGCGGCCGCGAGCACGCGCTTGCCTGGGCGATCGCCAAAAGCGAAGGCCTGACAAGGCTTTATGCAGCTCCCGGCAACCCCGGGATCGCGGCGCACGCAACCTGCATCGATGTCCCCGTATCCGACCACTCAGCCGTCGTCGCGTTCGCCAAGTCCAACGACGTGGCGCTTGTTATCATCGGCCCGGAAGCGCCACTCGTCGCAGGGCTTGCAGATGACCTGACAGCCGCCGGCATTTCGGTGTTTGGCCCGGCTAAGGCCGCCGCGCAGCTTGAAGGCTCGAAGGGCTTTACGAAGGACTTCTGCGCCAAGCACAACATCCCGACGGCCGCTTACGGCCGCTTCGCCGATGCCGAAAGCGCGATTGCGTTCGCAGCAGAACAATCGCTGCCCGTGGTCATCAAGGCCGATGGACTTGCAGCCGGCAAAGGCGTCGTGATTGCGGCAACGCGCGACGAAGCTGACGCTGCCATTCGCGCCTGCTTCGATGGTGCCTTCGGTGCGGCCGGCTCTGAGGTCGTTGTCGAAGCGTTCCTCGAAGGTGAAGAGGCGAGTTTCTTCGTCCTTTGCGACGGCGAGACCATCCTGCCGCTTGCAACGGCGCAGGATCACAAACGCGTCGGCGATGGCGACACCGGCCCCAACACCGGCGGCATGGGCGCATATTCGCCAGCCCCGGTCATGACGGACGCGTTGATCACCGAGACGCTTGAGCGGATCATCAAGCCGACCGTCGCCGGTATGGCAGCAGCCGGCACGCCGTTTCGCGGTGTCCTTTACGCGGGCCTGATGATCACCGCGCGCGGGCCGGAACTGATCGAGTACAACGTCCGCTTCGGCGACCCGGAAGCGCAGGTACTCGTCATGCGGCTGAAGTCCGACCTGCTGCCGGCCCTCAAAGCAACCGCGGACGGCGCGCTAGCTGGCGTGTCGCTCGCGTGGCACGACGCGCCAGCTCTGACCGTCGTCATGGCAGCCGCCGGCTACCCGGGCGAGCCGCGGAAAGGCGACCCGATCCGAGGCCTCGACGGCGCGGCTGCCACCTCCGACACGGTCGTTGTCTTCCACGCAGGCACGCGGGCCGACGGCGATACGATCGTCGCGAATGGCGGCCGCGTGCTCGCCGTCACGGCACGCGGGGCAACCTTTTCCGATGCGCAAGCGCGCGCCTATGGCGCCGTCAAAGCCATCGACTGGCCAACGGGCTTCTGCCGGTCAGACATCGGCTACCGCGCCATCGCCCGCGAGCGCGGGTCGTCCGGCACATGAGTGGCGGCGGCGAACACTGGCGCCGCGTCGGCGGCTTTGACGGCTTCCGCGCAGACGTCATCGCGGGCGACGGGGCAGACATCTTCTGCCGGATCGGGGGATCGGGCCCGCCGCTGCTCTGCCTGCACGGTTATCCCGAAACCCACCTGATGTGGCACAAGGTGGCCGGCGCGCTTGCCGAGCGCTTTACGGTGATCGCCCCCGACTTGCGCGGCTATGGCGCCAGCGAGTGTCCGCCAGACACAGCCGACCATGCAGCCTATTCCAAGCGGCAGATGGCGCGCGACATGGCAGCCGTCATGACGTCGCTCGGCCACGATCGCTTTGCCGTTTGCGGTCACGATCGCGGCGCGCGCGTCGCATACCGTCTTTCCCTCGACGCGTCGGCCCGCGTCAGCCGCCTGGCGATCCTCGACGTGATCCCGACGCTCGATGTCTGGCAAACGATGACGCGGTCGTCTGCGGTCCGGCTCTACCACTGGATGTTCCTCGCACAGCCAGCGCCATTGCCGGATGACCTGCTGGCCCACGACCCCGACGCGTGGATAGCAAACCGCTTTCGCCGCGGCGGGCCCAGTCTACCGGACTGGCTGGAGGCCGACGTCCTGGCTGCCTATCGGGCCGCATTTCGCGATGCCGCGCGCCGCAGCGGCAGCCTCGCCGACTACCGCGCCGGTGCGACAATCGATGTGGACCATGACGCCGCCGACCGCGCAGCCGGAACGCGTATCGCGTGTCCGGTTCAAGTGCTCTGGGGCGCACGCGGCAACTTGCAGGACATTGCTGACCCGCTTGCCATCTGGCGGCCATGGTGCAGCGGACCTATCTCCGGCAGTGAGATCGCGTCGGGTCACTTCATCGCCGAAGAGGCGCCGGATGCGTTGCTGGGGGCACTCCTGCCGTTCCTTGAGGCGGCCGACGCCTGAAAACGAGGATTGCCGATGACGCGAGAGGAGTCCGCAGACCGCCGCGCACTGACGCAGACAGCCTCGCCGCCGCTTGCGCGCGCTTCCGGGGCATCGCCGACGATCGGCCTCGCGCTTGGTGGCGGCGGCGCGCGTGGCCTTGCCCACATTGCCGTCCTTGAAACGCTCGAAGAGATGGGGCTCCGGCCAAGCCGCATTGCGGGCACATCGATTGGCGCGATCTACGGCGCCGCCGCTGCAAGCGGGTTGTCGGCAGCACAGATCCGGGCCTTCACCGAGGCGACGTTGATCGACCGTTTTGCGCTCGTGCGACAGCTCTTCAGCGCGCGCTCCGACCCGCGCCGCAAAGCGCTCAGCTTCTTTCCCGTGCGCTCAGCGTTCCTGAAGCCCGAAACCGTCATCGACTACGTGCTTCCGCCAACCGTTGCGCACACCTTCGCAGACCTCACCATCCCGCTCGAGATCACCGCGACGGACATCTCGACGACCGAACGCGTTGTGCTGACCGACGGCGACCTGCCAACCGCGATCGCGGCCAGCATCGCCATCCCGATCCTCTTTTCGCCAGTCTCGCGCGAAGATCGACTGCTGCTAGATGGCGGCCTCACGAACCCGTGCCCGTACGACCTCGTCCAGGACGCATGCGACATCACGATTGCAATCGACGTCAGCGGCAGTGCGGCGCCGCGCGTCTTCGAGGGCGTACCGACCGCGATCGAAGTTGGCGTGCAGACATCGCAAATCATGCAAAAGGCGATCACGCGCGAGCGGCTGAAGGCGAACCCGCCCGACGTCTACATCGATGTCGCGCTCGACCAGTTCACCGCGCTCGAGTTCTACAAGGCGAAAGAGATCATCGAAGCGAGCCTGCCGGTGAAAGACGAGCTGCGCGCGAAGCTCTCGCGCATCCTCGGCTCTGAGACGATTTAGCCGCGCCGTTCGGCGAAGAACGCGCGGAGCAGGTCGGCTGCGTCGCGTTCGCCAAGGCCTGGGTAGACATCGGGTGCGTGGTGGCAGGTGGCCTGCGCGAAGAACCGCGGGCCGTTGATGACCGCGCCAGCCTTCGGGTCGCCGGCGCCAAAGTAAAGCCGCCGGATGCGCGCGAACGAGATAGCGGCTGCACACATCGCGCAAGGCTCAAGCGTGACGTAGAGGTCGCAGTCGACAAGGCGTTCGGACCTCAGTTTTTGCGCGGCGGCCCGAAGGACGAGCACTTCGGCATGCGCCGTCGGGTCGCTCAGCTCACGGGTGCGGTTTCCGTCCGCGGCGAGCCGTTCACCACCCGGCCCGACGACCACCGCGCCGACCGGGACTTCGCCGCGCGCCGCCGCTTCACGTGCCGCCTGCAACGCGCGATCCATGTGGCCACTGCTGGCGTGAGATGTCATACAGCCGCTCCAATCCGCCGCGCGCAACGCCGGCGCGCGCAGTCTATCAGATCGATTTCAGCGATGGCGAAGCCACCACAGACGAAGCGCCCGCGTCCGGGTGGGCCCAAGCGGAAAAGCGCTGCAGGCCCGCATAAGGATGCCCAGCCGCGGCCTGCCCGCAAAAGTGGGGCGGGGCCAAAACCCCAAGCAAAGTCTTCGCCGCCGCGCGCCGCATCGAAGCCACAGCGCGGCCCCAGGAAGCCGGCTGCAATGAGCACCGGGCCTGCCGAGCCGATGCGCATCGCAAAAGCGATCGCCCAGGCCGGCCTCTGCTCGCGCCGCGATGCCGAACGCTGGATCGACGATGGCCGCGTGATGGTCAATGGCCGCAAGCTCGACACCGCCGCAACCGTGGTAGGCCCGAAGGATCGCATTGAAGTTGACGGCAAACCGCTGCCAATGCGCGAGCCGCCCCGGCTCTGGCGCTACCACAAGCCGAAGGGCCAGGTGACAACGCATCGAGATCCTGACGGCCGGGTCACGGTATTCGACAAGCTGCCGAAAACGCTGCCGCGCGTCGTCTCGGTTGGCCGCCTCGACTACAATACCGAGGGCCTGCTTCTGCTCACCAATGATGGTGGGCTTGCGCGCTATCTCGAGTTGCCGAAGACCGGCTGGCTCCGGCGGTACCGCGTGCGCGCGCACGGCCGGGTGAAGCAAGCCGACCTCGATGCCCTTGCCGATGGCATCACGCTGGACGGAGTGCGCTACGGACCCATCGAAGCTTCGGTCGACAGCACGCAGGGCGCGAACACCTGGATGACGATCGCCATTCGCGAGGGCAAGAACCGCGAAGTCCGCCGCATCATGGAAAGCCTCGACCTCACGGTGAACCGGCTGATCCGGGTCTCGTTCGGGCCGTTCCAGCTGCTCGACCTGAAACCCGGCGAGGTCGCGAGCGTGCGGCGCAAAGTCTTGATCGACCAGCTTGGCGTTACGGCTGCGAAGGACCTCGGGCTTGAAGCCGGCGACGATGTCGATGACGCGGACGAGCCCGACACAAAGCCTGCAAGACCCGTAAAGCGGCCACCGCGAAAGGTAAGCGGGCGGCGCAAACCGGGACCGCGGGCGTGAGGATTGTTGCCGGACGCTTCCGGGGCCGTGCGATCACGTCAGGCGTCGCCGAGGGGACGCGGCCGACGTCAGACCGCGTGCGGGAGGCGATCTTTAACGTCCTCGCGCACGGTCTCGATCGCGATGTCGTCGAAGGCGCGCACGTCCTCGATCTATTTGCCGGGACCGGCGCGCTGACGCTTGAAGCGATGTCGCGCGGCGCCGGATCGGCCGTCTGCGTTGAGCAAAACGCGAAGGCCTTTGCCGCGCTCAAGGACAATGTTTCCGCATTCGGCCTCGCCAGTGAGGTGGTGGTCCGCAAGGCCGACGCAACGAGGTTTGCAGCGGAGACCGACGCCCGGCCGTTTAGCCTCATCTTCCTCGATCCGCCCTATGGGCGCGGCCTCGCTGAAGCGGCACTTCTCAATCTTGCAGCCAGGCCTGCCGTTGCCGCCAGCGCAGTCGCGGTCATCGAAGAGGCCGCGAGCGCTGACGTCGCGCTGCCGGCCCCCTGGTCAGTGCTGCAAGCGAGGACCTACGGCGGCACGACGATCAGGTTCGCGCAGTACGGCGGTGACGTGGCATGAGCGACCGCACGTCAACGCGCGCCGGCTGGCTCTATGCCGCCCAGTTCGTCGTCTGCATCTCAGTGCTCTCGATCATCTATCAGATCGCGACCGAGCGCGGCATTCACGTGGTCGCCTTCATCCTGCTGTCAATGTCGTTTGCGGGTGCTGCTCTGCTGCTCGCGACCGGCCGCCACGCGCAGACAGCCGAGATCCTTCGCGAACCGATGACGTGGTGGCTCGGTGCAGCATTCATCTTACTGGAGGCCTCCTACTACGTCGCGATCACGCAGATCCCCCCGGCAGAATCGAGCGTGATCCTCAGGCTCGCTCTGCCAATCTCGCTGGTGGTCGGCGTCCTCCTTTTCGCGCGCCGCCCCGGCCGCCTGGCCTGGGTTGGGGCGGCGGTTGTCGTCGGTGGCGTCGGGCTGATGTTTGCGGGCTTCGATCTTGAGGCTGCGTGGCTTGGCATGTTGAGCGGGCTGCTCGCTGTCGGTTGGCTGACGCTGCGGACGTTCGTTAGCGAGTGGCACCCGCAGAACCGGGCCGCGCGCACGGTCTGGGACAAGCTCCGCGTCACGGGCGTGTTGATCGTCGCCATGAGCCTCGTCTTTGCGCTGGTGATCGGTGCGCTGGTCACAGCCGTTGCCCTTGGCGCGCTGCCGGAGACTCCGCTGCTGCCGCGGCCGGCAGCGTTTCTCGACTTGCAAACGATTGCGCTTTCAGCCGGCTTCGGCGCCGCAGTGTTCTCAGCGCTCAACTATTTCCAGTTCTCAGCCGTCGTAGCCCTCGGCAGCGAGCGGTTTCTGGCCGTCACCGTGCTGCTGCCCGTCGCCGTCGTTGTGGCGCAGGCGATCGCAAGCGGCTTCGGGCTGATTGCAGCGCCGGTCTTTAATTGGGACCTTGTGCCCGTGCTCGCGCTCGTCATCGTCGGCTCCACGATGGTCGCAGTGGGTGGTCGCCAAACCTAATTGGCAAGCGACTTCAAACCGTCGCGAATGAGCGTTGCGACGTCGGCATCCTCGCCGCGGGTCGCCATTGCAGCCGCCACCGCTTGGCCCGCCTGCACCGGCTGATACCCGAGATTGGTCAGCGCCGAGATCGCCTCCGCGGCAACCGTCGCGTCTGCATCGGTCGGCAACCCGACAGCGCCCGCAGCCGCACCGCTGCCCGACGCGGCCTCGCCCGCAGGCCCGATCCCGGCTGCCAGCGTCGGCGCCTTGTCCTTCAACTCACTTGCGATGCGCTGCGCGAGCTTTTTGCCAACGCCCGGCGTGCGCTCAATCGACGTCCAGTCGCCGAGCGCGATCGCGTTGGAAAGTTCCTGCGGGGAGAGAATGCCGAGGCAGGCAAGCGCCACCTTCGCGCCGACACCCTGCACGCCCTGAAGCGTGCGAAACCACGTGCGCTCGTGTTCGCTCGCAAACCCGAAGAGGCGGATCGCGTCCTCCCGCACATGCGTGTCAATCGTGAGCGAGACACGCTCGCCATGGATGATTGCGCGCAACGTGCGGGCCGAGGCCTGCACCTCATAGCCGACGCCGCCGACATCAATAATGCAGTGGCTCTCGCCAATCGCGTCCACCGTGCCCGTTAGTCTGCCGATCATGCGCGCCCCTCCGCCGATCCCGCCGAATCTTTACGCCAAGGATAGCACGCACAAAAAAAGCCGCGGCGGAGGTCGCCGCGGCTTGCGTCATGGCTGGTCGAACCCGCTTACGCGGATCTCAAAATCCTACAGCTTGTGGTCCATGCGATCGCGCTTCGTGTCCAAGTATCGGGCATTGTGCTCGGACGGCGGCGTGATGCTGCGCACTTGCTCGACGACCGTGATGCCGTGCTCGGTGAGCCGCAGGACCTTCGCCGGGTTGTTGGTCATGAGCCGGATCTTCTCATGGCCAAGGTAGCGCAGAATGTTTGCCGGCAGGCGGTAGTCGCGCGAGTCAATCGGTGCCCCGACGGCAATGTTGGCGTCGACGGTATCGAGGCCTTTATCCTGCTCGGCGTAGGCCTGCAGCTTCTTCACGAGGCCGATGCCGCGGCCTTCATGATGCGGCAAATACAGGATGATGCCGAAGTCGGTCTCGATGACATTTTCGATCGCGAGCTGAAGCTGCGCATAGCAGTCACAGCGCAGCGAATGGAAGATGTCGCCGGTTACGCAGCCGCTGTGAACGCGCACGAGCGGTGCGATATCGCGCGACACGCCTTCGTTGCGATGCACGAGCGCCATCGCCTGATACGATGATGAATCGTCCTCGAACGCGTGCGCTTCAAACATGACCTGCTCGCCGCGAAACTCGACCGGCAGGGTCGTCGTTGCGATGTCATCGAAGGCGCTTGTGTCGCCGCATTCAGCTTCACGATTTGCATCGTGCACCAGGACAGGCGCTCGACGCATTGCAGCCGTCCGGCCGAAGCTTGCGCCCGCTTCGCCCGCCAGCACGTCAAACGTCTTCGTTGCTTTCGCCGTCGGATTGCCCATCGGGCACCTCTCAATGCTCATGTCAGTGGCGCGTCGCGTGAGCCTTTTGTGCCCCTTCTCGCGCGTGACCCGCCCAGGATAGCAGCTTCCGGTGTGGTCTGCAGAAGCTCCTCGGCAAAACGCCTCGCCATGGTTTCCGGTTCACATGCAGTGACCAGTTTCTCATCAGCGGGCGCGGCGATGGATGCTCCCAACAGTGTGGCGCTAATGAGATGCACTTATGTAGGCGCAACGGAGCAAAGTCGGTCCGCGACTTAGCTTCACGTCGTGGCGATCTCTATGGATTTCCATTCCGAAACAGAGGCTTACGCCACGAAATTCCCGCCGAGTTCGTCTTCGATATGCGCCTTGATGATGTCGTCAAATGACGTTTCTGCGACAAAGCCCAGGCTGGCCGCGCCTGCCGTTTCGAAGTTCCGCGGCCAGCCTTCAACGATCTTCATGATGGTCGAATCAGGGGCCCGCTTCACGCGATCAGCAACCGGCTTCCCGGCAATCCGCTCAAGCGCTGCCAATTGCTCGCCAACGGTGACGGACACGCCCGGCATCGACAGGTTCCGGCGCGGGCCAATCGCATCCGTGTCCATCGTCGCTGCATGCAGCAGGAAGCCGACTGCGGACCGCGGCGATGCGTGCCAGTGCCGCACGTCGTCCGACACTGGCAGGACAGCCTCTTCGCCAGCCAACGGCTCGCGGATGATGTTTGAGAAGAAGCCGGATGCCGCTTTGTTGGGTTTGCCCGGGCGGACGCAGATCGTCGGGAACCGCAGCCCTACGCCGTCCATCATGCCCTTTCGCGTCATGTCGGCGAGCAGCAGTTCCCCGATCGCCTTTTGCGTGCCGTAGCTGGTCAGCGGCGTGCGATGAAACTCATCGCCAATCGCTTGTGGGAACGGCGCGCCGAAAACCGCGATCGAACTCGTGAAGACGACGCGCGGCACATAACCGTCGATCTCTGCAATGGCGTCGAACAGCAGCCGCGTCCCGTCGAAGTTGATCCGGTAGCCCTTCGCAAAGTCGGCTTCGGCCTCGCCTGAGACAATCGCCGCGAGGTGGAAGATCACGTCAGGGCGCGGCGCGATCATCGCGGCGATTTCAGTCGGGTCAGGAAGATCGCCCGTGCGGGTCTTGACGGGGAAGGACGCGCCGTTCGGCACGGCCGGTTCGACAACGTCAAACAGCGTCAGCTCGGCGATCTCGTCAGACCCGAGCCGACCGTCTTTCGCGAGCCGTTCCGCCAGTTTGCGGCCGACCATCCCGGCCGCTCCGAGGATCAACACCTTCACGTCTCATCTCCCTTTTTGTTCGTTTGTTCGGTCGTTCATTTGTTCGTTCGCCTGCTTGCGCGACAGCGATGGCGACGGCGCTCAGCCCGCGAGCTGCACGCCGCAGGCCTCAGCCCACTTCAGACCTGCAACGGTCTCACCGCGCGGCTTGTACTCACAGCCGACCCAGCCGTCGTAGCCGGTTTTGTCGATTGCCTCGAACAGATAGCGGTAGTTCATTTCGCCGTCGTCTGGCTCGCCGCGATCGGGCGGACTTGCGATCTGATAGTGCCGCGTCAGCTCCTTAAACGTCTCGATCGATGTGGCGACGTCGCCTTGCTGGATCTGGCGATGGTAGAGATCGAACTGAAGCCCAACGTTGGCGGCGCCGACCTCGTGAATGACCGCGCGGGCATACTCGGTCGTGTTGAGAAAGAAGCTGGGGATGTCGCGCGTGTTGATCGGCTCAAGGATCAGCGTGACGCCCTTTTCCGCAGCCGTGGTCGCCGCACGTTTGAGGTTTGCGACGTATGTTTCGTGGCGCGCGCCGTGGTGGGCGAGCCCCGGCATGACGTGGACGAGTTTGCAGGCGAGCGCGTCTGCGTAGTCCATCGCCTTCGCAATCGCCGCTTCGAACTCGGCTTCACGACCCGGGATCGCGGCAAGCCCGCGCTCACCGGCAGCCCAGTCTCCGGGCGGCGCGTTAAATAGCGCCTGCGTCAGGCCATGCTGGTTCAGCCGCGCGGCGATCTCATCGGCCGGATAGTCGTAGGGGAACAGGTATTCGACGCCGCGGAAGCCGGCGTTGGCGGCGGCTTCGAAGCGGTCGAGAAAGTCGAGATCCTGGAACAGGAAAGACAGGTTGGCTGCGAACTTCGGCATTGCGGCGTGGCGGTCCTCTGCTGCGGCAGCAGGCTTCAGGTGACCCGCTTGCTCATGTGAACGATCGATCGGTCGCTTAGGGTTTCGACGCGATCTTCCTCAAACCCGTGGCGACCATACCACGCAATCAGGTGCGTCAGCGGTGCGCCGGTATAAAGACAGACGCGCGGGTATCCGAGCACGCGCGCGCGGATCTCGGCCGCTTGCAGAAGCGCCGTGCCGAGGCCGCTGCCGGCGCGCGACGGGGCGACCGCAATGCTCTCAATCGTAAAGGCGTCGGCAGGGTCCAGCATCAGGACACCCGCGAGCTCTTCGGGCGCGCCGTTTTCCGCGTCATCAGCCGGCACTTCGGCGACCCAGAACTCAAGCCTATCGAGCGCCGCGCCGTAGTCCATCAGGAGTGGCAGTGGTTCGACACCAAGCTGGTCGCGGTTCTTGGCGTAAGCGGCGAACTGCAACGCCGTGATGCCGTCGAGATCGGCCCGCACCGCACGGCGGAGCACCCACCGCGGTTTCACCGCGTCGGCCGTCTCAAGTTCGCATGGATCTTCGTCTGACATCATCGGCGCCACCAGTGCGATGGGCGGGCAGGCTACATGATCAAGCCGCCGTCGACCGTGATCTGCGTGCCCGTCGTGAAGACGCTCTCGTCGGAGGCGAGGTAGACGGCAACGGCTGCGATCTCCTCTGCGGTCCCAAGCCGGCCCATCGGTTGGCGGTCGATGAAGTTTTGGCGGATCTCGCTTGCTGGCTTGCCTGTCTCCTTGGCAAGCGTTGCGATCCGCTCATCCAGCGATGGAGACTGGACGGTGCCCGGGCAAATCGCGTTGCAGCGGATGCCCTGGCCAACGAAGTCCGCAGCAACCGCTTTCGTAAGCCCGATGACGGCGGCCTTCGATGCGCCATAGGCGTGGCGGGCGGGGATGCCCTTTAAACCAGCAACCGAGGCAATGTTCACGATCGAGCCGCCGCCGTTCTCCAGCATGCCCGGCAGGAACGCTGCGATCGTGCGATGCATGGACATAACGTTGAGCTCGAATGATCGCGTCCAGTCCTCTTCCGAGCATTCGAGGATGGTGCCCTGATGCACCCAACCGGCCGCGTTGAATACGATGTCGACGGCATCGAGATCGCGCGCCATAGCGTTAACGGCGAGCGTGTCGCGCACATCGAGGCGCTTGGTCTCAGCGATGCCGTGGTCGGCCAGGCCTTCAAGGCTCTGGGCGCTGATGTCGGTCGCGATGACGTGCGCACCTTCGGCCGCGAACGCAAGCGCCGTCGCCCGGCCGATCCCGGCCCCCGACGCGGTGCAGAATGCGCGTTTTCCCTCAAGCCGGCTCATTCGGCGTGCTCCCTCTGCCCTTGCTCATCAGGTCATCCATCTCGTTGCGCGCGGCGCGCTTGGCAAATGTATGTGTGCCGTCATCAAGCAGCTCGACGGCCGCCCGCAGAAATTCTCCGGCCGCCGCCCGCGCGAGCGCGCCGCCAACGCTGATGCGTTTCGCACCGGCATCAGCCATAGATTGAACGGTGCCATCCCGGACCATCACGCCGAGCACGTTGATCGGTTTGCCGACGGCCGCGGTCACCTTGCGAACATCATCGAGTGTGCGCAGGCCCGGCGCGTAGAGGACATCTGCTCCGGCGTCTTCGAAAGCTTGCAGCCGCTTGATGGTGTCGTCCAGATCCTTGAGGCCCCACAGCAGGTTTTCGGCACGCGCTGTGATCACCATCGGGTTGTCGGTCGCAGCGTTTGCGTCCACGGCCGCCTTCACGCGCGCCACCGCTCTATCTAAGGCAAAGATCGGATCATCAGGGTTCGCCGTTGCATCTTCGATGGAGGCGCCCGCGAGCCCCGTTGCCTGCGCGCGGGCGATGGTCTCCGCCACACCTTCCGGGTCGTCTGCAAACCCCTTCTCAAGGTCTGCATTGATCGGCAGGTCGACAGCTCCGACCAACGCGCGGCAGTGGGCGATCTTCTCGTCCAACGAGACCTGCATGTCTGAGCGCCCGAGCGTCATGGCGAGGCCGGAGCTGGTCGTCGCAAGCGCTTCGAACCCGAGGCCAGCAAGCATCCGCGCAGACCCAACATCGTACGGGTTCGGAATGATGAAAGCGCCATCGCGTTCGTGCAGCGCCTTGAACGTTGCAATCTTCTCAGCCTGGCTCGGCATCGGCAGCTCCCGGCATCGAGCGCGCTGTCACATTCGGCGCGGCGCAGCCCGTCGGCGCGCAGACCTAGCCCAGAACGCCGCGTCCCGCCAAATTCCGCATGAGATCACCAACACCAAACGTCCAGGGCGGCGCCCGATCGGACGTGGTCATCAGATTGCAGAGCCGGCCGAGTTCCGGGGCTGAGATCGTCACTTCATCGCCGACAGCATGCGTAAAGCCCATGCCCGGCTCGCCCCGGTCTTCCGTTGGCGCAAACATGGTGCCCAGATAGAGCACGGCTCCGTCGGGATATTGATGCGTTGGCCCCATCAGTTCGTCGACGAGGCTCGCGGGGTCCCGCGCGATCTCGGACATCGAAGAGGTCCCGGTCATGCGGAAGCCGTCCTCGCCGGCGACTTCGAGATGCACGGTCGTCTTGCGCAGATCATCGAGCGAGAACGTCTCATCGAAGAGGCGGATGAACGGCCCGATCGCAGCAGATGCATTGTTGTCTTTGGCCTTCGACAGGAGCAGCGCTGAGCGGCCTTCGAAGTCTCGGAGGTTCACGTCGTTGCCAAGCGTCGCGCCGACGATGTCGCCTTTTGGCGCGACCGCGAGGACGACTTCCGGCTCCGGATTGTTCCATGTCGAGCGCGGGTGCAGGCCGGCGGCCATGCCATGCCCCACCGCCGACATAGGCTGCGCTTTCGTGAAGATCTCGGCGTCTTCTCCGATGCCCACCTCAAGATACTGCGACCAAGCATCCTGCTTGATGAGCGCCTCCTTCAGCGCCATCGCCTCCTTCGAGCCCGGCCGGAGATCTTTCAAGTCGCCGCCGATGAGGGCTAGGACTTCGGCACGGACGGCTTCTGCGCGCTCCGGCTCGCCCTGCGCCTGCTCTTCGATGACGCGCTCGAGCATTGAACGCGGGAAGGTCACGCCGGCAGCCTTCACCGCCTGCAGGTCAATGGGCGCCAGCAGCCAGGCCCTCGATGGGTGACGTGTCCCTTCAGGGGTGTTCGCCAGGATGTCGGAAAGATCGCCGATCTTGCGTGCATCAGACCCGCGGACGATCTCTCCAGCTTTCGCATCCGCGAGCAGATCGCTCATCGTCGGACGCAACGGCGTCAGGTCGTAGACGCCATCGTCGCGGATCGCGACGACACATGGGCCGCCCGCTTCCGGATCCCAGATCCGTCCCGTGAGTGTTCCGGCCGTCCCGTCATCGGGCAGCGTCAGCTCAGGCGTCATGCGCGCGTCGATGGTCATCTTAGTTGTCTCCTCCGGCGAGCGACGCTAGCGCGACGACCGGGACGCGGCAACGCGGGCGGCACGCTTGGTGGCGCAAGCTCAAATCGCATCGGCTTCAGAAGCGCGCTCAGGCACCAAGTGAATGCCGTCGGCGAGCAACGACACGGTGACGTCGACGCCGGGCTCAACCCCATTGCGGCGAGCCGCATGCGTCGCGATCCGAAAGTTCAGCGCGCCAGTCTCATCGTCGAGCCGCAATGTCACGGCCGTCTCAGCGCCAAGCCGCGCCATCTCGCTGACCGCGCCGGTGATCGGGTTCTCGCGCTCACCCAGCGACGGCCGCTCGCGCCGGTGCATCACGATCTGATCGGCTGGCAACACCCAGGCGACGCGCTCGCCGGCGTTGAACGGGCCCGTGTCTGCCACTTCAAGCGTTGTGTCTCGCCAAGCGATTCGTCCGGCCTGATCGGGCGTCGAGGGCTGGGCGACGGTTGCCGGAAAAATGTTGGTGTGGCCGAGCAGACGGGCTGCCGTCGTGCTCGCCGGGCGGCTCAACATGTCATCGGCGGCGCCCGACTGCAGGACGTGTCCGCGATGCAAGAGCGTGAGGCGGTCGCAGAGCGCACTGGCCTCGTCGAGGTCGTGAGTGACGAGGATGATTGGGATGTCGAGCGACGCGCGCAGGCTTGCAAGTTCCCGCTTCAGCCGCTCGCGGGTCATCTGATCGACGGCGGAGAACGGTTCATCGAGCAACAGCACGTCAGGGTCGCGGGCAAGCGCACGGGCCACGGCGACGCGCTGGCGCTGGCCGCCAGACAAAGCATCCGGCTTCCGGTCGCCAAGCCCTTGCAGGTTGACGCGAGTGAGCCAGCGCTCCGCGTGCTGCAATTGAGCAGAGCGCCCGGCATACGCCTCGGGATCAATCGCGAGCGCGACGGTCTCTCGCGCCGTCAAGTGCGGGAAAAGCGCGAAGTCCTGGAACACCAGCCCGACGCGGCGGGCCTGCGGCGGCAGGAACGTGCGCGCCTCGGCGTCCTGCCAGACGCGCGCGCCAACCGAGATGCGCCCGCGTGGAGGCCTGACCAGACCCGCAAGCGCACGCAGCAACGTCGTCTTGCCGCTGCCGGATGGACCAATCAGGCCCATGAGCTCGCCGGGTGCACACGCGATCTGAGCGTCCATGGCAAACGGCCGGTCGAGACCGATTGCAGCTTCGAGACCACCGACCATCTTTGCGGGCCCGCTCATGCGCCGCGCCCGCGCGTCTTGCGGCGGCCGGTCGTTGCGTGAACCACGGCAAGCGCCGCAAGTGAAGCAACCAGCAGGATGATCGAGATCGTCGCCGCTTCGCGTTCCTGGAAGGCCTGCAGCCGATCGTAGATTGCGATTGAGAGCGTCTGCGTTTCGCCTGGGATGTTGCCACCGACCATCAGGATGACGCCGAACTCACCAAGCGTGTGCGCAATGACGAGCGCCGCTGCTGTGACGATACCGGGCCAGGCGAGCGGCAATTCGATCCGCCAGAGCGTCTGCAGACGCGACAGGCCGCTCACCCAGGCTGCTTCGCGCACGTTCTCGGGGATCGCCTCAAAACTGCGTTGAATGGGCTGAATGGCAAACGGCAGGTTGGCGATCAGCGATGCAATCAGGATGCCCTCGAAGGTGAATGCGAGGCTGCCGCCAAATAGCGCTGCGATCGCCTGCCCGATCGGGTTCGCAGGCGCGAGCGCGACCAGCAGGTAGTAGCCAAGCACCGTCGGCGGCAGGATGAGCGGCAACAGCACCAACGTTTCGACAACACCCTTGCCCGGAAAGTCATTCATCGCGAGCGCACGGCCGGCTGCGACGCCGACCGGGATGAGGACAAGCGCCGTCAGTCCGGCAAGCCAGAGGGATGTCAGGGTTGCATCAGCGGGCACGTCGTCGACCGGGAAGCTCTAACCTTCGTTCGCGCCAGCGTAGCCGCTCTTGGCGAGGATTGCTTGTGCCGGCGCACTCAGCATGAACGCAAAGAAGGCGTCAGCCGCAGGCTTGTCCGGCCGTATCAGCGCCATCTCCTGTTTCAGCGGCGCATGGAGCTTCGGCGAAACCGCAGCATACGTGGTGCGCGACGCAACGTCCGGGCTCATGGCAAGCGAGAGGGCGACGAGTGCCGCGTCCGCATTGCCGCTGACCACGAACTGAGCGGCCTGTGCCACGTTTTCTCCGAACGCGAGGCGGCCCTTCAGGCCGTCCCAGACCCCGCTGGTCTCAAGCGCTGCCTGCGCTGCCATGCCGAAGGGGGCATGCTGCGGGTTGGCAATCGCAAACCGCTTGATCCGGCCATCGGCGATCGCGCGGCTCAGCCCTGAAAGATCGTCGCTCGCGGTGATGCGGAGACCTTGACGGACGAGAAGTGCCAGCCGGCCCTCCGCAAACGTCGCCCGCTTGAGGCCTGGCTGCTGCTTCGCGACGATGTCCACCCGGGCGCGGTCGGCGCTCAGGAACACATCGAACGGCGCACCCTGCACGATTTGCCGCGCGAGATTGCCGGACGCGCCGAAGCTGACGCGCGGTGCCATACCCGCGTTCGTATCCGCAAATGACGCCAACAGCTCCGGCATGATCATCCGAAGGTTGGCCGCAGCTGCGATCGTCAGGTGCGTTGAAGCGAGCGCCTGACGCCCGCCGAACGCTGATGCCGCCGCGGCGCCAGCGCCAAGCCCGAGCACACCGCGCCGCGTCAGCCAGCGCCCCGTATCCGTCGAGATCGCGTTCCTCCGCGGGCGCATGTCTTCTCCATTCGCCAGCTTGGCGCTACGCTCTCACCAAGCAGCCGAACGAAATCACGTCAATCAAGAGGTCGTCATGAAAGCCCGCGCCGCCGTGCTCATCGAACAGGATCGCCCGCGCCCGTATGCGGACACCAGGCCGATCGAGATCGCGGAGATTGAGATGGACCCGCCGGGCGAAGGCGAGGTGCTCGTCAAGATTGGCGCGTCAGGCCTGTGCCATTCTGACTTGTCGGTGATTAACGGCGACCGGCCGAGGCAGCTTCCGCTGGTGCTCGGCCACGAGTGCGCGGGCGAAGTCGTCGAGTGCGGCCAGGGCGTTCGCGACCTCGCTGTCGGCGACCACGTTATATTCGTCTTCATCCCAAGTTGCGGGACGTGCCTGCCGTGCGCGGAGGGCCGACCGGCGCTTTGCGAACCGGGCGCGAAGGCGAACGCAAACGGGACGCTGATGTCTGGCGCCAAGCGCTATCGCCGCAACGGCGATGTCGTCTCCCATCACGTCGGCGTCTCAGCGTTTGCGGAGTATAGCGTCGCCTCTCAGCACTCCGTCGTGAAAATCGACAAGTCGCTCCCATTTGCGGAAGCCGCTCTCTTCGGTTGCGCTGTGGTGACCGGTGCCGGCGCCGTCATCAACACAGCCAAAGTCACGCCCGGATCGACCGTCGCGATCGTCGGGCTTGGTGGCGTCGGCCTGATGGGCCTGCTTGCCGCCAAGATGGCCGGTGCAAGGGAGGTCGTCGCAGTGGACGTGGTTGACGACAAGCTTGCGCTCGCCCGCCAACTTGGCGCCACCAAGACCATCAATTCGCGTTCAGCGAGCGGGATGGAGGAGCTTCGCGACGCGACAGGCGGCGGCGTCGACTATGCAATTGAGATGGCGAGTTCCGCGAAGGCACTCGACTTCGCGTATCGTGCGACGCGCCGGGGCGGGACCACGGTGACGGCGAGCCTGCCGCACCCTTCACACACGCTCAACATCCCGATCACGCAGATGGTGGCCGAAGAGCGAACGGTGAAAGGCTCTTACATTGGCTCTTGCGTGCCGAAGCGCGACATCCCGCGGTTCATCGCGCTCTATCAGCAGGGCTTGCTGCCCGTCGACCGGATCATGAGCGAGCGCGTCTCACTCGACCAGATCAACGAGGGGTTCGACCGGCTGGCGGATGCAAGCACCGTCCGCCAGATCATGGTCAACTGAGCCGCGAACCCCAGCGCTTACGGATCGCTGGTTTCCTCTTCCTCTTCACCATCAGAGGAGGGCGTCGGCGACCGCGTTGGCCGGTCTCCGTTCGGGTTTGAGCCGCTATCCGGACGGTCCCACGGTGTCAGCGGAAGCCCGCCTTGGATCTGACCTGAGAAGTTGCGGCAGACATCGCCGAAGCCTACGAGGCCGGGGATCAAGCGCGCGTCATCAAGGAACGGCAGTGCCCAACCGAGACCCGAGCCGGCGGGGCGGACATTTCGCACGCCGCGCGATCCTTTGAGCCGGCCACCGCGGTTCACTTCAACCCAATCGCACTTGCGCACGAGGTTCCGGCAGCGGCCACGGCCACAAACGCGCACGCGACCCTCAAGCAGCAGCACAAATGTCGTCCCGCGGCGGACGTAAACGTCGAACAGCGTGCCGCGCACGCCGAGCGTTGCGGACGCCGCGTTGATCTTGTAGGCGCGCCGGCGCGAGTTGCCCGTCGCAAACCGCATCGCGCCCTTTGCAAGGCGTAGCCAAACCCGCCGGCGGCCGCGCCGTCGCACGACCACGTTGTCGAGCGTCAACGATGCGCCCGACGTCAGCGCCAGCTTGGTGTTGTCATTGAGGATGAACTGCCCGAGACCGCGCGAGCCCGCATTCAGGCGCTCCTTGAAGAAGACCGGTGCGGAGGCGGTCAGGTTGCGGCGGCGCCCGTTCAAGATGCCGCGCACGGGGCTCGTGACCTGGACCGCCGTCCCAACGCGCTCAGCAGCTGAGGCTTGAACGGCGGAGAGGCTAAGACCGGCGCCGGCAGATGCCGTGACGGCTGCGGCGGCGATGGCGAAGTGGGCATAGGCGCTCAGGCCAGAGCGTACGGGAACGGTAGACACGGGGCGCGATCCTCGATGAGGTCGTGTTGGAGACGTCCCGCCGCAGCGCTATCGAAGTCTGCGAAGGCGCGACGGGTCAAGACTGTCAGTGCGCTTGGTCCAGCAAAGAGGATGCCAAGCCACACGTCGTGTGCGCCGCTTCGGTAAGGTAAACTCACGCATCACCGCTCCGCGATGGCATGAGCCATGCGCAGTCGCGGGTTACGGATCACACGAAGAGCCTGCCGCATGCGCCGCTTGTTAGGATCGAGTTCGCGACCTCTGCTGTTCTGGGGGACGATCTCGCTCGTGCTTGCGGTCGCGCTCGCCATCCGCCTCTCAGACCCGGCCCCGGTGACGGCGCTGCGCCTTCTCGCGTTCGATAGCTTTCAGCGCATTGCCCCCGTCCCTGCGCCACCGCCGCACTTGGTCCGCATCGTCGATGTGGACGAGCGCGCCCTATCCAAGATCGGCCGTTGGCCCTGGTCGCGGCGCACGCTCGCGGCACTCGTCGAGAAGCTGCAGGGCGCAGGCGCGGCCGTTATCGCGTTTGATTTCATCTTCCCCAACGCTGAGCGGGTCGGGCCGTGCGCGCTTCCGGCCGCCGATCTTAAACGCTATGGCTTCCTCGCCGGCTGCGCTGAGCTCGAAGCCGGCGGCGGCGGCGATCAGTTGCTCGCCAAAGCCATTGGCGGCGGGCCGGTCGTACTCGGCGTCGTCGGCCGAAAGGGTGATACGTCGGCGAAGCTTCCGGAACGCGCGGGCTTCGCCTTGCTTGGCGACAACCCCGCAAGCCTGCTTCCTGCTTTCGACGCTGCCACGCAGAACCTAAGTGCGCTTCAGGCGGCGGCCGCTGGCTTCGGCGCACTCAACTGGCTGCCGCAAATCGATCAGGTCGTCCGCCGCGTGCCGGTCGTCGTGAAGATATCAGACCAGCTCGTGCTTTCGTTATCGGCTGAGGTCGTGAGGCTTGTGGCTGGTGCTGACACAGTCGCGATCGTCTCTGCCACGGCAAGCGGCGAAGCCGGCATTGGCGGCGAGACGGGCCTCACGCAAGTCCGCATTGGCGATCTCGATGTCGACGTCGATGGGACGGGCCAGGTCTGGCTGCCGTTCTCCAGGTCGACGCCGAGCCGCTACATCAGCGCAGCCGATGTCCTCGCCGACACACTCGACGCAGACGCCGTCCGAGACCGGATCGTCCTCATCGGCACGAGCGCGGCCGGGCTGTTCGACCTGCAGGCAACGCCCCTTGATGCCGCGATCCCCGGCGTCGAGGTCCACGCGCAAGCCATCGAACGCCTGCTCACCGGCAACACACTTCAGCGGCCAGACTACGCAGCCGGCCTGGAAGTCATCTTCACAGCGCTCGCAGCGCTGCTCCTTGCGGCCACCACCTACTTTGGCGGTGCGCGGCTCGGTGCCGTGCTCGGCGCTGTCGCGGTCGCGGCCGTGGTTGCCGTCTCATGGTTCGCGTTTTCAGACGGTCGCCTTCTCCTCGACCCCGTCTTTCCCGTCGCCACGATGACCGCGGTCTATCTGGCAGGCTCCAGCCTGCTCTACGTGCACGCGGAAGCCGACCGCAACGCCATCCGCAACGCGTTCGACCACTACATGGCGCCCGAACTCGTCCGCCAGCTTATCCGCCAGCCCGAACGGCTGCAGCTTGGCGGTGAGACACGTGAGTTGACGCTGATGTTCAGCGACGTCCGCGGCTTCACGGCGGTGGCCGAAGGCTTTCATGACAATCCGCAGGGCCTGACGGCGCTGATGAACCGGATGCTGACCCCGCTGACGCGCGCGATCATTGAGCGGCGCGGGACGGTCGACAAGTATATGGGCGATGCGATCATGGCGTTTTGGAACGCCCCGCTCGACGACGCCGACCATGCCCGCAATGCCAGCGAAGCGGCGATCGACATGATTGACCGGTTGAAGGCGCTCAACGCCGAGCGGAGAGCTGAGGCGGGTGGCGACGTGCATGACGACCTCAGCGTCGGCGTCGGGCTCGCGACCGGGGAAGCGATGGTCGGCAACATGGGCTCGGACCTGCGCTTCGACTACTCCGTGCTCGGCGATACCGTGAACCTTGCTTCCCGGCTCGAAGGCCTGACGCGGCAGTATGGCGTTTCGATATTGATGTCCGACACGGCGCATCGGGCCGGCGCGACCGGCCTGGCGGCCATTGAGATCGACCGCGTCCGCGTCAAAGGCCGCGAGACGATCGAGCCAATTTGGGCGCTGGTCGGCGGCGCAGCACTGGCTGAAGATGCAGCATTCCGGGCCTTCGCCGACGCGTTTGGTTCCGCGCGCGAAGCTTACGCCGCGCGCAATTGGCCGACAGCCGCGGCGCGGTTCGCGAAGCTCAAGGGCCAAGCCGCTGACTACGATCTCGTCGGCGCGATTGCGCTCTTCGAGCGCCGTATCTCGGACTTCATGGCCCATCCGCCACCGCCCGATTGGGACGGCGCAGTCGACATGACGAAGTAGTCCGCGCACTCGGCCAAACCAACCCGCCTATCGCGGCAGGTTGGTCGCGCCCATGAGGTCCTTGTCGATGGCGTGCGCCGCCTGACGCCCCTCGCGGATCGCCCAGACGACAAGCGACTGTCCGCGACGCATGTCACCGGCGGCATAAACGCCATCTTCAGACGTCGCGTAGGCCATCTCGTCGGCGAGCACGTTTCCGCGCGGATCGAGCTCAAGCGTCACGCTTTCGCCGAGCCGCTCGGTGACCGGCGCGACAAAGCCCATCGCCAGCAGGACCAGATCGGCCTTGATCTCGAACTCGCTGCCAGGGATCTCCTGAAACTTCTCGTCGACGTTGCAGCAGATGAGCTTGGTGACCCGGCCGTCCTCGCCCTCAAAACGCTTGGTGTTGACCGCGAAGTCGCGCTTGGCGCCTTCAGCCTGGCTGGTCGATGTGCGCATCTTCATCGGCCAGTGCGGCCACGTCAGGTCTTTGTTTTCCTTCTCCGGCGGGGCGGCCATGATTTCGAGCTGCGTGACGCTCGCGGCACCCTGGCGGAACGATGTCCCGATGCAATCAGAGCCGGTGTCGCCGCCGCCGATCACGACGACATGGCGGCCTTCGGCCGTCTCAGCCGTCCCGCCCGGCTGTAACTGCTCCTCGGCGATGCGGCGGTTCTGCTGCGGCAGGAAATCCATGGCGAAGTGAATGCCGTCGAAATCGCGGCCAGGCACCGGCAGATCGCGCGGCTTCTCGGCGCCACCTGCGAGCAGCACAGCATCGTGTGCATCGCGGAGATCCGCGATTGACTTGCTTGCGCCGATCTCGACACCGCAGTGGAATACGACGCCTTCAGCTTCCATCTGCCGGACGCGGCGCGCGATCAACTCCTTCTCCATCTTGAAGTCAGGAATGCCGTAGACCATCAGGCCGCCGGGGCGCGCGTTCTTCTCGTAGACATGCACGTCGTGGCCCGCCCGCGCGAGCTGCTGTGCGGCCGCCATGCCGGCTGGGCCCGACCCAACGATGCCGATTGACTTGCCGGTCTTTGTTTCGGGTGGCTGAGGCTTCACCCAGCCGTTCTCGAACGCGCGGTCAGCAATCGCGCACTCGATCGTTTTGATCGTAACCGGCGTGTCTTCGATGTTGAGCGTGCAAGCTGCCTCGCAGGGCGCAGGGCAAATACGGCCGGTTACTTCGGGGAAGTTGTTGGTCGAGTGCAAGTTGGTGATCGCGCGTTCCCAATCACCCTCGTAGACGAGGTTGTTCCAGTCGGGGATCTGGTTATTGACCGGGCAGCCGGTGTGGCAGAACGGGATGCCGCAATCCATGCAGCGGCCAGCCTGGCGTTTGGTCTCATCCTGACCCAGCGGGACGACGAACTCGTTCCAGTGCTTCGTGCGCTCCTCGGCCGGTTTGTACGTGCGGTCAACGCGCTCGAATTCCAGAAAGCCTGTGTGCTTACCCATCGTCGTTTCCTGTCCCGTCCAATCAATATCGCTTCAACGCGCTCGGCCTGGCGCGATAACTTTTGCTCTTCTCGACGCGCTTGCGATCGAAGCCGACGCAGCGGCGTCGCAAGCTGCATAGAGATGCACGCGCCATAAAGGACCCACTCAGCTCGTCCGCCGCGCAAACCATCGTGTCGCTACAGAGGCGCTCGTGCTCTATCTTTGCGCCACCGCGTTGCCTAGTTCAGCTTCTCGCCACCGCTGACCGGCGTCTTGAAGCCGATTTCCATAACATCGAAGCCGGTCGTATCAGCCGCTTGCGCCTTAGCCATCTCCTGCAGCGCACGGGCGTACTCGATCGGCATGACTTTCTTGAACTTGGGCAACCAGGCTTGCCAATCGCCAATGATCGCCTGAGCCTTCGCCGAGTTCGTGTAGTGCGCATGCCGCTCGATCAGACGGTATAGGCGCTCGGCGTCATGGCCGGTCATGTCCTGCATCACGTCGACCAGGCCGTGGCTCTCAAGCGAGCCGCCGGCAATCCGCTTCATGGCCTCTTCTTCAGCAGGCACCTCGAGCAGATCGATCATCGCGAGATTGCACTTCGATGCGAAGTCGTCGTCCTCGTCGAGCACGTAGGCGATGCCGCCGGACATCCCAGCCGCAAAGTTGCGTCCGGTCTTGCCGAGCACGACAACGACGCCGCCGGTCATGTACTCACAGCCATGATCGCCCGTGCCTTCGACGACCGCGATCGCGCCGGAGTTGCGGACGGCGAACCGTTCGCCTGCGATACCGCGGAAATAGCACTCGCCTTCGATCGCGCCGTAGAGAACTGTGTTTCCGACGATGATGCTCTCTTCAGGGACGATGCCCGACTGCGGCGCCGGACGGACGATCAGCTTGCCACCTGACAACCCCTTGCCGACGTAGTCGTTGGCTTCGCCGACAAGATCGAGCGTGACACCATTTGCGACCCACGCGCCAAATGCCTGGCCTGCGGTCCCGGTCATGTTGAAGTAGATGGTGTCTTCCGGCAGGCCTTCGTGACCGAAGCGCTTTGCAACCTCACCGGACAGCATCGCACCGGTTGAACGATCGCGGTTTGAGATCGCCACTTCGCAATTGATCGCGTTGCGGTCGGTCAGCGCCGGCTCTGCGAGCTCGATGAGCTTGCGATCAAGCACCTTCTCCAGCCCGTGGTCCTGACGGTCGCGATTATAAAGCGCGTCGCTCTCGTGCGCGGTCATCGGATGGAACAGCCGCGAGAAGTCGAGCCCTTCCGCTTTCCAGTGTTCGATCGCGTCGTCCTTATCGAGCATCTCGGACTGGCCGATCATCTCATCAAAGGTGCGGAAGCCCATCGCAGCCATTAGCTCGCGCACTTCCTCTGCGACGTAGAAGAAGAAGTTGACGACGTGCTCCGGCTTGCCCTTGAAGCGCGCGCGCAGGACGGGGTCCTGCGTCGCGACACCGACCGGGCAGGTGTTCAGGTGACACTTGCGCATCATGATGCAGCCGGCGGCAATCAGCGGCGCCGTCGAGAAGCCGAACTCGTCCGCGCCGAGCAGCGCGCCGATGACGACGTCACGGCCTGTGCGAAGCCCACCGTCGACCTGGACGGCAATGCGCGCGCGCAGGCGGTTGGCGACCAGCGTCTGATGCGTCTCGGCGAGGCCGATCTCCCAGGGGCTGCCGGCATGTTTGATGGACGTCAGCGGGGAGGCCCCCGTGCCGCCTTCGAAGCCGGAGATCGTCACATGATCAGCGCGGGCCTTGGCGACACCGGCCGCGACAGTACCGACCCCGACTTCCGAGACGAGCTTGACGGAAACGTCACCTGCGGGATTGACGTTCTTGAGGTCGTAGATGAGCTGCGCCAAATCCTCGATCGAGTAGATGTCGTGGTGGGGCGGCGGCGAGATCAGGCCGACGCCGGGCGTCGAGTGGCGCACCTTCGCGATGCGCTGGTCGACCTTGTGCCCCGGAAGCTGGCCACCCTCGCCGGGCTTTGCACCCTGCGCCATCTTGATCTGCATCATGTCGGAGTTGGCCAGATACTCCGTCGTCACGCCGAAGCGGCCAGAGGCCACCTGCTTGATTGCAGACCGCATCGAGTCGCCGTTGTCGAGCGGCTTGAATCGCTCCGGCTCTTCGCCGCCTTCGCCCGTGTTTGAGCGGCCGCCGATACGGTTCATCGCGATCGCAAGCGTCGAGTGCGCCTCGTGGCTGATCGACCCAAAGCTCATCGCACCCGTTGCGAACCGCTTTACGATCTCCGCTGCCGGCTCGACGTCCTCAAGCGGGATCGCTGTGCGGCCCATGTCTTCAGCCGCGCGCAGACGGAACATACCCCGGACCGTCATCAGGTCGGCGGCCTGCTCGTTCATGCCTCGGGCATAGTCGCGGTACTTGTCGGGAAGGCTTCCGCGGACTGCGTGCTGCAGATCGGCGACCGTGTTCGGGCGCCACGCATGACGCTCGCCGCGAATGCGGTAGGCATATTCGCCGCCGACTTCGAGGCCATGCTCAAGCGTCGGCACGTCGGCGAACGCGCGCGCGTGCCGCTCAACGGTTTCGCGCGAAACTTCGCTCAGACCGATGCCTTCAATCTGCGTATGCGTGCCCGTGAAGTACTTCTCGACGAACGCACTCGACAAGCCAACGGCATCAAAGATCTGCGCGCCGCAGTACGACTGGTAGGTCGAGATGCCCATCTTGGACATGACCTTCAGCAAACCTTTGTTGACCGCCTTGATGTAGCGGCGTGTGGCTTCTTCGTTGTCGATGTCGGGATCGATGTCCTCGCGGATCGCCTGCAGCGTCTCAAATGCGAGGTAGGGGTTGATCGCCTCTGCGCCATAGCCGGCCAGCGTCGCGAACTGATGCACCTCGTGGGCTTCGCCGGTTTCGACCACCAGACCGACGGAGGTGCGCAGGCCTTGCCGGATGAGGTGGTGATGGACGGCGCTTGTGCCGAGCAGCGATGGCACTGCGATCCGGTCGCGGCCGAGGTCGCGGTCTGAGAGGATGATGATGTTGTACTTGCCGGAGCGGACGGCCTCTTCCGCCTCCGCGCAAACAACGTCGAGCGCTGCTTCCATACCGTCCGCGCCGTACTCAGCGGGATAGGTCATGTCGAGCGTGATCGACGTGAAGGCGTTGTCGGGCATCTCGCCGATCTGGCGGATGCGCTCCAAGTCGTCGTTGGTCAGGATCGGTTGATAGACCTCGAGGCGGCGGTTGTTTGCGGTGCCTTCGAGATCGAGGATGTTCGGCCGGGGACCAATGAACGAGACGAGGCTCATGACGAGCTCTTCGCGGATCGGGTCAATCGGCGGGTTCGTGACCTGCGCGAAGTTCTGCTTGAAGTAGGTGTGAAGCAGCTTGTCCTTCGACGACAGCGCCGAGATCGGCGTGTCGGTGCCCATCGAGCCAATGGCTTCCTGTCCCGTGAGCGCCATCGGTGCCATCAGGAACTTCAGGCTCTCTTCTGTGTAGCCAAACGCCTGCTGGCGGTCGAGCAGATCGGCCGAGACTTCGGTCACGTCTGCCGTGCCGTCGGCGAGCGGCAGATCCCCGACGTTGATCTGGGCGGAACTCAGCCAGTTCGCATACGGGTGGGCTGCCGAAAGCTTCGCCTTCAGCTCGGCATCGTCAATGATGCGGCCCTCTTCGAGATCAATGAGCAGCATCTTGCCGGGCTGCAGGCGCCACTTCTGGACGATGTTTTCTTCCGCCACCGGCAGCGTGCCTGACTCCGACGCCATGATCACGCGATCGTCGTTGGTCACGAGATACCGCGCGGGGCGAAGTCCGTTCCGATCAAGCGTCGCGCCGATCTGGCGGCCGTCGGTGAAGGCCATCGCGGCGGGGCCGTCCCACGGCTCCATCAGCGCCGCGTGATACTCGTAGAATGCGCGGCGGTCATCGCTCATCAGCGGGTTGCCGGCCCACGCTTCCGGGATCAGCATCATCGCGGCATGCGCCAGCTCGTAGCCGCCCATCCAGAGAAACTCGAGCGCATTGTCGAAGCACGCGGTGTCCGACTGGCCTTCATACGAGATCGGCCATAGCTTGCTGATGTCGTCGCCGAACTTCGGGCTCGCAACGCTTGCCTGGCGCGCTGCCATCCAGTTGACGTTGCCGCGCAGCGTGTTGATCTCGCCGTTGTGGGCGACCATCCGGTAGGGGTGCGCGAGCTTCCAGGACGGAAATGTATTTGTCGAAAAGCGCTGGTGGACGAGCGCCATTGCGCTCACGACCCGCGGGTCGGACAGGTCCCGGTAGTACTCCTTCACCTGGAACGACAGGA
The DNA here is from genome assembly GCA_038523925.1 of Pseudomonadota bacterium. Classification (GTDB taxonomy): domain Bacteria; phylum Pseudomonadota; class Alphaproteobacteria; order Rhizobiales; family Hyphomicrobiaceae; genus JBCBWG01. Next base: position 25,412 of record JBCBIY010000010.1, on the reverse strand, counting down.
ACATGCCTTTGTAGATGACCGTCCGCGTCGAAAGGCTGACGGTGTAGTGGCCGATATCGCGGCCCTTGTAGCTCGCGCGGATCGTGTTCGAGACGACCTTGCGCATGATGTAGAGCCGGCGCTCAAACGCGTCCTGGTCGAGGTCAGCGGGCTTGCGCAGGAAGAGCTGCCAGTGTGACGGCTCGGTGGCCGCCACCAGTTCGGACAGCTTCGAATTGTCGACCGGCACCTGACGCCAGCCAATGACGTCAAAGCTCTCATCGGCCGCGATCCGCTCCCAGACGCGCGAGCAGTGGGCGCGCAGGCGATCATCGGCTGGCATGAAGAGCTGTGCGACGGCGTACTGTCCGGGCTCAGGCAGCGTGAAACCGACATCGGCGGTGACCGAGGAGAAGAACTCATGCGGGATTTGCAGCAGGATGCCGGCCCCGTCACCGCTAAGAGGGTCTGCACCAACCGCGCCGCGATGCTCAAGGTTTTCGAGAATGAATAGCGCATCCTCGACGATCTGATGTGACTTCTCGCCCTTAAGGTTGGCGATGAAGCCCACGCCACACGCGTCCCGTTCAAGAGACGGATCGAACAGCCCTTCGCGCTTCGGCGCAGAGGCGATGCCCAGCGGCAGGTGCGATTTTGTCATGCCTTCAGCCCTTCCAGTCTCTCAGCCCGTTTCCAGTGGGAGGCGGCGACCACCGGTTGCAGCCCGGTGGTCATCCCAGCAGGTCCGGCGTCGATCAGCCCCGCATCCGCGTTAGCTGTGCGCCGTCTCGCGTTTTCGTGTGTTCAGCCGGAGCGCGGTCGTCGGGCCGAGGTGCAAACGCGCAACGACACAACCGGGCCGGCGTCCTGCGCCAGCCTCCCGATTGAATGTCATCTTCACGCGATTTTGCGTCACGCCCAGCCCCAAGCTCCCACGGTCCGATCGCCATCTGCAAAAGGACAGCCTTCCTGACCTATCCCACCTGAACAAATTTTCGACGTTTGTTCAAGACTACGGGCGCCACGGAAAGACGGTTGACCCTCAGCGTGCGACCGATTGCGCGACACTGAACTGCGTTCCATGCGGGGACGCGTTCGGGAGGACCCCCGGAGCACTTAACGACCGCGAGGGCACGCAGACAACAAAACGGCGCCGAAGCAGAAGCTCCGACGCCGTATCTCACGCGACAGCCGAAGCTGCCGCAATCTCAGGTGACGCGCTTGAGCGTCAGGCAGCCGCTTCGATCTGCGTCGGCGTGCCGTCCGCGTTGATCGCGATTTGGCGAGGCTTCAAACGCTCCGGCAGGTTCCGCTTCAGCTTGATGTGAAGCAGACCATCGCGGAGGTCGGCACCATCCACTTCGACGTGATCGGCAAGCTGGAAGCGGCGTTCGAACGATCGCTCAGCGATACCACGGTGCAGGAACTCGCGCTTATCCGTGTCGCCGGCCTTGCGGCCGCGCACGACGAGCGAGCCTTCTTTCACTTCGATTTCGAGGTCGCCCTCACCGAAGCCTGCGACCGCCATCGTAATGCGGTAGGCGTTTTCGTCGGTGCGTTCGATGTTGTAGGGCGGGAAGCCGTTGGCTGTTTCGCCATCGCTTGCGAGCGTGTCGATCAAGCGGAAGAGATGGTCGAAGCCGACGGTGGAACGGTAGAGCGGTGCGAAGTCTGCGGTTCGCATGGGTGTTCTCCTTAAAGAAGCAACAGGTTGTAATGCCGACCACTGAGGGTCCGGCGCGGTGCCGCCTCGATTGAGCGCGACACCGATAAAGTTGGTCGGGCGATGGCTGGTTTCAAGACCTCAGACGCACTCGGCGGGGCCCACTAATGCTGAACCTGAGACTGCCCGCCGCCTTTTTTCCTTCATCCTGCGTTCAGGTTGCCAAACCCAATTTTCGGGGCGGGTTCAACCTTATTCGGGCAGGGAATTTGTGATGTCTCTCCAACGCCTTACCAGCCGTATCGGCGGCGCGCTCATAGCCGGTATTCTACTCACCGGCGGCGCCATGACAGCGGCAGCGGCGGACCTTTCGGGCGACTATTATGGCGACCGCCGTTACGCCGACATGTTCGGCAACAGCGACCACGATGGCTACGCCTACGACGACCGCCGTGAGCGCTATGCCGAGCGGCGTCAGACGTATCCCGATCCCGCAATCGACGACGACGATGGCTATGCGCATCGCAAGCCGCGCAAACGCTACCGCGAGTACAGCCGGTACGAGGGCGAATGCCTGCGTCGCGGCCAGATCATTAGCAAGCTCGTGCGCAGTGGATGGTCGGCGTTCACGCCGGTGCGCCTGCGCCGCCGCGTTGCGGTCATCGAGGCCGACAACTCAAACGGAGACCGCTACCGCCTGCGCGTCGACCGCTGCGATGGCCACATCCGGCGCAAAATTGCGATCCACGGCCGCGACCGTGATCGCGGCTATAGCGGATACGAGCGCCGCCGCCGGTACTCGCGCTACTACGATTGATCGCGTCGCCGGTCCCGACCGACCGGCGCGCCCTGCTTACGACCGACGCCCTGGCAGCGCTCATGCGGCCAGGGCGTTGTCGCTCATGAAGGCATCGAATGCTGCGAGCACCTGATCGCGGATCGCATTCGTCTCTTGCAAAATCTCGTGCTTGGCATTTGGCAGAAACACGAGGCGGCCGATCTTGAGCTGGTCACAATAGGCCTCGATCGCGGGCGATGAGACGATGCCGTCGCGGCCAGCCGAGAAGCAGAGGATCGGGGCTTCGGCGCGCCGTGCGTGTCCGGGTTTGGCGAGTTCCGACATCGACTTGAACGCGGCCGCTAGCCACCCGACCGTTGGATCGCCAATCGTCAGTTGCGGGGCCTGTTGGGCCACGCGTGCGTTACGCGCATACCGCTCCGCGTCCGTCGTCAGCAGGTTGGCTTCAAACGAGGGCGGCGATGCGCTCGTGTCCCGCCCGCCCGGCACATAGGTCCAGCCCTGCCCGATCATGCGCCCGGCCGCGACGTACGCATGCGCGAGCTTCATCGGATAACCGACCCGCGATCCCGCAAGCTGGATCATCGGCGCGGTCAGGACATAGCGATCGAACTGCTGCACCGGACGCTGCGCCAAGCGGAGGAGCACGTTGCCGCCCATCGAGTGGCCCAGCGCCACGAACGGCCTCGGACACCGCGGCACCACGACGTGCTCGAGCAGGCGGTCGATGTCTTTTTCGAAGTCTGCGAAGGAGCCCACGTGCCCCTTATGCGGGTTCGACAACAGCCGGTCTGACCCGCCCTGCCCCCGCCAGTCGACCGCGACAACCGCGAACCCGCGCCGGCGCAGATCCGAGATCGTCTCGAAGTATTTCTCGATGAACTCGGTGCGGCCTTGGAAGATGCAGACCGTGCCTTGAACGGGCTGGCGCGTCGCGCCCCAAAGCGCGAAGCGCAATCCCGGCCCTTCGCCCGGCACGATGTCGATCATCGGCCCGGACGGCACTGGGTTATGGACGCTATCAAAAAGCTCTCTGATCGCCACCGTGTTGTCCCGCTCCACTCGCGCTCAACCGACTTAACGGCAAAGCCGCTCCCGCGGAAACACATGGGACGAAACTTTGTTCTCGCGACCGGCGCGCTTTTTATTCGGCGGCTTCGCGTTGCGGCACGTCCTGGTCAAGCAACATGCCGAGCGCGTGCAGGTACGTGTCGAGGATCGCTTCCTCTTCGACCCGCTCCTCAACGCCCTTCTTGCGCAGGCGTACGATCTGGCGCAGCGCCTTCACATCAAAGCCAACGGCTTTGGCTTCGGCGTACTTGTCGCGGATATCGTCGGCAATCGCCTTTTTCTCTTCTTCAAGCCGTTCGACTTGTTCGACGAGCTGCCGAAGTTGCTGCTGCGTCGCTGCGTTCATCGCCGCCATGTCTTGCCCCCAGAGAACCTGCCGCCCGCACCAATCGTTTGGGCGCAAGTGCGGACGCTAGGCGCGCGCCGCAGCTGCTTGCAAGCGATCAGCCTCAACACTCCCCGGTTTCCTCAGCACCGGCGACCGTCAGTGTGTCGCTTTAAATTGCGCCTGTTGTTCCGGCGTCGCTTCGGTCTGATGTTTCGCCCGCCACTCGTCGTACGGCATGCCGTAGACGATCTCACGCGCGCGGCCTTTGTCGACGTCGAGACCGTGAGCGTCAGCGGCGTCCTTGTACCAATTCGACAGGCAGTTCCGGCAGAAGCCCGACAGGTTCATCAGGTCGATGTTCTGCACGTCTGTCCGCTCGCGCAGGTGCGCAACGAGCCGGCGGAAGGCTGCGGCTTCGAGTTCGGTTTGCGTGTCGAGCGGGATGTCGCTGGCAGCTTCTGCAAGGCTTGTGCGGGCGGTGTCGGCCATGCGGTGTGGCTCCTTTGCTTGGACTGGGCGGCGGTTTTGCCATGCTGACATAAGCGGCGGCAGGCGGCGTGCAAGCGCTGTGGGCGTAGCGCGAGTGCCCGCCAAACAGACCTTCTCCACAAACCGAGCCGATTGCCGGGCGAATGCCACATGGCCGCCTTGACGCTGCGCTTCCCATCCCACAAACGGGCGGCCGCAGGGGCGACCGCGAGGGGGATCGCGTGAATCGGTTTTGGACTGGGAGCGGGCTTGTGCGCCGTGGTGCGCAAACAACCGCGGCGGCCTGTTTGGCAGCACTCGGCGCAACATGCTTTGCCGGCGCGGCGCAGGCGGACCTGAAACTTTGCAACACGACGACCGCCCGTATCGGCGTCGCGATCGGCTACCAAAAGCCGACGGGCTGGGCGACGGAGGGGTGGTGGAACATCTCCTCGAAGACTTGCGAGACACTGCTGAAGGGCCGCGTGCCGAGCCGGTTCATCTACGTATACGCGATCGACTACGAGCGCGGCGGAGAGTGGGCAGGCAAGACCTTCATGTGCACGGCGCCCAAGTCATTCTCCATCCAGGGCGTGAAAGAGTGCTCTGAGCGCGGCTACGAACGCTCCGGCTTTTATGAGGTCGACACGGGCGATGCGAGCGACTGGACCATCCGCCTCACCGATCCGGCGACAGAGAACCGTTAGCCTGCAGCGCACCGGCTGGCCGCGACGCAACCGCGACACGCGGCTGTGCGTATACTGGTCTGTGGCCGGGCCATTCCCGGAGCATTGAGCGGGATTGCGCCATGGCGAATGCAACAGACGCATCGCGCGTTGAACCGGACCCGAACGCGCCGCTTCCCTGGCAGGCGCGCATCAGCCGTCTCATCTCGGATCGCGGCGTACGCGTCACAAGCGATGTCGCCTTCGCCGATCATCCGCGCTTGAAATGCGACATCTATGAGCCGGAGCGGGATGTTCCAGCCCACGCGCCGGTCGCGCATTTCATCTATGGCGGACGCTGGGATACCGGTGAGAAAGCTTGCTACCGCGCGATCGGGGCGGCGCTTGCAAGCCGCGGGATCCGCACCGTGATTGGCGATTACCGGCTTTATCCCGACGTGCAGTTCCCGGAACCGAACCGCGACATGGCCGCCGCATACGCGTTCACCGCGAACCGCTTTGGCCGCGATGCGCCGCCGCCGGTGATCATCGGCCACTCGGCCGGCGCGCACATCGGCGCGCTGCTTGTCGGCGACAAACGCTACTTCGATGCGCTACCCGCGCCGCCACCGCGGCCGTCAGCCTTCGTCGGCCTTGCAGGCCCCTATGCGTTCGACCCGACGACGTGGGACACGACGGCTGCCATGTTTGCGAGCACACGTGACGACCCTGATCGCGCCCGGCCGATCGCCTTCGCGGACGCGACTTTCCCCCCGTCTTTGCTGCTTCACGGGCGCCGCGACGATATCGTCACGCCGAACGCGTCTGAACTCTTTCACGACGCGCTTCTCGCAAACGGCCACAACGTCAGCCTGAAGCTCTACACGTGGCTTAACCACGTCACCGTCGTGATGGCGATGGCGCGCCCGCTTCGTTGGGTAACGCCGGTGCTCGGCGACGTTGCTGCGTTCGTCGAAACACATGCGGTCGCTAGTCCAAGAGCGGGCGCCCCGCCTAAAACCGCAGAAGTCGCGCCCAGCGCATGATGTCGAGCAGGCTCATAGCGGCGGCCGCCACGTAGGTGAACGCAGCCGCGCGCAGGATTGTGCGCGCATCGTTGAGGTCTTTATCGGCGACGTACTTGCCGGCCTTCAGGATCGGCAGCGCGCGCCGGAAACTCGCATCATACTCAACCGGCAGTGTGGTCACGTGCATGAGCACGGTCATGCCGACCATGATCACAACGGCTGCCATCTCGAGAAAGATGATCGAAGGTGAGCGCGCGATGATCATCAAGATTGGCGTCGCGAGCAGCAAGATCATCGCGAAGCGCTGCAGGCCGGCTGCTTGTTTCGCGAGCCGCGTGCGGGCCTTGAGCGGCGCGTAACCGGTCGCATCCTGCATCGCGTGGCCGACTTCGTGCGCGGCAATCACCACCGCTGACAGCGAGCGCCCGCCATAGTGCTGCGGCAACAAGCGGACCATCTTCGCGTCCGGGTCATAGTGATCGCCCTGGTCGGTCTCTTCGACGCCGACACCGGTCAACTTCATCTCTTCCAGCAGGTGCCGCGCAAAATCGCCGCCGGTGCCCGGAAAGTCCGGCCGTTCAGCGCTGTGCTGTTTGATGACGGACTTGACCCAGAGTGAGGGCAGCACCGCCAGTGCCAACACGACAATGATGCCGATGATCAGAATGGCCATGCCGAGGTCAGACAGCTCCGCTTGGTGTTGACGTTGTTTGACGACCGGCGGTCCGGCGGCCGAGGCTTGCGCATCTCCCCCGCGAGACCCAAGCCAAGGAGCACCCGATGGCCCGCATCGCCATTCTCGACGACTACCAGGACCTGTCCATGACGCTGGCCGACTGGTCGCACGTCGCGGCGCACAACGACATTCGTGTGCACCGACAGCCCATACCGCGCTCCGAGATCGCCGCGGCGCTCGCCGACGCCGACATCGTTTGCCTGATGCGCGAGCGGACGGCCTTCGATGCTGATGTGATTGCTGGGCTCCCAAACCTCAAGCTCATCGTCACCGCGGGCATGCGCAATGCCGCAATCGACATCGCTGCGGCGCACGCTCGCGGCATTACGGTCTGCGGCACGCCCGGCAACAGCACGGCGACTGCGGAACTCGCGCTTGGGCTGATGCTCGCGGTCGCGCGATCGATTAGCCGGGAAACCGCCAACGTCGCGGGTGGCGGCTGGCAATCGACGGTCGGGACAGAACTTGCAGGTAAAACGCTTGGATTACTCGGCCTCGGCAAGCTCGGCGCCCGCATGGCGCGGCTCGGCCGGGCGCTCGATATGGACGTCGTTGCATGGAGCGAGAACCTTGATGACGCCACCGCCGAGGCCGCCGGCGCGACCCGCGTCAGCCGCGACGCGTTGTTTGCCACGTCTGACGTGATCTCGATCCACACGCGGCTGTCAGAGCGGACGCGTGGCCTGGTCGACGCACGCGCGTTTGCGGCGATGAAGCCGTCGACAATTTTGATCAACACATCCCGCGGGCCCATCGTGGACGAGGCAGCGCTCATCGATGCGCTCTCAAACGGCCGCATCCTCGGCGCGGGGTTGGATGTCTTCGACGAAGAGCCGCTACCGGCAGATCATCCGCTGCGCACGCTTTCGAACGTCGTCGCCACGCCGCACCTCGGCTACTGGACCCGCGAGAACCTCGCAGCCTGGTATCAGGGCATGGCTGATGCCTGCGCGGCTTTTACGGCCGGCACGCCCGTCAACGTTTTGGACGGCTAGGCCGGCGTAGCCATTCAAACGCTACAGGACACTATGTGTCCAGATTGTCGCACGGCAGAAACATGGCGTGACTCCAATTTTGGATCGCAACAGACTTGCTGAAATCGCAAAACTGTCACGATGCGCAACCAGATTGTTCGAAGTCAGATAACCTGTCAGGGGGGCAGAGCATGGACATTTTACATGCGATCCACGGGCGCCAGAGTATCCGCGCATTCGACCGTAAACGCGAGGTCTCTCGGGGAACCATCGCGCGGATCGTTGAGGCCGGAGCGCGCGCTCCGAACGGGTCCAACATCCAACCCTGGAAGGTCTATGTGCTGACTGACAGTGCACGGGACAAATTCTGCGAAGAAATCACAAAAGCCTACCTGAGCGGCGCGACCGAAGAGCGTGAGTTTGCCTACTACATGGACACGTGGCGCGAGCCGTACCTGACGCGGCGGCGGCAGACGGGCTGGGGCTTGTACTCAACCGTCGGCATTCAGAAGGGTGACCGCGAGGGCACGCAACGCCAGCAGGCGCGCAACTATCAATTCTTCGACGCGCCGGTCGGGCTCATGATCACCATGGATACCGACATGGGTCAGGGGGCATGGCTCGACCTCGGCGCCTTCATCCAGACGCTGTTGCTTGCCGCCCGTGGCGAGGGCCTCGAAGCCTGCCCGCAAGCCGCCTTCTGCAACTACCCGCACCGCATCCGCGAAATGCTCGGCATCAGCCCCAACGAGACACTGGTGACCGGCATGGCGATCGGCCATCCGCTCGCTGAGGCGAAGGTCAATACCTACCGAACGCCGCGCCGTCCGGTTGCTGAATATACGACATTCATCAGCGATCTTGAGCAGCACCGGGTCGTCGTCGCCGCGGAATAGGCGGCGGTTGCCTCCCGGCGCGAAGCCCGCCATGGGTTAGCCGTGGAGGCACGGCGTATGCCCGAGACCGCGTTGCCGGGCAATCGCGCGGCCCCGTCAGATCGCATCAGGCCAGCGGTGGTCGCAGCGGCAGCCGCGGCGGCCATCGGCCAATCGCGCCGGGCCGCTAAAATCATCACGCCCGACGCGGCGTCGGATGCCACGCCCCAAACCGACCTGACGCTTGACGCCGACACGAGCTGGCTACCGGTGCGGACCGCGTCTTTGCGCGAGCGCAGCGCATTGCCAGCAGCCCTCATTCTCGCAGCCGCCGCTCACGCCGGCCTCCTTTACGCATTGCTGTCAGCGCCCGCTGATGAGCGCGTCGGACGCGGCGGGCAAGACCGCGAGATTGCCGTCACGATCATTCGCGCATCGCAGCTTGAGCTGCGCCGAGACGGCACAGCGCCGATGACGCCAGGCGACGCGGCGGTGACGACCCGCGCACAATCTGAAGCCCGCAGGGTCACCGCCGGCGCCACCACTCAGCCGTCGGCTCCGCAGCAGGTTTTACGCCCCCCCTTTGAGACGACCGATGCGGCGCCTGCAGGTATCGTCGTCAGCGTTATGCCGCGGCCAGTCGAGGCCGATCGGGCGCAAGCGGACCCGGCGGATGCTGCGCCATCGGAGGGTTCGGCGGCCTCCGAGGCGCGCGATGAAGGGACCAACGACGCCGGCGGCGCCGCCACCGTCACCAAACCGGCCGGGCGGATTGCGACCGGCTTCGATGCAATCGTTGTCGCCGCACTCCCGCAACTGCAGAGCCATTTGCGGAATCGGCAGACGTCAGATGATGTCAGCTCGACGGGCTCGCTAGAGATCGAACTGACGATCAGCGGCAACGGTCAGCCGCAAAACGTGCGGGTTATCCGCAGCAGTGGCGCCGCAAGCCTTGATCGCCAGGCTGTCCGCGATGTTCAGTCGTTTCAGTTTCCGGCGCCACCGCCCCGCCTTCCAGAGCGCGAGCGCACGTACCGCCTGCCGATCGCCTACCGCTGACGCCGCGCGGAGGCGGCCAAAGGCCAACCGGAAACGGCGCGCGGAGGGGGCTCGGCGCGAACGGGGACTTAACCGAATCGCACTAGGCTTGGCCACATGGCGCAGTCAGTTGCAGAGATGCCGCCGCTCGCTTCCGCGCACGCCGCGCTGCGGGGCCACTACGACGTGGTCATCGTCGGCTCAGGTTATGGCGGCGGGGTTTCGGCGGCGCGGCTCGCGGCGCGCGGACTATCGGTGGCCGTCATCGAACGCGGGCGCGAAGTGCCGACCGGCTCGTTTGCAACGCGCTTTCCCGACATGCGTCGCGAACTCCGCGTCACGGGTGGCCGGATGGATGCCGGCTCACCGACCGGTCTTTATGACGTGCGGCTTGGCAAAGACATGCACGTGCTCGTTGGTTGCGGTCTCGGTGGCGGGTCGCTGGTGAACGCCGGTGTTGTTCTCCGCCCGGATGCCCGCGTGTTTGCAGATCCCGTCTGGCCAGGACAAATCCGCCAGGACCCGACGCTCGACCAAGGCTACGTGCGCGCCGCTGAATGGCTGCGCCCGGCCCGCGACCCTGAGGCCTGCGGACATGCGAAGTTCAAGGCGCTTGAGGCCGCCTCCGACGGCGTCGGCGTCAAACCAATCGCGCCAACGGTCGCGGTCAGCTTTGACGAAAACACCAACCCGGCCGGCATCACGCAACCGGCCTGCACCCGCTGCGGTGACTGTGTTGGCGGCTGCAACGTGGGGGCGAAGAACACCGTCGCTCTGACCTACCTGCCGGAAGCCGTGCGCCATGGCGCGCAATGCTTCACCGGCCTGAAGGTCGACCATGTGAGTTCGGAAGATCGACAAAGCGCGAAGCGCTGGCGCATCCACATCGCCCCGACGGCGGGGCCACGCCCCTGCGATGCGACGTTGCCCGCCTCTATCACGGCAACTCACGTCGTCCTCGCAGCCGGTTCGCTTGGCTCGACCGAAATTCTGCTGCGTTCAGGTGCGCGTGGCCTGCCTGTCTCGGACCATGTGGGCACGCGCTTTTCAGCCAACGGCGACATCATTGCGTTTGGCTATGGCGCAAACCGCGCCGTCAATGGCATCGGCGTCGGACACCCCGTCAAGGACGGGTTGGCGCCGATCGGGGCCAGTGTGTCCGGCCAAATCGAGATCGATGATCCCGATTGCCTTGAAAACGAACTCCGGATTCAGGAAGGCGCGCTTCCGTCGGCGATGGCGCCAATCCTGCCGGTCATGTTTATGCCGAACGGTCGGCTCGTTGGCGCCATGCAGGCGCTTATCAACGGCGTCTACAAGGGCCCGCTTGCAAGCCTGCAGACCTTCTTTGCCGTGAGCCACGACAGCGCGTCCGGCCGGCTTGAATTGATTGATGATGCGCTGCGGATCGCCTGGCCCGATGCGGCGGACGAGCCGGTCTACAAGCGGCTTGACGAGACGCTGGCAGCGGTCGTCGGCGCGGTCGGTGGCGACTACGTAAAGTCGCCGCTGCCGAAATCCGTGATGGGGACGCAGCCCGCAACGGCGCATCCGCTTGGTGGGTGTCCCATGGGCACCGATGTGACGACCGGCGCGGTCGATCACCGCGGTGCGGTGTTCGATCCTTCGGCCAAAGGAAAGCCCGCCGCAACGCACGACGGGCTTCACGTCATCGACGGCGCGATCATCCCGCGCTCGCTTGGCGTCAATCCGCTGTTCACGATCACCGCACTTGCAGAGCGCGCCATGATCCATTGGGACGAAGCCGCTTAGATCTTTCCGCTTTCGATTTCGCGCCGCAACAGCTCAACGTTCATCGTGTTGGCTTTGAAGCTGACGTCGAAGATGTCGCCGAGCAGCGGGATCGTGCCGATCACCCAGTCAATCCCGACGTTGCCAAGCATGCGCGCCAGGATCCGGTTGCGAACACCGAGTGCGCGCGCCTCATTGACGATATAGAGCGCCGGTGCGAGTGCGGCCGCGTCGCCAACGCCTGGGATCAGGCCAGCCAGACTGTCGAGGCCGAGACGGATGTTCGTGCCGGGAATGCGTACGATGTTGTCCATCGTCTGCGCGAGCTTCTCGACCCGCTCGAGCTTGGCAGCCCGCCGTCCGGCATCGAAGTCACCGCCGCTCTCGCGCCGATGCGATACGACATCTGACCCGCGTCCCGTCGTTGTTGAGACGGCCATCACGCGACACTGCGCGAGCGGCCGATATACCAAACCGCGTGGACGACACCCGGCAGATAGCCGAGAAGCGTGAGCAGGATGTTGATCCAGAAGTGCTTGCACAGCCCGCACGTGAAGAACACCGCCAGCGGCGGGACAAACAGCGCGAGCACGATAAGAATGAGTTCCATGGTGGACCTCCAATGTGATGACCTTGGGCGTTCAACGATCATCTGCGTTTGCGGTTCCAACAGGCTGCCACGACAAGCTCATCGGTTTTGATCTAGGTTGACGCAACGCCCATCCCTCACCGTCCAATGTGCTGCCCGACCTGATGCTGCCTTCTGCCGAATTGCCGCAGCTCTTTGCCCTGGCGGCCGCCCTGCTCTTTGCGACAGGCAACCACTTCCAAAGCATCGGCTTGCCCACCGCCGATCGCCACTCCGCGCTGCTGGTCAACGTCGCAACGGGCGCCCTCGTCTACCTCGCCCTCGCGCCGCTCTATTTCTCCTGGTCAGACCTTGAGACGCGCGCGGCACTCCTGTTCGCGCTTGTCGGCGTCTTCCGCCCGCCGCTCTCCATGACATTCTCGCTGATGGCGATTGGCGCGATGGGCCCGACGCTCGCGAGCGCGTTTGCCGCCACCGCGCCGATGTTCGCGGCCGCCTTCGCAATTGCGCTGCTCGGCGAGACGATGACCCTGCCGATCGCGATCGGCACCAGCCTGATCGTCGGCGGCGCTGTCATCGCGACGCTGCGGCCAGCCAGCGTCAAACGGGCCTGGCCGATCTGGGCGATCGGCCTGCCACTGATGACGGCTGCCATCCGGGCCGGCGCGCACGCGATCACCAAGCTCGGACTGGAGGACGTCGGCAATGCGATGTTTGCCTCGCTGCTGGGCTACGTCGTCGGCGTCACGGTGATCTCGATTGGGTTCATCATTCGCGGGCACAGGTTTACCGGCTCGGTGCGCTCGCTGCGCTGGTTCGTCCTGGCGGGCCTCTGTTCAAGCGCGGGCATCTTCTGCCTCAACACCGCGCTCAACCTCGGCACCGTCCTCACCGTCGCGCCGATTGCCGCCACGGCGCCGATCTTCGCGCTCGCTTTGTCTGTCGCAATTTTTCGCAAAGAGACGATCACGTGGCGCACGGTCGGCGCGATCGGCCTCGTTGTGCCAGGCGTGATCCTGCTGATCGTGAGCTAACGGGTTCAGCTCGCAGCCGTTTGCTTTGGCAGCCGCGCGAGCAAGATCAGCGGCAGCATTGCGAAGGCGACGATCGTGAACATCAGGAACGCATTATTATACCCGATGAGCGTCGCCTGCCGCGTGATCTCGCGACCGAACGTTGCCATATCGCGCGCGGTCTCGATCGACCACGCGCCCGTTGCCCAAGGCAGATCAAACGCGCGATTGAACTCTGACACATTCTCCGTCATGCGCGCGTAGTTCGCCCCCGCCGACCGCACGATCTCGGCCACAGCGACTGATATGAAGAGCGACGATCCGAAATTGCGGAGCAGATGGAACATGGACATCGCCTCGGCGCGATACTGCGCATCGAGGGTCCAGAACGTGACGACGGTCATTGGCACCCAGCAGAGCCCCACCGAGAAGCCCTGCAGCACCATGTTGGCCGCCAACAGGTCTTGATTGATGTCGTTGGAGAACCCGATCAGGAAATAACCCGACATCGCCTGACAGACGCAGGCAAAGAACATGACGTAACGCGGGTCAAAGCGGCCGGTGAGCATCGCTGCGAAGAAGCCGACGGCCGCGCCGATACCGCGCCAGCCGATCAACCAGCCAATCGCAGTGTCTGGAAAGTTTGCCTGCTGCTGCAAGAGCGGTGGCAGAAGGACAATCGGCGCGAAATTCAACATGCCGAACAACAGCACGAGCAAGAGTCCGATTGCGTAATTGCGGTCGCTCAAGAGCCGGAGGCGAATGAAAGGCCGGTCGGCGGTCAGCGAGTGGGCGATGAACATATAGAAGGCGAGGCCGGCCATGACCGTCGCGACGACGATCTCAGACGACTCGAACCAGTCGAGACGCTGGCCGCGCGAGAACACGAGTTGCGCGCCTGCGATCGCAATCGACAGTGTGAGGAACCCGGTCCAGTCGAGCCTCGCGACGCGGTCATTGTCGTCCCGTTTCAAGATGAGCGCGTAGCCGACCGCCGTGATGGCAGCCACCGGTACGATCATGAAGAAGCCCCAGCGCCAACCGTATGCCTCCGAGATCTCGCCGCCGACCGTCGGGCCGAGCACTGGCCCGATCATGTTGGCCATCCCGTAGATCGCGATGACGGTGTTGTGCTGGCGCCGCGGGAAGGTGTCGAGCAGGATCGTCTGGCCAAGCGGCACCAGCGGCGCGCCAGCCGCGCCCTGCACGATGCGCCACAAGATCAGCTCCTCGAGCGATCCGGCAAGCCCGCAGAGCAGCGTTGAAACGGCAAAGATTGCAGCGCATCCGATCATCGTGCCGCGGCGGCCAAAGCGATCCGCCAGCCAGCCGGTCATCGGCGTCGCAACGGCTGTCGCCACGATGTTGAATGTCATCGTCCACGAGATCTCGTCCGTGGTCGCCGCGAGCGCGCCCTGCATCTTCGGCAGCAGCGTCGATGAGATCAGGATCGACGCCGTGTAGATCGTCGTCCCAAGCATCACGAAGATCATGATCGCAACGCGCATCGCGAAGCTGACCTCCGGCGCGCCGTCTTCTGTCTTCGCTGCGGCCGCCGTCACGTCCTGCCAAGCTCCACGTTCTCAGGTCCGAGACGCCGCGCTGCGCGCCGGTCAGACCTTGTTCATAACTCAGACAACATTATTCTTGACGATAATAGCCTACGCAATGGTAACCTGCGTTACTTTCTGAGCGGAGACGGCGGATCTGATGTCGGACCGGGCGCACGACGACCACTACATCGGCTACATGATGACGGACGTGGCGCGCCTGCTGCGAACCGTATTTGAGCGGCGCGTGCGCGATCTGGGCGTGACGCGGGCGCAGTGGATCGTTATTGCGCGCCTGAAACAGCGGCCGGGACTCAGCCAGTCTGAAGTCGCCGACATCCTCGAGATCGAGAAAGCGACTGCGGGCCGCCTCATCGACAAGATGGAGGCGAAGGGCTGGCTAGAGCGCTCTGCCGATGCCCATGACCGGCGCGTGAACCGGCTGCATCTGACGGCCGAAGCGCTGCGCCTGCACGAGATTATCTGGCCGGTTGCGGAGGCGACAACCGACGACGCACTGGCAGCATTGTCGCCGCGCGAGCAACAACAGTTGGAGCGCATGCTTCGACGGGTGAAGTCGTCATTGGTGAGCATTCTCGATGATGACCCGCGCGCGCCGGTTGAAGCGCCCCAGCGCATGCAGACCCTCGAGCCGGCGGATCACTGAGGCATGTCCGACACCGGCGATAGCGACGTGAAGACGGACACGGGCGAGGCGCCGCCGAAGCGCAAGCCACGCGTGCTGCGCGCGCTTTTGCGGACCGTCCTGTTGATCGTCATCCCCGCCGCGACGGTGCTTGCCGGCACCGCCTACTGGCTCACCGGCGGGCGGTTCGTTGCGACCGAGAATGCCTACGTCAAAGCCGACATCGCGCACGTCTCGGCCGAACTCGACGCCCGCGTGGACCGCATCCTCGTCAGGGACCATGCCGACGTCGAAGCGGGCCAGCTCCTGATCGAACTCGACGCCGCGCCGTATCGCATGGCGCTGCTGCGCGCCGAGGCCGAAATCGAAACAGCGCGCCAGCAGATTGCCGCGCGTGAAGCGGCATGGCGCGAAGCCAAGAGCGAGCTTGCCCAAGCGGAGGGACGGCTTGCCTATCTCAACACCCAGGTGAAGCGGCAGAAGCGGCTTGCCAAACGCGGCATCGTCGCCTCGACCCGCCTTGAAGAGGTCGCCGAAGACCTCCGCGGCGCGAAGGACCGTGTCCGCGTGATGCGCGAGAAGGTGGCCCGCGCCCGCGTCGAGCTCGGCGGGGAACCCGGCCGCGATCCCGACCTGCATCCATTGGTCCGCGAGAAGATCGTCGCGCGCGAGGAAGCCAAGCTGAAGCTTTCGCGGACGCGCATTACAGCACCCGTCAGCGGTCAGATCGTGAACCTGCGCCTGCAGGTTGGCGAGCACATCGAAAGCGCCAAGCCACTGATGGCAATCGTCTCGAAGGCGGCGCCCTGGGTCGAGGCGAACTTCAAGGAGACCGAGCTCACCCACATCCGCGAAGGCATGGCCGCGACGATCGAACTCGACATCTACCCGGGCGAAACCTGGGCGGCGAAGGTCGGTTCGATCAGCCCGGCCACTGGGGCAGAGTTCGCGCTCCTGCCGCCGCAGAACGCCTCCGGCAACTGGGTCAAGGTCGTCCAGCGGCTCCCGGTCAAGTTCCACCTGAAAGGCGACGGGCCAGCCTTGCCGTTGCGCGCCGGCATGACGGCAACCGTCAGCGTCGACACCAAACGCAAGCGCTCACTTGAGCAGGTCTTCGGGCCATGGGGCGCGGTTGCAGACACCTACGCGGCACGGCTTTTGAAGCCGATCACGCTCTCGCCGGCGACAACTGCGGAAGCGGCCGGCGCGCGCAAGCCGCCATCGGATGGCGAGTAACCACCAACCTTTGGTGAGGACACACCGCGAGAGGCTTGTATCCCTCCGGGCCAGCCGGTACACGAGCGCGTCGCACTCCGCGCCCCGACGGACCCTCCATGATCGAACTGCTGAGCTTCATTTCGTATCTGCTGACGCTGTACACCTACGTGGTGCTCGCCTCGGTGATCTTCTCGTGGCTGATCGCGTTCAATGTCATCAACCCGAGCAACCAGTTCGTTCGCTCGATCTGGCAGGCGCTTGATGCGGTGACCGAACCGGTCCTGAGGCCGATCCGACGCATGATGCCGGACCTCGGCGGGATCGATATCTCACCCATCGTTCTGCTGCTCGGAATCTTCTTTATCCAGTCGGTGATCCTCCCGAACATTGCCAAGGTCGTGGCCTAAAGCTAGCGACCTAACGGCTGGGTTACCGGCCGTTTTCAATTGCGCGTAGGAGCTTGTCGCCCATGTCCGAGGCTCAACTCATCGACGGCAAGGCGATTGCCGCCGACACCCGCCGTCAGGTCGCCGACGATGTCGCAGCCCTGAAGCGCGACCATGGACTAAAGCCGGGGCTCGCCGTCGTGCTCGTTGGCGAAGACCCGGCAAGCCAGGTCTACGTGCGCAACAAGGGCAAGCAGACCATCGAGTGCGGCATGGCCTCGATTGAACACAAGCTGCCGGCGGACACGTCCGAGACTGCGCTGCTCGAACTCGTCGGCGAACTCAATCGCGCAGACGATGTCCACGGCATCCTCGTACAGCTCCCGCTGCCAAATCATATTGATCCGCAGAAAGTCATTGCCGCCATCGACCCTGAGAAAGACGTCGATGGCTTTCATCCCGTCAACGTCGGCCGCTTGTCGATCGGCGAGCGCGCGTTTGTCCCCTGCACGCCGGCCGGCAGCGTTATCCTGATCGACTCGCTTGGCCGCGACATCGCTGGCATGAACGCCGTCGTCATCGGCCGCTCGAACATCGTCGGCAAACCGATGGCGCAACTGCTGCTGCAGCGGAACTGCACCGTGACCATTGCGCATTCGCGCACGCAGGACCTACCGGGTGTTGTGCGCGCCGCCGACCTCGTGGTGGCAGCCGTCGGCCGGCCGGAATTCGTCAAAGGCAATTGGATCAAGCCGGGCGCCATCGTCATCGACGTCGGCATCAACCGGATCGAGACGGACGGCGGCAAGGGCCGCCTCATCGGCGACGTGGCATTCGACGAAGCCACAAAGGTTGCCGGCGCCATCACGCCCGTACCCGGCGGCGTCGGCCCCATGACGATTGCCTGCCTCCTCAAAAACACCATCGAAAGCGCAAAGCGGACCGTCGAAGACGGCCCGCCTGCAAGCTGATCTCGATGTGAGGGGCAGCGCGCGCAGGTGCGGCCCGGGCGGCGCCCTAGCGGTGGCAGTGGCAGCCGCGGTGTCGGCGCACAGCGCGCACGGCGACCGGCGCCGCGATCACTTCCCGCGTCCGCACCGTATGGCGGCGGGTCACCACCCGCGGCACCGTCACGATCGCATCGCGCGTCACCACGCGGCTGGAGGTGACGACACGCGGCGTCATCACGACCCGCTGTGTTGGGATCACGACGCGCTGGTTCACGACCGTCGGCTGATTGACCACGAACTTCTGAGTAATGGTGCGCGGCACACGCACTATCGCTGAGCGATAGGTGGTCGCGTAGTCGGTGACGACGCGCTTCGTGCGGATCGTGCGCGGCACGGTCACGATCGAATGGCGCATGACGACTTTGGGCACCATGACCGTCTGCTTGACGTGGCGGACGGCATGCCTGCGATGCGCTTTGTGGTGGCCTCGGCCGCGATGGAACAGGTCACGCAGGCTTCTGCGGCGACGTTCGGTTACGGCGACGGTGCGCGTCACGGGCACATGCACGATCGACTTCGAGCGCACGCGGCGGCGTTCATGAATGACACGCGTTCCGGTCACCACGCGTGAGCGGCGTACCGTAACGGGACGGCGGACCGTGCGCGTCTCGGTGATCACGCGGCGGCGGGTCATGACGACGGGGCGATTGATCACGCGGCGGCGATTGACGACACGCTGCCCGGTGACGACCTGGCGGGTGTAGACGACGCGGCGCTGCGGCACGACGTAGGAGCGGCGGACGCGGCGGCGTTCGTGGACGACATGGCGCGTTGTAAAGGTCTGAGACCGGGTCCGTGTTCGGGTCCGCGCCCGGCGCGTGTAGACAGCACCGTGGCCATGGCCGGCATAGACCGGCGCGGCATGGCGCGGGGCGTCGCCCGGGAACACGAGGTGGCCGCGGTCGCCCGCTTCAGCGAACGTCCCGGTCAGGAACAAGGTTGCGCAGGCAGCTGCAGCGGCCGCCCAGGTTTTTTTCTGCTTGATCATTCGGAAGGGCCCCTACTTGCCTCGTCGACACATCTCAGGACGACGCCGAGCAAAGATGAGGCCACGGACGGATTGAAGACAGCGAACCGAATGAACACGATTAATGGTTTCAGCGGCTGAGCACTGCGGCAGGTCGCGCCGGCTACTCCGCAGCCTCGCGATCCGGCGCGGGCGTCGGATCCGGATAGCCGAGCGCGGCTGACAGCTTCACGACGAGGTCGAGGGCCGCTTCCGGGATGTTTGTGCCGGGCCCGAAGACGGCTTTGGCGCCGGCTGCGAAGAGCGCATCGTAGTCGCCCGGCGGGACGACGCCGCCGACAACCACCATAATGTCATCGCGGCCGTGACCGGCAAGCGCTTCGCGCAGCGCCGGCACCAGCGTCAGGTGTCCGGCTGCCAACGACGACACGCCGACGACATGGACGTCATTTTCAATCGCCTGCCGGGCGACCTCTTCGGGCGTCGAGAACAGGGGCCCGATATCGACGTCAAAGCCAAGATCGGCAAACGCGGAGGCGATGACCTTCTGTCCGCGGTCATGACCGTCTTGGCCAATCTTGGCGACCAGCAAGCGCGGGCGCCGTCCATCGTGGTCTGCGAACGCCTCCACTGCGTGCTGCACGCGCTCGAACCCGCCCGACATCGCGCCCGCCTCTGCTCTATAAACCCCGCTGACCGCGCGCGCCTCGGCGCGGTGCCGGCCGAACACGTCTTCGATGGCAGCCGACATCTCACCGACCGTCGCCATGGCGCGCGCCGCGGCGATCGACAGCGCCAGCAAGTTGCCGTCGCCGGTCGCGCCCTCGCGCAGCGCATTCAAAGCCGCCGTGACCTCGCCCTCATCGCGTTCGGCGCGCAAGCGCTCCAGCTTTGCAAGCTGCTGCTCGCGCACCCGTACGTTGTCGACTTTGAGAACTTCGATATCCGCCTCGTGCTCGGGCCGAAACTTGTTGACGCCGACAATCGTCTGCGCGCCACTGTCGATCCGCGCCTGCGTCCGCGCGGCGGCCTCTTCGATCCGTTGCTTCGGCACGCCGGCGTCGATCGCCTTTGCCATCCCGCCGAGCTCTTCGACTTCGGCGATGTGCTCCCACGCGCGCTGGGCGAGATCAGCGGTCAGGCGCTCGACGTAGTGCGAACCGCCCCAGAGGTCAGCCACGCGCGTCGTGCCGCTCTCGTGCTGCAAGTGAAGCTGCGTATTGCGTGCAATCCGGGCGGACATGTCCGTCGGCAGCGCCAGCGCTTCATCGAGCGCATTGGTGTGCAGCGATTGGGTCTGGCCCTGCGTTGCAGCCATCGCCTCAAGGCACGTGCGCACGACGTTGTTGTAGACATCCTGCGCCGCGAGCGACCAACCTGAGGTCTGGCAGTGCGTGCGAAGCGCCAGGGATTTCGCGTTCGCGGGCTGAAAATGATCCTGGATCAGCCGGGCCCACAGCATGCGGGCCGCACGCATCTTCGCGACTTCCATGAAGAAGTTCATGCCGATCGCCCAAAAGAACGAAAGCCGCGGCGCAAACGTGTCGATGTCGAGGCCGGCTGCGACGCCGGTGCGCGCGTAGTCGAGGCCGTCGGCGAGCGTGTAGGCCAGCTCAAGGTCCGCCGTCGCACCCGCCTCCTGCATGTGGTAGCCGGAAATCGAAATCGAGTTGAATTTTGGCATCTCGGCGGAGGTGTAAGCGAAGATGTCCGAGATGATCCGCATCGATGGCGCCGGCGGGTAGATGTAGGTGTTGCGGACCATGAACTCCTTCAGAATGTCGTTCTGAATGGTCCCCGACAGTGCCGCCGGCGAGGCGCCCTGCTCTTCGCCGGCCACGATGAAGAGCGCGAGCACCGGCAGGACTGCACCGTTCATCGTCATCGACACCGACATGCGGTTAAGGTCGATGCCGTCGAACAGCGTGCGCATGTCGTAGATGCTGTCGATTGCGACACCGGCCATGCCGACGTCGCCTGCAACCCGCGGATGATCGCTATCATAGCCGCGGTGTGTCGCGAGATCGAAGGCGACGGAGAGGCCCTTCTGGCCGGCCGCGATGTTGCGCCGGTAGAACGCGTTGCTCTCTTCGGCGGTGGAGAAGCCGGCGTATTGCCGTATCGTCCACGGGCGGGTGACGTACATTGTCGGGTATGGCCCGCGCAGGAACGGCGCAATGCCCGGCTTGCCATCGACAAAGCTGAGGCCATCGCGCGCATTCGAGCCGTAAGCCGGCGCGACGTCGATGCCTTCGGGCGTCGTCCAGGGCGCGCCCGTGCGCGTCGTCGGAGCAGCGGACTGCGCGCTGTCGCCGAACGCGATCTTTGTGAAATCTGGAAGCGCTGCAGGCGCCATGCGTCACTCAATCGGCTGCGCGAAGGCCGCCCTCCGCTGACCCTGACAGATTAGCGAATTTTAAAACGCGCCGCGAGCGCTGCGTCTGACGGCATCGCTTTGGCCCGGCCCGGCGCAGGCTACGGGTTCGACGCGCCGGAGCCACCGCCGCCGAGTTTCTGGACCACCGCATCAAGCTGCTGACGCACGTCCTGCAGTTCCAGGTTCCGCGCCGCTTCGGATTGCCCGAGCGAAATCGCCGTTTGCTCAACCGCGTTCAACCGCCGCTCCAAATCGTCCACGCGGCGCACGCCTGCGCTTTGCGAAACGGCCGCGTCGGCAACGGCCTGCTCAAGCTTATCCAGTCGATCTGTACTCATAGAACATACCTCTCCTCAAAAGCGCCGCTCGTATTGCACGACAGCGCCTTGATGAAAAGAACATATAGAGTACAATTGTTCTTCTAACAGATCGCTTCCTGGATGGCCCGCAGGTCGCCGAGGATGTCGCCACGCGCTGTCAGGAACAGATCGGAACCGCTGGTCTCGAGCGCCTCGACGACCGCGGTATCGGCCGGGCGGCCGGCGACGATGACGTAAGCCGCCCCTGCCGACTTAAGCGCCTGCACGGCCGCATCGCCGAGCGTGGCGTAAGCATCGTCATCGCCGCAAAGGCAGGCGACGGCGGCCCCGCTTTGGGCAAACGCCTGGCCGACATCGCCGCTCGTCAGAAAGCCGTCGGCCGGGCCAACAGTGCCAATGCCCGCAACCGCAAGCCGGTTCGCGGTCCACGTCGCGCGCGCTGCGTGATCAGCCGCCGGTCCGATCCGCGCCAGGAACACGGCCGTCATCCGTCCTGTCTCAGAGGCTTGCGCGGCGGTCGCCTCCGCCAACGCCTCGAACGGTGCTGAAAGCCGCAGCGACGGCAGCGGCTCTGCAATTGGTTCGCCTGCGTGAGGCAGCGGCGTGCCAGCGGGCACCGGGTCGACATCCATGGCGGCGTCACCGTCCGGCGGGAAAGCGGTCACCCCCGTCAGCTCTTCGCGGCCGGTTTGCACCGCTTGTCGCCGCTTGGCCGCAACATCCGCGACGGAGGCCTGGAATTGCCCAGCCTTCAGCGCCGCGATCCAACCGCCTGCGGCCTCGATCGCTTGAAAGCCGGCCCAGGCCCGCTCGCAAAGGGCATCCGTCATTGCCTCGATCGCCCCGGCGCCCGCGGACGGATCGGCGACGCGCCAGAGGTTTGCCTCTTCGAGCAGGACGAGCTGCGTATTCCGCGCCAAGCGGCGTGCGGCGTCGCGCGGGACGCCGTGAGCAAGCGTATGCGGCAGCACCGTGATGGCATCGGCACCGCCGACACCGGCTGCGAATGTTGCGATCGTCGCCCGCAACATATTCACCGCCGGATCGCGCTTCGAGAGCATGCGCCACGCAGTCTCGGCGCGGATGTGGATCGGCGGGGCCGCATCAAGCCCGCTTGCGTCGCAAACACGCGCCCAGAGTTTCCGCATGGCCCGCAGCTTCGCGATCCCGAAAAGCTGATCGCTATCGACTGCGAACGTCCAGTGGAGTGCGGGCGCGGTATCAGTGAGCGTCCTGCCCGCGGCCTCAAGCCCGCGCAGGTACGCGACCCCGATCGCGAGCGCCGCGGCCAGTTCTCCGGTTTCTGAGCCGCCGGCTTCGTGCACGCGCCGCACGTCGCAGGCGATAAACGGGCCGCGAAAACCATCGCCACTGAGGCCGGCAAGATCGTCGGCGAGTTCGCGGAACAGCGTTTCTGGCGCGCCGGCAAGTATGCCGTCGCGCATGAGCGAGCCGAGCGGATCGAAGCCCCACGTAATGCTGAGCGCGTCCGGCACATCGCCGCGAGACGAGACCAGCGCGCGCAATAGGCTGGCCTCGGCGCGGGCCTCCGGCCCTGGCTCCAGCGCCAGCGCGATCATCGCCACAGCAACGTCCTGCAGCGCCGTTTCAAGAGCGCCGGAATTGCGCAACTCCAACCCGAAGCCGCGCGCCCCTGCGCTTTGATCACTCACGAGCACCAAGCCGCTCGCACCGCCCATCAGATCTCCAAGCGCCGCCGCGTTTGCAGCCGACGCATTCGGCAGGTCGACCCGTTGCGCGATCGTCCAAGGGGCCCCAGCACCGGACCGCTTGACGAGCCCGGCACCCTGGGCCGCCGCATAGAGCGCATTGACCTTCACACCCGACAGCGTGTCAGACGTCAGCGCGCGGTCGAAGTCTCGACCGCCAAGCGCTTTCTCGACAAGCGCGCGCCAGGCTTCGTCGGTCGGCTCAGGAAATCCGGCTGTGAGATCTGGCAGAGTATTGCTGGTCATGGTTGATGGATCTGCGTGCGACTGCGAAGCTCAAATATGTAGCCGAGCCCCGCGCCACGCGCACCTGCCTACGTCCGTCACGCGCGCGGCCAACTGGCGGCGCTCGGATCCCATCGGTTGAAATCAATCGCTATCCGGGAAACAATAGCATTTGCTGTTCACTATCGCGTTTCCCTCAACCCGCGTCTCCGGTGCGTTCATGCTTCGACTTCTTCTGCTCGCCCTCGCCTCTGTCATCGCGCTCGGTTCTTACTCCGAGACGGCTGACGCGAAAAAGCGAAAGTGGAAGAAGAAGCGGGTGTCCTACAAGGCGCGCGTCGTCGAGGTGAACTTCGGCCTGCCGAAGGGCACGATCGTCATCGTCAACTGGCAACGGCGGCTGTACTACACGCTCGGCAATGGCAAGGCGAAGCGCTACCGAGTGGCGGTTGGCGAGCGGGATGAGCTTTGGACCGGCCGGACATTCATCTCGATGATGCGCGAGAACCCGGACTGGCATCCGGTTGATGGCTCGCCGATGGTTGAGGG
This sequence comes from Pseudomonadota bacterium, assembly GCA_038523925.1. GTDB lineage: Bacteria > Pseudomonadota > Alphaproteobacteria > Rhizobiales > Hyphomicrobiaceae > JBCBWG01. The sequence goes on along the minus strand of JBCBIY010000010.1, from coordinate 1,456 downwards.
CGGCAAGCCCGGCAACCCGCTTGGCAAGCGCGCGCTCTATCTCGACTGGTCGCTTCTGCGCATCCACGGCACGCCCTATCGCCGCTCCATTGGCGGCAGCGTCTCAAACGGCTGCATCCGGATGTACAATGAGGACGTGATCGATCTGGCGAACCGCGTCCACCTCGGCGCGCCGGTCATCGCCGTCAACCGCATCCGCGACATCTGGAAGTTCCGCGAGGACAAGTTCACAGGCAAACTGCCGGCCTGGAAGGGCCAGGTTGCCGTGTGGAAAGAGCAGGACCGCGAGATGGCGCGCGCCCGCAAGCGCGGCATGACGCTGCGCGACTATCGCCGCTGGCTGAAGACGTCGGGCGCCCGCAGACGCGTTGCGGGCAGCACCGTCTCACGCAGCCGACGCGCCCGCTCGCGCCGCGCCACCGTGCGCCGCGCCAACACCCGCCGCAGCGGCTACCGCCGGATCCGCCGGCGGTAGAGGCTCATCCGGGTCAGACCGCGTCGCTTGACCTTTAGGACGCAGCGCCACCCGAGACACTAGATTAGGCAGGGTGTGCGGACGTCAAAGCACACCGGATCGAACCGAGTTTGGTCGCGCACAGCGCGCCGCGGTGATGGCAGCCGCGTCAACTTGCAGCGGGAGCCGTCCGATCCGTCACGCGGCGCGGCCCGTTGTGCGGGTATGACGCAAACAACTGATGTCGCACCCACGCAAGCGCGCACCGCGGAGACCGGCAACCCGCCCATCGCCTACTATGATGGCGCGTGCCCGCTCTGCCGCCGCGAGATCGCGTTCCTCGAAGCCCGCACCGAGGATGGCGCACTCGCATTCGAGGACATCTCGAAGGGGTCAGGTCCGGTCGCGGGCGACCTCACGCGCGACGACGCCAAGCGACGGATGCACGTGCGAAAAGCCGACGGCACCATCGTCTCCGGCGCCCGCGCCTTCCTCGTCATGTGGGCCGCAGTCCCGGCCGCCCGCCCGTTTGTGCGCATCCTCTCAATCCCGCCGTTCCCAACCCTCCTCGAGGGCGCCTACCGCGTCTTCCTCCTCGCCCGCCCCACCCTTCAGCGCCTCGCCGGCAAGTAACGGACTGGCTGTGGGTGGGTGTTTTTTTGGTCCAACAGGGCAACAGCCCTGTTGGCACACGAATCCGACTGCCACTCGCTGCGGCGCGCTACGCTGGCCGAAGGCCAGCTTCGTGCGCCTCGCTCTGTTCTTTTGGTCCAACCTGCGCAAGCTTGGTTGGCACACGAATCCGACTGCCACCCGCTGCGGCGCGCTACGCTGGCCGGAGGCCAGCTCCGTGCGCCTCACTCATTTCTTTTGGTCCAACCTGCGCAAGCTTGTTTGGCACACGAGTCCGACTGCCACTCGCTGCGGCGCGCTACGCTGGCCATAGGCCAGCTTCGTGCGCCTCGCTCTGTTCTTTTGGTCCAACCTGCGCAAGCTTGGTTG